>CAZPOV010000049.1:0-1719 GCA_964588335.1 uncultured Pseudobdellovibrionaceae bacterium | reverse complement strand
GTTTGTAATATTTTGGATTGCTTTCGGAATTTACAGTTTGTACACGTGCTGAAAAGTCGACATGAGTGATTGCAGGTAGGTCCGAACGAACGAGATTCAACTTTTCGATACCAAATAACCTTTTTTCTTCGTCGCTTAGTTTTAAACGTCGATGTTTTCTTATAGGAGCAACAATCAGCATATAGGGGCTTGGTTTATCCAGATCAAAAAAGTCGCTAACATCTTCTTCTAAGCAACTGGGTGCAAAAGGTCGAAAAGATTCTCGGTATTTGATTTTAAGGTTCATTTGTTTCTGCATTTTTGGTGAACGAGGATCTCCGATGATACTTCGAGCTCCTAGGGCTCGAGGCCCGTACTCCATGCGCCCCTGGAAAAAACCAACGACCTGGCCTTCAATAATTTTTTCTGCCAAAACCTCAAAAATTGTATCATCGCCATGGAACTCGGCTTGAGCTCCCACTGTTTTCAAATATGTCTGAATTTCATGATTAGTAAAAGAAGGTCCAAGGAGTGAGCCTTTTTGTTTGTCACCTCGGCCTTTTACTATTCGTGAGTTTTCTTGATGTTGATACCAGTCGAATAAGGCGGCACCTAGTGCCCCTCCAGCATCACCGGCTGCTGGTTGAATCCAAACATTATCAAAGACCTTCTCTCTAAGTAGACGACCATTTCCAACACAATTCAAGGCCACGCCTCCAGCAAGACAAAGGTTTTTTAGGCCTGTCTTGTGGCGAACATGTCTAGCAATTTTTAGCATTACCAATTCAGTTACTTTTTGAATCGAAGCTGCAAGGTCCATGTCTTGCTGAGTGATAGGTGTTTCGGGTGAGCGAGGTGGACGTCCAAATAGGTCTTGAAATTTTTTGGAGGTCATTTTTAGTCCAGAAATATAACTGAAGTATTCCATGTTTAACTTAAAAGAACCATCGTCACGAATATCAATTATGTGCTCTAAGATGGCATCAACATACCGAGGTTCGCCATAGGGTGCGAGGCCCATCAGTTTATATTCACCGGAATTGACTTTAAAACCTGTGAAATAAGTGAAGGCACTATACAGAAGACCCAAGCTATGGGGAAATCGAATTTCGTTTTCTAGATGAATTCGGTTGTTCTTACCTGTCCCCCAAGTTGTTGAGCTCCACTCTCCGACTCCATCAAACGTAATGACTGCAGCCTCTTGAAAAGGCGAAGGGAAAAACGCACTAGCAGCATGGGACTGGTGATGAGTGCAGTAGCCAATGGGTCCTTCATATTGATTATCTAGCCCCCTGTCGATTTCCCTCTCGACAAAAAATTTTTTGTTTAACCACAGTGGGACAGACTTTAAAAATGATTGGAGGCCATGGGGTGCCTCATGTAAATAGCTTGAAATTAGCCGATCGAACTTCAAAAGGGGCTTTTCATAGTAGGCCACGGAGGAAACTTCTTGAGGTGAAATTCCAGCTTGTTTTAAACAATACTCAACGGCATTCTTTGGAAAGGAGTTATCATGTTTAACTCGGGTAAAGCGTTCCTCCTGAGCGGCGGCAATGATTTCGCCATTATTGATTAAGGCGGCCGCACTATCATGGAAAAAAGCAGAAATTCCAAGAATAAATGTATTTTTTTTATTCATAGTAATTGATTCTTTGGGTAATCAAAATTTAACCCCTTTTAGCAAGTCCTTCGCCTTCTCCTCAAGCTTTTTAGTTCCCTGTTTTTTGGCTTCGTTTTTCT
>CAZPOV010000048.1:0-2252 GCA_964588335.1 uncultured Pseudobdellovibrionaceae bacterium | reverse complement strand
AGAGCCCAAAGAAATCACCGTTCAATTAGAAAACTAAAGCGCAGACAGTCCAGCCGATTCAGAGAAATTCTTTCAATCCATTAGGATATAATTAAAGGCTTTGCGGCCGACTATTGACACGCAGCGCGACCCACAGTAAGCCGGTCGGATGGAATCATTTTCCTTTTTATTTCGAGCTTTTAGGTCAGGGTTGGTATGAGTTTTAGGCCCATCCTGACTTTTACTGCGGTGTTTTTTTTCGCTCTCGGGCCTGCTTCCGTCGTGTTTGCCATTCCCGAGTCTGATTGTGATGTCTTGCTGGATGTGCCGGTAAATGTCGGGCGATCAGGATTGCGTGCATTTATCAATCGCACGGGTGATTTTAACCTCGACGCCCCCACCAATAAATCGATTTATTTTCACCGCTTTCAAAGCGATGATTTTGCAGAGGTTTTGCAGGATGCGAGTTTTCGATTCCATATGGCAAGGCTCGGTCAATTCCAACCTAGAAAATCTTTTATGGCCAGCGACCAAGAGTTCTTAGATCTTTGGTTGCGTGAACCGGGCCAAAGCACGCCCAGCGAAAAGCTTCTATATTTAATCAAAAGACGGGTGGCGGAAAGACTATTAGGATCCGAGACCAATCCGTTCGTAAGGGGCCAATTCAATGATCAAACTTTTTCTGATCTTTCAATGGATGTGAAGCTCAGGGATTACGTCGAGGAGCCGGTTTCGACAATGCCCGGTCAAAGAGACCCTGGTGGTCCCGAAATAAAGTTGACTGTCATCTATGAAGTCACTGCAAACCACCAAGGGACCACCCATCGGTTTGTGACATCCCACATAACTGAACATCAGAATTACGCGGGCTTCGATAGAAACTTTTTCCTAGAAACGGCAGTTAATTTTGAGCAGTCTCCTTTTTCGGCCCTTCGGGTACGGAAGGTCAGTGCGCTGGAGGACCCCATTGACTACTCCACCGTTTTGGCATCTCTCAATTCTCAGGTTCCCCAGATCTATTCTATTGCAACGGCTCAAAGTCCAACCCGTGTTTTACCGACATCATTGGCAAAGCTTCCAACTGTCGGTACTGCAGACAAAATAGTTATTCTAGAGTGGAGTCAAACGCCTCAGGATCCAACCGCGACTCAACAGTTGGCTTCCCTTCTGGTCACAGGCCAAGAGGTGACGGGTTTGGTGAAGCCGAAAATCTCTTTTGAACTTTTTCAAGGCGCTCGCAAGCTCCACGCTCACCGTTTATCGCTCGATCATCAAGGCTCATCGGATGGCCGAATATGGTATTCGGGAGTTCAGTTTCTAAGTCGCCCCGGAGTTCCAGACACTCCGGTAAAAATTGATGTTTATTTTTCACCCCTTCAGGCGGGACGATCGATGATTCTTATGCGACCTTGGTATGCGGCCGCTTTGCAGCAACCCCGTTTACTATTCAGAAAACCGTGGAGTGGAAATTTTTAAGCTTTTTTATTGCCACACGAGTGTTGAGTTGAAGCTTTGACTAAAGAACACTTTCGTCGGAATAGTCGCCGGTCAATTCATTGTCGTCTAGTTCAGGGCGAGCGCCCGAGACACCTTGGCAGAATAAGACAGCGTAATTGCGTCCAATTCCCGGCTGTCCACGCAGCCTCTCCACACATCTTTGCAAAGTCAAAGCGACGTTTGTCGGTTCGCTTGCGTTGTCTTGGGGCTCCTCTAAGGAGGAGAGAACATCATGACAGATGGCCTGTGCGGCTGAAGCTAACATTCCGCCTCGAACCAGTCGATTGATACAATTGGCCAGCATGGCGGCGTTGGCCATTTGTTCTTGCTCCTGCCGGTGCTGTTGTTCAGACTCAGTGGGCGCAAAAGGGTTGGTTCGTCCCCAGGCAGTTGATGTCATCAAACTGACTGAAACTAATAAACTGAGTATCGACTTCATAGGCACCTCTTTAAAAGAAATTAAAAAAGCAAAGGCTGTGCCATCGTTAGTTGCAGCGCTTGAGTTCGAGTTCAGTCGACAATTTGATTTTGGTCCGATATTCAGTGTCCAATATTTAGACACAGAGGGAGAGGGTGTGACAGTGCTATTTTCTAGTAGCCGCCGGCTCCGCCTTCAGAACGATAGTCAAAGGCTGACTCTAAAAAGCCCTTTTCGTTGACTCGAACACCATTCACTCGAGACCCCCAGCTTTCCTCAACCTTGTGTCCCAATTGCTCTAGTGCTTTGATTGAAAGGGGCGGTAATTTTTTATCATCGACATAAACAATGTCGGGTT
>CAZPOV010000047.1:0-2315 GCA_964588335.1 uncultured Pseudobdellovibrionaceae bacterium | reverse complement strand
CGAAACAGAGTTGAAAAAGAAACTTCCTGAATTGGATCACAGTTACATTCAGTAAAGTCTACTGATAAAACTTTGTAGTTTTTAGTTTAATAACCATTGTGTTTGGCGCAGAAGGAGCTCCTGGATCTCGGGACTCCTTTTTTGGTGACGGAGGCTTCAGACTTCAACCATGATATGAAGATGAATCCGGAATAAAAAGAGCTACTGATTGTTTGAATCCCGTTTTTCAACAGGGCAGAAAGAGAAATCAAGTTGCTGTTTTAAGTCGATATCAAGGATTTCGGCGATTTTTGGGACAACCTCTGTTTGCATTCTCGGAGAACTTTCTGATTTTTTGCCAAGGGGTTGAAAGTAAATCCCGTCGTAATGTTTTTGATGAATTTTACGATTGAAAACATGGTGGCCACCTTCAAATATTTTGCAGTCATACCATTTGAAAGCATAGTTTGGACTTTGGTAGTCACAGAGACTCTCAGGACTCTCCAGAAGTATCTGTTGTTCACTATTGGAAACCATGACTCCGAAGAACGGGGAGGTGGCGCTTACGTTTGGGAAGTGTTGTCTGAGCGCAGCCTCGGGAAGGATGCGCAAATGCTTTCCGATTTCACTGGCTTGTTCGGTGGTTAACTCATAATTACCGACGACAACAATGCGCTGGCGCTTCATTTTTTGTAGTTCCACAGTGGTGGGAATATTGGTTTCTACCATGAGTTGTTTGAAGTCTATCGCCTCTGAGAGATAGTTCTCGTACATTCCATGGTCAGAGAGAAGAAAGAGAGTGACTTCAACATTTTCATGGGTCGCAAACTGTCGAACTTGAGTGATAAAGCTATCGATAGCCTGTGCGGAGCGCGTCCACTCACTGATAGTTTCATTGGCATAAGGGCCAAAGGCATGTCCGACTTTATCAAGGCCGTGACTGTAGGAGTATATTAAAAGATCCCGTGTCTTGTCCCAGCCGCGCAGTTTTTCTAAAACAGCATCGGCTCCCTCTTTTACAGAAACTCCCGTTGCTTCAGGAAAAGTTTGGTCTGGATTGTCTTTCACAGACTCTCCACACCATTGGTTATTTGACATAGCCCATTGGTGGATAAAAACCTCTATGCCTTTCCTCTTAGCCAAAAGCCAGATCGGTGGAACTCGAAGACGGTTGGCATCAGCGTTGTATTGATCTCTCTCTTGGGGAGTCGAGGCAAAAGGGATCTCTTCGGGGGTGGGGGTGTTGGAAATCACTCCGTGTTGAGCGGCCGATACTCCGGTGGCTAAAGTCGCAAGAGCAGGAAATGTGATAGAGGGTTGGCCTGGTTTTAAACGACTGACTTCGTATTTATCAACAAAGCCGGGGTCAATTTTCAGCAACTGTTCCATTCCTACGCCATCAAGCATTTGAACGATAACAACTTTTTTGCGAGCGGCATGGCTGTTGGTCGCAAAAAGACTTAAAAAGAGCAATAGTACTGAAATTTTCATTATTTCTTCCCCCGTGTTATTTGGCAACTTGATACCTCAAAAGTGATTAATGGGCAATTTTCTATTGGACTTTAATTGATGGACTAAAAATCTCTTCAGAAATGCCATCGCGCTTCAAGGGAACCGGGAGATTGTTATTTACCAAAGGGGCACTTGGCCAGTTGCCATGGTTGTGGGATATAGGTCTTTTATGGAGAGAGGTTGTGGAGCAAAGAAGTCTACCTGAACAGATAGTTAAACAAAGAGTCATTCTTAAGAAACATGATTTAGAGACCGCACTTTTAATGTTCAAGTCCATCGATTCAGACCGTCAACGGCTAGGAGAGTTTTTACCTTGGGTGCCATTTATAAAAACAGTTGAAGACGAAATTTCTTATATCAAAAGCACCCATGACAATTGGCAGGACGGCTCGCAGTTTGGCTACAGTATTTTTCAGTCTGAAACGGAAGATTACGTCGGCAATGTAGGTGTTCACAATATTTCTTGGCAAAATCATCGATGTGAAATCGGTTATTGGATTTTAGGAAAATATGAAGGCCAAGGTCTTATGTCTGCGGCGGTCGAAGCGTTGGAGCAAGCCTGTTTTGCATCAGGATTCAATAGGATCGAAATCCGATGTTCTTCTTTGAATTTGAAATCTGCAAAGGTACCGAAACGTCTCGGCTACACCCTAGAGGGAACTCTACGGCGAGAGGCGTTTGAAAACGGGAAGTACAGAGACACTTTGGTGTTTGCAAAAATCCAAAACGAAAAATAGTAAAGAACGAATTGATAATCAGACTATGAATAGAGGACCTCATTTGAAA
Source organism: uncultured Pseudobdellovibrionaceae bacterium (assembly GCA_964588335.1). GTDB lineage: Bacteria > Bdellovibrionota > Bdellovibrionia > Bdellovibrionales > JAGQZY01 > JAGQZY01. The sequence goes on along the minus strand of CAZPOV010000047.1, from coordinate 38 downwards.
ATCGAAAAAATATCAGCGGAACAAACCCATCCCCTTCG
>CAZPOV010000046.1:0-3036 GCA_964588335.1 uncultured Pseudobdellovibrionaceae bacterium | reverse complement strand
GGTTCAGTCCGTGTTTTTTGTTGTCGTCATCAAGAAAGCCAAGCAGCTCAAACCCGCTGCCGGGGGACTTTAACTGGGTCGCCAAGTTTTTACCAACAACCCCCGCCCCGTAAACAATGGCCCGACGTCCCTTATTTTCAACACCCGATTCTTGTTGCGCTTCAAACAAGAGTCTGCGCAAAAGCCGAGCCCCCATCATCAAAATCAACAGCAACAAAGCATCGATAAAATAAACCGTTCGCGGCAAAAACCCAAAACGCCCCGAGATCAAAAAGCTAATGGACAAAAGAAAGACAGAAGAAATACCAACGGCTTTGGCCAACCGAAACGCATCGCGGGCCGAGACATAACGCCAAATGAAATTATAAATATTAAGGAGATAAAAAAAGACCAGACGAACAATTATAAAGATCGGCAAGTAGAAAAGGAACGTGTCCGTGTACTGAGCCACCCCTACCCCCAAGCGCAAATAAAGACTGATCCACAGACTGGCGCTCATGAGCAAAACATCGACTGCCACATGCCGCAAACGCAGGCTTTTCAGGGGTGGAAAATAACTAGCTTTTTTCATAACTTAAGAGGTCTATCCTCTCCCCCCTCCCGAGACAATTCACCTTGCTCTGCACCGTAACCCGACACCCATAATAGAGCTGGTTGAGATTCAAATAAGTGCTATGAAAGGTTCGCGCAGGCTTAGCTAGCTAAATAGCACCTACAGTATTAACCCTATTGGAAACGGGAAGACCCACCACAATTCAACCGCTAGCCTTTGCAAACTCCAGTATGATACTAGGTCGGGGAGGTATCACCCGGCCGGATCATGACTCTCCGCATTACGCTTTGGATTTCAATAGTTTAAATTTCTTACAGGTTCCCAAATTCTTGAAAAACGCCAAAAATACTATAGTTTGGGGCCTTAATTGGAGTTCCCGATGAAAAAAGAATTACTTGAAAAGTTTAGATCCCACCAGGGAGTAATAGGAATAATTGGGCTTGGATATGTTGGCTTACCCCTACTACTTCGCTTCCGCGAAGTGAACTTTCCAGTCATAGGCTTTGATGTAGATGAAGAAAAAGTCACTAAACTAAAAAGTGGTCAAACCTACATCAAACACATCGATTCCTCTATAATCAAAAAAGCTTTTGCGGAAAAGGCCGACGCAACCACAGATTTTTCAAGAATTAAAGAAGCTGACGCTTTGATAATTTGCGTTCCCACTCCTTTGACAAAAAACCGTGATCCAGACATCTCATTTATTGAAAAAACAATGGATGCTATCACCCCTCACATGAAAAAAGGGCAAGTTCTTTCTTTAGAAAGTACAACCTATCCCGGTACGACAGATGAGGTCCTTTTGCCATACATTGAAGAAAAGGGATTTAAAGTCGGTGAAAATTATTTCCTTGTGTATAGTCCCGAACGTGAAGACCCAGGCAACCCCGACTTTAAAACCCAAACCATTCCAAAAGTCTGCGGCGGCTACACCCGCGACTGCCTTGACGTCGGCCAAACTCTTTATGAACAAATCATCGATCAAGTGGCTGCAGTTAGCTCAACCCGTACCGCTGAAATGACAAAGTTGCTTGAAAACATTCACAGGGCCGTCAACATTGGATTGGTCAACGAAATGAAAATGGTTGCCGACAAAATGGACATTGATATCCATGAAGTGATACGAGCCGCCGCCACAAAGCCTTTTGGTTTCACGGCTTACTATCCCGGACCCGGCTTAGGTGGACACTGCATCCCTATTGATCCTTTTTACCTGACTTGGAAGGCTCGTGAGTACGACCTTGCCACCCGCTTTATTGAGCTTTCGGGTGAAGTGAACAGTCACATGCCCGATTACGTCGTTTCTAAGATAACGGACTCCATGAATGACCGTGGGAAAGCGATCAAAAACAGTAAAATTCTTGTTCTTGGGATTGCCTATAAAAAGAATGTTGATGATATGCGTGAAAGCCCTTCTGTGATGCTAATGGAAAAGCTTCAAGCAAAAGGCGCTCAAATCAGTTACTCCGACCCATATGTTCCAAAATTCCCAAAAATGCGCGAGCATCACTTTGACTTAAGCAGCGTCGAACTAACAGAAGATTCCGTCAAACAATTCGACTGTATTTTACTAGCGACAGACCACGACGACTTCCCTTACGAGATGTTATTAAAAGAGTCTCAGCTGATCGTCGACACCCGAGGCGTCTATTTAGAAAAACAACCTAATGTCGTAAAAGCTTAGGAGTAAAAATGAGTCCTGATTTTTCAAACAGAAAAATTCGTTGGGGCCTTGTCGGCTGTGGACGAATCGCAAAAAATCATTTCGTTGCCTTAAAAGAGTTTGAAGATAAAGTGGAATTGGTCGCTGTTTGTGACACTAAATCCGACCGCGTTGACGCCGCAGCCAACGAATACGGAGCCAAACCGTACAATACCGTTGAAGAGATGTTTGCTAGCGAAAAACTTGATATCGTTTCGCTATGCACTCCCTCTGGCATTCACCCCGAGCACGCCATTCTTGCCGCCCAGCAGGGTGTTCACGTTTTAACTGAAAAACCCATGGGCACCCGCTTGGAGCATGGCCAAAAAATGATCGCGGCTTGTGATGAGGCCAACGTCAATCTTTACGTCGTTAAACAAAACCGAATGAACCCCACCATTCAAAAACTGCGCGAGGCCATCGAGAACAATCGATTTGGCGAAATCTATTTCGCGCAAGTGAATGTTTTTTGGACACGCCCTCAGGACTATTACGACCAAGCCCCTTGGCGTGGTACGCGAGAGCTTGATGGCGGTGCTTTGATGAACCAAGCCAGCCACTATGTAGACCTTCTCACTTGGTTGGTTGGCCCGGTCAAAGAAGTGAAAGCCTTCACCGGTACGTTAGCTCGAAAAATTGAAATGGAAGACACAGCTGCTGTTTCTTTAAAATGGTCTAATGGCGGCATGGGGTCGATCAATGTCACCATGCTCACCTACCCGAAAAACTTAGAAGGTTCACTCACCATCCTCGGCGAAAAAGGCTCCGTTAAAATTGGTGG
>CAZPOV010000045.1:0-4080 GCA_964588335.1 uncultured Pseudobdellovibrionaceae bacterium | reverse complement strand
CGAAACAGAGTTGAAAAAGAAACTTCCTGAATTGGATCACAGTTACATTCAGTAATTTAAGCAATGATCCTCCGATGATTATTGGAGGATCTCTCTTTTCCACTTGAACAGAATAGTCTACTGAATTCATCGGACCAGTTTCAGAGTCATCCCATGCTCTGCATTTCTACCAAATTTTTAGAGAGAAGATAGAAAGGCATTCACTGAATTAAGAAAGTGAAGAGGCGATGATCCATTTTCTTTATTGGCATTGCAAAAAAGAACGGATTTCCTCATTCTTTAGTATAATTTCTTGGTACCGATCGCGAACGTTAAGATGAGGGTCAAAGCTCTCGGGGGGCTTTTCCAAGTCGCAGCGAAAGGGGCGAAAAGACTGGGCCACAGCTTTGATACGATCTTCAGTATCCAAATGCCTCCAGTTTTGATTTAAAAATCGTCCCAATAATTCAGCTGCGATCACGTCAGCTGTGGTTTCTCCGAGTTCACTTCCTGAGGTGCATTTTATTTGATTTTGCATGTTTAGGAAGAAGAGTTCGTTTTTGGTCAAGCCAACACTGGCAAGAGCGCGCAAGGCTTCATCAAGAACGGTCTGGTTCCAATATCCTTCATCCGCTAAAAAATATTCAATAAGACATGGGTCGACGGCATGACCCATTTCATGGGCCACAATAAAAAATTGTCCAAAAACACTTGTATTAGCAGTTATAAAACCAGGATAAACTTCAAACTCATTATCGAAGGCTTTGTAAACCGCGTTGGGTACGAGAGGAGTGACAAAATTAAGAGGTAAATCTTGTAGACCTTCGGCGCTAGTTTCAAAACTTGATATTAAAGTAGGGGGAGTATAAACAATGTTATCAACAGTTCTAGTTAAACGTTGAATGAGGCTGGTTTGTTGACCTTCTTCAAGAAAAGCCATTAGTAGAGTTTGAACTTCCGGCACAATTTCATTTTGCAATCGATTTAGCGAAGCGATAGGGGGAGTCATTAGCGGCAAGCTTTGGTTCATTGCCTCTAAGTAAGCTACTTTGAGTCCCGATTCGTCATTTCTCCACAGATCGATTGTAATTTGTGTGTTTATTATCGTACCAATTGGTATTTTACTCATTTCTTCTTCAGTAATTGGTCTCGTTAGAGATTTAAAAGATACCGACATTATTTCGCCTTTTCTTTTAATCCTTAGAGTTTGAGACTGAAACATGAGATCGGTGGTCGCAAATGCACTAAAAAGAACCTCAGATACAAAAACCTCTACAACAGCCTTTCTGCAACTCTCACTCGTGTTATCAGTGGAACAGGCCTCAATAGCTAAATTCGTAGCCTCGACATCTTGAAAAGTCAGGTGCTGGTTGAAACGAGTCACTTGTTCAAAAGTCTCTAAAAAAGTTTTCCAACGAATGGATTGTGAAATTTCATCAAGAGATTGCCGAATGGATGTTGCAAAACTGCGCTTGATACTCTCATAGGCAACCGGGCCCGAGGTTCCGCCTGAAGACTGGCCCGTTGGCCCTTCTAACAATTCATTCGAGCAGGCCAATTGGAGTGCTCGCTCACAGGGATCGGTTGGAACATCGGCACGGGAAGTGTCTAATAAAATAAAGAACAAAAGAATAGATATGATTTTTTTCATAGACACGGAGTATACGGAAAAAGTCCGTCGCTTAAAATCTTTGTTAAAACTTAGTGAATATTTTTCAGGAGTGACTAATTTATATCGCTTCACTGTTTTTAGGTATCACCGTTAATTTAAAGTGAATCGAGACCGCACTTTTAATGTTTGATTCCACACACAATATTTAATTGGCCGATTTTCAAATAAAAGATGGAGTTTCCTTTTATTTTGGATCGTCAGGAATGTCGACGGGTGCAGGTTGCTCTTCGGGGCGAGGACGATCCATGGTACGGAACCGTCCGGGGCGCTTCGCGCGCTCTTCTTTTGAAAGAGACTCGTTATTGTTGGTTGAGGAGTCTGGAGTTTCAGATAATTTTTTAGGCGCTGTCGAAGTGGCGTAGTAAAGTCCCAACGCTGCAACTAAAACAATCACAATCCAAATAATTTTTCTAGACATGTCTTTAATATAAGAGGGGTGGGCCCATTTAACAATGGTTTATAGTTGCCCACCATCAGAAATCGTCCAGCCACGGGTGACAAGTGCGGCACGGGCCGTCGCGGCTGAGGAATCGTATTGAATGGAGCCTGCACTGATATTTCCTGTAGCGCTAGAATTCATTGACTCTAAGCGAATCAGAAAATTGGCATAGTTCAGTGGAGTGGTGGATGTGCCACCAATAAAAGTGACTCCAAAATCGGTGATATTGGTAAGGTCAATATTGCTGAAATCGAGATTGGCTTGGGTGGTATTACGCCATGTGGCTCGCATTGATGTTAATCCAGGAGCCACCACCCAGCTGGTGATATCGGGGGTGGCATTGGGTACACCGTCAAACATGTACTGCATGTTAGTCACTTTCGAAACATCCCAGCTACTGACATCGGGATTCATCAAGTTGGCGCGAAAAAACATGGCGTACATATTGGTGACATTACCTGTATTCCAACCACTGACGTCGATCACCGCACTGTCGGCCTGATAAAACATTTGCAACATCGTAGTCACGTTCGATGTGTCCCAGCCACTGACATCGGGGTTTGCAGAAGGTGCCTGATTGAACACATGATCCATGTTGGTGACCGCACTGGTGTTCCATCCACTCGTGTTCGGATTGATTGACGGAGATTCCCTAAACATTGCAAGTAAGTTTGTGACCTTGGCGGTATTCCAGCCACTGGTATCGGGTTGAGCAACCGTGACTTGGTAAAACATACCCCCCATGTCCGTCACTTCCGAAGTGTTCCAGCCACTAGTATCCGGGTTGGCTTTTGCCGCTTGATAAAACATGGCATACATGTCGGTGACTTGGCTTGTATCCCATGTTGAGCCATCGGGCTCCGCATTTGGTGTCTGGGCGAACATGGCGGCCATACTTAAAACATTACTGGTATCACCCCCATTGACCACACCCAAATTGGTACAAGCCCAAAAAGAATCCACAAAGCTAATCCATCCCATGTCTCCTAGCTCTGGGATTGAAAGAATCTTGTCTTTGTCTCCAGCGCCCTGAAACGAGAAAGTCTCCATAAGGCCCGTCATCGTCACTGTGTATGTACCAGCTGTCGCGTAAGTGTGAACACGATCCGGGTCGGTGTCCGAGGTCACGGTGTCAACAGGGCTGCCGTCTCCCCAGTCAACTGTGAAGTTGTACGAAAATCCAGCGAGCAGAGGCAAAGTGATCGACTCGGATGGAGTAGTGGTCTGCCAGGTAGAAATAAAAGGAGCGCCACCGCGGCCTTCAACTGTGTCAATGCTGGCGCCACCGTCAGAAAGATTGGTCACCGAAAGTTGCGCCAGATCCCCGCTGATGCCGCCGACTGCAAAAGCCAGAGTGTCACCCGCAGAGAAAACAACGTCAGCTGGAAGTAAATCGGTCACTGTCACCCAGCCTCCACCATTGATCGAGTACTGCACTTGCGGAGAACCGGTCAGCGTTGTTGTTGCCAGTCGCAAAGTTATGGGTCCGTTGAAACCTGTTAAAGTTTGGGTGCTTGAATTTTCGACAAAGTCAGCCCAGTCAATAGCATCGGGCGTTTTATCAACATTTGAATGTTTCTGGAAAAAAGCAATGGGAATTAAAGCCTGAGCTGAATAATGGAAAAATACAATAATGAAAAGTAAGGCGATGTTCTTCATTTTCTATAGGGTCAATCGGCGTAAACCGTTGTTCGCTTGATTCTATTTATCAGTCTGAGACAGTTTATTGTCAATCAATGGCCATTCATTGGCAAAGATTAATTCCTTAAAAAGAGATTGGAAATTATAGTCCATGGCACATGTCTCATTGATTCTTTAGTGATTGAACACCTATGAGTTCCGAGTAGGAAAATGAATTGTTATTTGGAAACAGCACCCATTGCTACCATTAGAGAATTAAGAAAAAATTGATACCTTTTATACTGATTATGAACGGAGGACCTCATTTGAAAATCGAAAAAATATCAGCGGAACAAACCCATCCCCTTCG
>CAZPOV010000044.1:0-4185 GCA_964588335.1 uncultured Pseudobdellovibrionaceae bacterium | reverse complement strand
CACTCAAATTCAAAGAAATTGAAGAAGCCGCCCTTTGCAGCTGATCCCTCAAATTCCCTTTCAAATCCAACCCCTCCGTCCTCTCAAAAAACTCCACCGCAAGATCAAGTGTCCTAACATTTTTCATATGAACCCCTTTGAATTCCAATTTTAGGATTTAGTGCAAAGCGGATTCCAAACGTCAAAGCCGAGAATAGAATCACGAGCTTCCAATGTCCAGAAGCCGGACTGGACAATTCCTTATTAAAAAAAGAATGTAGAGCCGATTGTGAGATAATTCAGCCTAGCTTTACCTCAGACCTATAACGACTGCTTGGAATCCGTATGTGAACGAAGTTCTTTCATACACTCTTCACCGGCAGAGCATGGGTTTTCAGCGGCGACTGTAACCAGAAGGTACATAAAAACACCAACGGAAACAAAAAAAAGCACATAGGCCCATTTTATAAATTTTAGGATCGTTCTTTCGATTTTTGTCACAGGGATAGATAGCGTGTTCTACGAATTAAATCAAGAACCACCTAAGAAATGTGTGAACTATAGATTGAAAACAAGCCACCCCGAGTGGGGGGCGCTTAAGAGGAGGAAAAACTTTTCTGGTTTACTTAATAAACGAAGACTTCGGAGCATCGATTACTTATAGGTTGAAACCGGGGAGCGAAGTAGAAGTGGCGGCTGGAAAAGTCTCGTTCCATCCAGGTCTGTAATTCTCGGAGTAGGAACGAATAATGAGCGGGAGCGAAGTGTCCTTTGCGTTGCGACTCTATGAAATCGGAAAAGCGGATTTCGGCAGCTTGTCGCTCTGGGGAGCGATAAGAGCGAAGTGAATCCAAATTAGAAGCATCAAATTTTTCATAAAGTCGATAGCGATCAAACCTTTGACTCATAAACAGATCGTGGGCGTAAGCAGATAAACGGTAACTATCGATTCCTCGGTGGTTCAATTTCTCAACAACTTCGGGGTTGCGGTAAAGAGACAACATCTGAATTTCAACACTGTTGCCTCTTCTTTGCATCGCCTCTTGCAGGCGCTCTCCAGCAAAGGGGAGAGTGATTCCCATAATGCTAAAATCAATGAGCAGTAATTTCTTCCCACCCAAGAGACTGTCTGGAAGAAAGCGACGGAAATGTTCGTCCAAAACTTGGTCGATGATATGGGCTCGACGAGAATCCAGACTGTAGGCTCTTTGTAAAGCCATTCCTCGAGAGAGGGGAACCTGAGCTACGGCCCGCGACCCTTGCACCAGTTCAAGGTATGCAATCAATCCGGTCGGGCTGGCGCCAAGTCCGACATAGAGATATTCCGAAGGAGGGTACTGGCTAAGAATGCGATCGCCAATACGTTTAATGGCTCGATATTCACGGTAGGAAATCTCACCCCAGGCCCCATTGGCACTAAGAAGCACAAATACAATTGAAACAACCCATCCGATCCGCATAAGACGACTATATTATGGGGCTATGTCCACTAAGAAAAGAGCATAAATTTTACCTGTCTAAGGAGTGGACAAATTAGAGCTAAGAACCTTTTGTTTTGGACTTCACAAAATCAGGTTTCGCTTCGGAACCCTATTCCAGTCAAGTGTGGCAAAGTTTCTTCAGACTCTTTTATTTACTAAAGCAATATTCGGCCTCATCTTAATGGAAGACAGGCCGTGGTTTGGTGTATGTCCTGTAAGGGGCACTTATAAATATTATTGCAGGATATTTTATTCGGATTGCAGGTTTTCCATGTGGACGGTGTAGCGGAGGGGGAAGGCGTTTCTGACTGGGAGGTACTGTTCTTGCTCTTTTGAGACTTTTTCGGCCGTCATCCACACATCCGGCTCTACAAAATCTTTCAGAGGTTGTTCGACCTTGTTGATAGCAAAGAGCGCATCCAGAGCCTTTTTGTCCCACTGTTTTTCTAAGTCTTCCGGTAATTCTAGAATCAATTGGTTTTGACTGGTTTGAACGTGCCAGTTTTCGGTGTTGTGATGAGTGCTAAAAATGCGGTAATCGTCGGTGACTTCTTCACCTTTTTTAATATCTCTGACAGCAATTTCAAAGCCGTAGCCGGTGGAAAGGGTGTTGGCATCGTCATCATGATTCATGTACTTGCCCAGATCCCAAGACACAATACGGTTTCCCAAAAAGTCCTCGTAGGAGTATTTCTCGACATACACGCGGAGCATGGGGTTAATAGAATCTAAACTGTCCTGAGGGATAACGATATCTAGGCCATCTTGCACAAAGGTTAAAGTGCCTTTGGGAATATTGCGAGTAGCAAACAGGCCATAACCTTTTTCTTCAGAGATCCACTGAATTTGTACCCAAGGAATTATCATTCTTTTTTATTTCCCTATATTTCTAATTTGGTCAATTTCAATTTAGCTGGAGAAGTTTCTTTTTTTAATGGCGACCTTAAGGCGCTGGTGGTGATGGTTTTTTAGTCTCCCTCCCTTCGGCATTAAGAATTTGAGAAGACAAGAGGCCGCCAGGTCCAGTATTTTAGAAGCCAGCGGGTGTTAATAGGTTGGATTTAATGCCGAAACTAACCCTTCAAGACGCAACGAATCAGTCTCCCTCAGGTCATTGCGGTCCTCTGGAGAGTCCAAATCTTGGATTTCAGAGATCCTATTTTTAGAATGCATGAGGTCATCAAACCGTTTTGTAAAAACTCCTAGATGTTACGCTTTTCGGTGGCTAGAGTGGCGTTTTTCAAACCCATAATCTCTCTTAAGGATGGTTTTTATGAAACTTTTGATTTTCCTTTCTTGTCTTTTGGTTTCTTCGTCACTGTTGGCCCATGATGGCGCGCACGGGCCGGACGCGAGCCCTCAGCTTTCAGGCGAGACTGAACTTTTCGGCGTCCAGTATATTGGTAATGCGTCAGTGGGACTGACCAATCAAACCATCGCCTTGGAAATTGAAGATAACACCATTGTTTGGGTGGCCCCCGAAGCCGACACAAAAACTTATGCCGCCTACTTGAATCAAGGAATGGCTTTTCTCCATGTTTTTCATTGGGTGGATGCGCTTCGATCGTTCAAGATGGCCCAAGAAATCGAGAAAGACTCTCTTTATGCAGCCGCTGGCCAAATATTTAGTTACTTGAATTTAAGCCCCAATGACGCCGCTCCCTTTATCCAAGCCCTTGTTCAGGACATGAATAGCGTGACCACTTCGAACACACTTGAAAAGGCTTGGTATGATTTTGCTTTAGCTATCGCTTCAGCAAGCAATGTGATCAATCAGCCTGGAGTGAAAAGTGTAAACCAAGCCTTCCGGGACCTCGTGTCCGCAGGTCCCACCAATTCAGAGGTTTTAACTTTTGGTTCATGGACGGCTCGCCAAGGAGGAATTCAAGTCTATCTCGATGTTTTAGAAGCACAACCCTATCACATTGGGGCCAATCACTATATCACTCATATGTTGGAAGGGGCAGGCCAGTCGGCACAAGCCATCCCTTACGCTGAAAAGGTGGCGGAGTACGGAGACTTCAATGGTCACGCCATTCACATGCTGGGTCACGTTCTTCCTGAAGTGGGACGTTGGAAAGATGCCGTAGCCGAATTTGAAAGAGCCCACCAGGTTCATTTGGACTGGGCCAATCGTAACGGTGTTCCTGTGCAAGAGGACTGGCACTATGCTCACAACCTTCATCTGATGGGTGTCAGCAAAGCCGGTGTGGGTCAGTTTCAGGATGCTGAAAGCAATATGGAAGAGGGCTGTGAGTTTGACGGTCGTTCTTGTATTGATCTGTTTAACTTGAAGATTTTGACTCTTTCACCAGAAGCCTTCACCCAAGCTCTTGATGACTTTCTAGCCAGCATTCCTCCCGGTTGGGCGCCTTACTTTAGCAACTACTATAATGAAATCGATCTTCGAAATGGTAAGAAACTCAGTGAAATCACAATTGAGGACCAAAGATATGCAGAGCATCTTGATTTGGTGGCTCAGTTGATGACCGCGAACAACAGCAGTCTGACGCCGGCCGCGAAAAGTCAGTTGAACAGAAACATCCAGAACTTTATCAGCAGTCGTTTCCCGCAAACTGGATTTGATTCTTGGGCCAAGGGTGTTTTTATGTCGCTAAGAATTCTAGCGATCACAAAACGCATGGATGATCAGGATTATTTTCAAACAGCCGAAACAGAGTTGAAAAAGAAACTTCCTGAATTGGATCACAGTTACATTCAGTAA
>CAZPOV010000043.1:776-4438 GCA_964588335.1 uncultured Pseudobdellovibrionaceae bacterium | reverse complement strand
TTTTGGGGCCGGCGGCCTACGGAAACTTTAACTTCCTGTCTCACTTTTTCAGTCAGTTGGTGGAAATCCTGGATGGAAGATCATCGGTGGGTGCCTTGGTTAAGGCGTCGCAACGTCCAAATGAAAAGGGCCTGGTAGTTTCTTACCTCTATTATACCGTGGTGGTTTCGGCTATGTTGTTTGGCGCCATCCAATTGTCCCACTGGACCGGGGTGGAGGACTGGCTGTGGCCGGATCAGAATTCAGAAAATATCTATTTAGCCGCCGCATGGGGACTGCTGGTCTGGTACCACGGGATCCTTCATAAGCTGTGTGATGCATACGGGTACACCGTAGTAGCTGAAAAGGTGCGTATCTTCCAAAAGCTGCTGGCCATTGTTTTACTTTTGGGCTTCTACTACTTTGATTACATCACTTTAAGATCCTTTTTCATTTACTACATTTCAACCCTGTTGATGCTGGTCGTGGGGTTTGCTTTTGTTTTGATCCGAAAGCAGAAATTCCCCTTCTATAAAGACTTTAAGGCTTTAAAACTTCCAGCCATCCGCTCTTATTTTAAAGAGTACTACATATATACCTTCCCACTTTTACTTTACATCTCGCTTGAGGCCTTCACTTCGATCATCGACCGATGGCTCCTTCAGTACAGCTCTGGAGCGCAAGAGCAGGGGTATTTTAGCCTAGGGTTTCAGATCAGTGCGATCAGCGCCCTGTTTGTGTCCAGTGTCGCATCACTTATTGAACGAGAGTTTTCTATCGCCCACGGGCGCAAAGACTTTGCACAACTGCGCTATCTTTTCGATCGCTATATTCCGTTGCTGTTTAGTTTCGCAGCCTTTTTTTCCTGCTTCACCTTCTTCCACGCCGGAAACGTGATCGATGTCTTCGCAGGAGACAGCTTTGATAGCTCCCTTTTGGTGATCGTGATCATGTCGGCCTTTCCCATCTTTTTCACCTTTGGGCGTATTTTAGGATCGATCTACTTTGCCACTGGTCAAAATATTCTTTATCGCAACTTGGGCTTTGTGTTCTTCCTTGGCGGGATGGTTCTATCCTACATTTTGATTTCTCCTAAGACCCTCGGAGGACTAGAGATGGGGGCTGTTGGCCTATCGATTAAAATTGTGATGGTTTATGGTGCGCTGGTCGTAACTCAATTTTATTTTATTTGTAAAATCCTAAAAGTTAGACCCTGGCCGTATTGGCTAAGTCAAATCTCGGTGATCGTCCTGTTTCTATTACTCTCCTATCTCTCCTCGCTTTCTTTAGCTTACCTTCCTTTTAAGAGCACATTCGTCCAACTTTTAATTGGTGGGGTAATCTATAATCTTTTAGTGGTCGGAATCGTTTTTGCCTTCCCACGCCTTTTTGGTTTAACCCACAACGATATCACCGAAGCATTGGAGAGAGTGGGGTTAGTCTCTTCGCAAAATTGGAAGACCTTGGATTTAAAACTGCCGGATTTGTCAGAAGTGGTTCCCAGAGAAAAAAAGAAAGTCATGCTTCTGTCGGCAAGGTCTTCCATTCACACTGTGAAATGGGTCAACGGCCTTGCTGAGCTGGGGCATGAGGTGATATTAGTCTCAATGCACGATGGGGGAGACCCACTTCATCCATCAGTCCAGTACATCCCGCTTCCATGGAAAGCCCCCCTTGGGTACTTTTTCAATGTGTTTCAATTAAAAAAACTGTTAGCCCAACATAATCCGGATTTATTACACGTTCACTTTGTCAGTGGTTACGGAACTCTGGGAACCCTTTCTGGTTTTCAACCGAGAATGCTGTCGGTTTGGGGAACAGACATTTTTAATTTTCCGTATCTTTCCCAAATCAATAAACTTCTGATCTACTACAATCTTAAAACCGCCACGTGGATTTGCTCAACCAGTTGGATTATGGCCAAGAAAACGGCCAGTGTTTACAAGCTAGCCAAAGACAAAATGACAGTGACTCCCTTTGGTGTGAATATCGAATCCTTCAAAAACCTGAATTACGAACGAGACTCCGATATTATAAACATAGGAACCATCAAGACACTGATGGCGAAGTACGGTATCGACACCTTAATTCAAGGTTTCGCCCTAGCCCGCGAGGAGCTGTTTGAAACGGATCCTGAAATAGCCCGCAAAATGCGTCTGACGATCTGTGGAAAAGGCCCTCAAAAAGAGATTCTGCAAGAGATGGCCGAAAGCTTTGATATTGGTGACATTACTGAATTTAAAGGCTTTGTCGCTCACTCCGAAATTCCCACGGAGCTCAATAAAATGGACGTCTACGTGGCCATGAGCCGTGAAGAGAGTGAAAGCTTCGGGGTGGCGATTATAGAAGCCAGCTCTGTGGAGCTGCCTGTGATTGTCAGCAGCTACGGGGGCCTTCCTGAGGTCGTGGTGCATGGCGAAACCGGCTTTGTGGTCGACGAAAACACCCCAGAGGCTCTTAGCGAAAGAATCATCCAGTTGGTGAAAAGCAAAGATTTACGCAAAAAGATGGGGCAGATGGGGCGTCATAGAGTTGTCACCCATTACCGTTGGGCCGATAATCTGAAGTTAATGGAAAAAGTCTACGACCACATATTAGGAACATCCCATGAGCACTGAGTTTATCCCATTCAATCGCCCCAGTATCACCGACCAAGAATGCCAAGAGGTGGTCGAGACCTTAAAAAGCCTTTGGCTAACAACAGGGCCTAAAACAAAAAAGTTTGAGGAGGAGTTTTGCAAAGTAACCGGCGCCACGTCGGCCCTGGCTTTAAACTCATGCACCGCTGGTCTCCATCTGGGCTTAAAGGCCTTAGGCGTGGGCCCGGGGGACGAGGTCATTACAACCCCTTTAACATTTTGTGCCACGGCCAATGTGATCGAGCATCTGGGGGCCACGACGGTCTTAGCTGATATCGATCCAAAAACATTTTTGCTAGATCCCAAAGAGGTCGATAAAAAAATAACCAGCAAAACCAAAGTGATTCTACCGGTCCACTTCGCTGGCCAAATGGCCGATATGGACTCTATCAATCAAATCGCCAAAGACAACAACCTGTCAGTTCTAGAAGACTGCGCCCATTGCCTTCCAAACACCTACCAAGATGGAACCTTTGTGGGAAGTGGCGATAACCTGTGTGCTTTTAGCTTTTACGCTAACAAAAATATAACGACGGGCGAAGGCGGAATGCTGACGGGGCCAGAGGAGTTAATCTCTCACTGTCGCTCACTCAGTCTTCACGGCATGGACCGCGACGCTTGGAAGCGCTTTGAAAAGGGTGGATCTTGGCGGTACGATGTTGGTGAGCCGGGCTTTAAATACAACATGACTGATATGCAAGCTTCTTTAGGCTTAATACAACTGAGTCGTATCCAAGAGCTCTTTGAAGCTCGAAAGGAACGAGCACTAACGTATCAAGAAAATTTTAAAGATACTTATTGTCTACAAATGCCAGTTACAAATGAGCAATCATCTTATCACATCTTTCCTGTTATTATTGATCCTAGGAAGGCAAGAGTTGGCAGAGATCTTTTTATTGAAGACATGAAGGAAGCGAATATAGGTACTTCGGTTCACTACATACCCCTCCATTATTTCTCTTATTTTTCGAAAAAATATAGATGGGAGCCGGAAGACTTTCCAAATGCCACCTACGTTGGAAGAAATTGTGTAACTCTTCCTTT
>CAZPOV010000043.1:0-766 GCA_964588335.1 uncultured Pseudobdellovibrionaceae bacterium | reverse complement strand
ATCCATCTTTAAGTAAGACTTCGCAATCCTACATTATCAAAAGTGTGAAGAGAATAATAGAGGGTGCATAATTTTGACAAAAAGAATTTTTGACATTTTTTTCTCAATTTTCGGTCTTGTTTTGTTGACTCCACTGTTGCTGTTTGTTTGCGGTATAATACTTTTTAAAAGTGGATATCCAATTTTTTTTCGCCAAAAACGAGTCGGTAAGGACCGAAAAATTTTTACGATTTTGAAGTTTAGAACAATGGATGTATCTACGCAAGGGCCTAAAATTACGGCCTCAGGCGATAGCCGAATCACTAGCGAGGGAAGATTTCTGCGGAAGTATAAACTTGATGAGCTGCCACAGCTTTTTAATGTTCTTGTAGGAGATATGAGCTTTGTAGGGCCGCGTCCTGAGGTGGAAATGTATACTAAATTATATAGCAATGAGGATAGAGAGGTCTTTTGTGTTCGTCCGGGGATCACTGATTTAGCTTCTTTAAAATATTCAAATGAGAACGAAATTTTGCAGGAAAGCATTAATCCAGAAGAAACATATATTAATGAAATATTGCCAGACAAAATAAAGTTGAACCGAGAGTATATAAAAAAGCAAAGTCTATTTTTGGATATTAGGATTATACTCGCAACTATTTTTGGTAGAAAAAGTATATGAGTGAGCAATCTAAGGCGATATTGTTTCTTTCTGCTTTGGACTTCAAAGAAAAGTCAATTCAAGTGATCAGAATCACGCCTGAGGGGTATCGGGATGCTGGCTGGG
>CAZPOV010000042.1:0-4506 GCA_964588335.1 uncultured Pseudobdellovibrionaceae bacterium | reverse complement strand
TTTTGGGGCCGGCGGCCTACGGAAACTTTAACTTCCTGTCTCACTTTTTCAGTCAACTGGTGGAAATTCTTGATGGAAGGTCTTCGGTGGGCGCTTTGGTTAAAGCCTCGCAACGACCTGATGAAAAAGGCCTGGTGGTTTCCTATCTCTATTATACAGCGGTGGTTTCGGCCTTGTTGTTCGGAGCTATCCAAGTGTCTCATTGGACGGGTGTGGAAGACTGGCTTTGGCCGGATCAGAATTCCGAGAATATATATTTAGCGGCCGCCTGGGGCCTTTTGGTCTGGTACCATGGTATTCTCCATAAGCTTTGTGATGCCTATGGGTACACGGTGGTGGCTGAGAAAGTGCGTATCTTTCAAAAGCTATTGGCCATTGTTTTACTTTTAGCTTTTTATTATTTCGATTACATCACCTTAAGATCTTTTTTCATTTACTATATTTCAACCCTTCTGATGCTAGTGGTTGGTTTTGCCTTTGTTCTTATTCGAAAACAAAAGTTCCCTTTTTATAAAGACTTTAAAGCCTTAAAATTTCCAGCTATCCGCTCTTATTTTAAAGAGTACTATATTTATACTTTTCCGCTGTTACTTTATATTTCGCTTGAAGCCTTCACCTCGATCATCGATCGATGGCTCCTCCAGTACAGCTCAGGAGCTCAGGAGCAGGGGTATTTTAGTCTTGGGTTTCAGATCAGTGCGATCAGTGCTCTTTTTGTCTCAAGTGTCGCCTCACTGATCGAACGAGAGTTTTCCATCGCTCACGGGCGCAAGGACTTTGCGCAGCTGCGCTATCTTTTTGACCGCTACATTCCGTTGCTGTTTAGTTTCGCAGCCTTTTTCTCATGCTTCACCTTCTTCCACGCCGGCAACGTCATTGATGTGTTTGCTGGGGACAGTTTTGATAGTTCGTTGCTAGTGATCGTGATCATGTCGGCCTTTCCCATTTTTTTTACATTTGGTCGAATTCTGGGGTCGATCTACTTTGCCACCGGTCAGAACATTCTCTACCGAAACCTGGGCTTTGTATTTTTTCTTGGTGGCATGGTGCTTTCTTACATCCTTATCTCTCCAAAGACCTTGGGGGGGCTGGAGATGGGAGCCGTCGGATTGTCCATTAAGATTGTGTTGGTCTACGGCGCATTGGTTGTCACACAATTCTATTTTATTTGTAAAATTTTAAAGGTGAGACCATGGCCGTATTGGCTGAGCCAAATATCAGTGATTGGTCTTTTTCTATTGCTCTCTTATCTATCGTCTCTTTCTTTAGCTTATCTTCCTTTCAAGAGTACCTTCGTCCAACTCTTGATAGGTGGATTGATTTACAACCTTTTAGTGGTCGGAATCGTTTTTGCTTTCCCACGTCTTTTTGGACTAACCCACAACGATATCACCGAAGCTCTGGAAAGAGTGGGATTGGTGTCTTCGCAGAACTGGAAGACCCTCGATTTGAAACTGCCTGATTTATCCGAAGTCACTCCGAAAGAAAAAAAGAAAGTTATGCTTCTGTCGGCTCGCTCGTCAATTCATACGGTCAAATGGGTTAACGGACTGGCTGAACTTGGTCATGAAGTCATATTAGTTTCCATGCATGACGGGGGAGACCCTCTGCATACCTCAGTTCAATATATTAAATTACCTTGGAAAGCTCCGACCGGTTACTTTCTAAATATTTTTCAATTTAAAAAATTGTTAGCTCAGTATAAACCTGATCTTCTGCATGTTCATTTTGTAAGTGGCTATGGAACTTTAGGAACCCTTTCCGGGTTTCAGCCTAGGATGCTTTCAGTTTGGGGAACTGACATTTTTAATTTTCCTTACCTCTCCCAGATTAATAAGCTTCTAATTTATTACAACTTAAAAACTGCTAGCTGGATCTGTTCCACGAGCTGGATTATGGCAAAGAAGACAGCCAGTGTTTATAAGTCGGCGAAGGACAAGATGACAGTGACACCGTTCGGGGTGGATATCGAATCTTTCAAAAACCTAAATTATGATCGAGAATTAGACACCATCAATATTGGTACTATCAAAACCCTAATGGCCAAATATGGTATTGACACCTTAATCCAGGGCTTTGCCTTGGCGCGTGAAGAGTTATTTGAAACCGACCCCGAAGTCGCTAGAAAAATGCGATTGACGATTTGTGGAAAAGGTCCCCAAAAAGAAATTTTGCAAGAGATGGCGGAAAGCTTCGACATCGGAGATATCACAGAATTCAAAGGCTTTGTCGCTCACTCAGAAATCCCTAAAGAATTAAATAAAATGGATGTTTACGTAGCCATGAGTCGGGAAGAGAGTGAAAGCTTCGGTGTGGCCATTATTGAGGCCAGCTCCGTGGAGCTTCCTGTGATTGTCAGTAGCTATGGAGGCCTCCCTGAGGTTGTGGTGCACGGCGAAACCGGCTTTGTCGTTGACGAGAACACCCCTGAAGCTCTTAGCGAAAGAATTATTCAGTTGGTTCAAAGTAGAGATTTGCGCAGAAAGATGGGGCAGATGGGGCGTCATAGAGTTGTCACCCATTACCGTTGGGCGGATAATCTGAAGTTAATGGAAAAAGTCTACAACCACATTTTAGGAAAATCCAATGAGCATTGATTTCATCCCATTTAACCGACCCAGTATCACTGACCGAGAATGCCAAAAGGTGGTAGAAACCTTAAAAAGCCTCTGGCTGACGACGGGACCCAAGACCAAGAAGTTTGAAGAAGAATTTTGTAAGGTGACAGGAGCCTCATCGGCCTTGGCTCTTAACTCATGCACGGCGGGTCTTCATCTTGGCTTAAAAGCTTTTGGTGTGGGACCAGGGGATGAAGTGATAACAACACCTTTAACTTTCTGTGCCACAGCCAATGTGATCGAGCACCTGGGGGCCACCACGGTCCTTGCTGACATCGATCCCAAGACATTTCTCCTCGATCCGAAAACTGTTAAAGAGAAAATCACATCGAAAACAAAAGTGATCCTACCTGTTCATTTTGCGGGGCAGATGGCCGATATGGATTCGATCAATCAAATTGCTAAAGACAACAACCTCTCGGTCCTTGAGGACTGCGCCCACTGCCTGCCGAACACCTACCAAGATGGAACTTTTGTTGGCAGTGGTACCAATCTCTGTGCTTTTAGCTTTTACGCCAACAAGAACATCACCACAGGTGAGGGTGGTATGCTCACTGGGCCTGAGAACCTGATCTCTCACTGCCGGTCTTTAAGTCTTCATGGCATGGACCGCGACGCCTGGAAGCGTTTTGAAAAAGGGGGCTCCTGGCGCTATGACGTCGCCGAGCCGGGCTTTAAATACAATATGACCGATATGCAGGCCTCTCTAGGGCTGGTTCAACTCGGCCGCATGCAGGAGCTCTACCAAGCCCGAAAAGAGCGCGCCCAAAAATACCGGGAGGCCTTTAAAGACGTTAAGGGGCTGCAAATGCCGTTAAGTGATGAGCATTCGTCCTTCCACATCTTTCCGGTGGTTATCAACCCAGAAAAGACAGGCCTGAGTCGCGACGCTTTTATAGAGAAAATGAAAGAGGCCAATATAGGAACCTCGGTTCATTACCTGCCACTGCATTTTTTCACTTATTATAAAAATAAATATGGCTGGACGCCAGAGGACTTTCCCCAGGCCACTCGCATTGGAGAAAACTGTGTGACGTTACCACTCTATCCAGCTTTGTCCCGGGATCAACAATCCTATATTATTCAATCCGTTTTGAAGGCAGTCGACGAGAGTTAAATGGCAAAGCGATTGTTTGACTTGTTTTTCTCTTTTATCGGACTCCTTTTTATGTGGCCACTTTTTTTAGTTGTTGCTGTCATAATTTTTTTTGATGATGGATTGCCAATTTTTTTTAGACAAGAGAGAGTTGGGCAATTTGGAAAGATTTTTAAAATATGGAAGTTTCGTACTATGGTCACGCGAAACGAAGGCCCGAAAATTACGGTTGGTGGAGATCAGAGAATTTTCCCAGTGGGGCGTCATTTAAGAAAGTATAAAATCGATGAGCTTCCGCAGCTAATCAACGTGCTCCTTGGGGAAATGAGTTTTGTGGGTCCTAGGCCGGAGGTAAGCCGATACGTTGATATTTACAACGATGAACAAAGAAGAGTTTTAAATGTAAAACCGGGAATTACCGATCCGGCTTCTATTAAGTACTATAATGAAAGCGAAATCTTAGAGCAGGCCTCAGATCCTGAAAAAAAGTATGTAGAGGAAATCATGCCTGATAAGTTAAAAGTTAATTTAGAGTATCTTCGGGAGAGAAGTCTGTTTAGTGATATAAAAATAATTTTTAAAACTGTATTTTCATAGAGAAGTTGACTCGTGCTAGGTAACAAGAAAATTGCGTCTATCGTTCTTAATTCAGTGTCTTCTGATGCTCGGGTATTGCGTGAAGCTGAGAGCTTGCAGAAATCGGGTTATGAAGTTGTAGTCTATGGTTTAAAGCTGAAGCCTGAGCAAAAAAAAGAAGAGGTCTTGTCCTCAGGAGTGAGAATTAAAAGGGCC
>CAZPOV010000041.1:0-4996 GCA_964588335.1 uncultured Pseudobdellovibrionaceae bacterium | reverse complement strand
TTTCTGAAGTAAAGTGTTCCCCTTCGGCTATAGGTTTTATCGCCACTAAGCTTTTTCGCGCAATTTTTTTATTCTGTATTTCTGCCTGGCTAGGAGTTTTGAAAATGGAGCCAAGAGCTAGTTCGACCTCTCTTATTCCCTTAATCATTTCAATGAGTTCAGATGGTGATAAAGAGGCTTTATGATCCGGGCCAACTAGATTTTTATCAGTCGTAAAATGTTTTTCAATGATGGAAGCTCCCAGCGAGATGGCGGCGATTGGAACTGCAATTCCTGGAGTATGATCGGAAAAACCTACGTTTAAATCAAATGCCTGTTTCAATGATTGAATTACTAAAAGATGAGTGTCACCAAAGGGCGCTGGGTATTCGGTTGTGCAATGAAGAATGGAAACTTTATCTTTCAAAACATTGTGTGCTTCAGGAGAGTTATAGGCTTCAACAATATTGTCGAAACATAAGGGCGTGTTTCTATTGTCAAGAAATCCAAATGCTAAAATTGCTAGCGCATTTTCAATATCGGAGAGAGTGCACATTCCGGTAGACAGAATGACGTGTTGGGGGCGCCGTCTAGCAATCTCTAAAAGCATTGGGGCATTCGTAATCTCTCCAGATCCAATTTTTATAGTTTGCAAACCAACCTTATCTAAGAGCCATCGGGCACTATCGATATCGAACGGACTTGATAAAAATTGGATCCCTAGTTTAGAGCAATGATCAAAAACTTGCATTTGTTCTGCTTCACTTAATTCCAGATTTTTTAGCATAGAATGCTGAGATTTTTTTTCTCCGAGATTTTGAAATTGATAATTTGCCATCTCAGCAGTTTTGGTTACTAGTTTGTCCGCTTTGAATGTTTGAAATTTCACGCTATCTGCGCCTGCCTTGCTCGCGAGTTCAGCGAGTTCAATGGCCCTTTCCACATTACCGTCATGGTTAACGCCGGCTTCCGCAATTATAAAAGTTTTTCGCTTCTTCATAATTCGAGGTTACAACGTCAATCTAAATTTTGAAAGATTGAAAGATTGAAAGATCGTTGAATGAAGGGGGGGTAGTTCTTGCGCTGCATTAGCAATTTGGTGAGCGGGACCGAGCATACAGTTTAAAAAGTGGTTTTCAACCCCAAAAGGGGGTGGTATTTCTCAGGAAAAAGGAGAAATTGATGAAATTTACCTCAATTTTAGGTTTAGCTATTGTATTTTCTTCATTGGTTGCCAATGCAGACTTTGGATCTGATATAGAGAAATGTTTGGTCAAAAAGAAAAAAAGTGCACTGGAATACTGTATCAATCTTTTGAAAGCTGAAAGGTCGAAAAGCCTAGAGGAGAGGTACCATTTTGCAGTTGTGGGAGCCCGTAAACATGGAAGTTCAAAGCGCAAAAGCAAGTTAAGGGATGAGCTGACTTCTGAGCTAGAAGCAATGAATTTATTCATTGATTATCTACAAGAGCGCCGTAAAGAAACTGTTGATTATAGGAAAAAGGCTCACGCGATCAGAGTCGCCACTGAGAATAATGTAAACCTTAAAAAATAACGCATCACACCTTAAACGGTGTCTTTGAGTATTGTTGCCTTAAAAGTCTAGTAATTTTAGAGATTTATTAGTAAGTGAAGGACCTATGGAAATGACTCCGCAGCCCCTCTATTTGGATAAAATTGAATCACTGGCGACAGGGAGGCAATGCTCGCTTTTTGAGGGCGAAATGAACTCGCGAAAGCAAGAGCTTACCCAGTGCCTGAAGAAATCTAGAGTTGCTGTGATTGGGGCGGCCGGTTCGATAGGCTCAGAAGTGGTCAAACTTTTAACTCACTTTCCGCTTGCTAAGATATCTCTATTTGACATCAGTGAAAATAATCTGGTTGAGGTCGTGCGTACACTACGGTCCTCCAAAAAGCTAAATTCAGAAACAGAAATTGAGGCACTTCCACTTGGAATGGGAGAGCCTGAGTTTGATCAATATTTTCGAGGAGAAAAATTTGATTTCATTCTGAACTTTTCCGCCATGAAGCACGTGCGATCTGAAAAAGATGTTTTTTGTCTGAATCGGATGCTGAGAGTCAATGTGGTTTCTTTATATCAATTGATGAAAACTCGACCTAAGAGTTGCCAGCGTTTTTTTTCAGTATCTTCGGATAAAGCGGTGAGACCATCTAATCTTATGGGTGCTAGTAAAAATTTAATGGAACAGGCGCTGTTGTACGGTGTTGAAGAATCAGTTTCAGTATCTTCAGCACGCTTTGCAAACGTGGCTTTCTCCGATGGCTCTCTGCCTTCTGGTTTTATCAAACGGTTCGAAAAGAACCAACCACTAGCGGCCCCTTCTGATATAAAACGTTATTTTATATCACATCAAGAGGCCGCAGAGCTTTCTATTTTAGCTGCGTTTACAGGGAAAGATGCGGAGGTATTTCTTCCAAGGCAAAACGGGAACCTTCCGGAAGTGAGTTTCTCTGACATTGCGATTCGATTTCTCGAGTTTAAGGGGTACACTCCGGTTGAGTGTTATTCCGATGCAGAAGCTAGGGATCGAATTGATGAATTGATTCCTCAAAAAAAATGGCCGTGCTTCTTTTCGTTGAGTAATACCACAGGTGAAAAAAAACTTGAGGAGTTCAAAGGGGAGCACGACTGTAACGTGGAATATTCTGAATTAAAAAATATTGAAGTAGTGAAGAGGCTCAGGAGCGAAAGGGAGAAGACCTCGTTCGAGGAGCTTATGTCAGTTCTTACTGATGGGAGCTCCATTGACCTCACGAAATCTGATTTGGTCCATAAAATTTCGCAAGCAGTTCCCGATCTTCGTCATACAGAATTAAACAAAAATTTAGATTCAAAAATGTAAAGTGATATGAATACGTTGAACGAAATTGAAAGTGTTTTGAGAGAGGTCTTGCCCGATCAAAGAAATCCTCTTGTAGAGCCATGCCTGCAAGGTAATGAGCTTAGTTACCTAAAAGAGTGTGTGGATACGAATTTTGTATCATCAGTTGGCAAATTTGTTGATCGCTTCTCAAGTCAACTTTCAGAGTATACAGGATTATCGAAAGCGGTTCCTGTTGTGAATGGAACGAGCGCCCTATCAATGTGCTACAAGCTAGTTGGTGTCAAGCCTGGAGATGAAGTCATGATGCCGGCCATGACTTTTGTAGCTACCGCCAATGCTGCCAAATATTTAAATGCAACCCCTCATTTTGTAGACTCCAGCCTCGATGATTTGGGCGTCGACGTTACAAAACTTAAAATTTATTTCGAGTCAAATCTCGATGTGCGAAATGGTGCCGCTTTTAATAAAAAGACTAATAGAAAAATCTCTGCATTTGTCGTTATGCATACATTTGGACATATTAGTCCTCAGATTCTTAAGCTTACTAAATTACTGGATGAATATTCAATTCCTCTGGTTGAGGATGCAGCCGAAGCACTAGGTAGTTTTATGGATGGCCATCATGCTGGTCATTGGGGGCGAATTAGCGCTTTGAGCTTTAATGGAAACAAGATCGTAACCACAGGTGGTGGAGGTGCCATTATTACGAACAATTTTGAGTTAGGGGACTTTGCCAAGCATCTGACAACGACGGCAAAGCAGCAGCATCCTTGGCGGTACTATCATGATGAAGTTGGTTATAATTACAGAATGCCTAATATTAATGCCGCTTTAGGGTGTGCACAGCTTGAGCAGCTTCCTTTTTTTCTGAAGGTAAAGAAAAAGATTCAAAAAAGATATGAGACAGCTTTTTCAGCTATTGACGGAGTGAGGATGATAGTGGCGCCGGAAAAATCCGATAGTAACTATTGGTTGCCAGCGCTCCTCCTCCCGGAAAACAAAGGTGTTGATCTTTCTGGCTGTATGGATCAATTAAATGAAGCGGGTTTCTGTGTTCGTCCCGTTTGGGACCTAATGCACACTTTGCCGATGTATCGAGATTGTCCTCGTATGAATTTGAATAATGCAATTGAGCTAGCGAGCCGGATCGTTTGTCTTCCGAGTAGTGTAAGCTTGGGTGAGTGGATATGAAAGTCAGTAGAGTCGCCTTCGTTACTGGTTCTCGTGCTGACTTTGGATTGCTTCAGTCTGTAATGAAAGAGTTGGATTCAAGTGATAAGTTTTTGGTGGAGATTTGGGCGACCGGAATGCATCTATCGGAGCGTTTTGGAATGACGATAAATACAGTCGAAAAACTAGGTATTCCAGTTACTGCGAAAGTTAAATGTTTGAGTGGTGTAGATAGCGAAGGGGCCAATACCCGCTCGGTTGGTGTCGCGCTACAGGGGTGGGCTGATGTGTTTAACCAAAAAAAGCCGGATTTGCTAGTTGTCTTAGGCGATCGGTTTGAAATCTTCGCGGTCGTACAAGCCGCCCTTTTTTTCAAAGTTCCCGTTGCTCATCTGTGTGGTGGAGATGTAACTGAAGGAGCCTTTGATGAAGCTATTCGGCATAGCATAACCAAGTGTTCCCATCTCCATTTTGTTTCGAACAGCTCGGCCCATCGGCGAGTTATTCAATTGGGAGAAAATCCAGAATTTGTCTATAATTTCGGTAGCCCGGCTATCGATCTGATAATGAAGATGGACTTTTTGGATAAAGATCAGCTTGAATCGGAGCTGGCTCTAAAGTTTTCCGAAAGAAATTTTTTGATTACTTTTCATCCTGAAACACTTGCGAAAGGCAATTCACGAGAGGTTGTGGAGAATCAAATTGATGAGTTGCTCTCCGCCCTTAGAGTGTTTGAGAAAGATAGTAGTTTCTTTTTTACTGGTGCAAACGCAGATAATGCGTATTCAATCATTGATAGAAAAATCAATGAATTTTGTCATGAAGTTCCAAAGGCTTATTCCTTTACATCGTTGGGGCAGAAACGTTATTGGAGCATGATGAAGGCCTGTGATGTCGTTGTTGGAAACTCTTCCAGTGGTCTATATGAGGCTCCCACTTTTAGGAAGCCAACCGTTAATATCGGTGACAGGCAGAAGGGGCGCCTAAGGGCCACATCAGTTT
>CAZPOV010000040.1:0-5795 GCA_964588335.1 uncultured Pseudobdellovibrionaceae bacterium | reverse complement strand
AATCCTGGTTCCACTATCGCTCCGGCCGAGCCAGCATCTGCAACATTCCACTTCCAGTGCGTTTTAAATAGAGACTGAAACGCTCTTCTCGATCGATCTTTTATCTCCAAAACTCTTTCCAGAGGCTTAGGAAAAGCTCTTGTTTTTGATGGGTCATAATGAGGCATTTTTTTAAACTTTCTTGTGATTTCAACCGATTAAATCCAATCGAGAAGCCATCGAAGGACGTATGAGGATATTGGCCGTTGTTTTCATTTTATTAGTTCATCCGTGGGTTCACAGCCAGTTTGTCCCGGTATCGGTGATGGAAATCAAAAAGCCGGAGGGGCTTTCGTACGCTGCGAACTACTATTTCAATAAATGGTATTCCATTAGCACGATCACCCCTTCGATGACCAATTACGATGCCAAGACCACTTTGACCTTCAGTATTAATCCCGCCCTCCCGGCCGGTCTGACTTTCGATACATCCAATGGACAGATCACTGGCACACCCACAGAATATGATATTGCGGGCACGACATACACAATCACGGCCAGCAACCAAGCCGGAAGTAGCCAGACCACCACCGATATCTTTATCGTTCCTGCCAATCACACTTGGAGCGGCAATGCCTTTCCCGACACAAGCTGGTCCACTGGCGCCAACTGGGTCGGTATGAATGCACCGACCAATCTTGACTCGGCCATTTTCGATAGTTACTGCAACAGCTTCGGAGGAGGCTGTAATGCCACGATCAACACCAATATTGATATTGATGATTTACAAATGAAAGCCGACTATGCCGGTACCGTCACTCAAAATGGTGCGGTGACTTTGAATTTTGGCGATGACAGTCGCTACAACAGCTACGGAATCGTTATGGAAGGGGGAACTTTTGTGGGCGGCTCCGGAGACATCACTATGGATGTTCTGCAACTCACCGCTGGAACTTTCACCGCGACCAGTGGGACTTTAAGAATCGGGTACAATGCCCAATGGGGTAAGTCAGAAGATTCCTGGGTTCGTAGTGGAGTCACCTTTAATCACAACAATGGAACAGTTATTTTTGATCCCACCGGAAACAATTCAGCCTATCGTGAAAACCTTGAGATCGAACTTGACCAAACTTGGGCGTTGTACAATCTTGAATTCGATATTGATTCTAGCACCACTCTTTCTGACGGTGAAGTCTCTGGTCATTATATGGAGATAAGAGGAACAGTGGGAACAATATCGGTGGCTAACGAGCTGCATTTTCGCGATGGATGGGGACAATACGGAACCATTGAATTTTATGGCAGTGATGTTTACTTTCATTGTGATGCCCCCACCTACGATAAATGCTCTGACACTATTCGCAATATCGATGGCCCAGGCCCTGGTGGCATCACGCAATTACAGTTCTTGGGAACGAGTGCTCAAACCTACAGCTACGATGCCGGAGCTGACTCGTGGGTTGCGTTTGTCGTCAATAATGCAAATGGAGTCACAACGTCGAGCACCGGTGATTTTTCCATACCCGGTATTGTTGTCGACAATGGAAATTTTTCGGCCCCAGCCTCCTCTGATTTATATCTCTTTCGACAAACCCAACATGCTTGGCGCAGTGTGGACCGAGGAATTGACCTCAATGGCACAGGAACATTCACCCACAACAACTCGACAATTATTGCCAATTCCCATACCTACTACTCAGACAGTCGCAATTGTCTCAGATTCACCGATGACATCACATTGTACAACCTCACCATGGACTGTGCCGCAGGAAGCACCTATGGCAATACTAGTGTAGGGATCGACCTCGATAGTGGTGTCGATCTTATTATTGAAAATGACCTTCGTATCATCGACGGTCGTTTTGACGGCGGCAACACCCAATCATCAATTACTGTTCGTGGAGATCTCTATCGTGAATGTGCTCAACAGAACCCGGGTCACGCCTGCGCCGATCAGGACTTAGGCAATATCGCATATATCTTTGATACTTCAGGCTCAACAATCAATATCGCTCAAGGGGCCGACCAAGGAGTCTCTGGTAATTTGGTTTTTTATCGCATCGACCCCGGCAGTGGAGGTACTGTCACTCTCAATGGAGTCCTAACAGCCTTTGGCTCAAACTCGGATCTTAACGTGAACTCTGGAACATTCCATTTAAGCTCGGGCTCAGGAATGATCGTGTCAGATCAACTTATCAACAACGGTGCCATAACCTGTGCGACTGGTGCTTTCGTTCAGGTCGAAGGCGGCTCTATTTCAGGCACTCCTGGCGCGGGAAATGATCCGGCTTGCTACGGCATATCGCCTCCCGATTCAACCCTTCCAGGAACTCTCGACTGGGCTGATTTTACTGGCACTTCTTCTGAAGAAACAATCACTGGCATCAATGTCGGTATTCGACTCCAAATCTCCGTCACCCATACCTTGGGTTCCCCTGTCATCGAATGGCGCGGAAGCAACGACAGCTGGAGCTCCCTTGGCAATGGTGCTTCGACCACACCTTTTTTTATCTCTGGCGAGTCCTTACAGTTTCGCACCAATGGTGGGACCAGTGGAGACACGGCCACCATCACTATTATAAATCAAAGTGACGGTGGAGCGGCCGTCGACACCATCACAGCCACCGTCCCTTAAATCTTTGGTTCTTGGCCTCAAGCCTTTGTTGACTCAGCCTAGGCAAGAGCGAGCTTCTGGGCAACAAGCCTTTACAGACTCTCCCTCGACAAGCACGGGCTCCTGCCCTCGCCGGCATTTCACCCTGCGGGTGAAAACGCGTCACGCTTGCCGGAGTCTTGTTGAGGGAGAGTCTGTCAAGACTTGAGGCCAGGAGACGGCGACTCTTGGTTTTGTTTTTCAACATCGTGATTCGTAATTGTTATTTTTATTTGTTTATAACTGTTCGTCTTGCTTTTTCGCTTAATGGTTCGGCTCGCGCATTGCTCATTACACCTTGTAAAAGGTTTTGGATGACCGATACTGTTCGGTTCGCGGTTCCATATTGATGTTTAACTCTATATAAACCTTCTAACATGGGTAATGTCTAAACTTGTATTGATTTAAAAGCTGAAGGTTGTGCCTAGGCTTATGAAGCCGCCGGTTCGGCTGTCGGCGTCTTCGGCGACGCCGCGACTGAAGCCGATACTTGTGTTGAAAAACCATTGATCGTTCAGGCGAAAGCCCACCGACGGTGTCCATGTGTAGGTTGAGGCCTCCTCGAATTCGTTCTTTACAAAGGTGTAATCCAACGAAAAGTCCCAACGCCGCCTATAAAAGGTACCATGAATCGAGTAAATATAATCAGCGAAGCTGGCGCCAAAGTTGATTGTGTCTAAAGTGTATCCCAGTGGCTGTGCCGCGGCTGTGGTGAAAAATTGGAAACGACTGGAGTACTGGTACTGGCGATAACTCAATCCCACCACAAAATTTTCAATGGGCTCTAGGTTTGTCGATAGATTCCACCAAAAATTTTCATCCTCGACCAAGTCATCATCGGAACGAAGAAAAAACTGCAGTCCCGGCGTGATTTCGGTTTCGATGATTCGATAGCCGACTTCTAACTTAAAGTTGATTCGGTAAAAGTAGCGCTGAACGGTCACCGAAGGATTAAAAATTCGCATTTGATCGGACACTTGCAAATAGGCAAACTGCCCTCCGAAGACCCAATCTCTCAGCGGATTGCTCTGAATCCCCACATAGTAAGAATTATTACGACCTTCGTTCTCCTCGTCAAACTTGAGTTTTGAAAACGAGGCACCAGCTGAAAGCATCGCACCCACCGGAGTGCCGAAGTTAAAATCCAGGGCCAGATAGCGATTCTCATCATTGTCGAAGCTCTGAGAGACGCCGACACTGGACGGTAGCTTGAACGCCCAACAAGGGGGCGCCAATAAAAAAATACAAACCAATAAACCAACAACAGCTATTGGCTTTGTTGACGCAGACGCCGCCTTAGCCGCTGACGCTGGGTCGGATTCAATCTTTGCCATTTTTTATATCGCTCTCTCAGTTGCTGTTTTTGCTCAGTGCTCATATTGCGGAAGCGGCGACGGCGCTCACGCATCCGACGCCTTTTATCGGGAGACATCTTGCGCCAGCGCTGCAAATTCTTACGCAGTTTTTGTCGACGTTCGGGGGGCATCTCACGAAATCTTTGAAAGGCTTTTTTCAAGCGTTGACGCTGCTCGGGCGTCATCGCTTGCAGTTTCTCCCAGCGCTTTTTAATGATCGATTTTTGTTTGTCGCTGAGTTTGTTCCATTTCTCGAGCTGTTCTTGGTTTTGCGCAAAGGCTTGAGGCGCACCTAAAGACTGTATCAAGCCGACTGTCATCACCAAGCCAGAGGTTTGCAAAAACTTTCTACGCTTCATCGCTAAACTCCTCACCACTAAATTCGTCGTCTTGTTCTAAGTTTTCAATACTGTCCCAGTCGGCTTCATTTTCAATAACATCCATATTCATAAGGAGATCCAGGTTCTTCAGCATTTCAGGATCGACATTGGTTGTTTCTTCTTGATCAAGCTTCCGTTGTTGTGCCATCCCACTCCTCCAATACATCCAAATCTTCTAACAGTTGCAAGTCGCGTATCATTTCATGATCCAGTCCCACCAGCTCCTCATCAGAGAGCTGAGTCCAAGTTTCTAGGTACTCTTCTTCGGAGGCCACCAAACTCAGATCGTCGGCTTGATCGTGTTGCCGCTGGCGCACAAACAAAGCCAAAGCGCCTAAGGCCGGTAGTATTGGTAGCAGCCAAGCCCAATGAAAGCGACTCTGCTGGCCGCGTATCTCATCGAGTTCTTGACGGGCACGAGCCATAGTTCGAGCTTTTAAGCTTTCGCTCATTGGCTCTTTTACAATGTCTTCCCAGTCTCTTCTATCCATGGGCTTCACCCAACATATCCTTTAAACTTTGGCGTCCTCGAAACAAAAGGGATTTTACAGCTGACACCGATGTTTCCATCTGCTCCGCAATCTCTTCATAGGACTTGTCCTCTGTCATCCAAACCACCAAAGCCATTCTTTGGTTGTCGGGCAGAGCTTCAATACATTTCTTTACACGCTCTCTATTCTCTTCGGCGCTCATCAAGTCCAAGATGCTTTCTTGGGTCACATCTTCGACTTCATGATCGTCCACATCTTCGGCACGATTTTTCTTAATATCGCGAAACAAAGAAAAACAGGTGTTGCGAGCAATCTGTAAAAGCCAGGCGCGAAACTTGCCTTGGCTTTTGTATTTTTTTGCATTCCTTATAACTTTAACCCAAACATCCTGACTGGCATCTTCGGCTCTCTCGCGATCTTTTAAAAGTTTCACGCAATACCCAAAGACCAGATCTCCGTAACGTTCAAAAAGCACCTGAAAAGGCTCTTCTTCACCGACGGCCATGCGTTTTATACATTGATCGTCGGTCAGTTGTTTCAGAGCTAAGGGAGTCAAACTTTTATGCAAAACAATCAAACTATCGGCAAAAAGTTTGGAAACCCGATCCCGGAGACTTGAGGAAAATTCCCAGTCTCCACAGACATTATTCGCAATAGCTAAATTGAATATCATGAGTTTCCCCGTCTTTATCCAAGGTCGCTGTCCCGCAACTTCCAAAAGTTACCGATGCTGCCCCTTCTCGACTTCCAGTATAAGCAACAGAAAGTGTTCCTGACACTGGATGACAACATGAGCTAGACCATTGCAAATTTTCAGCGGTGTAAACAGCCTTAAACTCGGCTTTGTTGTGACTCACTTGCAGCTGACCATTCGACACTCGACGCACCGACCGTCGCAGGCCGCCAGTGATTTCCAGTGGAGACAGAGTCTTTATAC
>CAZPOV010000039.1:0-6841 GCA_964588335.1 uncultured Pseudobdellovibrionaceae bacterium | reverse complement strand
CGCAACGCCAAACAAGCCATCCAGTACTTGTGCATGGTCAATGAAGTGTTGGGGCCTGAGTGGTTGACTCCTGATATGTTTCGATTTGGTGCCAGTAGCTTACTGAACGACGTTCTGAAGCAAATCTATAAACAAATAACAGGTCGTTACTACTACGACAAAATCTTCTCCATCGATTAAGGACTGTTTATGTTAAGCAAGAATAAAGACGCAAAGAAGAAGAAGAAAAAAAATAAACCCGGAAAAGGGAAAGAGGCCAAAGCCAAAAAGGGGCCAGGACCCAAAAAATATTTTCAGTTCGATTATGATGAAAGTTTAGAGTCTACCGATGTGGTCAACATCAAAGAAAAAAACCAGCTGTTTATCAATGGGCGATTTGTTGACCCCGCCGAAGGACAGTTTTTTCCGACGTTGAATCCTAGCACCGGAGAGATTTTGGCCAACGTGGCTGAGGCCTCTGCAAAAGATGTGGACGCGGCCGTAAAAGCGGCTCGCAACGCTTACCAAAATGTTTGGTCGAAAATGTCTGGGCAAGAGCGGGGACGTTACATTTTTCGTATCGCTCGCTTACTTCAAGAGAGAGCCCGCGAGTTCGCTGTCCTTGAAACCTTGGACAATGGTAAGCCGATCAAAGAAAGCCGCGATAACGACATCCCTTTGGTGGCCGCTCACTTTTTTTACAATGCCGGTTGGGCCGATAAACTGGATTTTGCATTTCCAGGAAAAAAACTAAAACCCCTGGGAGTGGCCGCACAAATCATTCCTTGGAATTTCCCTTTGTTGATGGCGGCGTGGAAAATCGCTCCCGCTCTAGCGACGGGGAATACGGTGGTCTTAAAACCAGCGGAGACCACCTCACTGTCGGCTTTGCTATTAGCCGAGGTGATTCAAGAATCTGGTTTGCCAGAGGGTGTGGTTAATATTGTCACTGGGGCCGGAGCCACTGGATCGCATCTGGTGAACCATACTGATGTGAACAAAGTGGCGTTCACCGGTTCAACCGCTGTTGGTAAAATGATTGCCAAAGCGACGGCCAAATCCAATAAGAAATTAACCCTGGAATTGGGTGGAAAATCCGCCCATATCATTTATGAAGATGCGGCTATTGATCAAGCGGTTGAAGGTGTCGTTAATGGGATCTTTTTTAATCAAGGCCACGTTTGCTGTGCCGGATCTCGCCTTTTGGTGGAAGAGTCCATAGCAGCCGTCGTGATTGAAAAATTAAAAGATCGAATGTCGAAAATAAGAGTCGGGAATCCATTGGATAAAAATACCGACATTGGCGCCATCAATTCCCATCGCGAATTAGAAAAGATCAAAGGCTTTGTGAGAGATGCCAAAGACGAAGGCTGGGATTTTTATGAGGCGGCAGCCACAGAGCTCCCAGGCCAAGGTTTTTATCACAAACCCTGCTTTTTTAACGATGTGGCCTCAAGTGCTACCATTTTCCGAA
Source organism: uncultured Pseudobdellovibrionaceae bacterium (assembly GCA_964588335.1). Taxonomy (GTDB): domain Bacteria; phylum Bdellovibrionota; class Bdellovibrionia; order Bdellovibrionales; family JAGQZY01; genus JAGQZY01. The sequence continues at coordinate 5,388 of CAZPOV010000039.1, read as the reverse complement.
AAGAGGTTTTCGGGCCGGTGTTAACAGTTTCAACTTTTAGAACGCCTGCCGAAGCCATCGCCAAAGCCAATGACACTCCTTATGGGTTAGCGGCCGGCGTGTGGTCCGAGAAGGCGTCAAAAATTCAGAAGACAGCGCTCGGTTTAAAAGCCGGTGTGATTTGGGCCAATACTTACAATAAATTTGATCCCAGTTCCCCTTTTGGAGGTTACTTCGAAAGTGGTTGGGGGCGCGAAGGCGGCCGCCATGGTCTTTACCCTTATGTGGAGGTGAACTGATGTCAGGAATCAATCAAGCCAGTTCTCATATTGCGAAAACAACAAAACTTTTTATCAAAGGTGAGTTTCCACGCACCGAATCCGGGCGCAGTTTCCCAGTGAAAGTGCACGGCGGGTCTCAGGTCTTCACCCATGTTTGCCAGGCCTCACGTAAGGATCTACGAAACGCTGTTGAAGCGGCTAAGGCGGCCCAACCGGGTTGGGCTAGTCGCACGGCTTACAATCGCGCCCAGATTTTGTACCGAATGGCCGAGATGGCAGAAGGCAAACGTCACGAGCTGACAGCTGGACTGAAAACCCTGATGGGGTTCAGCGACGACAAGGCCGATCAGGAAGTTCAAGAAGCTATTGACAGTTTGGTGTACTACGCGGGATTTGCCGACAAGTACTCGCAAGTCATGGCTTCCGTGAATCCAGTGGCAGGTCCTTTTCATAACTTTACAACTCCCGATGCGGTGGGTGTGGTCGGACTGTTGTACGATCGTGATTTTAGCTTGGCGCATTTCTTCAGCACGATTGCTGCCGTTGTTTGTGCCGGAAATTCGGTGGTGGTGGTTTTTGATCAGCCCGGAGCCGCTTTATTGTCTGAGTTTGGAGAGATTTTCAAAACCTCTGACCTTCCAGCTGGCGTCATCAACTTGCTTTCGGGGCACGTCGATGAGCTTTACAGCTTTTTGGGGCAACACATGGAGATCCACTCGCTGCTTTACACAGGTAACGACAGCCAGCGCCTAGGCGAGCTCAAAGAGATGGCGATTGAAAATATGAAGCGAGTGGTGCCTTGGACCTTTGCAAATTGCGACCTAGAGCCCATCGTGAGCTTCACGGAATCGAAAACCGTCTGGCACCCAGTGGGAATATAGAATCACTCAATGAGCAAGCAGGGTGTTCCTTGATTGGAGGCTTTTAAAGTTGAATCGTGGTCTCTGTTTCTACTATGACTAAAAAACATTGGGTTGATTGATATTGGTTTCCAATGAAGCCTCTTCAACCTCAAGAACTTCGGTGCGGCAAGAAAGCTCCTCAGGGGCTTGATCTGCAGTGAGTGTACGTCCATCGCGTCGAACTGTTACACCTTCGTAGTGATTGATCAAACTTAAAACAGTGCAATCTGAATCGTCGTTCAACTGTATCTCGCCTGTAGAGCTGGATAGACAGGTCATAGTGAGGAAGTTCCCATTTTGGGTTTCTACTTGCGGACCAAATTCGCTTCGAACAGTCTCCGGTTGTTCAGTAATTGTGACTGTGTAAATTTCTCCAGCTCGCATACGCAGGAGTCTGTTATTACTATGATTATGAAACATGATTGTGGATGTAAAAGGTCGATTGCTTGGGTTTACTGTCCGCACTGGTGTACCCCAATAAGGAATTCGGGATTTATCAGTTTCTATGAAAGAACCAAGGGGAGCAAGCAATACATTGTGAGTGGCCATAAAGCTGATTTCATCACCGGGTTGTAAACTATTGAATTGGCGGTATTCTAGCGTTGTTGCACATGACTGAGTTTCATAAGTTTCGACTCCTAAGTTAGCGCTTGAACTCATTGCTATCAATTGAACAAGGGCCACAATGATAGCGGTTCTTTGAGATATTATTTTTCGAATCATTGATTATCCTTCTATTTTTAAATTTATTCTCTGTTGTTTCGTAATCTGTCGGATAGTGAAATGATGTTACTGAAAAACAGATGTTTCTACTTCCTATAAAGCGCTTCTCGAACCTTCGGTTGTTTGTAAGCTGGCTTCTTGAATCACCATGTGTTCATAACTGCAGTTTCTCATCTCTGGAATATCATCACGGGTCAGCTGTCGTGAGTTCCTTGAGACTCTGACATTATCAAAGCGGCTTAAAAGAGATTCTACATTGCAATCAAAGTCGTCGTCGGTGGCGGCGCCATGGGTGACACATCCTAATGTAAAGCTATAACCATTTGCCGATTGAACAAGAATAGGAGACCCATCAGAACTATTGGCAGGGCCTACGACTGTCAAAGTTTGAGTTCGATCAGCCGTCATCTTGAGAAGCTGGGAGGACCGATTGCGTAAAACCAAAGAGGAATCAAGCTCTGTATTTTCTGGGTCGGCCGAGCGGTAGGGGGTTCCACCGTCTAAACGGCTCTCGCCTCCGATCATGACTGTGCGGCCGCTAGGGGCATAGACAGTTTCATTGTTTGTTAGAAAGCTAATCTCATCACCCGGTTGCAAATCAATAAATTGTGAGTAAGCGGGATTGTAGTCACAATCTTCCGTTGTATAGTCCTCGACGTCAGCCAGAACTGAAAATGAGAAGATCAATGAGAGAGGTAAGATTAAGTATTTCATTTGAATTTCCTTTATAGTTGTATTTTCAATACCTCCAATAAAGGCAATAAATGGACCACTATGCGGCGGATTTTCGAGCGTGATAGAGCGTTAGGGTTGAGCTGGCGGAAATATCATGATTGTGGGTAAAAGTTGTCAGGTTTTGTTGGACGGGTGTCAAAAAAAAAGCCACTCGTATGAGTGGCGAAAACCTTGTCCCTAGAAATGCTTTTATAGACTTTACTGTCTGTAGAATATCAATTGCTAAAACTATGAAAATTATAAATCGAGTCGCCACTGGCAAACTGTGTAATATGATAGAAGCCGGTATGCCCGTACACATAGGCATTGGCTAATCCATTGTCGTGTTGATAAACAACAACTTTCTGATTCGATTTATCAAGATAAGTGGTGCGGCTATCAATGCCGTCTTGGTTTCTAACTTCAACCATTTTGCATTGGATGTCGGTGGTTACAAAGTCAGAATCAACTTCAATCTGTTGAGTTGAGATTTCGTAAGAAAAGCCGTTGGCGCACTCTGCGAAATGAGTGGTGTTCTTTTCCAGCTTTTGTGTCTTACAAATATTACGAAGGAAAATCTTTTTCTCTTTGCAGCTTTCTAAGCCAGTGTCTGCTTTTGAGAAATTCGCGGTAAAAATTAAAGTGATTGCCATTATGAGTTTTGCCATCTTTTTGCCCTCTTTTGTTTATATATTATAGAGAAGCAAAAATAGGGCCAGCTGTCTGGCCCTTGAATTGGATTTGATTGTATAACTTTTTAAATGCGCTAATAAGTTCGACGTCATAATTTGAGAAGAGTTTCAAAGTTTGCGTCAAAATTATTCACAAAGCGAATTGTCTCCTGAATGATTGTTACCGATGACAAGACTGTTAGCCGAGTCTGCGCACAGTGTTGAAAACTTAATATGATACATACCTTGTCTCATATTGGGCGTGCGACTAAAAACCAAAACAAGGTCATTCACATCATTGGCAGTGGCCATCATTTTTAAATCGGTTCCTGGAGCTTCACGAATTGTGATTTGGCCGTTTAACAAATCGTCTTTGTCAATCGAGTAAAACGACGGGAAGACCGGCTCGTAGTAGTCGTTAGAACCCTCTTCGCGAGACACTTTCACCAGACCCACCCATAGGTTATCGGGCATATGACGGTCATCAATTTCTCCGTAGATCGGTTCGAAACCGATCCGCATTTGACGGTGACGTAGGGTGATGTCTGTCTGGCCGGCGCGAATGGGCATGGTTTCACCAATATTAAATATTTGGTCACAGTTTTTCATTTCCAGGCGTAAGTTATTTCTTTTATGACGGCAGGTAAAGTCGATGTCACCTTTTAAAAAACCGGATTGGCTTACTAGAATTTGTGCAAAGCCCCGGTCGCGTCCATTGGGATTGCGACAATTTCTTTGTACGGAAACCACAGGACGAGCATCGATCTCAGCAGGGAGTAAACCCTCGGAACATTCTGTTCGCGGATTCAAGTCACCTTCACAGTGGTTGTTCTTATTTTCTATTACGACGGTTCTTGTGCCACCGCCATTGAGATTCTTGTATTTTACAATCTGTAAAGGGTTGGTGTTCACACGAACCCGAGTCGCTGATTGGATAGTGCCATTTTCTTCAACGTCGTAACAGATGTATCCACGGTTATCGTGTTTGGTCATGACCAAGTCTTCACGAACATTAGAAGTGATTCGCAGATCCAGGGCCACGTTTTTACACAGAGCATGGTTTTCAACTTTAACTTGTAAAACATAATCACCCGGCACTAAGAGCTCTTTATTACGTCGCGCATGAATGGGTTTTTCGACTCCATCGGGACCAATCAGAGCTAAATGATAGTTGAAGGGTCCTTCTCCTCGACATTCTTTATTTTGAATGGCTCCTTGCTGGACTGAAAAGTCACGAACATCCGAGATTTTAAACTTAACAAGTTGAGTGAGGTCAATGGCAGGCCTTTCTGAGCTATCTCGAATTTCAATGGCTTGACTACCGTCGATCTGAGCTTCACTCAGCTCCTGACTTTGCAATTCTTTGAAAGCCACCTCCGTTGGGTTTTCGTTTTTCGAAGCATTTTTTACACACGCGGTGACAAAACTCGTCAACGAAAGCACGAATAAGACCCCTAAAAGGGATTTATTTTGATTCCAGCACATAACGTCCTCCTAATACTCATTAATGTGCAATTTGAACACCAGATGAGTTTTTTGACTAAATTTTGGTCAAATCCAGTCTTTGCGCGAGAATGAACAATAAATCGTCCCAACTTCGATCAAATCCTTAATTCGTAAGTCTAGAAAGCGCGACCCAAGGCTGTGGGCTTAGGTTTGAGGGGCCGACTAAGGGTTGTATTTAATTAAGGGGAAAACCATGCAACGTTTAGGCTTACTACTCATATTAGTCATTCCGTTTTTTACAACGGGGTGTAAGCAAGAAGTCGGCTTTGGAGCCACTCAGAACTCCCAACAGGTGGGATCGAGTGGTAATGACGACACGGTTCAGGGACCGGTTGTTAAAATCACGCAGGAGCCAAGTGATCACAAGCTTTTTAAGTCGACCCAGGTCGTCTTCGAAGTGATCGCTGGCGACAACGAGATCGAAAAGGTTCAGTGTTTCATCAATGATTTTGAAATCAATTGTGATTGGGTGAAGGGGATCGTTAAACTTTTTGATATGCCCTTAGGAGTCCACTGGTTTGAAGTGGTGGCGACTGACGTGGAAGGTCTCGTTGGCAAAGCGAAGGAAAACTGGAGCGTGTTCAACAACTATGTTCGGCACAAAGAAGGAAT
>CAZPOV010000038.1:0-6863 GCA_964588335.1 uncultured Pseudobdellovibrionaceae bacterium | reverse complement strand
TGAAACTTGTAATTCCACCTTTGCTGGCACAGTAAGCCTCTGTGTCGGGTTCGGCCATTAGATGCCGCGTTGAGCTCAGGTTGATTATCGCGCCCGAGTCAATGTCGCTTTGGTAACGGACGAACTCTCGGCAGGTTAAAAAGTAGCTTGTCAGGTTATTGGAAATATAAGAGTTCCATTTGTCTAAACAGAGATCTTGCAGGGGGCCATTTTCGGGATCGGCGATTCCTTGGCAATTGATCAAGGTGACGTGTGCGTACTTTTGTTTTGAAAAGATCTCTTCAAAAGCTTTTTTAACCTGTTTTTCATCGGATAAATCGACTTTTAAATATTGAACGGATTCGAGTGGGGATTCCGGCTTCTGGGTATCAATTGAAACTACGGAATGCTCAGTTTGTGAAAACCGTTGAACCAGATGGCTGCCTATCAGACCTGTGCCACCCCCGACAATTGTTAAAGAATTTTTCATGCTCATAGAGAACAATATAGTGCATGGAGGCTGTAACTTTAAGAAGTTTTCGAATTACGCTCTACGGGGTTGACGCTGTTTTCAATGATCGCACGTCAAATTAAGTGGATAGAAAAAAAAGAGGGTGTGGCCACCCTCTTTAAAAAATTAATACTACGAACAGTACTTGTAGTTTCCTTTACAGTACTCTGCAGGCCATACAAAAACACGTCCTCTAACAGAGCATTTTCTTGAAGTTTTAATAAAATCTTTGGTTTGCTTGACGCGACGTTTTTGAGCTCCTTTACAGTCAGAACCTTTAATGTCGGTATTAAAGTGACGGAACTTGTACCCAGCCGGTGGATAACAAACAGAGTTGGTTCCGCAACGAACGCTGATCCAACGACTTCCAGGAGGGTTGCCCCAGCCAGCGAACATGTTGGCATCAAGAATTTCGATTTCTTGCTCAACCATTTGCGAGTCGGTGTAACCATTGTCTGCAGATGCGGACTGAGCGATCAGTGCTGTTGAAAGAATTGCGATTAGACTTAGTAGTGTTTTCATTTATCTCTCCCTTGATAGTTATGAAAATGTTGAGACTGAAAACTAAGGAGATGCCTGTCCACGGTCAAAACACCCAATGTCAGTGAAAATGACATTTTTGATGTGACGAAATTTTTTCAAGACCGTAAATTGCAACTCAAGGGTAAGATTAAGTCACCGGAAATGAGTATAATCTTAAAGGTCTATGAAATGACTACGCTATTTTAAATTTTTCAGAAAAAGAAAATTTTTTCGTCATCTGCTTGAAAATTAAAACCGACTTTTCCATTTTCCAGAAACCTTCTTTATATTGTCTCAAAAAGGACTCGATCGGGGGCATTCAAAACGCTACCAATCCATTAGTGGTTTTTAAACTATTCAACAACAGTCCTTACAAGTCTTTTCAAATTCGGGACACAGTCTGTTTCAAACCATGAATTCTTCTTCAACCATATGTTATTTCGTGGTGAGGGGTGAGGAAGAACGAAGTACTCCGGCAGGAACTCTTCCCAATGCTTCACCGTTTCGGTTAGGGTTGGGTACCGCTGTGGACCGAGAAAATACTTCTGAGAATACTGTCCGACCAAAAGAGTGAGTTGTCGTTTTTTTAATTGAGAGAAAATACGACCCATCCATAAATTCGCACATTTAGGTCTTGGCGGATTGTCGCCACTTTTCCCCCGTCCAGGGTAACAGAACCCCATGGGTACAATGCCGAATAGATCGGTGTTGTAAAAATCATCACGAGTGACGCCCAGCCATTCTCTTAATCGCTCTCCGCTGGCATCATTCCAGGGCACGTTGGTTTGATGAACCTTTAGGCCTGGAGCTTGGCCAACAATGATGACCTTAGAGTTTTTAGAAAAACTAACCACAGGATTGGGGCCAAGAGGTAATTTGTCAGAGCAATAGGTGCAAGATCGGATATCTTTTAAAAGCCGCATCAGTTTTAATTCCTCAGGTCAGAGGGGCTCGGATATTTTCTTGCGCTAGAAAGGCCACTTCTATAATCCGTCTTTCGCGAGTTTCATTGGCTCTGGCCGATTTTACCCAAGTCAGGGCCACTCTTTGGGCACTTTTTGGAAAGTTTTTAAAATTTTCAAATGCTTTTGGATATCGCTGAAGCTCCTTGGTGAGGTCTGTTGGAACAATCAGGTTGTCGACGTCATCCAGGAAAGTCCAGCTACCATCTTTTTTCGCTCTCTGAATGGCTTTCAATCCGGCGTCCATCATCAGGCCCTGGTTGATCAGTTCTGTGACTTTCTTTTTATTGACCGCCGACCACTGACTGCCACGCCGCCTTTTTGAAATCAGACGCATGACCCGCCTTTCATCAACCTTGCGAATTGTGGAATCGATCCATCCATAACAAAGAAGTTGATCGACGATTTCCGAAAAACTGACATAGAATTCGGGCACCGTCTTTTTATAGGTGATCAGCCAAACACTTTCATCCATAGGATGGTTGGTCTGAAGCCATTGCCGTAATTGATCGGAAGATTTAATTTCAATCTTTTGAAAGCGAGAAGCTAGGTTCATTGCAATTGATTTTATTGAACAACCAAGACAAACACAATATGAATTTGGATTTTCGAACCCATTCGACGAAAGGGGAGGGCGTTTCGCTGCCTTCGATTTTTTAGTGATCGAACTCGTATTCGTCCAATATTTTTTTATTGGTTAAAATACTGATCAAAGCCACAAGGGATTTTCTTTTGATCGGTTTGGAAAGAAAGGTGGTAAAACCAGACTCTCGAGTTCTAAGAACTTCCTCTTTCATGGCGTGGGCTGTTAAGGCGACGATGGGAACGGCATAATCTTTTTCTCGTAAAGTCTTCACGGCCTGGTGACCATCCATCACAGGCATTTGAATATCCATTAAAACCACATCGTAATCTTTGGTCAGTGCCTTTTCGACGCCCACTTTACCATTCTCGGCAATATCGAGATTGGCGCCCTGTTGTTCAAGAATCAAGCGCACCAACAACTGGTTTTCAGGAGAGTCTTCGACCATTAATACTGACGTTCCACCCAACTGAGCTTTCGCGGATTCATGGGTTTCCCTCTTGTCGATTGAAAAAACCACTTCTTTTTGAGGAATAAAAGCTGATGATTCAGGAACTTCAACCTTCACAGTGGCTTCGAACTTCGAACCCACATCCAGTTCGCTTCTTTCAAGGATATAGTCACCGCCCATGATTTGACACAAGTGTTTGGTCAAAATTAAGCCAAGGCCAGTACCGCCAAACTTGCGGGTCGTTGAAACATCCGCCTGTGAAAAAGCTTTAAAAAGCTTCTCGGCTTGTTCCTCGGTAATTCCGCGGCCGGTGTCAGCAATGCCAAATTGTAGAGTGTCATCCTCTAAACAGACATGCAAGGTGACCGATCCTTGCCGGGTGAACTTAATCGCATTACCAACAGCATTGGTTAAAATTTGTCTTAATCGAGTCGGATCGGAAATCACTCGTCTCGGTAAATCAGTTTCAGCAATGATCTTGAAAGAAATGCCATTTTCTCGAGCCCGAAAACCAAAAAGAGAGCCAAAATCGGCCAGGAAATTTGTGAAGGAAAATTCCATATTCTCCAGCTCCACTCGACCGGCCTCGACCTTCGCTAAGTCCAAGATGTCGTCAATAATTCTTAAGACTTGAACCGAGTTGCGTTCCACAATGTCGAGATAGGCTTTAACATCTTCCGAGGTCGCTTCTGGCTGACGGGCTAAGTCAGAAAATCCCATCACGGCGCCCAAGGGGGTGCGAATTTCATGACTCATGTTGGCCAGAAAAGCCGACTTGGCGGTGTTGGCTTGCCGAGCTTCATCGGCCGCTATTTTTTTATCCTCGATTTCCTGTCGTCTTTCGATTATCAAAGCCGTGGTTTGGGCTGCTACCTTAACTATTCCGATTTCTCCGGGAGAAGGTTGGCGAGCCACTTTTGAATAAAACGCGAAAGTACCAAGTAAATTCTTTTTTGATGATAAAATGGGAACCGACCAGCAGGCTCGAAGGTCATTTTCCAAAGCCAAGTCTTTAAACTCAGCCCATTTGGGGTCGGTGGCAATGTCGGTCACCAAAACCGGCTTTTTTAAATAGGCGGCGGTGCCACAAGAGCCCGTGTTGTCTCCAATGGCGATGCCATCGATGGCCTGATTGTAGCTGTCTGGTAAATTGGGTGCAGCACCATGAAGCAAGTGGGTTTGCGATTTGTCTGTCAAAAGAATGGAAGCAATCAAGGTGTTTTCGGCTTGTAATTCAATAAACTCCGTCATCAGTTCCAAGACTTCACCCAAAGGGGCCTCGGTCATACTAAGTTCCAGAGCTTGGCTTTGTAATTTCAATGCTTTCTGTTGAAAGACTTGCGATGTGACCTCTGTTCCCATCATGGTCAGGCCGATGGTTTGTGAATTCAGATCTTTGCGTGGCGAAAAGGTGAAGTTAAAGTACTTCGTTCTGTTTTTGGTTTTCACAAGAACCTGCTCCACAGTGCGCAGAGTTCCGCTTTGATAAACCTCATCCATTAAGGAATCGATATCAACTTGTTCGCTGTCGCTGGTTTGAAAGTCAATATCGTAAATATCTTTTTTAAAAACCTCGCGGCTGGCCTTATTAGAAAATTCCAACTCGTGTTTGGGTCCGGTGTAAATCCGCACCAGTTCAGGAATTTGGTCAAAATGATTTTGAAAGCTTTTGCGTTCGTGTTGGATTTCCTCTTTCGAACGATGAAATGATAGACCTGTGTGCTTTAAGTACTCTTCAAGGGCATTCAATAATGCGAGGTCATTGATTCGATTAAAAGCGAACGTTGAATCTTTGCTGAGGCGTCCTTGCTCGCTGGCCACTTGTAGGACAACCTGACGCAGGAGTGAATACTCTAAAGCCAGGTTTTGTACATTGTATTCAACATTGGCACGAGAGCCTCCATGGGCTTTGGCCGCTTGCAAAAGGGATGGGCGTGGTTTTGGGCCGGCCCCTTCCTGAAGTTGTTCAGAAATTTCTTGCAAGTACTCGGAAAGGTCCTCCACCAGAGTCTTTTCGCTTAGTTGGTTGGAAGCATCGATTTGGTCATTCACTTTCGCAAGCCACTGCTTCTGAATTGTATTGATATGAAGACCGATTGTTTTGCCTAGATCAGCGGGCAAGAGATTCATTAATAACCTTTCATGTGAGCGAGCACCTCATCTTTGATAGCGGATATCCCTTCACATAACAACCTTAGTATTAAGTAGATTTTGTGAACATGCCTGAATTCAGCTATTTAAAGCTTTTCTGTCGCCAAATTTCTATAGAATCTACAACCTAACCCTTGCAAAATCGCCGAAGTAGGGAAGTCGAGGCTGAGGTCTAATGAGGTCTTTTGACATCAATGTGGCATCGAACTAAATTGAAGTATGTCAGAAACAAGTCCTATTTGTCCCCAGTGCGAATCCACCAATTCTTATGAAGACGGCAACGTCTGGATTTGTGCCGAGTGCTTTCACGAATGGACAGTCAAGGTTGGCAACAAAGACGACTCTTCCAATGTTGCATCTGGTTTCAAAGATGCCAATGGAGTGCCCTTAGAAAATGGTGACACCGTCGCTACCATTAAAGATTTAAAGGCCGGTAAGGACACTCTCAAGTCCGGCACCAAGGTGAAAAACATTCGCCTGCTGGACGAACCCTTCGATGGTCACGATATAGCATGCAAAATTCCGGGACACGGTTCCATGTACCTTAAATGTTCAGTGGTTAAGAAAATTAAGAAATAGTACTGATGCCAGTGCCTACAACGAACTCGTTGAAGTCAGCCTGTCTATTGCAGACACTTTTTAACGGAGGCAGAAGGCGTTTAGAAACTCTTTATGCTGTGGATAAAGTTGAACCATTTCCTCTTTTTTGGCCAGTTCAAAATCTTTAAAATCAAATCCGGGAGCAACGGTGCAGCCGACAAGCGAGTAGCGACCGCCGGGAGCCACCTCAGCTCCAAACCAAGCGCCGGCCGGGACCACAAATTGAAACCTTTCATCGGTATCCATATTCTGTCCCAAGGTGGTCACAGACAGGTCTCCTTCCGCGGTTAGCATCACCACGTTCAAAGGGTCGCCCTGATAAAAATGCCAAACCTCATCGGATTGAATTCGATGAAGATGCGAGCGATTTTCGGATGTCAGTAAAAAGTAGATTCCCGTGGAACAGTTGCGAACACCATCGGCGCCTGCAAAGAAATCAAACTCCAAGGAGCTGCGGTAGGTCTCCCGAAAATAACCACCCTCCGGATGAGGTTCCAATTGCAACTTTTCAATAATATATTCGTAGTCTTCTTTGCCCAAGCCAACCTCACAAGCACTAAACCCTATAATCTTACCCTCTAAATATCATCTCATAAGAGATACCGCGATCCATATTGTCTGCACACTCAAATCTTTTCATCCCTGATTTTTCTAAAACGCGGACCGAAGCCGTATTTTGTAAAGATGTCACAGCCACAACTCGTGTTAAGTTCAACCCTTTGAACGCGTAGTTTAGCAGGCCTGCCACCAGCTCAGAAGCGTAACCATGGCCCCATGATTGTCGGCGAATCATGTAACCAAGCTCTGGAGTTTCGGAGTTTGTTGGTTTAAGCATCACCCAGCCTACAAAATCACCCGTGTTTTTGGATTCAACACACCAAACTCCTGTTTTCTGAAGTCCCTCTTTTTGCCAACCAGAAAGCAAATCTCGCACTTTCTCTTTGGACTGTGGCTGCTTAAATCCCGTATATTTCATGGTATCAGCATCACTCATCAACAGCGCCAGTGAATCAAAATCGCTGGCTTCAAAAGAACGAACTCTCAAACGGTCTGTTTCTATCACAATCATGCATTTTCAATTAACAGAATATCTCCATAAATACT
>CAZPOV010000037.1:0-8607 GCA_964588335.1 uncultured Pseudobdellovibrionaceae bacterium | reverse complement strand
AATGGCGTCCCCAACGGGAGTCGAACCCGTGTCTCATCCGTGAAAGGGATGTGTCCTAGGCCTCTAGACGATAGGGACTAACCTAGAAAAAAAAATGGTGATCCGTCTTGGGCTCGAACCAAGGACCCTCTCCTTAAAAGGGAGATGCTCTACCGACTGAGCTAACGGATCAACGAATGAGGACATGTTTTCTATTTTCAGGGCGTGAAAGTCAACCCTCTTTTTGCCAGTTTTTCCTTTAAGAAATGCTGGCTTCGCTCAATTGTTGGGCATTTGCAGCCGTTGATTCCTCAAAGATTTCACCTTGATAGATGGTCTGCATGCGATCCGGCCCCACCGAGATCACCGGAATCTCAACACTGGCGCCCTTGGCAATGAAAGCGATGTATTCTTGGGCTTCTTTCGGCAGCTCAGAAAAGCTCTGGGCTTTGCTGATATCCGTCTTCCAGCCCTTCATTTCCGTGTAGACCGGTTCTACAGAGTGGATGTCATTGCTCATAAAAGAGAAGTTCTCAACAAGCACGCCGTTCACTTTGTAGTGGGTGCAGACTTTAATTGTGTCACAAGCCGAAAGCACATCGAGCTTGGTTAAAATCAAGCGATCGATACCACCGACATGAATAGCGTAGCGTAAAGCCACCATATCCAACCATCCGCAGCGTCGACGACGACCGGTGGTGGCGCCAAATTCGTGGCCCTCTTTTTGTAAAAGCTCGCCCACTTCATTGTCCTGTTCTGTGGGAAAGGGTCCAGCGCCGACGCGTGTGCAATACGCCTTGGTGATACCAAAGATTTTTGAAATATGTTTAGGGCTCACACCCACTCCCAAACAGGCGGCAGCGGCTCCTGTTGAGGAGCTGGTGACGTAGGGAAAGGTGCCGTGAAGATTATCCAGCAAAACCCCTTGGGCGCCTTCAAACAGCACACGCTTTCCGCCTTGGATCATGCGGGTGACTTGCAGGCTGACGTCCTCACAGCGGTAAGGCTGAAGGATTTTGGCCACTTCCACCAAGTTTTTATACTCTTCTTCTAGATCCACTGGTTTTTCACCATAAAGTTTTTCAAGAAGGATGTTTTTTTCTTCGATGGCGCGCTTTAATTTTTCTTTCAAATCACTGCAGAACAGATCGCGAAACAAGAGCGCGCGGCGAGAGGCTCGGTCTTCATAAGACGGCCCGATGCCACGACCGGTGGTGCCGATTTTGGTTCCGGTTTTCCAAGCCTCACGGGCTTTATCTAACTTTCTATGAAAGGGCAGCACCAAAAGTGCGCCGTCAGAGATCGACAGCTGTTTGTCGTCGGCAAGAAATCCTGATTTTTTCAGACCATTGATTTCATCCACCATTTCAAAAGGATCGAGCGTGACTCCGCTTCCAATCATACAACGAACATGACTATGAAGAACTCCGGAGGGTATGAGATGTAAAACAGTCTTTTGACCATCCACGATCAGGGTGTGGCCCGCGTTGGCGCCCCCTTGAAATCGAACAACAGCATCGCTTTGCGAGGCCATGGCGTCGACCAGTTTTCCCTTACCTTCGTCCCCCCACTGGGACCCTACGACAATAAGTGCAGACATACATTTCCATTTCTCTAGAAGTTTAATGTGCTTAACACTTGTTTGGTTCTAACAAGGCCTTCTGGGAGAAGCCTATTAAAAAGAGGCGATGCATGCCGTCAAACCCGCTCCTGAGCTTAAAAAGTTTACATTCACGATCGATGTGTCCCAGGAATTCAGCGTCTGATGCTGATTTAAAGGTCATGAAGATGGGATTGTTAAAAATTGTCTTTATTTTCGATGTTAAGAGGAATGACGCCGGACTGTTAATTCGTCCACCACTCCACCTGAGGAGGCAGCTCACCGGTCGGTGTTTTTCCGCTGAGCAAGTCAATGACTTTGTCGACCGCCGCCTGGGATGAGGCTTTTAAGGCCTCCTCGGTACTGGCTCCGATATGAGGCGCAAGGCAAACGTTGGTTAGCTCTAACAGACGGGATTTTAACACCAAGGGCTCCTTAGCATACACGTCCAGGCCGGCTGTGAATTCTGGGTGCTCTACCAAATGTTCAATCAAATCATTTTCATTGATCACGTCCCCACGAGACATATTGATCAGAATCGCTGACGTGTTCATCCATTGCAGAGTTTCTTTTTTCACCATCTGAAAGGTCTCTTTAGTCTTTGGCACGTGCAGGGAAACCACATCCGCTGTGCGCATCAGCTCTTCGTAACCAAGCATAGTCACACCCTTCACTTCCTTTTCAAGATAAGGGTCAAAGGCCGAGACGGTCATTCCCAATGGCATGGCTTTTTCGGCGACAGCGCGCCCCACCCGTCCGAGTCCGATGATGCCCAAATGCATTCCTGAGACTTGTCGCCCCAGAAGCAAAGAACGCTCCCACTGGCCTTTACGAATTTGTTGATTGGCCAGTGTCCATTTGCGAGAACAGTTGAAAATCATGGCGATGGTGAGTTCAGCCGCCGCTGTTGTTTGCGTTTCCGGGATATGGAAAACACGCACCCCCGCCTGCTTGGCGGCCCGCAAGTCAATGTGATCAAAGCCACTGGTGGCGGTAACGATGTATTTTAATTGCGGCGTTTTATTAAGAAAGTCTTTATCAATATGAGTGGAGCTGCGAACGATCAGGGCTGCGGCCTGAGACAAAGCTTCAGTGTCTTCAGCAATGGATTTAACATAGCGAAAGTCCGCCTCCGGCAATTGCGGTAAACGCACACGCAGGTCGTTGTCAAAACGGTTGGTGACCAGAACCAAATCCTGGCTCATAGGTTTTTCTCAATGGCTTTGGCCGTATTGATAAGATCATCATCGGTCATGGCACCCATGTGCCCCACCCGAATCACTGTGTCCTTCAACTGATCCTGTCCGGCGACAATCATAAAGCCTTCGGCATCCACTTTCTTTTTTAATTCGGTGGCCTTCATACCTTCTGGTACCCGCAGGCAACTTAAAGACGGGCTGGGTGTTTTCGGAAACAGTTCAAGGGATACATTTTTTCGAAACAATTCGGCGCGCTTTGCAATACTTTGTAAATGATTTCGAAATCCTTTTTTCTGTAAAATCTCTTCAAAAACAATATCCAAGGCGATAACGAACTGAGTGGGTGTGCTGTAGCGAGTTTTACCATTGGCATTAGCCTTGCGCTCAGCCTTCAAATCAAAGTAATAACTTTTGATATCGCTTTCTTGCGCTTGGGCTTTTTCCGACAGAGACACAAACGCCATTCCGGTGGGAAGCATAAAAGCTTTCTGCGAACCACCTACAACCACATCCAAGCCCCACTCATCCATGGGAAGAGGAGCCGCACCCAAAGCGGTGATACCATCAACGATGGACAGGGCGTCGTACTCTTGGCAAAGCTTTGCAATCTCTTGAGTGGGATAAAGAGCTCCGGTGCTGGTTTCACAGGCCTGCCAAGCCACGGCTTGATAATCGCCCCGTTTTAAACGTTCGCGCACCAGTCCCACATTCAGGTCTTCGCCCCACTGAACTTCAATTTCATCAAACGGCACACCAAAACTTTTGGCAATTTTTCCCCAGCGTTGGCCAAACTTTCCGGCATTGATAAACAAGGCCTTACGATCGGTTTTTAAAGTGTTTACCATCGCTGCTTCCAAACCACCTGTGCCAGTAGCAGCGAGCATATAGCAAGGCTGTTCGGTTTCAAAAACTTGCGGCAGTTGGTCTAAAACCCGGGTTAAGATCTCACCGAACTCTTTTGAGCGGTGATGACATTCGATTTCCGCCAAACTTTTTTTGACAGCCTCAGGCATGGGCACTGGCCCAGGAGTCATCAATTTTTTGCCAATAAAGGGATATTTTTCCATAGGGCGTTACCTTAGTTCTCAGACACTGAAAGTTCAAGTTGGACCTGGCTTTTCCTGTTGAAAAAAGCCACACCTCTCGATACCTTAGGCCTATGCGAATCCTAAGCCTTTTGGTTTTACTTGGACTGAGCCATTGCGGCTACAATTGGGGACACCAAACCCGGGATCTTCCCGGCGGTCACAAAACCGTCTACGTTGAACTTTTTGATAATCCCACCAAAGAATTGGGACTCGAGGCAGACTTCGCCCATGCTCTGACCCAAGAGCTGGAACGCTCGGGGTTTGCGATCGTGACCAATCGCGACTCGGCCGAACTGATTATTAAAGGTGATATTCTCAGTGTCGACATTGTCGGTAAAGGTTCCGATCCCAACTTCGTCAGCAAAGATTTTTCAGGCAACACAATTGCGACTCGCACCGCCACGCCTTACTCTGCCTCATTTTTCACCGCTTATTCCATCAATATTGCCGTGAATTTGCGAGCTGTTCGCTCAAGAGATAAGCAATTGGTTTGGCAAAGTACATTTTCTGGCTCCGAAGCCTTTCAGAGTGCCCGTTTGAAGCGCCAAGGTGTGCGTTCTTCAAATGTTCTTTACAACGAGGCGAGAAAAAAGCAGACTATCAAACTTATTGCCCAACAAATGATGAGTGATGCTTTTGATCGATTGACGGAGAACTTTTAGTGGCTCAACACAAACAGTCGTTATTGGATTTAAAAAATTTCATGACCCTGAATAAGGGAACGATCTGTTATTTATCCACAGATGAAGACTTTTTTATTGAAGAAGCACTCGAGCACATCAAGGCTGAAAAATTAGATGAAGGGTCTCGCGATTTCAATTACGACATCTTTTACGGCAAAGAAACCGATGTCAGCCGAGTTTTTGATATTATCGAAACCTTGCCTATGATGTCGGCTACGCGACTGGTAATGATCCGACGGGCTCATGAATTGAAAGACAAAGACTGGCAAACCTTAATGCCGGTTCTATCAAATCCCGTTCCTTCAACCTTCCTTGTGTTTGTCGGCGATAAGCCCGATGGCCGAAAAAATGTGATTAAACAGATGTTGAAAAACCTCACTCACTTTCATTTTGCCAAGCCCTATGATCGTGAGTTTCCGCAGTGGGTCCAATACATTTGTAAAAAGCATGGCCAGCAAATTGAGACCGATGCGATTCACTTGTTAATGCAAATTGTTGGCCCCAATCTTTTAGAAATCAAAAATGAGATTTTAAAGCTGGGGCAGTATGTTGGTAAAGACAAGCCGATCACTGCCAGCGATGTCATGCATGTGGCCTCACGAATCAAGCTACAAAATGTTTTTGATCTCACTGACGCCATTGGCAAAAACGATCAAGCCCGCGCTTTGATGTGCTTGGCCGATCTTTTAGAAAATGGTCAAAATGAAGTCAGTATCCTAGCCATGGTTCACCGCCATATTCGTCTTTTGCGACAAACTCGTGTTGGTGAACAGCAGGGACTGAACGGGCGTGAGCTATCAAGCTTTGCTGGAGTCCCCTACTACTTTTTAAAAGAGTACACGGCGCAAGCCCGCATGTGGAATGACCGCAAAATCGAAAAGACCTATAAAGTTCTTGGCGAAACCGATCGTGCTTTAAAAAGCTCGCCTGTCTCTAGCCACATCTGGCTTGAGAACTTCATTATGCAAACCTGCCAGTAGACCCATTCACAAACCATAATGAGCAGCGCAGAATTGAACTGGACCCCACCTTTAGTCCTCATGGCCTACCCTTGACCATAGGCCAGCGAAACGCTTGTAAGTTGGGTATTTTTTAACAGTTTTATCAGAAAAAACCGATAGATACCTATGCTCTGGATTTTTATAGTATTTGGAATTTTTCAAATTTTCAGCCTCTTCCTTTTTCTTCTTACCTTTTTCAAAAGAGATGATGAGATGGATACTGATGCTGAATCTGAAAATCCAAATTTTTTTCACGAACAATACAATTCTATGATTTCCGAAATGGCTATTATGATTCAAGAGCAGGTCGCAAAAGAAAAATTTGCCATTGAACGAAGAAATGCCTCACTCATTCAAGAGACATTAAATAATCATTCTTCGACAAAAGCTTCAAACTTGGTGGTTCATGGACAGATACTTTCAGCGGATGAATGCTCGGGAGACTGGTGGTACTCCTATACAAAAAATGACTTCTTATATGTCTGGGTTGGAGATGTCACGGGTCATGGGGTGTCTGCGGCGATCGTTGCCTCCGCTTGCCGTGCCTTGGTCATGGAGTACGAAATAACAAACACCCCAATCAGTCTTGCCGATCAAGCCAGCTCTCTCAATAAAGTTATATTCAAAATGTTTGAGCAATCAGCTTTAGCCACTTTCTGTGCTTTGAAAATATGCCAGAAAACATTAGCATGTGAAGTCATCAATGGCTCACACCCTGACATTTTTATTAAAAGTCCGCAAAGCACCGATCTGCAAAACTTAAAGCCAAGTTCGCCTCTTGGCGCGAGAGCCGATTCCAAGTACCACACCAATCACCTTCAACTAAAATGTCCATTTCAGATCTTCATTACCACTGATGGTTTCTTCGAGCTGTCGACTCTACCAAACAAAAGATGGAGTCAGGTTTCTATCAAAAAATTTATAGAACGGATCAGTCGACAGGATTCGGCGCAGGAAATCATACAAACCTTAAAAAAGAAAATTGAAAAGGTCAGAGATCCTTCCAAGGGATACGAAGATGATATTACAATGGTTATCATTGATGGTCGGACGGCCCAAGAAAAGACACAAGGCACATCATCGGCCGCTTAGTCAGGCGGCCTTAACAGCTTTCTTTGTTTGTTTTTCGTAGTAAAAGCGTGGGACAGTTATAGTTACTATTGCGCCCTTCCCCGCGTTGGACTCAATAGAAAAATCCCCACCAAGATTTTGGACCTCTTCAACGACAGCCGATATACCCACTCCGAAACCAGAAATTTCGTCTCGTCCTGACTTTGTACTGACTTCATTTTCGATCATTTTTTTGATGACCATTTTTTCATCATCAAGATCAAAAACTCCCGCTTCAGACAATTTCTTTTTCAACTTATCAAATGCAAAGCCTCTTCCATCATCTTTAAATACGAAATGAACAACCTTTTGGTCTTTTATCTCGTCAAGTCTTGCTGATATCTCAAGGGAGCCTTTTGCCGATTTACCAAGACTCAACCTCTCTTCAGGTGACTCAATACCATGATCAACGGCATTTTTTACGACATGATTTAAAGAATTGAACAAATCCCGGTAATGCTTCGATATAATTTTAAATTCTTCACATTCCAATTTCACTGGATGCAGTTGTTTACCAAGCTTTTTAGCGGTTTGATCGGCCAAACACTTCAGCTTGTCAAGGGATGCTTGGATAGGGTCCCCCACTATTTCCAAAATCCATTCCTCTCTATCAAGGTTATCATTGATATTTCGATCAATAATCTCAACAATTTCATCGTGTTTTATTAGCTTTGTGTGCTGACTATCGGTTAGCTGACCGAGTATGACTTTAAATTCTTGGTTAAAGACCCGTCGCCAGTCCTCAAGAATCATCAAAGACTCTTTCACAAGTTTTAGTTGGTTCGTCTCAGATTGATTGTTGGCTTTAAGTCGCTCTTCAATTTCTTGAATTTTTGATGTTAAGTCCTCGAGACCAAAAAAAGCAGCCGATCCCTTTACAGTGTGTAGGTTTAGTTTAAAATTTTTCAACAGAAAACAGCCGTTTTGTAGGTCGTCAGTCGCTTTATCTGTAAAATCATTGAAAAAGCTATAAAACATATCAAAGTCGTTTCGCGACTTCATAATATTATCGATAACTTTAGCTCGTCGTTTCTGCTCTTGTTCCTTCAATTTTATCTCATAATTGGCTGTATTATCGGCAACCACAACAGTCACTGAATCAATAGCTCCATTCAACAAAATCGGCTTATAAGTTATTTTGTATCGTCTATTGGTATGGCTTTTAAAGTCTTGGGGGCCCAAGCTATTCATAGCCTCTTCATCCAGCTTGTTTTGAAATATCAGCTGAATCCACATCTCATAAGTCGCTCTATCACTCTCTTCGATACGTAAAAGATCGAGAATGGACTCACCCTCTACATCTTTATTAAATATGTCTTTGCATATCGCCGAATAGGTTGGCTTCACTTTACCATCTTGACCAAAAACAAGAAGACCTTCGCTAAGGCTTTCTAAAATACTTTCCAAAGATGAGTTTAGAGAACTGATTTCGCCATGTTTTTTATCAACTTCTTCAGTACTGATCTTCAGGTTTCTGTATGAAATATTGAGTCGATCTTCGTATTCATCATAGGCTTTGTTGACTCTCTCAAGAAAGTCTAGGTATCTGCTCTTGCTCAATCCCTCTAAATGATCACAGTCCGTCGAAAAAGGAGGAATAAACTCTTTTCCCAAACCTTTTTTAATTTGCCTTAGAAGTTTTTTCTTCCATTCCATTTAAATCTCCCAAAGGACTAAAGTGACTGTAAATTTAAGGTTACCCTCTAAATTAAATGTGAAAAAGTAGCCTGACTTTTTGTGAACTTGTAAAATTTTATGATCCGTCGATGTGATAATTGTCGGTAATGCCATCTGTAAATCATGGCCAGACGAATTCATTTTTAGTTTAAATTGCCCAAACACCATATTGGTTATCTCACCAGCAGCCTCTATGACTGACTGATTTATAGTATCGAACTTTTGTTGGTAAATTTTTTCTAACAGAGCAAACAGAGTGGCCTCTGGAAA
>CAZPOV010000036.1:0-10490 GCA_964588335.1 uncultured Pseudobdellovibrionaceae bacterium | reverse complement strand
GCCGAACCCGACACAGAGGCTTACTGTGCCAGCAAAGGTGGAATTACAAGTTTCACAAAAGCACTTGCAATCAGTTTAAATGACACCTCCATTCGTTGCAATAGCGTCAGTCCGGGCTGGATTGATAAGCCGGACTACAATGGAAGCCCAAAAGACCACAAGCAACACCCAGCCGGAAGAGTGGGTCGCCCGGAAGATATCTATGGTATTTGCCGACTCTTAGGAGACCCGACCCAGGATTTTATTACAGCTCAGGATTTTGTTATCGATGGTGGCATGACATCGAAAATGATTTATATATAGTCTTTGCAAAAGGAGGTGACTTTGACCTTCCATTTTAAAGAAAGCCAAGAGCGACGTAAATTCATTATTGATTTAGGTTTGGGCTCTGCCGCTTTTCTTTTACCCCGCTGGAGCTTTGCGAAAACCGCAAAGCCAACTCCAACAGATCAGAAGCTTATAAAAAAGAAAATTCCAAAAACCCAAGAACTGATTTCCACTATTGGAATGGGAACTTGGATTACCTTTAACGTTGGCGAAAGTCTTCAGCTGCGACGCGACCGCACCCAGGTCCTGAAAGCCTTTTTTGAAAATGGTGGGCAACTGATCGACTCGTCTCCAATGTATGGGTCCAGCGAGGAAGTTCTGGGCTTTGCACTCTCTCAGCTGAATCATCCAAAATCTTTGTTTTCGGCCACTAAAATTTGGACGAGTTCAGACCAAGAAGGCAAAAAACAATTTCAAGACTCACTCAATCTCTGGAAAGTTCCCAGGCTCGACCTAGAGCAGGTACACAATCTTGTAAATTGGCAGGACCATTTAGAGTTTCTAAAAAGTCTGAAAACTCAGAATAAGATAAAGTTTATTGGAGTGACGACGTCGCATGGACGAAGGCATTCTGAATTGAAGCAGATTTTGAAGAGTCATGAATTGGATTTTGTACAACTCACTTACAACATCGACAAAACCGAAGCCGATAAAGAGCTCATTCCTTTGGCGCAAAACCAGGGTGTGGCTGTTATAGCCAACCGACCTTTTGGTGGAGGAAGCTTGATTGAAAAAGCCAAAAAACACAAACTACCGGCATTTGCTAAAGATCAGAATATTCAGAACTGGGCTGAATTTCTTCTGAAGTACATCACAAGTCACCCGGGAGTGACTTGCGCCATTCCTGCAACCAGCCAGGTTGATCACATGAAAGAGAACATGAAGGCTTGTCACGGCGAACTTGTCTCTGAGAAAACAAGGACAAAAATGAAATCATTTTTTGCCTCATTATGACTGAAGATATTAGTAGCTATCAATTGAATGATTTTATCATGTTCTCTGAAGATGTTTACAACGAGGTCTTCAGACTCTACTTCAATCAGATTTGGCCCTTTCCCTTTGTTTCGTTAGGGCTGTCGATATTTATATTTTATCTTCTGGTTCGAAAAGAGAAAAGTCTGTGGGTTTTTCTGCTGATGGCGGTATTGTGGATCTTTCTTGGTTATTTCTTCTATTCCCAACAATTACAAAGTATTACTTGGGTGGCCCAGTATCTGGCCTATGCCTGCTACATAGAAGGGGCTTTGTTGATGGGTTTAGCATTCATTTCTAAAGCGACGCCAGATCAGAAAGTCTCTCAGCGGTATTTTGGCAAAATAGGCTTGTTGATTTTTTTCTTGGCAGCCTTTGTTCCATTTTCTTGGCCTCCCTTTGTTTTTGGCTATGATCCGTTTTCCACAGCTTTAGGCACAGTAGCTTTGCTGACCTTACGGCTTCGATTCGGAACTTTTGTTACGCTAAGTCTTATTCCGGCCTCGGTGGCAGTCTTCCACTTTATTCTGCTGTGGCATTTTTCGATAAGTTAAACAATCTTACACAGTTTTTGCTTTTATCAAAATACTAGTGAAACCAGAGTGGAATCTCATTGTTAAGAACTGGAAGTGTGCAAGAGCCTCGGTGGCTCTCCCGCTTCATGATCGTCAATATTTTGGTTGGACCCACAATGCTCATGCATTTACAATAAAATGGCAACGGGTAAGGAGTTCAATTTGGCGGCCGGTGATTGGAAAGAAATGTATCAGGCCGCTTTGGATGGCAATTTGCCTTTGCTTCGACACCACATACAATCAGGCGTTAATCCCAACTACCAGCATCCCGAAATTCTAGCGACTCCCCTTGTGGGAGCTATACTGAATGGTCACTCTGAGGTTGCCTTGTTCTTAATAGCGAACGGGGCCGATCCAAAACTTGAGTCTTATTTTGACAATTTAACTCCGATGAAGGCCGCAAAAAAAATGAAAAATAAAACTGTCATCGTTGCCCTTAGAGAAAAACGCTAGAAAACATCGTCTTTGAGAAACCCTTTATCCTTAAATTTTGCCAGCCCCGGCGTTGGCAGAACCATCTAAAATTTGTGTTAAATATTTCACTGCCTATCAACAACGTCAACAAGACAATAATACCGAAGTTTGCGATTCTGCGGTCATACAAAGGAGATGTTATGAAAACATTTATTAAGTACACAATATCAATGATTGCAATGTTATGGACTGTGCAGGCTTTTGCAGGGCAAAACGCTCACAACTCAAAAACCGGCATGAAAGACCATAAAATGAATTCTGAGTACAAACAGCACGAGAAGTTTTCGAAACAGACCGTCATGGATGTACAAAGAACACTTAATGACAAAGGCTACACTGTTGATGTCGACGGCATTTTGGGCACCGAGTCTCGCAACGCACTCGCTTCTTTTCAACAAGACCAAGGGTTGGATATCAAAACTGGTGAACTGAACCAAGAAACCGTGGCTGCACTCAACATAAGTACAGCCAGCAATTCTAGAGATACAATGGAGCAAACCCGTCAGCCAGCCAGCGTCAACAATCGTGAATCAAAGCCAATGAATCAGAACAAAGACATGGGTAAAGATTCCAAGTCAAACGATAGCTACGACGAAAACTATTAATTAATTTTATAAGGTCCCTTAAAGGACCTTAGACTTTGAACACTAATTGTGAACTTTGGTTCACAATTCCTGGAGATTTCCTGCACACTTTGTTAATATTAACAGGTGATCAAGTCAGGAAGTCTCCATTTATTTTTTCTATTCAGTCTGTTGTTCCCATTCCAGGGCAACACAGAAATGCGCTTTCGCTCCACTGATTCCGAAGTATTAAAAATCGCTGTCATTGATACGGGCGTCGACTTTGAACATGAATTGTTGCAGGGTTTAGTTAGAATTCCTACTAAAGACGATGGAATCGATGTCTCGGGCCATGGGACTCATGTGGCAGGCATCATTGCTCGTTCACTTATTAAAAAGCATTTGAACAACCGCATTGAAATTATTCCGATTCGTTATTACCAAGCTGCAGCGGACAATAAAAAGCTGACTCTTTCATTAGCGGAAGCAATTGATAAAGCGATTCGTTTAAATGTCGACATTATCAATATTTCTGCGGGCGGCCCCAAACCTTCGAAGGTAGAAAGTGAACTGATTCAAAAAGCCTATAAGCAAAATATTCTGGTCGTCGCGGCAGCAGGCAATAAAAAACCGGAACAGATGCACTTTCGTTTTTATCCGGCCGCCTACAATTTTCCGAATGTTATTTCGGTGGTGGGTACTGGGCCTGAGGGGCAAATTTTAAAAACAAGTAATGTTAACTCAAATAAAACAAATTATTATTTTCCTGGTTTTGAAATCAGTTCAACATTACCGGGAAATCGGTTTGGAAAATTAACAGGCTCTTCACAAGCGGCGGCTCAAGCCACAGCGGAAATTGCTCGATTGGTTTTATTGCGGGGCAAGAGTTACGCCTGGAAGCACCTTAAAAAGCTTCCATTAAGTTTACCTATCAATCAATAGCGACATTTCTAAAAAAGCACTGATCTTTTTTGAAAGCACGCTTGGTCTCTTCGAATATTCAATAACAAAACACAAAAACAAGACTGTACAGATCGCTGGAAATCCTTTAGGTTAAACGCTCTGAGCAGACCGTGAGTAGAGCGCATAAACACATCATGTTTATCTTAAATCAAGCTATTTGATTTTCACAGGAGCGCCATGAATTCTCTTCAAGACAACCACAACACAAAGCGTGATAAGGTATTACAACAACTTCGCATCGAAAATGCAGACTATAGGAAGCACAACTCGAAACTGCAGAATGCTATTGATGATTTAAAAGATTCGAATGATAGTCTTCATCAATTTTTCGAATCTTCACCATGTCCCCATATTATATTAACGTCCAACGGAAAAATCGTTGATCATAATTATGAAGCCGAACGCCTTTTATTCGAAGACAGTTACCCAGAAGGAGAGGTCAATTTTAACCAGGGGTTGAGAGCTTTTGATAGTAAAATTTTTACCCGTCACCTTTATCAAGCTTCGAAGACCGGTGAGTCTGTTTCTACAGTCTTTAACTGGAATCTTTTTCAACAAGATAAGGTTGTAAAAGCATCAACTCGTTTTTTCCCACACCAAGATGTTTTTTTGATGGCCATTTGGGATATCACCAATGAAGAAAAAACCAAGCAGTCTTTGAAGAACGCAAAACGAAGTGCGGAAAATGCAAGCCAACTTAAAAGTCAGTTTTTAGCAAACATGAGTCACGAAATTCGCAACCCCCTTTCTTCTATATTGGGCTATGTTCAGTTACTAAAAGAAAAGTTCTTCTCTTCATTTGAAGATGAACTCGCTTGCCAGTATTTTAGACGAGTCGAGGTGAACGCCAATCATTTGATGAGTATTATAAATAACATTTTAGATTTGTCTGAAATCGAAGCTGGGCAGCTGCAGATTGACCTTACTAATGAGGACATCCGTCAACGGATTGAAGATATCGTCTACGCATTTGTACAGAAAGCTCATGAAAAAGGACTAAACCTTGAACTCCATTTCGGAGACAGTGTACCCAAACAAGTTTCTATAGACATTGCAAAGATGCGTCAGGTTGTGATCAATCTTATAGCTAATGCAATCAAGTTTACAGACGACGGTGAGGTTACTGTACTTGTCGATTGGTCAGAACCATCACATGAGGACCTTGCCGGCGAACTTAAAATTCGCGTAAGAGACAGTGGAGTTGGGATCTCTCAAGAGGCAAGAAGTAAGCTGTTTAAAAACTTTTCTCAGATTAAATCGGGTCAACAGAAAATCAAGTCGGGCACGGGCCTCGGATTGGTCATATCAAAGAAAATCGCTAATTTATTAAACGGAGATGTGGTTCTAGAATCGTCTGAAGCCGGAAAAGGCAGCTGTTTTTCTGCAACTTTTAAAGTTACCCCTGTGACGATTTCACCAATGAAACTCACTCCAACTAAAAACAATAATACATCTGAGAGCTATTTTGAAGCAAGTAAGATTAACCCGCTTCAAGGTGTTAAAATTTTATCTTGTGAGGATCAGCCTGATATGCAACTCATTTTGAAAGTGATTTTGCAAAACGTCGGAGCCGATGTCGATTTCGCTGATGATGGTTTAATGGCTATAACCAAAGTACTTTATGGGAACTACAATATTATTTTTATCGATATGGAGATGCCAGGATGCAGTGGCTACAAAGCCGTACCTCTTTTGCGTCAACACATTGGTATTAAAACCCCTCTGATTGCACTGACAGCTAATGCTCTACAAGAGGAAAAGCAAAAATGTTTAAAGTTGGGATGCCAGGGATTTGTCACCAAACCATTTGACCCTAAAGTGCTGCTAGAAACAGTTAAAACATATGCCTCACCCCAACTTGAAGAGTTCAAATACCCAGACTCCCTTAACTTGCCATCTTCCTATCAAAAATCATTAAAAAAAGGTTATTACGAGGAACTCCCAAAGTATTTGAACCAACTAAAGAATTCGAAAGCGAAAAAGCAACTTCATGAATTCCGTTCTAAAAGTAAAACACTAACACAAATGAGCCATTGGATTGGAGACGCTGAATTAGAAGGCTTGTTTTCTCGACTTTCAAAATGTGAGGACGTCTACAACTTGGATATGCATTCCAATGTTTGGTATTCCATCGAGAAAACCATTCAGGAGAAACTACCAAAATTCAACAACATAGGAACCCTTCATTAAAGATTATGTAATTTTTATTTTTCAAAATTTTTCAATAAATACATATTCAATACATGGGTTTTTCAAGAGACCATAGATGAACTCATGTACTCTCTTGGAACGATCCTAACTATGGAGTGACCATGAGTGAACAAAAGAATCGAGACAATATGTATGTAACCCATAATCAACATCCGCAGGTGGGCGTAATTCGTCCAAGACGAAGTCCTTATCGAGATTATGCCGGGCCCACACATTCCGATGACTTTGCCTCTCGCCAGCTCAGCCCCTCACACTCTCAGGAGGACCTGGGGTTGCAGGCTAAAGTGCTTGAACGGATACATCAGCAGGGACAGGTGGATTCAACAGCTATTCACGTCGATGTCCAAAATGGTCGGGTCACCCTGCGGGGAGATATCGGTTCTCAGTTCTTAAAAAGACTGGTCGAGGACACTGTGGGTCAATGTTCAGGGGTCACTTCAGTCAGCAACCACTTGCAGGTCCAAGCCACCTAGTTCGACTCGCCCCCCCCCTTCCGTAAGACCAAAAAAGAAAGTTTAAAAAAGGCTCCACAGTCCCTGTGTGAGCTTTTTTTATTAGCCAAAATCTCCTTTTATAGCCTCTATAAAGATTGATAATCCTATTAGTGGGTCAAAATGTCGCACTGGTATTGAATTCCCCAAAAATTTGCCTATTTACTTTTGCATCAATTATTATTTTTTTGTGTAGTTCTCTACACACTTAAAACCCATGAAAGTACGCGGGGGGAATTCAATGGAACGGAGTCGATATTCTATCGGGCTAGCACTAAGCCTTTTGATGTTCGTGGCCTGTGGGCAAGACAATTCTGAGCAAAACCATTCTATGAGTGTGGTACGCAAAGGCCAATGCGCCATGAACTTCGAAGAAAGTCGAGAGTCGGCACAAGAAGACTTTTCGACGAGAGCGGGAACCACTTACCCTCAGCGATGGATCGTGAACTTTCGATCGCGAATTCGTTTAGCTAAAATGGAGGTCTTTGCAAATTCGAATCTGAAAATGGAGCGAATCGACAATCACTCACTCGTTTTGCAGCTGAAGAACAAAGAGGGACTTAAAAATGCCGAAAATTTTATTGGTCGCTTTGGGTCTCGAATTCAATTTGTCGAAGAAGATGTAGAAGTCGAAGGATTGGCCACAGATTTTGGCGATATTGAGAAAGGGCCCCAGTGGCACCATAAGCAAATAGGAACATCAAAAGCCTGGTCGATCACTGAAGGGGGGCCAGAAGTGGTCGTCGCTGTGATAGATACGGGCGTGGATTTTGGACATCCTGAACTTCGCGATCGTAAATGGATCAATCCTAAAGAAAAGCCCAATGGGATCGATGACGATGGTAACGGCCTGGTTGATGATTTGAATGGGTGGAACTATGTGAACAATAAAGGCAACACCAAACCGACTCAACAACTACGAGGCGCTTATCATGGAACCCACGTAGCAGGAATCATTGCCGGTTCTAGAAGTCTAAAAGGCCATTCCGGAGTGGCTCCTGCTATTAAAATTATGGCCTTACGCTTTTTAAATGATGATAAATCGGGGTACACCAGCAATGGTATTAAAGCTATCCACTACGCCTTAGATAATGGAGCCGATGTTATTAACCTAAGCTGGGGATCCTATCGTCGTAGCACCAAACTCATTGAAGCGCTAAGACGTGCCGAAAACCAAGGTGTTCTAGTGATTGCCGCCGCTGGGAACTATGGTTACAACAACGATGAAAAACCTTTTTATCCGGCCAGCTATAACTTTTCAAACCTGATAAGCGTGGGTGCTTCTGGAAAAACGGGTGGATATTTAAGTAGCATTAATTTCGGAAAGAATTCAGTCGACATTGCGGCTCCAGGACAATCGGTCCTTTCAACAGCTCGGCAAGGGAATTATGATTCGAGAAGTGGAAGCTCAATGGCTGCGCCAATGGTGGCTGGAATTGGCGCTCTTCTTTATAGTTTGGCGCCTGATCTTAATGGGATCCAAATAAAACACCTTTTGCTCAATGGCGCCGACATTGATCGACGATTGTACCATCGAGTTATCAATGGGAGACGCGCCAGCGCTCGTGGTGCGGTGGATATTTTGGTCGACCATCTTACCAATGGTATTAGTGTTCCTAGCGAAAAAATTGACGGCTCAATCGAGAGCTGTCTCCCCACCGGATAAGTGCAAAACTGGCAAATATCCGTTGTGAATCATCTTAGCACCGCCAGTTAAAAAATCTTTTACTTGTTCTGCCCTCCAGTCAGGATGGGCGGACCAGACTAAGGCCGCCGCCCCCGACACAACAGCGGCTGAAAAACTGCTTCCCGATACCGATCTCAAACTTTGCGAATCTAAGTCACGGTCGGGAACTAAAATCTGCTCTCCCCAAGCATAAATATCGACAGTCGGTCCAAAGCTGGAGAATAGGCTGCGTCGATTTGAACGATCAATCGAACCCACAACAAGAAAATTGGCGAGGTCTGTATTTGAGGTGTTATAAGGAAGCTCGCTAATGTCCTCTGATTCGTTACCTGCAGCATGAATAAACAATACCCCTGATCGGGACCAACTCGGATACATAGAGCGAATAGATCTGGAGCAAGGCGAAGACCAACTGTTGTTTATGATATTCGCTCCCTCTTCGATGCTGTAGTTGATCGCCTTAATGGCATCGTACTCCGTTCCGCCACGCTCGTGACTGCCAATAAAGTCCACTGGCATTATTTTCGCTTTTGGTGCAATTCCTGAACCGGCGATTGAGTTGGAACCAGCCGCTATGATATAGGCCACTGAAGAGCCATGACCGACCTCGTCAATGACTTCATTACTGTTGTTTTCAAAATTCCAACCTGAAACGTCATCGATAAAGGAATTGCCATCATTATCGACCCCATCAAAACTACTATCCCCCCCATTGACATACATTTGCTCACCCAGTCCAGGAAAGTTCGGATTCACTCCAGAGTCGACAACCGCGACAATTATATTTTGACCTTCAAATCCCTGATTCCAATATCGGACGGCTCCAAAGTCTTCCCATTCATTTAGGGTCGACATTCTATTAGAAGGATTTATTACAACTTCACTTTCACTCGGGAGGACCTGCATTTGATAGTTCGGTTCGTAAAATAAGTAATCATTGTCTTGAGGAACATGATTGAGCAATTCGACCTTTCCGTATCCGCGAAAAACAATAAACTGATTTTTCAAGGCCCGCTCTTCACAACCGGCAGATTTTGGCTTCACGTACTCTGACGCCTTACGCCCACAGCTACAAACAGCTAGACAAATAAAGAGACAGGCAAAAAGATCTCCTTTCATTGACATTCCTTTGTAAAGTTTTGAGCCATAAGTTTATCTTTAATTTCGTTGACTTGGTCGACCGTTATCACTCGAATCTGATCTATTGGAACTTCTTCTTCTGAGCCTTCACTTGTGGTTACTTCTTCGTCCGCAACTTCGTGGCGAGGTAGAGAATCTAGGTCAGGTAAATCCGGAGGGTCGGGCATCTCAGGGCCCTTGAGCAAACTCGAAATCTGGTCGTGATAGGTTTTCTGTATATCGTATTCGCCACTAAGACTATTACGCGCTTGTGCCCATTGAACTGTGATCGTTTTTTCATAGGGTATCTTTTTAAACGCATCACAAAGGGGCTGGAAGGTCGCTGTGGCTTCTTTCAACTTTAATGAGGTGGGACTTAACCACTCAAATTGAATTCTACTAGCAAGAATCTCATCACGTTGGGCCTCAAGTACCGCTTCTGATATTTCTTCTTCCTCTTCCTCTTCGCTCTCAGCTTGGGACTCTTGATCCACTTTTTCTATTGTTAAAGAGCGATCCGAAGCTTCAGTGATGGTGTAGACAATATCACGACCATACGAATTTTTAATAATAACCTTCTCACAGGAGGGTTGAGATATTTGTGAGAACCTTGGAAAGATTTTCAGTTGCATTTCCGTTATTCCAAAGCTGTAAGCCAAGAATCTTGGATGCAACTTTTCTCCTTTTAGGTCATTAGTAAAAACTCGGGCTGGGAAGTTAAATTCTTTTCTATTGATGGCTTTCGACCACTTTTCTAAATTTATACATTGATCGTTTCTGATTGAGTCCAAATTGATTTTTGGGGATTGTAGCTTATTGACTGGGTCGGATTTAGACTTTGGCTGGTTGGCGTTTTGTGACCCGCACGCCGAAAGACAAATTGAAAGTCCGATAAAGATAAACTGTTTCATTATTCGCCTCATTTTTATCTTCCTTAAAAAGTGAAAGAGTTAAAAAAACCAGGGAAAAATTTTTCTCCCTGGCTTCTCGAAAGGATTCATTGATTAGGATTGACCTTGTTCTTGACCACTTTCCTTACCCTCTTCCTGGGCAGTTTCTTCTTTACCCTCTTCTTGAGCGGTTTCTTCTTTACCCTCTTCTTGAGCGG
>CAZPOV010000035.1:9828-14679 GCA_964588335.1 uncultured Pseudobdellovibrionaceae bacterium | reverse complement strand
TGACTGAAAAAGTGAGACAGGAAGTTAAAGTTTCCGTAGGCCGCCGGCCCCAAAACCCGAGGAACAATGGAGTAGATCACAAGATTTGAAAGTAGACCAAAAACACTGGCTAAAACTTTATACAGATAGCGCTTGCGAAGGGAATCGCTGGGGACCTGTTTGTTGTCCCGAAGGGGCCTACGGTACCGCGCACTGGGGGGCGGCATATGGCCGGTGTTGGATTGATTGGGCGTTGGAATCTGGCTCATCAATCACCCTTCTTTTTAAAAAGCATGATTTGATGGGTTCTTAAAAATGGCAAAAGGCAGTTGAAAAACCCATAAGCGCGGCCGACTCTGCGACCGAGCGGTGGTGCTAAGGTGACTTTCTTACTGTTCACAAGTTCAAAAGAGTCTTGCAACAGCTCTTGGACCTCGGTTTTTGAAATGCCTTTCACGTCCTTATTTTTCGGATTATCGAAGCAGAAGTCATACCACAGGAAGTACCCGCCCGGTTTTAAGTGCGCCGTTAGTTTTTTTACGATCTGCACTTGCACCGATCGGTCCAATATGGATGAAAACACTGTGGACTGGAAAATCAGATCAAATGGGACTGGGAAGTCACACTCTTGAATATCGCCAGCAAAAATTCTGTTTTCTGAAAACCAATTCTTTAAGCTTTCAATTCTGTCTTCCAGCAGTTCGTTCAAATAAATGTTCTGCCAATCAAAACCAGCACGCATTAAGAAGTGGACGTTGTCTCCCATTCCGGCACCGATCTCTAAAACTTGCTTATCCTGGATCTGTGAACCGAAGATGTCGCGCACCCACTTTGTGCCCACGTATTCGCGTTCGGCGCGGCTAAAATGCACGAAGGGTAAAAACTGGGACTGATAGTCGGCAACGCCGGTCTCTTTTCGTTTTTGATAGCGCGCTTTGATCTGATCGACTTCAGACATAAAAACCCTTTGAAGACAAAAACCCAAGAACAGCCCATTGGCTTATAATCATGTGAGTTAACTCAGCATCCGTGAAATTGCATTCGGTCAGCCCACCGACATGAAAAATCAATTGGCTGAGAATAAAGCCTACTCCAAACAGTTTTAAATAGCCGTTGGTTCGTTTGAGGCTGAAGGCTTTTGCAAACCCGGAAAACAACATGCCTAAAAAGGCTAAAAATCCTAGAATTCCGGTTCCGGCCAGGATTTGGAAGTAATTGGAGTGGGCATGACTGCGGAACTCAAAATCACCCTTTCCGATCAAATTCAGGTACTGATCCAGCAGGGCTTCGTTCTGTTGCCAACCGACTCCCAAGATCCAGTGGTCTTTGAACATCTCCCAATAAGCCTCCCACAGAACCAGGCGGTAGTAATTGGCAGCGTTGGGATCAAAAAGCAGCATGACCTTTTCTTGGATGGTGGGATTTGCACCCATCACACCGATCAAAGGAATGGCTAAAAGAACAAACATCCAAGTGAGTTTTTTAGAACGTGTGAAAAACAAAAAGACTGTCACCGCACAAATCAGACCCAACCACAGCCCACGTGATAGCGAAAGCACCATGGCCACGGTTACGATAAAAAACATAAAACCATAATAGGGATTCACACGGTCGCGCTCCCCTCTTTGAATAATCCAAGGTAAAATCAAGATTCCCGCCATACCAAGAGCGTAGGCCAAGGTCAGCGACATCGAAAAGAAACCAGTCGGTCGGTAAAACGGGCCAAATTCTAAGATGTGGCCTGGGCCCCGCACTAGATCGATTCCTGTGAAGAACTGAAAGATCGTGTAAACGGATAAAATAAAACAAAGGCTCGCCCAAAAAGGAAAAAACCGTTCAAAGTGCGTCGGTGAAAAATACTGGTCTAATAAAAACCTCAACGAGAAATACCAGACCGTGATTTTAAAAATCCCAAAGCCTTTGGAATAATCGATGACCTCAAGGGGTGAGAAAAAGAAACTTAAAAAAACGGCCAGATTAAAAAGAATTAAGAACCAGCTGAAAGTCTCTTGGGGCCAAGAAAACGAAATGTCCTCGTCCATAACTTTTTTGATGTAAAGAATGATGGCGACTAAGGACAGTAAGACCGAAGCGATTTCTAAAACCGCAATCGAGCTCAGCAGAGCCACTGAATACAAAACTAATAAACCATGAACCAACTTTGCCATAGGAGTTTAGTTCTGCCCTTGCATAAGAATATCAAGGATTTTGCTTCCTGTATCACCATCGCCGTAAAGCTTATCGGGAAACTCTGGAGGATTGGATCGAAAAGCCTTTAAAGAAGCTTCCAGCTTTTGCCCGGAACTGCCCACCAGTACATTCACTTTAGCGTCCACGGTTTCCACCCATTCAGTTTCATCTCTTAAGGTGACACAGGGCTTTTTAAAGAAGTAGGCCTCTTTTTGCATTCCCCCACTGTCAGTGATCAAGCCTTTTGAGTTTCTTAATAGATAAAGGGTGTCGCCATAGGGTAAAGGTTCAACGATTTTTAATCCCTCAGTTGAGATTTCAAACTCTTGTAACTTCTTTTTCGTTCGCGGGTGCAAAGGAAGAACCACTGAAGTGGATTCGGCCACATTTCTAAGGCCCGTAAAAATTTCTGAAAGACGCTCTTTACTGTCGGTGTTCTCAGCTCGGTGAACTGTGCACAGATAAAAGTCTTTTAAGTCGTCGGCCATGTTTTTGATTTCTTCATCGGCCTGTAGAGTTTCGCTGTAAAACAAAGCGGCGTCGTACATGATGTCACCCACCACATGGATGCGCTCTTGTTTTGTTCCCTCTTTGAGTAAATGATTTTTAGAGACATCGGTCGGACAAAACAACCACTGGGAGATACGATCGGTTAAAACACGATTGATCTCTTCTGGCATTTTCATGTTGAACGATCGCAGCCCCGCTTCCACATGGGCCACTGGCACGTGCAATTTGGCGGCAACCAGGGCTCCGGCGAGGGTGGAGTTGGTATCACCGTAAACCAAAAGAGCATCAGGTTTTTCTTTCATTAAAAGGGGTTCGATCTCACAAAGCATTCGCCCGGTCATTTCACCGTGGGATTTACCACCGGTCTCTAAAGTGTAGTCGGGTTTGGGGATTGCCATTTGCGTGAAAAAGACATCCGACATTTTTTGATCGTAATGCTGACCGGTGTGCACCAGCACTTCGCTGACCCCTGATCTCTCGGCGATGATCCGCGATAAAACGGCTGCTTTTACAAATTGAGGTCGAGCACCAACCACTGTCATTATCTTCATTTCAACCCCTTTTTAACGGTCGACTTTCTCACTGGTTTTGTGGTGTGTCAAAAGTCGATTATAGGTATTCTGCAGAGCCTTAGGTATATATCAACTCTATGCGTATTTTGCTAGTGAATCACTATGCCGGACATCCCCGACTCGGAATGGAGTATCGCCCCTTCTATTTGGCTCGCGAGTGGCAAAACCAAGGCCACGAAGTGGAGATTGTGGCTTGCTCCGAATCCCACGTCAGACAAAAAAAGCCCGTTATGAAAGGCTGGAAAACCCACCAAACCATCGACGCTGTTTCTTACACGTGGCTTAAGTCCTTCCGTTACAACGGCAATGGTGTGGGTCGCCTACTCAACATGGCGCTCTTTGTCCTGCGCCTGTGGATTTATGGGCGCTTTTTTGTGAAAAAGCCCTTTGATGTAGTGATTGCCTCTTCGACTTATCCCTTGGATGTCTACCCTTGCCATAATTTAGCGCAGCGTTGGAAAGCCAAGTTTGTTTTTGAGGTCCATGATCTGTGGCCTCTTTCACCCATTGAACTGGGTGGTATCTCACCGAAGCATCCGTTGATGAAATTATTTCAGCACGCTGAAGACTATGGATACCAACACTGCGACTCCCTGGTCTCTATGCTGCCCTGCACCCTTGAGCACATGCTCGATCATGGCTTGAAAAAAGACAAGTTTCACCACGTCCCCAACGGGGTTGTGAAAGAGGACTGGGAAAAAAAGGAAAACCTGCCGGAGCTTCATCAAAACGCCATCAATGATCTAAAGTCGAAAAAATCCTTCTTGTTGGCCTATGCCGGCGCCCATGGTGAAGCCAATGATTTAGAAACGCTGTTAAATGCGGCCGATTTATTAAAAGAAGGCACCCATATTATTTTAGTGGGCCAGGGGCCTGAGAAAAGACGTTTGATCGATCACGCTAAAAAATTGAATTTAAAAAATGTGACGTTCCTTCCGGCCATTCAGAAGCATCAAATCCCCACTTTTTTAGAACAGATGAATGCTCTTTATATTGGTCTTGCGCCACAACCTTTGTTCCGCTTTGGAGTCAGCCCCAATAAGTTAATGGATTATATGATGGCGGGAAAACCTATCGTCTATGCTATTGAATCAGGAAACCACCCTGTTATTGAGTACGGCTGTGGCCTTGAAACACCCCCGGGCGATCCCAAAAAGTTGGCTCAGGCGATCGAGAATATTAAAAACCTGGATCCTCAAGAGCGAGTTGATATGGGACGCAAAGGTCAACAGGCCGTGAACCTTTATTTTGATTACTCGAAATTGGCGGAAAAGTTTTTAACGATTATTGAAAACTAAGTTGAAGACTTTAAAAACTCGCAGACGGGGCTCATCAAGTGGATTCCTTAGTTCTGACCGAAACTATGAATATGTTCTGTCTTACCTGTTGATACGCAAAAAAAAATTCTTAAATTTGAGAGGCGACTGACTAAAAGATTGATAATCTTGGTCGCTTGAAATGAAAAAATATTGTGAGCGCTTTAAAGTAGCAACGATCAAAGGCTGCTGAGGATCAGCGATCACTAGCTGCTGCAGATCAGCGATCGCTGGCTGCGGGAATTTGCGATCACAAGCTGTGGTAGATCAGCGATCACAAGCTG
>CAZPOV010000035.1:0-9728 GCA_964588335.1 uncultured Pseudobdellovibrionaceae bacterium | reverse complement strand
GCGATCACAAGCTGTGGTAGATCAGCGATCACAAGCTGCTGTAGATCTTGGTCACGGCTTTGGCGGTGTTCAACCAGGTCATGGTTTCCACGTTTTCTTTGGCCTTGGTGACTAATTTTTCGCGGTAAACTTTATCGACATAAAGTCTTTCCATGGCCGCCATGATTTGCTCTGGGTCTTTGGGGTTGACCAGATGAGCTCCCTCACCACCGATTTCTTTCATCGTACCAAGACCTGAGGTGATCACTGGGCACCCCATTTTCATGGCCTCCACTTGTGGAAAACTAAAGCCCTCGTAGTAAGAGGGAATAACGGTGGCGATGGCATCGGAGTACAGCTTTTTAAGCTGGGCGCCGGTGCAATAGCCAAGAATGCTGACGCGATCGCGGATTTTTGATTTATCGAGCATTTTATGAATGGCCTCAGATCCGTAGCCATTGTCACCAACGATTGAAAGATTGATGTTCTTTTGGATGGCGCAAAACGCATTAAAGGCTTTTAAAAGACCGGCCACGTTGCTTTTTTTATCAATGGTTCCGACAAAGAGAAAATAAGGATTGCTGGAGGATTTTTCTGCAGACGCCACCGAATTATCCAAAAGATGATCACTCCCCGGAGTGACCACATGGACTCGGTTCACCATTTTGGGAAACCGGACCAGAAACTCATTATGCACTTCGTAGCTGGGAACAAGAACGGCTGAAACATCGCCCTGCATCTGCTGCTTCATATGGGCCTGTAAATCGGAGGCTAAGTTGGGAGATAACAACCCATCGCGAAACATAGAAAGATCATTGATGCTTAAAACTTTTTTAAACTTGTCACTCTCAGAGAGAAGGTGGCCACTGGGGCCATGCAGGATGGTGCCTTTTTTTTGCAAAAGACTGATCAGTTTTTTGCCACTGGTGCCAATATGGTATTCAATATAGTTATCTTTCACACCTTTAGGAGACTTATAAACCGGGTCAACTTCAACCCCAACACCGCGCAACAGGCGATACAGATTCTTGGTGTACACTCCATCGGTGGTCAGGTTTTTTGTTAACAACGATGTTACATCAAATAAAACTTTCAACTTAAACCCTTTCGTAATCGTCTTGATAACGGGTTATATCATCTTCACCAAAGTACTCGCCCAATTGAATTTCTACAAACTTTAAAGGTTGGGGTCCGGTGTTGCGCATTCTGTGTTTAGCTCCTTGAGGAATTTCAACAATTTTGCCTTTCGAGACCTTAATCACCTGATCATCAAGCACCACTTCACCCTGTCCCACCGTGGTCACCCAAATTTCCGTGCGCTTTTCGTGGGATTGGTAGGACAACTGCTGTCCTGGATCGACCTGGATGACTTTGGTTTTAAAGTCACTTTCTTCATAAAGGTTGCGATAATTGCCCCAAGGACGATACTCGTAGACATGATCTTGTACTAAGGATGGAGCTTTTTCTTTTAATTGTGCGACAATTTTTTTCACCGACTGCGACTGACCCTTTGGGGTGATTAATAGAGCGTCCCGGGTGTCGATAACAATAAGGTCTTCAACGTGGGAGAGGCAAACCACTTTGTCGTCATCAGTATAGACGTAGCAGTCTTTGGCCTCTTCACTGATTGGTTCTTGGCTGGCCAGTTTGCCAGACTTTGCGGCTTCGGCGACATCATCCCAAGAGCCCAGGTCACTCCAGCCCAAATCACAGGGAATATTGACCTGGTTTTTGGCTTTTTCCATAATTCCAAAGTCGATGCTCTCTGGAACAATTTTTTTATAAACGGTGGAGAGATTTTTGAAATCTTTGTCTAACTCTTGCAGTGTGGCCCACATCTCGGGCAGGTGTTCTTTAAAGGCATCGACCATGGTTTGAACTTTGAAAATAAACATTCCACTGTTCCAGAAGTAATGGCCTTTTGAGATATAGCTTTCTGCGGTTTTCTTATCAGGCTTTTCCTTAAAGGCTTTGACACCAAAAGCCTGCAAATCCGCATCTTCTTTATAAGCATCGGTTTGGCAATCGACATAGCCAAAGCCGGTGGCGGCGTAGGTGGGATTCAGTCCGATTGTAACGATTTGTCCCTCTTGCGCGCAAGCCTCACCCAAGTGAAGCGCTTTTGCGAACATGTCTTGCTTTTCTATCCAGTGATCAGAAGGAAAAACACCTAAAACTTCCTCGCCTCGGTTTTGATCCATGAGGTATTTACAGACCAAGCCGATGGCCGGCGCCGTGTTACGCCCCATGGGTTCGTAAAATGTTTTTTCAACTTTCAGGCCTTCATTGCGGATCGAGGTTTCCGTCAGTCCCCGCATGGAATCTCCGGTGCAAACAAAAACCGAACCCAGCTTCTGCTGTCGGCGCACGGTTTGGGAAAACAAACTATCGCCAAAGATTTTTGAAAACTGTTTAGGAAGTTTTTCTCTTGAGACCGGCCACAACCTTGATCCCACACCTCCGGATAAAACGAGAGAAATCATGAAAATCGATCCTTTAGTTGGTCCATAGCCAATTGGCAAAGTTCAACGTCGGTTAACACAAAGATATGAACTCCCGGCGCCCCTAATTTTTGCAACTTCTCGACCAATTCCACAAAAGGCCCAATCACCTCGGGATTGACCACCCCTTTTTCATGGTCCTCCGGAAGTTGATTTAAATACCAATCGGGCACTGAACATCCAAAGCGCGTCTTCATGATTTCGCCCTGTTTTTTTGAACGAAGGATTCTTAATCCTGGAAGAATCGGGGCTTTGATTTGCGCGTCGGCCAATTGGTCGGTTAACTCGGCATAGGGTTCTGGATCAAAAAGCATTTGCGTGATGCCATACTCCGCGCCCTTTTCAAATTTGATTTTCGCAAAGTCTAAGCGCTGGGTTTTATTTTCGTGTTCGGGATAAATGGCAGCGCCGATGCAAAAGTCCGTGGCCTCTCGATCCTCCACTTTAAAACCTTTGCGCTCAAGGTATTCTCCCTGGTTCAACTTTTTGATCTGTTCTATCAGTTGATAAGCATAGTCATAGCCCCCCTCGGGAGCGATCCAATTGGTTTCTCCCATCGGTGGGTCACCTCGAAGAGCCAGAATGTTACGAACTCCAAAATAATGGTGGTCGACCAGCTGATTTTCCACATCTTGGGGTGTTAAATCGCGACAGGTGAAATGGGCGATACAAGGCTTTGAGAAATGATCTTTGATGGTCTGAGCGATCGGTAAACTTCCACCACGCAGAGAACCACCGGCTCCTTTGGTCACCGACAAAAAGTCCACCCCACTGGCGACAACTTTTTGCAACCGGTCGAGGGTTTTTGCCATCTGCGCACCATTGCGAGGCGGAATCATTTCAGCAGAGAGGGTAAACGTTTTTTCTTTTAAAACATCAACAACCTTGCGGTCCTTGATGTATCCCAATGTTGATTTCATAGGCTCTACGAACACTTTCTTAACTCCTAACCTTACCCCGCATTAAGGCAAACCTCAAATGCCAAGGCTACAGGGTCCTTCGCCCCACAAGCATGGCATTTGCAAGAACAAAAATCACTGACAAAAACCAACTCAGGGGTCCATGGATCGATGAAATTTCTTCGATAACAAGACAAGAAAGCTCATCGGATGATCATTTCTGGCTCCCCCTGTGAGACCTCACCGAGTCTTCACCGACAAATCCTCAATCCGCACTCTGTACTCTGTGAATCTAAGCCCCCCTGTACTGGGGAGACACTTCATTATAGCGTGAGCACCTTTACCAAGGGCCTGGTTACAAATGCGATGGAGAGTCGGGGTGGATTCTTCTGCTCTGGCTTCCGGGATCATTAGATCCAGTGGCCCGTTGCCTTCTCCTTGCCCGTTTTGGGTGGATTTTGGGTGATCACGAGGTCCTAATTGTCACAATCAATACCCCATGAACGCAAAGCATTATCAGGTCTAAATATGCGGACATGTTTTGATTTTGAAAAGTCATCCTATAGACTTAATAGGATGTCATCATTGAGAACTCATCTCGTCACACTGCTAATACTTTGTGCATCCTTCCCAGCGATGGCCCGCCTTGAATACGACTCCCAAAAGAACGAAGTTCAACTCTATGGACCTTATGTTAAGTTCAATGTCCTGAAGAAACCCTATTCCTTGGGGCGCTACCAGTTCAGTCTTGATGATATCACCCTGGAGATTATGAATTCGCAGGCTCCACCACCGGTCGCAGAGCCCTCGAAAGAGGAAGCACCGGTTGAAAATGCCGAAGCCACCGATGCTAAGGACGCCGAGACTCAAAGCGATGACACGAACAGTGAGGAAAAGTCGAACCGCGAGCCACAGTCTGAAGGTGAGTTAAAAGTTTACGCCAAATGGCCTCGGTTTTTAATGTCCTTTGGTCGCCTACGCCTGATCAGTGCTGCCAACAAAAGAATCTTGCTAACCCTTCAATTCACCGGTCCCATGACCGGGCAAGACGACAAATACGCCCGTGTGCTTCTTGATGGCGAGGGACAAGATCTCTTAGAAGCCTTAAATGAACCGTTTCAGGCCTGTGTCGATCAAAAGTTTGAAGCCTCTTATGTGAAGGGTTGCTCCAATCTTCTGGTTTATAAAAACGGTCAGTTTCAAAATTCTTTTTCCGGGAAGAATGCCGCATCGGCTCGCTTGAACGGGCGTAAAGTTCCGAAGAATTCGCAAATCAGTCTTGATGCCAGCA
Source organism: uncultured Pseudobdellovibrionaceae bacterium (assembly GCA_964588335.1). Taxonomy (GTDB): domain Bacteria; phylum Bdellovibrionota; class Bdellovibrionia; order Bdellovibrionales; family JAGQZY01; genus JAGQZY01. The sequence continues at coordinate 5,058 of CAZPOV010000035.1, read as the reverse complement.
TGGATAAATTGAGTGTCGCCCTACGCTTTAAATCGGGATTTTTTATTTTTATTAAAGATAAAGTGCGCATCCTTGATCTTACAAAAATTGCCATCGATCCCGTTGAAAAACGAATTGGATTGATCTCTGGCGATGGTTCGGTTCGTCCCACCCGCCTGACTTTAAAAGATCGATTTTTTAGTTTTATTAAAGAAGAGAACTACTTCAAGAACCGATATGCCACCTCGAACGACTGGCCGCAAAACATCGAAGATGCCGAAATGGAGTTTTCGCCTTACCAAACTGGAGCCTCGGCTCAGATGTACGGCTTGCTCCTTCCCAACGTTCCTCCACCTTTTAAGTTTCAACTGAATGACGATATTCCCATCGCAACTTACACCTACGAAGTCGAATTGAAAGGAACCAAAGACGAATCCGAAGTTCTGGCGGCTGAAGTTGAAAACCAGCTCTTTATCCATCAGAATCAAAAAGAATTTTTGTGGAAATTTCCCGCTCCTAAAAAAGGAGAGGTGAACAAAAACTACCTCAGCCACCAAGCCAAGGGACAAAATTTTTATTTCTCAAAGCGTGTTTTCCGTGCCCATCACTCAGCTGTTTCAGGAGCGCTCGCTCTTTCCACCAGCCCCACCTTGGATATCGTTCCGGGATATAATTTTTGGGCTGAGCATTGGTTTGAACAAATCTGGGATAAATCCAGTTGGTCCTACCAACGCTGGGGTCTTTCCGCCAATATTTATGAGACCGTTCAAGGTTTTAAACCAAAAGATAATTTCCCAGAGAAGATCTCTGTTTTACCGGTGAATTTTGATCTGATGTATCGCCTGAAACCGGGAGTTCGTCCGGTGCAGAGCAGTTTTGGTCTTGGACTTCGTTACTTGCAGTTCAAACTTTTTCGCAGCATCAGTGCGGATATCGAAACTCAGTTAATAGGAATTGGTGGCTTCTGGCATACAGCTCCTCAGAAGATCATCGACGATATTTTTAATATCGTACCGTTTTTTCGCTATCCAAAATGGATGGAGATATCTTTTTACTACTACCCTCTTTTGATTGGCCCCGAGCAGCTGGGCTTGTCTTTTTCTTGGCAGGCCCGCGGCCGAATGTTCATTTCTAAAAGTTGGTTTTTAGACGCGTCTTTTAACGTAAACGCCGTCTCCTTTAAAAAACCCAAGATCTCTGGCGTCACGGCGGGGGCTGACGAATTTGCCATCGGTACGGCTCATGGCACCATAGGCATTGGTTGCTTCTTTAACTAATTACGACCATTCAGTTATCAAATTTTGCTGGGCTCAAAAGGTGACCCCAAAAATGAGCCCAATGATTGGTTTGGAAAAAACTTTTTACACTTTGTAAAGTTATTGGAGTCGGTCGAAGGAGATCTCCTCGACCGATCTTTTTTTTACAACATCACTTTCTTTACATTTTCAATAACGTGACTGACATGCTCGTCGGGCATGTCGGCATACAAAGGCAAACTCAAAACCTGTTCGGACACGGTATCGGTCACCGTCATCGGCTGTTTTGGTTTGAACTTTTCTAAAGCCGGCTGCATGTGCATACCCTTGGGGTAATGGATTGAAGTGGGAACACCCAATTCACCCAATTGCTTTTGAACCTGATCACGATTTTCAAATTTTAAGGTGTACTGAGCGTAGACGGAGTCTCGATCCTCTAGAATTGTGGGAGTTGTGATTCCGTCAATTCCAGAAAAAGCTTCGTTGTACTGGCTTGCGATCCGCTGCCGCTGTTCCACTTCCCAAGGGTACCGGTCCAATTTCGCTAGGATCACAGCACACTGAATGGTGTCCATACGACAATTGAAGCCAATGCGTGTGTGGTAGTAGCGTCCGGACTGTCCGTGAACTCGCACTTCTTTTAAGGCCTCGTAAACGTCTTCGGACTGGCAGAACACAGCCCCACCGTCACCATAACAGCCTAAGGGTTTGGCTGGAAAAAAACTGGTGCACGAGAAATCGCTGACGTTGCCACTGACTTTGCCTTTGTACTTGGCTCCAAAACTTTGCGCGGCATCTTCAACGACAATCAGGTTGTGTTTTTTGGCGATACTGTTGATTTCATCCATGTCGGCAATTTGCCCATACAGTGAAACCGGCATGATCGCTTTGGTCTGATCAGTTATTAAAGACTCAATTTGGGAGACATCCATATTGAACGTGTCTTTATTGATGTCGGCAAAAACAGGAACCGCTCCAATCAAGGCCACCACTTCCGCAGTTGCGAAAAAGGAAAAAGCCGGCACAATCACCTCGTCACCAGGGCCGATCCCTTGTGCCAAAAGGACCATCAAAATGGCATCGGTGCCACTGGCTGCGGTGAGGCAATAAGGCGCGCCCACATATTCTGCCAATCGCTTTTCACACTCCATGACTTCAGGGCCCAACACATACTGTCCACCCTCTAGGACCTTCTGAATCAAATCCTGTAATTGAGGCTCAATGGCTTTTCGTTGGGGGGCTAAATCAAGGTAAGGTATATTCATGGAAACTCCTCTGCGTACCATCTGTCATTACCCTCATTTATACGCAGAAGCAGCAATTAAGACAAAAGCTTTTTTGACACACCACACTCCCAAAAAGGCTCTCTAACTAGCTATTTATTCTTATATTTAATAATATACTCCTTTCAGAGGTGGCCATGACATACCTTCTTAAACAGATTTTCCAACTTTTAAAGCTATTAAACTCCGAAACCGGAAGTCTCCAGATCGCCTGGGGAATCGCCTTTGGTTTTGTGCTGGGAATGACGCCCGCATTCTCTTTGCAAACCATTCTGGTGATTCTGATCTTGTTGTTTTTAAGGGTGCAAATTGGCGCCGCCTTTGTGGCTGCCTTCTTTTTTAAGTTTGTCGCCTTTCTATTTGATCCGGTATTTCATTCCGTGGGTGGTGCGGTTCTCAGTATCGAAAGCTTAAAACCCCTTTATACCTCACTTTATAATATGCCCATTGTTCCTTGGACTCGATTTTACAACACTATCGTTATGGGCTCGGGAGTGGTTTCCCTGGCTTTAACTCCTGTGGTGTTTTTTCTAAGTCTCTACTTGGTTAATCAATACCGAGTTCAAGTTTATTCGAAGTTTCAACAATCCAAATTCTTTAAGGCCGTTAAGGCCACTGGATTTTACAAATGGTACGTCAAGTACGATGAGTTTTATGGCTAAAGAAAAGAAGAATAAAAAGAAAGGTCCTATTCGATTTGAAGCCATTGTGCCTCTAACAATCGTCATCTTGTTGCTCGGTCTTTACTTCAAAATCTATTTTGATTCCCATTTACGTTACGGACTAGAGTTTGCCGGCACTCAAGCCCATGGTGCCGAGGTCAACGTCGGCTCGGTGACCACCGATTTTTTTGCTCCGTCGATCACGATTTCGAAAATTCAGGTCACTGACAAAAATGACCCACAATACAATATCGTGCAGATCGGGCAATTTCGGTTGCAACTGTTGTGGGATGCCTTGCTGCGCGGAAAATTTGTTATTCCCGAGTCTTCGATTCTTGAAATTCAAGCCCAAGCCAAGCGCAAACGACCGGGCCGCGTTCTTCCTCCTGAATCGTCTTCAAGCCAAGCCAAAGGAGAGGTTGAAAAAGCTGCTGAGAAAACCATTCAACAGCTTAAAGACAAGAATGAGAAAAACCTTTTGTCTGATGTTTTTGCGGTTGCTGGTGGCACGGACGTAAAAGATCAGTTGAAAAACATGGAAAACCAAATCCAGAGCAAAAAGAAAATGAAAGCTCTTGAAGAGGAACTAAAAGCCAAAGAAAAAGAGTGGAAAAAGAAAATTGAAGAACTCCCCGATGAGAGTGAGATCAAACAACTGGTTAAAAAAGTGGAGTCTTTAAAGATCGACACGAAAAACCCAAAGGCCATTTCGGAGTCTTTGAAAAAGGTGGATAAGGTCTATAAAGAGGCCCGTGAGAAATACAAAGATATCGAGACCGCGAAAAAGGCCTTAAAGGCCGATATGAATAAGTACGAGTCCGAATACAAAGATTTGGAAAAACTGGTGCAAGAAGATATCAATGGTATCACTGAAAAGCTCAATATCCCGTCCTTGGACCCTAAAGAGATCAATCAAATGCTTCTTGGTAACCTGATCGCTTCGCAAATAGGCGGGCTCTATAAGTATAAAAAGGCCGCTGAAGAGTATATGCCAACCAAGTCGGCGGCAGAACGTCGCAAAGAAAAACAAGCCGAGCAATTAACACCGGTTGAGCGAGCCAATGGTGTGAACTACCGCTTTCCTAAAAATAAAAGCTACCCTCGGTTTTGGCTGCAAAAGGCCACAATTTCCTCGGATTCTAAAAAGGGAGAGGCCGGTGACGTTTCGGGAACCCTTCAGAATGTAACCAACAATCCCCGACACTTAGGGAAACCCATGACTTTGGATTTCAAAGGCGGCTTTCCCCACCAAAATATTATGGACGTCACTGGCAACATCACTGTCGACCACACCACAGACGTTCCCATTGAAAAGGGAAATATCAAAGTGGGCTCGTTTCCCGTTAAGAAAAATGTCTTAACGAAAAGTGATGACATTGAGCTTGGATACAACAAAGCCGATGGCTCCAGCGAAATAGAGTTCCTATTAAAAGATCAGTCGGTGCAGATTGCTTCAAAGTCTTTATTTAACAACGTTGAATATTACTCTCAGGCCAAAGATCCCAATGTGGCTCGGTTATTAACGGGTGTGACTCAAGGACTGACAAGCCTTGATTTGAATGTTCGTGCCAAAGGCAGTTGGAAAGACCTAAGCCTTCATATCAACTCGAACCTAGGCCAAAAAATTGTCTCGGCCATCAAAGGGCAGATCTCTGCTGAGATCAATCGCGCCCGTGATCAAGTCAAGGATCACGTCAACTCGCTAGTGGGTGCGGAAAAAGGCAAGCTGCAAAGCCAAATTGGCAGCATCGAAGAAAAGTTAGGCGTTTCGTTAAAAGATCGGGAGTCAGCCATAAAGTCGGTTGAAGATGCTGTTAACAAGAAGAAAAACGAAGCCAAAAAACAGGGAACTAAAAAGCTTGAGGAGAAGGCGAAGGA
>CAZPOV010000034.1:0-18311 GCA_964588335.1 uncultured Pseudobdellovibrionaceae bacterium | reverse complement strand
TCTGTTTCTATCACAATCATGCATTTTCAATTAACAGAATATCTCCATAAATACTACCACTTCTCACCGAGCCCTCCCATTGGCGCATGCTTAGCATTGAGAACTGGTCTATTGGATTTTCTTTTTAATGGCTTGGATCACTTGATCCAGTTTGGATAAAAACTGGGATCGATCTTTTTTTGTCATCGCACTGGGGCCGGTATTTGTCGAGCCCAGGTCACGCAAATGGATGTTGAGCTCTCTCGCCGCCAATGCACTACCAATGTTTTCTTGATCCAGTTCATGGCCTTTGGGGCCCAGTACCCGGGCTTGCTTTTTAATAGCCCTTTCGGCCAAAAGGAGATCTGAGGTGATAAGGATATCATTGGCGCTTATTTTTTCCACAATCCAGTCATCAGCGGCATCAAAGCCATCGGATACCACTTCCATACGGATCCTCACACTCATTGGCACGTTCAAGTATTGATTGGCGACAACGATAACCGTCAATTGATAGCGCTCTGCCACTTTATAAACCTCATCCTTAACAGCACAGCCATCTGCATCGATATATATTTTAAAAGAAGAATCCATGCTCAATGGATATCTTTAATACCCATTCAGGGCAACGAAAACGAATAAGAATTTCTGGATAGGACATAGATGTTCCATTTGATGGCCTTATGGTACTCCATTGCCGTCTTTGACCTCTTTACTTTTTGAAAAGAAAATCGGGTGTCAGCTAAAATTTTGGGCCGCTAAACCTTCACTTTAATACTGACCGGCAAATGGTCAGAAATCTCATCAAAATATTTTTTAAAAGGGGAGGTGTTCGAGTAGTCAGGAAGTTCGTAAACCTGCAAATCCAAAACCTGTAATCCTGAAGTCAAAAAGTGGTCCAAACTCATGGTATCAGCTGCCGACAAGTAAGTGGGTCTGTTATGATTGGCTAAAGTCAGTTGGTTTTCAAAGATCTCTTCTATATAAGAGATATCGTCTTTGGCTTTCAGTGTTTTTTCTTTAGCATGGCTGTTGAAGTCTCCAGTCATGATTTTCGGAGTCGCTGCTGGCAGCCCAGCAATAAATTTTGAGATGATCTGACACTGTTCTATTCGCTCTTTCGTATGGTCGTGTTTTGATTTTAAATGCACACCAATAAGGTCCAAAATAATTTTATTGTCATAAACAAGTTGTGTATAAACCGCAGGCCTTGATCGAGTCTCATCCAAAGCTGTTCCTGGCAGGGTTTGAAAGGCTTGGAACTCGAACTCTTTTCGGCAGGCGAAGACAATAAACATGTGGCGATCATAGTCATGCTGGTAGGTCACCATTTTGAAATCTGGAGGTAAAATCTTGTACAAGATATAGGGATTCATGATCTCTTGAAAGACAAAAACATCGGTGTTAGAAAAGTTAGAATCAAGAAAATCTTTTAAAAAAGAAATACGGGACTCGGCCCGCCGTCTTCCAAAATAATCGCCATCAAAACCAAAACATCGAATATTAAAAGTCACAATGTTTAGTTCAGTCATAGCGGCCCTCAAAAAGTTCTAGGGGATTGGAGATCTGGTGATACTAGCGTAATTTAACTCGTTTGTATCTAGAAAATTCGTTGTATAAGTAGGTGGTTTCATTCAATATAGATGGCATGAAGATCCTGAAGTTCACACTCATCGCCTCGTTCTTGGCCGCCTGTGGTAGTCCGAAAAAAGTTTCCAAGAACCCCGACGACATTGTCGCTCCATTCTCCGACGGAAAATTCGAGAACATAGAGCCATTTCCAGATAAAAATTTTTTTGATGTGTTGAAGTGGCAAATCAGTGCTCTTTTCACCAGAGAGTCTTGGCCCGACAAAGTGGAGCAGAATTTTTTCCAACCGGAGGTGGAGCGCTCCGAGAGTCTTATGGTGGCCGTCATCAACCATGCAACAGTCTTGATTCAAATGAATGGCCTGAATGTGCTGACTGACCCTCAGTTTTCCAAACGCTCGTCTCCCTTCAGTTGGATTGGACCAAAAAGGGTGATTCAACCGGGTATTGCTTTTGATGATTTGCCACCTATCGATGCTGTTGTCATTAGCCACGACCATTACGACCACCTTGATATATCAAGCCTTAAAAGGATTTCTGAACGATGGAATCCCGTATTTTATGTTGGACTGGGCAATGAACCTCTTTTGCGTGAAAACGGAATTAAAAATGTGATCGAAATGGATTGGTGGCAAACAGAAGAGTTTAAAACGATCCAAATCCAATACGTTCCGGTGCAACACTGGTCGGCACGAGGCCCCGGGGACAAACGGGAAACCCTGTGGGGTGGCTATGTCATACAGGGCCAAAAAAAGGTGTTCTTTGCCGGCGACACAGGCTACGGCAAAGTCTTTAAGATGATTCATGAAAAACTGGGGCACATGGACCTCTCTCTGATTCCCATCGGTGCCTATGAGCCTCGAAAGTTTATGAAGAATGCCCACGTCAATCCTGCGGAGTCGGTAAAAATTTATCAAGATACCCAGTCGAGTCACGCCATAGGTATGCATTTTGGAACCTTTGCCGACCTGACCGACGAGGCCATCGATGACCCTCCTCGAAAACTGAAGGAAGCATTGAAAGCCAACAACATTGACGAGGCTCTGTTTATTGTTCCCGAATTCGGCAGAACCTATTCCTATTAAACACTTGTTTTGGTTGTAAGAAATCCAAACGTTGGCAGATCAGGACTTCCTATCAGTAAAAGTCTTCGGTGCCAGATGGCTCGACAAGGATGGAGAGGATATATTTCTAATTTAAAATGGAAGAGGTTCGAGTGTTTGCAAATATCAATGTCTTCGTATTTTATTTGATGTTATTGCTGCGCACGTCAATGACAAGCTGACCGGAATTGCCACTGAATTGGCTAAAAATGATTAAAACATTATCGCCAGCTCCCGGGGAAATCTTTGAGTGTGCGAGTTCTTGGTGGGCGCCAGGAAGTGTGACAGCCACTTCACCGGGTCCCGATGGACTCTGCTTGATACCACTGATCCCTTGATATTTAAGAGCTTTAAAATCCACGGTTTGATCAGAAACTTTATACTGAAATTTGATGGCTGAGGTTCCGGCCGCTAAATGACCCACCTTTACGACCATCGGCTCGGTTTTGTTCTTCGGGGTTACATCAATCATTTTGTGGCGCAGTTGATAATCGGCAGGTGAAACTTTTTCGCTTCCGCTCAACACGTCAAAAAGTTTTGTCATGGTCGAGCGGTGAACCGGCTTCGCAGCAAGACCATACAGAGCAAGGGTGTAATGCTTTGAACCAGCGATCGAGTATCGAAAGGAATCGAGAGTGGAATCTTGGCTTTTGACTTTGAAATCGTACAGGCCTGGCTTTAGCTGAATCATTTCTGAGAGTGATTGAGACTCTAAACTGTAAGAGCGACATTCTTTTTCTAAACAGATGTCAACGGTCAACCTTTCCTGAGCGGTCGCTGCATTCAATATTTTAAATTCAGTGGGTTCTTGCGACCTAGCGGGCCGGGTGCTTATAAAAACGAAAAGACACAAAAAGTAAGTCGCAGTCCATCTCATATCAGTCTTCTCCTACTAACAGAGGTCGCAATGCCAAAATGATAACGCAAGTGACGACAAGGACGGTCAGTGGAATCGTATGGATTAACGCTAACCGGACGATCAGTACCGATCCAATCGTTAGCAATAGACCTTGCGTGCAGTAGATTAAAGCTTTATTGATATTTGTTTTACGGGCAGCGATCAAATTGACCACAAAGAAAGTCGATAAAAACACAAGACTGGCAGCCTCAACAATCGAACTCAACCCACCTGTAATGGCAATCAAGGTGGCTATGATTCCCACTGCCACGATACCACGGGCCGGAACGTCGCTCCCATTGCGATGCTGAAACCATCGCGGCAGCTCATCATCTTTAGCGACTCGATAAATCAGCTCACCTGTAGAAAACAGAGTCGAGTTGATGGCCGCTGCTGTAGCGAAACCCGCGGCGATGGTTAACAAAACCAAGCCAGTGAATCCCCAAGCATGATTTGCTGCCACAGACAATGCCACTTGCTTATACTCCACAATCTTTAAGGCACCGGCGAGCATGGGGGCTCCCAGTGCAACCAAAATGTAAGTAAAAACCACGAAAATGGCAGCCGAGGTAAGAATGGGGGTAAAGGTTTTATCGGCGTTTTTAATTTTTCCGTATTCATAGGTCAGCAGTTGAAAGCCTTCATAGGAGACAAATATAGAGGCTGCACCGACAAGACTACTCCAGCCGCTTCGGGGTTCCATCCCGGTAGAAAGTTGAAGCGTGTTCCAATGAAATAGACCATAAACTGCCAAGGCTAAAAGAACCAACAGGTTGGTTGAAACGATCACAACCTCGACACTTGTCATCTTTCCCAATCCCAGAAGATTCAAGCCAACAAGTCCGACTCCGATGGAAATGGCCAGTATGCGAATAGTGAGATCACCTGCGTTAAAAGCAAAAGCCACGTAGTGGCCAAAAGCATAGATATAAAGGGCAATGGTCAGGATGTAGCCTAAAATCAGCAGCCAGGAAAGTCCGCCAGCAATTCCTTTTTTCCCGATCTCCTCAAGAAATTCGAAGGCTCCGCCGGATTTCTTATATTTACTAGAAAGTTTTGCGTATGAATAGGCTGTTACTGCAGCCACCAGACCGGATATTAAAAACGAGAGCCAAGCCCATTGGACCGATAATGAGATAACAACACCAAGGGCAATATAGATTCCACCACCGACCATGCCGCCAGCAGAAAGAGCCCAAACTTTGACAGGGCCTAGAGATCCTTTGTCACCACTCTCACTCATAGTGGCGATATATCATCAAAAGAGCATCCTGTCTTCGGCTGCAATAAATTTGAATATTTATGCACAACTAATAAAAAGAAATTAAAACCTCCAGCACTGTAAAAAGTTATTTTTTAAGATAAGTGAGTTATTGAAGAGTGGAAAGTTTGCATAGGTAATGTTTTAAAGATCTTCGCCCTGTTCGATGGCAACATTATTGTTTTAATCCCAACTTAAACGAATAATCTTCAGTATGCGACATGAGATACTTCAATTTTAAAGATAGGGCTATTTTTCGATCGTCGAAACCTAAACCCGATTAAGTTTAATCTTCAATCATTTGAATAGTCTTAAGCCAAGCAATGGCATCGTCCATCCATTTATCAGAGTGTTTGCATTGGACTCTTGCCCCAGAAGCGTGGCCTCCGGTTTTATAAAGGTTCAGTTTCACTGCAACGCCTAATTGAAATAAACAAGATGGGGGTTTTGTTGTGTTGAAGGAACATTCAAGGCTTTCACCAACGAATGTTCCTCTTGGTTCATTAGGAGAAATCACGTCTTGTTACTGATTCAAGGCTTCTTTCAAATAGACATCCATATCCTTTTTAAGATTAGGACTTTTTTTGCATTCAACCAAATCCATAACCTTTCCAGAAAAATCCACGATCTGAGCCCGCTCCTCATCACTGAGTTCACGGTTTAAGTTCGTCTCTTCACGCATCGCTTGATACATCATAGCTCCGCAGTAAAGGGCCTTGGATTCCGCTGTGGGTTGAGACGTTTCGGCCTCAAACTTCTGTGCCCATTGGGCTTCGGTTTGGTTTAGTATTGCCTTCCATTGATCAAAGCTGATTTCTAAAGCGAAGTTGTTACAGTTGTTCTGCTTCTGGCAAGGAGCATCCCCCCAAGTCAAAGAATTTGCAACTGGGGTCGGTTTATCGTCAACGTCAGGTTTTGTTGAACTTGAACCCTGGTCTCCGCCGGAGCTGCAACCCGCTGCAAACATCAATAAAATAGCCAACACGGCGATCGGGAATAGTTTGAGATTTTTCATTTTAGAGTCCCTCCTGAATTTCAACTTCAAAGACATTGTTAAAAGAGTTGGCTTCCTTACGGAATTGCGCCGTGTGATCCATGGCACACTGAAAGTCACTGTTTTCAAAACTGAAATTGCCAACGGGCTTCGAGGTAAACATTGATAGCAAAGCGGGTTCCAGGTCCTCTAAAGAGTTTTCAGTGGCCTCCTGGGCCTGAGCCTCAGCCACAACAAGGCCTGCGGCAAACATTTTGGATGCATCAGTCTTGGGCTGGGTTTTCGCGACCTTATCAGAAAACATTTCCAACTCTTCTTGGCTGGTTTTATCTTCACGGACTATGGTTTCTGGGTTTTGACCGAAGTGACGAAACTTCACTTTGGCTTTCCCAGTCAGAAAGTCACAAGCCAAGGCACCGTTGGCATCAAACTCCAGCTCAACGGTTCCGTTGAAATTCTCCATAAGTCCCACCTGATTCGCCAGTCGGGTATTCCAGGTGGATGCAAGGCTTTCAGCGGTTTCACTGGCCGTCTTCGGAAAATTGGAAGAGACGGCGCGAGCCTCAGGATCCAACCAAAGACTAACAGCAAAAGTGTCTGCCGCCTGAGCAATGGGATTCATGATCTCTGAACCCAAGGAGGGGAGAATGGGAAGTTCAATTTTGAACGAACCATCGCGCTTTGCATTCCCATTACCAATTTGGACAGAACTGCTCAAAATAGTTTGGTTCCGACAGCGGCTTTCAAAACGTTCTTTGTATTCAGGAGTCTCAAAAGACATCGTCAAACTGGCTTTGAAAGGAACAATATCTTGCTCCAAATCCCCGATAATCAAATCACCCGATTTTTTTTCATAGACCGGATAGGTAATTTCGGGGTTTTCAGAAGACGGGGTTACGGTTTGGCCGCTCCAGCTTTGCTGGGCTTCCCACAAGACATAGTCTTCGTTTTCGACGGGATTGCAAGTCGCCCCTTGTGCGGCTTGGACCCCTAATAAAATTAAAAATAACATCATTTTGCTCATTTTGACCCTCTACGTTCATGAATCGAAGTTATTATATACGAATCGGCTCTCCATTGGTTGTCGAGCCCCATATTTACAGCCTTATTGAATTTTTTTTACTCTCTCTCACAGATAGACCACGTAGAATCGTTCCCATTCCACTGATTCAACTGATTGTTTGTTGAGTAGACACCTAAATGGATACTATCGATGGTATTCACATCATCCCAATCCGAGAGGATTTCCAAGCGATAGTGCTCTGTGCGCCCCAGTTCTTCCTCATAGTGGCGATCCCGTTTCCGATAGTTCAACATCACCTCATTCCACTTGGTTTTGGTTTTCAAAAACCGAGTCTCTTCTTCGGGATACTCCAAACTCAGATAGACCTCTTGACCGTACTGATCCAACAAAAAAACCTCGGCGATGGGATTCCCGTTGACGGCCTCTTCTGTAAAATCACAGGTGGTGATCTCCACCTGGCAAACACCCAGCGGGTACCGTCCTTTAAACTTTTCAAGGTACTGATGAGTGGCCTCGGCTTGTTTTCTTTTATCGATACGATCAGGACAGGCATAGGCAAAAGCCGTAGAGCTTGCGAGTATAACCATTAAACACACTAAAAGTTTCATAACGCCTCCTGGGAATCGATGGCTTGCTCTTCAAGGCTCGCTAACTGTCCCATGGCTAAGGTGAATTGATTCATTAAATGCACAATCTCTTGGCGTCGCTGCTTTGACGTCAGGTCTGAATTCATTTCTTTTTCGATATCAATAGAAGCCAGCTGATCTTCCAAAAAGGCGACCTTCTCTTCCATCTTCTTAATCTGTTGAGAAATAGAAGGTCCATTGTCTTGAGACGCCTCAGCCTCTTCAACCGCCTTGGTTGCACTGTCTGTTTCCAAGTTTTGTGTTGCCACTGTTTTTATTTCTTTTGAGGTTTCGCTTTTCTCAATAGCTTGAGACTCTGAAACGGATTCAGTCGTTTCCGATAAAGTGGAAACGTAAAGTCCCCATCCTAAGCCAATGAGCAATGCTCCCCATACTAATTTTTTCATTGCAATCCTCCTTCAATAAACTCAATAAAATTCTGCACTTTTTCAGTGGTCGTCGTTAGATCCAGATTGGCGTCTTCGTACCAGCGCATTCGTGGAGTCTTCTGCGGGTCGCATGAGTCCACAAAGTAAGTGGTGTGGTAGGTCACGACCTCATTGGACTCGGCTCGAAACTCAAACTGGGCCTCTTCAGGAAACATGCTATGTGTTGCGACCCAGTTGATTCCATCAGACTCTAGCCAGAAATAGGTCTCATCTTTTCGACTGAAAAGATCGGCCTTGGCGTCCTCTGGTACCAGCCAGCGGTGTTCCACCTCAACGGTTTCAGCATTCCAAAGATCGTAATCCAGAAAATACCGATTCAATAAAAAGCTATCCACAAAGAACTCATCGAAATCAGCCGGAAGGTTTTCTACGTAGTGACGATACTCCCGAATCAGTTTCTTTCTTTGTTCTGCTCGGGCTCGCATCAATCCACAGCTGGGAGCCTCACCCTCACTGATCCATCGGTACGCGGTGCTCTGAAGTTCTAAATCCAGTCCTTCAGAGGCCTTCACGGTAAAACCGAGCAGCGAAATTTGTAATGCTAAAATTAAACGAATCATTTTTGACCCCTTGTTAAGGGGGCTTGATGCCCCCAATTCTCTCCCTCTTACTTAAAAATGTAGTCCCCAAAGTAGGGAACCATCACTGCGTCTTCCTCGGTTTTCGTCTTCCATACATTCTTGTTTTTAATGTACTCCGACACCGCCGTGGTCTTTCCAAAGGTGCTATCCAAAATAGTGATCGCAGCCATACCTACCTGACAGTACAAGTGAGGACATTTCCCTAAGGCATCCGCCGTGGCACTGGCACCATTGCTTCCAGGTTCGATCAAAGACGGGTAACCGGTGCTGGTGAGCTCAATACCGGCAATTTCCCGTAAAAGCTCGTCCATAAACTGTTGTTTGATCTCTTTTTTGTACTCTTCGGTATAAACGACAGTGGGGTCGTTGGAGTAGGTTTCAAACTTGAACCAGCTGTCGGATTTTCCAGACTCGGTTAGACTGTTCGCCGTTTTCGTAGAAAAGAAACCGCCACGTTTGGTGGACTTCTGAATACGAGAGGCTAGCTGTCCCAAGTTGTAAGAGATGGTGTGACCTTTTTTCACTTGCGCGTGGTACTGGTAAATCACCTTGGCACTGATGTCGCCACTGAATTCAGCAAAAGTGAAATCTTGGGGAAGTTGCCCGTTTTTAAGCAACGGGCAAGCCCCTAGAGCAGAGAAGTGAATGTTTCCCTGAGACCCATTGATAAAGATGTCACCAGGGGCTTCCTCCTGATGGCCTTCGCCGTCAGGCTTGGGAGCGCGAAGATTCTTAAGCAATGGAAGGTTTCCAAACCCAGCCGTCTCAAGGCTGATCACCGCTTCGTAGGGAAGGCTCAATGGATCGCCCTCAGCGCGGGCTTTTTCGTTGATCGCCAAATAGGACTGCTCAATTTTCATGGGCTCAAAGAACAGGTAAGGGTTCTTTTGTTGATACTCTTCAACAAGATCCACAAAATTTGATTCCATGGCAAAGCCACCTCGGGCCCCTTGCACCTGGGCGTAATAAGACTTCATATTCTTTAAACGGTTCCAAGACGCTTCATACTTTTGTTGATACTCCTCAGACTTTTCCAAAAGCTCATCTATTTGGTCTTCAACTTCATCAACCGACATTCCCACAGGAACCAAACCTCCATCCAAATAGGCTTCCAGCTCATCAATACGCTTGTTGGCACGTTCGATACGACGAGTTTGACGCTTTAAGGAACTGGTCGTACTTTTCATGGCTTCTTCAATGTCTTTGTACTGCGAGCAGACCAGATCTAACTCGCCAGTGGGCTGCAATCCGAGAACAGTGAAGGTTCCTTGATTGGGAGGTAGCACATAAGCCACGCTGCAATCTTCATTAAATAGAACTCCACTGGAGCGTTTGGGATGTTTGAGTTCAATATCTTTGGCGCACTTGGTGAACTTCTGAGGCACGGCTTGCGCAAAGAACGGTAGTAATAGGATACTTAATACAAGAGTTTTCATAACTCCTCCTCTAATTCATAAATCTGTTGGGATTTCACATTCAAAATCATAAAGTTTTCGACTCTTTCTTGTTCAAATTCCGAATGGTTTTCGGCCAAGCAGAGTAAGTCTTTTGAGCCCAGTGGCTTCAAAGAACTAAAATCGGTGTTAAACATTTCTTGGCTCAGTTGAAATCCTGAAACCTTTTGAGGAAGGCGAACTTCTCCAACCAGGCTTAGGTTTTCATAAACACGGCCAGCATTAAAAATAGCTTCGGGTGAGGAATGGGCTGGAGCTTCCGCTGTTTGAAAGCCACGGTACAATGCACCCACAGAGTCAGGATCCACTTCTTCAACCAAACGAACCTCAGGCTCTTTCATTTCACTGATGGCGTAAAGTTCGACTTCGGCGCGACCCTTAAACACGTCACAGGCCAAATCATCCATACCATCCATGTTAATTTCAGCAGAACCGGTCTTTAACAGGGTCTCCATGGATTCTTGCAACTGATCGTTGATTGCCGACTCTAAGGCCAATTTGGTGTCGGACAGCTTAGATAAAAAGCCAAGATTCTGTTCAACCATCGATCCGTTTCTAAAAACCAAACGAACACCGATATTGGACATTTCAAAGTCCTGAGCTGCCAGAGCTAAGCCTTCAACTTGGCTCGTCTCTGGAAAAAAGCGGACGGGCAGACGAAAGCGGTTTTGGCTTCCCTTAGCGCGGGCTCTTGAAAGCCTTCGACCATTGTGCTTGTCCTGCTTGCAGATCTCAATAAACTCTGACTTTGAGTAGTGATCTTGAATCTCCACAGTCATTTCGGCTTGGTAATCTTGTTTGATCTCAAAAGGTTTAAGCAGAACCTGATCTTTATTCGTCACCACGGCTTCGTAGCCAATGGCTGAAGAATCATCTGAGGTCATAACTTTAACATCCTGCCAGTTTTTCTGATTGCGCCAGGTCTGCAAAAGCCCGTTAGAGCTTTTGCAAACGTTGGCTTGGGCTGATAATCCCAAAAGTAATAGACTAAAGCTGAGCAACGTCTTCATCTTCGATCTCCTTTTCATCCAATTCTTTTTCACTCAAGTCATCAAGATCGAAAAACACGGTATCCATGGGGTACTCGTAGATCTTGTTTTCGGTGATGTCTTCACGCAGTTCCAAATCAATTCTTAGAAGGTCGTGAATCTCGTTGTGGTTTTTTCCTTCGTACCAAGTCGGAACGGTGTAGTTGTAGTCATAACAGCCACCAGACTTTTTAAGACCAAACCATGAAGAACTTGACCAACAACGGCGGGCGGTTTTCACCACATCCACTGTTCCGCCAGTTGGAGGGTCTAATTTCACAGGTGTTAGCGTGGCCAATTGTTCACGGCTTTCATAAATTTGTAGAAAGCGATCCACCAGTTTTTTGCGGATGTCTTCAACAACAAGCTGGCGCTCAACACCATCAAAAGAACCGTCTTCGTCGTAAGTGATGCTAAAGACTTCTTTACCGGTGATTTCAGTCAGTTTTTCATAAAACTGAGTTTTACTAAGACCATGATTGTGGGTTTGAACAATCATGCGCGCTAACACATCAGACGCAATCTCAGTGTCCATGGTGGCTGTAATGGTATAAGACGCCTTCATCGGAACCGTGTAACTTCTTTTAACTGTCATGAAGTCACGAATCTTCTTCGGTTGAACCGTCCAAGAGCCCTCTTGCTTTTCAACCATGGGGCAGACAGAGGCTAAAGAGATTTTGGTTTCCCCTTGCACCACGCCGTTGGCTTTAACATGAGCCACATTGGTTTGTTTGGCCGTGGGTTGTTCAAGAATTTCTAGACCTGGGACTGTCGTACTAATGATAGTCTTTAGATCCTCAGTGGCCACTTCCGGGCGATGGTGAACAAAGCTATAAAGAGAATTTTTCACTCGCACCGGCTCCACATCAGGAATCTTTAATCCAGCTTTGGACATCGTCAAAAACACACCCATGTTCTGGCTGGTGAAATCGGCCACATCGTCGCCATTCACTTCGTTACGAAAAACCGAACGAACCGTTCCGGCGTGGATCGAGGCGTACTTTGCATAACTTTTTTGAGCCTCTTGTACTTTTTCAGAATAGCTATCAGCTTTCTGCTCCCAATAGTCGATGCTGTCCATATCATTGGCGTCCATGGCCTCATCCAATTTATCTAAGGCTCGGTCGTAGTTGCTGATCCTTTTGTTGACTGTTTCAATCAATTTGGAGTGGCCGGTGCAAAGATCCACCGATCCTTCAAGATCAATTTTATTAAATGGTTTTTCGATTGTTTTTGGCGTTAGAAACACCTTTTCGCAGTTCTTACTTCGCAAAATATCAAAACCTTTGGTTTCTAAAACATAGTCACAAGGTCTTGGATGCAAGTAAGGAGCAATCCCTACCTCTTCGGCTTGGGCAAGGCTTGCCGCCGCCAGAACCAGGCCAGTAGCGGCCATTGTCTTTAATTTATTACTTATCATTCCCATTTTCCCTCCTTAATAAGGTCAGAGCATAAGCTCCCGTTAATAGAATTCCGTTGAACGCAATTTGTTCGATTTTCGGATTCGGAACCTGACAAGAGCAGGGACTGTGCCAGATCCAGATTTAGGGAGAAAAAGCCTCAGATCCATAAAAACGGCATCTGGCCTGAAAAATAGCCGATTCAGGTCCCAGGAAATTATTAATTTTAGGAATTCAGTCTCGATTTTAGTGTTTCAGCTCAGGGAGTGAGCTACGAGATAAGGTGCTCACCTCAATTGGGTGGAGTTGTCGGACCTTGAGTGATTTTAAAGGGATAGGTCGCCAACGACCACAAAATGCAAATGGTTTTAATGACCTGGTTCGATTAAGAATCGGAATGTCTCTAAAATTGAACAAATGTTCATTCTCCAAGATATCCATTTTGAAATAAGATATTACAAATTCTATCAACATCTTTAAAGTGCCTTAACTCTGTCATTCTAATTCAGTTTCATCATGTGAAAAGAAGATGGTTTGAGTATGGTTTGATGTTCTTTGCTGTCAGCATAAGCGGTTACAGTGACAGTGTAATCATTTAAAAGTTCAACTTTAGAGCAACATCCTCTTATATGGGACGACTGGCAAACTGAATCTGGGTTTGAAGAAATTTTCCAGACTCTAAAACCTGGTTCATTGTTTACTATATCCCACTGAACAAGAAAGATCGTATTTCCTTTTGAGGAAATAGCGAAAATATCTTGGAAGGTATAATCAGTCAAATCTGGGACAAATGGGCCTTTAAGCTTAAAATCCGCTGTATTGTAGGGAGAGCCCATTCGAATCTCTGAGACATTGAAAAAAAGTATTTCATACTTCATTTAGAAATTGACCTCCATTAAAACTTTATCGAGCGGTACATCGGATGGTATTAGAAATTGATGTCCCTCTCCTCCTGCAACTTTTCCCGCATATCCTGAAACTCTTTCTTTGACTACATATGCTTTTATTTGCTCCGCATTATTTCCCCATCTTCGAATATTAAACAGTGACTCTGCATGATCAGAATCTTTTGGTCTTAAAGGGCCAAACCAATTGCCTGCACCTTTTTGGCCGGCTCTTTGAGCTTGAAACAAAATTTCACCAGGTTCGTACTCACCTTTGAAGATATGTCCATCGAAAGCTTCTCGCTGAGATCCTTTTAGATCAGGAAGTCGCGATACATACTTGTTACCAAACTCAGGTTTTAGATTGTTTGCATTTGAAAGTGCAGAATCTGATTGTTTAACCACTTGTCTAGCGGAATCTAACTTTTCACTAGTGAGACTAGCGGTCCGTCTGGACGCTTTACTCAAGCCTTTAGAGAACTCATCGACATATTGTGTGGGGGAATGAATGGCTCTTTTGGCGTATCGATAAGCTGCGCCACTGCCAGCAATCACTCCTAACCCGGATAGCATTCTGTCTGCTAAGGAAAGACTTTTTCCAGATATGAAATCTTTCCCGGTGAGTAGCTCGTAAACGTCTGCAACGTCGTTAACAAGGGGAACGAAACCGATTCCGAGTCTCGCCATATCCTCGTACAGCACCTTCTCAAGGTCTGTTAACAAGGTAGGATCATCGATGGGTCTGTTGATCCCAATTCTTTGGACGTCTGGCCTTTCGGGAGCTAGGTAGAATTCATTGAGATCAATTTCTTGAGGTTTGTCTGATGGGTTGTAGAACGTGACGATCTGATTATCGAAGCCATTGCTCTGACTTTGTGAGTAGAGGCTTGACCCAGGTATGCGAGTTAAATTTTGGTAATCACTCAGTTCATGTTTTGAAGTCAAGTTTTCAACAGAGTTCTTAAAAGTCTCAAAATCATAATAGTGACCTTCGATTAAGTTGTAGGTATTGATTGCTTCAGATGCGCCGGGGAGCCCTAGTAAGGAGTCTT
The DNA here is from genome assembly GCA_964588335.1 of uncultured Pseudobdellovibrionaceae bacterium. GTDB lineage: Bacteria > Bdellovibrionota > Bdellovibrionia > Bdellovibrionales > JAGQZY01 > JAGQZY01. Next base: position 3,989 of record CAZPOV010000034.1, on the reverse strand, counting down.
TAACTAAACTTGTTGCTTGATCCTTCAATTTTGAGGGAAGCTTGAAAGAGGCTTGAGGATCGATAGACTGTAAAATGGCTTTTAGCCGGTTCGGGTAATTATCCCAGCGGGTTTCATTTTGTAAATTCCATAGCAGTTCTTGTAGCTCTTGTTGTTTAATTTTATTCTTGCGTCTGAGTTCAAAAAGTTCTCTGAAGTATCTGATACCAGGGTTTGATTTCTGCCAATGGTAGATTTCTCGCGGAGAGGGCGCGGCTTTCCCGGAGTTCAAGCAGTAGGTTTCAATCGGAACAGTGGCCTGGCCATGTGCAGGGACAGTAACTTTATTATTCTGCTGAGATTTTAATTGAATATAGGCATTAAGAAGTTGGTCGTGAGTCTTCCAGTCACTTTTTGTGAGTCTTCCTTTATTCAAGGCCTTTTTAAAGTCTGTCAGCTTTTTCCAAATTTGTGATTTATCAATTGGAGATACTTTTTGTACATTATAAGTTTTCTGCTCTAAGTGTGATTTTGAAGTTTTAGGCTGGTTCAGCTTCGGACTGGTCACACAGGAGGAAAGAATAAGACTTAGAATCAGTCCAAAAACAAAGACGTATTTTCTTAAAAACCGGATATAGAACATAGGAACTCCAATCAATTCAATTTAAACAGATTCAATTGTTCGAAGAGCAAATATCTTGCCAGAGTACCCGGTTCCATTTATGAAATCGGTGTGTCGGTCCATTTCGTTTTCACATGATTTTTAATTCATAGAATTTAGACCTTGAGTGTAAAAAGCTTAATGCCACCCATATTTGATTCTATGCCAGCAGATTATGCTTATCCAATCACCACAACGTGTAGAATGAGACTCTGACTCTGATTGAAGCTTTTATCGGTTTGGAGTCTAATTTGCCTCTGTTTTTCCCCAGTCAGTGGTGGAGTCCAATAAAAGCCCCTTCTTTAATACTGATTCTAATTTCAGGGAGACCGGTGCCGAGGGGGATAGCTCAATGGTTTTAGTTGGCACTGTGCATACACATAAAGAACCGGGTACCCCTCAAGAGGTGTAAGGGTGTAGGGTTATCTATGTGAAAGAGGTTGAACTTTGCACATGGAGCACGCTTACAAGATGACAAAGTGTCTGTTGATTTTATGCATGGTTTGCTCGGTGACGGGTTGTAGCCTTCTGTTTACTTATCCGGATGAAGAAACCTTTCAATCACGTATTCAACTTCTTCGGGAGAATACGGCCTCTCCGGTTAAAAAGACCGTTCGAATTTATTGGAATCGATATGCCGTCCCTTTTATTGAGGCGCAGACCGATGAGGACTTGGCCTTCGCGTTGGGAACGGTTCATGGGCATTTGAGGATCGACCAGCTTGAAGTATTAAGGCTGATTTCTCAAGGGCGCCTTAGTGAAGCCGCTGGGCCCATAGGACCTGTACAGACAATTGATCACGGCCTGAGGATGCTCGACTTTATGGGGTCTGCAGAAAAGTCCCTGTCGAAGATGTCCCCTGAGGGCAAGCAGTGGATGCAGCAATTTACCGAAGGCCTCAACTGGTATATTGCCCGATTACCCAGAGAGCCTGTCACTAACAAGATCCTTGATATCAAGTTGCGTCCCTATTCTTTGCAAGAGGTGGTGGCCATCACTCGGTTGGTTTCAGCCGATTTAACTTGGGCGACCTACCTCAAATATTTAAAGTTAGCAGAGGCGCCAGAATGGCGACAAACTTTTGATTTCTTACAAAACAAAGTCAGTGCCAGCCTGGCTTCAACAAACAATCAAAAAGATGACTCTTTATCTGAGCTGATCAAATCTTTTTCCAAGTCGGGGAGTAATGCGCTAGTGGTCAATGGCTCCAAAACCCGATCGGGGTCGGCAATGATCGCCAGTGATCCTCATGTGGGGTTGATGCTGCCAAACTTTTGGATCCTGGTGGGTATTAAGTCTCCCAGTTATCACGCTTGTGGTTTGATGATTCCAGGGGTTCCCATCATCGGAGCTGGGCGCAACAAGCATATTGCATGGGGTGGTACCAACATGCGTGGGATCAGTAGCCATCTCTACGATATCAGCACTCTTCCAAGTTCTGACATCAAAATCAAAAAAGTCGATTTAAAGCGACGCTGGTGGTTTGATACCGAGGTTGAAATTCGGCAGACACCCTATGGACCGATTTTCACTGACCTGAAATATTTTGAAAAAGATAAGAACCCTTTTGCTGTTGCGATTGATTGGCTGGGGCGCCAAGGTTCGGACGAAATCACCTCTTTTTTAAAAGTCACACGTTCACGGGACTGGAGCTCTTTCAAAAAGTCTTTTGAAGGCTACCAGGTTCCCGCCATGGCCCTTGTCTATGCCGATAACAAAGGTGATATCGGATTGATTGCGGCCTATGGACAGCCTGTTCTAAAGAACCCAGATCAAACATTAGAACTGGTTAAGTCACTAGAAAATCCGATTGTGGGCACCCTTCGGCCGACCCAAAACCCTACAGCGTTAAATCCTAGAGAAGGTTATATCGCTTCGGCCAATAATAAGCCGTTTGCGCATACGGCGATCCCCATGTCTTTTGGTTATGCCAATAACCACAGAATCTCACGCCTAAAAGCTTTATCAGAAAAACCGAACAAGATTGATGTCGATTATTTAATGGAAATTCAAAAGGATGTTTACCTACAGGCGGCCGTAGATATTAAAGTCTTGGTTTTAGAGAAATTAAAAAATAGTGATTTAAAATCCCACCCTTTAATCGAAAACCTTAGAACGTGGGACGGGAACTTTAACAAAGAAAGTGAAGGCGCCATTATTTACTATGCTTTGATGTACAACTATTGGCAGGCTTATCTTCAGCGCTTTGAGGATAAAACCTTAAAAGAAGGTGTAAAAAAATACGATGACTGGCGAATGAGTTTATTGCAGTGGATTCAGTCCCAGACCTCCCAAGACATCGCAGCTTTGACGGCGTCATCATTAGCATCCATAGAAGACACGGTGAAAAAATATAAGACCTGGGGAGAATTCACAGTACAACCACAACGAACCCTTTTGGGAATGATTCCTTGGGTTGGCAGCAGATTTCAGTATGCCGACTATCCCGTTAACGGCAGTTCAGAGACATTGAATAAATACGGTCGGAACTTCTCGTTGGAAAAGCAAGAGGTGACCTATGGAGCCAGTGCTCGCCACATCAGTGACTTGGCTTCGTTGGATGAAAACTACTTCGTGCTCCATGGTGGCCAAGACTCTTGGTTGATGAATGAAAACCTGAATGATCAAACGCCCCTCTGGCGCAAAGGCGAATACATCAAGGTTCCTTTAAGTTTAGACAAAGTAAAAGCCGAGTTTCGCTCAGCAACAACAAAGCTTACTCCCGTCAATAGATCGACAGGGCTGTAGAGCCGAGTAACTGGTTCGTTTTTTAAATTTCTTGTATCGAGTGTTTTGGGATTAGTTACAAAATAAATCAATAATTAAAGCACTATCTCGCAAGAATAACTTTTTTTCCACCGTTCAAAATCTCCCTTTTTGAATGCGGCTCCAAGCAGAACATTTATCAGCCCTTCTCGGTCTCGCTTTTTACCAGAGTAGGGGCGAATAGTTTTCATATCATTTTGCTCATAGTTAATTTGTTCTTTATTTAGCCTAATTACGTCTGTCACTGGCTCTCGATCTAAATCATTGAGGTGAATAATAATAAAATAATGAAAATCGATTTCATGCCAAGGGCGAATCCCTTTAAATGAGATAGTTGATCCCGGGGTTGGAGTTACAATTGAAGATTTGATTTCGACAATTTTGCCATCAGGAGTTATTCCGTCACCATGATTCGCATGACCGCGAACCTTTTTCCAATTATTCTTCTTTAATATCCGACTTTCAATTTTCACACCACTTGTACGAATATTCATCGTACTCGCAACTTTGATAAAATCCTCCCAGGACAATAAATCTAACTTTGACTCATCCCTGTACTCTACCTGTGTGACCCAGTAGTTTT
>CAZPOV010000033.1:0-23768 GCA_964588335.1 uncultured Pseudobdellovibrionaceae bacterium | reverse complement strand
CCTTCAAGAAATCATAGGTATCACGTCAAAAACCTCTGGAATCGATTTTTCTAAATACAAAAATTCGACTTTAAAACGTCGCATTACAAAACGAACTGCTATTTTAAATTTAGAGTCGATAGGTGATTACCTGATTTATCTTTCGAAAACCCCGGATGAAGTAAAGAAAATATCTGAGGAGTTTTTAATCGGAGTTACCTCTTTTTTTCGTGATCGACGGATCTTCGATAAATTTGCGAAAAAGGCAGTGGCGCCATTGGTGGCTAAGAAAAAAGAAGGCTCTGAAATTCGAGTCTGGGTGCCTGCCTGTTCCACGGGAGAGGAGGCCTTTTCAATCGCCATGTATCTCGATGATGAAATTCGTCGCTCTGGGAAAAACATCCTGTTTCGTATTTTCGCTTCCGATGTTGATGGTGACGCCATTCGTAAAGCTCAATCCGGAGTTTATGATCGACACGAAACTAAAGAGTTTCCTGTTAATTTTCAAAACCGTTATTTTAACAAAGAAGAAAGCGATAAAATTAGAATCAAACGCAGTTTGCGTGATAATATTGTATTTTCAAAACATGATCTTATATCGGATCCTCCTTTTGGCAAAATGGATATCATTTCTTTTCGTAACTGTTCGATTTATTTTGACCGATCGACCCAACAAGAGGTTTTGGCAATTTTGGAGCAGTCCTTGAACCTTGGAGGGTACTTATTTTTGGGAAGCAGTGAGAGCCTCCCTCAAGAGTCTGTTCTTGATACCATCGACGGGACTGCAAAAATATTTAAGAAAAGCACCCATAAGTCACCCGAGAGCCGAGTCGAAATTCTTAATATTCAGAATGAAAGATTACGCCTTCGACCCAAGAAGATTAAAAACCTCACCAGTAAAGAACAATTGCTTTTAGAAGTTTCCCATGATGTTTTTGGTCGATTGATTCCTCCAACAGTTTTACTTGGACCCAACTTGCAAGCCTTGCATGTTTTTGGCGATATCTCGCCATTCACTTCGGTGAGCCCAGGAGAGAAAGACGGCTCATTTCTCGATTTTCTACAACCTGAAATAAAGCCGACTGTGGTGGCCGCGATACGACGGTTGGAATTGCGGGGTAAAGAATCGAACCTACAAGTCAAATCACTGGTTAGTGATCACAAAAGCTCTGACGATTCCGTGTTGACAGTTTCAGTGACTCGTTACAACCCCACCCAGTATGAAAATGTGTTTGTCGTCACCTTTTTTCTAACTCAGACCTCGGATGAAGTGGCTGACCCCACCGAGCACAATCCCTCGGAGATGGTGTTTTTAAAAGAGGAATTGGCTCAGTCTCGCAAAGATTTAGACAACACAGTAGAAAGCTTAGAGGTCGCTAACGAAGAGTTGCAAAGCACCAATGAAGAGTTGGTCTCCTCCAATGAAGAGTTGCAGAGCACCAATGAAGAATTACAATCAGTGAATGAAGAACTTCATACCATGAACGCTGAGTATCAGGCCAAAATTGAAGAGTTGTCTCTCGCCAATCGCGATATGGAAACTCTGTTGTCGGTTTCTAAAGTAGGAACCATGTTTCTCGATAAAAATTTGGCTATCCGGAAAATGTCGACATTGGCTATGGATGTTTTCAACTTTAGAAAGGGCGATGTCGGACGTCCCATCGTTCAATTCTCATCGCCTCTGTATCCGAGCTTTATTGAAGACTGTCGAAAAGTTCTTGAAGACGATAAAATTATTGAAAATCAGGTCAATCTGGGAACATTTGGCTGGAATCTTGTAAAGATTCACCCCTACAAAAATTCTGAGAATGACCCAGATGGTTTGGTTGTTCTCATTGTCGACGTCTCTGAGTTGAAAGCCGCACAGGATTCCAATGACTGGCTGTTTCGATTTTTACTATCTGAAAATGAAATTATTTTTGGCGTCAATATGGATGGTGTTATTGATATGTGGGGTAAAGAGGCTGAAAACTTTTTTGGTATGTCCCGTGAAGAAGCCATTGGCAAGAGTGAGAATATATTCTTACCTCTGTCGGCTCATTCAGACACACGAATTATCAATAGCCAAATTGAAAAAGGTGAGCCAGCGTATCTGCATTCGACGGTTCGCCTCGATGCCAATGATCAAGAAAAACAGGTGAATTTGCTAGCCATGGGTCGGTACAATGAAAATGGTCGATTGGTCGGAATCAAATATACAGTTTTTGAGTATATTGAAGGTGATGCCGGACAGGGGCGGGCCAAGCGAGAGTTAGAGGCGGTTCGTGTAATTCTTGAGTCCAGCCCTGTGGCGATCGTGGTTTTAAACAAAGAAGGGCAATTCGAATATGCCAACCCCCATGCCATGGATCTTCTTGAGTTCACAAATGATCAATTGATGGACAAAAACGCATCCTCTAAAAGTTGGAATCTGAAAACCGCTGAAGGCAAGGAAATAGAATCTGAGCAGACGCCTTTCTATCGTATGATGTATTCCGGTGAAAAAATTTGTGATGAAAAGTTAAAGGTCACAATTGGTAGCGGTGTTGAAAAAACAGTCCTAATATCTGGAGCGCCGATAAAGAATGGTCGGTCAGATTCCGACGGAGCCGTTTTTACCCTCCGCGAAATTCGCCACTAATTTTATCGATTATATCATCAATGCTCTAGACTTTGAAAGCGCTGAACGACAGTGTCTAGGGTTTCGGTCCCTTGGCTTAAGACCTTTTGGCGCCAGCTTTGATCGGATGGGTTAAACATATCTAAGAAGTCTTTTTTTACGGTATCCTTGTCATTTTCTGTTTTGTAACCATGATGAACCCCTTGGTTTTCATAGATCATGTTACGTAAAGAGTAGAAGCCACCCATGATTGTCTGTGAATCCATGGTGCCAAATTCAAAGGTCATTGGGATCACGATATTCTTGTCGTGAAAAACTTTAAGAGTGAGTCTTTCAAAACTACCTGATGTTTCATAAAAATCTTGATCAGATCCCGAGTCGATGGAAAAGCCCTTGAAAATTTCAGCAAATCCAGGAAGTTCCTTGGCTTTTGGATTTGAGAAAAAATGCAAACGACCTCGCTCACCGTATCCTGTGTGCAGATCGATATGAAGAATGTTTCGGTAGGGTTGGCCAGCGCTGGTGAAAATGTATTGCAGAAGATAGGAATTGGCTTGGACTTTGTTGCCGCCATAGTAGATGCCTTTTGGGTTTTGATACTGTCCACCCACTGCAATTTGGGTGATCTTCTTTTTACCGTGGCTCACTAACTTGACAAGAGATTTTAAGAATAACCGAGCGTCCGACCAAAAGCCGCTTTTAACAGGGTGTTGTGGGTTCAGGTAACTTTCAAACTCTTCATAGGAATGACTTTTTCTTCGAAACAGTTCTGCATCCGCACCAACATTGCGATTCAGGTCGACATTGTCCTCATCAACACGGCGAAGAAATTTAAAACCGTAGGGGTTAACAGAATGGACGATCAGAAAGCCCGTGTTATTTAACCATTCTTTTTTAAAAGTTTTAGTTAAAAAGCGAGATTGGATGGCCGCCCCTGTAAAGGCTTCCACACCATGAATGCCTGACGTGATGATAACCAGGTTGGTTTTAATTTCAGCTTGTTGTGGGAGATAGAGAGCATCGATAAAAAGGGGTTCGGTATTCTGACTAGGAACGCGTTGATTGTAGATCTTAAGACCGCGAACAGTCTGAAACTGATCGGGCAGTTGTAAAAAATGCTGCCGACTCTGTTCATAGCTCGTTGGGTAAAAATCAGCGCCAGCGAATTCAATAAAAGCAACACATACAATAAAAACACATAGAATCTTCATCAATTGAAATCCTTGTTACATGGGTCTAGGGAATATGGAAAATCGGCTGCGAGTCGCATGGGGAAGGCTGCTCTGTAAAATATCTTCAACTTGCTTTGTGGAGTGTCTGGCTGAGACATGAATTAGAGAAACATGTTGGTTAGAGAAAGCATCCAAATGATCGAGAATTTCCTGCCAATGAATGTGTCCCCACTCTCTGGCGGCCGCCACCGGTTTCTTATCATCCCAGTAGGTGCACTCCATAAAAAGAAGTTTGGCTTTTGTGACATCGGGGTGGGCTTTTAAAAATTCAATTTGGGTATCACCAGTAAACGCAAGGTAGGGTGTTTCGACATCGTCTTCAATGGTCTCGCCTCTTGATTTCGCGTCGAGAATTTGTTGACGGTCCTTATCGATAAACTCCGCTTTTAATTTTTTCTTTTTACGGTACAGAATGTATCCAAACGACGGCACGCGATGAGTGGTTGGGAATGAGCGCAGGCGCCATTGATCAGAAAGGTCATAGGTCATCCCAGCTTCGGCGGGTATCAGGTTGTAGGAGAATTGAAAGCCTTCGATTTTCATCCACTCTTTCAAAATGATATCAACAGATTCAAGGGTTGAGGCGGGCAACATAATATTTGCTGCCGGTAGGCCAAACAGGGAACGTTGAGAAAGCAGGTAATTGAGTCCAGCGCCGTGGTCGGCATGCAAGTGAGACAGACAGTAAAACTTTGCGCTGAGATTAAACGGCAGGCCTTGGGCGATATCGAAACAAATCTTTTGATTTTGAAAAACTATGGACGTGGTCTGTCCGGCGACGGAGTAGCCTTTAAAGTCCATGTCCTCAAAGGACCACTGAAAGCCGTGGCTTAAGCTCACGGGGTCACCCGCGAGCTGCCATAGAACGAGCCACAATATCGTGATTCAACCACAAGACGGGCTCCTGACAGGTCCAACTGTCATGCAACATGACTTGGCCCGTGGCAGTGAAAACCTCTTCTGACAACGGGAACGTCATCAAGTTTTTAGGGTCTTTGTGCATACTGATCAAATGCTCTGAGGAATCCAGCATAAAGGCCATTTGCTCTTTGGAATTGTGCTGTGGCCACTTGTCAAAGTCGGAGTGACTGACAATCAGCGGGTTTTTTACGTACTCATCGGTGAACTGAAGGATTTCAGAAAAACTGTGTTTGTCTTTAATAAGCTGCCGACAGGTGTCCAAAGCTTTCTTGCAATAGGATGAATTTTCACCCTCTTTTTGAAGCGCGCCCACCAAAGGATACAGTGACACTTCCACGCCTTGAAAAATGCTCGACGAGTTCGTAAGAATTTCTGGACAATTGTAAACACAGCACTTGATTCCTTGCTTCGAAAAATTCTTACAGTGGTTTTCCAATTCCATTTTGGCCCACCCTTGAAAGTAAGGGGTGTAGGTTTGCCATTGGTAGTCTCCGTCAATCAGTATTTCAGTGCCGTGGTAACCGTAAGCTGTATAGGAGACCTGGCCACCCTTTGATTCCACTTGGTCGCGGACCTTGGAGCTGAGCTCAACCAGGTGTTGAAAGGTATTGGCAGTGACTTCCGTGAAATTCAACTGGCTCATTTTTCCCAATTGTGAATGGAATAAGTCTTCAGACGAGATAAAGCGATCGCCTCGGCCCTTGAAAACTTTATTCATTACCGGCATCAGAATTTTAGCTCGAGGCACACCACCGGCCATAATATGGGCAAACAGCACGTTGGCGCCATCGGGAATGTGTTGTTTCAATTGGTCCATATACTCAGTCACCGAGCGTTTGAAGCGTTCGACGCCATTCTTCTGAGATTCCAGAACCGACTCCCAGTTCAGGTGGTCCTGGTCCCAATCTTTCATTTTGATGCCTTGCAATTGGTCGCAAGGGGTCACGCCTTTTGAATCGGGCTCCATATCAAAACCGGCCTCAAGGGGAATATTGATAAAGGGTTGAGGAATGTCCTTACTCTCCTCGGGAGTCAGAGCTCGTAGTTTTCCATCGCTATCACGACGTCCCACTGTTGAGCGAACAATAGTCATTCCCATTTTTTCTGCTTCTTCGACAAGGCCATTGGCGTAGCCTTTTGAAAAAAGCTCACCAAAAAGAACAAGAACATCCCCGGCTTTGTAACCGGCCTTTGGCGGCAATTGCTTCATGGATTGCATGTAGGGCTCCCTTAAATCCGATTGTTGATTAAAGCCGGATATTAGTCTCCGGGCTTTCTGGCGTCAACAATGCAGGGGGTCCTAAGCGATTATTAAGTGCTTGTAATCACCAATGAAATAAGAAAAGGATGGAATAGTTCTCGCATCCTTCTTGTCGTCTTTGCCGGGTCTTTGTTTATTCGGCGATTAAGGCAAAGGCCTGACTGTCAGTGAGGGTTTGGGTGTGAGCTTTGCCGTTCTTACAGTAACCGGTATACTGCGGTCCTTGGACGTCAAAGCCCAAATTCGGCATGATGTTCAGGCAGGCATTTTCACTCATGCACAAAGTGTCCGGAGTGTCTTTGTCGATCACAATTTGCTCACCAATCAAACCGATGTGTTGAGACTTTCCTTTGCCTTGAAGGACACAGCGATACATGTAAGTTTCCGGATCAGTGCTTGGAACGTCACCGTTGTCACCGGTGCTATCAGAACTGTCGTCTCCATCCATGACATCATTATTCTCGTCGTTTGCAGAATTGTCTGCGACTTGAGTCTGATCCGAATCTGAATCGCCCGAATCAAGTCCAGCATCGTTTTCGGTATCATCATTTTTATTGCGATTGGTTTCCGCGGTTTGTTGACCATGGTCGTTCGCAGACGGGGTGCTGTCGTCATTTGAATCGTCGGAATCAGAAGCCATTGATTGATCGTCGGTGTTTTCCTCAGACATCGGCTGTTCATTGTCGTTCTCGGAGACGACTTCGTCTTGAGAAGGAGTGGTGCTCGCTACCGAATCATCGGCATCATCGCTATTGTTGTTATCCGACTGATCTTGATCCGAGTCGGAATCATCGTCTGGGTTTGTCAGGATAATGACGGGTGGAACTTCTGTTTCAAAATCGATACTCTGACTCTCATCGGTGATAGCCACCAATTCCACAATATTAGAAGTATCAAGATTGTCACTTGCCATGGCTTCGCCGTCGCTGTTCAGTTGCGTGAAATGGCCTTTTTGTAAGCCTTCATCAAAAGTCACCTCTTGACCGCAGTTTTGAAAGCAAACAGTGGTTATAAAAGTCAGTGATAATACTAAAAATCGCCTTACCTTGGAACGTCTCATAGTCCCTCCCTATAGGGTTTAATAGAGCAATAGGTATGCCGTGCGGTTGGCTTGTTGTTTTGAATACAGCGATTATCTTTTTGATAGTGCCAATAATAAATACGGCCCATTTTGTTGCAATCAAAGGGGATTGTCTCACTTTGTGCCAAATTGAAACATCATAAACGTCTCAACAAGCAACAAGACTATTTATTGAAACGGAGTGAGAGATTTGTAGTAAAGGGTTTTACATTAAAGGACCATATTTCTGATCTCACAACCGTTCATTCTCTGAGCCAATGGGATTGGCAAGAGGCTTTTCTGAAATTGGAATTTATTGACAGACTTCAGTGGATTGCACTGCCTGTTTAGTGGAAGTGCGAAGAACTCTTTGTTTTCAGCAACAAGCGGTCTTTGCATTTTGAGAGGTTGAAATTTTAAAAAGATATCAATCATGAGATTCAATTTTTTAAAAGATGTCAACAAAAGCGATAGGTTGATGATTGTTCGAGGTCGTAAAAGATTGGAGTTATTGTTTAAAGAAAATGAAACGTCTCTTAACAATCAGAAGGAAAAGTCTTATGAAAGGTTTCTGATTTATCGTGTGAGTGATCAGTTAAATTCTCATGTTTGATTATTGTTGATATGTTCACATTATTTACCGACAAAACGAAGCCATCGATCACTATAAACATTTCATCCTAGGCTCTAACTGACTTAGAACTCAGCAGAAATCTTGCTCCCAAAGTCCCTGGCGAACAGAAACTTTTTCAAAAAAAATGAAAACAATTCAGAAAAAAAACCACAAAAAGCGGCGCAAATGGGCGTACTGTCTAATGTTTGTACAGTGTCTGCTTAGTGTTTATAGGAGTTTATAGCACAATTGTTAGGGAATGGTTTTTGAAATGTATACAAGTGAAATTTTAGTTTGATTAACCTATTATGTTTTTTGTCAGGGGAAACATGAGAGAGAACAAGGACTTATATGCTTCCTTTCGAAGCATTATTAAAATTGCATTTTGGTTCCTATTTGGAACCGGCTATTCTCTGTCGTGCTATGCCCAAGCGGGTGAAACAATCACGAAACCAGAAGTCAGCCAAATCAATGCTCAGCAAGTTGTTGCTAATGAGACTTCTTATTATGATTCATCAATCCAACGTTCAAACTTTCTAGCTTTAAATCCCCACTACTATGATCGAATGGAAGCTGAAGTTGAAAATCGTCGATCGCAACTTTTTTGGAAACTGCATTTTGCGGGGCAGTCGATTTCAACAGAAGGAAATATCAATTCGCAAATTGCCGGTGCTAATCTTATCGGTCGATTTAAATATCGCTTTTTAGAGAAATTAAATTTTAAAGCTCAAGCCAGTCTTAATTTAGAGTCGGGACGGTCGCAGGCTATTTTTGGAGATCAAGAGCCGGGATCAGGTATCTATCCTCGCGAAGTGCTTATTGAGTATGAACCTTTTAACGAGGTACTGACTTTACAAGCTGGGTTGATCCGGCAACGTTTTTTTAACGAGCCGTTGTTTGTATCAAACTTACCTTTCTTAGGAGTCTCGCAAAGATTGGCATTAAAAAGAAAGCGTTTTGAAGTGGCTCTTCGCACTCAGCAGTTGATACCCACATCTTACACTCTTGCGACTCGAGTCGGTGAGCGTGAAAACGTGCCTTTTTTCTATACCCAGAGTCTTGAAGGTTATTTAGCATTATCGAAATACAATTTTATTCGTGGTCGAGTGACTCACTTTCGTTATTCTGATCTACCGTCAGTGGTGGCGTTTGATAGTTTTATCTATGGGAATACAGTGACAAATACCGATGTGAACAATGCCGAATTTATTTATAACTTTGAAGGGTTTTTAACCACCCTTAACTTTGAACAAAAAATCACGGAAGCTTGGAGCGTGCAAGCGCTTTGGAACACAATAGTGAACAACGAAGCCCCGTCGGATGCCGGCGAAGCCCAAACCATTGGCGGCGGTGTCGCTTATGATTCTGGACGTTGGATTTTCTCAGGACTTTATAAAAGTTATTTCATTGAATCAGATGCGGTGCCGGCGGCTTACAACTCACATGCCTACGGTCACAACAATCGGATCGGCCACGGCTATGGCTTTCGAATCGAATCAAAGGATTGGGGCGTGAATTTCCTTGGAGATTACTACGACGCCAATCTTCTCAACCAGTCAGTAAGGCGACTTGATGGATTACAACAAGACAATCAGCAAACGATCTATTTTGCAGTGGAGACAATGTATGATTTTATTTAGAATCAGTCTGCCACTTCTTATTTTAAGCCTCTTTGTTGGTTGTGTGAAAGCCGACCGCGGCGAGCGCAATGAACAAGAACTCAATATTCACTCGCGCGAGCGTAGCCTCATTGCCTATAACAACCGAGCTCAATTCGAGGTTGGTGACATTCAGTTAGAAGATATCAAATTCTCTGATGTCACCGAGTCGGACTGGAAACAGGTCGATCAAATTCAACTTTACTTCAAACTTTGTAATATTAGAGATCGTGCTTCACAAGGGACGATCCGCAACGAGCGTTTTCATATCAAATCAGAGCTAGGTTCTGATATTATGTGGATGCGCGATGGCGAGCGGGCGGACGAGACCAATCGTCGGTCGCATGTTTATAACCCGATCACCGTGAACAGTGGAAACTGTTTGCGTTGGACACAACAGGTTCCTGTGTTTGACTTCTTGGCGCCGTCAGTCAACGTCGCTCTGCATTTTGAAATTGAGTCCCTTTCTGGAAACCTTGGAAAGGTTGTTAAGAGAATCGGTTTCAACCCTTGGGATATGTACCGAAATAAATCCCAGTCTCGCGGCTTTATGGATCTTACAGATTTCAGTCGTGACCAGTGGTACACCGGTCAGTGGGTGACTGGCGAAGATGTCATTTTAGCCTTAAAAGGCGAACTGCTTGATTCCGACGCTGAACTTCGTTTTAAAAATATGGTGGTCGAGCCGGTTGAGCGGGAACGCCAACGAACCGCCGAGTACAGCGAGCGTTTGCAAGCTCTGTCCCCAGAAGAGCGGCGCATTCGTCAACAGATAGATCAGGAACTTCTGCAAGATCGCTCAGGCGTTCATATAAATCTCAATTTCACCGGTAAACCGGTGGCTTGGGTGAAAGACTCAACAGGGATTCCCCATCAGACTGAGATCGATACAGGGCGCTTCACAGTGTTCATGCATCTGGTGGCCTCAGGGGCGGCTGACGATTCTCAGAAACATCTTTTAAGTTCGAATGTGGCTCAAATCACTCGTCACAATACAGTCTTTGAGTGGAGTATGAACAGTGACCGCTTATTGGCTGCGAGCATACCTCTTTTATTAGAGCGTCGGACCGAGTTGGGAAGTGTTGAACTACTGGTGCGAATCGTGCCTCGATCAGCCGGTCTCAATAAATTAAAACCTTTTTCAGCCGTTTTTCGTCTGGGTCAATACGATGATTGGGTTCGTCGACAGAGTCTGAATTATCAATTCAATGAACTTTACGAGTCCATGGATCAGGTCAATTACGAACAGTATTTCAACAGTGTCATCGGCATCGAGGAAATTGATGAGTCGATCATGACGATCCGTGACCAAAAGCGATTTTACTTTAATCCTTTAAAGATGCGTTTTGTGCGAATCATGCCGGGAGAGTCGGCGACGGATAGAACTTTGCAATATTCAGTAACCACATGTGTGGAGAATTGGCGAGGGTCTCCGGTCGGCCGAGGTTATCAATTCAATGTCGTGACCGAGGATCAAAATCGTGAACGTGTAATGCGTCGAGAAACCAACGAAGACGGTTGTTTGACTTGGTTCGGAACTCTTTCCCATAAATATTATCGACGTGAGGTTCTTGAACAAAGAACCGCCAAGGTGACTTATGTTGGAACACGTAACAATGGCAATTCAAACACTTTTATCGAAGGTGAGGACAGTACAGGCACCGTCGTAGAGAATATCAATCAAAATGACTCGGGTGATATTATCAATCAGTACGAGGAGCATTTCACCTACTACATGAACCCCTGGGATGAGAAATGGACATTTGGTTGGGATGAGCCCGATATGCCAGCCAACTATTATAACGATATCATTGAGCAGCGAAGAAACGCTCCAAAATCTCAGCTATTTATTGCTGACTTCCGCTACGAGACCATGGGGTTTCGCTACGCCATTGATAAATATTTAAACCTAAAAGTGAAAAAAGCCGTTCTGCTGAAGGCTTACCCCTACGTTTTAAAATACAACTCTATTGTTCGCGGGCGATTAGGGACGGAAAAATTGCGTGATGGTGTCTACCTGATGAAGGTGGCCTTGCAGAAAGACTATTTGGATCCCTCGGCTAAAGGTGTTCGCATCTATGACGAAGAGCTCGAGCAACCCTACGAGATTGCCAGTGATCCCAATTTGGTGGAGTTCGATCCGGAAAATCCACCGACCAATATCAATGATATCTACGACCAAATCACCCAAGCCGGAAACGGTGGTGGCCCTGATCAAGTGTTGGGTGAAGGTCAATACGTCAATGCGCGTATGACTTGGAATCCGAATGATTCTGATGAGCGAGGCGCCCATGTGAATCACCGACTTCTTGAAGAGACGGAACTTAAGGAAGCCCAAAAAGAATACATCAGCGTGCAAACCAAGCTTGTTCGAGTCATGGGTGGAATGATCATCACACCCATAGAA
The DNA here is from genome assembly GCA_964588335.1 of uncultured Pseudobdellovibrionaceae bacterium. GTDB lineage: Bacteria > Bdellovibrionota > Bdellovibrionia > Bdellovibrionales > JAGQZY01 > JAGQZY01. Next base: position 12,038 of record CAZPOV010000033.1, on the reverse strand, counting down.
TTTGAAATCGACGATCTACGTTTGATGCGGATACGGAATCAGTTCTTTATCCAACTGCAGACCATTGACGAGCATCGTTTGCGAGTCGCGACAGCCATTGATAAAGCCATCCACGATCTTTTTCCGGATATGGAGAATACTGACGACCCCAATCATGTGGTCAATCGTTACAACCAAGTATTCACGCAAATGGACGAACTTTATGCCCTTCAGGCGGATAGTGAGAGGGTTAAGGGGATTTTAAATTTTGTTGAGGAAACTGAACGTCGAATCGAAGCCGAGCAGCAGCTCGTTGAGATTGAAGGCAATATCGCTCAAGCCCGTCGTAAACTTTACGATATGTTGGGTCTGGGTGAGTTCTCTGAAGGTACAGAAGCCTTTGAGCAGAGATTGCAGTCGATTCAAGCCCGTCTTGAAAGGCTAGAGCAGTATCGACAATTGTTAAGAGAACGAGGACTGCCTTATCTCACTGAATTCAGAAATGATAAGCGCGAGTTGATCAATAGAATCCTTAATCAAATGGATCAACAGAATGATTATAAAGGCGACGAAGCTGCTGTCGCTACGACCAATGAGAACCGTCAAACTGAGGGTGCTGAAGCCTCTGAGCTTTCCGATATCAATAACGAAGAAGCCATTTCTGAAGATCCTTTCTTGAAGTTTCTCTTCATTGGCAGTCATTTCGATGGTCGTAATCGGTCAATGACCGATCTTGTCGAGGACGAGTTGGGTGTGAACATTGATGAACTTAAATATGCGGACTTTACTGAATCCTCTCTGAACCCAGCTTTTGACTTTAGTCTTCTTCTTAATGACGGTGTTCATAACCCAGACTTAGAAGAGGACGACGGCAAGTCGGGCTTACCATCTCGAACCTTCGTTGGTCCGTTAACTTTCGTATTCAATACCAACGGTTCGTCTTTGCGACCGACCAATATTTTGAATGAAAACTATTGCCGAACGGCCTTTTGTGAAGAGCCTGAAAGAGTGATGCTGGAAGACTACGATCCCAACACGGTAGAGGGAAAAATTCAGTGGGGTCTTCCTCCCGAACAAGTCGAAGTGACAAATAAAGTGAATGAAAACTTTCAATTGGAAGAACTCACCGATCAACCGATCTATGAGAGTGGTGACTCGGTGAATGCCAATTACGAAAACAATAAATATTATGGCTATCTTAAAGCTTATCATGGTGTCACTGTCGACATGTTGATTGAGGAGAAAAAGAGAGTTGAAGAGAAGAACACTCGCAAGATGGAAGAAGCCTCGCAAATTATCAATTTCGTTAAGTCGATGGGGCTAAACTACACCCTTCTCAGTGACAATCCTAAGTCGCGACTGAAAGGTATTGATCATGACTGTGCTCAGACCATCGATGTGACTCGTATTGATGAGTGTTTTAATGATATTACCGATGGTCCAGACATCTTGAAGCCGGATAGTCTTTTCCGTCAGCTCAATGAGCGAGGCGACAATGCGATTGGCCACGAGTTCACAGAAAGCATTCAAAACACTTGGGATAACGTCGATTATTACAACGCCGCCGGACGCGATCCGATCACACCTCAAGACTTAAAAGATGTGATGCGCCTTGGTTGGAAAAATGAAGAGTTAGAGCCGGATTTGGCTCGTAAACTGATGCATCGCATGTGCTATGTGCTGACTCAGAGCTTTTTTAAAGAAAAGTATTTTGATCGTCCGATCACTCTAGGTGAGAGAGTGACCACTCTGACCCAACACGGAATGAACAAGCGATCACTTTATCATTTCGAAAAGCATTGTCACCGTATGATTGGCCAAATGTATGGCTATTATCGTGACGGTACGATTCGTCGTTATGAACAGCGCTTTATCACTGGCAAAGCTTTGCAAAGTGGTTTGCGTCCGAAAAACAATGTGGCTTTTAGCCCCGTCATTCTTGAGCGAAAGGTGCGAGCCTATGGAACCACTGGGCGCTATGTGTATCGTGGAGGAAAGTCTTTAAACATCAACTTAACAACCAGCTTTAACCTCTCCAGTAGTAACGGCCTGAAAACTTCGACCACGGCCTCTTTTAAGCCATGGGAATGGGTTTTTAGTACGGTTGGAGCGATTGCCGGTGGTGTTGCCGGATTCTTTTCAGGAGGACCTCCTGGAATCTTTATCGGAGCCACTGCCGTCGGTACGGCGACCAAGCAAATGACCGGCGCCTTCAGTGTCAGCCGAGCCAATTCGATGGATGAAAGTGCTGGCCGCACCCAAGGAACCAATGTCAGTTCCGGAACCTTTTTGGTGAGTCAACAAGCGACTTTTGATATTGAACTGGGTGAGTACGAGCGTTGTCTTGTTGCTCGATTGCATCCGTTATTGATCAAATCATTTTTTGAACTCGGCGATGCCGATAGTCACCCTTTTCTGAAAAAGGCTTTTGTTCCTGAAGATCAAGACTTTAACCAGAATGGCGTCATTGAAGAGCATTTGGGTGAGGAGTATTCTGACATAGCCAAGCAGGGCGTTATCATTTGCACCGGTGAACCGATTCGCGATCGAACTTTACCGGTCAAAGAGAAATACTATTATTTCACTCAGCATTTTACCGAAGGTGACATGCTGGATACGGCGGACCTGCACAATCACCCGTGGCTGCTTCAGTTGCGTGGTTATCGTGACTTTCAAGCTTTTACTTCGACCATTGGTGCTCGCGAAGTCAATTATGTGGATTCCGATCGCTGGGTCAATGAAGTCATGTCGAAAACTGCCAGTGACGCTGCCGCCTTGCAGTTGCAGGGGTCACAAATTGACAACCTCAAGCCAGAGCTTGAAATTGTTAGACAAAATTCAGATATCAATTGGCCCCTTGAAGAACTGAGCCGTACTTACTTTGAGGTCTTACCAACATTCCCCGGTCTTTACACTTATATGAATGAGTCGGGTGAGAATGTTAAAGAGTGGCCTTATGAGAACACAAACCCAGGGCGATCTTTCGATACTCAAGATGAGTGATAATCGAAGGGTCTTCTATCTCACGACTATCCCTGGCCTGGAGTCCGTTTCCCACTTAGAGCTTTGCGAAAAGTGGGGGCGGGCTGCAGATTTTTTTGAACTTCCCTTTTATCCAGAGGTTTTCTTTCACCGTGGAGGCATCGAGTTTGAAGCTCCAGCGGCCCTTGGCTTTGCCTTGAATTCGGTGCTCAGAACCAATACTCGAATGCTGATGCGTTTGGCTTCCTTTGAAGCTCCCAATGAGAACACTTTTGTCCGGCATTTAAAAGAGATTCCTTGGCGGGACTTCTTTAAAAAAAATGACGTCTATGATTATAAATTCACTTCCAAAAATTCAAAGCTCTCGCGGTCGAGCCAAATTGAATTCTGTTTCGATAAAGTTTTAAAAAAACTGAATGTGAAACACAAGAAAGGCGGTACCACCCTTTACATTCGAATAGTTAAAGACAAGTGTAACATAAGTTTTGATTGCGCCGGAGAAGCGTCTTTCAAAAGAGGGCAGGGGCAACAAGGTGCGGTGGCATCGCTGCGTGCTTCCACGGCCCATGGTTTGTTGCGTGTGTTGTTTCAAGGTGTGACTGCACCGGTCGATCTTATCGATCCCATGTGTGGTTCTGGAACCTTTTTAGCCGAGGCTTTACAAGGAGGCGCTGTTCTCGATCGCCCGTTTGCCTATCAGAATATTCCATTGGGGCGAGACGTTCAGGCGAAAATCAAATCTGCGATTCCGTTGATGACCGAGTCTCGGGGGTTTCCGATTCGCCATGTTTACGGGTTTGATAAAGACGAGAAGGCTATAACTATTGCTGACAACAATTTAAAAAAAGTGGGATTTGAAAATTGGGAAGTCAAAGTTCAAGATATTTTTAGCGCCAAAAAAAAGGAACCTCTTGGTGAAGAGGCTCCTTTGGTGGTGCTCAATCCTCCCTGGGGAAAACGCTTGCCTGGTGCCTCCCGGGACTTGCTAACAGCCGTTTGGGAGAAACACCAACCCCAGAGATTGGGCCTACTGATGCCGGCGCATTGGAAGCTGGGATCAATCCCCATGCAGAAGGTTAGAGACTTACCTCTGGTCACTTCTGGCGTTGAAACCCGCTTCCTGGTTTTTGCACGCTGACTCTATAAGGCCAAGCGGTGAGGATCAGGCCGGTCCTGTCGTCGACCGTAATAGTCGAAAGACATAGAGGCCTCCGCTCCCGGATTCACCGGCTGTTTTGGATAGAACGTTTTTTGTTCCATAATTTCATTTTTAGTCATTGGAATACGAACCCGCTGATTGACCCAATCCAATTCGACAATTTTACGTGGCGAAATCATGACCTGCTTGCCCGTCACCCACGTGCGTGTCGATACGATAATTGACTTGATCTCCCAAGTTTCGGTATCGATAATCATGTCTTCAATACGACCAAAATCATCGTCCAGCGATTGTACACTGTAGCCTTTAATTTCAGAAAAAGACCTGAGGTGATAGTCATACTCTTCAGCGCGTGCTTTGAGCTCTTCAAGGTCATAGTGAGTCGGAAATGGTTTTCCCAACCAATAGACTTCATTGCCAACTCCACCGTCTTCAGTTTTAATCTCCGAAATCCTGTTCTCCCACTGCTGGGACACTGGTTTGTCTGTTTTCAGGGCAGGCCGGTTCATCAAATCCTGGCTGCTCATGCGAGTTTTCAATTGCGCGCTCTCTTCTTCCGGTTGCATAAGATGATGCGGTTTGAGGAGAACTTTCTGGCCAGGAAGGAACTGACCCAAATCCGCTTCGATGTGTTTGATTTTCCAGCTTTGATCATCAAACAAGAAGTCGGCGACAGTTCCTTTTGCCTTGTCCTTATTTTGTAGTTCATAGCCAATAAATTCTTTCATACTTCGTAGCATTTTCAGTTTTCTCCTTTGCTTTAAAAATTTTAAGTTTGTTTCTTTTAATTTATATTATCCTTTATCGAGTTTATTTATGGAGTCGCCGCCATGGTTCGCGTCGACAACACTTTGATATTATTTCTGACGTCGATCACACCATAGGTGTTACGGGCGTCGTGGCTGGCCGCATACTTAGCCTGTTGGGTCGGAACTTGCCCTTGTAATGTGACAACACCCTTGTTGACCGCGATTTCAACGTTGCTGGCGACCACCCGGGGGTCCCATAAAAACGCTTTATGAATCGCACTTTTGATTTTTGAGTCAGTGGGCAGTTGGCGTCTCGCCAATCGCAGATTTTGCTCAAGGCTGCGTGGAACCACTCTTAAGTTGATGGCATTCACACTGTTAATACCTCGGACCCAAGCTTCGTTAATGGCCTTTTCTTTTTCCGCTAAGCTGCCCACGGTTCCGCTGAGAATCGCGTGACTGTCGGCAACGATCGAACTGACGGATAGACTGTCAACTAGAGCGCTCCAGTAAAGACGTTGTCGAATCTCATTTTGCATCTCTTGATCGGAGCGAGGGGAATCATAGACCACATCAATACCGTTGATCACTCCGGTCACACCGCTAATGTGCAACGCCATTTCCTGGGCGAGCTGCCTTTTAGCCGCAGAATCTACTTTGCCCAGTAAAACCACTTGGCCGTCTCGCGAGGCCTGTACTTGGATCTTAGAAAGATCGAAGGTTGTCTCGTCCTTGAAGCTGTTGAGAACATGCTGGGCCAGGGTCTTGGGTGATCGATGGGCGTGCACTACTTTTATTTTATTGATTACAGAGTCAACATCTCGATTCAGTAGCGCAAGTTCTGTTGCGCGTTTGGAAGCCATGATATTGTCGACGGTACCGGAAAGCATGACGACTCTATTCGTGTAGCGACTGTCAATGCCCTGCCCTGACAGCAAAGGATCTTTGATCAGTTGTTGCCGCACCTGCTGATGGATTTTTTCAGAATCCAAGGCTGAAGCCGCTTGCGGGGTGAACCCCAAAGCTAAAATCATCACTAAAATTTCCAAAAGTCGCAATCCCATTATTAATATCCTCCTTAGTTTCACCCTCTATTTTAGGAAATGATTTACGATAAGAAAAATTGAAATAAATTTCTGTTTTGATTAGAAAATAACAAAGTGTATATTAGGCGAAACAGGATTAACTTGAAGTCCATCGGAGGCCAAATAGTATGGAAGAGCTGCTTAATTCAAAGGCATGGAATCTTGTGTCAGGTAAGCTGGTGCAGTGGTATGAGGGTCTGCTGACCAATCTTCCCAATCTGCTTCTCGCTGGTCTCATTATTGTGGTTTTCGTTTTCCTTTCGAAAGGGGTCCGTCGAGCTGGGCATCGGGTGATGCAAAGAAGCTTGCGAAACAATACGGCCCTAAGTTCGCTATTCAGCACGCTCCTTCAATTCGCTGTTATTCTTCTCGGGGTTTTTGTTGCCCTTGGTGTTTTAAATTTAGATAAAACAGTCACGTCACTTTTAGCAGGTGCTGGGGTGCTTGGGATCGCTCTGGGTTTTGCGTTTCAGGATATCGCTGCCAATCTAATCAGTGGAGTGGTCATTGCCATTAAAGAACCCTTTAAAATCGGCAATATTATAGAAGTGGATGGAATCTTCGGTGAGGTTAAGAGCATCGATCTTCGCACCACTTTAATTGAAACGTTTCAGGGGATTGAGATTTTTGTCCCGAATAAATTCATGTTCGAAAAACCGTTACATAATTTTTCTGGAGTGCCAAAGCGGCGCTTGGATATCGAAGTCGGCGTTTCCTATGGCGACAATCTCGAAAAGGTCGAAAAAGTTCTCTATGAGTGTTTAGAAGATCTGGAAGGACGAGTCGAAGACCGGCCTCTTGAGATCTTTTACAAAGAGTTTGGCAGTAGTTCCATCAATTGCGATATTCGCATTTGGGTTCATTATCCGAAAAATCTCAATTACTTGAAAGTTCGTCATGCCGCCATCAAGGCCATTAAAACCGCTTTCGATCAAAACGACATCACCATCCCATTTCCTATTCGAACATTGGATTTTGGAATCAAAGGGGGCGAAAACCTAAGAACCCCCCTTGAGCACACATTCTCCGGTCAAAACCAATCTCAATAACCTAAGGGCCCTGAGATAACGAGGTCGGGAAGAGGCGGCTCTATTTTTTTAAAAGTGTAAAGAGATTTACATCCAACCGCCAAAGCCATGGCGTAACCGAAGTCGCTTCAAAGTTGGGGCTTTTTCCTTGATGAGAAAACGTTTCGATTCCTTCAATTTTAGTTTTGAGAACTAAAGAAATAATCAACGACGCAACAGCCGACTCCCCCCTTCTGAAAGCCTTGATTTCATTTTATTGATCGACCTGGAACCTTGCCGAAGTTTCAAGACTCCGGCAAGCGTGACGCGTTTTCACCCAAAGGGTGAAATGCCGGCAGGGCAGGAGCCCGGTCTTGAAACTTCGGCAAGGTTCCAGGCCGTCACATCAAGAACAAATCAAAGTCCAAAATAAGGGGAAAGGCTTCAAGGAGGAACCGTAAAAACCAATTAAGGGCCTTTAGAAGTCGCCGTTTTTTGTCATCAGGGCTGTAAAAAGGATGTGGTTCCACCTCTAAGAACGACCACAGCAGGGGCTAAGCGCTGGAACGTGTTTTGCTCTCTTATAAAGTATCGATTTTTTAGTCGGTGTATGGAGGGTTAGTTTTGGCGGCAAGGAAATCAGTCATTGTTTGGCTGAAACATTCTTTTATTATGACCGGTAGTCTGATTGTTATGGTGAGCTGCGGTGGGTTTGAGGCCAGCCAGCATCCGGACGACTCTTTTCGATTCGGACAGGGCATTGGCAACGCCCAAGATTTCGGTCATTACTTTGGCAATCAAGCGGTCGATCCGCGTTTTCGTCGGGCACGAGTGACAACGGAGTCTTCACCACTGCGACTCAAGACCACTCCAAGGAGTGATGGACCGGCGCCTTCGGCCGGACCGACGTCTTTAGCTCGAGGGTCTGAGGTTGATGTTTACTGGCCTCTTGATATTGAAAACAATCATATCAAATTGCATGTTGAAGGTCGCGCCCTCTGGGCCACTCATCGCTCGTCGGGTGGTCAAGAGTACGTGACTTTATTAGAAGATATTTACCTTCCACAAACCAGTGTGCCCAGTTCGGGCTCTTTCAGTCTTAACACAGGTCCCAGTTTCGGTCCGCAGATGTCCGGTGGAGTCACAGGGCCGGTGAGTGGAGGTTCCAATAACAGTGACGGTTTTATGCCCGAGGACCTCAATCAAATCAGTTTAACGTCTTCACAATTGAGTTCGGCTCGTACCGCAATCAACAATGTGGCGTTAACACCGGCGTCGGTGTCGGCGTGCACATTCAATCCCATTGTTGGTAACAATGCCGGATCCAACAATTGCTATCGAGAGATTATTGTCTCCAGTGCCTTCCGAGATTTTGTCAGTCGGCATGGCCATCAGTGTGCTGTTGAAGCGGCGCAAAGTGCTTTTGGATTTCGCCCCTCGCGCGTCCTGTTTCATTCTTCCGGAGCCGGGCAGGTTCGACCGAATCGAACAGTCAGTGGTTCTGGAACATTGTCCACCCACGCCACAGGGCAGGCTTTTGATCTGTTTGCGGTCAGTGTCTTTAACAGTTCCACCAGCCGCAAGGTGAGGATGCATCGCGATCACGTCGATGGCTCATCGTCCACAGAACGACAGAATCATGAGTTTTATTGGAGCTTCACACGCTGTTGGCGGGCACGGGTGCAAAGTCAGGCTCCGTGTGCTTGCAGCGGTTCGAGAACAGGCGCTTTAACCTATTCGGACAATTCGGCCCACTACAACCATCTGCATATGTCGATGCCGATGTGTAATCGGGAGGCGTATAATGTTAGCTGTATTTAAAAACTCCTTTATTCAATGGCAGTTGGTGATCGCTGTTGGCCTTCTTCTTATAGGATTCGAAAGCGGTGCTCAAACACAGCCAGAAACAGAGGCGTCGACCATGGCCATGTTCCATGATTCCGAGATGCAAGCCCAAATCATCAACGAGTGGGTTTTGCAAACCGCCGAGCGAGACATTGAGTTTGTGGTGTTAGAGATGAACAAACAGGAGCCGGCCCACGCCCCGCTGCGACTGGTGATTGGTTACCAGTTTGAAGACGAAGATTTTCGTCGCTTGAATCCTGCTGGAGAGGTGGTCATGGAGAAAACATTCTGCGGAATGGACGAACCTTTTATTGTCCAGCGCGACCAGTTTTTTGCCGACATGAGCTTAAATGTTGAGGCCATTGCTGAGGGTGAAACTTTTTATGAGCCGGGAGGCTATCTGTTGGTCCCTGTGCAAAATTTTGATGAAAGTCAAAGTGCTTGCAAAACCGGGCCGATGGATTACGAAGTTTTTTGGATTGAAGGGATTCGTCAGCAGCATCAGTCCGACGATTGAGTTTTGCCAGCTAAAAGCTCTTGTCTTTTCGATTTTTTCTTACGCCACTTGATAACAATAAAGGCAATACAGGCGACAAAAGCGCCGACAATGGCGACGATTTTAATTTTATTTAAAATCGACAAGATCACTTCGCCATAAATACTAATGAGAATCACTTGGGTGGGAACTGTGATCGCCGCCGCAGTACCAACAACTAAAATAAACTTCCAGCGCGGAAGACCAATTGCACCACACATCATGTGCCCGGGAAAGCGCAGGCCGGGCGTGAATCTAAAAATAAATGGAGCCAAAGTTCCATACTCATGGATCCATCGTTGGACTCTTTTGAAAGACTTGCCTTCGAAGTGTTTCGCCCACCGCGGGTGCCGCACCAGTTTGTCTCCAAAGTAGGAGCCAATCCAGTAAATAAAATAGTCGCTGGCAAACACCGATATCAAACAGATCACCGCCAGGGTATAGGGGTTGACTCCAACAGCGTCAGGATAGGGTGGCGGGTACTTGTGGGGATGTGTCGCCATAAAGGCAGTAAGGCTGGCACTGATGATAGTCACCTCTTCAGGCAATGGCAGCCCGAAACTTGAGGCAAACATCAGGCCCACCACCAAGCCGTAGACCAGATAGGGTTGATAGGCGATCTGGAGGAACCAGGTCGCTATTTGATCTTCAAATCCCATAGGTCCCTATTTCTTATCTTCGATTTTGCGAATACTTTTTATAACAACAGGTTCGGCGGGCACGTCTCGCATTTGCCCAGAAGAGGTTGTTTTGACAGCACCAATTTTTTCAACCACATCCATCCCCTCGGTGACTTTTCCAAACACGGCATAGCCGTAGTCTTGCGGCATTGGGCCTTTGTAGTTCAGAAAGTCATTGTCTTTCAGGTTGATAAAGAATTGCGAGCTGGCACTGTTTGGGTCGGGTGTGCGGGCCATGGCAATGGTGCCTTTTAGGTTTTTTAAACCGTTGGCGGCTTCGTTTTTAATGGCGGCATCGGTGGGACGTTGTTTAAGATCTTTGTCAAAGCCACCGCCCTGAATCATGAAATCGGGAATGACTCGATGAAAGATCAAGTCGTCATAAAATTTTCTTTCCACATAATTTAAAAAGTTTTTCACCGTTATGGGAGCTTTTTCAGAATCCAGTTCAACAACAATCGAACCGTGGTTGGTCTCGATTTTTACAGACACAGCTTTCTCCTTGTTTTGATTTTTTTGGGGCTTCTTAACTTCTTGTTTGGTCTTTGGGGTTTGACTTTTTTGAGCCAAGGCCAATCCTGGCGAATGCAGGGCCAGGCACATCATCATGAGTGTCGAGAAAAAGGAATTTTTCATGGGGGGATATTAAAGATTCTGGCCCCCCATGGCAAGGGAATCTGACTGTCAAATCTCTGGCGTAAAAAACGCCGGAGCTTTGACGTTTGATCAATGCCGTGAGTGATCTTTGCGGCGCGTTTCGATGTCGCACTGATCGCAGTGGGCGGTCTCTTTGATTGTCTCAGTGTCCTCGTCGACCTCGTGAATCAAGGTTAGGGGCGTGGAGCATAGTGGGCAGCAATTCATTGAGCGTAGAAAACTTTGATAGCGTTGTTGACGTTTAACCATCTTTTCACGTGTCATCTCATCCATGAGACCTCCTCTTTGCATTAGAGTTATGCAAAAAGCGCCCCTTGATCTTCGGCTTAGGGCTAAGGGTGAAACGCGGCGCGCAAACAGCAAGCTCAGATATCCGATATCCGATATCTGATATCCGACCCGAATTCAGTAGCCAGACCAGTATACAGAAGACAGACCACGGCGAACGGTATACAGAAACCATCCGTATCCAGAATACGGCTAACGGTATACGGGGTGCCGAAAGTATACGGTTTTCTGTGAACGGTTAGCTGTTTACGGTTTTTTTTTATATTTGGGGGATAAGGGGACTTCCCTCGGTGGGGGACACCACCGAGAGAAACAAACAAACTTTTGAGATCTATTGGGGGGATCTCGTTGGGGTTCATTGATTGCATCCGACTGACCAGATTTCTTCAATGAGTTGATGAGACCGTTATAACCATATTTTTGGGCTTCTAAAAATTATTCTTATAGATGAGAACCTATTATTTAATCTGATAAGCCTAGGGCTTTGCTATAAAGGCTTCATGGCCGACCCATTTTGGCACCAGCAAAGCATGAGTTATTTATAAGGTGTTGCGATTTCGGCTTGCAAATCCTTCTTAAAGGTCTGCAACGCCTTTTTGTCGGCTGGGCACAAATCCTTTTTCAAAAGCTCATCATAAGTTAACCAAGCGCAGGCCGGGTGTTCTTGAGGTCGATAGCTTTGTCGTAATGGGCTGGTGAAGAAATGCAAACGGATTGTTTCAGTTTCAACCAAACCCAGGGGGTGAAGTTCTGTTTCGGAAACTTGAACCTTTAATTCCTCTTTTAATTCCCGAACCAAGGCCTGCTTCAGGGTCTCTTGCGGTTTAACTTTGCCGCCTGGAAACTCCCATTGCTGAGCAAAACTTTTGTGGTCGGGGCGGCGAGTGATTAAAGCTCGTCCCTTTTGAATAAAAATAACCGCAACAACATCCATAGCGACAATCTAAAATAGGATCGAAGCCCCGTCACCTGTTGCTTTTAGTCCACGCCTCATATTTAAAAAAAACCTTTCACTTTCGACAATCAGCTGACAAGTTCAAGAATTGTTGTACAATTATCTCAGTCGTACGAA
>CAZPOV010000032.1:0-23798 GCA_964588335.1 uncultured Pseudobdellovibrionaceae bacterium | reverse complement strand
CTGGTTTGATAAAGTTCGTGTTGGACTTTGGATTGGTCTAACATATTACCTTCAAAAAAACCCATTTGGAATTTCCTTAAACTACCAAATAGACAAACGTGTTAGAAAGAAGGATAGAATGTTATTAGTATACCCGTATAATGGGGGGCACCTAGGTATGAATATATTTGGTTCTGAATCCCCTTTATTTGGCATTTACCCAACTGCTTTTGGGATGCGAATCAATAATCTTTTATTCATAAATGGATCGACTGATTATCTTCTAGCACCAAGAGCTGGGTTTCCTTATCCAAAAAACGCTGAGGCCAAAGCAGGAGGTAATGAATATTCGGTAAGAGAGCTTAGGGTAGATAAAATGGCAGGAAGTCCAATGAAATTAGGATTCTTTAAACCATCCATGGGATTTGGACAGGTAATTAATAGTGGTAATGTTTATATGAAATTCCAAGAAATATATCAAAAATCACTTTTTGAGCACGGCGGAAGCTTCGGTGAGGGTATTGTCAAAAGTAAAATAATAAGATTTAAGCCGGATGGCATGGAGTATTTAAAAGAAAATGCGTGTATAGACTTCGGCCAAATAAATTTTAAGGATGCGAAGATGGCTTATAGAATCTTAAATCAAGCCTATGAGATGTGCGAATACTTTTTCTTAAACCAAATTGCAAAGCCCCAACATGATTGCAGTTTATTTTTGGAAGCTCACAGGAAAGTTAAAAAACAATTTCTGAGATCTTTTGATAAGTGAGTTAAATTGCCGATTGTGATTTATGGAATTTTCGTAATTTAATAGGTGGCTTTTTGCACTAAAAGCTTACAGTACTCAACGTACAATCTTCTCTCGATCACTACGCGGAGAGGCTAAAAACAAAAAGAGCGAAATTCGATACATACGAAAGTCAGACTGGAAATCTATTGAAGGGCGTTGGAACCAAGAAGTTCATCCGAATACTTTACCTACAGCAGTGTACTTAGTTTTTTGGTGGTAGGTAAAAATGTAGGTGCCAGAAACTTTTCTACCCTAAGTAATTGAAATCAAAGGTTTGAAAAAAAGAGTTGGAGGTGGTGGAGGAATTCGAATCCCCGTAGATGGATTTGCAGTCCACTGCCTAGCCACTCGGCCACACCACCCCTGTAAATGGAGTCGGAATACTACGAGTATTGAGTCAACCAGGCAAGTTGTGGACCTCTGGCGCAAAGCGCAAAAATGGGATTCTTATCTTATTTTAGGGATTGGCGCTCAAAACTTAGGACGATTCCATAGAATTCTCCGAATCATAATATTTGATGACCCCATTTTGGCTGATCTATGCTGCTGGTTCCTATGTCCCTCTGGGAGCCGAAATGGGGTCATTGCTGGGCCTGCGGGCAAAAATACAGTGTGGGCCAAGGACCATACTTAGTGCGCCACCTGTTGAAACATTTGGCTTTCGGAACTTACGATTGAGTGTATTTCTTTTTTCAAAGGATAGGTTATGGCCGACGTTTTTGAATACAAAGTCGCAGGTCCTGAGGACTTCAGCGCCAAATTGATTGAGCACAACAGTCTTTGCAAAGAAAACCAAAGCAGCATGGTGGCGATGCAGGTGATTTTAAAATCAGGCCATAAAATGGAAGGCTTCCCGGTTAATATTACCAGTGAAGGCAACAGTAAGTACCTTTTGCTTTGCTCTGAAACCAATCCCAGTCCCACCAAGCCTCACTCCCTGAACTTTGTTGAAATGGGAAACATCGAGGCTGTCGGTGTGTTTGATGCTCACATGCTGAGTGATCTTCTGATTAGTGGTGAGGTCAATGTACCAATTCCAAAAGATCAAATTCCCACTCGTTTAGAATTGCGCAAGAAAATAGCCAAAATAATGGAAGGTTTGTCGCCTAAAATTATTCTCGACCCTTCAATGACAAAAAAAATCGATGATGTGAATTCCGATCGTGAAAAGTATTTTTTAGGACAGTTTTTTGAAGGCCTTCAGCAGGCCTTACAAGAGGTCCAAAAAGATGACCTGGGTAAGAAGTCATTGCAGAAAATTAAGGCGATCAACGTGACTTTCGCTAACAAAATGGATTTAAGCAAAGTCACTCATGAATTGAAAATTCAATTTGGCACCAATCAAAAAATTAAAAACTACAAAGACTATTTAAAAGATAAAATAGAGTCACTACTGTAAAGGAGAGAAGAGATGGGATTAAAAGAAAAGCGGGTCGTCAAAGAGTTTCAAGACGAGCATTACGAGAATTATAAAAAGCAAGTCAATGAAGCCGCGAAGTTTGACGTTAACATGGAAGTTGATTGGGATAGTCTTGCTGTCGAAGGCAGCTCCCACCTTTATCTTGAGTGTTGGCCAAAAGTGTATTTTCAGCCATTGATTCAAGCCCTGCAGTTGATCACTGCTGATGATATGGGTGCCGAGGCTCTGAAAGAAAGTTTAAAAGGCATCGTAATAAAAAATAACAGCGACTGCTCGAATGCAAGCCGTTGGTGCCAGTTTGAAAATGGCATTATCACACTTGATCACAAGCCAACCACCAATGTTGACCAGATCGACGATCGAGCCAAAGCGCTGCAGTCGCAACTGGAAGACAGCTTGTAATACTTGATACAAAAAGAGGCCTTAGGCCTCTTTTTTTTTGAAAGGAAAAAATCCCATGCAGAGTAAATGGACAATCATAATAGCCGTTATTTTTGTTTTATTGGGTGTTGGTATTTGGGCCAGTCAGCAGGCGGGCTCGGAAAGTGCCGAAGTCGCTTGTCAAAACGCGGCCCCTGGTGATCCCTCTTGTATGACCCCTGAGGTCTTTGCGGAGTGGTGTCTGCAGCAGGATAATTTTGAAGGAACGCCCCGCTGCGAGCTTGAAATAGCACACTTAAAATCAGAGATCCTTTTATTAGTGCTCAGTGATCAGAAAGTTAAAACTTACAGTGCCCTCCAGAACAATAATATCTGGCCGCTCCACATTCCTGAAGCCGTCCTTTGGGGCGAGCAGAGAGAAGCCGTGAAAAACACTTTGGCGGTGCGAGCCCAATTTGTTGACGAAACCGAAGTCAATGGCGAGGCCATTTCTATTGAACGGCTGGGTCTATTAAAGGACGGCCATTTCGTCGTCGGTTTTTCGATTCCGGCGGAAGGTGTGCAAGGCGAGATGAAGGGTCAGTTTCTGAAAGGACGATACAACGTCGACAGTTTCGAAGTGGTTGAACACTGATTCCAATTATAAATTGAGAAGAAAGAAAGGCGACGTGGGGTCGCCTTTTTTATATGCCGATGTCAGACAGAGCTTTAGAAAATCTTAGGATACCGTTTTGATCCATCCACTGCACCAGTTGTCCACCCAAGCTTTCAGTGAAACTGGGGTCGTCTTGGCTGTTATTTAAAAAATACTGCAGCATATCTTTGTCAGTCACAATACCGGCTATTTTTCCCTGATCATCACGAATCACCACGGAACCCACTTCGTGATCAAAAAGTTTTTCGCAAATGGTTTTTTGGGAGTCGGAGGTGGAGGCTTCGATCAATGGCTGTACCATCACTTGCGCGGCTTTGACTTCACTGAGTGTCTCTTGAAAAGTCAGGCCAGAGAGGTCATCGCTTTTGTTATACAGATACTCGACCACATCGGTTTTTGAAATCATTCCAACCAGTTTGTTTTCACCCATAACAGGAACATGACTGATCCCATTGACCTTAAAGCAAGTTAAAATTGTTTTAAGATCATCGCCCATGTCGACATACACGACATTGTCTTGATTCATTGTTTCCATTTGGGTGCTCCTCTTTTACTCCACTAATGTGGCATTCATTGAACGCACAATATCACCCAATGGCACTGGAGGGTAGTTCATCGTGATGCAGTGAATGCCGCCTTGGCCGCGAGTGGCCAGCTGGCGAGTGGGTGCGGTGACGATTTTTAGGCCCAAACCTAAGCTTTCAAAGATCTCCACAGCCCGTTGGTCGCCGGTTTCTCCAAAAGACGGCACAAAAAGCGTGTCGTTGACTTGTAAAGAATTCACATAGGTTTCGTAGTTAAGGTCGGGTTCTGGAAGCATCACCACCGTGTAGCCTATGCTTTCCAGTTTCTCGACGTACTCGTGGGTGTCAGTCACGATAATATCGTCAGTCATAAACTTCACGACCTCGTCGGCATGGCCGATCCCCTTCAGGTGTCGCAAGCGTGTCAATTTTTTGCAGCCGTACTGGTTTGTAAAAACCGAATCGGGGATTGCGCCGGTGTCAGATGTTCCACCCGGGTAGGAGCGACGGCGGTTGACAACAATACACTCGCCACGGGCGTTGGTGATAAAGTTGCCGCCTTCAAAAAAGTAATTGTGCTTTTGCGAAAGGGCTTGAAAAAGTTCGGTTAAAAACGCATCCGGTTCAAAATTATAATAATAGCGAGCATCCACTAATGTTAGATCGTCTCCGGTCCATACAGGCAGGGGAAGATTGTCGCGTGTCCAAAAGTTGTTCGAGCCACTACGGGGAACTTTTAAAACAATCAGTCGCTCAGGGGCGATAAAAGCCTCGTACTTCTCTTTGATGGAGCGAACATAAGAGGCATTGGTCGAAGTGGTGTAAACCACTAAAGTGACTTCCTGAGGAAGGTTTTTAGCAATCGTGCTTTTAATCGCTGTGGCGTAGCCGCGGAATTCATCGTCGTTAAAAAATATATAGCCTGTGTCTTGGTACTCGGCAAAAGGAAGAATTGAGGCGCTTCGGAAGTTTTCTAAGGCTCCGCTGTATTGATCCAGTTCGGCCTGGGTCTGGTTCATTTGCGAAATCTCTTGCAGCATCTGAGGAGTTGGACCTTGCGGCAACGGATCCGCCGCCCACACGTTAAAGCTCGCCATCCATAAAATTAGCAAAGTGATTGATCTCATAACTCCCCCTTTATGTGTTTCACCAATAAACGGTATTCCTTCTGCCAAAGCTAATAAAGTATTTTCCGCTTATTTTAAGGATTTGTCAGCATTGAGTCAGGGCTAGATTCATTGTGTTGGAGCTAGCCCCAGATTTGGTTTGCAAATAGGGAATGTAAGACTCTGTACTGATGCTTGTTTAAGCTACTTCCAGGTGTCTCGTAGGCTGACAGAGCGGTTGAAAATGCGAGTGTCGCCGTTGGAATCGGGATCAAGAGTAAAGTATCCAACGCGCTCGAACTGAAAAGACTCGCCCACTTGAGCATCGGCGATGGCCGGTTCACCATAGCATTGGTCAAGTGTTTCAAGAGAGTTGGGGTTTAGGAATTCGATGAATTCTTTGTCTTTATGACCACCCGGTTTGGGGTCGTTAAACAAGCGATCATAAAGATTCACTTTTAATGGCACCGCCTTGTCGGCAGACACCCAGTGAATTATACCCTTCACTTTTCGTCCCTCAGGATTTTTACCTAAAGTGTCCAAGTCGGCAGTGCATTTTAATTCGACAACCTGTCCGTTGCTATCTTTGATCACCTCTTCGCACTTAATCACGTAAGAGTTGCGCAGTCGGACTTCGCCTCCTGGTTTGAGTCGAAAATATTTCTTTGACGCTTCTTCCATAAAGTCGTCTTGGTCAATCCAAAGGGTGTTGGA
Organism: uncultured Pseudobdellovibrionaceae bacterium; assembly: GCA_964588335.1. Lineage (GTDB taxonomy): Bacteria > Bdellovibrionota > Bdellovibrionia > Bdellovibrionales > JAGQZY01 > JAGQZY01. Next base: position 18,229 of record CAZPOV010000032.1, on the reverse strand, counting down.
CATCGGCAACTCGCGCTCGCCCATACTCTCATCTTTAGGGTGATTGGGGGCGGTGAGGGTTTCGGTTTTGTCATAATTGGTGATTGTCAGCTTTAAGGGTTTAAGAACCACCATGCGGCGTTGCGCGGACTCATTCAAATCATTGCGCAAACACTCTTCAAGGATAGAGTAATCGATAACCGAGTAAGCCTTAGACACTCCCACCTGGCGGCACAGCTCACGAATCGATTCGGGTGTGAAACCACGGCGTCGCATGCCACGCAGAGTGGGCATGCGAGGGTCGTCCCAACCGCTGACATGTTTTTCGTCCACAAGTCTTTTCAAGTTCCGTTTGGAAACAATGATGTAGCTTAAAAACAATTTAGAGAACTCAATTTGCTGAGGCGGTTGTTCGAACTCAAGTTCTTCTAGAAACCAATCATAAAGAGGGCGGTGATCTTCAAACTCTAAGGAGCAGATGGAATGGGTGATCTTTTCAATGGCATCTGAAATACCGTGGGTAAAATCATAAAGGGGATAAATACACCACTTGTCTCCCGTCATCGGATGGTTGGCGTGCCGGATACGGTAGATTAAGGGGTCGCGCAGGTTCATATTCCCTGAGGTCATATCAATTTTGGCGCGCAGAATATGCTCACCATCTTTGAACTCGCCGTTTTTCATTTTCTCGAAAAGCTCAAGGTTCTCTTCAACGCTGCGGTCGCGGTAAGGGGAGTTCTTGCCGGGGGTGTTGTGATCACCTCGGTACTCGCGAACCTGCTCTTCGTTTAAAGAGTCGACGTAGGCCTTGCCTTTTTTAATCAATTTGACAGCCAACTCGTAAAGTTGATCAAAATACTCGGAGGCGTGGCAAAGGTTGTCCCACTCAAAACCCAGCCACTGAATATCTTCTTTGATGGCTTGAATGTACTCGGGGTCTTCAGACACTGGATTGGTGTCATCAAAGCGCAAATTGCATTTTCCGTTATAGGTTTCTTTTAAGCCAAAATTCAAACAGATGGATTTGGCATGGCCAATGTGCAAATAACCGTTGGGCTCTGGCGGAAAGCGAGTGTGAACGCGACCATCGTTTTTACCCTGTTCCAGGTCTTTATCGATGATATTTTGAATAAAGTTTTTTACCGTTGGGGCGTTGCCTTCGTCACTCATGTTCAGATCTCCTCAAACGCCTCTTTTAACACAAAAATTCCATTTTCTCCCTCTAATTTTAATGGTATCCCTTAAGCCATTATGGACAGCCAAAAAGTCACCATTCTCACCACCGGTGGGACCATTGAAAAGAGCTACAATGAATTCGATGGCTCCCTGGAAAATCGCCAGTCTCGATTGAAGAATCGACTCCTGTCCAAGCTGCGCCTTCCTCACACGCAGGTTTCGCTGATCGAAATCATGGCCAAAGATTCTCTCCATATGGATGATACGGATCGCGAGAAAATCTGGCAGACCATTTCTCAGCAATTTGAGAAGCAGACTCCGCTGGTTGTCCTGCATGGGACGGATACCATGGAGTTGACGGCTGAATATTGCTTCAATCGCTGTGCTGAGCCCACAGTGGCCGTGATTTTCACAGGCGCGATGAAGCCCATGGGCTTTGAAGATTCTGATGCTCCGCAAAATTTTATAGAGGCGTTGGCGGTTTGCCAGATCCTTCCCCCTGGATTTTATATTTCGTTTCACAATCGGGTCTTTAAAGTCCCACGCGCCACCAAAAATCGCCGGCGCCGCACCTTCGAGTCCAAAGAGTAAGCCATGTTACAAGTCTCTCAGCTTTCAAAATCCTATGGAAGTCGCACTCTGTTTTCAGATGTTTCTTTCTCGGTGGGGTCAGGAGAAATTGTCGGATTGGTCGGGCGTAATGGTTCGGGGAAATCGACTCTGTTTAAAATTCTTCGTGGCGAGGAAGAGCCGGACTCCGGAGAGATCCACTATAGCAAATCCTATAAAATTGGGTTTTTGGACCAACATATAAAGTTCACTGAAAACACAGTCCTTAGCGAAGCTTGCCGAGCGCTGCCGCAAGACCAGGCCTTGGATTCTTACAAAGCCGAAGCCTTGCTTTTTGGCTTGGGTTTTACGGCGGAAGACATGGATCGTGCTCCCACAGAGTTTTCAGGTGGTTTCCAATTGCGAATCAATTTGGTGAAATCTCTTTTGCAACAGCCGGACCTTCTGCTTTTAGACGAACCGACCAACTATCTTGATATCCTCAGTATGAATTGGATGCGTGGGTTTCTTAAAGAGTTTAATGGCGAAGTGATTTTAATCACCCACGATCGGCATTTTATGGACTCTGTGGTTACCCACACCATGGGGATTCACCGAGGCAGTTTGCGAAAAATGGAAGGTCCCACTGGGAAGTACTACGAGCAGTTGGCCATGGATGAAGAGATCTATGAAAAAACCCGAGTGAATACAGAAAAAAAGATCAAAGAAATGCAGGCTTTTGTCGATCGTTTTCGAGCCAAGAACACCAAAGCCAAGCAGGCTCAGTCAAAAATGAAGCAAATTGCCAAAATGGCTCCGATGGCCAAATTGAGTGAAGAGGAGCAGCTGGGGTTTCGCTTTAATTACAAAGACACGCCGGCAAAAGTTTTGTTCAGTTTCAAAAACCTTAGTTTCGGGTTTGAAAAAGATAAGAAGCTTTTTTCTGATTTGTCTTTGCGAGTGGAGCCTGGAGACCGTATCGGTATTATCGGAAAAAACGGTTATGGAAAAACCACACTTCTAAATGTTTTAGCCGAGCAGTTGCAAGGGGAGGGTGAAATTCAGCACCACCCGGACACCACCTTTGCCTACTATCAACAAACCAATAAAAAGAAACTGTCTGCGCAAGCCACTGTCTACCAGGAGATTGCCGAAGAAAACACCCATCTGTCGATGAGCCAAGTGCGCTCGATCTGTGGAGCCATGATGTTCTCCGGCGACAATGCGGACAAAAAGATCGGCGTTTTGTCAGGCGGCGAGCAGGGCCGAGTGTTATTAGGGAAAGTCATCGCCAAGGCCTGTAATGTGCTTTTGCTGGATGAGCCCACCAACCATTTGGACATGGAATCCATTGCTGCGATGACCGAGGAGATCGATGACTTTCCCGGTGCGGTTCTTTTTGTGAGTCACGATGAGGATCTTCTTGGGCAGTTGGCCAATAAGTTGATTGTATTTAAAGACGGAGACGCCAAAATCTTTCTTGGCAATTATGAAGAATTTCTCGAAAAAGAAGGTTGGGGTGAGGTTGAGGCCAAGAAATCTAAGAAGTCTTCTGGCGATCGTAAAGAGAATAAGCGCAAGCGGGCCCAATTGGTGCAAGAGCGAGCGAAACTTTTAAAGCCCATCAAAAAAGAGATTGAAACCTTAGAAGCAACGATCATCGAAAAAGAAGAAGAGCTGGAAAAGCGCAATCAAGAGATCAATCATTTGATTGTTGACTCAACTGAAAGCCAAGAGGCCTTTCAAAAGGTGGGGCAGTTGCAAATTCAAATTGCCACCCATTATCAGCGCATGGATGAATTGATCGAAAGGCAAGATCAAATCACCGAAAAATTTGACTCTCAACTGCAAGAGCTACAGTGAAGCCAGCAACGGCTTTAATGGGATTGCAAGGTTTCGAGTTTTTTGGACGACTCAAGAGCGGAGCGAAGTTCAGAGCAGAGTCCCTAAGCCTGTTTTATTTGCATTCGCTTGACCAGTCTTTTTTTAAAAACGATGAACAGCGGAATCAATAAGACAGCGCCAATCAACAGGCTAATGGCTATAACGGAAGGGTCCTTCATCACCACAATGGCTCGCCGGCCGAGTACAAAAGTCAGGAGCATAATCGGGGTGAGGCCTAGAAAGGTGGCGCCCATGTATTTAAGATAGTTGAGTTTCATGGCTCCACTGAGCACACTGGTCACTATAAAGGGGGGCTGGGGGGCAATCCGCAAAGCGACCACGGCCCAGTATCCATACTCATCAAATTGTTTTTTAATAAAATCAGCATGGTTTCGAAATCGTCGCGACTTTTCTAAATTAAAAAAGTAGCGGCCTCCGATATAGGTGAGTGTGGCACTCAGAAATATTCCCAGAGCCGCTCCGATCACCGCCTTCCACAAAGGAAAAACCAGAAGGGCCAGGACTGTCGTGACTGTTAATGGAAGAAGAATCCAACTTCCGATGACGTAGAGAAATTGAAAAAACCCAAAGGCGAGCCAACTATCATGAAAGCGCGTCACCACTCCGACCAGAGTTTGGTAATTTAAATAGTCTGCATAGCCGGCAACGTGGGCTGTTGCCAAGGCTAAGGCAACAAGGGCAGCGAGTACGATAAAAATTTTGCCAAAGGCCAGGCCGATTCCCGTCATCAACTTTTTAAATTCAACTTCAGCTTGTTTCGAGCGGTCTTGATTGTCTACGGTCGCATTATTCAAAATTATCTCCATCGGAAGTTAATAATTTAAGTGAGACTGTGCATCGATTGAACTTTTTAAATTTGGTATTTTTGTGTAAATTTTTGAATTTTTTGCCTGCTAAGACGAAAACAAAGCCAATCCAAGTTCTGATTGGCCCTGACACCATTATTTTTAATATTCTGCACATTTGTTAAACCAAAAGACGATCTATACTGAGGGGGCAAGCCTTATCTTATAAGGATGAGACAGGTAGATAAGAATCACGACTTTTTAGACAAGCGGGCCGTTGGCTTTGAATTGGAGTTCACCGGACTGGAAATTGATGAGGTCTCAGAAATTGTGGCTCACGCTTTGTCAGGAGTGGTGAGTAAAGACGATTCTTTCGTTTATACGGTTCGAAACACGGATTTTGGCGACTTTCGTATTGAATGTGACTCGTCCTTCTTAAAGGATCGTAAATATGCTGATTGGTTAAATAACTTAGGGATTGAATTAAAAAAAGACAGTGAAAAGCGGTTGGAACTTAGTATCGCCGAGCACAGCCAGATTTTGGTCCCTCGAGAATTGGTGAGTCCACCCATCCCGGGAAACCAATTGGCGTCTTTTTATAAAATGATTCGACAGATTCAGGGGCGCTATCAGGATAAAGACAACAAATCTTTCAGTCTTGCTCCTTGTGGGTTGCATATTAATATAGAGGTCGCAAGCCTCGAGGCTCCTTATTTGCTGAGTATCTTACGGGCCTTTTGCTTGATGTACGAAGACCTCTACAAGGAGATCAACGTCGATATGATACGCAGCCTTGCTCCCTATATAAAACCCTTTCCCAAACAGTATGTGTTGAAAATTCTTGATCCTAAATATCAGCCAACCCAATCACAATTTATCGATGATTATTTCAAGGACAATCCAACCCGCAATCGAGCTTTGGATCTCAGTGTTATTTTTGCTGAAATCGATCCCGATCGTTTGCAGAACGTGGAAGGGTTGGAATTGGATTTGATCAAGCCGCGACCGGCCTTCCATTACCGCTTGCCCAATTGTGAGCTTAACAATCCGAAATGGTCCGTTGAGGCTGAGTTAGAGAGATGGTCGCGCATCGAAGATCTGGCAAAAAAGCTCCGCGGTCGATATGCTGTCGATTTGTTGGCGCGATCGCAAAGCACTCAAACACTAGACCCATTGGTGGAGGCACGGTGAAGCCGAAGATCGCCATAACAGGTCCCACAACCGGTGGGGGACCGGCTTATTTTTTTACGGCCCTGCAGGTGCGTTTGGCTGGAGGTCGTCCCGTGCGTTTGCATCCAGAGATGAATTGGCAACAGGCTCGGTTTGATGGTTTGCTTCTTGGTGGGGGGGCTGATATTACACCTCGGCATTACGAATCGGCTCACCTTGATGATGTTAAGACAGATTCAGGGACTGGTGAACCGGTGGTGAAAAAATATTTTGATTTCCTTTTGGCTTTTTTTGTTTACTTGGCTCGCTATTTATTCAGCTACTCTAGCAGTCGGGGAAAAACCGATCCGAAAAGAGATATAATGGAGATGAGTCTTCTCGGTCAGGCCATTCAAGCCGGTGCCCCGGTCCTCGGGATTTGTCGAGGTATGCAACTCATTAACATCTATCATAGCGGCACCTTGAATCGTGAATTGAAAGACTTTTATTTTGAGTCTCCGCAAGTGCGTACAGTGTTTCCGAAGAAACGAGTTGAAGTTAAAGAGGCGTCCCAGCTTTGCAAAATCTTAAAACGACGTTACGTACGGGTGAATGCTCTTCATGATCAAGCGATTGCAAAGCTTGGCAAGGAGCTGGTTGTGTCATCTAAGGAAGGCAATGGCATCATTCAAGCCATTGAACATGAAAGACGGCAAAGAAGAATCATTGGCGTGCAGTGGCATCCCGAATTTTTAGTTTTTCGCCAATCCGCACGACGATTGTTTCAGTGGGTTGTCCACGAAAGCACAACGCATCCCACGCCAAGTCAAACGGCAAGCAAGACACCGGTGTCAGTGGAGCTATGATTAAGCATCTTTACAGTCTTCGGCAATTTATTAAACGAAAGATGTTTTTGATTATAGCCGTGGCCGCGCTTGCCAGCCTCTGGCTTTTCACCCCTTTGCGTGAGATGAGCCGACCGGAGACCATCATCCACTTTTTGTCCAATGTCCCTAGAGATTGGCGAACTTTTGTGTTTCTGCAAGGGCTTTTCGCTATTGGAACCTTGGTTTACGTACCTGTAGCGGTTGTTGCCTTGGCAGGCGCCATGATTTTTCCTTTTTGGATGGGCCTCCTTTGTGCACTGATGGGAAGCTTTCTTGCGGCTTGCACCGGCTTTTTAATGGGAGCCCTTTTATCATCACCCACGAAGCCTTCGTCACTTTTACGCTCTCACACTGAAGTGATTGGTCACATTTACAGTCGTGGGGCTTGGGCGATTTTGGCCTTGCGCTTAGCACCCACACCGCCTTTTGCCTTTACCAGTATGCTGGCGGGGGCCTTGCGCATTCGTTTTCCTGGATATCTTGCTGGTACCATGGTGGGATGCTTTCCGCTAATGCTGGTCACCAATTTATTTGGAAATCAAATGTTAGAGATTATGAAAAAACCCAGCTTGGTGGCTGGCCTAAGTTTGCTGGCACTCCTGATTATTTATGGAGTTTACCGGTCTGCCAAAAAGCAGTATCTCAAGGAGCAGGGGCTGGTGAAGCAATGATCCTTTTTTTTCTCTGTCCCTTCTTAAAGCCAGTCAATTGTCACCTGTTGGTATTGAGAAAGTAGAGGCAACACCTGTCGTAACAAACGGTTCGTAGCGAAGCCAGAAAATGTGTATGTATTTGCAATATAACGTCGTGATTTTTAGTTTTTTATTCTGTACGATAAGGCACCCATAGAAGATGGTGAGGGCGTATTTGATTCAACGGTTAGCCTACAGTCGTTGTTGGTCCAAAGAAGATTTTATTAGAAAGGTTTGGTGAGAGTGCTAGTTGTTCAATTTTTAATAATTTTAAGTTCATTGTCTCATGGCAAAGAGCTCGTTGCCAGTGGCGAGGTTTTTTCAGAAGGCGGCAAAAAGCTTTACGAGCTAAAACAATTTAAAAGCCCTCTGCAAGAGGGGCGGGAAGAGACCACTGTTTATTTCAACGAAAAGGACAAGCCTGTGCTAAAAGAAACCATAGTGACCAAAGATGGTCAGTTCGAAAGTTATAAGATCGAACAGATGCAGTCCGGGCAAAGAGCTTCGGTTGATAAATCGCAATCAAAGCTAAGGTTCAACCGATTGGGTTCAGGCAATCAAGAATCTGAGACAGTGGATTATCCATCCGAGTTTGCTATTGGATCGACAATAGTGAATCTGGCAGAGAAAAACTTTGCAAAGCTTCAAGCCGGCGATGACGTTGATTTTGAATTGGGACTTTGGGATCGTCAAAAACTGATAAGCTTTTATTTGCGCAAAGAGAGCGAAACCAAGGAGCAATTGAAAGTCAAAATGAATCCCTCCAACTTTTTCATTCGTCAGTTCGTTGACACGATTTATTTCACTTTTGATAAAAGCAGTCGAGAGATGATTAAGTATGAAGGGCGAACCAACCTATTGAAAAAAACCGGTGACGATTTCGAGCCCCTCAACGCCGTTGTTCGCTACCAGTCTGTCAAAAAGCTATAATAATCGGGCTAGCAAAGGGGAGTTGAGGACCCTCCAATTTCCCGATAGACTGATATTTTTTCCTCAAACAAAAAAAGCAGGGCTTTGTTAAGCCCTGCCAAAACACATTAATACTTACTTCAATCCTTTACATTTGATCGTCGTCAGGAAGTTGTCCGTTAAGATGCTTGGTAACAGTGCCCTGGACCGTTACGCGGGCCCCAACAGCGACATCGTCGGACTCAGGATTCCATCGAATCTCGGGTGCGAAGGTGACGTTTTGGGATACCGGGAGGTGATAAGATGCGCCTAGCTCTCCTCCGTTGTTTTCAACATAAGAAGCTTGCAACACAAGCAGTCCGGGGCCGACTTCTTTGCTGGTTCCAGCAGTCACGGCATAGGCGGCATCGGGGTAAGTCGGATTGTTTTGCAGCCATTGTCCTTCAGCATAGTACGTCCAGCCATTGTCAGCTGCATAGGCGACACTGATGGCGGCGCGATACTCATCGTCCCCAGCTTGCTGCTTCATCAAGGCTGAAATGGTGGCGGTTAATTTGTCGGACAAAGCTTTAGTCGCACGCATTGAAACACCGGCATTGTCTGATATTTCAAAGTCCTCGGATCCGGTTTCATAAATTGACACCTCAAGAGTATCGATGGCTTCACCAACAATACTTAAGCTGTCTTTGGGGAGTTGAACCGTCAGACCAATCATTTCGCTTTCGTCGGCTAAGGCAAAACGTTGATCGTTTTCAGGAATAGCCATCATGGCCAGTTGCGCGGCGTAAGCCATCTGGTGCTTACCAAAAAGAATGGTGGCCCGTCCGTTGGCATCGACTTCGATGTAAGCCTCTTCCATAGCTTCATCAAAACTGTCCCAGTCAAAAGCTTGACCATTGATCATGTCGTCAAGATTGACTTTAATGATAGCCTTCAAACCTTCGCGAAATGCTAAGGTGGCACGAATGCTGGCCTCATTATTACTAGAGCTGACCTCTTCGTCAGCTGAATTGTAGCCGAAGTCCTGTTGTATGTTTCCCTCAACCGTTAGGCTTGTGGGCTCTGCTAAAACAGGTGTGGCTGAAAGTGCAAGAACAGCCAATGTGCTCAGTGCTACTTTTTGATTGAATTTCGTCATCCTTTCCTCCTTTGTTGAGTTCCTTGGCTTCTTGTCTCAGTTATTGAGATTCGAACAAGTGAACTTTAAAGATAACTTTCGATACGTTTTACAAATCCTATGAACGCATTGGAGTCTTCTATGAGCAACCAACGTGCCACAAAACACGATTGTAAAAACTGTGCACGTTAAACGACTGAAATTTGTCTTTAAAAAAAATCGTTTTGAAAGCATTGCCTAGCGAAATCCCCAAAATGAAACCAGCGGTAAAAAATGTAATCCTTTTATGGGAGTGCCGCGAATGGTTGGTCGTGTTGAGGCGCCTTTAAACCTGCCTTTTAAAGGGTTCGGTTTCACTTTGGAACCGAAAGAATAAATGTGCTTAAACCTCCAACTATTTGAAATAACCCTGGATTTGGATTTTGTCAAAAAGCTAGTCAGGTTGGGTGTTAGCGACGGATCAAGGTGGTCAAAATCAGAATTGTGCCAACAAAAGATTTCTTATGGTTGTCGTTTTTGATTCGGTTACTTTTAATATTTAGACTTCAAATGAAAGGCAGAGCTTGTACGAGACTGTGTTTTTTACTGTCCACTAATTGAGTAAAGAAATGACAAATGATTAAGGCTTGGCACTGCCTTTGCTTTATTCAGTCTTTGACGTTTACAGAATATTTTTAAAAAGCGAATTCAAGGAGTGAAAAATGCAATATAAACATCAACGGTACCAGACATTAAAAAGTGCCGGACAACTGTTTTTAATTTTATTATTAGCGACTGTAATTGCCAGTCAGTCGCAGGCTCAATCAGAATCTACATATAGAAGTCAATGGCAAGAGCTGGTGGATTATATGGCCTCCGGTGGTCGACGTTTGCGAAAGGAGTGTGAAGATCAAGCACACAGTTCTGTGACTCCTAATAATATAGAGGCCAGTTTTCAGAGAGCTCGAAGTGAAGGCAATGCTTGTCGTCAGGTGAAACTTTATTTGGGAATCATTGAGAACGGTTCAATACCTCAGCGACAATTGGCTCGACGTGAAATCATTGATTCTTATATAGAGGCTGAGGATTCCTACGGAGCCATGAATGCTGCCACCTTTTACGTCGGGCTTTACGGTCGTGAGGGCCGCGAGGATGCCAACGTTATTCACGAGATTCGCACCAAAATCTTTGAAGTCGCCTTTGCCAACTTTGCGTCCAATCCTGGCTATGATCCTTTTTGGGAGAAAATGGTATTAGGAGTGCACTCAAGGCAAAACATTAACAATCCAGCGTTTCAATATTATTCAGCGGCGTTGTTTGCCCAGCATTATCCTCGTTCGCCTTTCAATCAAAGACTGAATCGGATTGTTGAAACCGCCAGTGAGAATGTGCAACGGCACATGATTCAGCCGATTGATCAATACATGCGACAGATGGATTATAAGGCGGTGTTGATGCGCCTTAAACCTTTTTGGCAAGAGCCAGATTCTTTAGTTTATGGAGACGGTTTGAAGTGGAGTGTGGAGGCTTATGTCAAGATGGCGGAGATGGTTCGTCGGGTCGGCCAAGGAGAAGAGTTTCGCCGTCGCTGTTGGGGACGCCCAACTGTTAACAGGATGTGGGTGACGCAAACGATTTGGGAGGAGTACTGGGATCCAAACCAACCCATTGATTACAATCATGCCTACCGATTTTTCTTAGAGCAGGCGGATCAGTTGATTGCGTATATGGACCGCACGGTGGGGCCCTATGCATTGGCAACAAGACAGGCGAAGGCCTTAAGGCAAAACCCCCAACAGACGTTTGAAAACGGCCGAAAATTCTGCTGGTAAAAAAATACCGCAACGTCCCCCCAAAAGGTGCCAGGCACCCCCCAGTGCCGCAACGCAGACCCAAAAGGTGTCAGGCACCTTTTGGGTACGCATGCCGTCATTGAGAGCTGTTACTTCCAACCTTTGGTGCTGCCATCAAGGCGTTGGCGAGAGCATTTGAAGCGATCCACTTCCTTGGGGCGTTGTTGGCGATGTTTCAAGTGACCCCTTTCCGAGGCTCGTTTGCGCCACCGTCTGTAGTCTTTGGGTGATAGCTGTGTGCGCATCACTTTTTCAACCTCATTGGGAGACAAAGAAAACTGTTCGGCCATGGCTTCAAAACTGGTACGATCTTCCCAAGCCATTCGCACCAATCGATCTTTTTCTCGATCAGAAAACATTGAAATTTTTTGACGAAGGTTCTTTGCAATTCCCAGCCTTACCGCCTTTTGCTTTTCCGACTTGAGCGTCGTAACAAATCAACCAAACCTTAGCTTAGAATAGGCATTAGTTCAATATTTCTTGAACAAAATGACTGTTTTCGATGAGTTTGTTCATGGGTGGTGGATTTAATGGTTTTGTGAATGGCATGTTCGAGGGGGAGGGATTGGGGGTTAAGACTTGGTCTGAACGGATATGTTGCGGTGCGTACCCGAAAGGTGCCTGGCACCTTTTGGAAATATGTCGGAAAAGGGACTTGGTACCTTTTGGGTTACCAGACTTGGAGGGCGAAGAGGGCGGTGGCTTGCCAGCCCTCGGTTTCCTGGACGTACGCGGCCGTCCTGTTGCCACTTCCTAGGGTTTGGAATTTTGAAATTGTCAGTGTCGGCCAGAACGGGTCGATCACCGATGGGCTGGCCAGCCACAGTCCGTACTCCGTGAAGTTGGTTGAAGACGCGTCGGCCCCTTCGCCATACAAGTACTGATTGTGAGAACTGTTACCGAATCCTATTTTTGCAAACAGTCCCGGTTGAATCAGTGGCACCCCGTTGTCGTTGTTTAAAAAATCATAAACCGAAAAACGCGCCATCAATTCGGTGTGATATCCCTTATGAGCCACCAGGTCCTGGCTGTATTGCCAGCGGATAAAAGACTGATCCTGCCAGCGATATTCTAAAAACAAATCCCACTCGGTTGTTTTCTGTCGGCGCACGCGCGCGTCCTCTGGCTCGCTAGTGATAAATAGAGGGTCATCCTCGGCCGCATTGAAATTCAATCGACTGCGAAAAACCCAATGCTCGGAAAGGGCGGTGTTGTAATACAAAGTCGATGCCGTTAAAAGCCAATCGGGATGAAACAACTGCACACCAATGATCGGAGCCGCTTGAAAACCCTCGTAAGTGATGATTCCTCTTTTCATCAATAGGCTTTTTGTCTGTCCCCCAACAATTAACTTAAAGTTGTCTGTCGAAAAAGAAGCGGCTTCACCTTTGGGAGTCAGAGCCAATAAGAGGGTTGAAAATAGAAGAAGCATGCTTTTTTTTATGGGAGCGTTCATAAAATCATTATTCTTTGAAAAAGGGGAAAATGTGACTTTTGCGTTAAGATAAATGGTGACGTCCGGCGGCAATTCCAAAACCTTGGTCGTGAAAACCAGGCTTTTTATTACCCTGCTAAGGTCCGATGATTAATAATTAGGACATCCTTATCTATATAATTGGGGGTCTCATGGGGCAGTTTCTTCAAACTTTGGTTTTAATCCTATTTTGTTTTCATTGGGCCCACGCCCAAGAAGCCAGCACGCTGGATGTTGATTACGATGAAATAGAAAAACAAGTGAAAAAAGAAACCGGTGTTACACCAGTGACTGAGGAAGAAGTCACCGGCCAAAAGGTTGAGAGGGTGGAAGTCACGGGCTCCCATATCAAGCGTATTGATGTGGAAGGTCCATCGCCGGTTTTAACCATTGATCAGGATGACCTGATTCGTTCGGGTTACAACTCGGTGTCCGATGTTCTGCGCGATACAGGGGTGAACTCTTTTGGTTCGTTTCGTGAACATGCAGGGCAAATTGGTGCCGGAACTTCCGCCGTCGATTTACGCGGACTGGGGCAAGTCAGAACCTTGGTTCTTTTGAATGGGAAAAGACTGCCCGCTGATGCCGTCGGTGGAGCCGTCGACCTGAATGTTATCCCCATGGGTGCGGTTGAACGTGTTGAAATATTAAAAGATGGAGCGTCGGCAATTTATGGATCGGATGCTCTTGGTGGGGTGGTGAACATCATCACTAAAAAAGATTTTATTGGTCATGAAATAGGAAGCACCATTTCAGTGACGGAACAGCCGGGGGGCGAGCGACGCGACCTGAGTTACACCTACGGCTACCAGTCCGGACGCTTGAGTATGACCAATGTTGTGTACATGCGCCATAACGAGCGCATCAAGTCCTCGGATCGAGCCTGGTCCAACTATGGACAAAGCTCTTACAGCGTGGATCCGGCTTACAAAAAAGACGGTGAAGCCAATTACACACCATCCGACAGCTGCGATCCTGATTCGGTTTTGGATGATGGGCGCTGTTCCTACAATTTCGGTCAAGAAAACTGGGAGATGCCATACGTGCAACAGGCGTCTTTGATGAACGAGATGCGCTATGACATTAATGGCGAAACCGAAGCTTTCTCGCGTTTAAGCTTTTCTTACAAAGAAGTGGACTGGGTTTTTGCACCCTCCTTTACCAACTCGCTGCGCGCACCAGACCCCGACAACCCCAGTGAAGATGTGACAGTTCGAATGCGATTAGGGGAACTGGGAAATCGCCATTCCAATACAAAAACTCGCGCCGGAACAGTGTTGACCGGTCTAAAAGGTTATGTGGCCGACACCTGGGAGTGGGAAAGTTCTATCAGCTATAACAAAATTGATCGCGACGAGCGACGCTCCGGTTATGCTTTAGCCGATGATTTGCAAAACGCTGTCGATACCGGTCAGTATGATCCTTTTGCCGAGCCTGGCAAAAGGGGGGACCTCACCGGTCTTCTGTATGATCCGCAACAGAATAGCATTTCTGAAAATACATTTTTTGATGCTAAAGCCAGTGGCGAAGTGGGCATGTTAGGCGCCGGACCATTGATGATGGCCGTGGGTGTACAAGGATTCCGTGAGCTCTATAAAGACTACGCCGACGATCGCACCTTAAATGGTGAAGTCTTAAACATTGCCAGTAGCGAAGGCGGGGGCTCGCGTAACTCCGCCTCCGTTTTCACAGAGGTGAACGCCAATATTATTTCCAGTTTAGAAAGTTCAGCCGCCCTTCGTTACGACTTTTTTGAAGGCTTTGGCAGCACCGTGAATCCAAAGTTGGGTTTTCGCTACCTGCCATGGAAAGAGGTGATGTTCCGAGCCTCAGCAGGAACAGGATTTAAAGCGCCGCAAATGCAAAAACTCTACAGCGCTCAGACCACCGGTCGCACCGGATTTGTCGATCAAGTTCATTGTAATAAAGTCGGAGGCTCGGCCTGTGATTTTCGACAAAACCCAGTGGTCATCGGTGGAAACCGCGATCTCAAAGAGGAGCGTTCGTTTTCTTTCAATGTTGGAACTGTTGTTCAACCCAACAAACTTCACAGTTTTGGCGTCGACTTTTGGTACTACGACTTAAAAGACTTGGTTGAAGATACCGATTACGGAGCCATCACACGCGCTGAAGCCGCGGGTGTCGACATCAGCAAGTACGGCGCCGTCGCTCAACGGGATCCTTTAACCGGTGAGTTGATCGGGGATGGACTGTACGCTCCGTATTTAAATATCTCATCCACAGAAACCCAAGGCTTGGATTTCAATTACGATGGACGCGTGCTCACCACAGTCGGTGACTTCCGTCTTCGTTTCCGTCACTCCCATATGATTTACTATAAAACCGAACCGTTCCCTGGAACCGGGGTGACCGATCGCGTGGGTCTGAACGGAAGGCCTCAGTGGCGTAATAACACCACTTTCTTTTATTACCCCCATCCGAATCATGAATTCAGTTTGTTGGCGCGCACGATTGCTCAAAATGCCAAACGCATTCCCAGTCGTGGTCGCTATCCAACCTATACAGAGTTGGATCTTCGCTACAATTGGAATATTGGAGATTGGGATGGTCGGTTGACCTTCGGAATCAAAAACTTGTTAGGGAGTTTGCCTCCCTTTGATGATTCCAATCAATTTGATGCCGACATCAACTTTCGTCTTTACGATGAAAGAGGTCGAGCCGCTTATTTAGGTTATCGCCAGGTGTTTTAAATACGCAGTTGTTTTTGCATTTTCGCCGTGTAAGTGCGGTGAAAATAGCGTTTGTAGAAAACTTGATAACTGCAAAGTGCTAAGATCAGCCCGCCAATGGCTGCCACTTTAGAAGTTTCATGTTGGGTCATTGCGAAGATACCGATCGAACCGTAGATGTACGGCAGTGATTCGTAAAACATATACTCTAAAAACTTCATGATTTCCCCTCCTCAAAAACTGTCTATAGTATAGCTAAATTTTTGCGGCACCGCCATAAGTTCAGTCAAATGCAAGAGGCTGCAGGAGAGCGTTTCAGACTGATTCGTCGTTTCAGTTTCAGTCACCGAAGATTGTCAAAAGAGTTTACAGAATTGAGCTTTGTGACAGAGTAAAGGAGCGGGCTATTTCAACCCGTCCTGGCACATGGTGATTCGTTTCATTTCATCAATTTGATATTTGTCAGAGCGTTGGGCTGTAGTGCTAATCCAACCGGCCACTTGCGCTCTTAAGGTGTTGTCTGTGGTTGTGGAAGGTCCACAACCCGGATTCGGCTGAACCCCAGCAATACCTATAGAGCCTGGGCTACCTGGAGGTGCCTCGGTCCAAGTTTTGAAGTTGGGACAAGCACCAGCACAATTGCAAGCGGCTTGGGTTCGAAAACACTGTTGGTCGTCGACCATGATGTCAATGTTGTTGGGGTTGTCGTCAGCCCGCAGTCGATAGAAGTTCAATCGACCTGTGGGTTGAAATCCAGAGGCCTTAAAGTTGCCAGGAAAAATTCCAAACTCGAGGCGGGCTGAAGCGGCGGCGGTGTAGTAGTCACCAAGGAGGTTGAGGCCCTCTTTCTGGCGGGCTTTGGCTTGGTAGCCCTGATAGCTTGGAATAGCGATCATTGCGAGAATGGCTATGATTGCCACCACTGTCATTAGTTCCATCAGTGAGACGCCACGTTGACTAAGCAAAGACTTCATTTGAAAACCCCCGTAAAGCTTTATTATATCAGTCCCCGTTCGGAAAACCAGGGTTGATTCTTGTCGCTTAGGATCTTTGGGTGTTGATTTCCTGGTTCCAGGGCGCCACCCAGAAGAGTAGGATCATTCCGGGGAGGGCAGAGAGACCGCAGAAGATGAAAAAATGAGTGTAACCCAGACCTTGGATGGAACCGAAAGTTTCATACATCCAGCCGTCTTTCGGTGACACCCCTTCAATTAAAAAACCGGTGGTGGCATTGGCAAAGGTTCTTGGCAAGGCAATTAAACTGGAAAACAGGGCAAACTGAGTGGCGGTGTAATTCATATTGGTGGCGCGGGCCATAAAGGCGGTCAGGGCTGAGGCACCCAGTCCCACTCCCAGGTATTCAAAGGCAATGACGGTGGCAAGAATCCACAACACCGGTCCGGCTTCATTCAGAAAAGCAAAACCAAATATAGAAACCAACTGCACCACTCCAAACATCCAAAGAGATTTATTAATTCCATAGCGAAAAATAGCAACGCCACCAATAAAGGACCCGATCATCATCGACCAGAAGCTGACAACTTTAACCGTTGAGCCGATCACAGTGTTTGAAAAACCAACATCCATATAAAAGGGGGTGGACAGAGCGGTGGCCATGTTATCACCCAGTTTGTATAGAAAAAGAAAACTTAAAAACAGCAGAGCCGACTTAACACCCTCGCGATTGAAAAATTCTTTACCGGGCTCGATCACCGATTGTCTTAAAGTGCGCACGGTTCGTTGTTTCAAACTCACTTCTTTTATCAGAAGTGTTTTAATAATACCGATGAACATGAAAAGACCGATTGTAATGTGTACAGCCGACCAAGACACATAATCTGAAAGGATCAAACCGAGCCCACCGGGTATGAACCCCATAGCTCGGTAACCATTCATGTACATGGAATTTCCTAAGCCCAACTCGCGGTCTTCAAGGAGTTCCCTTCGGTAAGCATCAAGAACAACATCTTGGCTGGCTGAAAAGAAGGCCAATGTGGCCGCCGCATAGGCAATAAAACCAATGCTCATTTGCGGGTCTAAAAAAGCCATAAAGAACATACTTCCCATGCAGGCGATTTGGGTGACCAGCATCCAACCGCGGCGCAAACCCAGAAAAGGAAGTTCAAAATAATCCAACAGCGGAGACCAGAGAAACTTCCAAGTGTAGGGAATGCCGACCAGCGAAAACAGGCCGATGGTTTTCAAGTCCACATTTTCTGAACGTAGCCAACCAGGGATCAATTGGTAGATGTAAAACAGAGGCAATCCCGCACTTGCACCGTTGAACAGGCAAATCAACATTTTTTTGTTAAAAAGAGCTTCCCAGAAGCTCAATTTAAGGGGCTCAGAGCGGTCGGACATGGAATTATTGTAGACCCTCATGGCGCCCTGTGCTAGTCCTAAATCGCATTCAAGGGGGGACCATGAATTCATCTCGTCTTATACTATTGTTCGTCGGCTTCGCCGCTCTGGTGGCTTGTTCCTCAGGTGAAGAGGACAGTCCCAAGCAAGGTCCTGTTGATAAAGACCCAAAAACAGGCCAGTCCGTTGAAGAGCCGAAACCATTTTTCGAACAGAACCGTGCTTACAGCTCTCAGTTTATTCAGAATGCCATTGAAGAAAAACAAGACATCCGCTTGCAGCAAGCCTTGCAAGCCGACAAACGGCAAGCCGACCGCGATTTGCAAACGGCTCAGCGACGCTTGAGTGACAAGAACCAGGAGGTGATGGATCTTGAAAAAGAAATTGCTGAGAAAGAGGGCCTCAATGGCAACAAGCAAGCCGAGCTCAATAATTTAAATCTTGAAATCCGCGCCAACGAAAGAAAAATTCTTCAGCTCAATAACGAAATCGCCAATCTGCAAACCGATGTGAGTGCGGTTGATAACCGTATTTCTCAGAAACAACTTCAGCTGACACCGTTGCGTCGAGATCTCAATATTAAAAATCGCCAAAAAACAAATTTACAACAAGATCTTCGCAACTTACGCTCTGAGGTGCAAAGCTTGGGTATAGAGAATCAACAGAAGCAACAGCAAGTGCAAAATGTAGAAAACCGCATCAACAACTTGCAAAATCAATTATC
>CAZPOV010000031.1:0-24410 GCA_964588335.1 uncultured Pseudobdellovibrionaceae bacterium | reverse complement strand
TCAGGTAAGCTCTTGGCGGCCTATGTCTCAAAGTTAAACCCATCTTTAAGACTCTCGACCAGAAAAGCCTAAAGGTTATTCAAACCTCGCCGATACCTAGTTATTCTATACCTTGAAGTCCAATGCATAGGAGACTAGATGGCCATCGAAAAAGAACTTTTAAAGGGATCTTCAAAGACCTTAATATTACAACTTCTCAATGAGCGCCCAAGACATGGCTACGATCTAACCTCTCAGATCCGCAAAACGACTAATGGAGCAATAGAAATATCTGAGGGCACCATCTACCCCGCATTACATAGTTTAGAAGCTGATGGTTTCATCAAGTCCGAATGGGCTCAAGGAGATGGAAAACGTAAACGAAAAGTTTATCGAATCACTTCTTCTGGAAAAAAGCTCTTAAAAGAAAAACGAGAATCTTGGAATGAATTCGTCGCGGCAATGGCCGAGCTACTACCTGCCAAAAGAATCTGTTGGGATGGAATATGAACCGAAAAATCAAAACTTATTTAAAAGTTACCGTCAAAAGAATCAACAACCCGGCAAAAAGGAAATCGGCCTATATTGAGTTACGATCCCACATCCTTGATTTGGTGGATAAAAAGATTGCGGAAGGACTCAGCGCAAAAGATGCAACCCACCAGACTCTATTAGAACTGCCCGAACCGAATAAGTTTGGTAGAAAGTTGAATAGAGCAAGCTATCCTTGGTATTGGCGCTATCCAGTAATAACTCTATCTCTAATATCTACTGCCTCCTTAATGCTTTCAATTATTGTTGGTTCTCATCTGTTTGTAACCTACTATTTAAAACCCAAACTGCAGGAACATGTCATTCCAAGTCAAACTGTCGTAAAAAATATGATTCGAGACTTTGAGACTCTCGACAAAATTAACCTGTTCCCCCCCAATAAAAGAACTAAAAATGCTGCTTTTTATCTGAACAAGTACATTGGTGGCGTGGATCGTGTGGGAGATAAAAACTCAGAACTTGAAGTTGCAAAATCAATTCTTCAAAAATACATTGGCTGGGAGAGCGACAAAAAAATTCTAACGTCGCTCCTTTCGGATGAAAAATTAAGCCGCATAGAAACATCTTGGCTGGAGAACCTTCGATCATATGACTATGTCGACTTCTCTGAATTACCTGAAATTCAGGCCAGAATGAAACTGCTAAAAAATTCTAACTCCATTGAGAAAATAAGCACATGGGCATCCATGCCGATATTGGAAGTTTCCTCATTACAAACGTGGCTAACAGTTTATGCTTTAAAGCAGCACGGACGAGATAATGTACAGAATGCCTTACACCTTACCAGTCACGTTGCTGGCCTTGTCCAATCCAATGGACTTCTTGTTGACCATCTCATTGCAGTCTCTATTCTAAAAAAACAACATCTTTTGGCAAAGTCTTTGAACGTAGACTGGCAATCAGTTCCTATCGACATACTTGACGCTTACAAAAGAGTGAGCTGGGCTTGGCCTAGGATAATTAACCAGAGCTACCACGAAGGGCAGATACCTAAAGAGTTTGAAAAATACGCAAAGCGAGAACTTGGCCTCTGCTCGGGTGTCAGTGAATATTCTATGGGGTTCCAAGGCATGAGTGATTTCCTTTTGCCATCAGCCCCTTTTGAGACCAATTTCCGCGAGGAACTTGTAGCCGCGAAGTCTTTAGCACAGCAGTTATTAAAAAATTGTGACCGTCATGACCACTTTAAAAACTTCTTAGAGGAAACACCTGCTGGGAAAAATGGGTTTTGGGATAAGGAGATGATCGGTGTTTGGAGCATGGACGACTCTATTCCATTACTGCGATATTTGCCAAACCCAAGTCGACTGCCTTATATTCGACGAGTTGTTATCTATTACTTAATGAATATCGGAATCCCAAGCTACATAAAGCCCTATGAAGATTTGATCGCAAAAGAAGAGAGTAAAAATAAGAGCGCATCAAACAATTAACTATCAAATCGATTTGATAATGGCGGAGAGGGTGAGATTCGAACTCACGAGACCCGCGAAGGCCCGCCGGTTTTCAAGACCGGTGCATTCAACCGCTCTGCCACCTCTCCGCATCCTGTTTGATTACAGAAGTCTTTGAAATAGCATAAGTTGGATTTCAGATCAGTAACAAATGGCACCAAAATTCTGATAAACGCGTTGCGTCTATTTGGCCTCTAGATTTTCGTAGACCAATCTTACCGACTCCTCATTGGGCTCTACGTTAAGTACCAAAATTCTGCTCTCTTCGACAAAACTAAACAATGAATGAACCAGTCGGGTGTTTGCATAATAAAGTCGATTGGATTCGAACTCGATCTTTTTATTATTCAACAAAAATACGCACTCAACGGGACTGATTCCTAAAAAAGCGATCAGACGGAAACTCTCACCCAGATCACGGTGAGGAGGAAAAAAACCTCCTGTGTTGAGCTTCAGAATATGGCTGCGTCCTAAGTGTGGACGAAAAGCCTCAAGACAGTCTGTAAGTGCAGATAATTGTTCCCAGTAGGGGGTGGGCTGACGAAAAGACATTTCATTGTAATTCGTTCCGTGCGCTTGATTGTACTCAAGCAACGAATTTAAATCGATGGCACCATCGGTCTCGCCATTGAGTGAGGTCAGACTCAATCCAAATCGGTTGTAGTTGGTCTTTGTGCGATTGTAAGGAACCCATTCGGGTGCCAGGTCTTCCAACTGTCGGATGTGGGCGTCGGTTTCATAATGCAAAGCTAGGGGAGCCACCTCTCCCAACGACTGCAGTTTTAAATCGTAATAAAAAGAGTCCATTATTTTATTACATCAGTATCAAGATACTTAATCAAGGCAGCGGGAACTTTAATCGAACCGTCTTCTTGCTGGTAATTCTCAATAATCGCAATCACTGTCCGCCCAATGGCCAAACCCGAACCATTCAAAGTGTGAACGTATTGCGGTTTGCCACCCCCTTTGGGTTTAAAACGCGTGTTCACACGGCGGGCCTGGAAGTCTTCAAAATTAGAACAGGAACTGATTTCGCGGTAAGAGTCCTCACCTGGGAGCCAAACTTCCAGGTCGTAACACTTAGCCGCTCCGAAACTGATATCGCCAGTACACAAAGTGGACACTCGATAGTGAAGATCAAGGCGTTTTAAAACCTCTTCGGCGTTGCTGGTTAAGCGTTCATGCTCTTCGTAGGATTTGTCGGGATGAACAAAAGTCATCAGCTCCACTTTTTCAAACTGGTGCTGCCGGATCAGCCCCTTGGTGTCCTTACCGTAGCTTCCCGCCTCGGAACGAAAGCAAGAAGAATAAGCGGCGAAACGCTGGGGCAGGTCCTCTTCCTTCAAGGTTTCACCACGGTAATAATTGGTCATCGGAGCTTCAGCTGTCGGAATCAAATAGTAGGGAAAACCCTCAAGATGGAACACATCCTCTTTGAACTTGGGGAACTGCCCGGTTCCGACCATGCTTTCGGTGTTAACAATGTAAGGGGGTATGACTTCTTTGTAGCCATTAAGCTCGGTATGAAGATCGAGCATAAAGTTGGCCACCGCTCTTTCAAGCTTGGCACCCCAACCCATTAAAAACGAAAATCGAGCGCCGGCGACTTTTGAGGCTCTTTCAAAATCCACAATCCCAAGGTTCTCAGCAATCTCATGATGGGGTTTCGGTTTAAATCCAAAACTGGGAGCTTCGCCATGGGCCCGCTCCACCCGATTATCATTTTCTGATTTTCCAACAGGGACATCCGGGTGACAGATGTTAGGAAGTTGTAAAAGCAGGGCCTCTAAATCTGAAGCGGTCTGATCGAAGAGCTCTTCAAGACCCTTAATTTTTGATTTGTATTCTCCGACGGCCGCCATTTCACTATCAGCCGATTCTCCCTTTTTCTTTTTTTCACCAATTTGCTGGCTGATTTTTTTCTGTTCACTTTTCAAGGTTTCGATCTCGTGAGTCTGATGCTTGCGTTGGGTGTTCAGCTCTAGAACTTTCTCCAGTTGTGAAGCATCGCCGCCGCGGTTTTGTAAGCATTGTCGATAGTTGGCCAAATAGGCTTCGTCTTCTAAATTTTTAATATAAATCATGCTTCTCTCGCCTTTAAGCTCCAGGGGCCACTTGCACATAAAGCTGCAAGAGCGTCCCCACCAAAATACAGAACAAGTTCAATAACACAATGCCGAAAAATCCCCAACCTCGAGTCACTCGAACAATCGCCCCGGTCATCAAAACTATTACAAATAGGAATAAAAAATTTTCAAATTCAAAGATCATCTGAAAAAGGTGGGCAAAAACCATCCCGATCCAACCGCCGGTAAGAACCCTGAACACATAAGTCCCAAAGTCTCCCGACTTTTTTCGAACCTGCAAATTCATTTTACTAATCATTTCACCCATTGGGATCTCCCATCTTGTTGGCTGAGTTGATAAGAGCGCGAATCTTATCCTTGTCCTCGGCGTTGGGACGCAACTGTAGATAGCGATTGTACCACTCTATGGCTTTAATATAAGCCCCTTTTTCATGGGACAAAGCACCCAGCTCTTTGTAAATGTCGGCATTGCCCGATTCCCTATCTTTAGCCTCATCCAACATGGTCATCGCCGAATCATAAGCTCCTGATAATCGATAACATCGAGCCAGCTTGATATACACTTCAGCAGTGGTCAGCCCCTTGGTCAACACCCTCTGGTATTCCTCCGTGCACAATGGATACTGCTTGCGATGAAAGTAGGCCTCTCCAGCTAACATATAAGACTCGGGGATGTCTGGGTTCATCAGTCTTTCCTGCTTAGCCATCTCCAAAGCGTCATCATAGTTTTGTAACTTCAAATGGGCTTGTCCAGCATAGTAGTGGGCAAAAGGATAATTTGGGTTCACTTTCAAAACCTTTTCAAACTGCTCCAATGCCATTCGATACTTTCCTGAATCCAAATACAGCTGGCCAATAAGGAAAATGGGCTCGGCATCGGTGGGATCCAAAATAGCCGCATCTAAAAAAAGATCGCGCGCCTCTTCATAATTCTTCTCTCTCTGATAGATCTTGGCCAGTGCCATCAAGATTTCTTTGTCTTTGGGATTTTTCTCGAGAGCATCGTAATAGTATTGAATGGCTTCGTTATTGCGCTCCTCTTTGGTCAGCAATTCACCAATGGCACGCATGTAAACCAACTTACCGTATTTTGAGATCAATGAATCGAGATGATCGATTCCGGCGTCGGTCCCTTGCAGGGCCGCTAAGATTTGTGCAAAAGTGATCTGTACTTCATCATTACTGTTGTCGAGCTCCAAAGCTCTTTGCAGGTATTTAAAAGCCTCTTCGGGGTCACCCTGCTCGTTTAAGGCTTTTGCAAGAATGATCAAGGATTCGATATCAGTGTCATAAAGTTCAAGCGCCTTTTTCGAGTAACGAACGGCTCCAGCATAGTTTCTTCGACGCAGTTCAATGAGCGCAAAGCCGCGAAAAATACCATGGTGCCTGGGATTGACTCGAAGAGCCCCTTTTAAAGTCTCAATGGCGTTGATGTAATCATACCGCTGACTTTGGAAGTCGGCCAAAATCAAATAACTACGAATAAAGTTGGGATCGGCATCAATAGAGCGCTTCACCCATTGGATCGCCTCACTACTTTGCCCCAGCTTCCACAAAGCTTCTCCAGCCCGCAGGGCGGCAAATCCATTGTTCGGGTTGGCTTCAAACGCAGCACGGAATTCGGCCTGGGCCGCCGTGTAGTTGCGCATTTTCATATACTGCTCACCCAAATAAACCATGTTCACATTATCAATCGAAATCGAGTTAAGGGCTTTGATCCCTCCCATGCTGACAATCAGCTGCCGAGACTCTTCGTTACTGGAGTCGATCGAAAAAGCGCGCTGGGCGTACTTTAAACCTTGCTGATTGTTGCCTTGAAGAATGCTGATTTTTGCCAATGTTAAATAAGCTTCCGACTCAATCATTTTAGGAACGTACTGTTGGCTAGCCAACCCACCACCAATGTAATCTTTAGCTTTGGTGATATTCTGGAAGGGATCAAATTCAAGAATCCCCAATTCAATTCGAGCCACAGCGTGCTGTGGGTTACTTTGCAAAAGCTTGCGATACAACTTGACTGCCGTACTGTGAACACCTCGCTTACGGTACATGCGGGCTTCTTGTAAAATAGACTTCGACCAGACTGGTGGTGGCGCCCACAGCTCTCGAACTTTCGAAAAATAATACGAAGCGGATCGGTAATCTTGGCGAGCGGCATAGATATCACCCGTCATATGGTTAAAGAAAATCAATCCGGGAGATTCGGCCAGTTGACTGTCCATGATTCGAAGAGCGTCATCATATTCACCCTTCACCCAATGCGAAACCACCAAACAAATATTGGCGGACGGGCTCTTTGGATTTATTTTCTGCACCCGACGTAAAACTTTCTCTAAAGTTTGATGGTCGCGAGCATCCTGATGACTGAACGGCCAAAGCTCTCGATAGGTCATGCAAAGAAAGCCAAAAGCATCCAGGCTTCTTGATTTTTGGACAATTTCCACAAGAGCGTCTTGTGCTGTTAAATAACTTTTAAAGCTGTCTTTACGAAAGGCTTGAATCGCTCGGCTCATTCCCATTTGAATAGCGCGCTGATCGGACACTGTTGTATTGGTAAACTTAGGCTGCAAAAGGTGAATTTTTTTTGCCCCACCGGATCTCGGTTGAAGAAAAAGGTAAACCGCAACAATCGTTACTAAGACACCCAAAAAAAGTATAATTTGAAAGCGACCCCGCTGAGCACGACGCGAGGAGTACTGTTTGCGCGGCCTCTGTTTGGGGCGTACCCGTCGAGAAGTTTCTTCCGCTTTTTTATCTACCACAGCGCGCCCGACCTTCGCCGACTCTTTCTCCATCTCAATGATGACGGGTGTTTTTCCATCCACATCCTCAAAGACGGCCTGGCCAACAGATCGCTCTTCCACCTTTGTTTTGTCGTCCGAGTCTTTACTCTCCTGCGCCTGTTCAAATTCTTTTTTTATGTTTTCAATCCGCGCCGTAACCTGAGTTCTTTCTTTAACGGCTTCCTCTGGCTTTTCGAAAAGCTCCTGCTCCAAGGCTTCTAATAAAATATTAAAAAAGTTTTCATCATAGGAAATAGGATTCCAACGACCTTCTGGATATCGTGAGACAAACTCTTCACCGTAATAAACACCTGATCGAATGCGGCGAACCACCTCGACAGTGGTCATCGGCCCTTCTATTTCGCCGTGTTTATTTCTTATAAGCCACTGGACAATCTCATTCACAGATTATTCTTTCACCCTTTTTATATTCGCACCGAGGGCCGAAAGTTTGTTTTCTAAATTTTCATAACCACGGTCCAAATGATAAATTCGATTAACTAGGGTTTCACCTTTGGCCACTAAGCCGGCTAATATTAGGCTCGCACTGGCCCGCAAGTCGGTGGCCATCACCGGAGCTCCAGCAAGTGTTCCGGCGGCTCCAGTGACTTTCGCTGTCTTGTCGTCGATTTCAATTTTAGCACCCAAACGCAACAGTTCTGACACATGCATAAATCGATTTTCAAACACCTTTTCTGTAATCTTGCTCACTCCATCGGCCTGAGTCATCAAGGCCATCAGTTGCGCTTGCAAATCCGTGGGATAGCCAGGAAAAGGCTCGGTGGTCACACTAGTCGCTTTTAATGAATTGTAACCTGAAACTTTGATACTGGAATCCGACCACTCCAAGTTCACACCCATGTTTTTAACAGCTTCTAAAAAACTAAGCAGATGATCGGGGCGGCAATTTTCAACAGTGATTTGTCCGTTTGTGATGGCTCCGGCAATAACCAACGTTCCCGCTTCAATACGGTCGGCAATAACATCATGACGACCGGCTTGCAGTTCTGAGGCGCCGTGAATTTTTATGGAATGGGTTCCCGCCCCCTCCACTCGGGCGCCCATTGTCGTTATGTAATTGGCAAGATCAACAATCTCAGGCTCACGAGCAGCGTTGTTGATGGTGGTGACTCCGTCAGCCAAACTCGCCGCCATCATAATGTTTTCCGTGCCCCCCACTGTTGCAAAAGGCAAATCGATAGTGGCTCCCTTGAGACCGACGGTTGTAGCGACAACGTAACCACCATCCACTTCAATACTGGCCCCCATCTTTTTCAGGGCATCCAAATGCATTCCAATAGGCCGAGCACCAATAGCGCAGCCTCCAGGAAGACTGACTTTTGCTTTTTGGAAACGCGCTAGCAAAGGACCCAAAACTAAAATGCTAGCTCTCATTTTTCGAACCTGATCGTAGTGCGCCAATGTCTCTAACCGACTTTCCACATCGACAGTCAGTTCATTTTTTGCAAGCTCTGTTTTGCACCCTAAAGAGTTCATCAGGGCCATAGCCGAATCAATATCTTTGAGCTGGGGAACGTTGGATAGTTGATGTTTCCCCTTTGCCAATAAAGTCGCAAAAATTAACGGAAGGGCTGAGTTCTTTGCTCCGCTGACTTTGACTGTTCCATTCAGGGGCCCGCCACCTGTTACTAGCATTTTATCCATAGGTGTCCTCTATTCTATTGGTTGTAAGACGTATTGCTTCGTTGAAAGAACAGCGGTGTTCCTACCTCGAATTTAAGCTCAATATGACGAACCCAGAGGGCCGGCAATTGTTTTAATAATAGTATAGACTGTGGGTGAATTAAAGGGGGTTTTGTCTAGTGAAGAGCAATGGAGTTAGTCATTCATACTTTCTGTAAGACAAAGAAACGTGGAATTTGCTGATAGTCCTCAACGCATTCAACGATCGACCACACATCTTGAGGAATAATTTCTTTTATTTTTGATTCCTGCCCCTGCCCAAATTCAAAAATGTAGTGACCACCTGAATTTAAGGACTTTTCGGCCCAAAAAAGCCACTGACGTATCTCGGCTAATCCCTCATCAGCCGCGTACAATGCGCGGTGGGGCTCGTAATTCTCCACTGAAGACTCGACACGGGAATCATTGCGAGCAATATAGGGCGGATTGGCCACGATAAGATCAAATGGTCCCTGGTCTTCAGGATGATCTTTATCGATATGGGCTTCTAACACTTCAACATTGCTCAATTCCATCTTAACAAGATTAGCACGACAAATGGCTAGTGCCTTTTTGGAATCGTCGATAAGCAGACCCTTAGAATGGGGCCACTCTTTGGCAAGAGATAAACCAATACAGCCCGTCCCAGCTCCTAAGTCAGCAAATTTTTTCGGTTCAGGTTTAATCTTAAGAGCCCGCTCCACCAACAGCTCAGTTTCTGGCCGCGGAATAAGCACTCCTGGTTTCACCAAAAATTCTGATTTGAAAAAGCTTTTCTCGCCCAAAATATAGGCGCACGGCTCGCCTTTTTTAAGACGGATCAAATCCTTCCAAATTTTTTCAACATCCTCGGATCGAAGTTGCAATTCAGGTTTTGTATGAAGGTCACTCCACGACACCTGTCCATGGTAAGAGACAATATCCTGAATCTCTCGTTGGCGAGCAGCGGCCAAGTTCGGAAAGTCTTCAGTAATCTCCGAAAACAACCCCTTAAGCTTCATTATTTTCCGACTGTTTTAATGCCTCGGCTTGGTAGTAAGCGATAACTGGCTCGATGACTTGCGACATATTTCCCTTCATCACGTCGTCGAGAGAATGCAAAGTGAGGCCAATTCGATGATCGGTCACTCGCGTTTGAGGGAAATTATAGGTTCTAATTCTTTCCGAGCGATCTCCCGTGCCAATTTGCGAAAGCCGCGCGTCGGAAGCCTCTTTAATTTTTCTCTGTTCTTCCGCATCTTTTAATCGAGACATTAAAATTTTCATGGCCCGGTCTTTGTTGGCGTGTTGGCTTTTTCCTTCTTGGCAATACACCACAATACCACTGGGGTTGTGGGTGATACGAACCGCAGAGTCCGTGGTGTTCACGTGCTGTCCGCCAGCACCACTGGCTCGCATCACGTCAATTCGGATGTCTTTTTGATCGATCGAGACATCAACGTCTTCCGCTTCTGGGATCACCGCCACTGTGACTGTCGACGTATGGACGCGGCCTTGTGATTCCGTTTTGGGAACCCGCTGAACTCGATGGACTCCACTTTCATATTTTAAACGGGAGTACACTTGGTCACCCGTCACCATGGCGACGATTTCTTTAGCGCCCCCCACGTTTCCCGCAGAAAATGAAAGCAGCTCAGCTTTAAAACCTAAACCAGAAGCAAAATGTGAGTAGGCGGTAAACAGCTCCTCGGCAAACAAACTGGCCTCATCGCCACCGGCTCCGGCACGAATCTCAAGAATGATATTTTTGTCGTCATTGGGATCTTTAGGAAGAAGGCTGATCTTTAGCTTTTGCTCCACTTCTTCAATTTGGGATTCAGCCGCACTCAATTCTTCGCGCGCCATATCGCGGAGCTCTTCGTCTTTTTCTTCAGCAATCATTTGCTTGTTGTCTTTGATTGTCTGTTGGAGCTGTTTGTATTGACGATAAACTTTGACCACTTTCTCAAGTTCCGCCTGCTCTTGCATGAGTTTGCGAAACTTGGTCTGGTCACTAGCGACGTCTGGATTTTGCAACTGGTGGCAGAGAGACTCGTATTTTTTCTCTACTTCACCCAGTTTATCAAACATAGAGGGCTTTCGTTTAGATTATTGCTTATCGTCTTTCTTGTAGAACTTAGCGTATTTCTTTTTGAACTTCTCAACACGCCCTTCGGTATCCACAAGCTTTTGTTTTCCTGTGTAAAAAGGGTGGCACTCTGAACAGATATCAATGTTGATCTCTTTCATCGTAGAACCTGTATTAAAGGTGTTTCCACAGACGCACACCACTTTGGCATCAGTATAATAGGTTGGATGAATCTCTGCTTTCATAACGCGTTACTCCATTAAGATTGGGAAAACTAACACAGGCCCCACCCAAGGTCGAGTCTTTTTTGTATTTTTCGGGCATTTTTGGGAGTTATGCACAATATGACACCCAGATCCACAGAGTTTTCCACAGGTTAGGGGCCAGATCTAGGTCGCGTATTCCTGGATCCCACTAAATGCAGGTATAGGATTTGGCATCATGCCTCCAAATCAGGCCCGATTTTACTGCCCCATTCCCGACAAGAATGTGGCGTTGTCTTTAGCATTTTTCAGCTTATCTAATAAAAATTCCATACAATCGACAACGTTCATAGGTGCTAAAACTTTTCGAAGAATCCACAAACGATTGAGGTCCGCTTTCTCAATCAAAAGGTCTTCTTTTCGCGTGCCTGACTTATTGATGTCCATGCAAGGGAAGATTCTTTTTTCCATAAGCTTACGATCCAAGTGGATCTCGGCATTACCGGTTCCTTTGAACTCCTCAAAAATCACTTCATCCATCCGCGAGCCGGTGTCGATCAAAGCCGTTGCGATAATTGTTAAGCTTCCGCCCTCTTCAATGTTTCGGGCGGCACCAAAAAAGCGCTTCGGTTTGTGAAGGGCATTGGAGTCCACACCACCCGACAGGATTTTGCCCGAAGGTGGCACCACCGTGTTGTAAGCTCGAGCCAAACGAGTGATCGAATCCAAAAGGATAACAACATCGTTTTTATTCTCTACAAGCCGCTTGGCTTTTTCTAAAACCATTTCGGCCACCTGAACGTGACGAGTTGGAGGTTCATCAAAGGTCGAACTAACTACTTCACCCTTTACGTTTCGCGACATGTCTGTCACTTCCTCTGGGCGTTCATCAATTAATAAAACGATCAATCGTGTTTCTGGGTGATTCGCAGTGATGGCGTTCGCAATATCTTGCAGAAGCACTGTTTTTCCCGTTCGCGGGGGAGCCACGATCAACGCCCGCTGCCCTTTTCCTAGTGGCGCCATCAAATCAACCACGCGTGTGGTGTATTCACCGGGCTCATGTTCAAGCTTCAGTCGCTCTTCGGGATAAAGTGGAGTTAAGTTATCAAATAGAATTTTTTCTTTTGATTTCATAGGCGGCTGATGGTTCAGCTCTTCCACTTTTAACAGCGCAAAGTAACGCTCCCCTTCTTTTGGAGGACGAACAGTTCCACTGACTGTATCCCCTGTGCGCAATCCGAATCGTCGAATCTGGGAGGGACTCACATAAATGTCGTCAGGACCTGGTAGATAATTGTAATCAGGCTTACGTAAGAAACCGTAACCATCGGGTAAGATTTCAAGAACCCCATCGCCAAACACATCTACAAGCTGAGCCGCACGTTTAAGAGTTTCAAAGACCAACTCTTGGCGACGTAAGCCTGCTGCGTTTTCGATTTTAAGTTTTTGGGCTAACTCAATAACCTCTTCAATCTTTTTAGTTTTCAGCCCTTTGGAGCTGAGGGCGGCTTTTTCTTCATCGGTCAATTCGACATCGGAAAGATCAATCGGCTCTGAGGCACCGGCCACCGGTGGGATCGAATCATCAGAAGCATTTGGGTCCTGTTTTTGGCTCCGACTTCGCCCTCCCCGTCCTTTGTGTTTACTGCTGCGCTGATTTCGCCTTTGCCTTCCATTGTTATCGTCTTTTGAACGAGATCGACGCTGCTGAGGCTCTGATTTCTCTTTGGCCGTTTCTTTAGGGGCGTCGCTTTTTGAGGCTTTTTCTTCGACAACATCAGCATCTGACATACAAAAACTCCGTTGATTTTGGATTGATTAGGATAAGTGAGGTTTTAAATTCGATATTTGTTAAATAATTCCAGTTTTGCTTAATATGGGAATTTGGACGGTTATTCTATGTTTTCGGCAGATTAGCCAAATTCTTTACCGACTGAAAGTTATATTTCAATATGATACAATGAGTCAAATTGTTTGTCGATCTTCTAAACACCACTCCAGAACTTGTTTCTAAGTGAAACAAAATCCCCCACAAATGTATAAAACATAACCAAATCCCTTATTAAATCGAAACAATTGTCCGAATAGAATTTTGAAAGATGGAGGACATTTATGATGGAAAAACCTGCGCCGCGCTTGCCTTTGCAGCTACCCATTGAATTTCGCAAGAATTACTCACGAAAATCAGATTATGGGGACCTTAAAAACATCAGCCTAACGGGGGCTTTTTTAATTCATCGTTCCGATGAAATTGCGATTAACGACAAAATCAATATCCACTTTAAAGTCAGTGGCCGTGAACGGACCCTGAACGCATCAGTGGTTTGGCTCAGTGAGCACGGTTGTGGTCTTGAGTTCCATCCCGATAACAATCGCGACGTACAAATTGTCGATGACCTTATGTATTTTGTAAAAGGCCGTCGCAGTAAAAATAAAAATGTCCTAGACGAGATCTTTTCGAAGGTCAGTTAATTCTCATACAGACAACAGTTTCAATAAAAAAAGGAACCCGAGGGTTCCTTTTTTTATTTGTGTTTCTATTGAGGAATTTAAATTTAAACCTGCGTTTGTGAAAAGTTCACGCGTTTGGCGCGGCTTCTTCTAATAAAAATAAGCATGATAATTGCCGCCAAAAGAAGAAGTCCTCCGAGCGCTCCCATGATCATATTATCATCGCCACTGATGGCAGCCAAAGGATCGTTCGACACAGGACCACCAGAAACCTTCGGTGGAGATGGTTTCTTCATCGGTTTAGGACCTGACGGCGGTGGTGGAGGCGCCACAGGTTGTTGGGCTGTCGGCGGCGGAGGCGGTGGTGTGTTCGCTGATCCCATCGCCGGAGGAGGCGTCATCTCTTCTGGCTCCCCTAAAGCATCCGGTTCATCCAGATTGGCCATTTCCGTGGGCTCATCCATAGCAGGAACCCCAGGATCATCCATAGCAATCGGTTCTGGCTCGGGCATTTCGTCTGGCTCATCCATCGCGATCGGCTCGGGCTCCGGCATGGGTTCCGGTTCCGTGGCTGGCATGGCTGGCTCGGGCTCTGGAGAGTCGTTCATAGCCATTGTTTGACCAACAGTTCCCTCTGGCCAATAGCGAATTTGCAATCCTGCTGGAATTCGACCTTTTGATTCAAGATTACTATTTGTGGCGTAGATTTCCATCCAGCTGCGATTATGACCCAATAAATTCTTAGCCACTTTCCGAATGTTATCGCCTTCTTGAGAGGTGTAATAGGATGGGGCTAAATTATTATCTTCATAATAAGTCATCATGCTTTGATCATTGGGATTATTAGGCGACTCGTAATAAACCTTGTCGCCGACATCCAAAGTGCGACCACGATGATGAGAGTTGTAGCTGTATAACTTTTCTGCTTCAGCTGTTGATCCATAGATTTTCTCAGCGATGGTATCCATGTTATCGCCCGGGCGTACAACATACAGTCGGTTGACGTTTCCGCCGGCCCGTTTATAAGCCGCAGGCTTCATTTTTTTAACCGGGACCGTTCCATCGGATCCCGTAGAACCTAAAGGCGCATCGAATCCACCGGCGTCGTAACCCGTGTCGTACGAAGTGTCAGCGTAGGTTGGTGTATCAACCACAGGCTCTAATGTGTCGGTGCCAAACAGGTCTTCTTCTTGATTGGCGGTCATCGTTGAATCGGGGATTCCCCCTCCAGCGTCAACAAAAAGACCATCATCAGCGGCACCGCCACCCAAGTCGTCACCAAAAGCGTCATCGACTTCATCATCTGTGCTTGCAAAACTCGAGTCGTCTATATAATTCTCAGAAAATTCATCTTTGGCTGCCGCACCTGCGGTAGCTCCCGCGGCGGCCTCGTCGCCAAAGCCATCGTCAAAACCATCTCCAAAATCATCATCTCCGAAATCGCCACCGATACCACTGTCCATTCCAGCCACTTCAGTGCCTGCGGCTTCGGTGTTGCCGAATTCGTCATCGGGGTAGGCGTCTCCAAAGTTATCTTCCACTTCAACGTCTTCACCAGCAAAGTCACCAAAGTCGTCAGCGCCTTCAGTGGCCATGGCTTCAGCATCGAAGTCGTCGCTTTCAAAGTTGGCGCCCTTGGCGTCTCCCATTTCGAACTCGTCGCTCGCAAACTCATCATTACCCTCTGCAAAGTCGCCAGACTCCGCCATGGTAGCCGTCTCTGCATCTTCTTCACCAGAAGAAAACAAAGAACAACCTGTGATGTTCATTGAGAAAAAGAGTGCGAGAACAATTAGTAAGATTGATTTTTTCATAGCTGTATCCTCAGTTCTATCTATGGTCATCCTGACATCACTATTAGATCATAACCGAGCGAAATCTTGAACGAATCTGAAACAATCCCCGACCCAGACAACTGTTTTCAGACTACGGTCTAGGAAAAATAAACCGGGGAGAGCAGAATTGGTATCAGCCTAAAGTCCTAATTCAGAACAATGGTCGAGCTGTTAATCTGTGGGTAGATCGAAGCGCAGGACATCGCCCGCTTTGACTTTATTTTCTTTAAACCACCCCTGATTAACCTCAAGGGCATACTGGCAATCGCACTGACTGGGGTAGTCCTCTGTGTGCTGAGTTCTTTCTAACAAACTTTGTGGCTTCATTTCATAAATCTCTTTAATCACTTTTTCCTTATCAATGTAAGCAATCGACAACGGGATATAGGTATTTTTCATCCAAAAACTCAATTTTTGCGGCCGATCGAAAACAAAAAGCATGCCAGAATTTTTGTGCAAAGACTGTCGGTGCATTAATCCCTTGTACCTTTCTGAAAAAGATTGCGCGACTTCGACCTCAAGCTTTTTCCCGTTCTTAAAACGGATCTCTGTTTTCTTTAGTGGCTCATCCTTTGCGAGTACTAAAAATGACATCAAAAGAATAATTATTTTCATTTTTTAAGCCTTTCTTTCAACAGACGATTCACCACCTCTGGGCTGGCCTGACCTTTGGATGCCTTCATGACCTGACCGACAAAGAAACCATAAAGCTTGTCTTTGCCACTTTGGTACTCAGTCACTTTGTCTTGGTTGTCACTCAAGACCTTTTCAACAAGCTTTTCAATCTGCGAATCGTCTGTGATCTGCTCTAAGCCTTTATCTTTTATTATTGTAGACGCAGACTTACCAGTTTTCCACATGTCTTCTAAAACTTCTTTCGCCTGATTCGCCGATATTGTTTTTTTAGAGACATGTTCCAGTAATTCCGAAAACGCTGCCACTGACATTGGGAAACTTTGCCAGGTTGCTGACTCGTCATCATTAAAGAGTCTTAAAAATTCTCCCGTAACCCAATTGCAAACAAGCTGGCTGTTGCCGACTTGAGCCACCACATCCTCAAAGAAATCAGCCAATGCTTTTTCCGATGTTAAAAGCTCGCTGTCTTCTGCTTTCAACTTCAATTCTTCAACAAAGCGCTCATAACGACGAGTCGGGTGTTCGGGGAGAGTTTTTTTAATGCGCTCAATATCTTCATCTTCTAAGGCAAGGGGCAAAAGATCGGGCTCTGGAAAATATCTATAGTCATTGGCCTCTTCCTTCATGCGCATCGAAAAGGTTTTATTTTTTACAGAATCATAGAGCCTTGTTTCCTGCACAATGGTCTCACCGATCATTTTACACTGAATTTGCCGTTGTATTTCGTAATCCAACGCTTTCTCGATAAACCGAAAAGAATTGATGTTTTTTAATTCGACCTTGGTGCCCAGCTCCACTTGTCCCTTAGGCTTAATGCTAACATTGCAATCGCAACGCAACGAACCTTCTTCCAAATTGCCGTCGCACACTTCTGCATATCGCAAAGCCTGACGGACCGTGCGGGCGTAGGCCGCCGCTTGCTTAGCACTTGTGATCTCAGGTTTTGAAACGATTTCTAAAAGGGGAATGCCGGCTCGGTTTAAATTGATCAAGGTATACTCACCAAAATGAGTCGATTTCCCTGCATCTTCTTCCATGTGAGCCCGCTCAAGGTGGACACGATTCTTTTCGCCATCTAAATAAAAATCGACATAACCATTAAGAGCGATCGGGCGATCATATTGTGAAATTTGATATCCCTTTGGCATGTCAGGATAAAAATACTGCTTGCGAGCAAACACCGATGTTTTTTGAACATCGCAGTTAAGAACCAAAGCCGTTTTTAAAGATAGCTCGACTGCTTGTTCGTTCAAAACCGGCAAGGTTCCAGGCATTCCGGCGCAAACGGCTGACACATTTTCATTGTGCCCCAGTCCGAAATCAGTGGAGGCGGCGGAAAAACACTTCGATTGAGTTGCCAGCTGAGCATGGATCTCAAGACCGATCACAACATCATATTCATTAGACACTGCAGGCCTCCCTAAACCCAATCAATTCCTCTAAAGCATTAGCAAACATAATCATTTTATCATCATGGAAGGGGGGAGCGATCACCTGTAAACCCAGCGGCAATTTTTCTTTATTCAATGCTAATGGCAGGCTCATAGAGGGCAATCCCGCCAAGCTGGCCGGCGTTGTTAAAATATCATTGTAATACATTGAGATTGGGTCATCTTTTTTTTCACCAATTTTAAAGGCGGGTGCTGTTGCAACTGGCCCGATGATAAAATCGCACTTTTTGTAGGCCTGGTAAAAATCTTCAGAAATCAGGCGCCTCACTTGGCAGGCTTTTGCGTAAAAGGCGTCAAAATAGCCAGCCGACAAAGAGAATGTTCCCAAAAGAATGCGCCGTTTGACTTCGTCACCAAATCCGTGACTGCGCGTTCTCTTATAAAAATCGCTGAGGTCTTGAAGAGGCTCATCTGTTGGTGAACTTAAATCTCGGAGCCCGTAGCGAACCCCATCGTAACGAGACAGATTGCTTGAGGCCTCACTGGCCGCGACTAAATAATAAACCGGTATCGCATAATCCGTATGGGGAAGGCTCACTTCAGCAATTTCGCAACCCTGTTGCTTTAATTTTTCAATATTTTCTTCAATAGTGTCGCGCAACTCTTTATCTAAATCGGCAGCCATATACTCCTTAACTACTCCCACTCGAACACCCTTAAGCGGTAAGGATTGCTCAGTGGAAAGGTTGGCAAACGGTACCTTCACATTGGTGGCATCTCGGGTATCGTGATCGATCATAACCTCTAAAGCCAATGCGGCATCGGCGACACTTCGCCCAAAAGTCCCGGCCTGATCGAGAGACGAGGCAAAAGCAATCATGCCGTATCGAGAAACCGCGCCATAGGTTGGCTTAATTCCAACGACGCCACAAAAGCTGGCCGGTTGGCGAATCGATCCCCCGGTATCGGAGCCTATGGAAATGGGCGCCAGCCCTGCCGCCACCGCGGCCGCTGACCCCCCACTGGAGCCACCTGGGACATAATCTAAATTCCAAGGATTTCGACAGGAGCCAAAAAATGAATTTTCGTTAGAGGATCCCATGGCAAACTCATCCATATTGGTTTTACCAATAATGATGGCCCCCTCGTCTTCAAGGCGCTGGATACAATGAGCCGTATAGGGTGGTTTAAAGTTTTCAAGAATGCGCGAGGCGGCCGTGGTCGTCATTCCGGTCACACAAAAGTTGTCTTTCACTAAGATGGGAACGCCGGTCAGACGACCCTTATCATACCGGCCTTCATCAACCTCTTTGGCGCGCTTCAAGGCTCTTTCGTTGATCTTCAAGATCGCATTGATTTTCTTATTCGGCTGTTGTTGATCTTCGATCATCTGGGTGACTGTTTTCACCGCTGACTCTTGTCGGCTTCGTACTTTTTTACAGTAATTTTGAACGGATTGCTGCTTGAACACGTTACACCACCGGTGGGACTTTAAAAAGGGAGTCTTTAACCTCTGGAGCGTTTTCGAGAATCTCATCCACTGATAACTCTTGTTTCACCTGATCGGATCGAAGGGAACTTTGGGTGCCATGAGGCGTGATCATGGGATCAATCCCCGTGGTATCGACCCCTTGAAGGGTCGAAAAATATTCAAGGATTTTTTCGAAGTGTCCTTCAAAAGCACCGAGATCTTTGTCTTCAATTTTTAGGCAAGCCAAATCAGCAATGGCTTGGATATTTTGTTTTTCTGCCAATGATTGCCTCCATGGGCCTACAATATAACTTTTTTTGCCTAAGGGTGAAACATATTTCATTTCAATTATCCATACGCCCTTAAGAGATTCAGACCTCTTACCAATCTTATCATCGAGCTCAACAATTGATGGCTTAAATTAGGTCTATAAATTTTCACAAAGCTCAAACATTCGTAGGAAGAAATTTCACGTCTCTAGAGCATAAACTGATAATTGAAGACGTTTCACGAAAGGAGTGGCCGTGCCCAGCGCCGATAGATATCACGACAAAAGCTATATAAGAGATCAAAAAAGGTTGTTAGTCGTGCTTCCTCTTTACCGCCTGTTTTCAGCCTTGGTGCTCTTGATTCCGCTGGGATGTGCCACACACCCAAAAAAGGCGTCTCATTTTCAGCAGAGTTCTGTAAAATCAAACTCCGTCAGTCAGTCAAAAGCCAGTACGATTATCGATAACAAATATATCGTAAAAATGAACAAAACCCAAAACACTCATCGACCACATTCCAAACACCGATCAGAGCCCGTAGAACTCGGTTTGTTGTCGGTACAGCCCGTTGAAAGCTTTTTTCTGGAACCGAAACGAAGCGATCCCGAAAAAGATGCGTCTGAAAAAACCAGAAACTCTTTGGCAATTGCTTTAGATTGAAGCGCGCTCCTACCGAGAGTTTGTGGGCTCCACTGTTTTTTCAAAAGGAACTATTTCGTATCGATTAATTTCGTTTCACAGCGGACAAGTTGCATCTAATGTTGACCAAAAGTGCCACCGCTAACATAATTGCCAAATGACAAAAAAGACCGCCAAGGCCAAGATTGCTGAGCTTTCTGAGCAGATCAAACAACACAATAAACTCTACCACACGCTCGACCAGCCTGAGATTTCAGACTACGAATACGATCAACTTTTTGAACAACTCTTGGAACTTGAGTCGCAATTCCCTGATTTGGTTACCGAAGACTCTCCCACTCAAAAGGTCGGAGGCGAGGTTCTTGATGCTTTCGAGAAAGCCGAGCACGAAGTCCCCATGCTTTCCTTGCAAAACACCTATTCAGCCGATGAGATTTTAGAATTCGAGAAGAAAATTCAAAGACAAATCAATGACGACTCACCCGTCGAATTTTTTTGCTCCCCAAAATATGATGGCGTGGCTATGGAACTCGTTTATGAAAAGGGGAGGCTGGTTCGAGCGATCACCCGTGGTGATGGAACCACCGGCGAAAACGTTGTTAGCAATGTTAAAACAATTGACAATGTCCCTGAAAAACTAAAAGGAAAAAATTGGCCCGAACGCTTGGATGTTCGAGGGGAAATTCTTCTTTTCAAAGAGGAGTTTTTACGAATCAACAATGCCCATGACGAGAAAGGTCTTCCTCCTTTTGCAAACCCTCGCAATGCGGCCGCCGGTACCATTCGACAACTGGATTCTCGAATCGCCAAACAACGTCAATTAAAAATGTTCTGCTACTCACTAGGACATGAAGTGGGATTTAACCCTTCGTCCCAGCTTGAATTTGAGAAAAGTATCGGCGAGATGGGTCTTCCGATCATGGCAGTTAGTCAAACCAAAGTGAAAAGCTCAGCTCTTTCAAAACTGTGCCAAGGCGCAGATGAGGTCATTGAATATTACAAAACCATTGAAAAGCTTCGTCATGATTTACCTTTTGAGATTGATGGAATTGTTGTCAAAGTGAACTCTTTTTCACTGCAAAAAAGCCTGGGAAATATCGCCCGTAGCCCGCGTTGGGCCTTCGCTGCAAAATTCAAACCCGAACAAGCTCAGACAATTGTTGAAGACATCCAAGTGCAAGTCGGTCGCACCGGAGCCCTCACCCCCGTCGCGATTATGAACCCGATTTCTGTGGGAGGTGTGACCATCACCCACGCCACCCTCCACAATCAAGATGAAATCGACCGAAAAGATGTGCGTAAAGGTGACACCGTAATCGTGCATAGAGCTGGCGACGTGATTCCAGAAATCCTATCGGTCGTGAAAGAAAAAAGAAAGAAAGGCGCTCGCCCATTCACCATACCTGACAACTGCCCCACCTGCGGACAGCCGGTTGAAAAGCTTGAAGGTGAAGTTGTTAAAAGGTGTGTGAACAGCCTATGCCCCTCGGTCATGATGGAGAGCCTTAAACATTTCGTTTCTCGTAATGCCATGAATATTGATAAGTTAGGCTCTCGCTTGATTGAAATCTTTTTTGCCGAGGGACTGATAACAAAATTCTCGGACATTTATAAACTGAAGTACGACGATATTATCTCTCTGGATCGGCAAGGCGAAAAGTCCACTCAGAATCTATTAGAAAGCATCGAAAAAAGTAAAAAAACAGATCTGCATCGCTTGATTTATGGCCTGGGTATTCGGTTTGTCGGTGAGCAAACGGCGAGAATCTTAGCTGAAAACTTTAAAACCACTGACAACTTTTTAAGAACCAATGAAGAAGAGCTCATTAATCTTCCTGACATCGGCCCGAAAGTGGCTGCCAGCATCATGAAGGCTCTTGGGCAAAAAGACTTTCAAAAAGAAGTTAAGGAATTGATTAAAGTGGGCGTTGAACCCAAAGGGATAGAAGCCGGCCCTAACCAAGGCTCAGGAGCTCTGCAAGGAATGAGTTTTGTAGTCACCGGAACCTTGCCGATTCCAAGAAATGAAGTGCAGGATTTGATCAGAAAACAAGGCGGGCAAGTGGGTTCTTCAGTGAGTAAGAAAACCAGCGTTTTAGTGGCCGGAGAGAAAGCGGGGAGCAAACTCGATAAAGCTGAAAAACTGGGAGTTACTGTTTGGTCCTGGGACGACCTTCAGCAAAACATCGAAAAATAAAAAGCCCTTGCCGTTCCGACAAGGGCTTAAAGAAAAAACGCACAATAAAGCTATCTTAATTAAAGATGGTCAATGACGATGTCACGAGCCATAACGGTTTTACGTCCGTCGGCCTGAGCTGATTCAACACCTTTTTTACAAAGTTGTTCGACCGCTTTGCTCAATACATCAACCGTTTCAGCAGACGTGTTACACCCAGAACTTTCTTTGATGAACTTTTTAACTTTACTGGTAACAACCAAAACATTTGCCATGATTACCTCCGAATGGTCAGGCGGTTCTTAAATTTACCAGGCTAATCTAACGCATATTTCGATCTGAAGACAAAATTATTTCGTTCTGGTGTCGTACAGCAATTAAGCAAGTCCTGGGAAACCCCTGAAAAATGGGGGTTTGTGCGGCGCATCCTTAACGTTTTTTTCCTGAGAAAAACTCTTTAACTTTGCCATCTTCCACCTTAAAGACCTTAGCGGTGCGTTGTTTTTCACCCGGTTGGATCCAAATAAACGTTTTGCTGTCCTGCGCAATCGTGCACTCAACGTCACTAAAAGCCGGCGACCAGGTTCCTGAATTCAAATGTTCAACGCCCCCAATCAGTTCGTGTCGGACATCATGGGTGTGGCCGTATATCACACGCCCAACACCTGTGATCAGACCCGACGTGGTTAAAATCTGTTCATTGGGTTTTTTGTAATAGCTAATATAAGATTCCACTCCGCGTGCGTAGAGCACAAATGGAGGCAGTAAAATTAAAATCGGAATAAACATCCAAAAAAATGAAAGGGCATAAATCTGTTTTATAAGAATAAAGATTTGTAAAAGCAAAAACAGGGAGACAAGAACGAGAAAGGCCCGATCAAGCCAGAGCTCCTTCATTATTTTAAGCGGATTCGAGCCCGCCGGCTTCACAAACTGGGCCCTGAGCTCTCGCACCATTCTTGGTGTGGCGTTTGATCGTTTGGCAATCTTTTCCACACGCTCTTCAACCGTCAGCGGATCGGACAAGGGGTGTTGTAAGTTGGAGTAAATTGTTCTCCACAAAATAGCAACACTGCTCCAAAACCAAGTCCAAATAATCAAAGGTTGAGCTCGCACCATGTATTTAAAAAAATAAGTCACGTATTCACCCAACGACATCACATAATTGGCCTCAATATGGGGATTAAAATACCCCATGCCGTTGACTAGATAACGACAGGCCCAATCTCCAAACGGAAGCCGCACCTGAACTCGATTGTAATCGATAATAAATGGATTGATCGGGTCTTCGCATAAACAGTAGGGATCATATTGATTGCCGTGTTCAATCAGAGTGTCTTTGTTACTCACATAGAACCACTCGACAAACCGCACACGAGTTCTTTCTTCAGGAGTCAGATCAAGAATATTTAAAATCTCAACTTGCACCGCTTTCCAGTGCAACTCTAGATCGTGATTTCCGATAATAAAAACCACTCGATGTCCCTGCTCGATAAACCAATGCAAGGCCTCACACCACTCAACATGATCAGAAAGAATCACCCGGATTTTATCAACTGACTTTTCTTGCTCAGGCTCAAGGCCTCGTTTTCTTTCAAGCCAAGATATTTTGTATGAGGGGTGTTTCGGTAAAAAGGTCACACTGTCAAAATCAAAAATATCACCATTCAGAATTAACTCGATTTTTTCGTCACCCGCTTGCTCATTAATATGCTCTAGAAAGCTTCTGAATTGGTCATCGAAAAAAAACTCACGGGTTTTATATTTTTTCCACAGAGGATAGCGTGAGTGCATTGGCTCGGCTTCACATAAATGCAGATCACTAATGATAGCCGTATACTTGGCTGTGGAAAAATCAACTTCATCAAGATTAAAGTTACTAGCCATTACAGCTCTTCAGGTTTATGGCCAAACATATCCACAAGAATAATAGAAAGCTCATAGAGCCCGTAAAGCGGCAAAACCAAGAGAAACATGCTCATAACA
The DNA here is from genome assembly GCA_964588335.1 of uncultured Pseudobdellovibrionaceae bacterium. Classification (GTDB taxonomy): domain Bacteria; phylum Bdellovibrionota; class Bdellovibrionia; order Bdellovibrionales; family JAGQZY01; genus JAGQZY01. The sequence continues at coordinate 744 of CAZPOV010000031.1, read as the reverse complement.
TCGGGTGGAGTAATAATGGCAGAAGCAATACAGATCACAATAAGGGCGTAGCGACGCAAAAGCCTAAGTAAGGTCGCATTGACTATGCCCATAACACCCAAAATTGTGAGCACCAAGGGGAGTTCAAAAGCCAGACCAAAAATCAAAGTTGTGGTCGTAAAAAAAGAAATATACTCATTGATCGTAATCATTGGCTTGTCAGAAGGATCCCCCACACTAAAAAGAAATTTATAAGCGAGAGGATAAACAACCATGTAAACGAAGGTCACACCCGTTAGAAACAACGTCGAACCAAAAAAAATGAAGTACAGACCAAACTTTTTTTCTTTCTGGTAAAGCCCTGGAGAAACGAATCTCCAAAACTGATAAACCCAAATCGGGGTTGCCATTATAACACCTGATAGAATGGCGACCTTTAAGTACCCCATAAATTTTTCGGCCGGAGCCAGAAACTTTAAACCATCTCCATCAAGATAGGGCTCAATTGGCGCCCGCACGATATCGAAGAAAAACTCTTTATAATTCCACGCAATAACGGACAACACGGTGACAGCGATGATTGAACGAATCAATCGATCGCGCAACTCAGTGAGATGCTCAACTAAAGTGTAATCATCCTGTGGACTATTTTCCGCCATTGCTATTTTTTTCGCCTTCTTTTACCGGAGTTTTTGTTTCGGCCACTTTGTTCTTTAAGTCTGAAGACACCGGGTCCGGCTCGGAGTCTTCAACGAGATGAGGATC
>CAZPOV010000030.1:0-26097 GCA_964588335.1 uncultured Pseudobdellovibrionaceae bacterium | reverse complement strand
CAGGCACCACCGACCGCACATGATCGCCGGCAATACAGACTTCGGTGTCAGCAATAAATCGATCGGGTGAGTCGGGATGAAGTCGGATTTCAGGAATGGATTTGGCGAAAGCCGATTCCCAATAAGCTTTAGAGCCACTTTGTAAGCTATTAAATGCAGTTTTGGCCGCGCCAAGAGTCGGAAACTGGCGCCCCGCGGGTCGAAGAATGCCTTCTCCAGACCATTCTCCGCCACTCATACCCACTTGTGGAGAGATGATTGTCAGAATCGCCAAGAGGCCACAAAGGATTGAAAATATTCTATTTTTCATAAACTTCACGAATGGTCCCCTTTTTTCTGACATTTTTAAACGACCGCCCTAGGAATTCATGCTCCTTCCCAAAACTTGTAAAAACGACAGATATAAATGAAAAAAAGCAACACCCCGAAAGCATACCAAGGGGTGTTGCCTACAACTCATGAATCCATAAGATTTTAACTAACGAACCAAAAACAACGACCTGGTGCGTAGGTTTGGCTTCATGAGCCTTTCAGACGAATCTCTACAGCTTGTCTTGGGCCAAAGTCAAAACTAGTTGGAATAGGCCCGTTTTTGATTTCGTCAGATATGCAGGTGACGAAAGTAAAAGGGGGGTGTTTGATTGGGGTTCGTCAGATTATCATCTGACACTGCACCGTAGTCATTTCTTCGGATAGATCAGGTCGTCCTTAGAGCCGGCTTGGCGGTCTTTTCCTGAAGAAACGATATTAAAATTTGCTTCGTCGCCTTTGATCATCAACGGACGAAACCATTTGTCACGGGTGGCGATCTTTTCGTCGACAAGTTTTTGTAAGAACTGAGTCTCCAGGTTTTTTAATTGGGGTGCAGCTTCAACATTTCCATCAATAGGAAGTTTGCCAGATTTCTGAACTTCACTTTTTAGTCGGGTGTATAGTTGTTGCATACGGTCGGCGGTGGTGACGGTTTTCGCCAGATCGACAACACCTGAACGCACGGAGCTAAAGCATTGTGGGGCGGTCTTCACGGATTGAATAAGGAATTGAGGGATATTTTTGACACCAGCATCTGAAAAGGCTTTTGTTGCTCGAGCCAAAGATTGCTTTTTCTGTTCCAACTGGCGAGCCTGATTGGTGGATGAATCCTTCGCGTTTTCTAGAAACTTCAATAGAAAATCCTTTTCATCCGGATTTTTGGCGACAACCACTTTCATGTAATTGGGAATGTATTGTTTGATGTTGTCCTCAGTTTGCATGGCTATCATGACCAACACCGCTCCCAAAACTTTGGTGTCTGAATAAAGGTCACGATTCACCTTCAAAAGCTTCTTGTATTCTTCCATAGTGCATTTTTTTACATTTGAAAAAATAGTTTTTCGTAAAGGCACCAGCGAGTTTTCTACGTCTCCAGCGATGATTTTAAGATCCTCGTCTGTTAAGTTTTCTTCAAATTCATTGATAGTCTGAGCCGACCACTTGCAATGGTTTTCGGCGTCTTCAATGGTCTTCAGTTGGCTATCGGTAAGCTGTGGAACATCTTTGTTGACCTGAGCTCGTAACTGGTAGCTGACTTTGGCTAGCAAAATGGGGGAGCACAGTTTGTATTTTTCAAACTTGTCATCACTTTCAGAAAAGCTTTTTAAGAGAGTGGTCATCTGCTTTTTATTCTGAAATCCCATGTCCGACATTTGATCGATCATTTTTACTATCTCACGATCGGCAACCTCCATCGAATCCTTGACTTCGTTCAAAGACACCTCTTCTTCTTTTGGAGGCGTTTTTTGCTCTTTACTACAGTGAATTAAAGACAAAACAAAGGCGGACACGCAGGCGAGAAACAGAAACTTTCTAAACATAGCGAAAATATATCATGATTCATGGAGCGGGCAAATAAGGAGTCCTGAATCTACAAAATTATCCACTGAATGAGTGTGTAACCGACAGTCATGGTCAGCCCCAAAGCAATGAAATTCAATAGCAAGCCACCTTTTAGCATTTGCTTCACTTGTATCGCATCGGTGCCAAAAACAATAGCGTTTGGTGGTGTTGAAATGGGCATGCTGAAAGCAAAACTTGTACACAAAGCAGCCGGCATGGCGATTAAAATAGGATCAAGGCCTTGGGATTCGCCCAGTTTCATGATCAAAGGGAGCGCAACAACACACAGAGCAACATTGCTCATCACTTCAGTTAAGAAAAGCGCGATGGCAGCAAGGGCAGTGATAAGCAGGTAGGCCGAACCCATATTGAGGGTGGCGAAATAGCCAGTGATACTTTCAATTAAGCCGACGTCTTTCAATGCCCCTGCCAGTGCCATGCCGCCACCAAAAAGCAAAACGATATCCCAGGGCAATTTGTTTATGTCTTTTTGTTTCAGAACAGGCGTCCAGCTTTGATCTGAAGCCGGAATCAGAAATAATAGGACGCCGCCGGCAATTGCAATCGAGGTGTCATTAAGAAAAGAAAGTCCCAGGCTCCAATGAATGGCCCCTTTAAAGACCCAAAGAAAAGCGGCCAAAAGAAAAACAGCTATTGTCACTTTTTGCGAAGCATTGATGCGCCCCAGGGTCTGCTTCTTTGTTTTGATAAAATTAAAAAAGCCATCAGGAAGTGGCACATGATAAGGATAAATCAGTCGCAGCATAAACGTCATTATCAACAACAGACCCACGGCCACCGGAGCGGTTGCTAAAATCCATCGATAAAAATCGATATTCTGATTATAGAGGTCATTCAGATATCCCATGAAGACGACATTAGGAGGAGTTCCAACGGGGGTCATGATTCCACCAATATTAGCGGCGTAAGCGATCGATAGAAAAAGGACTGTTTTCATGGCGGGGAACTGTTGCAAAGCCTTTTTGTCTAGGTTTTCTTTTAGGAAGTGCACCACAGACAGGGCAATGGGGACCATCATGACTGTGGTGGCTGTATTGGAAATCCACATGCTGAGAAGCGCTGTCGCAATCACAAAACCCAAAACAATGCCACGATCACTGTTTCCCGTTTTTGCCAAAATCGATAAAGCAATTCGTTCATCCAAACGCGTTTTTTCCAACGCACGGGCGATAATAAATCCTCCTAAAAATAGAAAAATAACCGGATTGGAATAGGCGGGAGTCACGTCCTTGATAGATACAATCTGGAACAGAGGAAGAAAAAAAAGAGGAATCAGTGCGGTGATACCCAAAGGAAGAATTTCAAAGATCCACCAACTGACCATCCAGGCGCCAAGAAAAAGTGTGTAATAAACTTTAAAAGAATCGGTCTGTGTTGAGACTTGAAAAAGCCCATCAAAAAATAACAGTAAAAAGGGTAGAAGAATCACCAACAACTTTTGTTTTTGAAACATCAGCCACCAGTTTGTTTCCATTGAAGTGACTTTTTGTCTAAAACCTTGGTGACGGCTTCAATTTTTTCGCCATGGATTTCTATGTAATTGTCTTTGAATGTGCCACCGACACCCAGGGCTTTTTTGAGATCTTTCGCAAGGGATTTGCACCACTTTTTATTGTTGGGTAGGCCAGTGATTTCGATCACAGTGCGTCCTTTGCCTGAGGTGAGTCTTCGAACCTCTAGGACCAGTTGATCTTCATGGACGGCCACATCGCGGTTGCCGACTTGCTTTTTACGCAAATCGCCATCGTCATCGCTCCAAACAGTTTTGTATTTCGACATAGCTGGATTATGAAATTGCCAAAGCAAAAAGGCAAGCGTGGTCGCGTCTGACTTTGCCGAATCAGGAGCCTGCGAAAGGCACGATTGTTGAGGCCAACCCCGAAAAAACACTTTTGATGGATAAATCCTTGGTTGACGGTTTGCTTGAAAAAAGGTGTTATCGACACAAGTTTCAGATCCGAAAATCATTGTGGGAAGTGAGCCTTGAGTACCGAAAATTCAAAAAACCAAAGATCGAAAGATCGAAAACAAGAAAACCGAGAAGCCCAGAATGTTATTGTCACTCGAATCGATCAACATCAGGCCCATCCCGACGATATCCTCAATTTTGCTGTTCGTGAGGGGCGTGAGCAAATTGAAAGAAGCTGGCCATCACTGGTCGCATCCTCGTTGGCAGCAGGGCTGATTTTAGGGTTCGCAGCAATGGTGGTGGCAAAAATGAAATACTTGGGTATGGAAAGTGAGCTTTCGCCGATGGCAGCCCAGCTCGCCACAGCTTTGGTTTATCCTTTGGGCTTTGTTATTTGTATTTTAAGTGGAACTCAGCTCTTCACCGAACACACGGCCACGGCGGTCTACCCCTACCTTGATAAAAAATGTTCATTGTCCGCCTTTCTTCGCATGCTCGGTCTGGTGGCCGTTGGCAATATTGTGGGAACTTTTATCAGTGCCATACTTATTTTTCTAGTGAATGCGGTTGTTAAGGCCAAAGCGGGGTATATAGCCGTGGCTATGCATCAAATGGACTATGGGCATTGGGAAATATTTATGAGTGCGATCCTCGCTGGTTGGCTTATGGCCCAAGGCTCTTGGCTGGTTCTTTCAACACGAGCCGATGTTGAAAAGATTTTTCTAATTTATATCGTAACTTTTATTATTGGTCTCTGTGGCCTTCATCACTCGATTGTTGGCTCTGCCGAATTGTTTGCAGGAAAATTCTTTGGCGCCTCAATTTCAGGACTTGATGTTGCATTATCGATTGTTGTGATGCTGGCTGGAAATTTCGCAGGAGGAGCCATTTTTGTTGGTCTTCTTAATTACGGTCACATTAGAAAGCTTCAGGAATAGTCGTTTTTTGTAAGAAGTCAGAAAATCGAAATTGCAAAAGGCGAACCATTGATTTTTCTAGGAGAAACGGTCTATGAGGGATAAGACACCGGTTTCAATTGTTAAAGATTCTGGTCAAACTGTGGATACCTTGTGGGTGGACAAGGGTGCCAATCTAAGGTCAGTCCTCATTCAGTTTTCAAAATTTGAACTTTATAACGATCCGTTCAAACGTTTTAATTGCCATGGTTTTGGAACCTGTGGAACCTGTTCCGTCCAGCTTGTCGAGGGTGTTGCCTCGCCGGTAACCTCTGTTGAACGCTGGAGATTGAATTTTCCGCCCCATCAAAATTCCTTGCAAAAAGGCTTAAGGCTGGCCTGCCAGGTTCAGGTAGAAAGCCCCATAAAAATCAAAAAACTATCAGGCCGTTGGGGCCAGGGGCACACTGATTTCGATTCTGTAAAGGAGTAAATCGGTAGAACCTAGAGACTATGCAGGCTAAATGCTATCCTGAAATGGGAGCTCTTATATTCTTAAATATGCAGGAGGCAAGGCCGCTCCCGGTGCTAAGCAATCCGAAAACAGTATAGATGCCTCATGCCGGCAGGGATGTCGATTTTCCAGAGTGTTTGATGCTCTTAAAGTGGGCAAGTGAGACTAAAGTCTCAACAAGGTGTCCTAAAATTTTATTTCCATAAAGTCGAAGCCTAAAATTCGCTATCCTAGGGAGCATGGAAAATTCCCAAACCAAGTTCCCGGCTGACTTTGCGGCTGAAGAAGAAGCTTATTCCCAAGTATTGAAAAATAACTTGGATGTCTCAACAGAGTTGCCGCCGTGGCGCAGTGGAGTCAATGTTTGGAGTGAATGGATGCAGTCCATGCGCGACTACGCCAACCAATTATACGAAAAGTATTTAAAACCGAAAGAGTCTCCCAATTGGGATTGGATCAATTGGGATTGGGTGTTCACCGGATTCACCATACTTTTTTGGATATCGGTTGTGGTTTTGGTGGTTTACCTGGTCACTGTCTTTGTTCGCAAGAGATCTGAACCTTTGAAATATGCCGTAAAGACACCCAGTATCTCCATAGAAACCCGTGAGCAACGGCTTGTCGAGATGGTTAAAGAAAAAATGGCCAACGGAGAGTGGTCGCAAGCCGCCAAGCTACGATGGCGCCTGTTTTTAGAAAGAAAAAAACTGAATAGTGAAGTTACACCTCTTGAATTTGAAAGAGACCAAAAAACCGCCTTACCGCAAGCCATTGAGCAGTATCGCAACATGTTCACGCCCACTCAGGGGGATGAAAGTTGGTATCTCGAATACAATCGAAAACTTCGAGAGCTTGAAGGTGATTCGTGAAGCAGTACCGCGTTCTGATCGTCATTCTTTGTATCTTGGGAACTTTTGCCTATATCGGGATGACCCAATACAACCTCGATCGGCAGAGGCGTGATAGCGTTTCGGCCTATTCTGATTCTGGAAAAGGCATGAGCTTATTTGCGAATTTGCTTGAGCGTCTTCAATACGGTGAATTGAATGTGTACCGACGTCCGTTGTTTTATTACGAGGATCTTGGTAATGCCGATGCCCTTTCTATACTTTCACCACGCACCCCTTTGTCAAAAAAGGAAGTGGAAACGGTTTACCAATTTTTACAAAACGGCGGCAAGCTGATCCTCTCCGCCCATAATGAAGAGACAGCTGCCAAGCTAGCCCCGCTACTGCAAAAAATCACAACCCACTCCTACACCGCTGTCACTGACGATAAAAGTTTTGAAAACTACAAGCTTCATAATTTGATCAGCGATATCGATGACGAACTATTTGAAGAGGGTGAGACCTACTCATTTTACTCTAAAATTTATTTTTCTCATCGGCCAACCTGTAGTGACCGCAAAGAGATATCTTGTTACTACTACAGTCAAGAAGTCGGTCGAGGCTTGGTTTTCTACTTTCTGGGTTTACCACCCCATTCCAACGGTTTAATTCAACAGGAGTTCAATCGTTTCTTTTCTTATCGGTTGGCACGTCTGGCCCCAAGGGTTGTCATCGATGAGTATCATCACCTGTTTCCTACGAAAAGTCTTGGCGACCTGGCTACCGATTGGAGGTACAGTTTGCCACTTTATGGGTTGGTTGTCGGAGCCATTTTATTTTTTGTGTTTTCCCGAAACCCCAATGAAGAAAGACGACCCACTAAAACAAAAACACGAAGTTTACATGATGTGGGAGAGAGACTTTTAATCCAGTATCTGAGTCATAACAACGTGCTTCGTGGGGCCAGAGAAAAATATAAAAGACACCTGGAGAAACGCTTTCCTCTGCAAGCTGAGGAAATTGACTACATATTTAGAAAACATTATCCGCATGTCCAAACCGATGACACGCGAATACAAGTTCACACCCGTGATTTTATTAAACTGCACCAAGATTTGATTCGAAATAAAAAAGGAGAACAGCGCAATGTCATACGCCAACCAGATCGCCAACCAGATCTTTGAAGCCATTGATGGACCCTTACTTGTTGGCCAAAGAGATTTGATTCGACATTTTATCGTATCTTATTTTTCGGGTGGGCATTTACTGATTGAGGGCCCTCCCGGAACTGGAAAAACCATGGCCGCTAAGCTCTTTGCGCAAATTTCAGGAAAGCAATTTAAGCGAATTCAATTTACCAGCGACATGCTACCGTCCGACATTATTGGCGCTCATATTTATTCGCCTGCGACTCAAGAGTTTGCCTTTATTCAAGGTCCTTTGTTTTCTGAATTCATTCTTGCTGATGAAATCAATCGCACACCTCCAAGAACGCAATCAGCTTTGCTTGAGTCCATGGAGGAGCGTCAGGTGACCGCCGAGGGTAAGGTTTTTAAGCTGAGCCAGGATTTCTTTGTCATCGCCACTCAGAACCCCCGTGACTTCGAAGGGACTTTTCCACTACCAGAAGCCCAATTGGATCGATTCTTAATGCAGATCAAAGTTTACCCAGTCAATATTGAGAAAGAGCAAATGATACTCAAACAATTTCTCGAAAAGAAACTGCCTGTTGATCTTAGCAAACTGCCCGCGCTGGATGTTGATTTGAGCAAGGTGGTGGCCGAAGCCGAACAGGTGCGAATGGATGATAGTTTATTGGCTTACATCTCTCAGATCGTGGCGCAGACACGACAGCATCCGCTTTTACAGTGGGGAGCGAGCACACGGGCTTGCATCGCCTTGATGAAAACAGCAAGAATTTGGGCGTTGCTCGAAGATCGTGATTTTGTCATTCCAGATGATATTAAAAGCTTGGCTAAACCCGTGTTGCGCCATCGGATCGAATTGAATCCAGAGGCTCAGGTTTCCGAAGCTACGACCGACACGGTGATCGATGAGATTTTAACAAAGGTGCCTTTTCCCTCATGAAAATGAAATCCAGTTTAAGTGATTCATTTTTTGCGGCCTACGGTCTATGGCATGTTATTGGAGCCTTAGCTTTTTTTAACAAAGCTTTTGTTCTGGTCTATTTTGTAGGGCTTATTTTCTTTGGTCTTTTCGTTTTTCTTGATCGTCGCAGCTTGCTTAACTCGGAAGGTTTTCGGGCCACCATTGACTCTAAAAAGGCCTTTGAAATTGGTGAGCCTGTGCATATGGAATTGAATTTCGAATTTACAAAAAAAATGCAGGAAAAGCCAAAAAAAATATTTTGGCTGTTGCCCAAAACCGGTTCCATTGATTTTGAACAACAATCCTTATCACTGTTGGCCAAGTCAAAAACGAAAAATCTGGGGTACACGATCGAAGCGAAAGGAACAGCCAGTAAAATCGGTCATAGTCACTGGGATCATGTTGTCATTCAATCGGTGTCCCGTCTTGGCATTTGGTCAAATGTGTTCGAATGTCAGTTTCCACCGGTAGAATTTCGAGTGCATCCTCCTGAGGGAAAGCTTAAAGAGGCTGAGTTTTCAGAAAAAGTTTCAAAACAGCAAATTTTCTCATCGGGAATGCGTAAGCTGTTAAAAAGTCGTGCTGCTGATCAATTTCATTCGATCAGAAAGTATCAGTATCCCGATCCCCAGCGCTTTATTGATGCTAAAAAGTCAGCAAAATACAACCAACTGATGACACGCACCTACGAAGAGTACCGATCTCACCATTTGATTCTGGCTCTGGATACCAGTCGTAACCTGATGGGTGAACTGGAGGGCTCCGAAAAAATAGACTACTATATTTCGGCCTGCTTAAAACTTATGGAGAGTGCCTTGGCCATGGGCGATCGAGTCAGCTTGATTTCTTTTTCAGACCAGATACATTATCTGCTGAAGGGGGCGCGGAGCTCAGCCAGTTTTCAAAAACTGTATCGTGGGGGAGTGGAGTTCCAGCCGCAAAATCGTGAGCCTGATTACAGTCTTCTTCCGCGAGCTATTAGCCAGGTGACATCACAGCGATCCATCGTCTTTATTTTAACGGACCCATCGATGCCAGGAATTTACAAAGAAATTTCAAAAAATATTTTTCCAATCTGTCAAAAGCATTTTGCCGTGGTTATTGGCCTAAGTGAGGCGTCTCGGGTGGTTAACCGCTATGTTATGGATCTTGATGCCAACACCGCCGAGAGAGAGCAGGTGGGCCGTTTGATTTACAACATGCATGTCGAAGAGGAATTAGAACTTCTAACGGCTCGGGTGAATCATTGGGGAGGCGGGATCGTCCGTTCGGAACCGGACAATTGGATTTCCATGACTAAAAAAGCCTACGGAAGCTTGCGCTCTTCGTTAACGTCGTGAAGGCTCCGGCTTAAAGGTCCAATACCAAAAGGCGGCCGCAGCAAGAAGCCCAACCCCAATTTTTCCTTTAGCATCAAGAAAATTCCAAGGACTGACACCGACTTCAATGATAGCGGCGATACAAAGCCATAAGGTCACACCATAAAGGATGTGAAGGGCATCTTTGGCATTCTCTTTCATGCGGTGACCAATGTTATTATAGGGAAATTGGTAAAACGTCCGTCCGAACACAAAACTGCCAAAAACCGCTGCTACAATGAGTGTTAACTCCAAGGGGCCATGACCAACGATGAAGTTAAGCAGGGCTTTTTCGAAACCGTAAATTTGACAAAACGCAACGATCGATCCCAGCATAAGCCCATTGAACGCTAATATATAGATGCCACCAATACCGGCTACGGCTCCAAGCGAGAAAGCCGTTAGCGAAACCATGATGTTGTTTAACGCTATTTGAAATCCGTAAGACATTGGGTTCAGACGAATTCTTTCGAACCAGGCCTCTTGATCCATAATATTTTCGATCATCTGTTGGCTAATAAACAAGCTGCTGTAATCGGGTACGGCGAGGGTCATAGCGTAACCAACGATAATCGATATAAGAAAAAGGGCTGAAGTAAAAATAAATAGGCTAAAATTCTGGCGCCAAACCTGTCGGTATTTACTGGCCAAGGACTCTTCTTGATCGTCCTGCTTATGAGAGGCCAAAAGAATGTTGTGGGCTGAAAACGATAAAACATCCTCAGAACTGGTCAGCAATGGATCGTCGGCAGCAGCTGTTGCTTTAAGCTTTTGAACTTCAGAATTTAGAAGTTCGACTAACTCGATGAACTCAAAAATATTTTCGATCGAGGTGTTTTGGTTACGTAAAAGGTCCACCCGATTTTGATGGACCTTTTTTTGTAAATCGTAAATTTCAACTCGACTTAAATTCGACACGTTTTAGATTAGTTCTTCTCTTGTTGTAATACCTGCGTTTTGAAAATCATATCATGAAAAGCTTTTTTGTCATCTCGAAATCCAGCAACGATATAACCAATAAGAAGTGGAAGTGCGGAAATAAGTTTTCCGAAGACCTCTCGCATAAAAGCTTCGCCATAGGTCAGGTTCTTGCCGGTTTCGCTATTTATAACTCGAAGATTTAAGACCATTTTTCCTGGAGTAGCACCCTTTGTGCTATAAAAGTGTCCATAGTAAAAATAAACCACCACTAAATTGAGAATCCGGGTGATGCCTTCAACCAAAAGGGCGGCGTCAGGAGCTACGAAAGCGACCAATACACCAAGAATCATGGCGACGGGAACGGTTACCACCGCAACGATAATTCCGTCTAAAAAAACCGCTAAAAAGCGTCTCCAAAATCCTCCGGGAACCAAACGGTCGGCCGACTGAACACTAATTTTTTCTGAAGCTGATGCTATTTCCATGTTGTTTATCCTTTCTCTTCAAGTCTTTTTTTAAGATCTAATTGGTAACAATGTTCTGCAAAAAACAGGAGGGCCGAACGTCCATCAAGGCGCTGGTGATTTTCACTATCAAAATACTCTCGAACTTGCTGTTCTAAAGAGAGCATGTAGGGATCATTCATATCAAACTCACTGATTCCTTTAAGGAAGCGTTGACTAGCATATAGTAGGAAATCATCCATAAACTTTGAATCGATGACTGGTTTCGGTTGAACCAGTTCTGATATATAGTTGTAATCCGCTTGTTTGATATAAATAAAATTAGAACCCGCCTCTTGAGTTTGTGAGTATGCGACAAAAGTACCCGCCATCAGATCACCAACTCGTTGCTTTCGGTCCGTCATCGCAATACAGATCACCGCCGGAAATACAAGAGTGTCGACATAACGAAACAGCTCGCGAATGATCATCTTTGATTTCGTGCGCGGCGAGCCATCAATAGTCATGACTGAAAGACCAAACAGCTTCTTTCCGGGGGTTCGTCCCTTTTTGTACTCGAAATAAATAAAATAGATATGGTAGACCGACAGAAGTCCCACGACCAGTACTGCAATCGCTGAAATCATCAGGATTTGTCCGATTAAACTATCTTTAATACCAGACAGTGCTGCCATGATAAAAACACCGATAGCAATCGCAGCAATAACGAGGACGTAAAAAAGAGCTCCTAGGATTCCATAATCCACGCAGCTGGCTAAAAATCTCTTCACAAGGGGAGCGGGCTTCAAGTTGGCTTGAAAGCCGTGGTAAATCTCTCCTTGATTCTCTGTTGTCTCTTGCAAGGCGGTACTCATTGTTAAATTTGTCCTTATATAATCGTTATTTTGTTTTCGGTAAATAGCTGGGATGTCTAAAGTGGCAAAACACCTCTCCATACGGGAGGTGGCCCCATTCAAGGACTGTCTAGGGTTTGGTTGATTCAGGACCATTGTCCTGTTATTTTTTTAGGCATGGCTAAGTTTCTAATTGGTACAGGTTTATTGCTGATATTTCTAGGGGTCTTGTGGCAGGTGGGATTTTTTAAAATTGTCCCCTTAGGAAGACTCCCAGGGGACTTACGAATTGAAGGCAAAAATTCAACCTTCTATTTCCCGATCACGACATGTTTGGTACTAAGTTTAATTGGATCGGGAATTTTTCAAATATTAAAACGATTATTTTAAGTTGGAGTTAATCTCGATGCTGGCTTCGGATTTCTTCAATTCACCAAGCACCGCTCCATCGTCACCATCGACGATACGATAGTCACCAGGTTCTAAGTTGTTAACATTAAATACCACTCTGTTATATTCCACAACTCGTGGACAGGCGGCATCTTTTGGGTAAGTGGCGACGTTATAAAGGGTCAAATCATTTCCTTCGACCTCTTTAAAACTGTTAAGAGGCGAGTAGCAGCCGTTTGGAAAACGAGTGACGGCACGTAGGGTGCGATCGGAATCACCCGCTTTTAGCTCTACGACTGGGACAACGTCATAGCCTTCTGGCCTCTGAAAATTTCCCTGCCAAGTATTGGCAGCTGCTGGAAGTGTAAGTAGTAACGAAAACAGAATACTATGTGCTTTAAATAAAATGTTGTACCTCCTAAGAATTGTTTGTTTTTTAAATTAACTGTATTTTTGCGAAAAATTTTCATTAAGTATATTTTAAATGTCTGTGCGTTATGATAAGTTTTTACCTAATCGTAAAACCCTGATGCCGGGCTTTCTTGCTCAAGGCGTCACTCCCCAGATCCAGTCTCTGTGGTATAGATAGGGAATTGATGGAAAGGAAGAGTTATGAAAACGGTCGTTGGAATTATTGGAAGTTTAAGAAAAGCATCTATAAACAGAGTTTTGTTTGAAGAGTATAAAAGTCTTTCAGCTGATTACTTTAAACTTGTTGAAGGAGAAATTGGCGACATTCCACCTTACAATCAGGATATCAAAGAGCAGCCGGAATCTGTCAGCAAACTCTGTGAAAAAATAGCAACAGCGGATGGTCTCTTAATTTTTAGTCCCGAGTACAACTACTCGATTCCAGGTGTTCTTAAAAACGTGTTGGATTGGGTTTCTCTTGACGACCAAAAGCCTTTAAACAATAAGCCTGGGGCCATTTTGGGTGCTAGTCCCGGTGGAATTGGAACGGCTCGCATGCAGTATCACTTGCGACAAGTGAGTGTCAGTTTAAATATCCAAATGCTCAATAAACCAGAAGTCATGGTGAGCAAAGCTGGCGACAAAATCAAAGACGGAAAACTAGTGGATGGTGACACCAAGGAGTTTTTGAAAAAGCATGTGAAAGCTTTTGCCGATCATATGACGTCAAAATGATTGTTGCGAAGGACTCTTTCAGCCGCCTGTAGGTCCTTTTTTTTAACTAAAATATAATCGGTGTCGTAGGTCGACAAAGCGAAAAGGCTGATTTTATTTTCAGCCAAGGGGTTGGCAATCGAAGCCAAGATGCCGGTCAACGAAAAGTCCAAAACTCCCTCAACTTTTAGGCAAGACCAACCGCCTTCAACTTTGTGAGGCTCAGGTATCTCTCCGCAATTTTGACTACTAACCAGTATCGATATCTCGTCCGGGGTTCGACTGACCGAAAACAACTCCTGATTAAAAATCCAGGATGGAATCGCAGAATCGGGATTCAGGCGAATCAGTTGGAACTCACCCTTCAATTTTTTTAGTACCATTTTTTCCATAGGTGACCTCGATATAAAAAAGCCTATTCTATTACCTAAAGTGATGCTTGCCGTTGATTTTAACGATTAAGCTTCAAAGATGCGTTGCTAATGAAGTCTTGATCCGTTGGGAACTTCAAAATCCGGTGAGAACAAGACCACATTTTGGCCAGCGTCTGAGAAACCGAGCACCAGAACTTCGGACTGAATCGGACCAATCTGACGTTTTGGGAAATTGATGACCGCCGCCACTTTTTTTCCAATAAGTTCTTCGCAGCGGTAATGTTCAGTGATTTGAGCGCTGGATTTTTTGATACCGATGGTTTCTCCAAAATCAACATGCAAGATGTAGGCAGGCTTGCGTGCTTCTTTGAAAACTTCGGCGGATTGAATTTCACCAACCCGAATATCAACTTTTAAAAAGGCATCAAAATCAATTTCTGGCTCAGATTTGGAATTAGGATCGTGATACTTATGCATCAATTGTCTCCATCTTGGTTTTCCATTTCAGATAAGACCCAGGCAATCGTCTCTTCATCCACATCGGCCTCTTTTAAAAGCGCCCGCGCCTGAGCAAAATTATCGGAATCCACAGCCTCATAAAATTCTTCAAGTTGTCCGCGTTCGGCAAGAGTTTCAAGGACCATGCTGCCATCCAAAGGATTTTCAATCATATTCAATCCCCATAAACCGCTTTCGCGGGTTGTCGGTTATAAGTTTTATAAGTCGGATCAATTGCGTAAAGCCTCAAGTTGTTGGAACTTTCAAAAGTGACTAAGATCTCATGTTTACAAACTGCATGGGTACATCAAGAGCTGCACTTTTCACAATTCCCATACACTCTTGTAAGGAATCGATTTTCTTGGAGGTGACTCTGACTTTATCATCTTGAATGGCCGCCTGAACTTTTAGTTTCGAATCCTTGATCAGTTTGACAACTTTCTTCGCGGTGTCTTTGTCAATTCCTTGAACAATTGAAACCGGTTGGCGCCACATATTTCCAGAAGCCTTCTCGGCTTTTTCAAACTTCAAGGCTTTCATATCGATACCACGGTGATGAACTTTGCCTTGCAAAATATCTTTGATGGCATTGAGTTTATAATCGTCGTTGGCGATGATCGTGATCGATTTACGGTCCCACTGGATTTCGCTATTACTGCCTTTAAAATCGAAGCGAGTTTCAATCTGCTTGCGGGCCTGATTGACGGCATTGTCGATTTCTTGGATATTTACTTCAGATACAATATCAAATGACGGCATATTACTTTTCTTACCCTTTTCCCTTATAAAGTCAACGAATCGATCATTGATGAGAGTGGGCCTTCAGCCAAAAACTCAAGGGTTTGGCTGATTTCGCGCTTTCTCCCACATCTTTCCATTCAAGAAAAGCTGTCATTTTACTGTTTTTCTCATAGCCCATACGATTCCAGAATGAATGCAAGGGCCGGTAAGCTTTGGGGCGGAGCGGGTGGTTTTGGGGGCGCTCGACGGCGCAGAATGTGGTCCATTCTAGATTTTTACAAATTTCTTCCGCCTGACGCTCTCGTTCTTCAAAAAAGTAATGTCCGATCTTATGACCGCGATACTCTTTTTTAATAATGGATTCTCCAAAATAAACCACGCGATCAAGGTTGAAGCCGTGGTCTTCAAAGGGTTTTCGGATTTCATCGACTTCGTCATCCATGCGAATGCAGGTACTCGCCCCAATCACTTTCGCAGAGTCTTTGGCGAGTATCACTCGACAACTGGGAGTTTCAAGGTAAGTCGATAGGTAATCGGTTTCGTTCTCCATATCGCCATTGTACAGATACGGAAATTCTTCAAATACCTCGATGCGCAGTTGAGCCAATGAATCGAACCAGGGCTCTAAGTCACGACCTTCTACAATCTGATATTGGATGTCCACAGCCCCTCCTTTTATCACTTACTTTTCACTGGTTCTGAACTCCCATCCAAAATGAGGAGAACCTCGCACTTAACAAATAATCGAATAGAAGAATGACTTCAAGGTCTCCTTCCTATATGTGAAAAGACAGGCAGTTGTTGCAGCGGAAGGTCTAATGAAAGCCATCAAGAAAATCACTCAAACCGAATTTATCGCCCTAATGGCTTTGATCACAGCTATTATTCCATTGGCTATGGATGGAATGCTTCCAGCCTTTCCGATGATTGAAAAAGAATTTCAGTTACCAAACCCGGCTCAATTGCAGCTCACAATTTCCATCCTTTTTCTTGGATTTGGTTTTGGACAGCTGATTTTTGGTCCTCTTTCTGAGGTCTTTGGGCGCAAGTCGCCGATCTATTGGGGCATCGGTATTTTTATTGTCGGTTCGGTGATGTCGGCAGTGGCTCCTTCCTACCTTGTTTTTCTGATTGGCCGGTTTCTTCAGGGATTTGGAGGCGCTGGGCCGCGGATTATTTCACTGGCCCTTATAAGAGATGAGTATGAGGGCGATGCCATGGCCAAGATCACTTCAATGGTGATGACCATCTTTATCTTCATTCCAGCCGTTTCGCCTGGTTTGGGTCAGCTCATTCTTTACTTGGCGGGGTGGCGTGAAATTTTTATTTTACTTTTTGCATTTGGAACTCTGGTTTTGATCTGGTTTGCCCTGCGGCAGCACGAAACTCTGGCGGTTGCCGACCGTCGGTCCTTTACTTTAGGCACCATTGTTTATGGTTTGCGAGAGACTTTCACAAAGTTCACGACTTTGGCTGGTATGATCATGTCTGGATTGATCTTTGGAATTTTTGTCGGCTACCTGGGAGCGGTTAAGAACCTCTTCGAAAATGTCTTTCAGGTTTATGAGCAGTTCTCTTTGATTTTCGCCGTCTTAGCACTTTCCATTGGAGCCGCGTCTTTTTTCAATGCTCGGTTGGTGATGCGGTTAGGAATTCGCCGACTGCTATCCCGTGCTTTGGTGGCGATGGTAACACTTTCAATTTTATTCATAGTCTATTTGATATTCTGGGCGGGAGAAAGACCACCCTTGTGGGCGTTCATGTGTTACATGATTCCGATTTTCTTTTGTGTCGGTTTTCTCTTTGGTAACCTTAATGCCTTGGCTATGACTCCGTTGGGACATGTGGCCGGCATGGGTTCGGCCTTTCTTGGCTGCGTGCAAAGCTCAATGGCTGTGGTTGTGGGGCAGCTGATCGGATTCTATTTTCACACCAGCGTCTTGCCTTTGGCGATTAGCTTTGGAGCCATGGGCAGTGTTTGTTTGGTTATATTGTCTCTAGAAACCAGGGCCTATCAAAACTCATTGCCCCGTCAGTGATTGTTGCGAATTCTTGAGCGAGTTAGGTTCAGCCACGATGAGCGAGTCGAGGTGTCTATCAAACAGCCTTAGCCTAGAGTGATACTAAGGGGTTACGCCAAAGTTGCGACGATTTCTTAACAATTTCTAGAAAATTGCAAAAGTCCGAATCCACCAATCTGCTTTATGCTGAACCTTGAATGAAAACGCTAACGAGTAATGAAAGGAACGGTTTATGGGAAGCCCCGAACACAAGCAAAAAATTTGGAATATCATATCGGAAATTAAAACGGGAATGTTGGTGACAGATGACGACGGAGTTTTGCGAGCACGACCCATGCAACTGGTACAAGATGAGTACGATGGAACGCTTTGGTTCTTCACCCACGCCAAAGCGCCAAAATCAGGTGAAGTATTGGCGAACCACGATGTCTGTGTCTGTTTCTCTGATCCGGCCAATGACACCTATGTGTCAATGAGTGGACGTGGAACCCTGAGTTGGGATACGGAGTTGAAAGATCGATTTTGGAATTCGACAGTATCGACTTGGTTTCCTGAGGGAAAAGACGATGCCAACACGGCGATGTTAGAGATCAAAATAGATCATGGAGAACATTGGAAAAACGATGACGGCCCCATTGAATACGCAGCCAAAATGGTGAGTGCCAAAGTCGCTGGAAAAACGCCAGCAATCGGTGAAAACGAAAAGTTTTAATAAAAGTCTTTACAGCTCTAATTCAAAAAGCCCTCGTTGTGAACGAGGGCTTAAAATATTTTGAATCGAGGTTTAGTATCTTTGTAACTTACAGTTGAAGTCGCGCGTCCAAGGTGCTTTGGTTTTGTAGAAGTTTGGCACGGCAGGATCATTGAAGCTGTACTCTCGTGTGACTTGAATCTCGATTTCTCGACTGTCGATAGAAAGTTCAGCTGTCCGAATGGGTGAGATTTTATCTGGGGCCGGATGGCTCGAACGAGCTGAATCCAATGTTTGGCGGACGTAAAGACCTTTGCCCTTGGTATTCTTCTCAACTTCAGAAATGACTCGAACGTACGGAACGGAGTATCCAACTAAAACAAAACCGTCTTGGCGAGAAATACGGGGAAGGTAAGGTTGTAGTTTGTGCGCTTTCACCAGTTGTGGGCCATTTTCGTAAAGTTTTGGTGTCTTATCGAAATCGAAATAAGGTACGAAGGCTTTGTGATTTTTAAAAATCTCCAGGTCATGGACCGTTCCGTCAGCGCTCATTTCAACATCAAGGCGTAGTTTGACTCGACCGTCCGCTTCGAAAGCGATGATTTTATCCGGTTGGCTACCAAGAACGGCTTCCTGACATTGTGGCGACTCGGTCGCTGGGTTGAAAAAGGCAAAAACCGACGTCACTTGGTTGGTTTGCGCGGCGACGCTGCTTGCAGCCAGCACAAGTAATGTGGCTAATAATGCTTTCATGTTTAATCTCCTTTGTGTCGTTGTTATGAATTATTTAAGCTCATCTTAGTCGATCCAAGGAATATGAGAACAAACAAGACATCACAAAAATGTTGTGATTTGTTGTGAAAATTCAGCAATCTTTGCTTGGGTCTTGATCTTTATTTAAGTAAAATCAAGCGATGGTTAGTTTGCTCACATTATTGGATGATATCGCAGCCACCCTGGACGATGTTTCGGTCATGAGTCAAATTGCATTGAAAAAAACCAGTGCCCTTATGTCGGATGATTTGGCGGTCAATGCTGGGGTCGTGGTCGGGGTTAATCCCGACCGAGAGTTACCGATGGTCAAAGCCATTTTCGTTGGTTCACTGATCAACAAGATCTATTGCATTGTGGGTGTTTTGGTTTTAATGGCGATTTATCCTCCACTGATCCAGGTGGTTTTGGTTTTGGGTGGTTTGTATTTGTCATATGAAGGTGTTCATAAAATTATTGAAAAGCTGTTTCATAAAAAAGCCGACATAAAAGACAAAATAAAAGCGATTCCTGAAAAGCAGAAAGTAAAGGGTGCCATTCGAACCGATTTAATTCTATCCATTGAAATTATTGTCATCGCCAAAACGGCTGTGACCGGTGGACTTATGATTCAAATTCTAACTCTATCAGCCATTGGAATTGCGGCCTCAATTATTATTTATGGTCTTGTCGCTTTGATTGTCAAAGTCGATGATCTGGGCCTCCACTTAGTAAAGAAAGGCTTTAAAAGATTGGGAATGGCGCTTGTTCGCTCCATGCCTTATACAATGAAAGGTTTGGGAATTATTGGAACCCTGGCCATGTTGTTAGTCGGAGGCGGGATTCTGAGTCACAGTTTTCACATTCCACAGTTGACGATCTCTGTTCTACAAAACCTAATCTTAGGCCTCGTCGCGGGTTTATTCTGCTTAGGGGTTATGGAGATCAAGCATAAGATTTTTCCGCAAAAAACTAGCCAACACCCTTAGAGGCGGCTGAAAAGCCGTTCCAACCGTAAAACCACTTTCAATTTTACTGTTTTGAACTTCAAGTAATACGCCACCCATTGACCTAAAGACATCCCGGCTATGTGGCTAAAATTTAAAGAACCTACCACTCTCAGGTCTGAAAAAGAGGTGTGGTAGGTTTTCTATAAAATCAGATTGGAAAACCAGGTTTTATCCATTCATCAGTTTCTGGTCTAGAACCTCTTGAAAACTGTTTTCTTGATCCCAATCCCGATTACCCCGGCCTCGGGGAAGATAGACAAAACTTCCATTTTCTTTCGATTGGTTTAAAAGACGGGTAATATCTTTTATTCGAATTTGTCTGACGTTTGAACTAGGCATTCGATCCTCCTTGATCTATTCAATCTAATCTTATCTAGATTCTCTAAAATTTAATTGAGCCGACTATGAAGGAATTGAGGATAATTATGCATAAATTTCAGGCTTAAAGTTTTGAAATCAGGTCTAAAATACTAAAGATTGAGAGCTAGGCTCGGCAAAAGTCAGTACCACTTAGTATATCCAGTTGTGATGAAACGCCCTGATAACAATCTAAGGGTAAAATGTCTATTCCGAAAACTGCGACTGTTGCTCATTGCCAAAAGATAGAATAGACACTAAATCAATGTTGCACCCGAGAGTTGCTTGGCTATAATTGGATTTTTATTATCGAAAGGGTCCGAATGAAACAAATTGTAGCATTTCTTTTTATCGTATTATTTTCCCATTCAGGATGGAGTGCAGAAGGTCAATTTTTCTTTCAGCCTTCTGAAAACCAGCATGTGGTGACGCCCGGTCTTAGTACCTCAATTGTGCGTGTGTCGGTTCCTGATGCCACTTTTCCTGAGTTTGATGATACTTCCGAGTTGAAAACTTTCTCCTTGGGTGCAGAGTATGAATATGGACTACTAGAGACTCTTAGTTTTGGAGTTCGCCAGGCCTACACTTACTCGGATTTTTCAGGGGATGGCTTTTCTTCCGATATTGAAAGTGGTTTGAATGATTTGTTTCTTTATGCAAAAGGCTTTCAAAGGTTGGGCAATCAATGGACATTAAGGTACGGGCTGGGTGCTAATCTTAGTCTGGAAAATTCCAAACCCGACAATCAATACACTGGCCGTAATGAACTGATTCCTTACCTGGGTTTTGATGTTCTTCTTAATAAGGCGCATCGTATTGGGGGGAGAACAACCTACAGCTTTCTTGTTGGTAAACGAAAATCTGAAAACTCCTTGGGATCTGTCACTGAGTCGACGGGGGGAGAAAGTGTTTCAGTGTCGGCGTTTTACGAGTTTAACTGGAAAAATGGTCTGGTCGGGGCCGCTCCAACCTATCAAACAGTGTTAGGAACCAAATCAGGTAACACCACGTCAGAGACTCTGCGCTATTTCTCTAACCCAATCTATGCCAATTTTTATTTCGGTGATTCCGTGACTCTGATTCCGGCACTCACCAGTTTCGTTTTGCTAAACGATGAGCTCAATGGTGTTGAAATACGGTCTTATGTTGGCGTCACGGCGAGTGTCAGCGCCCGATTTAAGTTTTAAAAATCTTCAGTCCAATTGATCCGAGGCCACTCCGTAGTGGGGGTCCTCGTAGACGTTAACTTCAATCATGGTGCCGGCGCGATCCAGGAGGCGTCGGCAGTCAGCACTAAGGTGTTTTAGTCGAACTCGTTTCCCGGCTTTCGCGTATCTCTCGGTTAATTTTTGAACAGCCTCAATGCCGCTGTGGTCAGCAATTCGCGACTCTCTAAAGTCGACAATCACTTCCTTTGGATCTTTAAGGGGATCAAATTTTTCTTGGAAAGTCGCCGTCGATGCAAAGAACAAAGGTCCCCAGATCTCATAGTGTTTCACTCCCTTCTCATCCACATGTTTACGGGCGCGAATGCGAACCGCACTTTGCCAGGCAAAAACCAGGGCTGAGGTTATGACTCCAATGATCACAGCAATGGCCAGATCAAAAATCACAGTTGTGACAGAAACCACAATCAGCACAAACGCATCAGCCCGCGGAATGCGATGAAGAATCGAAAGACTGGTCCACTCGAAGGTGCCGATACAGACCATAAACATAACGCCAACAAGAGCTGCGACTGGAACCATTTCAATCAAGCTTGATGCAAACAGAACAAAGAACAGAAGAGACAGGGCAGCAACAATGCCTGAAAGTCTGGCACGGGCTCCCGAACTGACGTTGATCATACTTTGGCCGATCATTGCACAGCCACCCATGCCGCCAAAAAAGCCGGTGACGACATTGGCACACCCTTGAGCCACACACTCGCGGTTGCCTTGGCCTCGGGTTTCTGTGAGCTCGTCAACCAGTGTCAGTGTTAACAACGACTCGATCAGTCCAATCCCCGCTAAGATCAATGAATAGGGAAATATAATTTTTAAGGTTTCAAGATTGAAGGGAACCTGAGGAATTCGAAACGTCGGTAGGCCGCCTTTGATGGAGGCTAAATCGCCAACCGATTTGGTTGGTAAATCGAAAAAAATGGCAATCGCCGAGACCACAGCAATAGCCACCAAAGATGATGGTACCGCTTTGGTGAGCTTTGGTAAGAAGTAGATAATAACCATCGTCAATGCAATCAGCCCCAACATGATGACTAAAGGCAGGCCGGAGACCCATTGGCTACCAATGCCATTGGCGGCAGGCACTTTAAACTGAGAGAACTGCGACAGAAAAATAACGATGGCCAGACCATTAACAAACCCGAAGATCACCGGTTCTGGTACCAACCGAATAAATTTACCAAGTTTCAGAGCACCCATCAGAATCTGCAAAAGCCCCATTAACACAACGGTGGCAAACAAGTACTCAATCCCATGCGCGGCCACCAAGGTCACCATCACCACGGCTAAAGCGCCTGTTGCGCCCGATATCATACCGGGGCGTCCGCCAAAGACCGAGGTGATCAGGCAAACAATAAAGGCGGCGTACAGGCCAACCAGTGGCGGCACGCCAGCAACAAATGCAAAAGCCACCGCCTCCGGGACCAGAGCCAGAGCCACGGTTAAGCCGGCTAGAATTTCTAATTTAAGATTATTTTTTCCTAAGAAACGCTTGAGAATGAGCATGAGCTGTCCGATCGTGAGCAGGGAAGATGATGCCAATGAAAAGAAAACTTATTATCTCAAAAACAAAGAGCCTGTCTACCTCGAGAGGACAATTTATAAAATATGCCTAGACTGAAGACCTCGGTCTTATTAAATTCTGCTGAGAAAGAATACGCGCTCGGATGCCAGTGAAGTCCGACCTCAATTCTTAGGAGGAAATGTCTGTAGGTTAGAGAAGCCTGAATCGAAGTCCTCTTCTAGGCCATAGTCTTTGGCTTTTCTGAGCAAGGTTTTTCGATCGATACCCAATTTCCGAGCAGCCCTTGTTTTGACGCCTTTCGATTCTTTCAGAGCTTTGCGTATCGCCAGCTCCTCAAGCTTTTTAAGACTCACTACTGGTAGAGAGTTCATTTCTGCCATTTTTCCCCCTTCAGCATAGTCGCAATCAAAAATAATGTGCTCTGGTTTGATCTGGTAGTCGGGAGAAAAAATCAGAGCTCTTTCCATCACATTATTGAGCTCTCTGACATTACCTGGCCAGGTGTGAGAGATCAGTCTTTCTTCAGCTTCTTTGCTGACAGACTTAGGTGGTTTCTTCTCGCTTAACGACACGCGATTCACGTGGTGTTTGGCCAGGGGAAGGATCTCTTCCTTTCTTTCGCGCAACGAGGGGATAAGGAGTGGAATGACAGAAAGACGAAAATAAAGATCCATCCGAAACTTTTTGCGGGCACACGAGTCCATAAGGTTCTGGTGACTGGCTGAAATCACACGAACATTGACAGGATACTCCTCGCCTCCACCCACGGGGCGGACTTTTCCCTCTTGCAAAACCCTTAAAAGTTTAGCCTGTAGAGAAATGGGCATGTCTCCAATTTCATCGAGAAAGAGGGTGCCACCATGAGCTTGTCTAAAAAGCCCAGGGGAGTGGTTTATAGCCCCTGTGAAAGAGCCTTTGCGGTGTCCAAAGAGTTCAGACTCTAAAAGTCCCTCTGGTAGGGCGGCGCAATTGATCGCGACAAAAGGGGCGTCGGGGCCCAAACTTGTATCGTGGACCATACGAGCCACCAATTCTTTTCCTGTGCCAGATTCACCACAAATCAAGGTGGCGGCACGCGAGTCTTTCAGGGCGCGAACACGACGGAGAATGTTCCTCGTCTTTTCAGATCTAGCGATAAAACCTTTACTTAAAATCTCTCCCAGTCGATCACCGCTGGTTTTGCGGTATAACACTGTGCGCGCCATCAGCTTCTCCCCCTTTGGAAAGTTGATTGAAATTCGATGGTCACACAATTTAAAAAAAACTGCCTTTGCTAGTTTGTTAAACTTTTGTATAGCAATTTATATATTATGCTGGGCGACACTAACCCACGAGAAGAAAGCTCTTTGGCTTTACGGAATTCTTCAAGGGTGAATTCACCGTCGAGGTTGACAGCCACAGCTGGGTTTTCTGCACCCTCATCTTTGAAGGGGTTAAACTTGTCCGGAAAAATCCACAGAAAGTCAGGAAAGCTACGTCCGTACCATTCACCACCGATGATATTGTTATTTTGGTCGAGCTCCAAATCATATACAAATCGCTTACGAGTCAGTATTTGCTGGGGAGGTTTAGCTCCACTGGGTGTGACAGCGTTGGGGTGAAAGACGTCCATCACGACTCCCATGACCTTAACCGTGTTAGGGTTGCGGAAGGGACCCCATTTTATATGAGGAAATTGAGCCACGGGGACGATGGCCTCTTCGGGATTGTTGGTGAATTCCATGGTTGCGGGATTAAAATACTGTGTCTGATAGCTATCGACCACAAAATTCCAAACTTCAGAATCAAACGTGGTGTCCATAACCATGGATCGTCCATATTGCCCGGTACGATTCATCACAGCCAAGTGCCAAGTCATCGGGTTCACATCGATGCACTCAGGTTCTACGATCCGGTCATCCTCAATCGTCACATTTATTTTTCGACAGCGACGACCGGTAAATAAGTCTTCTCCACGAGGACGCGACCATAAATAGGAAGCCAAGGCTTGTAAATCAAACTTTCGAAAGTTTATTTTATGGCGGCCAGTATAGTCCCAAACAGCCACATCACTTTCGGGCTGCGGTATTCCTATTTGTGCTGCAGCCGCCCAGCCATGACAAATCCCTGTCCACGTAGGCACAAAACCGAATTTGTCATAATCCTTTTGACCTTTTTGCCATAAATATTTGGTCAGTGTCCAGTTGGTATCTCCTATAAGTAAATCATATTTCTCAGCTGGAGAGAGTTCGTTGATCTGATTGGCATTGATGAAAGAATTGGGTGGGTTATTCCTATAATAACGATAGTGATCGGACCAAATTTTATTCTCAGGAACTAAATTGTCGGTGTAGCGGTGAGCAATAATCCCCCTGTAGGTGGGCCAGTAAGAATCAGACCAGGGTTTTTCTTTAACAAAACCCGCGCTGAAAACTTCGGCCAGGCGCAAAGCATTTGTTTCGCTCTCACGTTCTTCAAGCATAACTTTGTAGTCATCGGTAAAACCTTCGCCCGTTGCCGGAGCCGAACGTATAATGACTTGCGCAAATGCAGTTGTGTAGTTTGTGAAAATTAATAGACAACTTATAAAAATCAATTTAACATTTAAAAAATTCATCATAGGTACCTCGCACTAATTATAAGCAGTAGTTGTGCCAACTCACTGGCAGAAATTTTTCACCAGACTTTTTAAAGTGGGTCAAAACTCCTCAGCGCCCTCCCAAAATTCCTCACTAAAAAAAATAAGACAAAGCTTACCGTCTTCTTAGGCTGGCACTGCTCTTGCTTTGTTAAAAGGCGAGCTAAATTTTTAGCGTTAACAATTTTTAAGGAGGACTATATGTCAAAAATGAAACAGCTACTTATAGCATTTTCGACCCTAGCTTTGGTCGCATGTGGTGATAGTGCTGGTGATTCGCCGGCTCAACCTAAGCAAGCACCAGAATCGCCGTCAGCAGTTGAGCCTGTTGATAACAACGCCACAGAAACACTTGAGCAATCAGGTGAGGTAATTATGAGATCAGAAGTCATTGATCTAACAGTGATCGGACAAGAAGGTATATTAGGAGAGTATCCGGAATTGGCCGCAATGGTTTCGACTCTCGAAACTGTGACAGAAGTCCACTACACTGATGCTGACACCTATGACTTTTATGCCGGTGAAGATATCGTCATGACTCTTGGAGCTGATGCAGATGGTAATCTTATTGTGATGGATAGCATTAGCGGTGAGTTCATGGCCGATGAAATCACTTTGACTTCAAGTGATATGAACGGACAAGAGCAGGCTTTGATTTCTGACTTGTTTACTTTTGACTTCAGTGCTTGTGAAGAAATTGCCCAAGAGCAAGAACAAGAACAGGAGCAGGAACAAGAGCAAGCCCAAGAAGAAGAGGGTAAAGAAGAAGTGGCCCAAGAGGGTGGCAAAGAAGAGCAGGCGCAAGAAGGTAAAGAGCAAGAGCAAGCTCAAGAAGAAGGAAAAGAAGAGACCGCACAAGAGTGTGTAGGAATTTCGACTTCGCTTCTAGTGCAGGAAGTTCGCGAGCCTAACGAGCAAGCCCAAGAAGAAGAAAAAGAAGAGGGCAAAGAGCAAGAACAAGCTCAAGAAGAAGGTAAAGAGGAGAACGCCCAGGAAGAGGGTAAAGAAGAAACCGCTCAAGAAGAGGGTAAAGAAGAAACCGCTCAAG
>CAZPOV010000029.1:0-31652 GCA_964588335.1 uncultured Pseudobdellovibrionaceae bacterium | reverse complement strand
CAGCCCCGTAAACAATGGCCCGACGCCCCTTATTTTCAACACCCGATTCTTGTTGCGCTTCAAACAAGAGCCTGCGTAAAAGCCGAGCCCCCATCATCAAAATCAAAAGCAACAGAGCATCGATAAAATAAACCGTTCGGGGCAAAAACCCAAAACGCCCCGAGATCAAAAAGCTAATGGACAAAAGAAAAACAGAAGAAATACCCACGGCTTTGGCCAACCGAAACGCATCGCGAGCCGAGACGTAACGCCAGATAAAGTTGTAGATATTCAGTAAATAGAAAAAAACCAGACGAACAAAAATAAAAATCGGCAGGTAAAACAGGAACGTGTCCGTGTAAAGAAAGACCCCACCACCCAGACGCAAATAAAGGCTGAGCCAAAGACTGGCACCCATCAAAAAAACATCGATAACAACGTGTCGCAATCGCAGGCTTTTCAGGGGTGGAAAATAACTAGCTTTTTTCATAACTTAAGAGGTCTATCCTCTCCCCCCTCCCGAGACAATTCACCTTGCTCTGCACCGTAACCCGACACCCATAATAGAGCTGGTTGAGATTCAAATAAGTGCTATGAAAGGTTCGCGCAGGCTTAGCTAGCTAAATAGCACCTACAGTATTAACCCTATTGGAAACGGGAAGACCCACCACAATTCAACCGCTAGCCTTTGCAAACTCCAGTATGATACTAGGTCGGGGAGGTATCACCCGGCCGGATCATGACTCTCCGCATTACGCTTTGGATTTCAATAGTTTAAATTTCTTACAGGTTCCCAAATTCTTGAAAAACGCCAAAAATACTATAGTTTGGGGCCTTAATTGG
The DNA here is from genome assembly GCA_964588335.1 of uncultured Pseudobdellovibrionaceae bacterium. Classification (GTDB taxonomy): domain Bacteria; phylum Bdellovibrionota; class Bdellovibrionia; order Bdellovibrionales; family JAGQZY01; genus JAGQZY01. The sequence goes on along the minus strand of CAZPOV010000029.1, from coordinate 30,830 downwards.
AGTTCCCGATGAAAAAAGAATTACTTGAAAAGTTTAGATCCCACCAGGGAGTAATAGGAATAATTGGGCTTGGATATGTTGGCTTACCCCTACTACTTCGCTTCCGCGAAGTGAACTTTCCAGTCATAGGCTTTGATGTAGATGAAGAAAAAGTCACTAAACTAAAAAGTGGTCAAACCTACATCAAACACATCGATTCCTCTATAATCAAAAAAGCTTTTGCGGAAAAGGCCGACGCAACCACAGATTTTTCAAGAATTAAAGAAGCTGACGCTTTGATAATTTGCGTTCCCACTCCTTTGACAAAAAACCGTGATCCAGACATCTCATTTATTGAAAAAACAATGGATGCTATCACCCCTCACATGAAAAAAGGGCAAGTTCTTTCTTTAGAAAGTACAACCTATCCCGGTACGACAGATGAGGTCCTTTTGCCATACATTGAAGAAAAGGGATTTAAAGTCGGTGAAAATTATTTCCTTGTGTATAGTCCCGAACGTGAAGACCCAGGCAACCCCGACTTTAAAACCCAAACCATTCCAAAAGTCTGCGGCGGCTACACCCGCGACTGCCTTGACGTCGGCCAAACTCTTTATGAACAAATCATCGATCAAGTGGCTGCAGTTAGCTCAACCCGTACCGCTGAAATGACAAAGTTGCTTGAAAACATTCACAGGGCCGTCAACATTGGATTGGTCAACGAAATGAAAATGGTTGCCGACAAAATGGACATTGATATCCATGAAGTGATACGAGCCGCCGCCACAAAGCCTTTTGGTTTCACGGCTTACTATCCCGGACCCGGCTTAGGTGGACACTGCATCCCTATTGATCCTTTTTACCTGACTTGGAAGGCTCGTGAGTACGACCTTGCCACCCGCTTTATTGAGCTTTCGGGTGAAGTGAACAGTCACATGCCCGATTACGTCGTTTCTAAGATAACGGACTCCATGAATGACCGTGGGAAAGCGATCAAAAACAGTAAAATTCTTGTTCTTGGGATTGCCTATAAAAAGAACGTTGATGATATGCGTGAAAGCCCTTCCGTGATGCTTATGGAAAAGCTTCAAGCAAAAGGCGCTCAAATCAGTTACTCCGACCCTTATGTTCCAAAATTTCCGAAAATGCGCGAACATCACTTTGACTTAAGTAGTGTGGAACTGACCGAAGATTCCGTCAAAGAATTCGACTGTATTTTACTAGCAACAGACCACGACGATTTTCCTTACGAGATGTTATTAAAAGAGTCTCAGCTGATCGTTGACACCCGAGGCGTCTATTTAGAAAAACAACCTAATGTCGTAAAAGCTTAGGAGTAAAAATGAGTCCTGATTTTTCAAACAGAAAAATTCGTTGGGGCCTTGTCGGCTGTGGACGAATCGCAAAAAATCATTTCGTTGCCTTAAAAGAGTTTGAAGATAAAGTGGAATTGGTCGCTGTTTGTGACACTAAATCCGACCGCGTTGACGCCGCAGCCAACGAATACGGAGCCAAACCGTACAATACCGTTGAAGAGATGTTTGCTAGCGAAAAACTTGATATCGTTTCGCTATGCACTCCCTCTGGCATTCACCCCGAGCACGCCATTCTTGCCGCCCAACAGGGTGTTCATGTTTTGACTGAAAAACCCATGGGTACGCGTTTAGAGCATGGTCAAAAAATGATCGCGGCTTGTGACGAAGCCAATGTTAATCTCTATGTGGTTAAACAAAACCGAATGAACCCCACCATTCAAAAACTTCGCGAGGCCATCGACAACAATCGATTTGGCGAAATCTATTTTGCGCAAGTGAATGTTTTTTGGACGCGCCCTCAGGACTACTACGATCAAGCCCCTTGGCGCGGGACGCGAGAGCTAGATGGCGGCGCTTTAATGAACCAAGCCAGCCACTATGTGGACCTCCTTACTTGGCTAGTCGGCCCGGTCAAAGAGGTGAAAGCTTTCACCGGCACATTAGCGCGAAAAATTGAAATGGAAGACACCGCTGCTGTTTCTTTAAAATGGCCTAATGGTGGGATGGGGTCGATCAATGTCACCATGCTCACCTACCCTAAAAACTTAGAAGGCTCGCTGACAATCCTTGGTGAAAAAGGCTCTGTTAAAATCGGTGGTATCGCCATTAACGAAATCCAAACCTGGGATTTTGAAGACGGATTGGACACCAAAGAAGAAGTCTCCAACCTTAGTTATAAAACCGACAGCGTTTATGGTTTTGGCCATCCAATTTTTTACAAAAATGTGATCAAGCACCTTATGGGAGAACCTTCAATCCTTTGTGATGGAAAACAAGGTCTACAATCCTTAGAGCTTTTAGAGGCCATTTACCGCTCATCTGAAGAAAACAAAACAATTCAACTTCCTTTGGAGGTTTAGTGGATTTTCAAAAACATGAAACAGCCATCATTGATGAAGGTGCAGAAATTGGATCTGGAACCAGAGTTTGGCACTGGGTCCACATTTGTGGCAACAATGTCAAAATTGGAGAGGGCTGCTCTTTAGGACAAAATGTGTTTGTGGGCAACAACGTCAAAATCGGCAATCGCGTTAAGATTCAAAATAACGTTTCCGTTTACGACCAAGTCATTCTTGAAGATGATGTCTTTTGTGGACCAAGCATGGTCTTTACTAATGTAATAAACCCGAGAAGCGCAATTGAACGTAAAAGCGAATATAAAACTACCCTCGTAAAAAAAGGGGCCTCTATCGGTGCCAATGCCACTATTATTTGTGGTAACACTTTGGGCGAGTATTCATTTGTTGCAGCCGGAGCTGTTATAACAAAAGATGTTCCCGCCCATGCCTTAATGGCTGGAGTACCAGCCAAGCAAATTGGTTGGATGTGTGAATGTGGATCTCGTCTGCAGGCAAATACGACGACTAAAAACTCATTGCATTGCAATCAGTGCGGCAAGCAGTACACTGAAAAACAAGGGCGCATTTCTCAATGACTACTCTTGAGTCAAGTCTTCGACGTCTGACCTACATCTCAATTACGATACTTGTTCTTGTTGTGGCTGGCGCTATTTTCAACATAGAACAGACAAAAACTGCAGAAAGAAACCTAAATCGGAAAATTGTAAAACTAGAAAAAAAAGTTTCGCAATTAGAGGGGCGCCTTTTAGTCCCTCAAATTTCTGGAATCAAGAGCATACCTTATGATGGTTCGTGGTTGAAAATTAAAGATTACACCTTGATCGAAAAACAAGGCCTCCTAACTCCAGTTCGGAACCCTCCAAAAGGTTGGAGCATAGATAATTGCGCAGAGCCTATTGAACTCGATTCCTGCCTCCCTTTTCCTTGGCCGGAAAAGTACATCAAGGAACACAATCACCCCTTTAATCCTTGGTCTTTCCATAGAAATATCGAGATTTTAGTGAAGTTAATTTCAAAGGATCAAAACTCACCTTCTTTGCAAACTCTTCTAAACCTCCTGATCAAAAGAGCCCGAAGCTATTCGGAAGCACCAAATAAAAACGGCCTCTTTGTCGTTTACAAATTCGCTCATAACACCGGCCCACATTCAGTCGAGGCCGGCTGGGTATCCTCGTACGCCAATGGTCGTATGTTGCAGGCCTACAGTCTTCTCTATCACCATTTCAATGACCCAAAATATTTAGAGGCTGCCGAGGAATACTTTCAAGCATTCACTGAAATTAACTTTCATCAAAAAGAAAAGAAACCCAACAAGTGGTTCTCATACGTCGACAAAAACGAGTACCTTTGGCTGGAGGAACTCCCACTGGCTGAGCAGAAAAAATCACACATCCTAAACGGCCATATTCAAGCCATTCGTGGTGTCTATTTTTACTGGATGGTCACAAAAAGTAACGAGGCTTTAAAAATACTGAAAGCTTCCTTATTAACTGTGCATCGGTATGGGAATGAATACAGAGTGCCCGGTAAAATTAACCGCTATGACTTGTATCAAGAATACAACAGGGACTACTCCCCTTTTCGATCAATTTCTCAACAAAAATTTTTATACTCTATTACTGGCGAGGAGTATTTCAAAAACTTAGCTGACGATTTCGCCACCGACATGCGGTGGCACAAGTAAGCAGTCATATTTCATTTTTCGAAATTTTCAAGAAAGTCCCCTTCAGCTTTATCGAAGTCTTCATGCTGACCTATATCCGCCCAGTATTCCCGTATGGGAAAGGCGACTGTCTTCATTTTATTTTTACGGATTTTTGCGAAAAGGCTGGGCATATCAAAAAATTCATTCTCAGGTATATGTTTGAGGACCTTCGGATCCAAGACGTAAATCCCTGCGTTGACCAAGCACTTTTCCACAGGCTTCTCTATGACATCTTTTATCTCATTATCTTTTGTCTTAACGACTCCGTATGGAACCTGAAACTCAAACACTCTCACACACATAGTCGCAACAGCGTCATTATCCTCGTGAAAAGCAAGCATATGGTCAAAATTCACATTTGTTAAAACATCACCATTCATAACAATGATTGGTTTTGAGTAATCCTCATTCAATAGAGACAGGGCTCCTGCAGTTCCCAGTGGTTTATCCTCTTCTAGATACTGGATCGATGCACCAAACTTTTCACCCGACCCGAAATAATCTTTAATCATGTCTCTCTTATAATTCACCGAAAGAATTATGTTGGAGAGGCCATGACTTCTAAGTCGCTGAATGATTGTTTCCAATATTGGCTGCCCCCCAACCTTAAGAAGTGGCTTCGGACAATTGTTTGTTAGAGGCTTAAGCCGACTCCCTTTACCACCAGCCATGAGAATCACCGGATTTTCTTTCTCATCAAATCCCAGAATGGAATCCAAAGTGACTAAACCTACCATTTTACCATCTTTCGAGACGACCGGAAAATTTCGATATTTTTTCTCACGAAAAATTTTAAGAACCTCTTCCCTGGATGTTTTCTGATTGATCACCAAGGGGCGTTTGTTCATAACTTCAGAAACAGGGCTATCGATATTCCCACCATTAATAATAAAACGTCGAATATCACCATCTGTTACAATGCCAAGTAGCTTAGTTTCATTGTCAACAATCAGACATGCCTGACCCATCGTTTTATCAATCAACTGAATGGACTGCCTAATCGTAGTATTAATATCTAAGGCATGAGGTCGATAGTCTTCATAGTTCATACAATTCTCTCTTTTTAAGATTCAAGGAATAATCGAAAAATCTCTTTTGAATTAGACTCGAAAAATCGTTATAATTTTCTAAAGCTTGTTTTATTTTTTTGCTGGCTCCACCATCACCGTAAGGGTTCTTTACTTGGGAACAATCCATTGTCAGTCCTTTTTTGATGGCCTCGACAATCTCTGTCGTCGACGGAGCAACATGAATCACCGATTCGGCCGAAAGACGACCTTTTTGCCTATCTCCAATGTTAACGGTTGGTTTGCCAAACGAAGGAGCCTCGTATAGTCCACTCGATGAATTACCGACCACAACATCACACACATTCATCATACTCCAGTACCTCAATTGCCCAAGAGATTGGAATGAGTAGGCCCTCTTCGTAGAGCTACAAAATTCTAGGATTTTTTGGTCAATAACCGAATAAGCATTATCAGCATTGGTTCCCGTAATAAAAAACGATGCCTCACCTTCAAACTCTTTCAGAGCCGCCGTGAGACTGCTCATTTGTCGTGACACTTCCTCCACACCACTTCCCTTTGCCAAAGTTTCTGGGTGAAAGGTAATTAGAAAGTTTATCTTAGAAAAGACGACGTTCAAGTCTTTCGCCAATTTATCTTTTGAAACCCAATCAAGTTGATTCATTAGATCTATTGCAGGACTCCCAAAATTATAAACATTGGCTGGGTTCTCCCCCATCTGTAAAACTCGGTTTTTGGCATCTTCATTGGTCACAAAATGAATATGAGAACATTTTGTTATACTATGGCGGATCGCCTCATCAAAAGCTCCTTCAGTGACATCACCTCCACAAAGATGCGCCACTGGAATTTTAAAAAACAAGGCGGACTGTACCGCCGCTAGGATTTCAAAGCGGTCCCCCAGAACAAGCATGAGGTCCGGTTTGTTGCTCTTCAAAACCCTTGCCCATTCCTTCATAGCTGTTCCCACAGCCACTGTGTTTGCATCCTCAGAGTCTTCCTCAGTAAGGCAAACGACTTTTTCATGAATTTTTAATCCTAGGCGCTCAATATCCTTATAGGTATTTCCAAATTGGCTGGACAGCTGCATTCCAGTGGCCCAAATCTCTACTTGGAGTTTTTCGCTCGTCATTAGCTCTTCGATGACCGGACGAAGTAAGCCAAAGTCGGCCCGAGAACCGGTGACGATAGCGATTTTTTTGCTCCCATTCATCGGTGAAGCCCCAAAGAGACACTACTCGGCAAACAGATTATCCGCTGTGCTAAATTTTCAGCGTTGGCAAGGTCCATTCGTGGGCAAGTTTCATACATAGGAAGAGTACTCATCAAATCCCAAACCGGCCTTACCCCAATTCCTTGTGCATTTAACTTCTCCAAACAGGTATCCAAAGATACCGAGAGATCAGCAGGCAACAAAACGGCCGGCAACCAATAATTACTTTCACACCCCTCGGATTGAGTGACCATCGTCAATTGGTTAGATTCAGCAAATGCATCTTCATAAAGCCTTTGAATATTCCGCTTCGCGTGCAAAAACTCATCCAATTGCTCAAGCTGAGCACACCCCAGGGCCGCATTCAAATTGGGCATTCGATAATTATAACCGACGGAATCATGAATAAATCGCCAAGGATGAGCTTTCTTGGCCACTCGTGTAAGGTGAAAAGCTCGCTCGCCCATTTCGTCGCTGTTGGTAACGATAGCTCCTCCACCACCAGTAGTTATTATTTTATTGCCATTAAAACTAAATGCATTAACGGCTCCCCAATTCCCAGCATGAAGTCCGTTAAGTGTCGAACCGAGCGCCTCGGCGGCATCTTCGACCAATGGGATATTATAGGATTTCAAAAGCTTTACCAATTCGGGCATCTTGGGACTTATCAAGCCAAACGTGTGCATGACAACAAAGGCCGCGATTCGACGACCTGTTTTTTTATTAAAAGGAGTTTCGCCCCGGACTTCGACGATTTCGCCCAAATAGTCCTCAAGTTTAGGAAGGTGCACTCCAAGATCTTGCGGACAGGAGTCTACAAAATGAGGTATGGCTCCTAAATAGGAAGCGGCATTGGCCGTCGCCACGAAGGTCATGGCCGGCATAAAGACCTCATCACCTCTCTTCACACCAACCAGTTCATAGCAAACGGTCAGCGCATTGGTCCCATTGACGACAGGAATTGCATGTTTCAGCCCGGTATACTTTTGCAAATCCTCACCAAATCGATCTACGTAGGCGCCAACTGACGACACAAAATTGGTATCCACACAATCTTTTAAATATTCTAATTCTCTACCGTTTAGCAGCGGCTCGGCTAAAGGGTTTCGCCCCTCAGGTAATACAGACTTCAAAATGGACTGCAAATTTTCATAAGTTTCCATCTGACCTACATTTTCGAATCAAGATTCTTATTTAACTCAACATGAGTTAAACTGGGCACAGCTTTTGATATCTCCGATACTAGGTCGGCTTTACTCATCAAATGAGCTTCTGGCCCACGCAACAAGCTTAAAAATTCAATAAACTGCTGACGTTCTTTGGTCGACCGTACTCGCTCGACCACTTCAATCTTTTTAAGATCTTTTTGATTCTTTCTCTTGTCGTGCTCTCCAACGAACTCTTCCAAATCTTTTTCACCAGTCGTGTTACTTGACTGGAAGATACATGGCCATTTTTTTTGCGATATTAAATCATGTGCTTGTTGTCGAGCCTCATCTTCAGAAGCGCATTCCACCGGTGTATAACCTTGGCTCTCCAGTAAGCGAATTGCTATTTCAGAAAAACTGACTTCAGGAAGCTCTCCCTCTTGCTTGGGGAGGAAAACCTCTGCATCCTCTCCTGTAACCGCAGCCATAATAGAAAGCTCCGCGGCTTCACGATGAGAAATAAAATAACGTCTCACATCGTTTGGCGCAGCTAGCGGTTGATTCTTTTGAATTCTTTTTAGAAAACCAGAAGGCAGTGAGCCTTCTGAAAACGCCACGTTCGCGAATCGCGCCGAAGTAACCGTCAATCCTTCGTTGCCAAGATAAAGCAAGACTTGTTCCATCAGATTCTTACTGGCCCCCATTAAATTAGAAGGACGGACAGCCTTATCGGACGAAACAGAGAATACTCGATGGCAGGTCTTTGGGAGCATCTCCATAAGTGTGGACAAGGCGACGACATTAACACCCAACATCCGGCGTAAACAATAGACGTCTTTTTCAGAGCGAACATGCTTCATAGCTGAAAAATTTAAGACTAAATCATAAGACTGGGTTCTAAAAAACTGGGTAAACTGCTCTTCCCCCAGCCCCAACGGAAGTACTTGCAAGTCCATTTCTGAGTTGGTTTGGGAACTCGAACGTAGATCGCGAACCACCTCGACCAGATTGTTTTCACTTATATCGAACAAAGACAACTGGAAAAGGCGATACTGTGAAAGGACACGCGCCACCTCTGAGCCAATCGATCCTGCGGCTCCGATAACGCAAACTCGAGCCCCTTGAAGCTCTTTCTCCAAAATTGATTTTCTGGTCAGAAAATCCTGGTGAAAAAGTGAATACTTACGACCGGTGGCCAGTGCTTCTATATTGTCCCAGTATCGAGCCAACTCATTTGATTCCATATCTGTTCTCTATACTAATAAACGCATGAAAATACTAGAGTGACTCCAATCGGAAGGCCTCAGGTCACCTCTGTCGACGCATTGCGTACATAGGTCTGTATAGCAACCTCAGAAAACGCTCAACGCCCAACCCGAATCAGTTATTGTTAAGCCTCTCAATTTGTCCACGATGGCAGCTTTACAGTTGATAAGAGTGAGGCGGCCTTTATTGCGTCGCTGGTCTCCATAAATATCAATCGACCGAATAGTCGTAAGTTTGATATGAAGAAGTTCTAATAAATTGAGGACTTATGGATAAATCAGGATCTTTTATAATTGCCGAAGCCGGAGTCAATCATAACGGCGAGATCGACAGAGCCTTCCAGCTCGTTGAAGTCGCAGCCCAGGCCGGGGCTGATTCAGTGAAGTTCCAGACATTTAAAGCCAATAGCCTGGTAACTCAAAGTGCGCAGAAAGCCGAATACCAGACTCGAAATACCCAGGAATCTGGAAGCCAATACGATATGCTCAAGAAGCTGGAACTGACTTCAGATGAGCAATTTGAATTGGCTAATTTTTGTACTCAAAAACGTATCCAATTTCTCTCTAGCCCCTTTGACAACGAGAGTGCACGCTGGCTTCTTGATGATTTGGGCCTGGAAACCATTAAAGTTGGTTCTGGCGAAATCACCAACGGCCCTATGCTTCTCGAAATTGCTCGTCGGAAACCCAAAACCATAATTTCAACAGGGATGGCTGATCTCGGTGATATAGAAAAGGCTTTGGCTGTCCTAGCCTATGGCCAGCTGAATCCCGACCGAACCCCAAAAAGCTTCAATGAAATTATGGAGAATTACTACACCCCTGCTGCTCATGATGCTCTAAGAGACACAGTGTCTATTCTTCATTGCACGACAGAATACCCCGCGCCCTTTGAGCAAACCCACCTGCGTGCAATGGCCTCACTAAAAGACGTTTTTGATTTGCCTGTTGGGTTTTCGGACCATACTCGGGGAATCTCAATCCCCATTGCCGCCGCCGCTTTAGGTGCTTCAGTCATTGAAAAACACTTTACAACTGATAACAACCTCCCTGGCCCGGATCACAAAGCTTCCTTGGAACCGGAAGAACTAGCGTTAATGGTTCAGTCGATTCGAGAGGTTGAACTGGCTCTAGGTAATAAAAATAAAAAGCCAAACGCAGCTGAGTTAGGAAACCGCAAAGTCGCTCGAAAAAGCTTGGTTGCCCGCAAGGGTATTACAAAAGGAACCCCTTTTAGTTCTGAAAACTTGACCTGCAAAAGACCAGGAACTGGAATATCACCAATGCAGTATTGGGATATCTATGACAAATCAGCACTTAAAGATTATTCAGAAGACGAGCTCATCACTTATGACTAAAGTTGCAATACTTGGTGGTGGTGGCCACGCAAAAGTTGTTATCAATTGCCTAAAGCTTGACCCGAACGTTTCGATCTCAGGCATTTATGATCTAGACACTCAGAAAAAGGGACTCAAAGTTTTAGGAGTTCCGATTGTCGGTCACGAAGACGAAGTCTTGGCCCTAAACCCAAATGACCTTTTGTTAGTCAACGGCTTGGGCACAATTGAAGCCACAAGCCAACGTCACGACCTCTACACGAAATTTAAAAATGCAGGCTTTCATTTCCATTCAGTGGTTCACCCCTCTGCTGTAGTCGCCGAAGATGTTGTTTTAGAGGAAGGCGTGCAGGTTATGGCATCGGTTACAATTCAACCTGGGAGTGTTGTCGGTGAGAATACCATCCTCAACACCTCTTGCAGCATCGATCACGATTGCACGATCAAAAGAAGCTGTCATATAGCCCCCGGAGTCACTCTTTCGGGACATGTTGAGGTTGGAGAAGAGTCTCATATAGGCACTGGTGCAAACGTGATCCAAGGCATCACCATTGGTGCCCAATGTACAGTGGCAGCGGGATCGACGGTCGTAAAGAATGTAGCAAACCGGGCCAAAGTTAAAGGCGTCCCGGCCCGATAACATGAACCTAATCAACATCAATCTAAAAAATCAGTCACTTTACTTTTCAGGCCTTAGCCCATGTCCCAAAGTGACTTTAAATGTTGACGAAACCCCTCCTCCAAAAGCTCTTTTTGCTGCCTCCAAACAAGTCGCCGAAGACCTTTTAATTTACATTGAAAATCACATCCCTGGATTTCCAAAGATGTTGATTGATGGGTTAGATCTCACGCCATTGATTTTATATTCCTTAACTTTTAAATTGGCGCGTCACGAAATTTCACTGCTTGGGGCTCCACATAGGAAACCCCATTCATTTCAATTTCGACTGACAAGAGACTCCTTGATACCTCCGGCCTTAATGCAAAAGTATTGGCCCCAGAACAAACGCTTAAGTTGGAACTTATACACTGATTGCAGCAAGAAAAATTTAGACTTTTTCAACAACCTTAAATACTTACCAAACTCCCTGAGCCAGACTGAACAACTCGTTGTCATAGGTCGACAAAGTGACTTCTCTTTTTTCAATCCAATTTTAAAAAATGATCGATATTATTTAATTAAAAAGAACGACCGCTACGATCCAGAAATTTTACCTGATCAAAGCTATACTCTTAGTGCGACCACTTATCCAGCTTGGTCAAAACCTTTCCTTGAAAACCTAAAAAACAATTTGATCCAGTTAACTGAGAAAGCAGGCAATCTTGGCAACCGAAACTTCGAAAAACACCTGCATTTATGTTTACATTCTTTACTTAAAGATCTGTGTCTCGCGAGTCTCAGCCAATCAATGTTGGAGGTTGGTAAATTTAAAGAGGTGATTGGATGTCTCGAAAAAACGCCATTCGGCCCTATTTTCTCAGCTTTGACAAAGAAATACCCTGTAAAAGTATTTAATTTCCAACATGGCCTCATTCCACAAACTTACACCTCTGGTTTTTCTCATTTCTATCGCTTTTTCACCTGGAATGAAAGTTCTGCGAAAATGCTCTTGAACGATGGCTATGTTGATAAGGATTCAATAAGAATTACGGGACACCCTGACTGGTTTCAAGACCTTCCCCTCGATCCTATTGTTCAGAAAAAAATTGCGAAATTCAAAGGTAAAGAAAAGACTGTTCTTATTCTTGAACAACCTATTAAGGCTCCTAATATCTTAGCAGAAGACCGGCGTAGCCTATTCAGTTCAATCACTGAGCTTTTAAATACCAATCCACACCTTCGAATTTTAGTTAAACGACACCCTAACTCCCAATCACCCATTTACATCGACAAAGATGAAAGGGTTTTCGTTCTTTCTGGCAACACGGATTTGAGAACATGTATTTCGGAATGTGATGTCGCCGCGGGGATGCCGACGGCCGCTTTCTATCAGGTCTTGGCCCAAGGTAAAAATTTTATTCTTTGGAACCCTTCTGATATTTCAAGTAAAATTGGCCTAGACTACGAGGGACAAATTCCCATAGCGCAAACCAAAGAAAGTTTTAAGTTAATGATTGAAAATGCATTAAACAATTCGGATTACAATTTTGAGAACTCCGTATCCTCAGAGCTCATCCCAAAGACCAACAGCAGTTATGAGAAAACAATTCGAAGTCAGTTATGAGTCTAAGTCTAAATCTAAATCCAATAAATTCTCATCAGGCAAAGAAACACTGCTTCCTTTCGACTCAGCGCTCTCGTGAACGATAGAATAGGTCAAACGACCTTCTTTGATTTGCAAGATTTCTCGCTCAGCAAACAGATCATGGGGGGGATTGATCAATACAATAAAGGAAGAATTTAATTTCTGAGTGATCCAATCCTGTTCCTCTTGCGGTAACGAGAAATACCCCTCACCATCAAGAAGGATGAGCCCTCCAGGGTTACTTAAAATGGGCAGAAGGCTTACGATAAATTTAAATCCACGATCTATTTTTCGGTTCCAGATATTGATTGAAAAGTCGTCCTCTCGACTCCTTGCCAACACCTGCTCTTCGAGTTCTACAAATCTTTCAAATGGCCATATCTCGGACATCGGCCTGGAAGCTCTCTTAAAAATTTCAATATTATCTTCAACGCTGTCGCCCCACAAAGACCACAATCCTGTAGCAAACTGAACTTTATGCTCCTTACTAACTAATAGCGACGCCGACTCGCCCATCAAAGACTCAATGATTGAATTCACATTGACTTTGTTAATCTCTAAATCACTGTAGCTGACCAACGGCTCACCCGTTTTCCACTGGATTTCTTTTTGGCTGGCATGCAACACAATCTCGTCGGTATCTTTCAGAACTTGAGTACCAACCTCCCGCTGGGTTACAAAAGCTATATATCGGCTAAAAAAAGGAAAGAAGATACTTAAGGTTGTTAGACTTTTTCCAATTGTTCTTAAATTTCCAAAGCAGTAGTTGAGGCCCAAAAAGTAAAACAAAGTGTAGGCCCAAAGATGTTCACCATGTTGAACCCGATAAGTAAAAAAACTCAATACAACGAAAACCATCAACGCCAAGAGAGTGTTTCCAATTAAAAGACCCCAATGAACGACTCTCAGGCGATTCTGGTAGGTGTCTAAAAAATTTTTACTTTCTTGCACATTCAAAATATTATTAGATTGCTCTGACAAAACATCAATCGTGGAACCAATTGAATTTAAGTATTTCACGAAAAGCGCTCGATTCCGCGAATCGCCCCGGGAATACTCTTGGATCTGTTCTGACAATTGTGATGCTGATTTTCCTATCAAAACATAAAAATAAACAAAAAACGCAGCCATCGCGAACAATGTAAAAGACAAGGCTGCATTTAAGTAAACAATAAACGCACCGGAGCCCGCAACCATAAATGTTGGAACAATCATTGACCAAACTGTGCTCAAGGCTCTCCCGGACACCCTGGCATCGCGCGTGACAGCCTTGACTATGTCGGCCTCTGTCAGATGCTCAGCTTTTGCAGGACGACCATAAAAAGAATAGTTCAAAAAAATGTTTAACACCGAATAAACACTTCGTTCTTCATATAATCTCATGGTTTGCGTGAGCAACCGACTGGCCACAAATGAACTCACTGAACTCAGCAACAAAAGAGTACCAATCAAGTAGGGGACATTGTCACCCAGTGGGATGGAAATCCCAAATTTGCTGAAGCTCGCATCACCCCCACTTGCTAAACCAGAAATGTACTGCACAGCGATCCAAAGGGAGGCAATTTGGGCCACTATGCTGAAAAGACTAAAAAATATATATCCAAAAATCTTCGCCTTGTAGGCCATGACGCTATCTCGGATCAGCCAACTAATAAAAAATAGGTAATCAAAGATTTTTCGTTTCATGTTTCGCGGGACTCATTGCGCTAGGCGTCGAACTGCGCTATCTGACTAAGCCTCTCTCCTCTTTTCTGATATGTACAGTACCAACCATGATGAAAAAAGCAATTCTATTCGTTCTCAGTCCCGACGAGCAACCACTCCTTGAAGCCCTTAATTATTGCTCTAAAAATGAGATCGAGCCCACGATCGTCGTTCCAACATACTCTTTTGAGTTCGTTGCTCCGAGCCCCTATTCGGAGGTTACAGTTCTGTATCCCATGGATATTTTAAAGCTAAAAGATATCGATGTAGCCTTTCATGATTCGTTTCAATGGGTGAAAGATTTTTCGCAAATTCCGATTGGCGACAAAGTCGTTGCAGAACTGAAAATCGCTGACACCTCTTCCCCCAAGATGTGGGCCTGGACTCATCTCCTCCCTCCCCATCTTTTCTTACATTTTCGATTTGTAAAATTGGTAAAGAAGGCTCTGAATCAAAACTCTTATGATTATTACGATGTGATCGGTGACCACAAAGCATTTCCATGGAAAAAGGTTTTCCTCTTTCAAATAATAAGCAGGTCATCCCTCGCTCCTCTTGTATACAACATCAAGAAACAAATACACGCCACCACTTATTGGCTGAAATCAATTCTTCCTGACTCTCTTGAGAAGTCTGCAAACAACACCCGATCGAACTCTATATATTTTTATAGAACCCTGCTTAAACTAATTCTTTTTCGAACAGGCCTGGAATCCAGCAAAAATTTTATTCGCTCTATTTCTAGAAAGACAAAGACTTTAAAGAAACTGCAAAAATTAGATCGCCTAAGTGATGTCGCTGCTGACCCGGCTTTAGGTCTTCAATATATTCGCAATGGATTTACTGATGTTTGGCATGATTTCCGGATATTTAGTATTGGCTCTTGGGGGAGAATAAATGCGAAAAAAAAGCAGAGTAAAATACGTGTTAAAACCAAAGGGAACGGCACGAGCCAGACAAAAAAGAAACATTTTTTAATTTATATTAATCCCCATAGTGCCCCGTTTTACTTTCGACCAGCAACCAAAACCTGGGAAGTCTGTGATGAATACACTGAAGGACTGTTGGAGAACTTGCTATCACGTTGTGACTCCAAAAAACATCACGTTCACATCTTCTATTCGCGGTCGATCGATTTTTCAGATGCCAAACCATCATATGAGAAGAGGTACCCCGAATTAGCGTCCGAGTATGACATAAGAGATTTTTCAAGTTCGTTGACGCGAAAAGATGACCATATTCTTTACAAAATCGCTCACTCATTGGAAAAAATTTATAACTGTTCGCAACTGAAAGAGCTTTACAGGTATGAAGGGACTCAACTCAGTTTATTTGGCCTTAGCCCTCTATTACAGTCTTTTTTTAAGGCCGAGAAAGCTTACTTCAGAAGCAAAAGGATGTGGGATTCAATTTTAGACCAAATCAAACCCGACGTCGTCATAGGCGGAAGATTAGAGGCAATGGCTTACATCGTTGAGTCCGCTAATGAGAGAAAAATTCGAACTTTAGGTGTCAAACTTGGAATTGCCGAAGAACTTATTCCCAGCTTGTTAAAGTTTGATGGTCGAGGGCATTTCGACTCTCGTGGCAATAGTGATAAAAATATTCTTTGGGGACCAAGAGAAATTGACTTCGTTCGGTCCGAGCTTCCGGCACTTAACTCTGACCTTAAGGCTATTGGTCGACCAAGAATCGATACATTTGTAAACGATTCTCCTTTTACTGATAGAGAATTTTGTCGAAAACAGCTGAACTACGGTAACCTCGACCAAGTCGTGCTTTTCGGAGCAACCCTGACTTCACGTTATGGTGAGTTTCAATTCAAAAAAGGAGGTGCTTCCTTCATGGGCCCCGCCTATTATAAAGCGACACTCGGTAGGTTTGATTCTCTCTGCGATCAGCATCCTGAATTACGGATTCTTATTAAACCTTGGGGAGGAGATAACATCACGTTTATCAAAGACTGTGTGGCGGCCCTCAAAAATAGAGATCGATTTCAGCTGAGCACTAATAAAGAGACTGGATTTCACAATATTCAATACCTCAAAGCGGCAGATCTTATCGTCAGCAATGTCTCCTGCTTGTTTGGGGAGAGTGTCGCCACTGACACTCCTGTCGTTAACCTTGCTTATCCCCCCATTCAATATTTATACGGATCACAGCGTCTAGAGTCTTATGGCCTGATCTCCAAAACGGTTAAAGACGTTGACGAAATGGAAGTGGCCTTAACGGGTTTACTCTCTAATGGTGATGCTTTACAAACTCTTCTGGACGATTCGAAACAGAAAATCCCTTCATTGTTTGGAGAGATCGATGGCAAAATTGCGCACAGGATAATCGACGAAGCTTTTGATCTCGCGATCAATAAACAGACTTTCGAACAAACAGGTGGTGAGATCGCTCGACCACCGGAAATTTGAGGTGAAAATGTCGTGTTTGGTAATAATTCCCGCTAGAGGAGGCAGCAAAGGCCTTCCCGGGAAAAACATAAAAGATTTCAACGGAAAACCTCTTATAGCCTGGTCAATAGAAACAGCACTAGAATCCAAGCTAGTCACAGACGTTATTGTGTCCACGGACTCTGAAGAAATTGCCAAGGTGTCAAGAGAGTATGGTGCCAAAGTCTCCATGCGCCCCCCTGAGCTCGCCAGCGATACCGCCAAAGTCATAGATTCGATTAAATACGTGGTATCGCAACAGCTAGATTCAGGCAAAGCTTACGAAGTCATTTGCTTGCTTGAGCCAACAGCCCCTTTCCGAGACACTCAGCTCGTTGACTTATGTATCGAAAAGGTCGCCGTTGAGGGCCATGACAGTGTGGCAACATTCTCAGATGCTCCAGTCAGTCCCAACAGATTGTGGAAGATTGACGAGAAAGGTGTGGCGCAGCCTTACCTTGGAGGCGCTGTTCCTTGGCTGACTCGCCAAGAACAACCTCAGGCTTTTGTTCTCAATGGCATGGTTTACGCATTCTCCCCTAAAAACTTAACCGATGACTCAGAACAAATCACTTTTCTCACCGAAACTAATCATGCAGTATTAGTTACTGACAAACCCGGCTTTGACATCGATACACTCGATGAGTTTATCGCTGCCGAAGCCTTACACAAAAGGATGCATAATCAATGAAAACTCTTGCTGAACTAATGAGTCTAAAAGGGAAAACAGCTCTTGTGACTGGCGGAGCTGGTTATCTTGGTCACGCCATCTGCGAAAGTCTTGCAGAATTAGGTGCTCAAGTGATTGTTGGGTCTCGAGATGCCGAAAAGTGCACACAATTCGCCCAAGAGCTGACAGAGAAGTTTGGAACAAAATGTATGGGTTTAGAGGTCGACATTACCTCAAAAAAGAAACTCGAGAGTTTGGCCGAACAAATTAAAAATGACTTCGGTACTTTGGATATATTGGTCAATAATGCTTGGTCAGGGAATAAAAACAGCTTTGAGTCCATCGATTTTGAGGATTGGAGCTATGATATCGATGTTTGTCTCAATGGAGTGTTCTACACCGTCAAGTCTTTGTTCCCTATAATGACAAAACCAGGAGCCAACATCTTAAATATCGCTTCGATGTATGGACATGTTTCACCCGATTACCGCATGTACGACGGCAACAAATACGCCAATCCGCCGAGCTATGGAGCCGCCAAAGCTGGTGTCATTCAATTAACAAAATATCTTTCAAGCTTTCTTGCGCCCCACAAGATTCGTGTCAATGCGCTTTCTCCAGGTCCTTTCCCATTTCCGTCCACCGTGGAAGAAAACCCTGGGTTTATTAAGAGATTGGAAGAAAAGAATATCGCCGGTCGCATTGGCGAGCCCGATGACCTGAAAGGCGCAGTGGCCCTGCTATGTACCGAGGCTTCAAAGTATATGACAGGTCAGAATATCTGCGTCGATGGTGGTTGGGCCGTATGGTAAAAATAGGGATCATCGGCACCAGTCCCTTCAATGGGCATCCCTATTCTTTTTCGGCTATTTTCAATGGTTACTCCAAACAGCGAGACCATTGGAGCCAATGGGAAGGTATTTATGACTATCTAAATAAATATTTCCCAGAGAACCTGCCGAATGCGGAAGCTCAAGTGACTCATGTTTGGACTCAGAATCCACAGGAGTCGATGAATATTGCCACTGCTTCCAATGTTGAAAAAGTGTGTGACAGTCTGGAGCAAATGCAGAAAGAGGTGGATGCAGTCATCTTAGCCCGTGATGATTTTGAGACTCACTTGGAGATTGCAAAACCATTTTTAGAAAAAGGCTTGCCGGTTTTTATTGATAAACCTCTGACTATCAACCTCAATGAGCTCAAGTTTTACCAAAACTATTTAGAGGACGGCTTGCTGATGAGCTGCTCTGGCCTTTACTACGCAAAAGAATTAGACAGTTTTACTGATGAAATGCGATCAGACTGTAAGTTTGTTGACGCTACCGTGCTGAACTCCTGGGAGAAATATGGCGTTCATATGCTTGATGCAGCCCTAAGCTCGTTCAATTACAAGGTAACGTCGGTTACAGCTCAAGGTGGACAATGTTTTAAATCATCAATACGATGCGAATCTGGTCCTGACCTGGTCATCACGAGCCTCGGCACCGCACCTAAAACTTTCAATATACGAGCTTGGACAGAGACAGAAAAACAAGAAGTTGAAATCTCAAACAACTACGCTGCATTCAAAAAGACTATGTCCGTTTTTCAAGAGATGGTAAAGAAGCGAAAACCTATTTTAAAGCCTGAGCATACGATCCAAACTGTAAAAACTCTTATTGCCGGCAACATGTCTGCAGATGAAAAAAGAGAGGTAGGCCTTGATGAGCTCACACTTTAATCTAGAAAACCAAACGATTGCACTTGTAGGAGCTGGCGGCCTATTAGGCCAAGCATTCGCTAAAGCGCTCGCTAACCATGGGGCAAATCTTGCCCTCATCGATTCAAACCCTAAATCCATAGAAGCCCTTCATGCAGAATTGGAGGCTGATAGACTAGAAAATCAAAATTTTGCGACCTTTCAAGCCGACATTACATCGAAGGCTTCCATCGCTGATTTGATCAAGAACATAGATTCCGATTTCGGGCGAATCGACACGCTTGTCAACAATGCCTATCCACGAAATAAGAATTACGGCCGTCGCTTTTTTGATGTCGAATATGAAGACTTCTGTGAAAATCTTGGTCTGCATCTGGGTGGATATTTCTTAACCACTCAGAAATTTGGTGAATATTTTAAGGATCGAGGCCAAGGAAACATTGTTAATGTTTCCTCTATTTATGGAGTGATTGCACCAAAATTTGAAGTTTACGAAGGCACCGACATGACAATGCCCGTGGAGTATTCTGCCATAAAAGCGGGGCTCATCCATCTGACAAAATACACTGCAAAGTATCTTGGCCCCGAGGGAGTCAGAGCCAATTGTCTGAGCCCTGGTGGTATTGAGAATGGCCAAAATTCAGATTTTATATCTGCCTACAAGAGTTTCTGTGGCAAAAAGGGAATGCTAAAGCCAACCGACATGACTGGTGCGCTGTGCTTTTTGTGCAGCGATGCTTCTGAATTCATGAATGGACAAAATCTCATAATTGATGACGGGTTCACACTTTAAAGTTTAAAAAAGCAGTCCGGCTGAAAAAAGGGCTTTTAAAGACTTAAAAAATTTTTAAGAACTTGAATGCCCTTAACCCCACTTTTTTCGGGATGAAATTGACATCCATAAACACTTCCTCGACCAATCAGTGCCGGAATTTTTACACCCTCATAATCGGTCATCGCCAACACATTCTCGTCAGTAGACGGGACTGAACGGTATGAGTGCAAGAAATAAAAATAGTCAGATTCCTTTATAGAAGAAAGAAGTGGGCATTTTTTCGACTCGTCACTAAAAAAAATCAGATTATTCCATCCTATATGGGGCAACTTCACTTTCTTAGAGGGGACAGGTATTTTTGCAACTTCACCCGAGATAAAACCCAGTCCTTCATGTTTCCCAAATTCTAACCCTGTATCTAAAAGCATTTGCATTCCAACACAGATACCAAGCAGGGGACGCTCTTTTTCGATATAGGCCTTTACTGAGTTGAACAATTGACGGTTTTTAAGTTCGTTCACGCAATGACCAAAAGCTCCGACTCCGGGCAAAAGAATCCGATCCGCATTAAGAAGTGATTCGGAGTCTTTAATGAACTTGACACTTCCTCCCGCTTCTTCAAGGGCACGAGAAACACTCTTTAAGTTTCCCACCCCATAATCAACCACCGAAATACTAGGCATTAGTTGAACTCCGGCCGTCTTGTAACCATTCCATTTTCTTGTAAAACCTTTCGCAACTCAGGAACGTTAGCCTTTTTGTAGTGCAATGTTGTCGCTATTGCTGCACCACTAATTTCTGTAGAGAATGCCTCAACGAGGTCCATTGGCTTACCCATGCCTCCACTCAATATCACTGGCACCCCTACAACAGACGCCACTTCTCTCGCCAACTCCAGATCAAATCCTTTTTCCATCCCTTCATGGTCCACAGAGG
Source organism: uncultured Pseudobdellovibrionaceae bacterium (assembly GCA_964588335.1). Taxonomy (GTDB): domain Bacteria; phylum Bdellovibrionota; class Bdellovibrionia; order Bdellovibrionales; family JAGQZY01; genus JAGQZY01. Next base: position 10,292 of record CAZPOV010000029.1, on the reverse strand, counting down.
TTAGCAGTATTTCTCCAGCTCCCCGCTCCACAGACTCTTTAGCCCACTTCACCACATCAACGCCTGTTTTTTCCCTTCCACAATCAATATAGGCCTCCCAGCCAGAAGGTTGGGAACTGGCTTTTGCTTCGATACTTAAAACCATACATTGAGAGCCAAAGACTCGCGCGACTTCACCAATTAAATCGGGGTTTTTAATAGCTGCTGTATTGATAGCGACCTTGTCGGCTCCCGCCCGAAGCATCTCCTCCACATCCGCCAACTTGCGGATTCCACCACCTACAGTGATTGGTACAAATACCTGGTCGGTAGTTTTTTCAACAAGATCGCTAAGACAGTTCCGATCATACAGAGATGCAACGGCATCCATATAAAGAATTTCGTCAATTCCTTGGTTATAGTAATCCACCGCAAAGGTCATAGGGTTTCCGACCTTACGGACGCCCTCTAAATTGATGGGCTTGATGAGGTCAGGGCCTTTTATATCCATTCTGGCAATAATTCTGGGTAGCATTGGCACGTCTTTTTTCTTTCAGATTGTCAAATTCGATATATAAGGTATGAATACCTGAAAAAGAAGTCATTGTTAAATAGTAGTAAATTCTCGTTGATTGGAGAGACTAATGATTCGAAAATCAGATCCAGTAGATATTTCCCGATACACAAATGATGCGGGGCAAAAAGAGGTTTTCTACGGGCTGCCTAGTGAAGTTATCTACTGCACGAAATGCACCTACTCAAATCAAAAGCCCAACTCTGAAGCCGAATTCAAACACAACAAGGACTCTAAAAAGCCCACGGTGTCCTTCGACGAGGAGGGTGTTTGCTTTGCTTGTCGAGTCGCAGAAGAGAAGCAGAAGGTCGACTGGGACGAGCGAAGAAAGGAATTGGAAGAGCTTTGCGATAAGTACCGCAGAAATGATGGAAAGTATGATTGCCTGGTTCCTGGTTCTGGTGGCAAAGATTCTTTCTACGCGGCTTGGGTCCTCAAACATGAATTCAACATGAATCCTTTGACTGTGACTTGGGCCCCACACATTTATACCCAATGGGGATGGGAGAACTTTCAAGCTTGGATGAACGCGGGTTTTGCAAACTACCTATTCACTCCGAATGGTCGAGTCCATAGGCTTATGACTCGGCTCGCAATCGAAAACCTGTATCACCCCTTTCAACCATTTATGATTGGGCAAATGTACTTCCCCCCTAAGCTAGCCGCTCAACTTGATATTCCTTTAGTCTTTTATGGTGAAAATCCAACTGAGTATGGAAATTCTACAAAAGGAAAGCCTCAAGGAGTGAAGGACTGGGATACCATCGCGACTTCCAATGACAACATTTACTTGGCGGGCACTTCGGTCTCTGAGCTCCAGTCTGACTATGATTTGTCAAAGGCCGATCTTGAACCCTACATGCCCATAAAGCCCGATCTCCGTGATGCGGAAAAAATTGATATCCGCTATCTTGGATATTACAAAAAATGGCATCCACAAAAGTGCTATTATTACGCTGTTGAGCATGGGAACTTCAAAGCAGCTCCAGAAAGAAACCCTGGAACATATTCCAAATACTCTTCAATCGACGATAAAATTGACGATTTCCATTACTACACGACCTTTGTGAAGTTCGGTATTGGACGAGCGACTTACGATACTGCGCAAGAAATACGAAACTTGGACATCACCCGAGAAGAAGGCAAGGCGCTCGTAAAAAAATATGACGGAGAGTATCCAGAAAGGTTTGAAAAAGATTTTTTTAAGTACATTTCAATCCCCGATAACGAATTTGAAGTTGCGTCGAAATTATTTGAGCAACCCATTGTCGACCGAGAATACTTCGAAAATTTAACGAACAAGCATCGCTCCCCTCATTTGTGGACTTACACAGACGAGGGTTGGAAGTTGCGCTACCAATGCAAATAGAGAAGAGGAAGGATCTTATGTTTAAAAAAGACGTTCGCGAGTTTCAATTAGGAGATTTACTTGTAAGTAAAGAGGCTCCCCCTCTCTTCTTTGCAGAGGTTGGAAGCTACTTTAACGGTGACAGTAAAATGGCCCTGGACTTGTTCCAACAAATTGTAAAAACGCGAGACGCCAATCCGAATATTCCGGTGGTTTTAAAAACAGAAATTTTGAACAATCCCGAAATTTGTTTGCCAGTGGACCATGTTGAGACCTACCAAAATAAAGCGGGTGATCTAAAGCAAGAGAACTATCGAGACCTCATGGAAAGAAAGGCGATGCCTTTGAAAGACTATGAACCTTTATTCGCATACTGCAAAGAGGTTAATATCCCAACAGTTGTTTCGGTTTATGATTTTGAAGCGGCAGACTTCGCTGCTCAAAATGGAGCCACAGGCCTCAAGATCGCATCAGCAAATTTGGTCCACGTGCCTCTCATTTACCATGTTGCAAAATTAGGTCTTCCCATGGTCATCGACACCGGGCGGTCGACGATGCAGGAAGTGGCACGCGCCGTAGAAGCGGCTCGAGAGGGAGGACAAGAGGACATCATTATTCAACATAGTCCAGATGGTCATCCGGCTTTACCAGAAAACCACAATTTACGCATGCTCGAAACTTATGAAAAAGCCTTTGGCCTGCCCACGGGCCTATCTGATCATTACACCGGTGTTGAAATGATCTATATGTCGATTGCACTTGGTGCAACAGTCTTAGAGAAAGGGTTGTACTTCGATGCGGACGAGCTTGACCAAGATATCTCCCACTCAATGGATATCAAGAATTTTGACCAAGTTTTAAAAGCAACAATGGACTGTTGGCTGGCCCTTGGTTCAACAAGACGCCCCCACAATCAAGTTATTAAAGGCAATGTAGGAAATTCTCAGCGTCAATGTTTGGTAGCAATGAAGGATCTTAAAGCAGGCGACAAAATTGACTACAATAACGTGAGGTTTGCCTTTCCATGTAAAGGGATCCCCGTAGAACATTGGAATATAGTCGATGGATGGCAATTAAAAACGGAAGTTCCAGCCAATCAACCGATCCAGTGGAAACATGTGGAAACCAATAATTAAGAACCCAGCAAATATGAGGCTTCAAGCCGACTTCAGGTACGTGACTCGATCAGTATCGGAGGTCGAATCTCAGTTTCTGACAAGTCTTTTAAAAAAACCGATAGAGAATGCTAAAAGGCTGGAGTTTGATAACAAGAACACTCTTGCTTACCGGCTTAACACCGATGAAAAACAACATCTCGTAAAAATTATTCACGAGGTCGATCAACAACAAACTATCGACGGCATTGAACTCCAGAATCAGGCTTATGAAAATGGAGTTGCTACGGTGTTCTCGGTTATTAAAACAAACTTAACACCACCTCTTATTGCCGGTTTTTCACTCCCAAACAGCGTGAGCGCAGTGATCACTCCTTTCTTGGACCACTCTTATTTTAAAAAGGGCTACGAACCTCAACTCGCGATTGAAACTGTTAAACTCCATAGATTCTTAGAAAACCACGAACAGAAAAACATTTGGACACTCAATACCAACAAAAGGCTAGACAAACTCTCTGAGACACTTACCAAAATTAGATCGGGACAGATGAATCTCCCTATACCCCGTAAAGACATAGATTTTATCTTTAACTATGAAAATTTAGACTTCTGTTGCCTTAACGAAATTCGATCGCCTCTTCATGGCGATTTAAACTACACAAACGTTTTGCTCAGTGGTTCTAAAGTTCTGTTCGTGGACTTCGAAGACGTATACCATAGTGTTCTTCCGCCTAGGTTTGAACTGGCTTACCTTATAGAGCGCCTATTTTTTGTGAATTCTGAGAGTTCAAAAGAAGCCTTCAAGAGATCTCAAACTTTTTTACAGGAATATATCAATAATTCATCATCTCCTGAAAGATTCAAGAATATTGATTGGCTCAACACTGTTCTGAGCATCAATTTAAGGTCTCTGTGCGTCCTTGGCTTCATTCAATCGAGTAACATCACAATTCCAATTGAAGAGTTTGAGAAATTCGTATTTCTCTTTAATAAAGCCCTTCAAGAGAAACAGTTCTGGGAGAATCTTTCATGAAAAAAATTCTTCTTTCATGTCGAGATGCCTGTGCAGCCCATTCCATGATTGAAGTTGCCAATATACTTAAACACAATTCCTGGCCCTTTACTATTGTTTCCCAAGAGCCAGCCACCTCAATCCTAATTGCAGCAAAGTTAGAGACAAATTCTCTTGAATCAATTGATTTACAAACTCCTAACTCCTCGCAATCAATTAAATTTTTAGAGGGAGTAACAGAATTCCTGAATAAAGGCCATTTTGACGCCGCAATCGTCGGGCTATCAACGCCTGGTACAGGAGGAATTGACGAAGCAATTGTTAAAATAGCGGATTTTCCTACTTTCTTGATTCAAGATTATTGGGGGGATCTCAATCTTTTTTTTAACTCCTACCCTACTTATGTATTGTCCAATGATCAGCATGGTGTCCAAGTCACTAAAAAACGATTTGAAATTGATGCTTTTAATTTGGGATCAGTACGTCACATTCCGTATGTCAAACTGACCACCGCAAACAAAAAAACAGATGACCCCACTTACTGTTGGTTCGACCAGCCACTTGAGCCGCAGCAGTCTTATTTTAAGTTGTTCGAACAGTGGGCTGCATTTTTAGAGATCGAAACCTCAGCCACCCTTCAGGTCCGGCTGCACCCTTCCTCGTCAATTGATCGAAAAAAGCAGTTTATTGAAACTCTGAGATCAAAATCGATACAGTGGAAGTTTTCAGACTCTGAACCTATTAAAGAAACAATCTTTAAGAGCGACATTGTTTGCTCAGTCTTATCTAATGGTAATATGGACGCAGCCTATATCAACCATTTTTCGGACCAGCCCGTCTGTCTACCAGTTCATCTTCTTATCGATCATGATCTCAATGAACAGATTGGTGATTTAGCGAAGCAACCTGACCAACCCATAGAAGCCTTGGGCGTCGGCGTGGTCTGCCGCGATTGGGAGTCATGGCACAATCTGCAAAAGCAGTGGAAAGTCTCCCTCAATGATGTATTTGAAGCGGCGAAAAACCTACCCAGCCCTTCATTGATTGAGCAGAAGTTAATTTCAATTTTAGAGGATAAACTATGAGCAAAACCCTCGTCTTGTGTCAAAATATTGGAAGCACAACGATTCTTGATTATCTTTGCACCCAATTGGATGCTGAGAACATGGACTACGACCTACGGTTCCCCGGACGCTCTGACTTCGTTTTTGAAGAACTTCACAAGCGATTTCAACATCTCTCAGAAAAAATAAAGAAAATCGCGGTTCCGAAAGACTATGATCCACTCAAAACACCACCAGTTAGGGAAAAACTTAAGAAAATCTTAGCATATCAAAACTACAAGGCTGGACTTGAGTATACTGCTGAAATTAGACCAAGAGCCAAACTTTATTTAAAGAACAATAAATTCCCTAGTTTCCTAAGTTTTTCGATCAATAGCAGTCAAGATCTCTATGCTCATGAAAACACCTGGCCTCTCCATGAAATAGTCGCCAGGAATCTGTCCTACTACTCCGACTTCCTAAAGAAAAACAACTACACCCATATTGTAACCTGCGCTGATGGTGTCAATGGCCCCATAGAACTCCTGTCCATGGCAGAAATCCTAGGGATTCAAATCATCATGCTCCCTTATGGCTTCCCTCTCATGATTGACCTGGAAATTTCATTAAAAGAAAAAAAAGAGAATGGCAAACTCATTACCTCCAAAGAGAAGTATGGTGATTTAGTTGAAGAAAAACACATTCATTGGATCAAGCGAGGGAAAAACCCAGGCAGCCTTATGTTTTCTCCAGAGTATATTAGTATCCTAGAGTCTTTTGGTCTTAGCCTCTCTAATCCATGGATGATTAGTGGCAATCTCGCAGATGTATTATGCTGCGAAGGCGAGGAAAATAAAAACCATTACTTAGAGGAAGGATTGTCAAAGGACAAAATTGAAGTTACCGGAACACCCTATGGCGACATCATCTATAACGTTTTATCGAATGATCTAACATTGAAAAAGAGTTTCGAGAAATCATCTCCACTCGACAAGTCAAAAACATATTTGCTTATATCTTGGCCAACGAGTTATCACGACAAGTACAACGACAAAAATGAATTTAAATCTTACTCTGAAATGACCTACAATTTTTTCAACGACCTCGTCGGCATTCAAGGTTTAGAGGTTCTTGTGTCATGTCACCCAGCGATGTCTCCAGAGGAGGTTGATATCATTAAGAGCACAGGTGCCCAAATAAGTCGTGACAACTTAATTGAATTGATTCCGCAACATGACATTTTTTGCAGTTTTTTTTCGAGCACCACTCGCTGGGCCCTGGCGTGTGGAAAGCTTGTGGCCAACTACGACATGTACGATCTGGGCTTAAATATCTACAACAAAGCTCCTGGTTTCTATAGCTCGAGTAAAAAAAGTGACGTCGTCGAGTTTTTAAAGAAAATCTCGGATTCTTACGAAGAACGACACAAGTTGCTCATCCAGCAGGGCTCCAATAAATCTCAATGGACCAAAATTGATGGTGAGGCGACTAAAAGAATCATCGATCTTCTTAGGTAAATTCTATTTTTGGACTTCTATAAAATTATAATTAACAAGTAATTTGAGCCCGTTCGTTAGTTGGCGCTCTTGCCCTTTATAAGGTACCGTCCATGTTCTGATCGGATCTTCTCGCGGCTCAAGATCGAGCTTCGGTTCATAGTTTTCAAATCTAAAGGTGGAAAATTTATCTTTTATAAAATGTTCGATGGTTTGCCGGCTTGGGATTGACCAGCCTCTTTCCCAGTCTCCTCTCTCGCCGCCAACCCATTTGCGATGCTTCAGGTCCATATCGACACCGAATTCATTTACTGGACCCAGAACGAAAATTCGGCCTCCAGGCTTTAGCAAATTAAAGGTCTTTTCCCAAAATAGATCAATCGAATCTCCCCCAAAAAGACTAAGCACCCCTACGGCAGTAATAAAATCAAAAGTCCCATCATACTTCTTTGGAAGCTCTAGGTAGTCACTGTTAACAAACTCTTGCTCAGGCAGAAACTCGTTTGCTTTTGTAATCAACTCGTCAAAAATATCAATCCCCATAAATTCATATGTGGGAAATTCACTAGCCATGTAGCCAATAAATTCCCCTGTCGCACAGCCTACATCTAAAACACGAGCTTTATCCATCGGGTATTCCTTCATCCCCTGCACCACCCTTTGAAATGTAAACTTGGGGACCTCTGACCACCCCTCATGGATATAGTGTTTGTAGTTCTGATATCGTGGAATGTTTTCGGTATCTTTCACGTGGCACACCTTTTTTAATGAGAGTCTCATATATTTGGAGAAATGTTGATTTATCTAGCCCCTATTGATAACTGTTGAACTTCAAAACCATCAAGTGAAAAAGGGTCAAAAAATGAGTGAAAACTCACAAAAAATTACTGCCTTTATACCTGTAAGGGGAGGCAGTAAAGGACTACCCAATAAAAATCGGACTCTGCTCGGCTCCCACCCCCTGATGGCCTGGCCTATTATGATGGCCAAAATGACCCCCCGAGTCGATGAGGTGGTCGTCTCGACTGATGATGCTCATTTAAAAAGAATTGCAATTGATTACGGCGCAGAAGTTGTTGATCGTCCAAATTCGCTGGCTGGCGATAAGGTTGGCCTCTACGAAGTTATTTTGCATTATCGAGACCACCTTCGAAAAGAAAGACCTGGGAAGCACAACATGATCCTCCTTGAAGTCACCTCTCCTTTTCGCGATGTCGACATGCTCACCAAAACCTGTGATCATCTCTTGAATGGATATGATTCTGTGGCTACGTTCAAAGAGGTTCACACCCACCCCCTCCAAACCTGGAATATTGATGAAAATGAGACTGTTTCCACTTTTATCGATGGAGCCAACCCGTGGGTTCGACGCCAAGAACTCCCAAAAGCCTTTGAGCTCTCTGGAGAAATTTATGGTTTCAATTTAGATCTTCTACCCCGTACACCCGAATCTTTACTTGTTGGGAAAACCTACCCTTTAAAGATTACAGCTGGAAAAAGTGTTGATATTAATACTAAAAACGACATGCTTTTGGCCCAACACCTTTTTCCTGAAAGCGCTTTGGCGAAACTGGAGGCTAAATTTGAAAAATAAATGGATGTGGTTTTCATTTTTTTTACTGATCATTTTATTTTTTCAATTTTTCTTTGAAATGAACAAGAGACGAGCTGAAGATAGCGATCAAACTGAGCTTCCCAAAATCAGTGCTAAATATGAAATCGTTCGTAAAAAATATTCTTGGCATCGATGGTACCACCAAGAGTACGCAGCAGAACTCAGGATGCAACAGTACGACAAGCCCACTAAAGGCATCAACGACATCTTCTACAGCCAAAAAAGGAACTTTATCCCGATTGAAACTGTAACCTCTAATGTTATCTGCTCTAGACCCTCGAACACTGTGTTCGACAATGATTTTATCTATTGGAGTGCAAGAGTGATTCCCTTGGAAATCGATGATGAAACTCACTTCTATTCAACTTCGTACATTGGGAAAGGAGATTTTGCTCATTCAAACAAAGCTTTTGATGCTTTTGTTACTCCATCTGATTTTAAAAAGAAACAGAATACAATAGGAAAATCACACGGATTAACTGAAAAATGGATTAAAGAAAACAAATCAGAAGCACTTCAATTCGACGACGACAACCCCTATGGCAATAGCGCAATTTTCTCCTATAACTCTGGTGATGTCGACGGAGACGGAAACGATGATTTTATTTTCAATGATTCACTTATTCTTTCGAGCAAGGGTTATAAGATTTCAGGAACGGCGCCACGACGTGGTGTCTTCTGGAACCAGAACGTTATTGGATTAGATAAAGATAGACTAGATTTCTATAAGTTTGAAGATGGTCGACTCACAAAAACATCTTCAATGACCCTAAAAAACCATCCCCACCCCAAGACGCCTTATGCACTGTTTGTTCTGCCGCAGAATATCTTGGCTGTACACTACTCCAAAGGAATCGACTTCTACAGGGTGTCAGCAAATAACGCAGAATACTTCGCCCACGTTACAGGGATTGAACTGGGGGAAGTTCAATTTGGCGCTATCGGCGACTTTACGGGAGACGGACTGAAAGATGTTTGGATATCTCAAGTAAACACACCAGAGCAATTTCCGCATAAAAAAGACCATGTGTCTCTTTTAGATCTATCCAAGTTACAAAATGGTGCTCAAGACATTGACAATATAACGGTATTCAAAATCAATGGTTCGGCGAAATTCAGCGATTATGACGGCATTGGCTCCTCGCTGTCCCCCGTTGCGGGTGACATTGATAATGATGGCAAGTTGGACTTAAGTTTTACCGGCCACCGACACATGAATGAAGCGGGGGCTTTATACGTCTTATTTGGAAAATATCTTGAAAATGGGACAGAGATTGATGTTACAGCGCCACAGGTAAAGCGTATTCTTGGGCGCACCATGAGCCAAATCGCCCCACCTTTCCATCACTGGGATGCAACAGATTTCAATGAGGATGGCTACGATGATCTGGTTATTCCAGTCGACAATGATGTTTGCTCGGGCCTTCACTCGGGAAGCCTTTATCTGCTGGATGGCAAAAAAGTCACAGTTTCTGACTACTAATCCTTTCCCGTTGGGTGAATATTCCATCCAGTAAAAAACAATCAGATTTAATATCCACTCAGTTGTCAATGGACTCAATTTTTGTAAATATCACAGCCGAAACGTTCAAATTATGTAAAGGAGTTTTTATGTTACTATCATCGTTTTTCTTGGCTTTTACGCTTCTATTCGCCGAAAGCACCCCCATCGATCTATCCGTTTACAATGATTGCTTAGCGAAAAAAAGAAACTCTGATGTGAATTTTTGTTTCGACCAAGTCAATCTCAATCAAAAAAAGAAATTGGAAGACCGCTTCCTCCATGCCGTAGAGGGCGCAAGGAAGCATGGTAATCCTAGTCGCAAAAAGTCACTGACTGAAGATTTAACGACCGAGATTGCGAGTATCCAATTGCTGCAAAAGGCATTAAAAAGACATCGAGAAGACCTTTTAGACGTTAGAAAACGAACAGTGGTCATCCGAGTTGCAAAATAGTGAGAGATTGCTGAACCGTAAGAAAAAACAGCGATTTTTTGCATTTAAAAAAAATCTCGCTGTTTTTTCTTAATTTAACAACAATACCGTGGTAGCTAAGGCCGATGACTAAAATTAACTTGAAACAACTAATGGCTCAGGTGTTCGAACAGGA
>CAZPOV010000028.1:0-38827 GCA_964588335.1 uncultured Pseudobdellovibrionaceae bacterium | reverse complement strand
GGACTCGGACGAGATGTTATCATCAAGTCTTGGAGCTAGTTTCTTTTCTTGTTTGGTAATTTCATGAACTTTTTGATCTCGAGTTCTCCACCCAACCCATACTAAAAAAACAAGAGATATAACGACTATAAAAACAATCAACAAAGACTTCATTGTTTTAAAGTTACGTGAACGCGGGAGTGTTGTCTAACTGTTATTTGTAGTTTCTTTATACCTAAAACGGACTGAGTCAGTTTGATTAATAGGTATAGGTTTTAAGATTTTGGTTTCATTTGAATTTGAATGTCTGTTTTGAGGTTGCCGTAGACGGACTCTAATTCTTTGGCGGTTTTGCCGTGAAATTGTATGAAGCCCACGTCTTTGCCGAGAGAGACTCTTTTTTCGATTTTGCTTCCGGTTTTGATTTTTAGTTTGGCTTTCATGATGTTTTTGTTTTCTTTCAGGCCCTTCCAACCGTCTATTTTGTCAACGACACCGGCGCCGGGGTGGAGGATCCAGGCGCCGCAGTAATTTTGGATCGATTGGGGAAGGGGTGGTTTTTCTCCGAGCTCAATTTCAACAAGAGACTTCCAGGCATCAAACTCGTAAGCTTTACTCATCAAATCCATGATGTAGCCCCCAGGAGGTCGAAGGGCTATTTCGCCAAACAGTGGTCCTTTAGGAGTTAGGTAAGCTTCTAAGTGAGTGATGCCCCATTGGATGTCCAGCCCATGGATCACCTTGCGGTTTAAATCGAGGAGAGTCTGTTGAGTTTTTTCATTGAAATGGGAGGGCACAAAGTTCACTTTTCCATTCACTTCATATTGAGTGATATTCTGAAATAAAATCTCTCCGTTTTGAATGTAAGTTTCGACACTGGCTTCAGGAGCATCGATAAATTTTTCGGCTATAAGGTCTTTGCCTATAAATGGTGAAAGGTCGTCAGTCGATTTGACAAATTGAATTCCCGATCCCCCGGATTGGGTACGATTTTTAACCACAATCGAATCACCCAATTTTTCAACGATCGCCGCTTTACTGAGGTTTTTATCCTTTAGACTAAGATACGCAGTCATAGGAATGTCTTGCTTCAGCAGTTTGTTTTTCATCACCAATTTATCATGGCAGGATACCGCCACTGATTGCTTAAAGGTGCGGGCACCTAATGCCTTTCTTAGCAATGACGCCGCGGGTACGCTTTCTTCAGTGCCAGCAATAACATGGGAGAAGGGTCCCCATTGTTGAAGCTTTTGTGCAATTTCTTCGATCGTGACTTTGTTCTCGGTAAAATCTTCGTGCAATTGGTGAAGCGCCTTCCCTGGGTTCAGAACCGGCTTTGGCGACCATATCACATAGGGGATATGCTTGCGATCAAGGATCTCCCGAATGGGTTTTCTGTATCCGGCGATAACAACCCTGTAGTTTTTGTCCATGAGATCATAACTCCTCAGGCGAATTTGAAAGGGAATTCCTTGCTCTTCGATGGTCCAATCCCATCAACATCTAAAATTATGTGTTTTTTAGGCTATGGGGTCAAACCATAGATCATTAAGATATTCGACGCTCAGCGAGCCTCGAGAGAGTTCGACTTCAAGAGGCGTCGTAGCAGTGCTTAGGTATATTGTGATGTCAATGACCGCGTTCCGATTCTAATGCGTTATGGCTGCATAGCGAGTCACCCGCCAATGCCGTCGCCTTGTTCTTTTTTTTGAAGAGCTTTTGGTCTTTTAAGGCCCTTTGCTTCTAAAGGTTTTACCCGGCTTTACTCCAGTTGTTTGAGCACATGTCTTTGATAAATCCGACGAGGTCGCGGCAAGACTGTTGCTTCACCGTCATAACGTCACCCAGATCTATTTGAAAATGGCCCTCAAGGCTGGATTTGAATTTTTCAATCGCCTCATCGGCCAAACTCAGTTCCGAAAGCGACATATCAGGAATAACATAGGCAGGATCGAGTCCCGTTGCATCCAGTAAGATATCTAAAAATTCACTGATAAAAGGATCAGGCTTCATAATACGTTCCTCCAAAGTCCAATGGTATAACTAGAATATCATTGGCCTATTACAGGACCTAATAGTTAAATAAAAACGTTTAAAAATTAGATGGAAAATCTAAATTTGAGACATTCTAATTGTTTTTCGAAGAATCCTTATCGATCAAAAATAAAAGGGCCGGTAGGAAAATCAAATCTGAAATCAGGGCAATCGATAGAATGAAAGCGACAAATATTCCAAACTGTTTGTTGGGTATGAAGCTTGCAAAAACAAAACACCCAAAAGCCGCAACCAGAACCACCGTGGTTGTCACCATGGCTGGAACAGTATAACTGAAGACTCGGGCAATCGACTGGCGGGGGGAGTCGCCCTGTTTGCGGTAGATCTGGTAATTGGTTAAAAAATGAATGGTGTCATCAACAGCAATTCCCAGACAGACCGAGCCGATTAAAACGGTTCCGATATCCAGAGTCGCCCCGTACAAATAAACAAAACCCGAGCCAATCAATAATGGAAAAGTGTTGGGAATCAATGAAATGAAGGCCATTTTAAAGGAGCGGAGTCCAATAAGTAAAAGAAGACTCACCAGCACAATAGCCAAAGACAGAGACAGGAAGAACGATCGTACAACGGCTTCGTTGTTACTGTGATAAAGAGCTCCCTTACCTGTCACCCAAGCCTTCAACCCCAGTTTTTTAGCCTCGTCCTCTATGTCATCAATAATTTGAACAAACCGCTCCGAATCATGTTCGGTCACCATAGCGGTGAGGCGAAGGGCATCACTGCCAACAGTCATTCTATTGTTCAGGTCCATGCCTTGTGGAAGGTTCATAGAATAGAGAAAGAGTTGTTGGGAAACCAAATCTCTTGACTGGGCTAGTTTGAATTCCGACTCCAGTCCTTGCCCCAGCATTTGATTCATTTCCTTCAAGATATCAAGGATCGAAACAGATTTTGTGACCTCTTCTTTGGCATCGAGCCAGTTCTGCAAAATTTGAACTTGATTAAGGAATTGTGGGTCTTTACTGCCCTCGGCCTCGTTACTTTCAATAACGATTTCAATCCCGGTTGCAGCGCCCACATGGTCTTCAACAAATTTATTGGCGATGCTCAACGGGTAGGAGTCCGAAAAGTATTTAAAAGGATCCGAAGAGACTCGTGTTTTCGAAGCGATATAAGTTGAAACCACGCACGTCACAACAAAGATTAAAAGTATAGCGAGCTTGCCTTTTTGGATACGGTCGGTCCATTTATAGGCTCTCGGTGTGGGCTCCATTTTTTTGTAGGGTTGGTCCGGCTGTTGAAATTTGGACTTAATCGGCAAAATCTTGATGAGCGGGCCCATGATCAAATAACAGAAAAGCCAGGCCAACAGAGTGCCAGCGCCAGAGAGTATTCCCATTTTAGCAATCGGGGGCATCCCTGATGTACTGAAACTTAAGAATCCAATGGCGGTGGAGATACTGGTGAGAAGGGTTGGCAGTAAGTTTTTTTCAAGAGCCATCTGCAAGGCCCAGTCTTTGTCTTTTGATTGGCCCATGTATTGATAAAAAGACACCAGAATATGGACGATGACGGCAATGGCCAGGGCGATCAGAAATTGTGGAACGATTGCCGTTAGAACATTTATTTCTATTCCCATCCAGCCAGAAAAACCAAGAGTGGCCAAGATAGAGGGAAAGATCACCACAAGCGGAAGCAAGACACCAGAGACCTTCTGAAAAAGAATGGCCAGAAAAAGCAACGCTATCAAAAACACCAAAGGTAAAAGGGTTTCTAGGTCTTGTTGTGAACTATCCTGAAAGGCAAAAGTCAGAGCCGGCAAGCCAGTAAGGTAGAGTTCGTGGGGGGAGCCGTACTGGTCCGAATTTTTATACTTTTCAATAACCTCTTTTAATTGGTCGTTGATTTTTTTGTAATCAGGGGCCGCCGTCAATGAGGGTTTAAGGTTGATGTATATGAGGGTGGCATTCATTTCTTCATTGATCAGATATCCCTGCAAAGTTTTATGGTTTTTAGCGACTTCTGATCTTTCGGTAAGAAAATCCGGTGTCAGGCTTTGCTCGGCCGGGAGGAGGGGATCGATTAAAATATCATCTCCCTGGCTGTGGATCCAATTGAAGTTTGCCAGGGAATCGACGCGAATCACTTCAGTCACTTGCCAAAGGTCTTCCGTGATATCGATAAGAAGTTGTGCTGTGCCTTTGTCAAAAATGCCATCGTCGGAATAAATACCAATAACACCGACATCATCGCTGCCGAATTTTCGTTCAAACTCATCGAAGGCTTGCAAGCGCGGATTGCTTTCTTCAAACCAAACTCGGTAGCTAAAGTCTGAGGTCAGGAAAGGCATCCCGCCGGATAAAACAAGAAAAGTCAGGACACCGATACTCAATGACCGCCATGGATAGGCGAGAATCTTTTTTGTGAAACGAGTTGAAAGCTGTGTTTTTGATTTCATAGTTCTTTCTCTAAAAGTAACGACTTAATTTAACGTCGATTTGATGATCATTGTTCAATGGTTTTAATCCAGAAAAATCAATGGCGGAGCTTGAAGGAGCATCAATATAGCGCGCACCAAAGTGTATCGTCCAGTAGTCTGAAAGTCTTTGGTTGTAGCTTGAATTGATAAGAATTTCTCGTCCACGTTCAAGGTCGGCAATGACACCAAAGAAAAATGTCTTTGCTTTGACGTCATTGAATGCGTAACGTGCACCAACCAGAAGGTCTCGTTGAAACGGGTTGATCAGAAAGCGTTGAGATTGGTCAATTCCATATATTTCTTGAAATTCGATAATAAAGGTCGTGGTCGCTCCACTTTGGTGACTTAAGGAATATTCGGTGGCCAGTGAACTGACAGCGTAGTTCGATTTATTCAAAGTATTATCAAAGGCCGAGATATAAGTTTGTTCCTGAAAAGCGCGGTAAGCGTTCTCCATTTTAAAGATCCAGGAGTTCAAAACAACCTGCATCGAAAAGGCGTAGTGATCGACTTCGGTAAGGGTCGGGTAAAACGACAAATTTCGAAGATTTTGCAACACCGAAAAATCGGTCCGATCAAAATGATGAACCCAGTAAAAATTAAACTCCCATGCTTCCACTGGGAATTGAAAGCGTAAAGCCCATTGTTGAACGAGCTCATCTGATTCAACGATCTCGCCGTCTTTATTTACAAACTCAACGTCATTAATATCAATAAGATTCGATTGAGGAGCAAAAGAGAGCCGATTGTTTTGGGTGGGCAATTGCGGGCTTTTTGTCAGAGGCATAAAAAAAGCCGAAATATTGACCGTTTCCGATAAGTACTGTCCGCCAAACATGAGTTCACCCAGTTTTTCAGCATTCTCAAGGGGGCTATCGAAGTTGCGACTGTTAATAACGTCAGTGGGGTGGAAGGCCTCGGCGGTGCTCCAGTTCAGAATCTTATAGCCACCGAACCAGGTCCAATTTTCTTTTAGGACCTGCATAAACATTTCCTCGATAATGAATCGCTGTCGCGAAGGGTCGGCGCGGTCCACCCGCGAGAAAACCTGAAGTCGACTTTGAATATTCTTATACAGATCGTCCATTTGAATTCGAGCAGCCAGTCCGTACCCGAAATCTTGAGTTTGATCATTTTGGTCATCGTTAAAAAAGCGACTTTCCATTCGAACCTCTCCCTTGCTGGAAAAACCTGCAAACAGAGGAAAAGAAAATAAGATCAATGCGATATTCAATAAGACGAAACGCAATTTAGTAATTTACCTTTCTTAAATCTTCAATCGATTTTGATTAAAAAGTGTGTCAGGAAATTTTTGAAGAAGTTTTCTTTTTTCCCAAATCAAGATGGAACTTTTTTGGGTTTGTAAGTTTTTGATATGAATTTTATTGTAACGCCAAAATTTTCCAATTTTTTTAAAGTTGCTGAACAGTGCAACCTTAAGCAATTCATTCTTACGATCGTAGTATTCGATTTTAAGAGGATTTTGGTATTCTTTATCAAGATAGACGATTTCACGACTGTAGCCCGAGTCTGAGTCTTTAGAGACTCGTTCGACGGCGTGGGTGGCTCGGCCCTTAAGCTTATAGTCTTTTAGGTACTTGTAGGTGTAACGCTCCACCTCTTTACTTCCCAAGTCTTCATAAGAAAACTCGCTTCCCATGAAAGACCCTGTTTTGCTCGTTGATGTGATCCTTTTCACACGTTTAAGGGCGGGTAAATAAATCCACTGATCGTCGTTTTCAGTCTTGTGGGCCCAAGTAAGCATTTTGGTGCCATTGACATCAGCGGGCCACAAGAAAGTAATAATAGACTTGTCCCCATCACCATCAACTTCTTTCACTTTAATGGACATCTTCCTGGTGACTTTGTCACCATGGGCGTTGATTAGAATCATTTTCATGTCCGCGGCTTCGCCAATAAAGCCATTGTTGGCGACTTCGGCTTGCTGCATAACTTGAAATCCCTTGGAACCAGAGTCGGAGCTTTCTGCTGCGAAAGAAAACAAACCGCTAACAGAAACCATTAGCATTAGAAAAAAAGGCATAGAAAACTCCTTAAGATCGAGTCCGACTTTATATGGAAAAGCTTAGATAAATATTGTAATTTCGATGGCTTCCGAATTCAAACGGATAGCTAGGAGAAGGTAAAGCTGGACTAGGAAAGAAGGTCTTAGAACAGTATGCCAAGACGTTTGAGGGGTGGTTTTGGCTCGAGTACCAACGTCTAGTATTTGACGGACTGACTTCCTTCACTTTTAGCATCGGGTAGACTGAAGTCATAATGTCTCAATTACCTAGAATTATTGGTGTAACCTTTCTTATTGTAACGGCCTTCTTGCTTGTTGTTTTCAACTTCGCTCCTGACTTTCTATCTTTGATCCCCTTTGATTTTATTAAAAAGTATCATGTCGAAGCGCTTCAACATCATATCTTGCAGGACATAAAAGCGATTAATTTCCACGCCATTCTGGGAATGGTGCTGGTCTTTTTAGGACTTATTCAGGTCAGCGATGATTTGCGATTGCGGTATCCTAAACTGCACCGGTACTCGGGGTATTTGTATGCCTTGGTAGGAGCCATAACTGTTGGCTTTACCGTTTTTTTAACAAAAAACATGTACGCCAAAGAGTTCTCAGAGATGGCCGTTTACACTTTGGTCGTGCTCTGGTTTTTTACTCTGGGAAAAGCGTTATTTCATATCAAATCCCGCCGAATTTTAATTCATCGACGCTGGGCTATCCGCAATTTTTTCCTGACGTTATCGACTTTTTTCATACGACCCTGGGTGATGTTGGAGTTTGTTTTTAACAGCCAAAAGAGTGTCGCCGTCGCCTTTTCTAATGGATTCTGGATGTCCGTTATCATCGCATTGATTGTTTCCGAATGGTATTTGGAGCGAATGGGATTAAAGAAAATTCACTGACCTCGCCCTTGGTCCTGTTTGTTTAATAAATCTCGAGTCATTTGAATCATAGTCCGATAAGCATTCGATATGTCTGCAGCTCAAAAATTACCATTACAAATCAAAGGTTACACGATCAGTGGTGAGCTGGGACGTGGTGCTTTTGGTGTGGTTTACTCGGCCGAAAAAGATGGCAAAGAGTTTGCCATAAAAGTGATGCAAAGTGATGCCCCAGAAATGAGTTTAGACGACGTGATTCGCTTCCGCGAGGAAGCGGCGGCGATGGCTCGTATTTCTCATAATGGTTTCGTAAAAGTGTATGAAGTTTTTGAGGAAGACGGTGTCCAGTGTATGGTGATGGACAGGCTGAAAGGTGAAACCCTTGAAGACAAGATTCAAAAAGCGACGTTTGATGAGGAAATGGCTAAAAAGCTCATCCTAAATATCGGTGGAGCGCTGGCGGAAATTCATCGTTTAAATTATCTTCATTGCGATATTAAGCCTGAAAATATTTTTATGACCCCCGAAGGAGCCAAGCTCATAGATTTGGGGATGGTCAGAAAAAAAAGTCAGATACAGGACGTAGAAAGCACTTTCAGAGGGACTTTTTTGTATGCTTCTCCAGAACAGATTGGCGCGCTTCGGTCTCCAATTGACCATCGATCGGACCTGTACTCTTTCGGTGCTACCATTTTCGAGGCTTGCAGTGGACGTCCTCCCTTTGTCTCGGAGAAGTTTGAAGAAATTATCGAAAAGCAAAGTCATGAAATTCCACCTCGACTGGACGAGATCATTCCCGGTTTTTCGCCGATCATTGCGAGTATTGTTAGCAAGTTATTAGAAAAAGATCCGGCGTCCCGCTATCAATCCGCTCAAGGATTGTTGGGCGACATCAATCAGTGGGCCACACTGGCTTCATCCCTTGAATCGGGAGAAGACCTTGTTTTAGGACGCTTTGATAGAGCGTCTGACTCTAAAGAAAGTCCAATGGTGGGGCGAGAGCTAGAACTGCAACAATTACAGCGGCAGTTTGATGATGTTCTTGATGGAAGTGCTCAGACTGCGATCATCGAAGGTGAGGGGGGAAGCGGTAAAAGTCGACTGGCAAGAGAGTTGATGAGCTATGGGCGCGATAAAGGGGCCATGGTTCTGCGAGCCGAGTGTAGTTCAGTCGATACGATGTCACTATCGAGTATAAGAGAATTGTTCAACGGCTATTTTCATTACCTGTCTTTTCTTCCTGCTGGTGAAAAAAAGGCGCTGATCGATGAGTTGAAAAATAATCTCGGTGACTCCATTTATAGCCTTGGCTACCTGTCTCGATCACTGGCTGAACTCTTTTCTCTTGATGAGAAAGTTTGTTCTGAACGCTATACCAGTCAAGAGCTGTTTCGAGCTGGCATTCTAGAGGTCACCTCTTATTTGATAAGCAAAAACAAAGTTATCATGCTTTGTATTGATGATGTTCAATGGATCGATGAAAACTCAATGAGTCTATTAGGGTATCTCAGGTTCCATTTAAGTAATCAACGTTTTATGATGCTGTTCACATCACGCGATGATGAGACGAATTTGGAAGCGCTTGAAAATTTTAAAACAGGCCTAGAGCTCGATGTCACCAGTGTCTATAAACTAGGGCCTTTGAATCCGATCCATGTCGAGAAATTAATCGCACATTGTCTTGGTGGAGCCGATGTAAGTGAATCTTTAGTTAAAAAGATTTCTTCAGCTGCGAATATGAATCCATTCGCTATTATTGAATATTCGAATGTCATTTTAAACTCTGGTGCATTGATTCTAGAGGATCAAAAGTGGTCAATAGACCCGTCAAAACTTGATCAAGTCAACCTGTCAAACGATCTCTTCCATATTATTGGAGAGCGTTTAAAGAAACTCAATCATGACGTGCTTGAAGTACTAAAATTAGGAGCTTTGAGCGGTAAGTTTATAGACCCTTATCTTCTTGGAATGGCTCTAGAAATTTCTCAAGATCAGATTGAAGAACTATTGCAGGTCGCCTGCAATGAGAGTTTTCTTGAAATCTATCGCAATGGAATTTACTCTTTTAGCCACGATCGCGTCAGAGAAGCTTGTCTGACTTGTATCAGCGAAAAAGAAAAACATAAGGGGCATGCGCTTTTAGCAAAAACTCTCGACAATTTAACAGTGAAAACCGACCAGCAAAAAAGTTTAATGGCTTTTCATTACCTGCACGCCGGAGAGGATTCGTTCAACAGCAGGGCCTTTGAGGCTTGTATCGAAGCGGGAGAGCTGTCTCTTGCCTCCTTTTCCTATCAGAAGGCCAGCGAGTTTCTAGAATTTGCTGTAAGCTTAAGTGAAAAGTTGGACCTCGCAACAGATCATAAGTATCTCGCTAATAAACTCCATGGGATTGCTTGTTTTAATACCACCGACTTTGTTTCTGCAAGCACGAAGTTTGATTGGTGCCTGCAAAGAGCTGATTCGAAAGTCGAAAAGTCCTATTTAATTTTCTACAAAATGCGGATTGCAATGAGTCAGGGTAAATGGCCATTAGCTTGGGAGCTCTTTTTACAATCTATTGAATTGATTGACTCCCGCTTTCCAAGAAAAAAATTGAGTTTTGTCTTCGGTTTGATCCTTCAATTTAGTTCGGTTGTTTTAAAATTCCTTATCCCAAGTAAAGTATTGCTGAGGTTTAGAAAAAAGGATGCGGAAGGGATGAATGTTCAAGTTCTTCGAACCCAAATTTATGATACGGCTTTACGTGTCTCTTATAATAATAACAATATTTTAAATACTTTATACGTTATTTTTTCCGGATTCAATAGAGCCTATTGGTTGGGGGAAAGCCCCGAACTCGGTCGTGCGATGATTTTGTTAACAACGGTATTCGCAAACTTTCAAATGAAATCACTGAGTAAGAAAATGCTTTCAAGAGTTGATAAGATGGCTGCAAATATCAACGATCCAACTCTCGCAGCTTTTGTGGCATTTTACAGAGTTTCTATTTACAGTTTCCTAGGGGAAATTAAGGAGTATGAAAAGGCTGTGCCTAAAGCAATGGAAGCGAGTGAGAAATACCTTTCATCATCCTTTCAAAGTGCGTTGTATCTTCCGATTTTAGCACTTATGAGTCATCGTGGATATTCTCAGGATTTGGTGGATTATTATTTTCGAAACTTTGAAAAAATTGACGCCACCAATGATTTTCAGGCGATGGCCCATGTGCGCTACAGTGTCAGTTCTCATCTCATCATTCTTGGTCGTTTTGAAGAAGCAGATTCTTTACGTCCTCTTGCCCGAGGCTACCTCTCTGAAACTCCTGACAGTATAAACGCAAAGTTAATGCGATCATTTTCTCGATTAGTGATCGAGTTTGACAAAGGCAATATTTTTGCAAAAGGCTTTGAAAAAATCATTGAAGAGACTTTCTGCAAAAACCTCAATGGTTTCTACTGGAAGGTTGCCTATGGCTGGCTGATGTATATCCGATTGCAACAGTTTGAGCTTTGCAAAGACAACCAAGAAAAAATCCATTATCTTGTCTTGTTGGAAAAAGCAGTGAAAAAACTCAACCGAGAAGCGGCTATCCCAACTCACCGATGCCACTATTTTGTCGGAAAAGCCGCTTTGTCTCGTTTAGCCTCAGATTATAGTTTGGCTCGGGCTCACTTAGACAAGGCCTTCGCTTTGGCTAAGGAAGGGGACTCGGTCTTCGGTAAGTATTGGTGTCAAATTGAAAGAGCACGTCTAGCTCGTGCACAGAAGTTTGAAGATCAAGCTGTGGCAGAAGCTCGTAGCGCTTTACAAATCGCTCAAACTCAAAACTGGAAAGCCAGAGCCAAGGCTGTCGCCGTTGAATTTGGTATAGAGACGGAAAAGAAGGAAGATAAAGAGCTTGTTAAAAAGAGTAAAAGACTATTTGGACGAACTGATGTCAACGTCGACATGAACGTGCAAAAGGCTATTGACCTTCTTCTTAAAGTCAGTGAGGCCACCTCTGAGGAAATGAATCCATTGGCCAAAGCGTCGATGTCACTGAATACCGTTTTAGAAATTATGGGAGCTGAGAAGGCCTATATTTTTACCGCCGAACGTGGAAAATTGAAGTTTTACTCAGGAAGAAATAACGAGGGCGAAGACGTTACCGAGCCGCAAGGACATAGTTCTACGATAATAGAAAAAGTCTATAATACTAAGGAGCCCATTATTTTTACTGGCAATGATGCAGGTGAAACCATCGGTTCAAAAAGTATTGTCCTGCATAACTTAAAAAGTATCGTCGTTACTCCAATGATTTTTGGTGGTGACATTTTAGGTGTTTTGTACGTCGATAGCAGTGTTGAAAAAGGTTTATTTAATGAGTCAGACCTTGAGTTGTTAAAAGCGGTTGCCACTCAAATAGCCATTGGAATTAAAAATGCTCGTTTAGCGGCAGCAGAAGTCTACCATAAAGAAATGGAGAAAGACCTTGAACTGACCGCGGCTGTGCAGCGCATGTTTTTACCGAATCAGAACCACGGACAATTTAATGGATTGGACGTTAGTGCTCTTTACCTACCAGCCAGTCACTGTAGTGGAGATTGGTACTGGTATCGAATGACAGAGGATGGTCGTTTGCAAGGTGCTATCGCCGATGTGACCGGGCATGGCGCGGGACCAGCGATGATAACTGCCGCTGTGGCCACCTGCTTCAGTTTTCAGTCCTTAGAAAATCAAGAAATTCCACTACCAGATTTAATTAAGAAAGCTCATGATATTGTTTTTAACTTAGCCAAGGGCGAGTATGCCGTCAGCCTTCTGGGATTTGAAATCAGTGCTGATCGGAAAAAGATGAAGCATTGGTCGGCCGGTCATCCAAAAGGTATTTCAATGTTCGGTGACGATGAATTTGATTATTTTGGAGAAAGAGGCAGCCTTCTTGGTCTTAAAGAAAGCGTGTCGATAGGTGGAGGTGAGAAGGACCTTAGAGACGGGGAGCGTCTGTTTATTTGTTCCGACGGAGTCCCGGAGACACAATTGCCCAATGGAAGAATTCTGGGCAATCGACGCATGCTCAAAATTTTAAAACAAAATGAGGCTCTGCAAGGCCCTCAGTTTCTCAAGAAGCTGATCGAGCATGTCGAAACCGTCCGAGGCGACGAAAGCCAACAAGATGATATAACCTGTTTGGTTATAGACATTAATAGAAAAGGGGAGGCGGCGTGAGACTACGAGATGAAGAACTTGGAGTCGAGTCTTTGACGGTGTCCACCTATGGCCATTTTATTCGCTTCATCGCTCTTTTAACTTTGATCTCTCCATGGTTTTTTGCCGCTTGGTCAGAACGATACCTTGGACCGCACCTGGTGGTTCAATGCCTTTCCGTGACTCTAATCTCACTAGGATCCTTGTATCTTTTTTTTGCGAAAAGAAAAAATTTAGAATTTTTTAAGTTTTCTGTAAAACTAAGGTTTGCGATGTCATTTCTTTTGCTTTGCCTATTCTTAGTAACAGCAGAAGACAGTCTTCTTCTGCTTGGCTTCTCGATTATTGAATTGCTTGGCGCCTCAGTAACGCTGACAGCTCTTTTGCGTGGGCCCGGATATCGGCGTCGTTTTAAGCTTCAAGAACCACGCGTCCTGAATTTCCAGGACGCTCGGCGTGAGCCACCGCGCTCGCAACATCAGTAAGTTTGTAAGACTGTTCAACCTGAACGTTGAAAATCCCTTCTTCAACCAAGTGCAAGGCTTTGTTTACGGTCTCTGTTCTTTCCTTTACCGGGGTATTTTTCCACCATGCTGGCAACCAAAATCCTGACAAACGAAGGTTATAAAAGAGCATCTTGCGAATATCGACGCTGGCATTTCGTTCTAAAGCTAATAGGCCAAAAACAACCATCTGTCCCCAATCGCCTAGAGCCCGAAAGCATTGTGTGGCGACCTCGCCTCCAACCGAGTCGAGTGCGGCGGTGACACCTTTTAATTTGGTCAATTCCATGGCTTTTTGAGTGATATCAGTGTCTTTACTGCAAATAACGTGTTGGGCACCGAGATCCATTATTTCTTGCATCTGCTCGGGGCGACGAACCACTGCGATCACCGAGTACTCTCTGACCTTTGCCAGACTAAGAATCATTCGTCCCACATTCGAACCCGCAGCAGTCAGTAACAATGTGTCACCTTTTTGCAAATTCAGCATATTAACAACTAAAATGTAAGCCGTCAGAGGAGTATTAAAAAAATCAAACCCTGCCTCGACAGCTTTTGAGATACCAACTGGGAGAAATTCATTTTCTTCTAGGCAAACATATTCACACCAGCAGCCATCGGTCCAGCCAGGATTTTTAAAAGGTAGGGTGAAGACAACTGTCCCGGGTTGGTAATCCATCATTTTGCTTCCCACTTGAATAATTTCTCCGACTCCACCGTATCCGGGGATGCATGGAGTTTTTTGAGGTGTTCGATAGACGCCACGGATGGTTGCCAAATCAGCCGGCACAATAGGCATACGGATCATTTTTACCAATATTTGATTCTCACTAGGGGTGGGCGTTGGAACTTCGGTTGCTTGTAAAACCTCAGAAGGCTCCCCTGGTCTTTGGTAAGTAATAGCAATCACAATCTCTCCTATGCATGGTCGGCTTTGTCTGTCTGATATTTTACATTTCCAATATTGAGATGTCTATGAGCTTGAGGTGACTGGGGCTGAAATTTACCCCGTCCATAGTCCTTGGTCTGTTAGGTAAATCCTCAGTTATTCCGATCAATATTTATAAAATTCGGTCTAAAAGAGGTAATTCGATGTCTAAGAATGACAATGGTTTATATAAAAATACCGATATTGCAGTTGTCGGTATGGCCTGCTGGTATCCAGGAGCTAAAAACTTAATTGAATTTTGGGAAAACATCTTAGCAAAGCGTCGGCAGTTTCGTAGAATTTTAGATCAAAGACTTCCATTGTCAGATTACTATTCAGAAGATCGATCCGCTCCCGATAAAACCTATTCCAGTCAGGCGGCTTTCATTGATGGCTTTGAGTTTGACTGGAATCAAAACCGATTTCCTAAAACGGCTTATGAATCAACTGACTTGGTTCATTGGTTGGCTCTCGATATTTCATACAAAGCAATACGGGATGCCAGTCTTAGTCGAGACAGTATTCCATCAAATAAAACCGGAGTCATTGTCGGTAACAGTCTGACTGGAGATTCTTCACGATCGAATGGTGTGCGTTTGCGTTGGCCTTTTTTCGAAAAAGTGTTGCGAGAGGCAGCGTCGGTGCGTGGTATGGAGAAAGCAGCGATCGACGAACTTCTTCATGTTGGTGAAAAGATTTGTAAAGACTCCTTGGCTCCGATCACTGAAGATACACTCGCCGGAAGTTTAGCA
Source organism: uncultured Pseudobdellovibrionaceae bacterium (assembly GCA_964588335.1). GTDB lineage: Bacteria > Bdellovibrionota > Bdellovibrionia > Bdellovibrionales > JAGQZY01 > JAGQZY01. The sequence continues at coordinate 24,118 of CAZPOV010000028.1, read as the reverse complement.
AATACAATCGCCGGTCGTATCAGTAATTATTTTGATGTCGATGGCGGCGGGTTTACTGTCGATGGAGCCTGTGCCTCATCATTGCTTGCCGTTGCGAACGGGGCCTCTTCTCTTGCCAGTGGCGATTTGGATTTGGCCATTGTCGGTGGAGTTGATCTCAGTATAGACCCTTTTGAAATTATTGGCTTCGCCAAAGTGGGAGCTCTTGCCGAAAACGAAATGCGTGTCTATGACCGCGAAGGCCGCGGTTTCATTCCAGGCGAAGGATGTGGTTTCGTCATACTGAAAAGAATGAGCGATGCCGTACGAGACAAAGATAGAATTTATGCGACGCTAAAAGGATGGGGAATCTCCTCTGACGGAAGTGGGGGAATCACAGCGCCCAAGTCTTCAGGACAAGCCAAGGCCATTCAACGAGCTTACGAAAAAGCCGGTTACAGTATCGATAGTTGCCAATTTATCGAAGGCCATGGGACAGGAACAGCCGTCGGCGACAAGCGTGAGCTTGAGGGTTTAAGTATGGCTGCGAAAAGCATGGGAGGGGCGAGTTCACGTTCTATCGGTATGACTTCGTTAAAGTCTGTGATAGGGCACACCAAAGCAGCAGCAGGTATTGGTGCGTTTATTAAGGCGACGATGGGTGTTAACCGTCGAGTTGCGCCACCCACTTCGGGTTGTGAAAATAAAAACCCTGTATTTGATGAAGGCGCGGAAGTGCTTTTCCCACTAATAAAGGGTATTCAGTATAAGAAAAATGAGAAAATGCGGGCTGGTGTTTCAGCCATGGGATTTGGTGGAATCAATTGTCATGTGACTCTAGAATCCTATGGAGAGCCTTGTCGACAGTTGGAGCCATCCATACCGGAACAGGCTTTGATGGCTTCCCACTCAAAACATGAAATCTTTGTTTTCACTACGCAGACTGTCGCGAAACTAAGAGAAGACATCAATAAACTTGAGATCGAAGCTCAAAGCATGAGTTACAGTGACCTTACCGATTTGGCGGCTCACCAAGCATCTGTGGCTTCGGCGACTATGCCGTTTCGAGCTGTTGTCATTGCAAGTCAGCCTAAAGAGTTGATTAAAAAATTAGAAGTCCTGAAGGAAATGACTCGTAAAATGCCAGGTGATGGTAAGTTTAGCAAAGACGTTTCCAATTCTGTTTGGTTGTCTAATAAAACCCATCCTCCGCGTCTAGGGTTTGTCTTTCCTGGGCAAGGTTCACAGCGATTGAACATGTCTCGCGTATTGACACAGAGATTTCGCTGGGCCAGAAAAATGACATCTCAAGCTGACAGTTTATTAAGTCGCAAGTACAAATTTAAAATATCGGATCATATTTTTAAAAACCTGGAAAGAGCCGAGACGCCGGAAGTTGTTGACCAATGGAATTTGGTTTTACGAGACACTCGAACGGCTCAACCGGGAATATGTTTAGCATCATCTTTGTGGGCTAAACGACTTGAAGATCTTGGTCTTATCCCTGACGTTGTGTGTGGACACAGTCTGGGTGAGGTGACAGCTCTGCATTGGGCAGGATCCTATGATTTTAAAACAATGATTGAACTGTCGGCCCTACGTGGTCAACTTATGCACTCCGAGGGTGAGTCCGCAGGAACAATGCTAAGTCTGGCGTGCGATAAAAAAATGACAGGTCAATTGATTGAAGAGACACAACTCAACATTGAAATAGCCAATATTAACAGTCCTAAACAAACAGTGGTTTCTGGCTCTGTTGATGATATCGAAAAGTTACTATCCCACGCTTCGGGAAAAGGCATTACCTGTCATCCGCTTAAAGTTTCAAATGCTTTTCACTCTCAATTTGTCAAACAAGCCTCTGATGCTTTTTATAAAGAGATTTCGCTTAACAGCAAAAACGTTAATGTTAACAAGAAATTTATATCCTCTGTAGAGAATAGTGAATTCGACGGTAAAACTGATATTAGAAAATACCTGGCAGATCAAATTGTATCTCCTGTTGATTTTATTTCTCTCACCGAGAAGCTTCACGATCAGTGTGATCTGATTATCGAAGTGGGTCCTGGGTCGGTCTTATCAGCTCTGGTAAAATCTCAGGGTGATAAAGATTCCGTGCAAGTTTTTGCAGTCGAGAGTGAGGCTGAAAAAGAGTTTGATTCTTTAAAAGCAATTGCAGGATTCTTTGCTATGGGAGGAGACCTGCGTCTGGATCGACTTTTCATCAACCGGTTGACTCGACCTTTTGTTCCGTTTGCAGAAAAGATTTTTATTGAAAATCCTTGTGAGAAAAAATTAGTCATTGCCGATGAGCTGAAATTACAAACCAATCCTTTGCCAGAGGCCAATAATTCTCCGCGACCGGTGGAGAGGGTTATGCCTTCGGCGACCCCAACGACAGTGCCTCAACCGGTGGAACCTGCTCCTGCTTCTAATGTCGTGCCTCTTTCGTACCCTTCCAAGAAGGGCGAGCTGATGACAAAAAGCGATGTGCAAGAAAATCTGATGAACGTGTTGGTGGATGTGACCGGGTTTTCGAGTGATGCCTTCAATATGGATATGCGCTTACTTGATGATCTTAACTTAGACTCCATCAAAGCCGGTGAAGTGGTCACTCAAATATCACAAATATGCAGTATCGAAATGACAACCATTGACCCGATCCAGCTAGCCAATGCAACATTGGATGAGATTGTTGATATGATCGTGGCCTTAAAACCCACTCACGGTGTTGTGGAGTCTCAACAACCGATCAACTTAGCTGTTGGTAGCACTTATGAAGCGGCCCAGCCTGTAACGGCTCCTAGAGGAGCGATGCCAAGTTCACCTGCCATCACCTCAGCACCCATGGAGCTTGTGAAACCAAGCTCTACCGCTCCAGAACAGTCTGAAGGAAAAGATTCTGAAACAATACTTTTTGATTCGTTAGCTAGAGTCACAGGATTTGATCGTTCCATCCTTAATCATGATATGCGATTGCTTGATGACCTCAATTTAGATTCGATAAAAGCCGGTGAGGTTATCTCTGATTTGCGCTCGCAATTCCCCAACGCTGGAGAGATTGATCCTATACAGTTTGCTAACGCGACAATACAAGATATCATCGATTTTTTTGCCGAATCGGCAACCTCGGGACAACAAGCTGTGCCAGCGGTTTCAAGTCAGCAGAACTCTTCTCCTGCAGCGACCGAAAAGACGCAGTCTCCAGTTGATGTTCTTTTAAGGGACTTAATGAAAGAGGTGGCTTTTCAAACCAGCTACAATGTTGATTCATTGACGGCCGAGTCCAATGTTAGTGACGATCTTCGCTTGACCATAAGTCAAGTTACCGAAATCATGCGAAAAGTCTTTGCGAAACACTTAATACCTTTTCATGTGGATCCCATTCGTTTTGAAAAGAAGACCTTAAAAGAGCTTAGCCAAATAGCTCTTTCAGTCAAACAGAACCAACAGTCCAATTCTCTAGGCGGGATGACTGAAGACCTTAAGGAGGAACCGGCCTGGGTTCGAAACTTTAAACTGGTACCTGTGAAAAGACAAAGGCCTTCATTGCAGAGAAATGCACAATCGGATCGGGTTATTAACGATTTAACGAAAGCTAAGGTTTTAATTGTTCATGACGCTGAGAAAAAGTTTGTCGAAGCTCTTAAAGATGAAACATTGAAAACCGGAGCGATCTGCAAGACCACTGAATTTGAAAATATCCCGGATTTCAAAGACCAAGAGTTGGCTGAATTTTCATACGTGATTTACGTCCAAGATCGAGAGCAGACTGAAAAACTAAACCATCGAGAACGGTTGGAGTCAGTGGTTGCTCGACTGCATTTCCTAGCAAACCTTCCAAGAGACAAAGAATCGACGCGAAGACAAACCACCGTGACTTGCCTTCAATTCGGTGACGGGAAAATGGGCTATGGTGATAATAACCCAGATTACAGTTTGACAAATTTTCCTTCATTTTTTCAGACCTTGAATATAGAAAGATCAGAGATCCGAGTAAGGTCAATCGAAATTGGAATAGGACTTGAAGATCGGGTGGCTTGCAAAGAGGTTCTTCAGGAGCTGATCAGTGTGCCGAATGTGATTTGTAGTGGGTTCGACACTAAAGGAGAACGTTGGGAGCTAGAATCGCAATTGAGTCGTTCCTCAACCTACTCTCAGCGCAAAATTGAATGGTCGAAACAAGATGTGATTCTGGTAACCGGTGGTGGGAAGGGGATAACAGCTGAATGTGCCCTTCGATTTGCTCAAGAAACCGGGGTGCGTTTAGCACTGGTGGGCAGTTCTAAATTACCTCAAGACGGTTCTTCTAACGAAGTCACAAAGAATCTTGCCAGATTTAAAAAAGCCTCGGTAGAGGCTCAATATTTTTCATGTGATATTACAGACTCATCAGCCGTTGAATCCCTGTTGGCCCAGGTCACGCAAAACATGGGACCCATCAGTGGAGTGATTCACGGTGCTGGCCGCAATACACCCGCACGAACTTCGCAAGTTTCACCGGAAAAGGCGGTAGAGGAAATTTCTCCAAAGGTTTTAGGAATTCTTAATGTTATTGAACATCTTGACTCTGAAAATCTAAAGTTAGTGACAGCTTTTACATCGATTATTGGTGTTATGGGTGTTCCTGGTAATGCATGGTACGGGATGGCCAATCACTCCCTAAAACATATTGTGAGTCAATACGGGGAACTTCACCCCCATGTGCAAACTGTGTGTTGCGCGTTTGGGATGTGGGATGAGGTCGGAATGGCCGCACGTCTTGATTCAGGAAAAAGGTTGGCATCCACTGGAGCCAAGATGATTCCTTTGCAGGAAGGGGTTCAGCGCTTTATGGATCTCGCAATGAAGAATCCCGCTGAAGATCAAATCATCGTGACATCGCGTTTATGGAAGCAAAGCATCCTAGCACCGCAAAAGGCGCAGGCCAAAAGTTTACGTTTCTTAGAGAATATTGTGGCGGCCACCAAGGGGGTCGAAACGATTTCTAGAGTCAAATTGAGTCTAGAAAAAGACCTTTATTTGAATGATCACAAGTATGAAAAATCATACTTGTTCCCGGCTGTCTTCGGTCTGGAGGCGATGGCGCAGGTGGCCCTTTTCACATTGGGTGAACAGCGAATTAAGAGTTTGAAATTCGAGGATTTGGAGTTTAAATCAGCCATTATCATTCGGCCGAATAAACCGACTGAGATCGAGATTGTTGCTCACATTGCTGAGGAACAGGAAGCCGATGGTTCCGTTTTAATCCAAGTGAACGTGAGATCAGAGACCTCTCATTTTCAACGAGACTCCTTTGTCGGTAAAATTCGAATTAATAGGGAAATGCAGGCTGAAGAGCACAGAGTTTTCGAGACTTCCGAGCCTTTGAAGCTTTCTCCACAGCAAGACCTTTATGGAGACCTACTCTTCCACGGACCCGCCTATCAACAGATAGCGCACATCTATGAGCTTGAAGAGGATCAAGTGGGTTATGGTTTAAAATGCGAACAAGAAGAGGAGGTCTTACGACGTTGTTTTGTCGATCCTCAGCAAAAGCTGGTGCTTGGCGATCCCTTCTGTCGTGATTCGCTTTTACAGTCATTACAACTGGTCTCACTTGACAAGGTGGTTCTACCCATCGAATGCAAAAACTGGGAAATATTTGATACTTCGTTTCATCAGAAGCCCATTCAAGGCCTGTCTTGTGCCTTAGAAAAAAAGGAGAAAAGAATTGTCAATTCGGTGACGGCATTTACTGAAGCGGGGCAAGTCGTAGAAAAGCTGACCGGTGCTCAGGCCGTTGTTATTAAGCCTCATAAAAACGATTTTTCGAAAATTCGATCTTTGATTGGAAAAAAAGGCAGTGCAAAGAAGAACCCAATTATTGATCTTGTCAGTCAGTTCACATTTATCTCTGGGCAAAAGCCAGCCAAGGCTATTGTAAAAAAAGTTCCGGGCTTGAAAGATTTCACAAAGCAAAAAAGACATGAATTGGAAAAAGAGTGGCTCTCTGAATGTCTGAAGTCACAAAATCGGCCTGAAGTTCAGCTCAACTGGGATTCTTCGGGTAAACCAATTGTCAGTGGAAATGAAAATCTTCATCTTTCGTTCACTCATACCCAAGACTTTTGCGTTTGTGTTCTTGGCGAGACCCCTGTGGGAGTTGACTTAGAGTTGAAACAGACGAAAACAGATGAGAGTTGGAAGAGCTTGCTGGGTCCTAAGGGGGCCGAGATCTTTGAATCTCTTCGTGAAGAGTTTGCGGACTCTAATGAATTGGGCGCTTATCTGTGGTCGGCCCGCGAGGCATTGTTTAAATTGGTCAATCACCACGAGTTTACCTTGGATCATTTCAAACCAAGCAAAAATGGCGGGGTGTTTTTTATCGATTCGAAAGATCAGAAGGTCGTCATCCAGGTCTCCAACCTTACGCTTTCAAAAGACGAACAGTTTGTGTTTGCTCAAGCCATGTATCCAGGAACATCAAAAACTGATGACGAGGGGATTCCTGTCCCTCACAGCGATGCTTACAAAGTTGGGTTTTCTGAGGATAAGGGGCTTTACATTCGTTGGCCCATTGCATTTAAAGACTCCAGCAGTCCCCATCGAAACCTCTATTTTACTAAGTTCGGTGAGTGGATGGGGCGAACCCGAGAAATAGCGTTTTGGCCATTGCTTGGCGAAGCTTCTGAGATTTTTAAAGCCGGCGACTCAGGTTGGGTCACGAACCATTCTGAGACGCGAGTATTTTGTTCTATGCAGGTTGGCGATATGATGGAAGTACGGGTCAGTTCCAGTGAAATCTCTGGATCACAGAATAGCACTGTTGAACTGGTATATGATTGGTATCGTATCGATGGAGAAGGTTTGGAACACTTAGCGGCACAAAGTCGGATGCAGATCACGTGGGTTGAGGTGATTGGTCATGGAGTCGTTAAAGTGGCTCCTTTCCCAGATAATTTCTTGGAGTTCTTTTCAACAGTCGCCAGTTCGAGAGGGAGTGAGTTCCAAAGTCTTCCGGAATCTCTTTTAGGAGACACTCTTTTTGAGGCTCCCAAAGGTATTAATACCGATATCTTTTTAACGTCACAAGTTTTTCAAACGTCTCTAGAGGATTCGAATTTGGTTGGAAACATCTATTTCTCTAATTACCTGGTGTGGCAGGGGCGAACCAGAGATCGCTTTTTAGAAGCCATTGCACCAGGCTGCTTGGATTTAAAAAGTCAGGGAGAACCTCATTCGACCCGTGTTCATCTTAAGCATTTACGTGAATTAATGCCGTTTGAAAGTGTGATGGTTGAAATGAAGCTCAGACGACTTTCCGAGAATGGCTTTATATTATTTTTTGAATACTTTAAGTATGTGGATGGAGTAAAACAGGAGAAACTCGCTTTTTCCGAACACGAAGTCGTTTGGACGGATAGTTCGAGAAATGGTTTGAGCTCTATACCCTTACCACAAGTGCTTAAATACTATTTAATGAAAGAAGCCGTGGATTCGCTCCAAGCAAAAGGTGTAAAGAATGTCTCATAGGCCCGAATCCATCAAAGTGGTACCCACTGATATTACTGTCCCTAAAAGTCACGAGGAGATTCCCAAGAAATGGATGCGGAATGATAGTATCGCGACTTACCTGGGGAATGTTCTGTCGCTTTTATTTCCGGCTGGAGAAAGTTTTTTTGTCCATACCATTCGCAATTATCGTGATTTCCCAGTTGATGCTGAGATGAAAAAAGACTTGGTTGGATTTGTGGGGCAAGAAAACATGCATTCTATCCGGCATGCTGATTTGAATAAATATTTTGATGACATGGGCTGTGGTTGGATTCGAAAATTTGCTGAATTTTATTTAGAAACTGTTTTTGGAGTTTTTAAGCTATTGCCAAGGCGCCATCAATTAGCGATGACCGTGGCGCTTGAACATATGACGGCTGTTGTTTCTGAAAAGTTTTTGGCGAGGGAGTTCTTCGTCTACCATCAGCATCCGTCGATGCGAGCCATCTTTGTTTGGCATAGTATCGAGGAAATTGAACATAAAGATGTGGTTTTTAATCTTTATAAGAAGGTGGGTGGCAATTATTTTGAAAGAGTGTTTTACTTCTTTTTCTCTTTCTTCGCTCTCAATTTTTCTGTTTGTCTCCTGATAACATTGTTCACGATCCATGACCGCACAATATTTAATCCCTACGAGATGATCAAAGGGATTTGGTTTCAGATCGGATGGAATGGCTTTTATAATCCCATATTCCGCGGAGCCTTTACTTACCTAAAGCCTGGTTTTCACCCGTGGGATGAAGATACCAGTGGATTGGTTCAAAAGTGGCGAAACATTTTAGCTGAAACCAATGACTGGCGAAGTCAGCCTCAACCGTCGCAAAAATTGGAGCCCACTGAAAATTATACGTCCCAACAAGGTGTCGGCTAAGGCATTACCAGATTTTCGGTATCAGAAATGATGACTTCTTTTGGTAGTCATTCCACTCCGGGTATCGCGACATGCTTATTTCTTTAACTTTCATGTTGCTGTAAAATAGAGTCGAAAAAATACTGAAATAGATTACAAATGGGATCCAATCCCATGCCATCAACGCAAAAGAAATATAAATAAGAATTTGGCCCAAATAATTAGGGTGTCGTACAACAGAGTAAAAACCATCAGTGAAAAGCGCTCTGGGTTTTCGATGCTTCAATACAAAATGCTTTTGCGCATCTGAAATTGTAAACAAAAGAGCTCCCAGAACATAGAGGACTGTGCAACCCATCAACCAGATTTGGGGATTAAGGGGGTAGGGATAGGGATGGTAGCCGGTGCTGAAATAGATCAGCACCATAAATTCAGCGGCTAAAAATCCGCTAAAAGCCACTGCCGAAGGATAAGTGACTTTATGCTCCCAGGATTCGTCAGGGAAAAAAAAGCCTTTCATGGGCCAAATCATCAAAAAGCTCAGATAAAGTCCAGTGGTCCAGCTCGATATAAAGTCGTTTTGACCGTAGATGGCTTTTAAATACATTGTGACAGGAATAAGAAAAAGACACAGCGAGGTGATCACATGCGAAACCTTAATATGCTTTGGACCACCGCCTAAATCATATAAAATATAGTCAAAGGTGGTTCGAACGCCCTTGAGAAACGGGCTGAGCTGAGCTGTTCTTCGTTTGTATGTGTCACTATTGATGGATTCCAAGACGGCTCCCTTTTTTATTCATTGTTTCGAAGCTCGTCCAAACAGTCAAATTTTTTGAGGCTAACATCGATAAAGATCAATGAATGTCATGGCCTCCGGGATGCTGTTCAATAGGAAAACAGACGAGTTGTGCTGAAAATATTAGCGCACCCAAGCAATCTCTTTATGGGAGGATAGTCAAAATCGGGCTATTTCTGTAGGAAGTCATTTTTGGCGACCTCTCGTACGCTTAGATCCGACAATCAATCAAGGCTTTTCTATTTTGGTCATTTCGTTAAGAATGTTACTATACAGGTTAAATACTCCAGGTGGGGAAGTTTCAGATTTCTTGCTTTTTGATCTTAACGGGAAACTGTGAATGAGGATAAAATGTTTCAAATGACTGTTTTGTGGGTTTTGATAGTTGGTTTTTTCTGTTTAACGCCGGAGTTTGGTTTTTCGATGGACGACAGCCAAGATGGGCAGGTTCAGGCACAAGATCAAGAGGCCGCATCCTCAAGTAAAGACAGTGAAGGCCTAAAGGACGATGGAGCAGCAAACAAGAAAAAGCCTAAAAAGGAAGAGCGCGAAGAGGACGATGAGGACGACGGGCTTGGAATTTGCCCTGGTGGAGTCTGCGTTCCTGACGGTGAACTAAAAGACGAATAGCCGGCCGACGGTATTCAAGTCATGTTCTAGGAAAATTTAATATTTTTAACGACCCGTTAGTAAGCTCTTCAAATCGTTTCAAATTAAGACTTTCTACAGATCTTTTACGATATTGGTGTTATCTATCCTATAATGAAAGGTTCCAGAGGGGGGAGTAATGATTTCTAAGAAGACGTTCTATCTCTCGTTCCTATTATTACCTGTGGCATTTCTTAATTGCAGCAAAAGTTTTACAGGTATCGAGACCAATGGCAAAGAGATCGATACTTCCGTTTTGGCTTCATCTCTCACCGATGTGACCGTTGAGGGATATGACATCATTATTGTCGCCGGGCAATCCAATGCCGTAGGTCGAGCTATTGTCGAGCTGAATGACAATCCCATACCTCTTCACCTGCGACGCAGTTTCTTTGCCAACCGTGTGAAACAGTTGGGGCGATATGACAACACTTTTCATCAAGTGATCCCTGCCCAAGAACCACTTCACCATAATCTTAATACTCGCTTGGCCGCTGGCCAGAACGCCCATGATCGCAATGCGGGTCGTGATGCCAACTATCCCTTCTATCGCGCTGGGTTTGCCTATAATTTTGCCTTGCGAGTGATTCGAAATTTATCTCCCAAACGCCGAATCCTTTTGGTTCCGGTTGCCCGCGGTAGTACTTCAATTTTATCTTGGGACAATCGCCCTTATGTAAACAGAAGGGGCGTAACTCTTACAACAAATGAATTGTTTTTTGATATGTTAGAGGGCGTTGAAGTCGCTTTGAACAAAGTAGCCCCCGGTGCGGCGTCGGCAAATCAGAATCGAATTATAGGTATGATTTGGCAGCAAGGTGAGGCAGACTTTTTAGCACAAGTGAACAGCGATCATCCGCTGCATGGGGAAATCAATCCATGGATCTATCGCGAACGCTTGAAGCGCTTGATGAATGTGACCCGTTTTTATTTGAGTCATCGCTTTGGAGTCAGTGAGCCCTTTCCTATTTTAGTGGGACAGATGTCATGGCATATCGATCATCCAACATCGTCTTTGTCAGCGAATAGTCGCGATCAAATAAGAGAGAATTTTAGACTGGCTCAACTTCAGGCTGTCAGTAGCGATGAGTGCTCAGTCGTTGTGAGTAGTCAGCATCTGACCACCGAGGAACCCCGAACTTTCTTACACTTTGATGCTGCGTCGACCAATAGTTTAGCGTTTCGATATGCTGAGAAGTTTTTGGCGAAGTACGAAGATTGTTTGGGTGAAAATTAAAAAAAACCACCATCCTATGGATGGTGGCCAAGTTGGGGTACTTTTTAGTCCACTTTATTCAAGATATGAATATAGCTTTTAAGGTTTTTTAAACCTTTGTAGTTAATGGGTTGGTCAAGAGTAATGATTTGAATTCTTTGTGAAGCCGAATTTTTTTCGACAATGCGTTGAGGTTTTCCATCAAGGATGTCAGGCATTTCAATACTTCCTTTGCAATTGCTACCTACACACTCGAGTTGGGCATAGCTCTCAGGTCCACAGTCCTCAGTGACTTGTCGAGCTTCGCTTTTCGAAACTTTCACAGTCAACGCACAGAAGGTCTTTACCACCTTGTTGGCTGTTGGCTCGCGGTAAGTGGCCAGTCCAGTGTTGGCACCCGTCGCAACGCGATTCACCGACAAGGAGCCTTCGTGTAAGACGGCACCATTTTTATCAATAAGTTTATAGCTTCCCGCGAATTTTCCAGCGTGAGCCATTGGCATCATAAAAATAGATAGAACTGCACCTAATATCAATTTCTTCATTTTTCCCTCCCAGGATAAAATTTGTTTTACGCTCGTTGTATGAAGACAACGGAGGCCCCATTAAAAAGTTGCAGTTTTTTTTCGAAAAAATAAAAAGCCACTGATTCCAGTTATTTGAATCCGTATTTTAAAGAGTGTTAATGAAACTTCATAAAATAACTGAATGCTTTAAACGACTCATTTTGAGATTTTTCGGTAAAGTAAGGGCATAAAATTTAACGAGGAGAAATTAATGGCGCAAGGAGATAAAGATAAATACACCGAAAAGCAAAAGCGAATGGCTGAACATATTAAAAGCACCTATAAGGACAAAGGTTATTCTGATTCTAAGGCCGAGGAGTTGGCCTGGAAGACTGTGAACGACAAAGAAGGGGGTGGAAATAACCCTGGAGGCAGTGGTCGTTCCTAAAGACGATAGTGAACGGAAATTGCGTATCTTCTACAAAAAGTGGGGGAGAGCCTAAACAGACAAAAGCCTCAACAGCGATGTTGAGGCTTTTTTTAATATTACTTTGATTTTACTTTCTTATTTTTCTTTGGCTTATTGTTTTTTTCACTGGTCACTGAGCGAAATCCATCCAATGGCTCGTCAATTCCGTTGCGTTCGTTTTGTTGAACAGCAGCATTCAATAGACGGGCGTTGTCTTCACAACTTAAGCCATCCTCAAGTGCGCCTGGAGGAATTCGAATTCTCTCGCCCTCGCGATTGAAGGCTCGAGTCGTGCCACCAGAAGTTCTTTCTAGGTAAACATGGCCTGATTGACAGTGGTACCCTTCATCCACCTCTCGGTTTCGAATCTCTTCGCGGACAAACGCTCCACCAGCCACTTCACGGTTACGACGACCACGGAACAGACCAGTAATACCTCTCCAAAGGCGACGGGCCGGACGGTGTAAAACCACACCAGCGACAAAGGCTAAGCCCAGAGCAAACCAGCCAAAGGCGTCGGCCTCTGTGAATATTAAAGAATCAAGGTTGGCCGATTTCGACTTGCCGCACTTTAAATCTTTGCAAACTTGGGCAACAAACGAAGTTAACGAGTGATGCTTGATCGGATACTTCTTCTTATTCACTAAAATATGGTCTTTGTTGATCGTCACACTGTCGCGACCATAATAGATTTTGCTGCCTTTGACTTTATACTCAGGAAATACCGCATCCTTGGGGATTCCTTGCGCCTGGATCCACTTCTTCAAAGCGGCCATTTCTTTTTTGTCGGCAAAAGTTTCGGCAAAAGCCAGAAAGCCACTGACGGTGTTGACTCGCTTTAAAGTGTTGGCGGCGGCTTCAGCGACGTAAACTTCCATGGGTTCATTCAGTATGGTGGTTTGTTTTTGCTTAGCTGCGGTCGCCGGGATCGCCATACATACGGACATTAATACACTTAAAAATTGTTTCATATTCCCCTCTCAAAGGTAGCCCTATTGAGTCCATTACTGTCTTTAGATTAATAATTTTAAGGGTTTTGGACAAGTCGAGGGGGCTAAACATAGACTTTAAAAGCTGACCTTGGTCGTAATAAAATGAAAATAGAACGACAGTTCACAAGCAATTTTTGTCACATCTCCATTGAGGCTCTCAAAAGTGACAGCTAAATACCTGAAAATACCTATATGTCTTGGCTCAGGCTTTGCATTTCTTAATGGCATAGAAATCAATGGAGAAACCATGAAACACTTAAAATTCCTAATACACTTTTTTGCCATTTTAGTGATGGCGACCGCCTGCGGAAGCAAAGACGGCGGTGGCAGTGGCAGCGGCGGGGACAATGTCGATAGCCAATCCAACCGTACCTTCTATGAGAGCAACGGTGTTTGCTTTCGTGCCAGTACTAATGAAAGAGTGAATAACTCCAATTGTGATGAGCTTGATTTTCATATCGATAATGGTGAATGCCGACGCAACAGTGATAACCGTGAAGTTGGACTTTCAAACTGTACTGGTAACACCTATTTTATTTCTGACTCGGATTGCTACGATCGCTCGGGAGATCAGGTGGATGACCGACGCTGTACAGCTGGAGACCAGCCAGCCAGCACAGGTGGACGCCAGCGTGTTTGTGAAGGTCCCCATCTACAATTTACCCGTGATGACATCTTAGAAGGAAATTGTGACGGAGTTCGCAATACCGGAAACTGCAGTGGCGCTATTCTATTTGACCTAGAACGGCAAGAATGGGCTGAGTGTTTGTAAGACAGAAGACATTTTAAAGTTCAAAAAGCGACTTCGACAGAGTCGCTTTTTTTGTGCGAAGATTAAGGTGTGCCCCATTTGTTTTGAAGATAATCTTTCAACTTAGCGATATCAGAAGCACTAAGGGCATCATCAAAAATTAGGAACTCTCCTATGTATCCATTCAGACGGTTGTTGCCAGTGGTGTCATCACCCAAAGTGTAGTTTCCAGTTCCTGTGAAGTCAGTATTGAAGTTGAGTCCACCATTGTAAATAGTCGTCGAGTTTTCATCGACAATGGCTGTACCGCCGGCATCTTGAATCGTATATAAATTGAACTGTCCCTTAGTGGTTCCAGGTGAGAAGGTAGAGTTGCTGGCATAGCGACGATCAATAAAAAATCCACGGGCATTGCCGGGACCGCGAAATTCGAAGACACATCGATCGGTAAAACCAGAATCAAATTGCATAACGACCAACATAGTGAGATTGTTTCCGACTGATCTTGAGAACGTACCCTCAAGTCCTCTATCCAAGTTAACAAAACGCAGGGCTCCTATACCATTCTGAACATTGGCAAGATAAGTCGGTTGATTGGCTGTTGATGGTTCGGTGGCATTGGATCCGGTTCCTGCTTTGTTAATCCAGGTGCCAACCAGCGAGCCGTTTGCTGGAGGCGAACCATTTCCAGCGGGGTCGGAGCCATCGAGCCACACGATCGGATTGAATGCCAGGACGTTGAATATCTCGGCGGTTGAAATGGCCGAGTAAGGACCTAGAACACCGTTGCTTGCAGCGACTCGAACCTCATAGGTGATTCCTGCACTGAGGCCAGTAATTTGGGCCACGTTTGTGGTGGGATTGGGGGAAACATTATTCCAAAGCGTGTTTCCTTGCTGCCGGTACTGGACAACATAATGAGTGATCGGTGTTCCATTGTCGTTGGGAACTGACCAAGACACACCGAGAGTGGTGGCGCTGGAAGTGGGTGCAAGAGTTACTCCCGTCACTTGGTTCGGAGGGGTAATAGAAGTATCCACCGCAACTCCAGCCAAACTGTCGATGAAAGACGTCATATTCAACTGGGCGCCATTGCCGCCACCATCGTTGATGGTACCCCCGTTCAAATCAATGGAGTTGTTGGTAATAGCGATTCCATTGCTATCATTATCACCGGCTTGTACGACGTAGCGAAAACTGATGTTGGCCGATCCAGAGCCCGTGGTGTATGTGGCGTAGCGAGGGGTGCCGCCAATATCCATGACGATCCGAGGGGTTCCCGTCACCGTGATGTTTTGATTCCAGGTGACCTGAAAATCAATAAAGGCTCCTAAACCATACACGGCATTGGGTGGTTCAGTCATATTAGTCATCAAGGTGCATGCCGACAGAGAGACTCCGGCTGGTAAATTATTTCGGAAAGAAAGCCATTCTGAGGAAAGGTTGGTGGGAACAAAAAGGTCCGCACCAGAAGCATTGGTGACATTTTGGCAATTGCTGTGTTCGTCGATGGTGGTTGTGGTGCTGTTGTTAATGCGATAAGACGGGGCCGCCCAACAGACGGGGGAAGCCATTAGAAGGACAAACACGCTTAAAGCCAGTGTCTGTTTACAAATTGGAGACATGATTCTTTGAAGCAATGCTTTTGGGTTCCTGTAAAGTTGTATTTAGCTGAGTTGATTTCGGCTTTGGTGCTGGGCAAATCAAGCGATGAAAAATCAAGTGATAGATCAGCTTTGTTAGCATTTTCATTGAAACCCAGATAACACTTTTCATCTTACTGGTATGATCATCATAGCGACAGTTGACCGGAATTTCTTTAATTTTCAGGCCAAAGCGACTGGCGTAAAATGAAAAACAAATATCAAACGGGTAGCCTTTGGGTAGGATGTGAAAAAAAGGCTGCACAGCTTTGACGTTATAGATTTTAAAGCCGGACAAAACGTCCTCAATCGGACTCTCCCACCCCAGGTGAGCAATATTAGAGTAGATGATATTGCCCAGACGTCGGTTGATGGGTCCGTACTTGTCTGAATAAATATGAAACTTTGATCCGGTTATGACATCAAAGTCGGAGGTCTGATAAGTTCTAATCAAAGTCTTTAAGTCTTTTGCCGATCGCTGACCATCTCCGGGGAAAATAATCAAGCTGTCGTAGTCATGTTTGATGGCGTATTCAAAAGCGGTTTTTACAGCCTGGCCGTAACCATAGTTTGTTGGGTGGCAGATGAGGTTCACGCCCCGGGCCTTTAAAATCTCCACCGAATTATCAGTGGAGGCATCGTCGATAAACAGCAAGTCGGCATCGTTGGAGATCTTCTCAGAGGCCAGATCCTTAAATAGGTTGGGAAGGTTATAAGACTCATTGTAACAGGGCAGTGCGCACAGAGTTCGGTTGCGTTTGGCTTTGGGTCGGTCATTTGTTTGCGTTTCTAATTGCATTTATGTCACCACATTTCTTCTGTTTATTGTTTTCAATAGCTTCTTTTGAGTGCGAAAGATGATGCGATCAAAAAGAGAAACAGGAAGAATGCGAGAAGCAAAAAATAAAATTCTATCGAAAGGTGTAATAATGATTAGGTTTTGTGAGCCAACTGCGGCGAGTGTTTTGCGCACCACCTGTTGGGCGGGCAGAGGGGTGCTTAACATTTTTTTCGGTAAGCCCGCCCGTTGTGAGAACTTTGATTCTGTTGCACCAGGACAACTGACAACTATGTCGATCGGCTCGTCTTTCAGTTCCTGGACAAGGGTTAAACCAAAATGATTTAAAAAAGCTTTACAGCTAGCATAGACAGAAAAGTTTGGAATTCTCATAAAAGCAGCGTGGCTTGAAACCAAGATGATTTTGCTATTTAAGGAGCGTCCTTTAGCAATCTCAAGCATCTGAGGAACCAGTTTCGAACACAGATGAACGGTGGAAGCGATATTCAAGTCGATGACTTTTTGTTCCTGCTGCCAATCGCTATCAATAAAAAGACCAAAGTTGCCACCACCTGCGTTCAGCACAAGAGAGTCGATTTGATGTTTGCGGGCTGTATTTATTAATGTTTCACGATCCGAAGGTTCACAAAGGTCAGAAACCACAGTTTCTACTAAAGTTTTAGGGTTGATGTCCCTAACCTGTTGCTGTGTGACTTTAAGCTCTTCTAAATTGCGTCCCGTTAACACCATGGTTTTTGAGGTTGGCGCCATTTGTAAAGCGAATTCACGCCCAATGCCGCTGCTCGCTCCGGTGACAAGGACTGAATGCCATTGGGTTTGTTTTTTTTGAGTTCTACCGAAACTAAAATACTGCATCGTTTTTTTCGTAAAAAGAGTGGGGCCAACATCCATAACCTTACGTCCAATGCTGCGTGCGGAATCTCCAAACAGAGTGTGAATGGTGGCTGTTCTGACCGATTTACGATGCGCTTTCTGACAGACCTCTCGGGAATCGACACTCGGATTGGGGTCATCGATGAAATATTGATGATGTTTTTGTCCTGAGACTAATGTCGCCGAGCGTTTTAGAAATTTAAGAGTTTTTGGAAAATTACTGGCTGGAATGTAGCGAAAAGCAATTCCCAATCGAGGTTGTTGTGAATTGTTAGCCTGCGAGGAATGGAGAAGAGACACATCATGGATCGAGGCTTGGCCTGGTTTCAGTAAAATGCTTTTCTTGTTTTGACTATCGAATCCTGAAATTTCTTGGCCGCGGGCCAGCAGATTGTCGGCATTGTTATTGATCGAATGGTCAAAACTGTCCCACCGGTGAGATCCTGGAATATAATCGACACAGCCATTTTCAGGATTCACTTCACTGAGGGCCAACCACAAAGTAAGACCTTCGTTCTTATTTAAAGCCCAATAGGTGGCATCCTGGTGCCAAGGCACATAGGCCGTCGTTTTTGCCGGCTTAACGAATAAAACCGAATACCAAAGCAAGATGTCATCACCCAGAAGTGGTTTGATATTTTCAATGATCTTTTCGCTCTTGGCCAGTTCATTAGCCCAATTTAAATAGAGGTGTGGTTTGTGG
The DNA here is from genome assembly GCA_964588335.1 of uncultured Pseudobdellovibrionaceae bacterium. GTDB lineage: Bacteria > Bdellovibrionota > Bdellovibrionia > Bdellovibrionales > JAGQZY01 > JAGQZY01. The sequence goes on along the minus strand of CAZPOV010000028.1, from coordinate 6,354 downwards.
CGAGTGATCGCATTGAGTTTCCAGTTGTTGTCGTCCATGAAGGTGATGAGTTTGTTTTTGTAAAAGTCGACTTCATCATTGGAAAGGATATCGATCGGATAAAGTGCGCCTTCGGATTTAAACTGGTCAATATTATCTACAGTCATAGTTTAACTTTAGCAGTTTCATATCTTCCCGAACACAGATTCACCGGGAATTAGGTTCAATGACCGGACTTTCTCGACAGATATCGGACCAAGATCCAGTTGATGATAATCTTAGCCACTTGATACTCTAAAAGGACTTGATCCGAAGGAGTCAGATGGATCGAAGAACAATGAGCTTTTGGATTGGAATTTTTGCGGTCATAGTTTTGGTCAATTTGCCATCGCTATCGGGTCCTTATATTCTAGATGACAATCATACAATTTTTGAAAATGCTCACATTCACAGTCTGTCCTCGCTTGCAAAGATTTGGACGTCGGGGCGCTACTACTCGGCATTGCCTGCAACCTGGGGCTATCGGCCCATCACCACTACAGTAACAGCTATTCTTTGGAGTCTGGGTGATGGAGCGACTTGGCCTTTTCATGCCTTTAAATGGTTTTTGTTTTTTTTCATTTGCTATTTGTCTTTTCAGATTTGGAGGCAGTTGCTTCCGCAAGTTCCAGAAAGAGTTTTAAAGGCCGCAATTCTCATCTTTGCAGTGAACCCGGTGCACTCGCAGTTAATGGGATACATTTCGGCATCTTCTTCTTTGTTAGCAACCTTGTTCATTTTGCTCGCCATTTATTGTTATCTTTTGTATCGAGAGCAAAAAAACCGCAGAAATATCCTATTCAGTCTGGTTTCCGTTTTTCTAGCAACGATGTCCAAAGAAGAAGGCGTGGTTGTTATCGGTCTGTTGCCTGCGATCGAAGCGTATTTATTATGGAGTCAAAAACATTCGTTGTCTTGGTCCCGATTTAGGCCTTTGCTGGCGCACTTTGCAGTTGGTTGTTTTGGTGTCTTTCTCATTTTTTATCACTTTGAGCCGACTCAGAATTTGGTGCGAACGGGAATCAGTCCTTGGCAGTACTTTATGACTCAGTGGCGAGCCTACCTGCGCTACATGGCCATGTTTTTGTGGTCCTATGATTTAAATGCTGACAACTTGAGTTTTGGATTTTCAAAATCTTTTTTGAGCTGGAAAGTCATATCGGCCTTAGCCGTAAACCTTTTATTGATCGGTTGGGCATTGAAAAAGCGGAAGTCTCAGCCTGTTTTTCTTTTGGTCTTGTTTTGGTTTTATGCCTGCGTAGCTCCCAGCTCAAGTATTATTCCTTTGGGTGAGCCAGTGAACGATCATCGAGCCTTGACAGCCTATGTTGGAATCGGACTTTTGTTTGTCCTTCTATTAATGCAAATTGAACGATGGCAAAGAAAAGCTTTTTGGGGAGTCAGTATTTGCCTTTTTGTTGGCTATAGCGTGGTTTCCATAAATAGAGCTCAGGATTGGAGCGACCGAATCGCCTTGTGGCAGGACACAGTGAAAAAGAACCCGGCTTCCGGACGGGCCTACAATAATTTAGCAACCGCATTGATGGCCGAGAGTCAATATAAAGAAGCCCTGCAAGCCGTTAATACCTGCGTGCAGTTGGCCAGTCATTACTCTTACTGTCATGTCAACAAGGCGGTGATTCTTTCAGAGTTGGGGCGAGAGGAAAACGTCAATGCTAGTTTTGCAAAAGCTGTTGAGCTGGACCTTCATTTCGTAACGTCTCGACTGTTTTGGTCGCAATACCTGCAGAACCGAGGGCTTTTGCAAAAAGCCAAGAACCTATTGGTTGAGGCTGACAAATTTACCTCTGGCAACCATTTGCCGGTTAGAGTAGAGTTGATAGAAACCCTTTACAGTATGGGTATGACAGATGAGGCTGAAGAACTAAAGAAAGAAGCTATAGTTCGATTTGGAAAGAAAAACACTTTAATAAACTTAAAACCTTTTTGAAAAAGGAATAGTAATGAAACACATAATAGCTTTGGTTATTGCTTTTGCTGTATTAAGTTGTGAGCAGAAAAAGCAAGAGCCTATTGAAGTCGACGAACTTACACGTTTAGAAGAAGCGTTAAAGAAGGCCCCCAGTTTTGAAAATCATATCAATTACGGCCTTTACCTAGCCAAACAAGGGAGCAGTGAAAAGGCGTTGCAAGCTTATCGAAAAGCCGCTGAGATAAATCCCAATGCTCCTGTGGCTTGGAACAACATCTGCTATGAGTTGATTAATCAAAGTAAACCGGTGGAAGCGGTTGAAAGTTGTAAGAAAGCTTTATCTATTGAACCTCAGTTTCAGCTGGCGCAAAATAATTTGCAGCTAGCCGAACAAAAGATCGCTGAGATTCGAAACAAAGCGGAACAGGCAAGAATGACCCTCGCAAAAAGCCCCAAGCCAGAGACCCAGGCATTGATCGATACCGGCATGACATTTTATTCCATCAAGGAGTTTGAAAAGGCGATTGAAGTCTGGAAAATGGTCCATTACAAAGACGATAAATTTGCAATCGCACAGAATAATATTGCCAGTTCGAACATTTTACTTGGACAACTGACTCAGGCCGAAAAAGCTCTCAATCTTGCTTTAAGAAGAGATTCGAAAAATCCATTATTTCAAAACAATAAGAAGTGGTTAGAGCAAGAAAAGCAAAAAAGAAAACGTTAAAAACTGTAAAGCACTTTGCCGCTGATGGAGTAGTCGCTGTTGGTGATTTTTGTGATGGGATTCATCGGGTCTTTGATTATTTCATCATTCATATAAGAAATATCAAGTCCCAATCCAACCGGATCTCTTAAAGTATAAAGTGCGCCAATACTGGCTTTGTAGCTCATCCCAGAAAAATAGTTTTTCGAGTTGATAGCATTATTAAAGGCGATCGAGCTTACAAAACTGGATCTTTCACTGAATTGCGAGTGCAAGCTTATAACCAGCCCGGCATTCAGAGTTTTCACTGTATCCTTATTCAAAGTTGTTCCATCAACCGATGTGATTAAAGGAGAAGAGATGTGACGAAGTTGCGGGCCAACAAAAAGTTCAAAAGAAAACGGCGTCGATCCTAAAACTCGCCAAGCGTATTGAGCTTCTACGGTTTCAAATTTTTCTAAACTGCCTCTGATCGTAAAATCTGAGATCCCATAGGAAACTTTATAGATAGAAGTCTCGCCACCTCCGGCGTAGCCAAGCTCGTATTGAGTGGGGGTGGTTTGGAATGACAAAATAAAATTTGGGTCGTCGCTTTTATAATCTCCACGTCCGGAGGCCAATGACAGGAAAATGCGTTCTGTTTTCAAGTTCAAAGGTGGCTCGGACACGATCTGAAAAGTTTTTTCATCTCGGCTGATCGGTTGTGGTGATGCATCGTCAAACAGGTAAAGTTCCCAGGAGTAGAAACCTGGTAAAAATTGCAGGTCGGCAATTTTGGTTGATTCAATTTGTCCAGTGAAGTCATAGGAACCAAGAAGAGTTTTTCCTCGAGTCGTGTGTTGGAAGATTTTTAACGTTGAAGTTTTTGTTTTAGGGCTTACAACATCCCATTTAAAAATAATCGGTGAGTTTTCTATGGGTATTTGGCCAGATGGTGCCTTTAGAACACTCCCTCCAGAAGGGATGGGGGTTTCTTTAAGATGGTTTTTTTGAGTTGAAGTTTGAGCCCTTCCTGAAACTGAAAAAATAATTAAAAAAAGCCCGATCAATATTTTCATAGTTTAAGCCTATGTTTATCAATAATTGATGTCAAAACTAAGGTGATAAAGTTGAGATGTCTTAAGAGTTCTCCACGGGCTTATGTCTTGGAAACTATTCAAAGGAACTGGAACTAAGACTTTTGGGCGGGCTTATCGCACACGGACCTCGACTTTCCTTTCCACTAGTTGATGTAAAAAAAGTTCTCTGAGCCGAACGAAGGTCCCTAAGTGTTAAAGAATTATTAATTTTTTTTCGATATTATATATAGAAGTGTTGAACGATAGGTTTTTGGATTTACTACGAAATTTATTTGTGCAAGTAGGGACGCTATTTGTTGCCTACTTCTATTGTTCAACGGCTTCTTCTTGTCATATTTTGATTCAGTCCAATGATGCTACGGCCAGGGTTTCAATCAATGGTTATGCATTGGGTGTGGTTCCGCAAAAAATAGATTGTTTACAGCAGGATTCTTTTGTCATGGTCCAATCTCGTTTGGGTCAAAAGTTTTCGAGAGTTTTACCGGCAAAGGAGAATTTCGATCCACGGCTGCATGCCAACTGGAGTGTGAATTTTCCGTTGCATGCAATAGGTGAAGAGGCACGCACTTTGGTTGCAAACACCGGCAGCTTCAAATCCGATGGCTCAGAGCTTTCGAATGATCAGCATTGGATGGCGCGCGAGATATCCTCACTCAAACAACAAATTAGAAATTTAAACAGTAAACCAGCCGTGCAACGACGTATGAGTTCAGTAGAAACTGAAAGTAAGAAACTTCGTGGTTGGTATCTTCAGCTGCACTCTTTTAAAGAAGATTCGTGGGATATGCCTTCGATAGCAAGTGAAGTCGGTCGGATTCGTTCTAAAGGCGACAATCAGGGTCTTCAAGTCTGCTTTAAGAACGTAACAAAAGGCAACCCCTGGACGCGTGTGTATTTAGGACCTTTTCAGAGTGAAGATAAAGCAAAAGCGGTTTCTGCAGAATTGCAAAGGCAAACACTATTGGTGGCTGATCCAAGTTGTCAGCTTAAAGAGTAACAAGGGAATTGGGTAAACAACATGACCGGTCTATTGATCAACACTTTAAAGATGACGCTTCTCATGCTTCTTTTAGGAGCTTGCGGTCAGTCGATTAGCGAAGTGAATTTTACGGCCAAAAACCCAACCGATAATGAACAGATTATCAACCCCTTTGTTCCACTGAATTACATTACCAACGTCGATCAGCAAGGTGGCTCGGCAACAACAGCCACTTCAACCAATCGCGCTTTAAGTATACAGTCATTTGGAGGCAACAGTCTTCGAACCTATAGCACTAGCCCTAGTTTTCGAATGACAAGTGGAATAGGTGTCGATTGATGAAAAGAATCAGTTGGCTGCTTTTTCTACTTTTGCTGTCTGGAACGTCCTGGGCCCAATATGTTCCTGAGAAAGTGAGTTTTCAGGGTTATCTCACCGATGATGTTGGCAATCCGATCAATGGTGCTGTACCTCTCCGGTTTGGAATTTATATTGATGGCACTCGTTATTGGTATGCCGAGTATTCGGCCGTCAATTTCTCAGGCGGTCGATTTACGGTTTTCTTAGGTGATACCTCGCAAGGTGCACAGGCTTTACATGCAATAACCGGAGCGCCTATTGCCAACGGACCGAACCTGCCCATTTCCAGTTCACTTTTTAGTTTGGTTTCAGATGCTTCGGTGGTGGAAGTTGAAGTCGAAGTCTATACTGGAAGTGTTTTTGAAACTCTGAGTCCGCGAACTCAGATAGCCACTTCGATTTTTGCTCTGCGAGCCAATGATTCCATTCTTTTCAATGGTTACACCAGTTCACAGTTTCCGAAGTTCAATGGGGCCAACGATATCGTTTCACAGAATGGAACTCCCGTTATCGATTCCAGTGGAAACTGGATTGGATCACCAACTGGACTTGTAGGGCCCACGGGAGCTCAAGGTCCGACAGGTAATACTGGAGCAACAGGTGCAACGGGAGCTCAAGGTCCAACGGGAGTAACAGGTGCCACAGGTGCACAAGGTCCTACAGGAAATATTGGGGCCACTGGTGCGACAGGAGCCACTGGTGCCACAGGTGCGACGGGTGCGACGGGCGCAACCGGAGCACAAGGTCCAACCGGAGTGGCAGGTGCCACCGGAGCAACGGGTGCAACTGGAGCACAAGGCCCAACAGGAAATACGGGTGCAACGGGAGCGCAAGGGCCAACAGGGAACACAGGTGCTACAGGTGCACAAGGTCCGACAGGAAATATTGGGGCCACTGGTGCGACAGGAGCCACTGGTGCTCAAGGTCCGACAGGTAATACCGGAGCCACTGGTGCCACCGGAGCCACGGGAGCACAAGGCCCAACCGGAAACACAGGTGCGACGGGTGCCACAGGTGTTCAAGGTCCGACTGGTAATACTGGAGCGACAGGTGCAACAGGTGCTCAAGGTCCGACAGGAAATACGGGAGCAACGGGTGCACAAGGACCAACAGGTAACACTGGCGCAACTGGAGCAACGGGAGCTCAAGGTCCGACCGGAAATACGGGAGCAACGGGTGCACAAGGACCAACAGGTAATACTGGTGCAACAGGTGCGACAGGTGCAACGGGTGCTACAGGAGCACAAGGACCAACAGGAAATACGGGTGCAACGGGAGC
>CAZPOV010000027.1:0-41569 GCA_964588335.1 uncultured Pseudobdellovibrionaceae bacterium | reverse complement strand
AAGCGAAGGAAAACTGGAGCGTGTTCAACAACTATGTTCGGCACAAAGAAGGAATTACGGTTGATAAAGAATCTAAGAAAACGGATATCCTATTTGTTATCGATAACTCTAGCTCAATGCGCTACGAACAGACTCAAATCAGTGAGCGTTTCAATAACTTCATCAATCAGATCGATGATATTGACTGGCATATCGCCATCACCACAACCGACCCACGCAGTAGTTTAGACTGGAATGATGGAAAAATTGATCCCTTCAGTAACAGAGACTATTACCTGACGCCAGCTCTCGGTAAAAAAACAGCCCAGGAGCTTTTTTCTGAGCATGTGCAACGTCGCGAGAGCGGGTGGGACACTGAAAAAGGTATCAATGCCACGTATCGCGCCATCGAACGAGGCCTTGATGGTCGCGGGATGGTTAATAAAAAGATGGCGGAATTTTTTAGAGATGATGCGGCATTGGCTGTGGTCGTTCTTTCTGATGAGGACGAAGCGGGGAGTGGGGGCAAGAGTGATGTGAATAATCTTCTTAACTTGGTGAAAAATAGCTGGGGTAATAGTAAGGTTTTTCAGTTCAACTCTATTATTGTTCACACCCAAGAGTGTTTAAACGCTTCTTGGCAACACCGATTGGGACATAAATATGAAGAGTTGTCCCGTCGAACCAACGGATTGTTGGGAGACCTTTGCGCTAAGAACTACAGTAAAATGCTAACCGATCTTGGTAAAGGGGTGGCCAACCTAAAGCGTGTTCACAAATTGAAGTGTGAGCCGCAAGATATCGATAATGATAATAAGGTCGATTTAGTTATCATCCCCAAAAACGGTAAAAAATTACCAGGGTATACCATCGATAAAGAGACCATTACTTTTGATAAGGCTTTGAAGTCTGGAGATTATGATTTTCATTATTTCTGCCTAGAAAACTAAAAATCGTTTCATAGTGATGCGTTTCCAACGCCCCTATGTCTAGATTCCGCCTCGGAAGCTAAGTTTAACCGAACGAGCTTCCGATTTCTTTTTGAAGAGTCGAGGGGGATCTTGTGTTTTTCATCACTGTACTTTTAAGTTTATTCGTTGTTATTTCAGGCTGTAAATCAGAAGAGGTCGCTTTTGGCTCAGCCGATAATGCACAGCTGACTGCCCCTCCCACAGGAACCAGTGGGCATGATGGAGAAACACCCTCGTTGCAACCCCCGGTTGTGACCTTAGTTGAAAAGCCGCAGAACCATTGGTTGGGAGAATCCACGCAAGCTCGTTTCGAAGTCACGGTTGGCGATTTTCCTGTTTCTGAAGTTCGTTGCAAGGTTGATGGTTGGCCACTGCCTTGTTTGTTAACCTCACTGTTGATCAAGCTCTCAGGATTTGATTTAGGTGAGCATGAGGTTCAGGTCGAGGCCGAGGACACTGAAGGTTTACGTGGAAAAAGTTCAGCCCGTTGGTTGGTGAGCAACAATACCCATACTGTTACCGAGTCAGTCCAAGTGGAGCCCGCAGGCAATCAGGCCGATATTTTGTTTGTGATTGACAACTCTATTTCGATGGAAGAGGAACAAGCCGAAATGGCTCGAAGAATCTCTCATTTCTTCTCAAGACTTCGTGATCTCGATTGGAAAGTGGGAATTATCACCACCGACCCTTACGCCCTCGATCCACAAACTCAGGTTCCCAACCCGTTTGCCGATGGTGCTTTACTTCAGTTTCCAAATAACTCCTATTGGTTGGACTCCTCATTATCTTTGAACCAAGCCCGCAGCTTTTTTTCTCAAACCATTCAAAGAGACGAAGAGGGCAACGGTCATGAACGAGGGATTCGCAATACCTATCGAGCCATCGAACGCTCTTTGCAGCCGGAGGCCAGTCCCGCCAACCAACGCCTTCATGCCTTCTTCAGAGACCGTGCTTCTTTGTCGGTGGTCTTGATCTCTGATGAGAATGAAACCCTATTGGATGGTGTCGGCAAATTACTTCCGGAAGGTTTTAAAAGTCAAGGCGCCAATCTTGTTGATTTCGTATCGCAGGCTTGGGGTTCTTACAAAAAATTTCAATACAACTCAGTGGTTGTACTGCCCGGAGATTACGATTGCTTGGGGCAATATGAAAGTTTCGGAGACGCCTACATTGAACTTTCGCAAATGACTGGCGGTGCGGTTGAAAACATATGTGCCTCTGACTACACGGGGGCTCTTCGAAATATCGCTGCGGGTGTTATTAATTTACAAAAGGTTTATTCTTTACAGTGTGAGCCTTTCGATAGTGATGGCGACGGCTTTGGTGACTTTGCTGTGGTTAAAGTTTCGAACTCGGGTGCGGTGCCTCAGTACCGGCTCTTAGGCGGCAAGGTTGAATTTGAGCGTCCCCTGACGCCCGGGAGTTATACATTTGAGTACTCTTGCCTGCAAAATGTCTCAAACTGAGACAGTCGCAAAATGTCACAATTAATAAATTCAAATGTTTAGTTTTGAGCTGTCATAAGTTTTTACAAAAAACTTTTAAATACCCGAGATCTATTGAACAATAGAACTCGCGTTACCTGTTTTGTTCTAATACATTTTAACTTGATTTTTTTGGAGGGTCCATGAGGGCACTAGTACATCGTTATCTTCTCACACCGTTTCTTGTCGTGCTGGGCACGTGCAGCCTGCTGATATTTCAGAATTGTTCTAATGATGTCGGTTTCGATTCGGACCCTAGTAAAGGTCAAATAGCCACTCCCGCCGATGGAGAAGGTGAAAACTTTGGAGCCCCCGCCAGTGGAAACTCGGATGTGATTATTCAAATCAATGAGCAGCCCCAGGATTCAACTTCCGATCAAGGCTTGGTGATTGACTATGAAGTCAACTCTCCCTCAGGGGAAATCACCGACGTCAACTGTCTTTTAAATGGTCGGCAAGTCAATTGTGATGTCACTGATCGTATCGACATTCCGCCAACGGGTACGGGGCCACAGACTTTTACAATCACCGCCACGAATACCAACGGAACAACCGTTACTGAAACAATCACTTGGACAATTTACGATCGCATCGTGCAAAAAATCAAAGATTTTGATGTTAATGTGGCCGGCGACAAAGTCGATATCATTATCAATGTCGATAACTCTGGATCAATGGAATACGAGCAAAGCAGTATGGCTTTAAGAATTGCCAACTTTATGGCACCTTTTGCCGGTCTTGATTATCATATCGCTATTACCACAACATCACCCATCGGGGCTGATGTGGGTGGAGTGTTCGTTTGGGCACCAACTTTGGATTATGTCGATGGCAAATTTACCGAGCTTAATGATTCTGGAACCTATTGTATCAAGAGCTCCGTCCATTCTCAGCAACAAGCCCAAGCTTTGATCGAAGGCAATGTCATTCGCGGAGCCAAACTTCTTGATGACCTAGGAAACGTGCTGGTCGACGGCAACGGAAACACCTGGCCTGAAGGCAATGGATTTGAGCGCGGTATTATGACCACACGTCGAGCCTTTGAACGAACCTTGTCGGGTCAACAGAACGACAACAGCTGTATTCGTGACGGAAGTGTACCGAAGCATGTGATTTTGATCTCCGATGAGGACGAAACCATCTACGAAGAGGACGCCAACAGCAACCCTATTATCAATCCAACCACCAATGCACCCACACCATTGACAAATATCGGGCTTTCCAGTGGAACCGCTTTGCGAAATTTCGTGTCTCTTCGTTACGGATCAAACACGGTTTTTAAGTTTCATTCTATTATCGTAAATCCTCTAAACCAAGAGGGTGTCAACTGCTTGGCCGGTCATGGTCGCTCTTTAGGTGTTGAGTACGCCAAATTATCCCAGGCGACCGGTGGATACATTGGGTCGGTTTGTGCCGCCGACTATAGCACTCAGCTGGGTGAGATTGGAAAAATCATTTCAGACTCTTCATTAACTGAAGCTCTTGAGTGTGTTGCCATTCCGGATGCCACTGGCAACTTTGGAAGTGTGGTCAATCGGGCCAACAACCAAGAGGTTGGTGTGAACTACGTATACAATGGTGACAAAGTCGATTTCGAAAGTTTGTTAGCCAGAGGGTCTTACAGAATCACCTACTACTGCTACGAATAATAATTTTATGAACACGCTTGCTAAAGGGCGTGTTCAGAGAGTTCATTTTTTAATTGGGTCACTTGATAGTGGCCCTTTTCATTGGTGCTGAGCTTGCCCATGGCGTAGTTAGGATCGTGGGTGAAAAAGATATTCAAATCCTTGTCGGCGAAACTTTTATAGAGCTTTTGTTTTTCCTCGATCAACATTTCAGGATAGCGGTCATATCCCATAGTGATGGGAAGATGAACCCAAGCCGAGCCTGGAATCAAATCGCCTGCGAAGACAACAGTTTCTTTTTCACCTTTGATCAAAGTGTGCATCTGTCCTGGTGTGTGGCCTTCGGATTCAAAAAACTCGATGATTTCATTAAGAGGGGGCGGAGGTTCCTGGCCTTCGACAAGCTGAAGCCGCCCGGACTCTTCAAGAAGTTTATTAAGCTCTGGGATAAAAGAGGCCCGGTCACGAAAATGGGGGTTCTGGGCGCGGTCCCAGGCTTTTTTGCCAACGATAAACTGAGCCTTCGGAAAAACCAATTCCTTGCGACCCTCTTGCATTTCCTGATACGAGGGCAGCAGTCCACCGGCGTGATCAAAATGCAAGTGAGATAAAATAACGAAGTCGATGTCTTCGGGATCGACGCCTTTGTCTTTGAGGTTGGCGACCAGCATATTGCGATCCGCATTTTGCACGCCAAACCGGTCGGCCAACTTGGGCTCGAAAAAAGCTCCAATGCCCGCTTCACAAAGAATTTTCAGATTTTTATATTCGACAAAAAGGCAACGGCATGACAGGGGGATGCGATCTTTCTCATCCACTTCAGTCCAGCGTTCCCAAAGTGCACGAGGGGCATTGCCAAACATCGAGCCTCCATCAAGCCATTGTTTGTTACTTTCAATGGATGTTAATTTCATAATCTCTCCTTTGCGGCTGCCATACCCCAGTATGTAACACAAGCCCCATTGCATTTGTAGTTTCTGAGCCTTTTGTGCAAGAAATAGCACTTTTTTAGGCTTAGAGACGCCAGAGAACTTCTATTTTTGAGTTCAAAAACGGTCGTTTTCTATTCTTTGACAATTTTTTTACGAAAGAATACAGCAACTGTAAAAAGGAGCGGATCCCATGAAACGCTGTGCACTTTTAACTTGTGACAATCTTGAGAATAAAATTTTAGACGACGATCGTCTAGAAAAGGCTCTTTCCGCGAACGGCTGGGATGTGCAATGGATTGTTTGGACGGAGACCGGTGTCGACTGGAATTCCTTTGAGTGTGCTATTGTTCGAACCACTTGGGACTACACGCAAAAGACTCCTTTTTTTCTTTCACAACTAAAAAGCATCCATGAATCAAGCTGTCGTCTTTTTAACGACTTTGAAATAATCCAATGGAACATTGAAAAGACATACTTGCAAACTTTTGAAAAGGCGGGGGTTCCAGTGATACCCACTGTTTGGAAAAAGCTTGAGAGTGTTGGACAGATTCTAGATGAGTCCCTAGTTTTGGCGTCTGATAGTCTTATTATCAAGCCACAGATCGGAGCCGGAGCCAAAGATGCATTCTTTGTGAAAAAAAATGATCGAAAAGGCCTTAAGGTGGCCATTGGTGTGCTTAAAGGACAAGATGTGATGATCCAACCTTTTATGAAAAGAATAGCCACTGAGGGAGAGTACTCGGCTCACTTTTTTAATAATCAATTGAGCCACATGATTTTGAAAACTCCGAAAAGTAATGATTTTCGATCACAAGAGGAGTTCGGAAGTTTAGTCCGCAAGGTGGATGCCTCGACTCAGCAAATGAATTTTTGCCAAAGTGTTTTGAACAAGATCCCGGGAAGAACGTTGTTTGCTCGGGTGGACTTTATAAATAATGAAAAGGGCGAGCCGCATCTCAATGAGTTGGAGTTGATCGAGCCATCCCTCTATTTTCGCTACGATGAGGAGGCTGCTCCACGAATGGTCGCCGCGCTCGAGTCACTTCTGGTTAGCGCGAACCCGATGCGTATTCAATAAGTCCAGCAAAGTGCTTATCGGCATGTTGTTGAGCATCGGCGATACCAAAGAATTTTTTGTACTGGTTGAAGCCCATGTAAAAGGCGTAAAAAACGAAAGCAAAATCATCGTCCGACAAAGTCCCAGAGAATTCACTTTTAGCCACTCCATCGCCATGAACCTTCTTAAGAAAATTTAAAAAAGTTTTTTGTTGATTCAAAAGGAAGTCGTGGACGCGACCCGGGCGATCGTCAAATTCCAAGGCTGCCGTTAAGAAAATACAGCCGCCCGGAATTTTGGGATCTGTCTTTTCATACCAGCCAGGCATTACAGAGACTAGAAATCGCACTTGTTCTTTCGGAGACTCAATTTTTTTACAAGGGTCCATAACGATTTCTTTGAAGAGATTGTCCGCGAATTCCAGAATTTCTAACTGGAGTTGTTCTTTTGAAAGGAAATGGGCAAATAGGCCGCTTCGCGACATTTCAGCCTTAGCGGCCAAGCCGCCGATGCTAATGTTCACTAAGCCTTTTACGCTTGCCAGCATCAAACCTTCACGCAGTATATGGTGTTTGGTCGCTTGACCTTTAGTTTCAGTCATAGGTTTTTCTAACTTATAAATAGTTGGAAGTTGAGGAAAAATTTTGAAATCGGTTATAAAAAACGAATTTAATAGTGTTTCGGAGTGGACATAAGGTGTCGGAACTATTGATCTTTTTTAGAAAATAAAAATACAACTGTTTTTTTATTAACTAATCCTTAAAACAAAACAAGACTTTTTTACTCCGATTTGTTTTTATTTAAGCCACTAATTTCACTAAATAAAAATGCTTAACTCGTCAGGGATTAAGACTGTTTTCAGTTGCTCTATGCCTTGTTTTTCTTTTCAATTATAATATTTTGTAAGTGTTTAATAGGGGGCTTATGAGTCACGTCTTACTCTTTCTCGGTACCTTCATTTTTATGGAATTTGCTGCATGGTCCCTTCATAAATATGTCATGCATGGCTTTTTGTGGAGCCTTCACGAGGACCATCACACTCCCAATAAGCAACGGTGGTGGCAAAAAAATGATGCTTTTGCCATATTTTTCGCTGTTCCCAGCTTCTTAAGCATTCTTTTTGGCAGTTACTGGGCCGATCCTCATTGGGCCACTTTCGGATATGGCATCATGGCCTATGGTGTGGCTTATTTCTTTATTCATGAGGTGGTGATCCACCGGCGATTAAGATTTTTACAGCTCAACCAGTGGTATTTTCGAGCTGTGGTGCGCGCCCACCGCGACCACCATGCCAACCGGTTTAAAGAAGAGGGGCGAAACTTTGGAATGCTGGTGGTCCCAGTCCACTATTTCCGTCAAGCCATCAGTGGTAAGTTTTAAGTGCTTTAACGCCCCATTTTGATTTTTTGAAAAAGCACCACTCCGACCATGGCGAGGCCAAAAACCAACAGGTATAAAATATTCGTGGCCGAGATAGAGATGTCTTTAGATGCCAAAGACCAGGTAAGAAGACCGTAATGATAGGTCGGCAGCCACGGCGTAATCGGCTGCAAAGCCTCGGGAAGAATCTCTGGGGGCTTCCACAGACCACCGGCAAAGGACAACACCAGGTGAAAGAAATTGGCGACTGGAACCACAGCTTTTGGAGAAAAGAAATTTCCGATGGCCAAACCCATAAGCAGAAAAGGCAAGCCTCCGAGGGTGAGATAAATCAGCATTAAAACAAAGGTGAGAAAATCCAGGTCGGTGGGAGTGAAGATCAAAGACACTGTGTAAATCAACCCACAGGCGAAGGTGCCAAGGACAATCGAAGTGATCAGTCGCGAAAAAACAATTAAACCGGTGGGGATCGGAAGGGTATTCAGATACTGCCACCAAGACGACTCGCGTTCATGGGCGGTGTTGATCGCGTACTGTAAAAAGATAACTCCAAAGAAAGCAAAAGCACAGAACGAACCGGTCATATACTTCGCCGCATAAGCACTATTGGATTCGGGAACGGCAAAAAACCAATACAAGCCGGCGGGAAGAACAATACTGGTAAACATATAGGCCGGGTCGCGAAAACCAATGCGCAGTTGGCTATAGACGTGAGACATTAAGACCGTCATAAAAAGTCTCCCAAAAGTTCTTCGATATTTAGTTTATCAACTGTGAGCTCTTGAAAAGGAACCTTTTGTATAACGAGCTGGGTGATAAACTGGTCGCTGTCATCTGTGACCACTTCACAGTGTTGGTGATTGCGGGTCACACGTTGGGCTTTTGGAAGTTCATACTCTCCTTGCAATTTGAATTGGATTTTTCGCAATTGCATTGACTCTTTTAAGCGGCTTGTAGACACCTTTTCGACCTGTTGGTTCTTCACGTGCAGGAAGCCATCCACCGAGTCCATAATCTCTTCGGGATGGTGACTGATCATCAAGATTAAGGCGTTGTGATCTTGTTGATAAGAGCGAAGGTTTTCCAGTAGACTTTGTCGAGAGTCTTGATCGAGACCGGTTGTTGGTTCGTCCAGTAAAACCAATTGAGGTTGGCCGGCAAAAGCGCAGGCCAAAGCCACTCGACGTTTCATGCCGCCTGACAGTTGTCCGCAGGCTTTGTGTCTAAATTCTTGCAGTTGAAAGCGCTGGATCAACTCCTCAAGAGGCAGAGACTTGGGGTACTGTGAGCGTACAAAGTTGACAATCTCTTCAACTCGTTCGCTACTGGGGAAGTCCACATCTTGTAAGGCCGAACCGGTTTTGTCTTTGGTTGTAAAAGCCCCAGCCTTGTGTCCTAGGACTTGAACTTCTCCTGACTGGGGTTGTAACAGCCCCAAAATCAATTTTAGCAGGGTGGATTTCCCCGATCCATTGACACCAATCATGGCGACAAGGCCGCTGGGTTCAAAGCGGAAACTAAAATCCTCTAAGACCGTTTGGTTACGGTAGGAAAATTGAACGTTATTAAACTCAATCAAAGGCTCTACAGGGATTTTAGCCTCCTAAAACCGGTCCATTGAAATTTTGCGAAGTCGACAGTTGTAAAAAGAATAAATCCTTGAACCACCATCAGGTTGGTCACCAGAAAAAACAAAGCCTCTTCAACAGGAAGAAGATTGAACAGTTTCCAGCCAGAGATTGTTTCGGCAGGGAAGGTCCAGATCTCCTGTTGAACGGCAATGCTATCAGCAATACAGAAATAAGTGGTCAGCGCTGTGACTGAGATCATCCAGACTTTTTTTTCTTTTAGCAGAATGGGCAGGCCAAGGCTCCACTGCAAAAACAAAATAGGCAGGGCCCAAAAAACGATCAACGCCAGATAACGTAAGTCCGCAGACTGCGGCCAAGTCAGAGCTAGGACAGCCGTCATAGCCAAAGCAATAAAAAGTGAGCCCAAGTGTAGAGGTGAAATTTTGAGAGCATGATCTTTTGAGGCCTTGTTTTTTTGCAAAACCCAAGCGGTGAAGCAGCAACCGACAAGCGTTTGAACAAAAAAGAAAAAGTACTCTTCAAAAGGAATTTTGAACAAAGTTCCGAGGACCCGGCCAGGCTCATAGCTCCAAATGTTTTGATGAATAAGGTAACTGTCCCAGGGGGTCGTATAAGTGATGGCCAGAAATAAAAGAAGAGCCATTCCAGCTTTGGCTTTATTGGTATTAGCAAACGGATTGTTGCGACTGATAAACACCATGACGCAAAATAATGGAATGGTAAATAAAAGATGAAACTGCCAATAGGTCATGGATTGAAGCTCCGCAGCTGTTTCCAGTACTCCAATCCTTTATGCAACTTAGGGTCATGATTTAAAGGTGGGTGGCGAAACGCACTCCAGACCCAAGCTCCCAAAGAACGTATGACAACCACAACTTTTTCGGTGGTGGTTAAGTAGGTTCGACCTCGCATTGGATCGGCGCCATTTTTTAAAAGCTTTTGACCGATACCACGATAAAGTTGGCTGGCAATAATAATCGCGCCTCGGGATCGCCAGGGAATCGCTTGAAAGGCCTGTTGGGCGCTGGCGTAGTAGTGGTCGGCCAGCTGTAAAAGTTCGCGAATGCAACAAGCCAGTTGCTCGCGACGATACAAGCCGTCAATAAAGTCTGTCTCGGAGATTTGATAGTGTCTTAAAAGGTCGATGGGAACATAGATTCGATCACGAGACAGATCTTCTTTGACGTCTCGACAAATATTTGTAATTTGCATTGCAATTCCTAAGTCGACAGCATTGGCCCGCGCCTGCAAGGGATGCACGGCCATCAAGTCAAACATGGCGAGGCCGACGGTGCCAGCCACTTTGTAGGAATATTGAATCAGGGCCTCTTGGTCTTTAATTCGAACGTGACCAAGGTCTTCCTTGGCGCCTTGAATCAAGTCATCAATGTAACCGGCGTCCAGCTTATTTTGTCGGTACATGATATTGACTTGAATTTGTGGCTCTTTGGCATGCAGGTCATTGGAAATCTTTTCGAGCACAATTCGAGCCGTTTCCTCATCGGGAGCTTCGTCGACGGCATCGTCAAGCCAGCGGCAAAGAGCGTACAAGGCCTTAACCCGAGGCAAAAGAGCTTTCGGGAAAAACAGTGAAGCCAAATAAAAAGATTTGGCGTGATTTTTCATAACCCCTTCCCATTGACTCATGGTCGCAACTCCTGGCTGTTTGGAACGATCCTTTTCAGGACCTTCGCTGAATTGATGACTCCAGGAACTCCGGCTCCTGGGTGAGTGTTGGCGCCAACAAAGTAAAGACCTTTGATGTCTTCCGACTGATTATGAAAGCGGAAATAAGCCGATTGTTGAAAGGATGGCTCAATACCGAAGGCGGACCCGTGGGTGCTTCTTAAATCGGTTTCAAAATAATCAGGTGTTATTGAGAATGCGACTTCAAGGTTCTCTTTCAAGCCCGGTAACAGACGTTCTTGCAAAGAGTCTAAAATCCGGTCTTGATAATCCTGTTTGGTTTGCTCCCACGAGATTCCACTTTGATTGTTAGGAACGGGTGAGAGCACGTAAAAAGTTTCACAACCTTCTGGCGCCAGCGACGGGTCGGTCACGGTCGGTGCATGCAGGTACAGTGAGAAATCCTCGGCCAATGTTTTCTTAGTGAAAATATCATTAAGAAGCTCTTTGTAGCGGGGACCAAGCAGGATGGTGTGGTGAACAATGTTGTCATATTTCTTTTTCACACCAAAATAAGTCACAAAAAGGCTCATCGATTGGGTCTTGCGTGAGAGGCGACGGGACTTGTGTTTGTGCAGCCATTTCTCTTCGATCCACTCGTCATAAACTTTTATAGGATCGGTGTTCGATACCAAAATGTCACAATCAAAATTATGACCCTGGCTGGAGAGAACTTTTTTGACTTGGCCTTTTTCAATCTCTAGAGAGTCCACCGGGCAATTGTAAACGAATTCAACACCATGTTTTTCTAACGCCTGTACCATGCCTTGGACAAGGGCTGTGGTTCCGCCCATGGCAAAATGCACACCCCATTTTCTCTCAAGCCAGTGAATCAAAAGATAAATTGAGGTGATTTTAAAGGGATTTCCTCCCACCAATAAGGGCTCAAAACTGAAGGCCTGACGTAATTTTTCATTTTTTATGTACTTTGCAACCAACGAATAAACACTGCGATAGTTTTGCAGCCGGATCATATCTGGCACCACCCGCAGCATGCTGGCGACATCGGGAAACGGTTGGTCGGCTAGGCGGGTGTAGCCAACATCGAAAATCTGTTGGGCATGTTTTTCCAGCTTTCGATACCCCTCCACATCCTCTGGGCTGATGGCGCGAATGTTTTCAAGCAAGCGATCCTGCTCGCCAACATAATCAAACTGAGTGCCGTCGTTATAAAGAATCCGGTAAAACGGATCGATAGGTTGAAATTTGACCCAGTCTTCGGTTTTTTCTCCGACCAAAGAAAACAATTCGTCGAACAAATAGGGGGCGGTGATAACCGTTGGTCCGGCATCGAAAGTGTAGCCTTTTTCTTTAAAAACTCGGGCCCGTCCGCCAGCTTGGTCACCCGCTTCTAGGACTTTAACATCATAACCTTTGGCGAGAAGTTCGAAGGCACTGGAAAGGCCACCAAAACCGCTACCAACAACAACGGCTTTAGCTTTAGATTGAGATTGGTTCATGAAAATGGACTCCTTTTTGCACGGCTGTTTCAAAAAAATGCAAAACAACGTCGCGCGTGGTCGGCTTGGTGTGATTTTTAAAAGTGGCAAGCTGCTTGTCTGCAAACCCTAACAACTCGGCCACCACATTGTTCTTTTCCAAAGTGGCATGTAATTTTTTAATTAAGATTGGCCTCTCTTTGCTTGTGCTGGGAAGAGCCAAGTAGTCGTCTAAGAGGGTGGCCTGATCTTGATCTTTTGATAACCAGGCGAGCAAAGCATTGATGCGTTTTTCTTCAAAGTCTTTCTGTTTTTGTCCGGGTTGCTTTTGTCCCAGATAATCCCGGATGTCGTCGTAAATTTGGTAGCAGCACCCCATCGAGTACCAAGCTTTGGCTTCTTCTGCCGAAAGATCAGAACCTCTTAGAATTTGGATTCCATGGACGGGCAATTTAAAAAGTGTTCCGGTTTTGAACTGAGTCATTTCAAGATAGGAATTCCAGTAACCCTTATCGTCTTTTGGAAGTTGCAAGAGTTCGTCGACCTGACCGCGAACTAAAATTTCGGCCGTTTGTGAAAGTAAATCGGTGAGTCGCGACTGCCCCAATTGTGAGGCCAGTTTGAACGAGCGAAAAATTAAAAGATCACCGGTATTAATGGCTTGTGAAACGCCATACTTTTTCCATAAGCTGGGTTGGCCACGGCGAATGGGATCGTTGTCTTGAATATCATCATGGATCAAGGTGGCGTTGTGCAGAAGTTCACAAGCCACGGCCCAAGGCAGGGCTTTGTCATGGGACAGTTCACAGGCTTCAGCTTCTGCTAAAGCCAAATGGCCGCGCAAGCATTTGCCACCTGAGTTCAAATGGTATCGAGCCATCTCACTGAGTGGATGATTGCAATTGAATTCTGCTGTTAGTTCATTGGATAGACGAATGTCCCACCTCACCCCAAAAAAGCAGAGGCCATTCTGTCAGTAAGTGAAAAGAAAGACAATGATTTGACGGTTTTGATAGGTTGAAGCAATGTTTATAAACTAAGCAAAAGGCCCGCCAATCTGGGGTTTGACGGGCTCAAGGCGGTTCGGCCTCATGAAAATGGGCTTCTATTGGTCACAAACATCGTTCTCAGCTTTTTTGGCTGACCCAAAAATAGCTTCAAGAAATTTTGTGATGCCTTTGCCAACAGTGCACAGAAGGTTTTTACCGGCCTGACCGAGCGGTTTCAGACCGTATTTGTAGGTCAGGTAGGCGGTGCCTTCGACGGTGCAAATAACAGCTTCGCTGCCGATTTCGACAACGGCCAGCCCATCTTCGGCCAATTCGGCCAAAGCCGAATCACCGGGAACCTCCACATCTTTACCCAAATATTCACAAAGCTCCTTTTCCACCACTTCGACCGTTAAAGGCTCTTGTGGGGGTTGATCGGGTGAGGCAAAAGCTTGGGTGGTGCCCAAACTGATGCTGAGAATCGCAAGTAGCGATAACATTAATTTCATAGTCCCTCCTTATGGGATATTGCAGTTAAACCTTTGGCTGTCTGAAGCGTTTCGTCACCACCCCCATTCTTTAAAATGGTGACGAGCTAAAAGGACTTAAAAAATTCATCCTTTCAGCCCGTCGAGGCGGCAAGTACTCTTGCAGAAAGACCAAATCCCTAGCTACTCCTCACCTAATGCAAAATACAGAGATTTGAGAACTTGGGTAATATCTTCGAAACCGATACTTGAAGTTAATTCAATTCGTCGTCTCCTCATTTATAACGTGATGTGACGAAGATGAATCTAGGATCGCTGAGGCCTTTTTCCTATAGTAGAGGAGTGAAAGCGACTCAAAACTTTTGGCTGACACGCCTGTTTTACATCCGCGGCTTGGGAATCCTTTACGTCATTATCGGAGGCATTGTTGCGGCCCAAGGACCGGACCTTATCGGCCCCAATGGTTTAACACCGGTGTCGGACTTGGTTGAAAAGTTCTTATCTCAGGGACAATGGCTGGCTCTCATTCAAAAATTCCCGAGTCTTCTTTTTTACGACTCTTCAAATCTGACACTTTATACAATGGCGGCCACGTTTTTGATTATTGGCTTTTTCATGATGTTGGGGTTTGCCAACAGTCTTATGCTTTTGGTGCTTTGGGGTTTGCAGCTGTCTTTAGTCAATGGCGCGGGGCTATTCTGGGGATTCGGCTGGGAAACTATGATGCTCGAAATGACTTTGCTGGCGGTCTTTATCGTTCATCCTTGGCGCTGGAATTTGATGTCTCCCCATTCTCCAACCCCAAACCACCTGATGTTTCTACCTCTGTTGTGGATGCTGTTTCGACTGTTGCTGGGAGCTGGTCTTATAAAAATTCGCGGTGATGAATGTTGGTTGGATTTGACCTGTATGGAGTCTTATTATCAGACTCAGCCCAACCCGCATTTTTTAAGTTGGTATTATCATCAGCTCCCAGACTTTTTTCATCAATTTGAAGTTGTTGCGACCCATTTTTTTGAACTTGTGGTGCCGGTTTGTTTTCTGTTGCCGCTGGTTTTTCGTCGCCTCGGTGCCTTCTGTATCCTGTTTTTTCAATTGGTGTTGTTCACCACCGGCAACCTGGCGTACTTAACTTTACAAACCATTGTTCTCACTGTGGTTGGTTTGGATGATGGAGTTTTAAAAAAATGGGTGGGCCATAAAACTCGCACCCAATTGCAAGCTCTTGCCAATCAAAAGGTGAGTGTGACGCAAACAAGTTTTTCGTTTTTTGTTTGGGCGACGGTTTTAATTTTAAGTTTCCGTCCGTTGTCGAACATGATTTCCCCCCAACAGCGAATGAATCAATCCTATGATTCATTTCATCTAGTTAATTCCTATGGATTGTTTGGAAGTATCACCAAAACTCGATATGAAATTGTGATCAGTGGAACCACGGATGCCACTCTTTCTGAACAGACCCAGTGGCAGGAGTACCAATTTTACTGCAAGCCCGGTGATGTCGAGCGTCGACCCTGTTGGGTGACGCCCTATCATTTGCGGTTGGACTGGCAGATGTGGTTCTCCGCAATGCGTCCTCAGATTCAAGAGCCTTGGCTTGTCACTTTAGCCCAAAAAATGTTGGAAAATGATCCTTTGGTCGATCGTCAGCTGGCTTACAATCCGTTTGCTGGCGGGACGGCTCCACGTTTTATAAAAATGGATCTGTATCGGTATGAGTTCACCAATAGGTCAAGTTCATCGGGGGCATGGTGGCAGCGCTCCTATGTGAAGCCCTATATGCCGGCGATCACCTTGAAAAACTTTTTGCAAAAAAACTAGGCCGAGTTTGTCTTTGGATTTTACAAGTCTATCCGTTAGTATAATAGACCGTGTTTTATCGCTTTCAATGGCCCTTATTTTTCTTATGTCTGTGTCTTGCCGGTTGCGCCAGTGTTTTTACAAAGAAACTTGAAAAGCCTCATTATTGGCAGGCCAGCAAAGACGGTACTAAGGTTTCAATCCTGGGGACTTTTCATGCCTTTGTAAGCGTCGACGAAGTTCCCCCAGATATTATCCAGTCACTGAAAACTTCGCAGTTGTTGGTTCTTGAGGTGCCTCCCGTGGTTGATACCAGCAATGCCTTAATGCGACTGTTGGCGCGAGTCGATCGCGGCATTGTTTACAGCGAACTATCATCCAAAGATTTTAAATTTTATAAGTCGCTTTACAAGAAAAGTACTTTTGGCCGTCGTCTGCTTGCGAAAGATCACCATATTGAAATGGACAATTATGTCCTGGCTAATCTTATATTACTGTCTTTTATTGAAGACCAAACCGAAGCCACCATCAAAGCTGTCAACAGGGGACAGCTGGATGTCAAAAAAGATTTTATTGGTGAGATCAACGACCTAACCCGTAGCCTTGATTATAAAGCAAAGATGGATGTGGGATTGTATGAAATCGCCGTTGAAGAAGACATTGTCTTTGATTATTTGGATCGTGATATCGAACCGATTATTGAAATCGAAAAAGAGTCCTCCGAGGTGAAGTTTAAGCAGCTGTTTGAAGTGGCAAAGTCGATTGCAGCCGATCGTCGACAGGCTCTTTTATTTTACCACAAAAAGGTAAGCGAATCGGTTCGCTTGCTGGAACTGTATCGCTCCGGGCGTCCAGTGTTGTTTGACGATTATTTGAATCAAATACTGGGGCAGAGTTTACGTGAAAAACTTCTTCAACAGCGCAATACAATGTGGGCCGAGTCATTTGATTCGATCAGCAAAGGTTACAAGACAGTGTTTATTGGCTTAGGCGCGGCCCATTTGTATGGAGAAGGGAGCTTTTTAAAAGAGCTTGAGAAGCAGGGCTATGTTATTTCTCCAGGAAAAACTGAAAAGTCCTATTGATCACCTTTTTAAAAATCGAATCTTTTTCGATATGCAAGCCGTGTTGAGCATTGTCGATCTCTACGACTTCGACAAGAGGGTGGTCGATGGTCCAATCATTGCGAACCACTTGATCCTTTTTCGCCTTAAAAACCAAAACCGGTTGTGACAAGACACTATAGTTGTCGGTGCGCATCTGGTCGGCGGCGGCAAAGACCTCCAGAGCCCATCGCAAACTTACTCCCGAAGAATTCAGTTTTTGGGAATAGCGCAAGCCTTCGGACCATTTGTGTTTTTCAGGGTCACTGGTGAGCTTGTTTTCAGAAAACGGTCGAGGATAAAAGCGCTTACCTAAAAGTGTTAAACCTAAAGAGGATGCCAACCATTCAAAAACACGCAACACCGGCCTGACCACAGAGTTATTGACCATAGGTGAGATCTTGGGCTTCACCAATGGTGTCCAAAGGCTGATTTTTTCCGGCTCCCAGGCTGGGAGATAACGACGAATCTTTGGTAAGCTGGCTGTGTAAACCAAGGTTCCTGTGGAGTGAGCGATCACAAACGGAGGTTTTTGGGGAGGGCCGGCTTTTTTATCAATATCTTTTAAGGCCAACAGAATGTCTTGCGTGTAATTGGTAAAGTATTGGATGTGGGCGGAAGCGTTGGAATTGCCGGGCACTCTCTGGCTGCGACCCTGGCCGCGAATCTCAATGATGAAGATTCTTTGAAAACCAGAGGTTAGGGCCTGTTGAGCGGTGGGCCACCAATTTTCAGTAATGTCTTCTAGGCCAGTGATGATTACAAGAGGATGGGTGATAGGATTTTCGGTTTTGTTGATTTCAGTGTAATAATTGCGAGTGCCGTCGACCCCAGAATAATAGTGATCCTTCACTTCGAGACGGGGGAGTCCGGCTGGCGCTTTGCCAAGATCCTTGATTGTGATCTCGTGTGACGACGGTCTTGCCAGGTAAAACATCGTGCCATAAAGCAAAAATAAGAACAGTGCTGAAAACAAAAGGCCTTTTTTCATGGGCACCCAGTAACATGGGGGTGGGGATGTCGTCACCGATGGGGGGACTGGAGGCCGCATGACTTAGTGTGCCACCGGTCATTCCCCGAGAAGGCTTCTCAATATTGACCCCTGTGGGAGCTCCGTATAGATTTATTTTCACGAGGGAGCCCTATGTTTACCAGATTTCGACAATGGATGGGACGGTCCGAAAATTCCGAACCTCAGTCAGTCAGAAAAAAACGTCGATTTAAAATCTCCTCCACTCGTTACCCGGGAAAATTTGATCCTTCCAAATCCGTGGTCTTGGCTGATGAGCAAGGTCAATTCAAAGCCTATTCCACCGAAGAGCTGATGGCTAAAAAACTCAACCGCTTTAAGGGGTGGAAGTGCTCGGCCGGAAATGAATCCCTCCATATAGGGCAAAATGGAGAAATTCTTTTGGCGGCTTGTGCTATTCATGGAGTGCAAGGCAACGCATACAAAGGCAATTTCAATTTACCAAAACAGTGGGTCACCTGTGACCGAGAAGCCTGCATGTGCGGGGGGGATATGCAACTTCGCAAAACTCGCACCTCCGAATACATCCCCATCGCCAAAGCCCCATCATTGAAAGAAATGAAAATGAGTCCGGAAAAAATCGGGCCCGTTGAATGGGTGGGGCCTTATCACTTTCCCAAGTTCGACGAGCATTTTGTCACTGTTTCCTGGGATATGGGAAAGCGTTGCAACTATGCGTGTAGTTACTGCCCTCCGGAAGTTTCCAATAAAACCGACCCTCTAAAAACATGGGAGGAGTTAAAAGCCACGACCGACAATATCGTGGCGCATTTCGGAGAAGACCAGCCCATCAAATGGGTGGTCACTGGTGGTGAGCCTACCATCATTCCAGAATACATGCGATGGGTGGAATACGTTGCCGATAAAGGTCATATGATTCATACCACCACCAATGGCAGTCGTGGCGGTAAGTACCTTGAGCAATTGATTCGCTACAGCTGTATTGGTATTAGTGTGCATCTTGAGTTTTTGGATTTGCAACGCCTGCGCGACACCTGTGAGAAAATTGTTCGCAAAAAACTTCACGATCGGAATGCCGCTCATTGGTGGTTTGGGGTTCGGGTGATGGTGGCGCCCGGTCATGTTCACAAAGCTGAAGAAGTGCAAAAAGTCATTACAGAAATTCCATTTTTCCCAGACATGGGTCACTTTTTCGTCAGTCCCATTCACCATTATGAAAAAGACAAAGATGGGCGCATCAACTTTGGGGAACTGCAAAGTTACACCGAGGACGAAATGTCCCGCCTCGAAAATTTGATGTGATCAATCGGTGCACGACTTTGGTTGATGTCTGCCATTGATTGTGTCTCAAGATAAAACACTTCTTATTCATTCCACCAGCCATTTCTTCAAGCCCCGAGAAAACAGGGACTGTGGCTAAATATTGATAAATATCTAAATAAGAATAACCGATCTATTAGTGTGATTGTTCGGCTCATGTTCTGCTCAGTTGTTTTTTTCACGGCTCTTGCCAAAGGCGAGGTCACCGCACCCGACTCGGTTCCTGCAACAGGGTCGGACAGCGGATCGGTTTGTCCCGAGCCGCCGACCGGGAATGAGGCTTTGGAATTGGCACAGACCGTGGCCATCTGCAGTCCAATGACAATGGCGATTGGAGCTTCGGCCATGCAACGGGCGGCACCCGCAACCGCCGCAGCCTTGGCGCGAGTGCTAGGGCCTTTGGGTGGTCGATTAGCGATGGGACTTAATATTGTCGGTGGCAGTTTGGCGGCCGTCGAAATTCTTGGTCTCCTAGCCAGGGGAGCCAACGGTGTCGAGCGCTGTCGCACCCAAGAGATCGATTTTAAAAGACATATTATCGAACAAATGAATGAGCGCGGGCAACAGTTTCGCGAGGCTTTGCAGCAGGCGGGGTTTACTTTGACAGCTCAGCAAATACGCCAGCTTCAGTACCCGCCGGCCTATTTGGAGCCCGAACGTCTAAACAATATTTTATGTTCGGATATTGTTGCTATGGCCCGAGAAGTAGAGCAGCGACAAAATAGGGTTTACTCAGAGATAACCGAGGGCACCATGGTCATCGTACCTCTTCCCCCAGAACCCAGCCGCGAATTGAGTGAAAGCGATCAACAGTTATTGGATGAATTCATCGAGGGCATGCGTTGTCTGCAAGGCGAAGATTACATTCGCGGTGTCTGTGCTGTCGGGGCTTTTGTTATGTTCGCGCGCCCTCTTCCTCGAAATCTCAGACATTTGGACTTGCCGGAGCCGGCCGCTCACCCTATGTTTGCCCGCTGGAATACAAGGACACAAAGTCGTTATCAAAGTATACGCAATGGCTTCACCGAAGCCCGTCAGCGAGATGCCAGTCTTGATTTTGATGCTTACCTTACCCGCAGGGGCAATGATCGATTCCGGTCATTGAACCCTCAGCAGCGACAAAGAGTTCTGAGTCGAGTGCGACGTTGCCTGGCGCTGGGGGCCCGATGATAAAATCGCCCTTACTATTAATAAATTATTGGCTGGTGGCTGTGTTGAGTTTCTCTCAGACATTTTCTGAGGCCGACGTCGCACGCATCACCGCTGACAATCGCTTCAATGTCACTCGTAACATGGCCGGCGAGTTGATCGAACATTATCCTCCAGAAAATCATGTTGTCATAGGCTTAGGCCGAACCACGGGTATGACTGGAATGTGGGCCGATGAATTAGCTGGTGCTGATGATTATTTTCGCTTTACTCCCGTTCAAAATCTTTCAGAAATTCGTGAAATGACGCCGCAACAGCAAGAGGCTTTTTGGTCGCGGATTTTTCCTTCACGTGAAGAGTTGGGAGATCGTCGATTGGTGGTGCACCGAGTGATATGGACGGGCAATACCATGCACGAGGCCAGTGAAAGCATGTATCGCTTCCTGCGAACCCGAGGCTATCCTCTGCCTATAGATTTTGACTATGCTGGTATCGACTTAGAAGATGTTCGTCCAGATCCTAGAAATTGGTTTCGGGCGCGACTCAATCGAATGAATTCAACAGACTATTTCGAATATCTTGAAGATATCGACCGCGACAATTCCCATTTTCCAGGTCGTCGCTTTACTGACGTTGGCGAAGTGGATCCGCTGACTCCTCGAGACATCGTGCGAGGGCAAACTTTCACTCCCAATTCAAATGCAGAACTTTTTCGTGGTGCTATTGAGGCTGGCGGCTGTGAAGAAGCCCTGTCTTTCTTTTAAGACGTGCTAAAATTCAAGTCATCGTCGGTCTTTCATTTGTTATCGTTGTCATTGATTGAAGGCAAAAAAAAAGGCCGTTTTGCAACGGCCTTTCAATCAAGATTTTAGAATTCCACTTAAATGTCGTGGTGCAGGTCGAAGCGATCCAATTGCATCACTTTAACCCAAGCATCGACAAAGTCCTTCACGAACTTTTTCTTGCCGTCGTCCATCGCATAAACTTCGGCTACAGCACGCAGCTCAGAGTTGGATCCGAAAATCAAATCCACTGGGGTTGCGGTGTATTTCACTTTCTTGGTTTTGCGATCAAAACCTTCGTAAACACCTTCGGTTTTCGATTTGCGCCACTCCGTGGACATATCAAGAAGGTTGACGAAGAAGTCGTTGGAGAGAACGCCGGTGCGGTCGGTTAAAACACCATGCTTAGAACCCTTTGCATTGGCCCCTAGGACTCGCATTCCACCCACAAGAACCGTCATCTCAGGCACTGTTAAGGCTAACTGGTCGGCCTTGTCCACTAAGCTGTCGGTGGGGGATTGGTAAGCATTGGCTTTATCAAAATAATTGACAAAGGCATCGGCTGACGGCTCAAGAAATGAAAAAGCATTGATATCTGTCTGCTCCTGAGTCGCATCACCGCGTCCTGAAGCCACGGGAACTTCAATACTCATTCCGGCCTGTTTAGCAGCCTTTTCGATGGCGGCGGCACCACCAATGACAATCATATCGGCAAGGCTGACTTCGCTGCTTCTCCAAAACGAATCATTGTAGTCTTTACGAATTTCATCAAGCTTATTTATCACTTTATTCAGCTCTTTGGAATCGTGGATCTTCCAATCGATTTGCGGTTTTAAACGCAAGCGTGCACCATTGGCACCGCCACGCATATCAGAAGCGCGGAAGGTTGAGGCTGAAGCCCAAGCCGTGCGAACAAGTTCGGGAACCGTTAAACCAGAATCAAGAATTTTATCTTTTAAACTGCTAACCGATCCAGAACTGATTTTGTTCTTGTCTTTCATCGTCACAGGATCTTGCCAGATCAACTCGTCCTTAGGAATTTGGTTCCCCAGGTATCGCTGTTTCGGGCCCATATCCCGGTGAGTCAGCTTGTACCAAGCCTTTGCAAAGGCTAAACGAAACTCCTCTGGGTTTTTCAAAAAGCGTTCAGCAATTTTTCGATACTCGGGATCGGCTTTCAACGCCAAATCGGCGGTGGTCATAACCGGTGAGTTCATTTTTCCCTTAACATGGGCATCGGGAACCGTTTTGCGCATGTCTTTGTTTTTCGGAATCCATTGGATGGCTCCGCCAGGACTGCGGGTTTGAACCCATTCGTTTTCTAGCAGGTTTGATAAGTAAAGAGTGGTCCATTTGGTTGGAGCTTGTGTCCAAGCGCCTTCAAGTCCACTGGTCACAGTGTCTTCTGAATGACCCTTACCACATTTGTTTTTCCATCCTAAACCTTGCTCTTCAACAGGAGCTCCCGCAGGCTCTTCGCTTAAACATTTTTTGGCTTTGTGGGCACCGTGCATTTTACCAAAGGTGTGACCGCCGGCGACCAATGCCACAGTCTCTTCGTCGTTCATGGCCATACGTTTAAACGCCACCCGAATGTTTTTTGCTGATCCTTTGGGATCGGGCTTACCTTTTGGACCTTCAGGGTTCACATAAATCAATCCCATGTGAGTCGCACCCAAGGGGCGTTGCAGCTTGCCATCTCGTTCTTCGCGATCACTAGCCAGCATTTCCAACTCGGGTCCCCAGTACACCAAGTCTGGTTCCCAATCGTCGGTGCGGCCACCAGCGAATCCGTAGGTTTTGAAACCCATGTTTTCCATTCCAACAGTTCCGGCCAGAATCATCAGGTCGCCCCAAGAAAGTGCGCGTCCGTACTTCTTTTTGATGGGCCAAAGCAAGCGACGGGCTTTGTCCAAGTTCCCGTTATCGGGCCAACTGTTCAAGGGTTCAAAGCGTTGTTGGCCGCCGTCGCCGCCACCGCGGCCGTCAAGAGTTCGATAGGTCCCAGCGCTGTGCCAAGACATACGAATAAAAAACGGTCCGTAGTTACCAAAGTCGGCGGGCCACCAATCTTGTGATGTGGTCAGCAGTTGGTTGATGTCTTTTTTCACCTGATCCAAGTCCAATTTGGCAAATTCTTTGGAGTAATCAAAGTTTTCACCGTAGGGGTTGGACCGGTTGTCGTGATCGCGTAGGGGTGACAGGTCCAATTGGTTGGGCCACCAAAAGCTATTTGAAATGGGTTGTTTTGTATCTCTTATGTGTTTGTATCTGGCTTTAATTTTTTCACTGGCTCCAAAAAGTTTATTGGATTTGGCTTGAACGTTGAACGCGCCAAGCAAAAACGCTGCGAAAACGGCCAGCTTGATTGTCTTTGATTTCTGATGCCTCAGCATGAGCACTCCTCTGTGTTGTTTACGTAACAGGTTATTCTTGTTTTAAACTGCATTATCTTCAAGAGGATAAGTCGATTAATAGGGCGTGTGGAATATTAATTATCTATGACTCAATAGAGAATAACTATTATAAACCAAAATCGTTATCATCAATGCCTATTGAGTGTGCAGGTAGGCAAGTTGAGAAGGCTGAAGTGGCGGGTGCATGGATCATTGGGCGACAGTCGCCCTCCGGGGTATCAATATTGATAGACGTCGGTGAAAAAAGCGGTCAACAGAGTGTAAGCGTTTTTTTCATAGACCATAACAATCTCCAAAGGGGCTCGAGTTCCCACATCTAAAGAAAACAAAAAGGAATCTTTGCCTTGGAGATGAGGCACCCGATTGGGGCGGTATTTCACACTGGGGGGGGTTCTGCGGAGAGCATGGATCAAATCCTCCACGGAGATCTCGTGTTTTACCTCCAGCTTGACGATGACAGAGGGTTCAATAATCAGTTCTCGTTTCCCTTTTCGCGGCAGCTTGATCTCGGTGTGAAGTCCTTCCAATTGAAGGCTGCGACCAATTTGGTGGTAATACTCCTTTTCCATTTTTTCTAACGGCGTTTCTGCGTACATATCCAAGGTTTTCCCGGTGGTGTCTTGGCGAATGACGACGCGGTAGAGGCGACCGTTATTACTTAAAGAAAGGAACCATCGAATGATATCGCCATTTCGATTGGTGTAGCGAAGCAGTTCATACTTGCGGTTGCGGATCAGACTTGTGAGCAGCTCTGGGTTGCGGAAGACCGTGTTCTTGGAGGCCTCAGTCGATGATCGCGGCCCAGTGTGTTCGGGTCTTTGGCGATGACCGAAGAGGGGTGCGTTGTTTAACAGGGGCGCGCGATTCAAAGGGGATAAAGAATACATCTCTTTACAGGTGTACTGACCGACGGCCATCGAGGAAAAAGAAAAGCATCCACAGAGCAGAAAAAGAACAATTGATCGCTGAAACATGATTCGCGCTAACCTGCAGTTTATGGCCCCAAAAAGCAACGATTTTCTATGGTTTTGAACAAGATATCGGTGTTTTTATTGACTGTTTTAAAAAAATTGCGCCACGGCGCTGAAGTGTGGCTTAAGTGGCCTTGAGCCTTAGATCAGTTGATAGCGGGTGGCCTTGCCGCGGCCTAATTTTACGACCATGCCTTTCTCAACCAACTCCGAAAGGTCGCGCAGAGCTGTCATACGAGTCACATTCCAGATTTCACCATACTGGCTTGCACTTAAAGCGGTGGTATGGCCTTCGGCCAACATTTGCAGCTGTCGGTGGTTGAGATTTTGGATTTCCACCGGTTTTTGCGATGCGGTCGGCTGGGTGCTTTTCACAGAAACTTGTGGGGCGACAACCTCAACCTCATGGGCTAAGGAGTAGTGATTGTCGTCGGAGTAAAGCCAAGATCCATTGGGCTCCATGATTTTACGAATACGTCCAATGGCGGTGTACACCAGGGAATCGTGGCGAAGGGGGTCATAGTCATAACCCCAGATCGATTCGATAAGATGACTTTTCGTGCAGGGACCCAGATAAAGTTTATTTAAAATGTCTATTTGTAATCGGGTTAAACTTTTTCCTGTATTAACCACCTGACGACTGTCGACCAGTAGAGTGGTGTTTTCGGCCTCACAGATGATGATGTATTTTCGATTCGGATTGAGTTCAAAGAGTTGAAAAACCAATAGCAGGACACCACTTTCTAATATTTCAAGTAAAGCGCCGGGTGTTCTTTTGTGGACTTTGTCAAATAAATCACCCAGTGGGTCTTCCCCCAATTTTCGGTCTTGGATGGAGTTGGAGATCCGGTTCTGAATATTAATATTGATGGTTCGGTCTATTTTTTGAATCAGCTTTTCAGAGGAACTTAACTCTTCCTCAAAGTCTTTTCCTAAAAATTTTAAACAACGTATTTTTAATCCCAAGAGAGGTAGAAACAGACTGCGATCCACATCCGAGTTCAATTGTCCAAGGGCCACGTTGATCAGAGAAAGGGCCTCTAGAAACTGTCCCTTATAAAATACCAGCTGGGCCATGAGAGTGTTGAGGATGGCAATTTTTCGCTTGTTCTGATTTTTATAAATCACGTCAAAATGAGAATTTAAAAAATTGTGGGCCCGATGGAACTGGCCTTGTAAGAGGTAGAGTTTTGCCACTTGCAAGGCGGTGGCGGAATTGGAGTAATCATTTTGGTTTCGACTCTCGTCCAATCGTTTCTGTAAAGTTCTAATATGATCGCTCAGGTTGAGTGAAAACTCACTGCGATAATTGAAGTAGGAGATCTCAATTTCTGAGAACAAGTCATGCAAGTGATTGGCGCCGGTAACCGCAAGAGCTTTCTCAAACAATTTAAGACCTTGGTTAATGTACCCCAGCTGAATTTTGTTGTGAGCTTGAATGTCTAAAGAGAGTCCTAATAAAAGGGGTGGGGCTTTTTGCATTTGCAATAAACAGCCATAACCTTTTTCAGCATGAGTTTGACTTTTTCTGTGTTCAGAAAAAAAGAAGCGGTAGAAGCTACTGCCTTGATAGGCAAAAAACTGAGCCACTAACGAGACCGGCTGCGCGCGCACTAAAAGTAGGTTATTGACGAAATACTCACGCCCCTTTTCATACTCCGAAGTTCGTGTGTAGCTTAAGCCAAGATGAAAATTGGCGACGACCTGAGCCTCGATGGGCAAGTTTGTAACATAACCTTTGTAAAGCAGGCGGGCCTCTTGGTGCTGACCTGTGAAGACAAGGCCACCAATCTTGTAACTTATTGTTTTTAAATCATTTTCTGATCCTGCCGCGGCGGAATATTGGCCTTTAAGGTAATGTTTCTCGGCATCCATTAACTCCCCCCTGATACGCAACAATACGCAACATTTATTACCAGGTGCTGTTCGTGGTGGCAAGGCGAAGGTGGCGCTAACTTAGGTTTCAGGATCATTACTAACCAGGAGGAAAAATGAAAAAACTAGTATTATCCATGATTATCTTAGGGCTTTCTCAAATCGCAGCAGCAAAAGGCGGCGGTAGCAACCCAGCGAAGTTGGCTTTTAAAAACAGCCAGGCTGGTTTTGTGGCTGAGTCTCTTGAGGACTCTCTTCGTCGCTTCTCAACAGCCAACGTCGAAATGCGCGATCTTGTTCAAGATGCGACAGTGGTTTCTGAAACACCCAACGATTCTGTTGTCACCATCTCGATCAGTGATGGCACGGCTGTGACTTACACGTGTTTGCGTTTTGACGATTGGTCAAAGGGCGGCACTGTCTTGAAAAAAGAAGTTGTGTGTCAGGCCCAGTAAAATCTTGTTGCCCCCGACATCGGGGGCTTCACCTTACAAAATAACAACTTTCACACAGAGAGATCTATGAAGACATTGCGATTTTTATTTTTACTATTGATGGTGAGTTGTAATTACGAAGCCATTCATCAAACACCGGGCGGCGCTGCAGCCGGAGGTTCCGGTCAAGATGTTTGCACGCCAGGCGAGGCGCCAGCGGCAGAAGTGGTGACCTACGATCAAGTGAGAGATCAAGTTTTTGTTAGTCAATGCTTTAGCTGCCACGGCAACGGCGCCGCTTCGGGCGGAGTTCGTCTCGACACTTTCGAGTCGGCACGTGCTTGGGCCACGCAAATCAAGTTTGATGTTTTAAACAACATCATGCCGAAATCGCCCAACCCGCCCGTGTCTCAGGACGGCAAAGACTTAGTTGCGGCTTGGGTGGACGGTGGTGCGGTCAATTCGATTGCCGATGCGGTTGCGTGTGATGAAAACGGAAACCCAGGAAATGGCGATGAAGGAGGTCAACCTCCGAATCCACCAGCGGATGAATTTCTGACTGAGGTGCCGAGTGATGACCAGATTAATTATCAATTGGTGCGCAATAAAATATTCAAGTTTCGTTGTTTTTCTTGCCATTCAACAGCGGGCGGCAATGCCGATGGACTGAACCTAGAAACTTACTTCAATGCCATCGATGAGCTTGAGGATATTTATGAAGAAGTCAGTCAGGGGAGTATGCCACCAGCACCTCGGCCGGCTTTGAATGATATTGAACGAACAACCATTTTACGTTGGGTCGACCTTGGGGCACCTAACAACTAAACACAGGGGAGTAACAATGAAGACAATACTAATATTAATTTTATTTTTACCACAAACATTGTGGGCGGTCGAAAAACTGGAACTGAATCAGGGCACAACCGAATTTTTAGCGGTTGGCAATCCTGGTTTTTTAAAAATTCGTGGCAAAGGCAAAGCGCCGCAAGGAATCTTAACCATTGAAGACGGTTATCTCAGTGGAGAGGTCACTGTCGATTTGGACTCACTGGATACCGGAATGTCCCTTAGAAACAAACATATGAAAGAGAAATACCTGCAAGTCAGCCAGTATCCGAAAGCCAAACTCACAATCAAAAAATTCAAACTTGATCCGCAATGGTCCATGCAAAACCCGAAAACAGGAGAGTTGAGCATCCCTGCTGTGGTGACTATTCATGGAAAAAATCAACCGGTGAATGTCAAAGCACAGATCGATGACAAGGCTAAGGTTCGGTCTGACTTTGAAGTGCAAATTACCGACTTTAACATCGATATCCCCTCGTTCATGGGGGTCACTGTGGCCGATAAAGTCAAAGTTGAGATTGAATCCAACCTTGTCGCAAAAAACACTGACGGGAAATAAACAGTTATGAAATCTTTGATTCTCTTGTTCATCACTTTGATTGCAGCAAAAGTTTTCGCTTACCCGCAAATGATTCGGCATGGTTATACCAATTGTATGACCTGTCATGTGAGCCCTCGGGGAGGGGGCTTGCTGACCGAGTATGGCCGCGCTTTGAGCAAAGAGGTGTTGAGCACTTGGGGTTATGAAGGAGAACAGAAATGGCACTACGGAGCTTTTGAGAAAACTCCAAAATGGTTGCAAGTGGGCGGAGATTTCCGGGCCGTTCAAGTCCACTCGAAAACCGAGCAAGCCACCATCGGGCGTTTTATTGAAATGCAAGAGCAGGTGGAAGTGGCTGTGAAACATCAAGGAATGCTGATCAATCTAACGGCGGCCTCCGACACTCTGAAAGAAAGCAAACCTTGGGGCGTGCCAAGATTTTATCTGCTCAACTCGGTGACTGATCACTTGAATTTTAGAATTGGTCGGTTCACACCTCGTTTTGGAATCAATAGTCCCGAGCATGTGTTTTCGACCCGAGGTCCCCTGGGATTTGGCATTCAAAGCGAGCGAGAGACATTCGAGATCGCTTACATAGAAAGTCAGTGGGATCTGTCTCTAGCGCTCACTGCCGGGAAAAAAAGTGATCAAACGGAAGCCGCCGGCGTGTATGCTCAAGCCAATTATTCTGTCGGAACTCATGATCGTCTGGGAATGAGCTTAGAAAAGAAGAGTAAGGACGATAAGGCTTTCTCAGTCGGGATGCACGGTCTGGTTGGTTTGTCAGAGCATTTGTATCTTACCACGGAAACCGTCTATCGCGACAGTCAGCCCACACCAGGCAAAGAAGTAAAAGGCGTTTTTCATTTTTCAAAAATAGGCTACGAACTGGAAAAAGGTTTCCACCTTATCGCCATTGGAGATATTCAAAAAGCCGACCTGTCTAGCGACAACAACACGGCTTCCATGTATGGCGCCGGATTCACTTTTTTTCCTCGGCCTCACTTTGAGTTCCAAGGCGTTTTAGCGAAAAGAAAGCTTCTTTCAAGAAGTCAGAAAGAGGGAGATTATGCCTGGTTGATGATGCATTTTTATTTGTAGGCCGGGGCAACTCATTGAATTTATTGGTCGGATAGAAAAGAAAATTCACAGTGATTTTGTCATCGGTTTTTGATACAAAGAGGCTGTCAAAGGGGGGAAGTCATGAAAAAAACCTTAGCCGTTCTACTTATAACTCTGGCGCCAACTCTTGTCTTTGCTAAAAAAGGGCAACCCGATACCGAGGGCTTGTATGTGGTGCCGTCGCCTCCGGAACTTGTCGATCACTCTCGTTTTATCGTGCAAATTGTGGATCCCTTCCAGGGACCTGAGACCACAAAAATATCCTATATTTTCCCGGAAGTTTTAATTGGTGAAGCCAATCGCTTGATTGAGTTTCAGCGTATTGAGGGAACCGAAAACAGCTGGACCAGTGATTTATTAACCGCTCATTGCACAGTGATCGACGAGACCTACTCCTGCAATATTTCGATTAACAAACCAAAACAACAAAGCTTCTTAGAGGCTTTTCATAATCTTTTTATTCCTCAAGCTCTCGCTCAAGTATTAAACCTTTGCCAGGGGCAGGCCGTGACTCACATAGGGCAAATGGATTTGGCGCCCGACGATATCGCCAAGTATACGCAGGTGGTCGGTCAATTTTGCTCCAACGAACCCGCTGGTTTTCTCAGTTACGACTTTCAGTAGGCAAAGAAAGAGTAAAAACTTAGAGGGATACAGAGTTTAATTGATCTCTCTTGAATTTAAAGTCCCGATATTACACCATCGCTGCCGCCAAACTTTGAAATATTTATGTTTATTTTTTGCATCAATGTAAGGTGATAGTTTTCGAGCCGAGTGGGACTCAAATTTAAAGCCCGCCCGGTTGATAATAGACCTCCCCCTTGGCCGGCAATAAGCATGGGGATATCGTTGTCGGGGTGGTCGCCTCCGGTTGTGTTGGTCCCTGATCCCAAATGTAGAATTGAATTTTGCAGCAATGGTCCAAAAACATCCTCTGTGGATTTCATACGATCAATCAAGTAGGAAAACTGGTTGGCGAACCAATCATTAATTTTAAAGGCATCCCCGTAGTCATCCGAAAAATTCCCGTGAGAAGCTTGGTGACTATCGTAACGGTTGGCTCCAGCAAAATCATAACGTCGGTTGTTAAGCTCATAGTCCATAAGATAGGTGATCATTCGCGTTTGATCACATTGAAACGCCAACACCATAAGGTCCAAATTGGTTTTAGTGGCTTGCGGAAAGGAAAGGTTAGAGTTTGGAGCTTGAGGGGATTGACAGGCTTGCGGTGCCGTTGGTGGCGGTAGGGGCTCGCCCGCCTGTAAGCTTTTTTCAACTTCGCGGATGGACGTTAAGTATTCATCCAACTTAATTTTATCTAAAGCTCCCAGTTGGTTTGATAAATGGTTGGCCTCTTGTAGAACAAAATCAAGAATGCTTTTTTTCTTCTCAGTTAAGCTAAGGCCGGTGGAAGGAGGAGACGGAGTGCCTCCTGGTAAATTGCCAAACAGTTCCTGAAAAAGGGTTGATGGACTTGAGAAACGAGGGCTGGGGGTTGTTGAGCTTTGCCATGAAAGATAAGTGCGATAGGCGGTGTCAAGCTCGGCTGTACCACCGTCATAGGGAGCGAATCCCGCGGGTGTGATTTGAAGGAGCGGGTGACGGGTCTGGCCCTTAATTTGATTGGCAATCATTACATCCACAGATTGGAGGTTAGGAGCCGGATTGAATGGACCCTGATTGGCATTCTGAGTCGATAAAGTCAGGCTGGGAGTTTGCGATTTCCAATTCATTCGTGCGCCCGTCAGATAGCTGGCCGAAGCCGCGGAGTGATCGTTGCCCCCATCGCCATAAATATTGTATTGCGACCAATGATTTCGTAGTCCGCCGAGGAGTAAAAGATCGCTGCGATGATTCACAAGCTGAGTTCCAGCCAAGCCTTTGGGAAAGCTGAAGTTGGCTCCCGATTGGGCGGCTTTCCAGGGGTGTCGATCGGGGTGTATTCCATGGGGAAAATACAAGTAAGCGACTCGCAAAGGAGCGGTCTGTGATTGAGCTTTCGCCATCGCCGGAATCATGGCATCTAAAAAGGGGAGGGCAATGGCGATGCTTGACGACTTCAAAAAGGTTCGACGCGATAATTTTTTCTTTTTAATAAAATACATTCTATTCTCCCCTCTCATAACGGAATGGATCACTCGAAACGATTTCGAAAATCAAATCTTCAAGAGTGCCATTTCCGGCGTTGTTGACGATTTTTTCAATGGTGCAGGCGTCAAACTTTTGCAGAGAACGCCCCAAGGCAAAGGTACTTAATTTTTGCACGGCACATTTTTGATACCGACGATCATGACTCAATAGGCTTGCCAGCTCTTTTATGTTGTCAAATTCAGAACCACCGAAAAGTTCTCCGCGCGTGTCAAGTGGAAAACCCTCATCGTCGAGGGTGCGAAACTGTCCGACGGCATTGAAGTTTTCTAATCCAAACCCCGGCGGGTCCATAACCTTGTGGCAACTGGCACATTGGGGGTTGGAGCGATGTTGCTCGAGACGTTGTCGAATACTGTCTTCGCCATTGGCCGGTGCCAGTGCTGTAATTCCATCCGGCGGCGTGGCAATCTCGATACACTGCAAATTGAGGGCAACAAAGGCGCCTCGACGAACAATGGAGGTTCCTGAGGAATGAGAAGTTTGGGTGAGCACACTGCCGTGGGTTAAGATCCCACCTCGCGGGGTGGTGGACAGATCCACTTCACGGAAAGTGTCATCGAAATTTCCTGAAATCCCATAGTAGTCAGCAAGGTTCTTGTTGATAAAAGTGCGAGGCTTTGTAAGGACTGCAGCCAGTGTTTGATTTCCTTTGACTAAAGATTGAAAAAATAACTGCGACTCAGTGGTCATATCTTGTCGAATAGACTCGTTGAAGTCTGGAAATAAAGAGCTGTTAGGTGTGGAGGCCTGAAATTTGTGTATGCCAAACCAGTAAGAAAAAAAGTTTTTGCTGAGGTGAGTGATGGCCCGCGGGTCATCGAGCATTCTACGGATCTCGATTTTAAGTTTATCGGTATCTTCCAACTCACCAGAGATCGATTGATTGAGGAGAACAGCATCAGGAGCATCGCCCCATAAAAAATAAGAAAGGCGTGCGGCAAATTCATGACCGTCTAATTTTTCTTGCGCCAAAGGATCGTTCGGTCGAGTTAGTTTTGTGTTACGAAATAGAAATTGAGGTGAACTGAGAATGCTTGCAAAAGTCAGTTTCATGGCCTCTTCGTCACTGAGGTTTTGATCTTTTAAATTATTGAAAAACTCCACGAGTCGATTGATTTCGTCAGTTTGAGGAGGACGGCGAAAGGCCTTCTCGGCAAAAGATTGAAGGCTGACCGCGCGACAGACCTCTAATCGTAAATCACAGTTCACGACTTGTCCGCGCAAGTTGCTATTGTTAAAAATTTGTTCACTCACCTGTACGGCCGTGTCCATATACCAATCTAAATGCTGACGGGAAATTTTTAATTTGGCGGCGGTGTTCGCGAATTCAGAGACTTCCTCAGCGGGGAAATTGGGATCTTCTTGTAGGTGAACACCTGTGACTGATTTGATGGTGTTGCGGTATTCAAAATAGTTCAAGCGATGCATAGCGACCACGCCAACGTCGGGGGCGGAGGTGCAAGCCAGTTCACCTTCATCGTCCTCGACATAATTTAGGGCATAAGAGATCGCATAGACGTCATTATCAGAAAGATCGGTCAGGCCATTCATTTGAGAAATCGTTTGAAAGGCATTAAAAATATCATTGGCACTTCGTTGTTTCTTAGTCGAAGCTTCAAATGGACCGTGGCATTGGGCACATTTACTGGCGTAAAGCGTTTTACCAGAAAAATACAATTCTTGTTGTTCGTTCAACTCAGTGGGTTCAATAAAGCTTGGGAGCTGGGAGTTTTTCGCAGAATGAATCGGTGCACAGTTATTGTAAGAAACCAGTAGCACGCTGGTGACCGTTAAAGTCAAAAACCTAGATAACCAATTATACCCAATCATATCCATACCCTTTAGTTTATTAACAGTCTTAATGTTAAAAGGATGTGCGGCAGACAGACACTGATAAATCCGGGTCAAGAAAGTGACCATGAAAGGCAATGTCACAGTTTTGGGCTCTGAATTGGCTCAGTATGAGTCGTTGGCTCAGAAAACAAAAAGGGTTATTTATTCCGAAGTTTCTTGTTGAGATAATGAAATTGTCGGCAAGTTCCTAATAAAATAGTCGATCAGATTCAAGTAATAAAAATGGGAGTAAGGGCAAAGGCCGATCCGTCGAGTCGAACGTTAGCGAGTCAATATTGTCATCTTGAATAAGAGGGGAAGTGCAAACAACGAGGACGGGTGAGAAAGTTGGTGCGCCAGAAAGGACTTGAACCTTCACGGGATTATCTCCCACCAGGCCCTCAACCTGGCTCGTCTACCAATTCCGACACTGGCGCTCCGAAGTCTCTGGAAATAGCACAAATACCAGGGCCTGCCAAATCAATTGAGGTTGATGCGCTTTTCGTAAAAAGCGTTCATTTTTTCGGGTGAGCCGCCAAGAAAGTAGGCGATTTTAAGACTTTGATTCTTTAAGGCCTGTTTCCAAAAGCCGTTACGGCGAAATCTCACCGCTGAGGTTTGAGAAATTTGAGGAAGGATGGATGGCGCGCCAGAGGCTCTTAGAATCTTGGAAATTTCAGTGTCCTCAAATATAGGTATGGCAGGAATTTTTTGGGTCAGAAGTTCCTTCTTAAAAAAGAGGCAATGGTCCAGATAAAGGATTTTCCAAAGTTTCGGTCGAACCTTGTTTGAATACCAGGAGGTGAATCTCAAACCTAGGCTTGGATGATCAAATTGGTGAGTGAATCCTCCCCATTTGAGTTTGTCTCGGTGCTCGAGCAAGTGATCGAAAGCCTCTTGATTCAGCAAGGATCGTGGGTGGTGAAAAACAATCAGCGCACCCTTGGCCTTGTCAAAGCCTTGCTGCAAACGTTCAGCTCTTGTTTGAAGTTCTGTCTTTAAGATATTAAAATCACTTCGTTTTATAGATTTTAGGACGGACTCTTCAGTGCCCGTGTCGACAACCAGGTATTCCAGGTCGGCCGAGCTGGGGTAGAGGGCCGACATTTTCAGAAGATAGGAATCGTCATTCTCGTTACGAGTTGGTATGACGATACTGATTTTTGATTGATTCATTGAGACCTCGGGAGGTGCCAGTGCTTGAAACTTCAACCACCAAAAGTTCTGTCCGCGAATATTATGGTCAAACTTTGCAGACTTCAAGGGATTTGAAAACCGACGCCTGTTGCACAGCCGACGCTCTTCCTGATTTTGCCAAACCGATTGTGGCCAAAATACACGATGAGGTATTAACCAAATACTACGGCTGCGGTATCGTGATTCCAGAGCGGTTGCAGGGAACTCGAATTTTAGATCTCGGCAGTGGTTCGGGGCGAGACTGTTATGTTCTCTCAGCCTTGGTCGGAGAGGCGGGCTCGGTGGTGGGCGTTGACATGACCGATGAACAATTGGAGGTCGCCAATCGCCATCGTGATTATATGGCTCAACAGTTTGGCTACAAACAAAGCAATGTCACCTTTTTAAAGGGTGATATTGAAAAGCTCGATGAGTTGGATCTGGCACCGGAATCCTTTGACTGTATTATCTCGAATTGCGTGGTGAACCTGGCTGAAGACAAACAGGCCGTGTTGGATCAAGCTTTCCGTCTGCTAAAAAAAGGCGGAGAGATGTATTTCTCAGATGTTTATGCCGACCGCAGAATACCAGAGGATCTTAAAAAAGATCCCGTTCTTTATGGCGAATGTTTGAGCGGAGCTCTTTACTGGAACGATTTTCAAAAAATGGCACGCCAAGCCGGCTTCCTCGATGTTCGAAAAGTCACAGGTCGACCCCTCGGTATCGACAACGATGAGGTGGCTAGCAAAGTGGGAACGATTCAATTTTCATCGATCACCTATCGTCTTTTTAAGTTGGAGGGGATCGAAGAGGATTGCGAGGACTATGGACAAGCCGTGCGATATAAGGGCTCGTTGCCAGACCATCCTCACTTTTTTCAGTTGGATGAAGGTCATAGGTTTGAAAAAGGTCGTATCTACACTGTCTGCGGCAACACTTACAAGATGCTGGCCGAAACGCGATTTAAAGAAGGTTTCGATTTTTGGGGCGATTTTTCCACCCATTACGGATTGTACGAGGACTGTGGTACGATGCCGGTGGCAAAATCTTCAGCCAGTGATTCAGAAGGTGCTGTCGAACCCGCCGCCTGTTGCTAAGGAGAGATCTTATGGAGTTTGCGAAATTTGAAGACACCTATAAGACGGCAAAAAATGAAGATCGAGCCTCGGTTCCCCTGCGAGCTTTAGAGACTTTGTGGTTCAACACAGGCACCCGTTGCAATCTGAGTTGTGACAACTGTTATATCGAGTCCAATCCTAAAAATGATCGACTGAGTTTTCTTGATGGCGACGATGTGCAAAGTTATCTCAATGAAATTTCCCAAAAAAAATTACCGGTCAAAGAGATCGGTTTAACGGGCGGCGAGCCCTTTTTAAATCCGAATATCACCGACATCATTGATAATTGTTTGAAGGCTGGATTTAAAACCCTGGTTTTAACCAATGCCTACCGTATCGAACGCTACAAATCCAAGATACAAGAATGGCAAAAAAAGTATGGCTCGCAGTTGGTGATTCGAGTATCCTTGGACCACTACAGTCAAGAGATCCACGAAAAAGAAAGAGGGCCAGGGACTTTTGAGCCCACCATGAAAAATATCAAATGGTTTTCTGATCAAGGTGTGACCTTTGCGATAGCTGGCCGGGCTTTGACTGATGAGACGCAAGAGAAGGCCGCCAACAAATATGCCCTGGCTTTAAAAGAGCAGGGCGTAGAAGTGGATCCCAGCAACCCCGAAAGCCTGGTGGTCTTTGCTGAAATGGACCCCCAAAAAGATGTGCCCGAAATCACCACGGCCTGTTGGGATATTTTGAACAAAAAGCCCGAACAGGTGATGTGCTCCAATTCGCGTATGGTAGTTAAGCGCAAAGGCGAGAATCGTCCCAAGGTACTGGCCTGCACGTTGATCGCCTATGAAAAAGAATTTGAAATGGGGGAGACTCTGGAAGAGTCCCATAAAGAGGTGTATTTGAATCATCCGTTCTGTGCTCAGTTCTGCGTACTGGGTGGC
Organism: uncultured Pseudobdellovibrionaceae bacterium; assembly: GCA_964588335.1. Classification (GTDB taxonomy): domain Bacteria; phylum Bdellovibrionota; class Bdellovibrionia; order Bdellovibrionales; family JAGQZY01; genus JAGQZY01. Next base: position 5,422 of record CAZPOV010000027.1, on the reverse strand, counting down.
TCTTCGTGCTCTTAATCTTTAATATCCTGTGAATTCCTAGGCTAAAGTATCAATATTTTTTTTATTAACCATCTTTAGGATTAGCTCGTCTAATAAGTAAGCATTTGATGAGGATGCTTAGGAGCCTAGGATGGGCTCTTTACATGTCAGGATGACTGGTTGAATGACCTCCTTTAATGAGTTGTTTTGCGCCACAAAAAACGGTCAATCGCGCCCCACGTGATGAATGTGCCAATGTGCTAACTGTGGTGATTTAAGCCAAGCCCATCAAAGAGACTCAAGGGGCTTGAGCAGGGAGTGTCGGCGGGAGAGATCCCACCGAACCTCCCTTTTTTTTTGACCAAATGAGTTAAAAGACCTATCTTCCGCCCATGCAGAAATCCGATCTTTTTTTTGAATATCCCGAGCACTTGGTGGCGACGGAAAAAAAGCCAGTGTCCCGAGTGATGATGGTGCAAAAAGGAGATCCCCGTGAGCTTTCAATCCCCTCGGTTCTCAGTCAAATTCCACCCGGCGATTTACTGGTGGTGAACGACACCAAGGTGATTCCGGCCAGAGTAAGCAGCCAAGACGGTTTGGAGATTTTATTTATCAAAGCCTTGGGGGAAAACACGTGGCAGGTTTTATGCCCGGCACGCAAATGGCCAGTGGGACAGCAGCAATCTCTTCCTGGCGGTGTGAAAGTGACCATGCTCGAAAAAGGGCGCCCCCAGAAAGTCGAAACCGATCGGGCCTTGGATTCCCAGTATTTTTTTGAATTCGGTGAAATGCCTTTACCGCCCTATATTCAGGAGGCGCGAGGTGAGCGAGCCGCTCGTCCGGAGGATCGCCTGGCTTATCAAACCGATTGGGCTCAGGAGTTGGGAAGCTTAGCAGCACCCACCGCCAGCCTTCATTTCAAGCAAGAGGATTTGCAGAAAGTGCGCTCGCGCGGCGCTGATGTCGCCAGTCTTTGCTTGCATGTGGGGTTGGGAACCTTCTTGCCGATTCACTCGGACAATATTGACGACCATGAGATGCATCCCGAGCGAGTGGTGATTCGCAAACAGGTCTGGCAAAAAATCAAAGACGTAAGAAGCCAAGGCGGACGGGTTTGGGCGTTGGGTTCCACTGTAACGCGGGCCTTGGAAAGCCAAGCTTTGGGTCTTTTGCAGGAAACTGAAGACAGCTTTGCTGGTGACACCCGCCTGTTTATCAAACCCGGATTCGAGTTTCAAGTGGTCGACGTTTTGATGACCAACTTTCACCAACCGGAAAGCACTTTAATTGCCATGGTCATGGCTTTTGCTGGTGTGGAGTCTGTCAAAGCCAATTATCAATGGGCCATCGACCGAAACTTTCGATTGTTCAGTTATGGAGATTTAAGCGTATGGCTGAAATAGGCAATTTCAATTTACAGGCCACCGATGGTAAGGCGCGCGCCGCGACCTTGACCACAGCCCATGGTGATATTCAAACTCCTGTGTTCATGGCGGTTGGCACTCGAGCCACTGTGAAAACCATGACGCCCGAAGAGCTCATCGACAACGGTTGTCAGGTGGTCCTTGGCAACACCTACCATTTGCATTTGCGCCCCGGTGAAGACATTGTCAAAAAAATGGGTGGTCTGCATAAATTTATGAATTGGCACGGTCCCATACTCACTGACAGTGGTGGATTTCAGGTTTTTTCCCTTTCGAAGTTGCGCAAAATTTCTGAACAGGGGGTTGAGTTCCAGAGCCATATCGATGGCGCGCGACTTTTTATCACCCCCGAAAAAAGTATGGAGATCCAAATGGATCTCGGAGCCGATATCATCATGGCCTTTGATGAGTGTCCGCCTTACCCATGCGATGAGAAACGCTTGGTCGAATCCATGGACTTGACCATTCGTTGGTTAAAGCGATCAAAGGAGCGAATGGATCGCAAAGAGTCTCTGTTATTTGGTATTGTTCAGGGCGGTCTTAGTTATGATTTGCGCATGCAAAGCATGGAGAAAACCCTAGATGTGGACTTGCCAGGCTATGCCTTGGGAGGCTTTAGTGTGGGTGAGCCGATTCATCTGATGCATGAACTTGTGGCTCAAGTGGGGGACAATCTTCCCAAGCAAAAGCCACGCTATTTGATGGGCGTGGGAACGCCGTTAGATTTGGTACTTTCCATCGATTCCGGCATTGATATGTTCGATTGTGTGATGCCGACACGGGTCGCCCGTAACGGCACTCTTTACACCTCGCAAGGCAAGCTTTCCATCAAGCGAGCCGAGTACAAAGAAGACCCCAGTCCCTTGGATCCAGAGTGTGCCTGCTACACCTGTCAAAATTATTCGAAAGCCTATTTGCGCCATCTGTTCATGACTGGGGAGTTTCTTGGCAGTCGCTTGAATACGATTCATAATTTGCATTATTATTTCAACCTCATGAAACGGGCCCGTCAGGCCATCCTTGCAGGGGAGTGGGCCGCCTTCCGGGATAAGATTATCGCAACCTTCACAAAGTAAGGTGTCGTAAGATGAGACGTTCACGACTTGGTCACTTTCTAAGCCTTTAAACCTCTCTCCGTTGAGACTCTCGAAACAAGACACGCCATTCTTCTCAGAGTGACGCTGTCGCTGAAAAAGAACTTGAAACCTTTTATACTGATCGGGTTGTTTCCGTGGCCCGTCTGATTTTCTTTAACCCATTCGAAGAGGCTTTGTTATGAGAGTTATAAATATTGTCCTATGTGGATTAGCGAGCGTACTTTTGATCGTCGGGTGTAACTCGGCGGATTCAGTGCAAGGTATTAATGAGAATGGCGACACCTATGAACCTGTATCTTTGATGAAAGCCACAAGTGAGGATATTTCGGCCAACATTGTTGACTGTAAATCCGAGAAAAATCACAAGAAAAAAGGCAAAAGACCGGAACAAAAGCAGGTCTGTTTGGCCATCTGTCACAAGCCCCCAGGTAACCCTGACAATTCGAAGTCAAAAGTGTTACCGATGTCGGCGGTTCTGGCGCATTTAGAGCATGGTGGACCTCACCACGGTGAGCATGATCACCTTGGACTTTGTGATGGTGATGGTGAAGAGGACATGGAAGATGTGGATCCTGATGATCCCACCTATGGCAACGGTGATGCCGACGATGACAGCTCCGGCAGTGATGGAGATGACGGCGGTTCTGATGATAGCGCTGATGACTCCAATGCGGGGAGCGACGATTCAGGATCATGCGAGGACGGCGATCACCACAATGATGGTGATGGAGCTGGTAGTGATGACGGGTCGGCCACCGACGACGGATCCACTAGTGATGATGGGTCGGCCACCGATGATGGATCCACTAGTGATGATGGATCGGCCACCGACGACGGATCCACTAGTGATGATGGATCAGCCACCGACGACGGATCCACTAGTGATGACGGTTCAACCACCGATGATAATAGTGGATTGGATGCTGATCATGGCGATGACGGTCTTCCGCAGTACTGTTCCGATAATTTAGATCTCGATGCTGATTGTGATGGCATTGTCGACTCCACCGGAGACTGGATGTACTAGGCCCTCTCTCCAATCAAACTTTCAACAAAGGCAGCCTTTCTGGCTGCTTTTTTTTTGCCTTCAACTGTGTAAATATTCCTGTTCTCGGGCCCAAGAAAGGCCAGAATCCCCTAAAAAGATCTTTGATTTACGGCGCTTAGCGATAGGTTGAGGGAACTTTTGTAAAACGCGTCATTTACGAGTATACAGGCGGTTTCCTAAAGTAACGTCGTGGAGGCTCCATGTATCGACTTTTTAGCGCCTTTTTGGTGTTTTTTTCAGCAGTATCAGTGATGGCTCAAGCCGAGGGTGGAGGGAAATCACCAGGATTTCTCATGCAGGCCATGCCCTTTTTGGCCATGTTTTTTATTTTCTATTTTTTGATGATGCGCCCGCAGATCAAAAAACAGAAAACTCAGCAAGAGTTCCTTAAAAGCTTGAAAAAGGGCGATCGTGTTTTGACAAGCAGTGGAATTTTCGGGACGATCGAAGGTCTTACTGATAAGTATGTAAAACTTGAAATTGCAGACGATGTGAGCATCCGGGTTTTAAAAGCCCATGTGTCACAGCCGGTTAAAGAAGGTTAATCATGTTTGAAAGTCTAAATGCTCGAATGTTTGTTGTGGGTTTCATCCTCCTTGTGAGTTTGGTGTGGACCATGCCTAACTTTGTCGACACCTCAGGAATGTGGTGGCCGTCGCAAGATAAGCTCGCTTATGGCTTAGATATTCAAGGGGGCCTGCATTTGGTTCTTGGGATCGATGTCGAAGACGCGGTTGAAGCCCGAATCAAAAAAACGGGTTTCACCATGCGCAAGCAACTGAAAGAAGAAAAAAAGGTGGAGCTGGGTGAGGTCAAAGTTTTAGATCCTGAGGTGGGAAAAGTTCAGATCTCTTTCAATCCCTCCGATCGTCAAGCTGTGGTCGATTACATGGAAGACACGACTTATGGACAAGGCCGCACCTTTCAAATTCTTGAGACCAACGAAAACAATTTAATTGCTCGTTATTATGAAGCTGAAATGCGCGTCTTCAAAAAGAGTCTTGTCGACCGAACCATCGAAACCATTCGTAATCGAGTCGATGAAATCGGTGTGAAAGAACCAACCATCGCTGCCCAAAGTGACAACCGCATTTTGGTGCAGTTGCCGGGTGTTGAAGACTCTGCGAGTACCAAAGAAATCATCAACCGAACCGCCAAACTTCAATTCATGATTTGGGATCCCGATTATGTTTTTGGAGCCCAAGAAGGGCAGGTTCAGGGTACGCCCCAGTTTGCAGAACTGCAAACATGGATCGCTGAAGCTGAGGCTCAGCAAGGCTTTGCTCTTGGTAAGGACGGTCTTCGCTACTCAGACTACATCAAGAAAATCAATGAAGCTCTTGAAAAGAAGCTTCCTAAAAATCGCGTGGTACGCTTTGAAAAAGCTCCCAATGCCAAAACCTTAGAAGCTGGTAAAATTCCTTACGTATTGCAAACGGATGCCAGTATGGGTGGTGAAACTCTCAACGATGCGGCGGTTACCTTGGATCAAGTCGGGCAGCCCATTGTGGTTTTCTCTTTTGATGCCAAAGGGGCCAAAGAGTTTGGAGACTTAACTTCCGCCAATGTTGGTAAAATGATGGCCATTGTTTTGGATGGTATCGTGCAGACTGCACCGCGCTTAAAAGAGGCGATCACAGGGGGCCGTGGTTCCATCGAAATGGGAAGTGTCGGCGATCGTCAAAAAACCATTGATGAAGCCAACATCACCGCTATGGTTCTTCGCTCGGGAGCCTTGCCGGCCAACCTTGAGCAATTGGAAGAGCGGACCGTGGGGCCGACTCTTGGAAAAGACTCTATTGAAAAAGGCAAGTTCGCCGGGCTCATCGGTGGTGTCTTAGTGTTTGTGTTTATGCTTATCTATTACCGATCTT
>CAZPOV010000026.1:0-44121 GCA_964588335.1 uncultured Pseudobdellovibrionaceae bacterium | reverse complement strand
CAACCTCTTTGCGTTGGTTGCAAGAGCAGAATGACCTCGAGTTTGCCAATCTTGGAACTTTTGGAAATTCTTTTTTAAACGAATACAAGCAGGCCGCGGCTGAGATTCAGGTCCGGCAAAGCCTTTTACAAAACAGTTTTGGATACGCCTTTCGTCGGCAGATGGAGGCCGCCGAGTTGCGTGGCAAAAGTATCCAATGGCAAGCGCGGCAGTCTTTGGAAGAAACCACTTTAGCTTTTATCGATCAGTTTTATTCGGCTTGGTTGTTACAGCAAAATGTTAAGAACCTGCAAGAGCAGGTGGCTCGACAAAGCCGGTTGGTTCGCGTCCTCGGACGTCGCGCAAAAAAAGGTGCGGTCGAAAAACCCGATCTTATTCAAATAGAAACTTTGCTGGCGACGACCAAAACCAGTCTTTCTGCCGTCGAAACTGATTTGGCTTATCGGTGGGAGACGTTGGCGATCAGCCTTGGATTTCCAGAAAGTTTTTTAACTGTTGATCCGATGGAGATTCCCACCAACATAGACAATCCTGTGCCTTTAGCCCTGCGAGTGTGCGGTCACAAAGAGCCGGTGAAAACGGCTCAGATCCATGCTCTAGAGAAAAACCTTGAAGGATTGGACGAAGACTACAAGGCCACTGAAAACATGAGTTTACCGGAACTCAATCTGATCGCCGGTTACCGCGGCAACAGCATTGATAACGATTCGACGCAAAATTTCCAAAATATTTTAGCTGGCAATGATGAAGATGGCATTGGCCGAGGCCCGGCGTGGAATGTGGGGTTACAGCTGAAATGGGCTCTTAGCAATTCTGAGGCTCGTGCCAAACAAGCTCAAACCTATATCAGCAAAGAGAAAACGGCGGCGCGGTTGCAAATGGCGGTCGATAATTTAAAGACCGAGTGGCGCAGTACCTGTCGACAGTTGAAAGTCGAATGGGAGAATGAAAAGCGTTTCAGCACCATCGTTTCCGAACAGAAAAAACGGGTGAGAGCCAATGAACGTCGATTCAATCTAGGCCGATTGGACGTGGGCTCGTTAGTGGATTCTGAAAATGACCTTGGATCCTGGCAATTTCGACGTCATCAAAAAAAAGTGGAAGTTCGGTCGTTGGCTTGGAAGGTACAGAAATACTCTGGCGAGATGTATCGTAACCTCGCTCCAGCTGTTGAGCCTCTCTTTAAAGGGGTGACAGAATGAAAGGAATGATTTCTTTTTTCGCGCGGCAGGGTCTATTCTCTGAGCTTTTGACCGTGCTGGTTATCGGCATTGGGTTGTACTCTTTGGTCACTATTAAAAAGGAAGTTTTTCCCAACGTTCAGTACGACATTGTTACGGTGTACACCGCTTTCCCGGGGGCAGCACCCAGCGAGGTTGAAAAGCTGATCACCAATCCTTTGGAACAAGAGATCAAAGAAGTGGATGGTATCAAAAAAATGATGTCCAACTCTCTTGAAGGTCTCAGTGGTATTATCATTCAATTGGATCCCGACCAGACGACCCAAGAAGAAGCCAAAACTGATATTCAAGAGGTGGTGGATCGTTACAAGGATCTTCCAGAGCAGGCTGAGGATCCCATGATCGAAGCCTTGGAATCAAAGATTTTTCCGGTCATAGAAGTCAATGTCTGGGGCGGCAGTGATAGTTTTGAACTGAAAGAAGTCGCACGCTATGTCGAAGAGGAATTGGAAAAAGTTCCCGGAGTGGCTCGGGTCGATGTTCGCGGTGAGCAGGAGTACGAGATTCGTGTTGAAATTCCTGCCAAACAACTGCGTCGGTATCAGCTGTCTCTCCTTGAAGTTGTGCGAGCCTTGGATCAACAGAATGTTTCCATACCGGGCGGGACTTTTACCAAGGTCGAAAAAGGCATTGAAAAAGATGTCATCATTCGAACCGATGGACAGTTCCGCACCATTGAGGATGTCAAAGAAACTGTGATTCGTGCCAATGATTTGGGGCGACCGATTATCTTGGGTGATGTGGCCAAAGTCTTTATGAGTTTAAAAGACAGTCAGCGAACCTATCGGGTGAATGGTCATGACGCCATCCGTTTGGTGATTTCGAAAAAAGAAAATGCCGATGCCATTGATATGATTGATGCCATCAAAAGAAAAGTGCCTGGTGAGCTGAATCCCTCGTTGATCGATGGTTTTCATTTTGAATTTGTGAATGACCTATCGAAGTTGATCCGACGTCGCCTGGGGGTTTTGTCAAACAACCTTCTTGTTGGACTGGTCCTTGTTGTTTTAGTTTTAAGCCTGTTCTTGCCGTTCCGGGTGGCATTGGTGACAGCGGTAGGAATTCCGTTCTCGTTTTTGGGAGCCATGACGTTTTTTGATTTGCAAGACATCAGTCTGAACCTAATCACCATGATGGGTCTTATTATCGTGGTTGGAATGCTTGTCGATGATGCTGTGGTGGTTACGGAAAATGCGGTTCGCCAAATGGAAGAAGGCGATGATCCAATGACGGGTGCCATAAAAGGCACCCAAAAAATTTGGAAAGCGGTGTTTGCTTCAGTAATGACCACGGTCCTGGCGTTTTTTCCTATGGTTATCATGAGCGGTATATTTGGAAAATTCGTCAGTTTTATTCCTTTGGGAGTGATTTGTGCTCTGTTGATAAGCCTTCTTGAGTGTTATTTTATTTTACCCTATCACATCGGGCGTTGGGTCAGACTGGAGCATTTAAAAGGGAAAGATCGCGGGTTCAAAGCCGCTTTTGACAGAGGCTGGCAACGGATTTTAAAAGCCTATGGGAGTTTTCTGCATTTTTCAGCAAGAATGCGGTGGCTGATGTTGGGTCTTTTCTTTGCTTTAATTGTTGCCTCAATTATCAATGTGGCCACCAATATGCGAGTTGTGTTGTTTCCTCCTGAAGGTATTGACCAGTTTCGCATTCAAGCCAAAGCGCCCATCGGAACCAGTTTAGAGCAAACCAAGGAGCTGATGCAGCCCATTGAAACATTGGTGAACAATCTGCCAGAAGGCGAGCTTCTTAACTTTGTGACCACAATTGGTGAGTTACGACAGCGCGAAGATGAGCCCGGAGAGCGGGGCAGTCAATATGGTCAGATCATGGTTTATTTAACACCAGAACCGACTCGGGATCGCATTGCTTCTGAAATCATTGAAGACCTACGCTCAAAAGTGGAAAATAACGAAAACCTTGAAGTCACTTTCGGCCGAATCAATCCCGGCCCTCCGGTGGGCAGTCCGATTAGCGTTGGTGTACAGGGTCAGAACTACGAAGATATCATGAAACTTGTTGATATCATCGTCAAAGACCTCGAAAAAATGAAAGGCACCAAAGATATCAGCCACAATTTTTCGGCAGGCAAGGATCAAACCGTGGTCCGTGTCGATCGTGATGAGGCCTCGTCGGTGGGGTTGTCGGTGGCTACGGTCGGACAGACTGTGATGTCCGCCTTTGAAGGGATTGTGGCAACCAGCATCCGCGAGCTGGATGATGAAATTGATGTGCGAGTGTCGCTGCCTGAAAGTGAAAAACGAGGAAAATCTGGAATTGGAGAGCTTGAAATTGCCAATCCCCGAGGACAATTGATTCAACTCAAGTCGGTGGCCCGGTTTGAAAAAGAAAAAGGCATTGAATCCTACAATCATGAAAACAATCGCCGACAGGTCACGATCTCCGGTGATGTTGATGTCTCGGTCACCTCGGCGACAGAGGTGAGTAATGCCATTCGAGACAAAGAAAAGCAGTACCTTGAAAAATTCCCCAATTTATCGCTCAACTTTGGTGGAGAAGACCAGGACACCCAAGAGAGTTTAGAATCTTTGCAACGGGCTTTTTACTTGGCGTTGATTCTGATTTACTTCCTGTTGATTTTAACTTTCCAAAGTTTTGTTTGGCCTATCATTATTATTCTAGTGATACCCATCGGTGCGGTTTCTGTGACCTGGGCTTTGTTTTTGCACGATGAGCCCTTGAGTTTCATGGGAATGTTGGGTGTGGTGGCTTTGGCTGGTGTGATTGTGAACAATGCCATTGTTTTCGTGGACTTTGTTATGGCCGAGCGACTGGAAGGCGCGAGTCAACGGCGTAGCATTATTGACGCTGGCAAAAAGCGATTGCGTCCCATTGTTTTAACCACACTCACCACAGTCTGCGGAATCTTACCGACAGCTTACGGTATCGGTGGGTTGGACCCCTTTGTGGTGCCTATTGCCTTATCTCTAGGGTGGGGGATGTTGATTGGTTCTATCTTGTCCAGTTTGTTTCTTCCTGCTTTTGTATCAGTGTTCGATGATATCAACTACATCAAAAGCCAAATTCCTAAGTTCTTTAAAAAGATGCTGACAGCCGCTGATTGATCGCAAGCCAAATCAAGAGCAGGTTTCACATTCGGCTCTGAAAGTCTGTATTCCATTTTTTGATTCACTGTTTGATCAACAGTGTGGATTGGCTGAAAGTTCTCTGTTTAGAAGTAGAAGGCCTTCTTACTTTTTATAATCTTTTAGCATCATTTGTAGGAGTTTTTTGACATTCATTTCGGTCGTACGTAACTCTTCGGCATTTTTTGCCAGATCGGGGTTGAACTCAACAATTTCAGCGGACACCAAATTGAAGTCGTCAAGACTGCGATGAATAATCTGTGTCGCATCTTCCATAGTCAGTCCATTGCCAACGGGTGTGCCGGTGGCGGGAATCAATGAATCGTCAAGGCCATCAATATCAAAAGACAGATGCATGGGATGGTCTTTCCAACGTTTGGCGATATCTTGCAAAATGGCTGTGATGCCTTTTTCTCGAACCGCCTCGGGTGGGTAGTATTCAATACCGTGGTCTTTTAAAAGCTTCAGTTCGCCAGCGTCCACATCTCTGATACCGATTTGGATCACTTGCTCCGGTTTTAAAAGTTGATTCATCCACGGCATACCCCAAATATTTTTATCAACCCAACCTAAAAGGCCCGATAACGGCATGCCATGACTGTTTCCCGACGGGCTGGTTTCAGGGGTGTTCATGTCGGCGTGGGCATCGATCCAAAGGATACGAAGATCAGGGTACTTGTTGCAAAGGGCACTGATACTGGCGAAAGCTTGCGAGTGATCACCCCCCAAAAGAAGGGGACGAAGGCCACTGTTTACAATTTCCAAGGTTTTATGAAAAAGGTTGTTATAAACCTGGTCGACTTCGGCTTTGTCGAGAGCTCCCATATTTATGAAATCGTGAGTTTTGCTCAGCTCTTCCCAAAAACCAACCAACTTAAGATAATCATAAGAGCGGTCGACACCGGGCTTGGGTTGCCCCTGCCAGATTGATGTTCCTAAAAGCGCAAATTTGTTTGTGTTTTTCATTTTGATACCAACATGGAATGAGACCATTATCCATATTTTTAAGGGGAGAGCAAGAGCAGAAGTCTAATGAAAGACCTTATTCTGCGTATTCAAGAAGCAGTTTTTGCAGCTTTTCAGTGTCAGAGGCTTCGAGGTGATGAAACCACTGGTTTTGGGGATAAAACACGGCCGTAATTCCGGTTTTACAATACCCCAAACAAGAGCTTTTTGACACGCTGATGTCCTTCTTTAGGCCCTTTTTTTTGACCCATGATTTCAGATCGGCAGCCAGTTGTTCAGCGCCTTTTTCTGAGCAGCAGGCCTTTTTGTCCCGCTGCCGGGTGCAAATAAAAAGATGAGTTTTAACTTTCTTATCCAGTTCTTCCACAGTGAATTTCTATCAAAAGGCGCCACCGGCTTGCAATCTCTAATTCAATAGAGACCACCGAATTAGTTTTTTTGGCAACTGACCGAGGCCTGCTCTTCTAAATTATTAGGGTTGTAGACCAGTAATGTTCGCGGCTGGTCCGAAGGATCTCTTAACACGGTCAAAGTTTCAGCGATGACCTGATCGTTTTGTTTCCACTGAATCCCCAACCACTGTCCGTCGGCCATGGCTGTGACTTGGTTCCATTGACCCGCGACGGTGAACTCAGGGGCTCCATGGCCGGGGCCTTCCTGCGGGGCGACCACATTCTTTTCTAAGGTCTCTTGGTCGGTAATAACCAGAATCTGGCAATCCAAAGCTAAAACCTGCACCGATGTTAAAAGAGCAATGATAATAAGACTGACTTTCATAAATGCCTCCAGACCAGACCCTACCGAATCCGACACCGATAGAAAGGTGTTTCCGGACTTTGCGGCAATTTTACTAAGCGTTGCTGAAAGAAATTACAATTCCTGCCAAGGGGTGTGTTTTTTAAAGAAGGTCGTCGGGGGTGATGTAAGGAAGAATCTCGCTGATTTTTGTCACGTCTTCACCTCGGCATTCCGATTCTTTACAATGGTTGCTGACCCGACAGCCTTTGTCGGGATCAAAAACAAAATCGGTATCGCCATTGACTAAAATACCTTCCACCAAGCGCGTCTCTGAATTGAAAACAGCACTACCTGAATTACCGCCATAGGTGTCCAAACTCGCCACAAAATAAGAAGTCTCAAGGCGCCGCAGTTGTCCCTGATGGGCGATTTTCAAAGGCAAACCTGAGGGGTAGCCAATCACAGACAGCGAGCTGTTGTCTTCGATGTCGCCATTGCTGCGAATGGGTAGGGGGAATCGATCTTCCACTTTGCGCTTCAGTTTAAGGATGGCAAAGTCTGAGCCCGTCAAAGCATTGGCCTGTGTGTGGACCACTTCTAAGCATTGATAGACATTGTTTTTGTCGATGCTGGTTGGCGCCGAGGCTGCGTCGGCGTAATGATAGTCAAACACCAAGCGTACATTTTCGCAGTTGAAAGAATTACGAATACAATGACCGGCGGTCACGACAGTGTCGGGGCCAATTAAAAAACCGGAGCAGAAGGAGCCGCGCGATTGATCATAGAAAGGCTCGTCCTCACATAGCAATTTCGAAAGCCCGTAGGGAACTGTGTCTAAGGTGTAAAAAGATGGATTGGAGCTTTCTAATAAATGGTCTTTGTCGAACAAAGCCACGGTTGAAAGAGCCAGTTGTCGCCAGTGCGGGTCCTCTTCTTGAAACCAATCGATGCGATTGTCTTCACCGTAAATAACCTCGGCATTGAAGTTCTTATTGGCTTTCAGATCATTTCCAGAAAATTGGTTACAGGAAACTAAAACGCTAACAACGAGAAGAAAAAATAGGGGGCGAATCATCCTTGAAACTCCTTGCGAATGCTTTCAAGTATAGAACCGCGATATTCGGTTGCCCACGGGCTCTCTCTAAAAGGCGACCAAAACCGAGGCCTCTGTCGCCGTTAGTAACTGACTTTGGTCGGCCTTACTGTTTATCAATGAGACAGATGTCGTTGAAATGAGTGAAAAGTCTCGGAGTGAGACAGAATTCGGGATGTATTGTGAAATTTTTTATCTGTCGGCCCAAGGTATAGTAAACTAATAGAGAACTTGTGGGGGAATTTTTGCGATACAAATTATACGCACTCTACATTCTACTTGGATTCACTTTGGTGCAATACCAAAACTGCGCGCCGTCTTCAGAGACTTTAGATTCGTCTTTGCAAGTTGAGGACGCCGGTGGCGCACCCGTGGATAGTATTGACCAAGTCAATGTTGGAGCCATCTCCTTTGCACAAAATAAAGTGTCGGCCTTCCTTGATCAAAACGTTGTGGTCATGGGAGTGTGTGGACAAAGTGGTTCGCTGATCAGTTGGACATTGGTGAATGCCAACGGCGAATTTATCGAACGCGGTCTTGCGGAATGCGATACAGGGTCTTTTGCAGTCGCGCTCAGTGATTCTTGGCAAAGTTATTGTGACCAAGATTTGAGCCTGAAGGCGGCCTTAGGTGCTAAGGCCACTTCAGAGACTGTCATCGAAGCCTACTGCGAATAGGCTTTTGAGTTTTATTATAGATCGACGCTCAATTAGTAATTCAGTTTTCAATTCGACTTTGTTTTTTAATCTCGGTGAAGCGTATTCAGATAAATCTCTTTGGATTTAAGAACCAGTATTGATTTTTAATGAATCCTTTTGGGATCCACTGCTAACCTGGAGTTGGCAGTGCACCTCTAGAATCTTTTTTTATAACAAAACATCCAATGGATGGGAAGGATCTGTCTTTAATATCCAAAAGAGCAGGTGACGGAGTAAGCCCCTGTCTTGTCGATCAAAGATCCGTTTGTCACGACAGTTGCTAGTTCGCCGGTTTCAGAGTCAATAATCGCTATGGTTTGAACTTGTTCTTCTTCGACGGACCCATTAGCAAAAGCTTTGGTTGAAATATAATTAATTACCGTGGCTGGCTTGAATGAACTGCCTCTCACACTATACTCCACCTGAGTTGGTACAGAGCCTTGTTGGTTGTTTACAATGCCTTTGATGGATGAACCATCCTCAGCAGTGCAGTCTATAGTCCCAGCAGCAAAAACGTTTACCGAAAAAAGGACTGTCGCGATAATTATTAGTTTTTTCATGAATTTTCTCCTGTGTGGTTGGGTACAAAACCGTAACAGGCCCCCGTCAACCGCTATATGTCTTTTAGGGTGGGTGAAATTTTTTCTAAATAAAATTAACACTTAAGCTTGAAATTTTCGACTGTACATTCCTGGTATTGCAAAGAACCTTTTAATCTGCATCGATAATAGATTCATTGTTTCTAAAAAATTAAAATTTGAATATTAATCAAACACTATGGGTTAGCTGTTTTTCTTACAGGGGTTTCTTCTTTTGGGTGTGGTTTTTGTCTCTTGGTAGAGAGTCTCTGGCACCCTTCCAATGGTCAAGAGCGGGCTCCTGCCCTCGCCGGCATTTCACCCTGCGGGTGAAAACGCGTCACGCTTGCCGGAGTCTTGCTCATCGGAAGGGTGCCAGAGACTCGTCATTTAAGAGTTCACTTTATTATTTAGCAATGATCATTGATCGTGTTGTCTGCGATAGTCTCAATTTTTGGTTAATCGATTGGGACGATAAATAGCTTTTACTGTTTTATAGCTCTTGAGCACTATTTTGCTGGAATGGGAGGAAGTTGCTGGACCTCACTTTTGCTACACCTTTTAGAGAAATCTCTATTTTTCATTTGTTCACTGCTTTCTTATTATTTTTGTTTTCGATTTTTGCAGATTCTCTGCCGAATGGTGGTTGCTCGCAATAATGCCAATCGAGAGCAAGACTAACGTCTAGAATGATATTGCGTGGGGGCGCGGCCTTGGTGGGGAAGCTGAATAATCTCGGGCTGTTGCTTGCGTTGATTCGTCATTGTAGAGAGAATATGGGGTATGGAATGGTTTCTCTCCCTGTTTGTTATTCACGACACTCTTGTTGTCAGTTTGCTGGTGGTTGCAATAACCATTGTCGTTGTGCTTTTGCTTTTGATGAGTCAAAAGAGTCCGGATTCGGTGGTGAAGTCTGAAATCGGTGGTACTGACAATGTCGAAGGAGCTTTGCGTCGGGTTTTAGGAGAGCAGCGTTGGTTGCAGGCCGGAGCCGGAGGCACCGGGACGGGGGCTGCTGTGGATGAGCTGAAGCTTTCTGAGTTGGAATCGGAAGTTCTTGAAAAAGATCGCAAAATTGCCGAGTTGAATAAAAAACTGACTCAAGGTGGAGCCCAAGAGGGTGGCGACAGCGGTTCGGCTGAAGACAACAGTGAACTTTTAGAGCGCTTGGCGGAAATGGAAGCGCGTCTGCAAGAGTATGAGATTATCGAAGATGATATCGCCGACCTTTCTCTCTATAAAACTGAAAATGAAAAATTAAAAAGTGAAATAGCGGATCTGAAATCAAAAATTGGCGGCGCTTCTGAGGCGCCGGTTGAGGATCCGACGCCAATTGTAGAGGAAGCCCCAGTCGAAGCCATCGAAGAGCCCGTCGAAAGGGTTGTTGAAGAGGAAGAGTCCGAAGGTGTCGATGGTGCTGACCTGGTTGCGGAATTCGAAAAAGTTGTGAACAGTCAGTCGGAGCTTGAAACCGATGAACCATCCTCGAAGGTTTCCATTAAAGGTGACGTGCAGCCTGGAAGTGTTGTGGTTACTGGAGTCGGTGATAGTGGACCGCGTGGCCAAGAAGTCAAAGACGACAAAGCTCAGGGAAGCGTGCAGGTGAAGGCTGACAAAGCCGAAGAAGAGGCTCAGCCGATGCCAGTGCATCCAAAATTGGAAAATGTCGATCCCGACTCTAAAGAAGAGGCCGAAGTTTTTATTAGTGAGCTGAAAAGCTTGAAGACTATTAAGAAGACATCTGAGGAGTCTTAATGAAAATTTTGATTTTTATATTGTTTCTACCCAGTTTCTTGTTGGCTGCTCCCAATACATCGTCTTCTTTTTCCACCGGCATCGATGATCAAGTGGCTCGGGCCATGCGAGAGCCTCATTCGATTGCTATCAATCGTATTAAGAATGTCGGTTCAGAGGCTCACACTCGTCTTGCCGATCTTGCATTTACCGACAAGTGGCCGATGAAGACGCGCTGGAAATCCTTTATGCTTTTGACTCTGTCACAAGGAAAGCAAAGTCTTCCATTCATAAAAAAAGCTCTCATCGATAAAGTATGGTACATGCGAAGCGCTGGCTTGACTGCCCTTCATTCCGTTGAGCCGCAAGGGGCTAAGAAGTGGGCCTACAAAATGTTAAATTCGGATCCAGCTTTGATGGTGCGCATGAAAGCTCTTGAGGTTCTTAGTCACGATCGTAGCGAAAAAGTCACCGAGCTGTTCTGGAAAAAGGTTTATAGTGCGGACAGCCTTTATCGCGAAAAAAGCCTTTGGATTCGCGAAGATTTGGCCCGCCTCCTATTAAGAGAACCCCGTGACAAAGACTTAAAACGTTGGGTGAGAATGCTTCACGATTCCGATAAGGAACTGCAAGGTTTGGCGTCACAAGCTTTAGAAAAACTTCATGACCGGAATTTGGTGGAAACCACTTCGGTGAGCTACTGGCAAGAAAAGTATCCCAGCCAAAGTCTTTAAGCCGGCTGTGGCGTTTTGTTCATTTTGTCCATTTCTCTTTTTAAAAGCTTCTCAATAAGAATCTCGCGACGTATGCGATAAAGAAGCATTTTTTCCTCATACCCATCACTGGAAAGATCTTCAGGAGGCGAAAAGAAATCTCTTTGCAGGCGGACTTCTTTTGAAATAACCACCCGCGAACGCTTTTCTCCTTTGATAATATTCACATTCAAGCGGTACTGAAACCCGCTGGGTAGGAACTCTTGTTCTTGATGAGGGGCTTGATAGCGATGTTTACCAGTGATGTAAAGAGTTTGCAGCTGGCCGGTGTCCATATTGTTAATGTTCATTGGATAATTTAATAAGGCTTGCTGAGTGGCGCGCCAAACCATTTCATAGGGTGCGTTGAAAGTTCGCGAATAGTCCAAGTGGGTGGGCGTTTTCTCTTTTGATGAGCAGGCGCTAAGAACAAGAATACTAGTAAAAAATAAAATCGAGAAACATTTCATTAGGGTCCAATTATAAAGCAAAAAGCTCTAAGAGATAGATTTTTTCACGATTGACGTTTTGCATGATGAATCAGGATAGGTGGACTGAGGCAGCGATCTGTCTTATGGCCTTACAGTTAAAATTGCTTACGGACACCGATGGAAATGATCTGAAACTTGGTTGAATTTTGAATACTCGAGCTGTTGTAGTTGGTGTCAGAAAAGTCACCGAAGACCGACCAAGACTCGTATCGTCTTTCCGGATTTAAGCGATAGCCAAAATCGAATCCCAGTTCTCTGTTTTCAAAACGAAAATCAAAATCCTGGCCGGTGGGTCCGTAGCGAGCTCCGGTCCAAAATCGATCATTTTCCAGCAATACTTTGCCTTGAAAACCGACCAATGAATTAAAACCGAAATCCAATTGTGAAGCGAACATAGATATATAGTAAGCCCCCACCCCAAATTTAAAGGGCACACCACTGACGGACAGGGGGGTGGTGTAAAGCAACCATTGCTCGCCTCGAAAGATTGGAGCCTTTTTGTAGGTTCCATTTTCATTGGCATCAATAGGAACAGTTAAGGTCGCGGTTCCTTGGATTTCTAGGTCGATAAATATAGGAGCGTAAATACCAGCTCCCAAAGCCAGTCCTTGTTGTACAAAGGGTTCACCCAAACTTTGCAGCGCAAAATCCTGTTTCAAATTAAAGTAACTATAATTGGCCACACCATCAAATGCGATATTTTGGAAAAACACTTCGGCAGATGCACCAGGCGTTTTATCGAGCCAGCGACTCATCGTGCGGTTTTCCGAATTCATGTTGGCATCGAAAACATAATATTTCTGTAAACGTTGCAAACGTTCGGTGTCGCTTTCATAGGTTCCGATGCTATCGGGACTTCGTGTCGCGATCAAAGATTTTGGCAGCTGCGAAATTTTTCGCTTGGCATGTGTTGATGGAATCCATCCAACATGATGTTGGAGAACACCATTTTTGTCCTTAATTTGGTAGCCAATTTTATAAAACAGTCGGTAGTCAGTGACATGGTTTTGCGAGAGGCGAGCATCAATGATCGTGGCATCAAAGAGATAAGCTCGAGTGTGGATATCAATATTCTCGGTGCACAGGTTTTCATTCAGACCACAGTCTTTCCAGGTCCAAGCGCCAGGGCGGGAGAACACGGGAATGGAGTTGCGTCCATAAGGAACCATGATATCCATTTCAATAGGGAAATCATGGGAGGTGATTGTCGAGAAATTTCTCCAGTCATAATATAAAGTGGGATTTTGAATATCTTCTTCACGGGTGGCCAGTTTTTTCCAAACCCCTTGGTTGTCACGGTCCATGCGCATTTTATGGATGTACTGGTCAGGAGTGTCGACAATTTTAACCATCTCTCCGGGCTGCAATCGCAATATGGCTGGTGAACTCGGATTGGCCTGCTGATGGATCGTTACAGAGTCATTGCCTTCAAAGGAGCGCAGTTCGATAAAGTAAATGACTTTCTGTGGTAGTTCGGCATTGCGAACAACTCCCACCTTCTGTGAATTTTTCAAATGCTCGGGTGCTGAAGCTGGCTGTCGGGGAGTCATGTCTAATTTTTTTAATTTTTCGTTGGGCTGCCCAATCTCTTGTCGGTAGAGGGTTTCAAGCTGTTCTTGTTTCGCACTTTGATCGGTTAAGTGATTGATGCCGGTATTGTCTTCGGAGTTTTGGTATTCAATGTCTTCAACAAAAATGGTTCCAAAATGCACATCATCTTGGGCGTAAGAATCCATTGGGGTGACCGTCCCCAATGTCACTATATAGAAAATGAAAGTTAACAATTTTTTCATATAGTTTTACCTATGTTCTTTTTCGGCAAAATGAGTGTGAAATTAAATGTTTCCGGGGATTTGTGGTGATTTCCAGACTTCCGATCAGGGGCGACAAAAGCCGAGAGTGGCTTAAATTGAGAAAATTATGCTAACCAGAGCGGCAAAACTCGACTCCAGTCTTGTACCAGTGACACCGGTGAGGCGTCGTTGATAGAATAGTAGGGATGATGACGCAAATAGAATTAAGGTTGTTAAAACGGCCTATTTTTCGAGTTCTAGTTTTATCCAGTTTTCTATTTCCGACAGTTGGAAAAGCTGTGTCGAGCTCGAGCCTTTTTATTTCACCGGCTATGGCGTTTGCCAGTAAAGAACAAGAAGCAAAAAAACAAAAAAAAGCGTCGACCCCAAAACCTAAGAAACAGGTTAACAAAAACAAATCGAAAAAAGCTCCAGCTGATGGCTTTTACAAAAACTCAACATTAGAAAAAATCTATAAACGACAAGCCAAGCGAATGAAAAGAATTGATGCCTACAAGAAGAAGGGTATCATTGGGGAAGCCGACAACGGGATGTTGAAAATTCGTCAGCCGCAAGCTTTAAATGGTAAAGCCAAGGCGATGATGGAAAAAGTCGTTAAAGTTGAAAACAGTGATAGAACAATAATTATTAGAGAGATTGAAAAAGGAATTTCAGGAACGGCAAAAAGAAAGGCGTTTGTAAGGCGTCGACTTTTTGAGCTCTACCGGCAAACAGATCCTCGAGGAACCTATTTTTTTCAAGCTGACCATTGGAATAAAAAATAAACAGGAGCTTTTTGTATGGCTAAAAAAATTATTGTCTGTGCCGCTTTTCTTCTTCTCAGCCAAACCAGTTTTGCGCAATATTTCGGAGGCACCAATCTAGCCTTTCGAGGCATGGCAGGCTACCTGGGGTTTGGGGTCGCAGAGTTTTCGGTTCTCAATCCCACCAGCCGATTTCGTATGGATCAAGGCACCTATGTTTACTTGGCCGGAGAAAGACAAATTGGTCAAACCGGTTTGTTCATTACAATTTCAGTCAACTACATGCAGACCAGTGGTCAGAGTTTTTATGATTACACCACATTGGGTGGTACCAATTACACCGATAACGGTCCGGAAGTGGATTTTGATTCGGATCATTTGCAGTTGGGCTTAGGCTTTAAATTCAAATTCTTTCCAACATCTTGGTTTCGTCCCTACGGTGAGGCCGGTGGACTTTTTGGTTATCACACCATTCAATACGGCGGCGCCAATAGCGAATACACACCAAACGATGGTGGCCTGAAGCGGGAAGATGGACTGACCGGGTTTGGATATTACGGAGAGGCCGGTGTTGAAGTTGATTTCTCAGAACTGTGGGGAGTAAGAGCCGGGGTTCGATATCAAATCACCGAGACTCGCCCTTTTGAAACCTTAGCCAACGAAAAGGTGAAGTACGAGGTTCGTGCCTTTCAATTCGGCATTGGTCGAAAATTTTAACAAAAACCTGACACACACCTCATTTTAAAAAATCAGTTGATTCAAAGGTTTACCGAAATTTGCGGAAAAAGCCTTTGCTGCCCTCTCCCTGCGTGCAGCCAATTCTTGACTTCTGCGTGATGCGCGGCGAAAACAAGGCCAATTTTGGGAGGGTACATGAGATCCATTGCTTTATTGGTTTTAGTTTTAACTTTCGTATTCGCTGGCTGTGGTCCAAGAGATGATGAGAGTTTATTGGGTGGTGGCTTTAACTCGAACCAAGGTTTCGATCTGAACTCGGGACAGGTCCTAACGGTGACTGAGCCGGGACAGAAACTGCAATCCTGTCGAGACGATGACCAGCCAACCTGGAACACCGTTCGCATTTATAAAGAAACGTCCTTTATTTACGATAAAGTCGATGAGTTGAAAGTACTGGTTGGACGTGGTGACTTCAACTGCGTTCCAGTTTCAAAAACAAAAGCTGTGGAAGTCGAAGTCCAAGAAGAAAGCTGGCGTGGCACAGGCGTCTACTACTATGTCACCAAGTTAGAAATGCACAATCGCGATGATTTTTTAGCCAATAACAGTTTGGTTAAAAAAACCGCCGAAGATATGGCAATGAGTGAAGCTCAGTTGCGCACCTACCTCACCACCAACAATGATCGTCCACAAATCACCTTAACTTTTTTAGAACCCGCTGACGGTTCACAGGCTTCTCAACAAGAGGACTATCAATTGGAGTCTGGGTACGTTCTGTCAGCCCAGAAAGAGGGCGTGAAGCTGCCGACCTGTAATGCCGATGACGATCCGACATGGAATACAATACGCGCGCCTTTTGAGTTCAAAGAGATGTTTGACAAACTGGCTGATGTTTCGGTGATGGTCAGCACGAGATCCAGAAACTGCGTTTCTGTATCAACACAAAAAACAGTGGAAATGGAAATTCAGAATCAAGACAAGGGCGATTTTACGACCTCGGGTCAACACTTCCTTGTTAACAAGTTAAGCCTGGTCAACCGCCAGTATCTTTTATCGCAAAGTGATTGGGTGGGGGAGTTGGCCACGCAGATGCAAGTCAGCGTTGAAACTCTCACCAAGGCCTTAAACGCCGATGGTGCTGATGAGGTTGTGAGTATCAGTTATCTTACAGCCAGCAGCGAAGTCAGCGAGCCCGTCGCCACGCCTATTAAAGAGTTGCGTTGGCCCGAAGATGCCGGCGCAACCTTAAGTGACTGCAACAGTCCTTGGACGGATATTCGTTTAGGAGACGAACTGAAAAGCCAAGTGCAAGAGGCTTTGGCTGGAAAAACCTTAAAAGCCATTGTCAATGCCGGGGATCGCAACTGCTTAGCGGTGGGAAGTGAGATCTCGCTGGCGGTTCAAGAAGAGGGGATTTGGGTCCCACTGGCCGGTGTGAAAGTGAAAGTTGTTGGAGTGATGTCGATGGACAAAAGTTATTTGCAAACCATTCCATTTTTAGCTGAAAAGTTAAGTGAGGAAATGGGGGTCAGTCCTAAGGCCTTCGGTGAGTACACTGAGTCTTTAGGTGGCGACGCTGTTAACGTCACGCGCTTGCAATGGGTGGAAACTCCATGAGTCGTAAAATAATCGTTATTTTTGTGGGAATTTGGGCTTTGGTTTCGTGTGTTAGCAAGAACCACGTCGCCAAGAAAAACGCTCTCACTGTGATGACCTACAATGTGGAAAATCTGTTTGATGCCATGGATGATCCGGGGAAGGAAGACGAAACCTACCTGCCCATTGAGATGAAAAAAACCGTGAAACACAAAGCCCAATGTGCCAAGTTGTCGCGCGCCTGGTGGCGCCAACAGTGCATGGAGACCGATTGGTCGGACAGCAAAATTGAGCGAAAGATTGGTCGATTGGCCGATGTCATATTGCAAGTCAAAGACGGCAAGGGCCCGGATGTTTTAGTTCTTCAAGAAGTGGAGAACCTGAACATTCTGGAGCGATTGCGACAAAACGGACTGGGCGAAGCCGGGTACCGCGAAGCGATTTTAATAGAAGGTCCGGACATTCGCGGGATTGATGTGGCCATGCTTTCAAAATTACCTCAGGCGCATCCCGCCAAATTGCATGAAATTAAATTGGATTATATCGATCGAAAAACCGGGAAAGTGGACCCCAAAAAGAAAGCCCGTCCGACCCGTGGTATTTTACAAGCGCAGTTTCAGCTCCCCGATGGAGAGGTGTTGACAGTCTTAGGTGTTCACTTTCCTTCCCAGGGCAGCCCCACACCGGCACGTCGAAAAGCGTTAGAGACATTAGAAAAAGTCCGGCAAGATCTTCCGAAAGATGCTTACGTTATTGCCGCTGGCGACTTTAACATCACCACCACCGAGGCCGGGCAAGAAGGACTTTTTAAAGAGGTGGCTAAGAATTGGCTGATCTCCCATCAAATTGGTTGTCAAAAATGTCAGGGCACTCACAATTACCGCGGCAGCTGGTCGTTTCTCGATGTCATTCTTTTATCAAAAAACTTTCAAGGAAATAAATGGACTGTTGATACCAGCAGTGTACGCACTCCCAATAAAAGTATTTATCAATTGAATTATTGGGGCGGACCGGCTCGCTTTAATGACGGTCGTGCACAAAAAGGAGTGTCGGATCACTGGCCACTGGCTGTTGATGTTGTACCAGGGGGACTAAGATGATGCGCTTTTTACTAACTTTCTTATGTTTCGTTTTCCTGTGTGGAAATGGGCAAGCTCAATCCATCGTCGACAATGTGAGTTCAAAGTACACGCCTTGGAGTGTTTCGGCATTCACGCTCCTTAGTCAAGAATCGGACCAGGCCCAAGGTGGACTGTTGAACTCTTATACCTATTTGGGTCCCAACTATCGCATCAATCAAAATGAGAGAATTGCCCTGAGAGCCGCGTTCACGGCCAACACTGCCGGTTATGACCGCTTTAACGGACGCTGTCGGCAAGATCAAGGCATGGAACTAGCCAACCCGTTTCTGGAGTACAATAACTACAACTTAGGTTGGGCGCCCGGTGTGGCTGATATCTTTTGGAGTGGACGCATTTATGCCCCCATCAGCAAATCCAGTCGCCGTAAACGAACCATCACCCGCGTGCGATCCAACACCATTATCAGTCGATTTTTTACCCAGAAAATATTTGGTGAGTACCGAAACGAATTTAATTACTTCCACCAATCATCAAGCACCTACTTTGGTACTCACACTGAAGACGATTGCTCAACCGCCGACAACACCGGCCCCAGTAACACACGCCAGTATCGTATGAGCAACTGGCTCTCTCTTTGGTACCGCGCCAACGCTCGCTTGAGTTTTGGTGTGCAGTACATCCTTGAACAGGAAGGCTATAACGAAACTCGCACTTTCGAGACCAGTCGTCAGCGCTTTGGAAGAATGAACGAAATCAGCATGGCGATTGGTCCGGTTTTACGTTACCAGGTAAGCAACAACGCCAGCTTCATTGTCAGTTTTCGCGATGTTGTCGAGTACTCGGGTTACCGCGAGGACCGTCAGGATGATCTTGTGGAATTGGGAGAGTTTCGTAGTCGCAACACCGAGATGGCCTTTTTAGGCTTCTACCGTTTTTAAAATCAGCGATTCTCTATGACCCCTGAACTTGTTGCCTATACCTACGCTTTTTCATCGGTCTTAACATTTTCGACAGCTGCGATCGGTTTCACATACTTCTCGCAGAAGGTGTCACCGCTGTGGATGAACATCTTTAAGTGCGGTGTCTCTTTTCTGTTTTGCGTTCCTGTTATCGTCTATCTTAGAGGTCAAGTTCTATGGAGCTGGCAAGAGGCTTGGCCGTTTTATGTGAGTGGCTTCATCGGCTTGAATGTTGCTGACTGGTTGATATTAAGTGCCTATAAAAGAATTGGTCCGGCTCGAACCCTGGTGCTTTTTGGATTTCAGCCTTTGATCGCCGGAAGTTTTGCCTATTTGGCATGGGGCGAAGAGATCTATTCGATACAGTTTCTTGCCATTTTGTTTTTCGTTCTTTGCTTGTTCCTTTTCAGTTATGAACGTTTTCGAGCCACCAAACAATGGGAAGTGGTGGGGTTGAGTTTAGCCTTTGTGGGAGTGGTTCTCGATAGCACAGGAGTTCTTTTGACCCGGTATGGATTTTCCCTGAACCCGGAGTTCACAGGATTCGATGCCCAGTATCTAAGGACTCTTTCAGCTTTACTCAGTTTTGTGATTTATTTTCCTTTTATAAAAATCGGCTTTTACGAAGGTTTTAAAAAACTCACCCATAAAGAAAAAGGCATTGCCTTTGTTGCCAGTTTCTTTGGAACCTTTTTATCATTGGTGTTCTACATGCAGGCGGTGAAAGTGGGGAAACTGGCGACTGTGACCTCCATCATTTTGACCGATCCCGTGGCCTCCACATTTTTTGAATGCCTGTGGTTGAAAGTGTGGCCCTCCCGGTTCCTGTGGTTGGCCTTACTGTGCTTTTTTGCCGCCATGTTCTTTCTTTTCTATCCGCAGTTTGCCTATGGACCATGACGGGCGGGGAACCTGAGGCTTTGACCAACTCAAAACCTTTGTTCTCGGTAGAAACAGCCAATGGACTGACTTTTTACATTGCTCTTGGTGAAGTCCAAGTGGGACCCAACGAATGGGTCTGGCAAGGCTACAAAATGAATGTCACTAAACCCGGTGCCTATTACTTCATGACCGGTGTCGACCTGATGGCCCCCAGTATCGAATTCACCTTTGAAACCTCATCAACAGGCCTTCGTTTGACAGGTCCTGAGCTGGAGGCCTCCCTGGAGCCAGTTTTTACCACCCTCTCTGTGGACTGAAATCTTATCTATTAAGAAACGGAAGGTTCGTTTTCAGTTGAAGCCTATTGGGACTCTCGTCTTAGCAAGACCGGGCTCCTGCCCTCGCCAGTATTTCACCCTTCGGGTGAAAACGCGTCACGCTTACTGGAGTCTTGCTAAGACGAGAGTCCCAATAGACATTCAATTGAGGAAGAGCCTTCCATTCCGATGGTTCCTTCAGTCACAATCTTCTATCCGTGAAATCGATTTGATAGGGGTTTTAGGCCCTTATATATGTAGTCTTTGGAAAATCGCAGCTCCCTGTTGTCTGTCGGCTCTAAGCCTGTTAATTTCCAAGAACAATTGATCGAGGTGATTATGAAAGTCGAAAACATTGAAACCACCAATCAGCAGTCAAAAAAGTTTATTCTGGCCGGAACTATCAGTTCCGCTGAAAAAACCTATGCCGACAATACCGAAGCTTTGCAGTCTCCGGTGGCGGCGAAAATTTTTGGTTTTCCGTGGACGGACAAAGTCACCGTCGGCGCGAACTTTGTTGAAATCACCAAACAAGATTGGGTCGACTGGGACGTTCTTGAACAGCCGTTAAAGGGTCTGATCGAGGAGCATTTTCAAGCCCAGCAGGGTGAAATCGAAGAAAACCCTCAGGCTCCGGCGGGCCACGGCAAAAATTTAGACAGCACTGAAGCTAAGGCCATCAGTCAGTTGATTGAAGAGCAGATCAATCCCGCTTTGGCCTCCCATGGTGGGTATGTGGTGCTTCACTCGGTTGAAAATAATCAAGTTTTCCTAGAGATGGGTGGTGGTTGCCAAGGCTGCGCCATGTCCTATCAGACTATGAAAGAGGGGATTGAAGGGGCGATTAAAGAGATCGTGCCGTCTATCACTCAAGTTGTCGATGTCACCAATCACTCCCAGGGTGACAACCCTTATTTCAGTTAATTTAGTAGAGGTCTGTCATGAGAGCCTATTTATTTAATGTGTTGTTGATTGTGGTGGGATGTGCCAACAACCAAGTGATCTTCGAAAACAATCGCGTGCAGTCCACAGATGACCGTTTGGCCTCAACCCTTGAATGGGTGAAGGTTAAAAATGGAAAAATTGATTTTTTAATAATTGTCGCAAATAAGAGTGA
This sequence comes from uncultured Pseudobdellovibrionaceae bacterium, assembly GCA_964588335.1. Classification (GTDB taxonomy): domain Bacteria; phylum Bdellovibrionota; class Bdellovibrionia; order Bdellovibrionales; family JAGQZY01; genus JAGQZY01. The sequence continues at coordinate 23,526 of CAZPOV010000026.1, read as the reverse complement.
TAACTCCGTGTTTTGGGAACAGAATGCGACCGTGGCGACCTACGCTGACATCACCAGTTCTACAATTATCCATGGTAATAAAGGGCAAGTGATTCCAGCCGGAGGTGCTGTTCGTGCGGTGGTGACCCTGGGCTTTTCCGAACCTTTCCCAATGTTCAGTTCAGGAACTTTGACCATCTCACCAGTCTACGATTACACAGGCGGCTCTAAAGGCAAAAAGTTGGGGAGCCTCAAACACACGTTTAATGTTCAGAAACGTCGGTTTTCCAATTAACTTGCAAATTCTATGAGTTGATGGACAACACATTTAAACATGTGTGCATTGACGAGGTTTCCAGATTTTGATTTTTGTTTTTAAAAAGTGAGTCCAAGTCCTATCTCTGGTGACATCGAAAAATCGCTTGTTGACATTTGATTGTTGAATTGGCCATAGAGATAGACAAAATCTATGTGCAATTCGATCCGTGGTGCTAATTCTACATTAAATTTTTCGTATCCAGTTTCTACAAAGTAGGGAGTCAGCTTCAACGGAGCGGTTCGGAACTCTATTTCTTTTACTTCAAAGTAGTAGTTAACAAAAACACCCAGACCGAAATCTATGGCGACAGAACCCAAATCCCAATGCAATTTCGGTATCGCGCCTAAGTGAATCGCTTGGTAAGAGAAGGTTGCTGTTGATCGACTCAGTTGATCGTAGGTCACAAAAGACTGATCGGTGTTGTGAGGGTTTTGACGAAAAGTGTATTCGAATTCACGCTGTGAGTACCCTAAGAGAAACTTGGTTCGAAGCCAATGATTCCAGCGGTATTCTAAAAAACCGCGAACGGCCATACCGGTTCCGTTTTCAACATTATCAATGAACGGACTGTCGAAAGCATCGTCATTGACATCCACCGTGGGGTCTGGAGTCGGAGTGATAATATTATTGAATGGTTTGGTTGAGAGCCCCAAAGCATAGCCGGCCTCAATACCCCAAAACCAATTTTGCGTTTCAGTAGGGCCGACCGCCGGTTGGTTTTGTGTTTCTGATCCTGATTCCAACGGAGAGGCATTCAGTGAATCTGGCAAAGGCTTTGCTGCCAACTCGTCGACGGAGGAGCAGGAATCTTTTTGGATTTTGACAAAATACTTACTAGAAACGAAGAAGATCTTTCCATCGAGCTCGGTTCTGTAAATAGAGCCGGCACGGTTTTCTCCGAGAAACGGTAGAAGACGCCCCTTTTCAACCAACTGACGCTCGCGGTTTTCTTTACTTCCTCGAATGGCATACGACTTTGTTTTATTAAAAAGGCAGTCGACGCTGGCCCAGCTTGGAGAAACCACGAATAAACAAAGTAAAAAAAGAAAAAAACCCATGAAATTTAGGTTTTCACAGGGTTTTTTTCTGGTCAACATTTCAATGTCCAATTATTCAACAGGGTCGTAACATTGTTGAACTTTAATGTCTGAATAATCTGTCATTCTAAACAGTTTCCGGAAGAACGGCGAACCATGAGATCCCGGTTTTCCATAAAATGGTGTTTCTTGCGATGTGGTTTTATTACCGACACCATAGTTGATGGCTTGGTCAGCCAACATCCAGTATTGGTCAGTCAACTGAGTCGTTGCTGAATTGACTGAATTGGCCATTGCTACGGATTCTAGATCCTGTTGCGCTTTATAGTAATGCATTGTTTTCTTTTCGTCTGAAGTCAGGCTTCTTTCGCTGGCTTGGTAGGCGGCTCCAGAAACTTCGCACTGTGTCTGAATCTTCGCGGTGGAGTAACCACTTAAATAATGAAGAAGGTTGGCGTCAGGATTCGAAGAAACCCATTCCCCATTTCCATCTTGACCTTCCCACAGACGGCAGGTGAAGTGAAAACGTTGACATTGCGGCAGACCATGAGTCTTGGCGTAAGGACGTCCATAGCGAAGAACCAGGCGTCCTCTTAACTTTGTATCGGGGATTCCGAAGCGATGCACAAGATGGCGGACGCGGTACCCACATCGACGAAACTTTCCAACCGCTACATCCGCATCGCTTTCAGCAATCGGATAGTGATTGGCATTCCATCTCCAGTAAGGAGAAAGGTTCTCGGTGGCCCCACGGTAGCGAGAGTAGTTCACCCGATAAGCATAATGTTTACCATCCTGACTGGGCACCATAATAATATCATTGTGAATCGGGCACTGAGTTTTAGAGTCTTTAGGGTAACTGAATCGAGCACCAATTTTTCGTACTTGATTGCGTCCTATGACTTTAAACCCACATTGACCACCACAGGCGCCTTCAACCTCTTGTGTTTTCAATCGCTTTAGATAAGCACTCGCTGCGGTATTTATTTCCTCGTGGCTATAGACTAAATTAAACCCACTCAAGTTCGGTTTGAACTTAGAAGGATCGTCGGGATACTCTCCAGCTACGGTGCGCAGACGTGTCTCAATGTATTTGTTTTTAAAGACTCTTTCGATGATTCCATAGGGCGTTTGTTTTAAAGATTCCGAGGTTGGATCAGAATTTTCAAAGTTCTTAACTTCCGTAGAGCTCATTTCATGAGCCAATGCTCCAAAATAAAGAAGTTGGGCAATTTTGGCTTTTTTGGCCATGTGCTCAACCGTTCTAAAGTCAGGACCCATTTTTTTGTGCAGCATAACAATGTTGATTAATAAAGCCTTGGTCAAAGCTTGCCCGCTATTGCACGAGTCGATAACAGCTTGAGAAATCGAGCTTTGCTGCAAGTCTTTCAAGGTCAACGCTTCCGCATTTTTCCCAGCAATGGTTGCCGAGCAGTTTCGGTCCACATTCAAAGACATGACAGCATGAGTGTAAGCTTTCGCTAACAAGACAAGCTCATTAGCCTGATTTAATATAGAGAGTCTCTCGCGGCAGTACGCCCAGTTCTGTTTTGCACTCTCGTAGTCTGATCGATTATAGGCTTTATGGGCGTTGTGATGGCAGAATCGATTGCGAATGTCGGCTTTTCTGCGAGTGATCCAAGCTAAGAAAAGATCAGACATTTCATTTAAAGTGGCACCGGCTTCTGCCCGTGAAGCTTTGAACTCAACAATCAGCAATCGATCGTCGAGATCTTTCAACTTGACCTTCAAGGCACCCATATCAGAAACCAGTTGTTTCACTTCGTCAGACAGTCCTGCGACAACCTGTTCAAGGTTATCGACTCGAGCCATAATATTTTCGATATCTGCCTTTTGCTCAGCATCAGTTTCTGCGAGCTCCTTCATTTGATCGTCACGATTTTTCATTGTTACGAGAAATGCGTTACACTGCTGGCGAACTGAGGTAACGGCTTCTTCTTCGCCGGGAAACATCAGGTCGCAATCCAAATTCTTTGCTTGCATGCAACATTCACCCGACAAAACTTTATCTTCGAGCACTCCGTCTTCTCCTACGACAGACTCACAGGTGGTTTGGCCAGAAGCCAGTTCACCATCGGTCTGAAGTTTACAAATTTTTGCTTCGATGTTGGCAAGCTGATTCTGATTACTAACATATTGGGTGAAAGCCTCTTGTTGTTTAGCCAGTTGTTCCTTCATAGCGTTCTGTTCTTCCTTAACATTTCTTATTTGCTGCTGAAGGTCTGTCTTTATCCCATTCAATGCTTGGCGCAATTCAAAAATTGCAGTTTTGCTGGTGGTTTGAATCGTCGTGATATTGTTTTCGATAATAGTAATATTATTTTCGACCTCGCTGATACGGTTCATTAGAATGTCGGTCACGTTGTCGACAGCGATAAACTTGTTGTCGATCAGAATAAACTTATTCGTGACCTGAGTTTTGAAGCCATCAAATTGGTCCTGCAAAGCCTTTATTCGTTTGTTGATTTCTTCAACAGACAGATTCATCTGGTTGGTCAATTTTGTTTCAAGGTCGACTAAGGCTTGATTGAACACGATTTCTAAATTGGAGATGCGATCGGATAAGCGCTGATCTTCAGCCTGCAATTCGGCAATAGCCTCATTGAAACTGATTTCTAGCAACATGTCTCGTCCCATCAAGTGCGCATTTAACAAATAATCTCGCATATCGAGAACTTGGCGAGAATCGATGCTTAAGGCTCCACCTTCGACGGATATCATCATTTCGATTTGATCAATATAAGTCCGTATCTTATCGGCCTGAGCGACGGACTCCGGCGTGTCTTGAGCATTGAGTTGAGATTCTGTTTGCTTTGCATCATCCAGTAGTTCTAATAAACTTTGGGCCGCCATTGAACTCTGATTGAGGTCTCCCGGAGTGTTAAAGCTGTTCTCTTCTGTACAGTTATTAAAACCAACTACGAGCATCAGTGAAGTAAAAAATAATATGAAATAACGTACTTTCATTGGCATATTCCCCCCCCGAATTTGTCAAACCTTAATAGGTTAGCACATCCATTCGCTTATTATGGAGTCGAGACATGACATATTTTTGTCTGTATCAAAATGATCGGGTTTTTCAGGTTTTATCAGTGGACTCTCAATTTGAATCAGTCGGATTGAGATGAACCAGCTCGATTGCTAGGTGCATCCATTAAACATAAGAATTGGGAGTTATTCTTCGTAGTTATTATTTCCACTCAAGGCCGCTTCAGCAATGCTCCTGGGGTAGATAGTCCGACCATAGTGTCGATCATCAGGTTACGAGTGTGGTCCCAGTTAAGAGCCAGGTCGGGAAAAATAGAGGGCGCCGTTAGGATCAAGTAAGGGCTTGCAACTTTTTGGCCAAAGCGATTGATGACAGTGTGTTTGTCATCACTCATCCTCCAATTCTCAGAATCTTCGACAGAGGAAAAAATACGTGCTTTGAAGTTTTGGTTCATTTCTTCGTGAATATAGGCTGTGAACACCTGGCCGAAAAAGGGATCAATGTATTCAATGGCAAATCCGTATTCTCGATCTCGCATTTTTTTTTGGATACTGACAACAACGATGGCGTGAGATTTGATAGAGAAAAAGTCCTTTTGTGTGTGGTCTGTGTAATCGAAATTCACACCCAGCATGACGGGTACACCATTTTGCAAAGAGCTCAGCATCCCTTGATGAATTCGATTTAAAAAATCTCCTGGATTGTTCTCTCCTGGTTGACGGTGGAGGAGTTGGGTTGCAAACCCTCCGGTCGGGATAGGGTTGTCTTCTTGAATGAGTTCAACCCATTGCTGAAAATCCTGACGATTGACACCAGCTTCGGGGTCAAACAGAGGCTCCCCATCAAGTTCAGATACCGTGTTTAAACCCCATTCTAAAATACTATTGAGTTTTTCGTCATCACTCTGGCCGGGCAGAGTCTGATAAACGTCTCGCATCGCCTCAGACCCGAATTTGAACATATAGAACAAGGAAGTGGGGACACACTCATTTTCGACTCGGTGGACAAGTTGCGAGTCAGGGGTTTCAACACTGATAAAGTCGATGCCAGAGGCGGACCAAGTCGAAAAAACAGTGAAACACAATAAAAAACCACGGATGGCGACGGGCATTACAGAAGAGCTCATATTGGGGTTGTATCAAAAGCAGCAGAGATTAGCATTGCCGATCAGGGGAACGGGAAAATACTATAAAGAGTCTGTCAAAAAAATCGACAGACTGCGAGATAAAAAGCCTGTTTCCAATGTCAATTCTTCTCTGTCTGATGATTGAGGACTTAAGCTTTGTGATTTTTTAAGTTATGGTCAGGGCATGAAAGCACTCGCCAATAAGATTCAAGCCCTCATCCAGTGGATACGGAAAACCATGGCGGGACACGAAAAGGCCCAAGAAATATCGATTCAGGCCTACTTATCTTACGGACAAAAGGACGCTCTGCATGTTTTTGGACGGGTGATCGCAGGTTACAGCCATCCGGCGTACCGCCCCTCAAAAAGTCGCTTCCTTTATATATACAAAGTCATTCGTCTTTTTTTGGCCGTGAAAGTGCCACAGGTAAAAATAACTTTGCGAGCGGGCAAAGAAGCATTTCATTTGACGACCAACAGTGAAGGGTTTTTTAGTGAAAGGATTACCCTCAATCAAGATATTCGAGCTCTTCTTGAGCAAGAACAGGGTGAGTTACCGCGTTTGGAATTGTTTTATCACCTCGGTGGACACGAGAAAGTCATGGCCCATAGCCATGCCGTCATGCCCGACCAGACAACCAAGAAAATTTTTGTCAGCGATATCGACGACACGGTTTTGAAAAGTCGCGCCACTCGCTTTGTATCCATGGCCATTAAAACTTTGTTGTATCCGCCACGCAAGCGACAGATGTTCCCAGAGACCTCTCGTGCCTACAAAAAACTTCAAAAAGGCATCGATGGTCAACAGTTGAATCTGTTTTTCTATGTCTCTAGTAGCACTTGGGACATATACCCTCTTCTGAAAGAGTTCCTAGAGATCAATGAATTGCCTGAAGGGCCTTTGATTTTACAGGATATTCAAGGTGAGAAGAAAAAACAACACAGCAACCCTCATGCCCATAAGCGAGATCGTATCCAGGAGATCATTAAGGTTTACCCGCAATGCCCCATTGTCCTGATTGGTGATGCCGGGCAAAGTGATCAGGATATCTATTTGGATCTGGCCGAAAGCCACCCGCAGCGCATCGAGAAAATTCTGATCCGCCGAACCTGGTGGCAAAAAACAGCAGGGGATTCTGAAGAGCATAGCCGGAGAGCCAAGGATATTGGGGTTCCGCTCCTATATTTTGATGACCTTGAAGAGTTGGACTCGGCGCAAAGTCACAAGTCCTAAGAGTTAGAAAAGGGTCCACCTATTGAAGAATGGTTTTTGTTGGGGCCTTTCCGTTTTTAAAAGGCGGCGAAGTTGGCAAGACGACATTCTTCAAACAGAACTGGGTCACTATCAGTCAAAGCGCCTCTGTAACGACCTTCAACAAAAATGATTCTTTCATCAATTGGAGCGTCTTCGTCGGTCAGAATGTATCGGAGTTCAGCCACGGAGGAATCTTGAAATACATATTGAAAAATAAGCAAGGCCTCACCGCGATGGGATCTGACGGTGCGACTTTGATCGATTATTTCGGCATCCCACTCGGTGATAAAGTCAGCGTCGTTACCAACTTTCACATAAAAGCCGGCGATTGCTACGGCCTGTTCCATTCGGAAAATTCGGCTTTCTGATTTACAAATGTTGAACTCAGAAATTTGCGCATGTGCTGCAAAGCCGCTAGCCCATATCAACGAAACGAAAAGGTGTTTTAACATCTCAATCTCCAGTCTTAAGTTTTCCCTCCCCCCAATTCATCCTTTGTTTTCGAAAATATTTGCGAAAAAGACGATAGCGGAAGTCAAAACCTTCCGGGTGTCGTAATTCCCATGGTTTATTTTTTTGCGATAATCCAAACCGCATGCACAATGCCTGGGATGTAGCCTAAAAGAGTCAGCAGTATATTAATGAAAAAATGTTTGCCGATTCCAGTTTGCAGGAGGACTCCCAGAGGCGGTAAAAGAATGGCTAATAAAATTCGAATAAGATCCATAATTGTTATTCCTTTCAGACTTCAAATTTTTCGATATCGAGCTTCGATGGCGCTGTAAATTCCAAATAAAAACAGACCCACTGCCATCACCGTGACTAAGACTTGCCCGAAAGCCATCGAACTTAGAAAACTCCACATTTCATTGGTGGCGATGGTTTGGTTTGGGTCATAGGTCCATGCGGCATATCCGATGGATCCGCCAGCGACTAAAAACACAACCGCTCGTGAAACCAGCCCCGCTTTTGAAATTCCATCCAAAACTTTTTGATTCCCGGGAAATTGAATATGGTCTCTATATTTTTCGGTGGCCGCTTTCACGAGCTGACTGACTCCAAAGCCCAAAACAACCAACCCAACCAGACCGACCAGCCAAGGGCCGAAGGGAAGATCCATAATTTGAGCCACTAAACCTTGTTTGCCACCACCCGATGTGGAAGAGCCAGAGAGAAGATTGTAGCAGTAGAAGGCTAAACTCAAATGAGTGATACAGCTCACCATCAGGCCGGCGCGAACCGCCAGTCCCTTGGTATCGGCTCCGTGGTTGTCGGCATCGAATGTTGATTGGAAAAACCGCCAAATCGAATAACAAACCAAGCCAATGGCTAAAACCACAATCAAATAGAATCCATAGGAATTGTCGAGAAGAGCTTTAATGGATCCTTTCGAATCGGTCATCTCGCCCGAGGCACTAAAATACAGAGACAGGCCCGCCAAACCTCCAATTGTCATATAAATCACGGCTCGGGCCAAATAGCCTGCGCGTGCCACTGGAGCCAGCCACTGTTTTGAAGGAGATTGAAAGTCTCTCATACTGGGAGTCGAATACGATGTTGCCATAAGATAGAACCTCTCACTTGTGGTTAAGGCTCTATTTTAATCATGGGGCTTAAAAAAGGGTGGGTGACTTTTTAAAATACTGTGAACTTATCAGCACGTTTGCAGAACAAGGACGGTTCCAGGCAACGGTCTGTGTCTGTTCAATAATCAATCGACAATTTCGTCATTGTCCATGTCCAATTCGATTCGATCACAGACTTTGGAGCTGACCAGCATTCCGGCGGCTGCCAGAGCTTTGTTCTTATCTTTGAAATAAGCGTAATTATGACCGTTGGGCATGATCAGGGAGTACTTTTTCCCAACATACTCAAAAGCGATTTTGCACTTTAACTCTTGTTTGCATTCAATCGTTATCTCTTGGCTATTGTAGTTTTTCCACTGAGTCGAGTTCAAGTGCGTGCTTTCTCCGGGCTTGACCACTAGGATGGGGGGAGCGGCCAATGCCGGTAAAAGGAATAAGCTGAAGAAGGGGACCATCTTTCCTCCGATTGTCGTGAAGATTCGAATTAAGAATTAGCACACAATCTGTCGGTCTCAAATTGTGGTTCCGGTGATTTTACTTTTTACTTTGGGCCCAACCACCCAATGGCTTGGATTTGCGCCTCATTGTCCAAATCAGCAATCCCACACCCACTAAAAACATCCATAGGCTAATAAACTGGCCACGACTGATACCAAGAGGCTGCTGAGACAGATCGGCGATATGCGCATCGGGAAGTCGAAAGTTCTCGTTGAATATGCGACCGATGGAATAAATGACCAAAAAGCCAGAGGCGATCACGCCCGGTTTCCGAGGTTTGCGCCAAAGGAACATGAGAATAGCCAAGGGGATCCACGCCTCAGTAAAAGAGGCATACAGCTGGGAGGGGTGGCGAGGTTCTAAAATCGGTCGCACCAGTTCGACCATAGCGTCATCACCATTTTGAATTTTCGCAATGATCTGATCGGTGAGTCCATAGAACTTGGATTTGTAAATTCCAACGTTGTCCACCCATGTGTTGAAATCGGCGCGGCTGATACCCAAGTGCTCGGCTGGTTTTGCCAGTTTTTCTAATTTTTCTGGACTGTATCCAATCCAGCGATAGATATCTTGTGGAAACTTAACAGCCAAAGGGAAATCCGGAGCACAGACCTTTCCCATAAGCTCGCCATTGATAAAGTTGGCGATCCGACCCAGCCCAATGCCAATCATAGCGCCGACCACCGTCAGATCTCCCAGATGCGGAAACTCCAGTTTGTGCCGCCAGGCGAAGTACAGACAGGCCACGAGGACGCCAATAAAGCCGCCATGACTCGCCATGCCTCCCTCCCAGACCGCGAGAACACCCCAGAAGGGGATTTCGGAGCGGAAGTCGGTGAGCAGTTGTGGGCTATAAAATAAAGCATATCCAAGGCGACCACCGATAAGAACCCCGAGGATGAGTGTGGTGAGGAAATCCGAGGCCTGATCAACGGTGAGAGGGGAGATTTTTTTCTCGGAAAACCACTTCATAAATAGGAAAGCACAGATAAAACCGGTGACGTAGGCCAATCCGTACCAACGAATGCCGAGATTTCCAGAAAATTGAATGAGAAAAGGGTCGAGGTCATGGACCCAGGTGCTGTCAGTCATTGGATGCCCCTTCTTAAGTCTGTGACCAGTTTCCTCGAAAATCATGTGAGGTGCAAGCTCATCTGGCCTGCCCAGAGCGACAAATTCAGAATTCCCCGAAGACGCTTAAAAATCCAACATCAAAAGGGCCGGGATGAGTCGAGTCCGCCTGGCAGCAACCCTTTCCCTTCTGCTAGAATTGAGGTATTAGGTAGTGCATAACTTCAATCGCAGCGAGGTCTTTTGTGAAATTCACCGCCATTCAGAGAGCCAATCTCGAGTACGTGGAAAGCCTGTATCAAATTTATCAAACCAATCCCGACGAGTTGGATGAAACTTGGCAGGCTTTTTTTGCTGGTGTCGACTTCAATCAAGACTTAGGCGGGCAGCTCTCAGACAAGGAATTGGATGTCTATCATTTGATCCAAGCCTATCGGGACTACGGGCACTTTGAGGCCAATATTGATCCTCTGAGTATGAAGAGCTCCTCCACCGATTTATCTCTTAATCAGTTCAATTTGAAAGAGTCTGATTTGGACCAGTCGTTTGCTGTTGGAGCTTTGGTGGGGATGAAAGATGCCAGTTTGCGCGATATCATCAATCACCTGAAGCGTTGTTATTGCGGAACTCTATCGATTCAGGTCAGTGACGCTGTTAAAGGTGTTCGCGAGTGGTTTTACAATGATATCGAGAATTCCCAATTTCAATTGAACAAAGATCAGAAAAAAGCAGTTTTCGAGCAACTGTGTCGAACTGAAAGTTTAGAAAAGTTTCTTCACACTCGATTTGTGGGTGCGAAACGGTTTTCCATTGAAGGTGCTGACTCGTTGATTCCCCAGTTGGAGTACCTTGTGCAAAAAGGCACCGGGTTGGGCGTTGAAGAGATTGTTATTGGAATGGCTCACCGAGGGCGTCTGAATGTTCTTGTGAACTTTATGGACAGTGGCGCTGAAGAAACACTTTCTGCTTTTGACGGCAACTCTTTTGCTGACGAAAATTTTGATGGTGATGTGAAATATCACCTGGGTCACAGTGTTGATAAAGACACAGAAAATGGGAAATGCCATATTTCTTTGGCTTTTAATCCATCACACTTAGAGGCTGTGAATCCGGTTGTGTGTGGAATGGCTCGCGCCAAGCAACGCAAACGCAAGGACACCGGTGAACGCAAAAAAGTGATTCCCGTGCAAATTCACGGAGACGCCGCTTTTGCCGGCCAAGGTGTGGTTGCGGAAACTTTGCAACTGGCGGGTCTTAAGGGATACACGGTCGGTGGCAGTATTCACATTATCATCGACAATCAGGTGGGATTCACCGCTGACCCCGAACAAACGCGCTCGTCGCCCTACGCCTCAGATGTGGCCAAGGGACAGCAGGTTCCGGTGATTCACGTCAATGGTGACGACCCAGAGGCCTGTGTGAAAGCGATGGATATCGCGGTTCGATTTCGTCAAAAGTTTGGAACCGATGTTTTGATCAATTTAACTTGCTACCGCCGTTTTGGTCACAACGAAGGGGATGAGCCGGCTTTCACTCAACCGGTGATGTATAAGACCATTAAAAATCATAAAACCATCAAAGATTTGTATGGCCAGAAACTTGTGCAAGACAAAGTGATTGATGAGTCTTACATCAAAGACTTTTTTCAAGAAAAATTGGACAATCTTCAGAAGATTCTTGATGACGTTCGCGAAAAAGCGCCAGAGCCTGAGATACAAACCCTCGGTGGCTATTGGGAAGGGCTTCGACGCAGCCAAAAGGATGATTTTATAAAATCGTGGGATACCACCACGCCCATGAAAACCTTAGAGGAAGTGGGTAAAAAACTGACCACTGTTCCTGAAGGCTTTAATGTTCACAAGAAATTGCAAAAGCTGATTGAGCAACGCAAACAAATGGTCGAAGGTAAAACGCCGGTGGATTGGGGTATGGCGGAGCTTTTATCCTATGGCAGTTTGATTCTTGAGGATCACTCGGTGCGTCTCTCTGGTCAGGATTGTATTCGAGGAACCTTCACCCATCGCCACTCCTGCTTTTTTGATGTCAACACAGCCGAACGTTACAACCCCCTCGGCGAATTGCGTGAAGACAAAGAATTCTGCGTTTACAATTCACCATTAAGTGAAATGGCGGTGTTGGGCTTTGAGTATGGGAACTCCAGCAGTGACCCCACCTTTCTCACCATCTGGGAAGCACAGTTCGGAGATTTTGCCAATGGCGCGCAAATCATAATCGACCAATTCTTAGCCAGTGGTGAGATCAAGTGGAAGCGCATGAACGGTATGGTGCTTTTATTGCCCCACGGTTATGAGGGACAAGGGCCTGAACATTCCAGCGCGCGCTTGGAGCGTTTTTTACAACTTTGCGCTCAGAAGAATATGCAGGTCTGTAACTTAACAACTCCGGATCAGTTGTTTCACGCTTTCCGTCGTCAAATGATGCGCCCGTTCCGGGTGCCTTTGGTGATCATGTCACCAAAATCTCTGCTCCGACATCCCAAGGTCGTTTGTGAGATGAAAGACTTGGCGGAAGGTTCGTTTAGAGAGGTGATTGAGGATCCATTGGTCGATATCTCGAAAGCCGAACGCTTGGCTTTTGTCAGTGGTAAACTTTACTATGACCTTGAGGCTCATCGAGAAGAGTTAGGTAAAAAAGAACAACAAAAAGTGGCTATTGTACGGGTTGAGCAGCTTTACCCTTATCCAAAACATTTGTTGCAACCGATTTTGGAAAAAGCAAAAAACGTCAAGGACGTGATTTGGGCCCAAGAGGAGCCACAGAATATGGGCTCTTGGCACTATATCTCGCACCCCATGCGCGACACTATGAATAAGGCGGGATTGCAAGATCTCACTTTGACGTATATTGGAAGAAACTTCCGAGCCAGTCCGGCGACCGGTTCGGCCAAACGACACAAACACGAACAGCAATCCATTGTGGACGCCGTTTTCACACTTAAGAAAGGATAGGAAAACCATGGATATCAAAGTCCCCGAGGTTGGAGAATCGATTACAGAAGCCGAAATCGGCGAATGGTTAAAACAGGATGGTGACTATGTTGAGCGCGACGAAGTTTTGCTCACCCTAGAAACCGATAAAGCCAGCGTTGAAGTGGTGGCTGAAGATGCGGGAACCCTTTCTCATAAGGCCAGTGAAGGCGATACGGTTGAAATAGGTGCTGTGATTGCCACCATTGATACCTCTGCGGAAGCACCAGCCGGTGGTGACAGCAAACAGCAAAGTGACAGTGGAAAGCAAGATTCTAAGCAAGAAGCGCCAGCCTCCAAAGGCAACGGCTCTGGCAGCTCCTCGCAGCAGCCCATGAGTGCAGCGCCTGATAAGGAACATTTAAGCCCAGCGGTGCGCAAAGCCGTTAATGAAAAGGGTGTGGACCCGTCAACCATCGAAGGCACGGGCCGTGGTGGACGTATAACAAAAGAAGATGTGATGAACGCGGCCTCTTCGGGTGGCGGTACTGAAAAAAGCAGTCCCTCGCCAGCGAAAAAAGCTCCGACTCGCGATTCTCAACCGGGCTCCACGGAACGTGTGAAGATGACGACCATCCGTCGGAAAATCGCCGAACGCTTAGTGAACGCCCAGCAAACAGCGGCGATTCTGACAACCTTCAACGAAGTTGATATGTCGGCCCTGATGAATTTACGCAATCAGTACAAAGATCAATTTGAAAAAGCGCATGGTGTCCGTTTAGGCTTCATGGGATTTTTTGTGAAAGCCACGATCGAAGCTTTGAAAGCTTTTCCGGCAGTCAATGCGGCCATCGATGGCACCGATATTTTGTACCACAATTTTTACAATATCGGGGTGGCGGTCAGTTCTCCCAAAGGTTTGGTTGTCCCTGTTTTAAAAGATGCCGATCAGATGAGCCTTGCGGAAATTGAAAAGCAAATTAAAGATTACGCCATTAAAGCGCGTGATGGTAAAATCACCATCGACGATATGTCGGGTGGAACCTACACCATCTCCAATGGCGGGGTTTTTGGCTCTTTGATGTCAACGCCGATCCTTAATCCACCACAAAGTGGAATTTTAGGGATGCATAAGATTGAGAAGCGACCGGTTGTGATTGACGACGAGGTCAAGGTGCGTCCGATGATGTATCTGGCTATGTCTTATGATCACCGCATGATTGATGGTAAAGAGTCGGTGAGTTTTCTAGTGAAAATTAAAGAAAATATTGAAGATCCTTCGCGGATTTTATTGCAAGTGTAATTGAGGAAAAAATGGCTGATGTTTTTGATGTTGTTGTGATTGGTGCAGGCCCCGGCGGTTATATAGGGGCTATTCGTGGCGCCCAGCTGGGTTTAAAAGTGGCTGTGGTGGAAAAAGATAAGACTTTAGGTGGAACTTGCTTAAATATTGGCTGTATTCCTTCAAAAGCTCTTTTGGATTCCAGTGAACATTTTCTACAAGCCCAACACGAATTGGCTGATCACGGAGTCGATGTCGGTGATGTTAAATTGAATTTAGATCAAATGATGAAGCGCAAAGATAAGGTGGTTTCTGACCTGACCGGTGGCGTGAAGTATCTTTTTGATAAAAATAAAATCACCACGTTCCAAGGAACCGGGAAGGTTGTTGGCCCTGGAAAAGTCGAAGTTTCCGGCGATAAAAAACAAACCATTGAATGTAAGAATATTATTATCGCGTCCGGCAGTGTGCCTGTTGAACTTCCGTTTTTAAAGTTTGATGGTAAAAAAATCATTTCTTCAACCGAAGCTCTGACTCTTAAGAAAGTCCCTGAGCATATGGTGGTCATCGGCGGTGGTGCGATTGGTCTTGAAATGGGATCAGTTTGGATGCGTTTGGGATCGAAAGTCACGGTTGTTGAATTTGCCGATAAAATTTGCGGTCCCATGGACAATCAAATCTCTAAGGACCTGTTAAAAATTCTAAAAAAACAAGGCATGAACTTTATGCTTTCCACCAAAGTCACCGGAGGCGAAGTCAAAGGTGATCAGGTTGAATTGACCTACGAATCGCTGAAAGATGGAAAAACCGACACCATCACAGGCGATGTGGTTTTAGTGGCGGTCGGGCGCAAGGCCTACGCTGAAGGCCTGGGATTGAACGACGTCGGAATTGAACTTAATGATCGCGGCCAAATTGTCACCGACGAACATTTTCAAACTTCGGTGAAAGGCATTTATGCCATTGGTGATGTGATTGGTGGGGCAATGCTCGCTCATAAGGCTGAAGAAGAAGGTGTCGCCATCATGGAGCAGATCGCTGGTAATTATGGCCATGTTAATTATGATACAGTTCCATGGGTGATATACACATGGCCCGAGGTGGCCGGTGTTGGCAGGACCGAGGAAGAATTAAAAGAGGCCGGAATTGAATACAAGTCGGGTAGCTTTCCTTTTTCAGCCAACGGCCGAGCCAAAGCGATGAATGCCACCGATGGCAAAGTTAAAGTCCTTGCCGACAAAAAAACCGATAAAGTTTTAGGCATTCACATCGTCGGCCCTCGCGCCTCAGATATGATCGCCGAAGCAGTTGTGGCTATGGAGTTTGGCGCCAGCAGTGAAGATATTGCTTTAAGTTTTCATGCCCATCCGACTTTGGCTGAGGTGATGCGAGAGGCCGCCTTGGCGGTTGATAAACGCGCCCGGCAAATGTGATTCTTGACCCTCTATCGATAATATTGGTCTAATATTCCCTTTGAGGGGGAATCATGAAGTACATTTTAAGCTTTATCATCTTAATGAGCGCAACGCCTTCACTGGCGGCCATTACATCTGTTCAGGGTGGTTTTGGAATGCTCAATGGTATTTTCAATTTAGCCATCGATGTGGATTTTCAAAAAAAACGATCGCACTCTTTTGGTGGATATTTGATCTACAGTCCCGAAAAGGATGCTGACCCACCGAATGTGTCTCGTGGGCAGTTTTGGTCGCTCGGCGTGGATTTAAAAGCCTTTTTTGGACCTCGTAACTGGAAAATGTATGTCGCTCCCGGTGTTGGAATCATTTCCTACGACACTGTTGGCGGGGGGCAAAGCGAAACGTCGTTTGGGACTTTGCTTAAAGTCGGTTCACTTTACCGTTTGGCGCCCAACATGTACTTGGGGCTTGAGCAAATGTTTTTGCAAACTTGGTTCAGTTCTAAAGGCTTTGGTGGCTATTACCTGTTGACCAATTTAGCGTTTCGAATGAATTTTTAAGGAGATTTGCGCAGCCTTGCGTTAGGCGGATAAAAGGTTGATACCCTCCGCTTTTTCCCTGAAGATTTCAATTCGTCCCATTTCAAGTAGATAGAGTGCGTTGGCTCGACATTGAATTTAAAAAGTGAAGAAGCCACGAACTTTTAAAAAAAGGAGAAAAAAATGGCGAAGAAAAAAAAGAAAACCACTGCTAAGAAGAAAACGTCCGCTAAGAAAAAAGGCGAAGTTCTTGTTGTTCAAAGTAAGTTCAAAGAAGCTTTAAAAGCTCACGGTGTTAACGTGGCTGCTGATGCTATGGCTGGAGCCAACGACATTCTTCACTGGTATGTTTCACAAGCCGCCACTCGTGCCAAAAATAACGGACGCAAAACAGTTCGTGCCCACGATTTCATGGCTTAATTTTTAATCAAATTTGATTTTCTGAAAAACCCACTCTCAAGTGGGTTTTTTTATTTGTCCTCCATGGCTTGGGCTTTTCTTCCCATACATGAGCCGGGTGTGAATCCATGAACTCGAAAAAATAAACACGGGCTTCCTGCCCTCACCAGCCAAAACGCTTCCAGCCGGCTGTTGGTTTTTTATTGGCTTAGTGGTGGGGTGTGAATCCCCAACCTCGCCAAAAGAAACGCGGGCTTCTGCCCTCGCCAGCCAAAACGCTTCCAGCCGGCTGTAGGTTTTTTATTGGTTTAGTGGTGGGGTGTGAATCCCCAACCTCGCCAAAAGAAACGCGGGCTCCTGCCCTCACCAGCCAAAACGCTTCCAGCTGGCTGGAGGTTTCTTTTGGCGAGGTTGGGGATTCACACCCGACACAAACCGAATAGAAAAACTTTTGTTTAAATTGAACTAGAAGAGGGGCTGAAATCGAAATAAATGGGTTTTTAGGGGTTTGACGCGTGCTTCAAGCCTGGATTCTCTGAGCAGTGAAGGGTAGAAACTTCCTTTAACCAAATAAAGAGAGAATCATGACAAACTCATCAGAAAAGACTCTGTTTGGCCATCCCATTGGCTTATTTATTTTGTTTTTAACTGAAATGTGGGAGCGCTTTTCCTATTACGGAATGCGGGCTCTGCTCATTCTCTACATGTCCAAAGAATTGATCGTACACGCCCGTGAAGGCTCCGTGGTCCATGGCTTTGCTGTCATCGAGGGATTGTTCCCTGGGCAGAATGTAGAGCAGCTGGCGTCCTTGGTCTACGGCCTCTATACCTTCTTGGTGTATTGCACGCCGCTGGCTGGTGGGTTTATTGCCGATCGTTACTTAGGGCAGAAAAAGACCATTATCATTGGCGGAATATTAATGATGATTGGTCACTTTCTGATGGCCTTTGAATCCGTGTTTCTAATTGCTCTGGTGTTTATTATTTTCGGCAACGGAGCCTTTAAGCCCAATATTTCCACCCAGGTGGGAGACCTTTACCCGGAAGGTGATCCTCGTCGCGATGGTGCTTTCACCATTTTTTATATGGGAATCAATCTGGGAGCGATTTTCTCTGGGTTGGTTTGTGGAACCTTAGGTGAAGTGTTCGGTTGGCACTACGGGTTCACTGCGGCAGGAATCGGCATGGGATTCGGCCTTGTGGTTTATATGTGGGGACAGAAATACCTCACCGACAGTCAATCGAAGCATCAGGCCAATTTGGACAAACAAAAAATGGAACCTCTGACACCCGGTCAGTGGAAAGCCATTATTGGTATTGTTGTACTTAGTATATCCAACGTTATTTTCTGGGGTGTTTTCGAACAACAAGGAAACACCATGCAACAGCTGTCGACAAACAACACCGATTGGAGTGTGTTGGGTCTTTTCACCATGCCTTCAACCTGGTTACAGGTGATCAACCCGCTGTTTATCGTCTTGCTCGCCACCTATATGATGCGCCTATGGGATAAAATGGGGAGCAAACAGCCCTCCAGTATTAAAAAAATGTCGATTGGAGCCGCATTATTAGGCGTTGGATTCATCTTTCTCGTTATTCCAACCATGGGCTTTACTCCAGAAACCAAAATGAGTTTTCTATGGTTTTTACCGACCATGTTTATCGTCACTGTCGGGGAACTTTGTTTTTCACCCATCGGTCTGTCGATGGTCACAAAAGTGGCGCCTGCGCGCTATGTCGGCCTGCTTATGGGTTGGTGGTTTTTTTCAATGGCCGGAGGCAATTTCTTTGGCGGCTTTTTGGGAACTTACTACTCGGCGGACGATTGGACCAAGGCTGGATTTTTCACCCTAATGGTGATTCTTGGATTAGCTTTAGCCTTTGCTATCTTCCTAATGGAAAAACCTTTGAAAAAAGCCGTGGGGCATGGAGTTTAAAAGATGAGTGCAGCAGAGAATACCGGAAAATTTCCAAAGCAGATTAAATATCTTATTGGTAACGAAGGCTGTGAGCGGTTTAGCTTTTATGGAATGCGAACCATTCTTACGGTTTTCATGGTTCAGTACCTGGCCATTGAAGGCGGCGTCGCCACCGAAGTGTATCACTTGTTTGTGGCCGGTTGCTATTTAACACCTCTTGCAGGGGCTTATTTGGCCGATCGATTTTTCGGCAAATACCATGTGATTTTGTGGCTTTCTATTGTTTACTGTTTAGGACACGGTGTGATTGCGCTGTTTGAAACAGAACAAGGCCTCTACTGGGGACTGGGGCTTATCGCCATTGGATCCGGCGGCATCAAGCCTTGTGTTTCGGCGTTCGGTGGTGATCAATTTCACCCGGCCAACAAGCTTGGCATCACCCGCTTTTACAATATGTTTTACTGGATCATTAATTTGGGTTCAGCCACCTCATCGATGTTGACTCCCGTGCTGTTAAGCACCGTCGGACCAGCCATCGCCTTTGGCGTTCCCGGTGTGCTGATGGCCCTTGCCACCATTGTTTTTTGGATGGGTCGTAAACAGTACACGATTAAACCACCCACCGGGAAAAACCCGGACTCATTGCCTCGTGTCCTTATGTCGGCCATTAAAAACCGGCAGCCCGGTCAGGGGTTTCTTGATGGAGCTCTAAAAAACCACTCGGAAGAGGTTGTAACAGGCGTGCGAGCGGTTTTAGCCATAATGACCATTTTCTTCACGGCGGTTCCGGTGTTTTGGGCCTTGTTCGATCAGCACGGCTCAACCTGGGTCCTGCAAGCCTTGCAGATGGATCCCATGGTTTTAGGTTTTAAACTAGAGCCAGCGGCTATGCAGGCTCTGAACCCTTGGCTGGTTATGATTCTGATCCCTACGTTTGTGTTTGGAGTTTATCCGATGGCACAAAAGGTTTTCGATTTCACTCCCTTACGCCGTATGGGGGCTGGGATGATTATTGCCGGTTTTTCATTTATGCAAATCGCGATTATCCAATATGTCATTGAAGGTCAAATCGCCGATGGTGTGCCGATCAATGAACGCATCAACATTATGTGGCAGTTCTTTCCCTATTTAACAATCACCATTGCCGAAATTCTAATTTCGATAACGGGTCTTGAGTTCGCCTACACCCAGGCCCCCAAAAGTATGAAATCCACCATCATGAGTTTCTGGATGCTGACCACCTTTTTGGGAAATGTGATCGCCGGCTTTGCTGCTAAGTTTATCGATTCCGATGCTGTCAGTGGTAACTTCTTTATGGTGTTTGCAGTTATGATGTTGGGAGTGACCGGAATTTTTGCTTTGATGGCCAGTCGCTATCAAATGCGTGAGAACGAATAACGGGGAGAATATGCCATGAATAATTTGCTGGTATTGAAATCAGAAATTAAAATGCCAATGATGTCGATGCCGGTAAAATCCCTATTGGTTCGAGAGGGCAAGAGGGTGGTTCTGATTTCACCCTTCGAAGATATCGACAAAGACATGTCCGAAATCCACGGTATGGGTGAAGTGACAGATATTATCGCTCCCAGCGGTTTTCATCATATGGGCATCGGCAATGCTCGAAAGTTGTTTCCAAAGGCCAAGCTGTGGGCCAGTCCGGTGCTTTTCAAAAAGCGTCAAGACGTGAATTGGGACTATACCCTAGGGCAAGACCCTTGGCCGTTTTCCGATCTTGAATGTTTAGCCATTGAAGGTATGCCGTCGATCCAGGAATTCAACTTCTTTCACAAACCCACGGGGACTCTTTTTGTCGCCGACCTTTGTTTTAATCATGTCGATGGCAAGAGCTTAGGGCATAAAATTATCTTTGGCCTGTTTGGTACCTACGGCAAATTAGCCGTCAGTCGATTTTTTACCTTGTTTATCAAAGATCGTGAAAAGACCAAAAAGAGTCTCCATAAAATTTTGGACTTTGATATTAAAAAGGTCGTAATTCCCCACGGTCAAGATTTGGTTTCAAGTCCAAAAGCCCAACTTAAAGGTGCTTTCAAAGAGCGTGGGCTTGTTTAAATTCGAGACCTATTCGCTCACCGGGTATTCGTCGTTCACTTTTTGAATCAAATGCATGGTTCGGCTATTAAAGACTTCGTCTTTGTTCTTGTCTGGAACTTTCAATTCAATCATCGAACGTATTAGGTCAAGATAGCCAATGTTCTCCCAGCGACTTTCGCTGGCTAAGCGCATATTCCAAGACCGACAAATTCTCTTTTTAATAGGAAAACTGTAAGATTTCAAATCGGTGTGGCGCGGATCTCGAACTATTTTTTCCATGACCGCTTCGAGATCGCTGGGGTGACCCTCTAGGTACTGGTAGTATTCATTGGATGTGGAAATCAAAAACCCGGAAAGCACCAAACTGCGGTTGTTTTTTGCCGAAAGGGCCACTAAGTCTTCAAGCTCATCTTGGCTTAAGACCTTTGTTTTCTTGCTTCTGTAAACAAGAGCGATAAGGCTCATCTAAATTTCCTCTATCAAGCGGCGTTGTGAAATGGGTTTGTGCAGTACGGACTTTAACTTGGGTCGCCAACTTTCAATCTCCGTCGAGGAGTCAAGGCCAGACAGGACGATGCATTTTTCAAGGTAGCCCCTCAACTCATCATCCGAAGCCAGAGCACTAAGGAAGTCATTGCCACTGTACTCTGGCATCAACCAGTCGACAAAAATAACATCGGGATCAAATTTTAGGATTTTGTCACGATCGACCAGTCCATTTTCCCGCTCTTGAAATTTTTTAGCGAAATCTTTCAAATAGGTTTTTAAGATAATGCGATTCTCTTTTGCATCATCAATAATCAAAATACGTTTCTTTTTAGGTTTCGGTTTCTTTTCGTTTTGTTTTGATTCTTTGGTTTTTTTCTTGTCAGCATTAAAACGTGAGAGCTCCTCGGCAGTCAGTGCCGGCAGTGTGAGAGCAAAAGTCGAGCCGGCCGATGATGTTTTTACAAGACTAAGATTGCCATAATTCTTTTCAGCCAGCTGCTTTGCTAAAGACAGTCCAAGTCCTGTTCCCTTGATACTCGACAGTTTCGAGTCACGCTCGGCATACACACCTTTTGTTGAGAATAGTGGTGTAAACAACCTGTTTTGAATTTTTTCGGGAATGCCGCCGCCGTTATCAGTCACCTGAATTTCTATCAGGTCATGTTCATTTTTTAATCCGGTGATTTTAACGACGCCTTGATGGTCCGAGGCATAACAGGCATGAGCCGCATTCAGAATAAGATTCACCAAGATTTGATCGATTTCAGTGGGGTTGCATCGCACCTTCAAATTATTGTCTTCGATTTCTATTTTGCAATTAAGGTAAATCATTTCATCTTTAACCAGAAGTTTAACTCTTTTGAAGATAGATTTTAGCGAAACGCCACGACTGAGATTGTCGGTATTGCGAAGCTGGGAAAGTAAACTCTGTGAAAGATCCGATCCTTTTTCTAAAAGAGACGCGGCTGAATTCAGAAACGAGGCCGCTTCTTCATTGGAAACCTGTTTGGCATCGTGAATTAAAGCCAACACGGCATGGTGGAGATTGTTGTATTGGTGAGCCAAGCCTCCGGCTAAAACTCCGACTGTGCTCAGCTGTTCTTCACGTACCATCTCAGCCAATTGCAATTTATCATCGGTGACGTCAGCATAAGAAATAAATGAATGCACTTTTCCATAAAGGCAATTCAATTTGATCCAACGACTGTCACCATTTTGCATGGGCCAGAAAATATCTTTCTCTTTGATGCAGTTTTCTTTCATAGAGGAGCGGTAAAGACTCCACACCTCAGGTGAAATTTCTTCGGGAAGATCTTCCCAAAAATTGCCTGATCTTTTTTCGGAACTTGAAAAAAGCAGCTGGTCACTGTCTTTAATGGCGGAGTATTTACCGAAGCGATCCAACTGAATGGTATTCTGTGGCAAGGCTGAAAAAAGACCACGCAGGGCAGTAATTAAGGCCTTCGCTTCGGCCATTTCTATCTCAGCATTGGTTTTATCTATAAGAATTTTACGATTGGCTTCCATTAAAGCTTCGACCGCTGATTCAGCCGGCATGAAAATAACGACGGTTTTGGACTCTGAAATTTTCTTTAAAATCAGGTTCCAGCTGGAATCCAGATCCTTTCCTATCAGGTCTGATGCCCCTTGCAGTCGTAAGGTGAAAACATTAGAAGTTTCGCCCACTTCGAGTTCATTTCGTTCACTTTCAAGGCGTTCCACACCGCGGTGGCCGATGAGCTCAGGAAGGTTTAAATATTCAGTTTTTTTGTAAATTTTTCGAGCTTCATGGTTGATAGGACTTAGTTTTGAATTCCCCTCTAAAACAAAAGCAGGGAGGGGGAAATCCTCAAAACTTAGTAAATCTTCGTTTAAGTCCATTGCTACAATTTCAAAGCTGCGTTAAATTATGTCAACTTCTATTATTGATAGGTAGGTGTTTTCGATGAGTGGTTTAAATTGTGTTGTCGGAGTCGGTTGTTCGGCCGGAGGTGTCGAGGCTCTAAAGCAAATTGTCGGTGAATTTACCACTGAGGAAGCTGCGATTGTCATCGTTCAACACCTCTCGCCTGACCATGAATCGATGATGGTACCGATTCTTGAAAAGGTCAGCGCTAAAAAAGTACTAGAAGTGAAAAACGATCAGATTTTACAACCCAATCATATCTATGTCACGCCTCCCGGATATGTTCCAACCATCGATGAAGAAACCATTCGTTTAAAGAAACAGGATCAAGAAACGCCTCGAGCCCCCCTGAGTACAATTGACCAATTCTTTACCTCTTTAGCTGAGGCTTTTGAAGAGAGCGCGGTGGCTGTTATTTTATCCGGAAGTGGGTCAGATGGTTTACATGGTTGCCGACAAGTGCGAGAAGCCAGTGGTTCCGTGATTGCTCAAGACCCGCAGACGGCTCAGTTTCCGAGTATGCCTAACGCCGTTATTGGATCGGGGTACGCTGACGTTGTTGCCGAGTTAAAGGATATTCCGAAGGTCGTTGATGGAATCGTTGAAAGAGTCATAAATAATCATTTTATGGATCTCGCCGAAGATCAGTATGATCAGATCCTTCAAGAAATCATAGGTATCACGTCAAAAACCTCTGGAATCGATTTTTCTAAA
>CAZPOV010000025.1:0-46041 GCA_964588335.1 uncultured Pseudobdellovibrionaceae bacterium | reverse complement strand
ATTGCTGACACCGAAGTCTGTATTGCCGGCGATCATGTGCGGTCGGTGGTGCCTGGACCGCACACCGGCGAGTTTATCGTGGTCCCCCTGCAATACCAGGTCGCCGAATGTCAGTGGTGGATGGTGGAGAATAAAGAAAGTTCACTTCCACGACGATTCAATTCCGAAGCGCAAGCCAATCGATGGGCCCGTGAAAGTAGCAATGCTCGCGGTGAACCCTATTGTCGAGACGAAGATTGGATCATGGTTACCAAACGCCCCACCACCTCTTATGTGACTCGATTTTACGCTGAAGTGCGTGGCAGGGATGAATTGGTGGAAGTGGGTCGCTTCCGCTATCAACTTTTCCGCTGTGAACAATTGAATCAAATGGCTTTGCGCAATGAGATTCGTTACCAAGATTTTGTACGCGATGATCTCAACTTCCACCCCGAAGATTGGATTCAAATGGCGGGTGGTGAATTTAGCGGCGAAGGTAAAAGAAGGAATAGACGCTAGTGTTAGATACTCAGAATATATCCAATTCTAAGAGTTCACGACGCTCCCGTTCTAAAGATGAAATACAGGAAGCGTCGGCACAGCTGCAAAGTATTCTGACCGATTATCTTGATTCTCGCCCTCACCTTTCTTTGAATGGTCTTGCTAAACGTTGTACGGTGAGTGAACCCACTTTACGGCGAATTAAAAAAGGCCAGCTAAAAACTTTACCGGAAGTTAGTACAATCATTGACCTTCTAATGTACATATCACAGGAGAGAAATGCTCGAAAAATTCCTCAACTGTTTCCTGGTCCGCTGGCTGAGTACCTAAAATCTAAGACACCTCAAATTGACGCTATGGTGGAAATTGAAGTTTCGGAATCGCTGACTCAAAGTCTGAAGGATCCGGTCAAATACCTTATTTACAAACTGTCAGTGAATACAGATGGTGTTTCCATGGACAAAGTGGTGGAGATGTTTGGAAGCTATGGTGAAAAGCAGATTCAGGAGTTGTTGCAAGAAAACTTGCTAGAGCTAAAAGATGGGTGCTACTACGGTAAAGTTCAGAACTTTTGTCTTTCCCATAGCGTTTTCGTTAAACATTTTAAAGCGACGGCTGATTACATCAAACCTGAAAAGTCAGCCAGTGCTCCTAGAAATCTTTCACCTATCTTTAAAAACTACTCCACCGGGCTTAATAAAAAGGCGTACGCTGAGATTTTAAAAATTCAGAAACAAGCCTTGAAGAAAATTTTGAAGGTAATGGTTGATAAAAATTCAGAAGGTCCAATTCCGGCGTTTTATCTGGCCGCATTGGATACACTGGACCACAAATCAGCCGACGAGTTTTAAACTCTCGTAGAATCAAGGCGAACCAAATCGTACGAATACAAACTTTAGATCTTGTGCGTTTCGAATGAGGTTTTTTTTTGAAATTCTCGAATCGAAGGCGCCCAACAGGGATTTTCGAAGTAAAACCCTCAGAGTAAAACCCTCGGAGTGAAGCTCTCCGAGTGAAGCTCTCGAACCTTGGACCTTGAACTGAAGGTTTTGGACCGAAGTCTCAAACTGAAACAGACACTGACCTCTATCCAGTTTCGATACACAGCCAAGGCTGAAAGCCTTGTCCTTAAGGGCTTCTGCTCGGAACAGAGAAATATTATGTTAAGCTTTTAGTTATGAAAAACCTGCTTTTTGGGCTCTTCTTTAGTGTCTTCGGTTCTCTTGTCATAGGGTGTGTTCATTCCCCGATTGACGACGAAGGACCTTGGAGCCTTATTAAAAATGAAGACGCCCGCCGAAAATACATGATGGTGCAAGCGGCTGCCGGTAGCATGAGTTACAAAAAACTCTATTTCAATATTAAACTTTTGAATGATCTTTATCCCAATGAAGATATTATCACCATCACGTATGCGGGAATTCATGGAGATTATGGGCAAACATTAAGTGAAGAGCAACAACAAGAATATAAAACTCAGGCCCTGCAAATGCTTAAACCTTTTATCAACCAAAACTATCCAAGTAAAATTTCACAGCAACGAATCCTGGCCTACAACCAGTACTATTATCATTCCGGACAGTTTGAAAAACAGTACGAGTATGGGAAAGAGATAATAAAACTGGGCGGTCAAGGTGGTGAGGTTCTGGTTGGCGTCGGTGGATCGATGCGAGCCCTTGAATTGGATCGAAACAATAAAATCTTCCGGGCTCGGGTTTTAGCTTTAGAAGCCCGACAAATTTGGGAAAATCTCTATGATCTTTCAATTCCTCAAATGCGTGAAGCGGCTTACCAAAACTCATTTTATATTTCAACTCTGGCTCTGACCGGTGAATGTTCTCAAGCCCAAATCGTTTTTGATACAACACTTACAAACTCGCCGCACTTTTCAGA
Source organism: uncultured Pseudobdellovibrionaceae bacterium (assembly GCA_964588335.1). GTDB lineage: Bacteria > Bdellovibrionota > Bdellovibrionia > Bdellovibrionales > JAGQZY01 > JAGQZY01. The sequence continues at coordinate 43,668 of CAZPOV010000025.1, read as the reverse complement.
GCTGAAGCGCTGGTATCAAAAATTTAATCCGAAAAATATTAACAACTGCCAATCGCAGAGACAGCTCACTGGAAAGTAGAGCAAGCCCCCTCAATGGAAGGCCCCTGTCTTTCCATTTCCATTAAAGACATCGATAATACCAGGTAAGTGTCTATTTTGCCTGGAGATCATAATGAAAAGATTTTTTCTGTGCTTTGTATGTGCGACCTTACTTCTTTGCGGCTGCACAAGCCTGCAAGAACAGGCTGATGAACTCTTACAACAGGGCTCTTACAGTGAAGCCCTTTCAGCTTACGACCAAGTGTTGCAAAACAATCCTAAAAATTACAAGGCTCGCGCAGGACAGAGACGGGCCCGTTTGGGATGGATTAACCGAAAACTCATTGAGGTTCGAAAACTTCGTCTTGCCAATAACCAAACCGAAAGTGTCGAAGTTTTACTGGATGTCTTTGAAAATCAAAAAGTTTGGAAACTCAATCCTATCGGAAATGTTGCATTTACCCAGAAAGAGGAAAGTCACTGGGCCAGTGTATCTGTTACTCAATTGATAGAAAGCAGCCTGAGAGAGCGGAAACCCTTGCGCGCTCAGTATCTGCTTTCGCGCTACCAGGTTTTTTTTCAGAACAAGGAAGCCTCGGTCGCTGCAAAACATTTGCAAGTAAAAACTCGGCTGTTGGCGACAAACAATTGTCGAAGCGCCTCTAAAGCCCTAAAGAAAAACCAATACTTTTATGGACAGTTCGTAGAGAGATTCTGTCAACATTGGAATCTGCCTCCGCCCGACCTGAGTCGTTTGCAAAAGAACTTTAAATCAGAAACTTACTCTCGTGTTTCAGTGAACTCAGACACAGCACAAGGGTTTCCTAAAACTTTTAATCTCGACCTTGAAAATCGACTTCAGAATAGACTGCAAGATTCCCCTTGGTACGAGCCCTCTTCCGAACGCATTTTAAACTTACAGTTTATTGGCGATTATAAATATGAGCACTCGTCTGAGGATACAGTTCTAACCCACTCTTACACGGAGTCGGTTCCCTATGAAGTCAGCCGCATCGAAACCAAGAACAGTGACAATAAAAAAAGGGATTCTGGTCTGGTCACCGGTATAAAAATAGCTGGCATGATTCTGGCGGCGATCGCCGGTGACTTTGGTTCTGAGAGAAGAGAGGATAACGGCGACGGAACTGTGACTGTATACGAGACTCACTATCGCGATGAAGTCCGAACAGCCAATTATCCCGCCACCGCTCATCTTGAACGCTTTCAGACACGCATGGCCTTACAAGGACGAGTCAATCGATGGCCGTTACAAGTGGTGCGAAATGAAGAAGACACCCACAACAGCGTTTCACACACTAATACAATGACTGGCATTGGTCTCTTCCCACGAAAAGTTCAACTTGAAGGCCCCGATACGTGGGTGCAAAACCAGAGGCAGGAACTGTCTATTCAGTTTGAACGAAATCTAAAAGAAATTTGGCAGGATCGCTACTGTCGATCACGGCGTTTCAATGGGCAATCAAGCTGGCAAATCGAACGAGCCTTTCGCTGCATACAAGTCCCCAACGCTCCCACACCCGTTGGCTTTGCTCGATGGTTTAAGAGTCAATATGGTTTGGAATTAACAACAGCGATCAATCAATTGTATCCTAAACCGCCAGAGACAATCTAAAGCAAAAATTGAAAGAGACTCGAAAGTGGCATCAACAGAACCATCAACACTTGATTTGAAAATGAAGCACCGGAACTTAAAGCTGAAAACTCTTTTAACTCAGAATTGGCTACCATGAGCGTCGCCACTTGCAATCGCTCTTGCATGCTTTTTATGGTGGCCTGTGCTAGTTCTGGCGAGTCTTTGCAAATTAAAACGAGCTCTGAGTTAAGATTGGCGGAACGAGGATCGATATTGTAAGTGCCAACCAAAGTGTGTCGGCCATCAATGACTCCACGCTTTGCATGCAGCCCCCAGCGCGCGTCAGTGGCAATTGAAGATTGCAAGGGCGAAGGAGTGCCTTTCATAAGATGAAGTTCAATAGCATATTTTTTAATTTCAAAAAGCTTCGAAGCCATCGCACTGGTTACATAGGTGGCATCCGTTGAGTTCAAACTGTTTGTTAAGACACGAACCTTAATACCTTTTTTCGCAAGCTGTTCAAAAATATCGAGTCCGCCTTGTCCCAATATGAAGTACGGGCTTTCTAAAAGAACCTCTTTTTCAACTCCCTGAGACAAACGCGCCAGCTCTCTGAATATCTCATGATGTTGTTCAGCAATGGAGGGTGGATCCGTTACAAATATGACGTGCTGGCAAGGATGTTGCGGCCACTGCCCACGACCGTGCTGTTCTAGTAGGGAAAGAGTTTCTGCCAAAGCTTCACGATCTTCAAAAAAGCTTTGGGTCTTTAAATACCGATCTTCTTCGACCAATTGGACATCGGGTGTATGGGCCATTGCGGACTCGAAATAGGCATCAAAACCTTGTTGGACAAAGGCTACAACTTCACCCTCCACCCAAATGTCTGAATCTAAAAAGTTGTAGTTTGGATCCATGTCGAAATACTCATCGGCGATATTGCGTCCACCTATGATCATTTCTTGACCATCAACAACCAACATTTTTCGATGGGTTCTATGCTGAATCGAAACCACACGATAAACAGGGGCCGTGTTGTAATATCGAACCTGAATACCAAATTGTGAAAGATATTTGGCGTAGGCCGGCTTCAGTCGAAATATAGGTTTTGAAAAATCCACCAAAATTCGAACTTGCACACCTTGTTGAGCTTTATTGATCAGTTCGTGCATCAGAAGACGACTGGTTTGGTCTAAATCAAAAATAAAAAATTCCATTTCAATACTGGTTTTAGCTTTTCGAATCAGTTGGACTCGAGCTTGCAGAGAATCAATACCGCGGTCTAAAAGAGAAATTCTATGGGGACTTTTAAACTCACCCCGAGTGGAATCCATTTCCACACCATTGATCACCGCCATTTTAGAAAGCCCGAAAAGGCCAAGACCAATGATGAAGTAAATGCTAACAACTGTACAAAAAAAGTAGAGCAAACAGCGCCGAAAAAAAGTCTGAGGCTTAAACATAGAGTTCCTTAATAGATTAGCAATAATAGTAACATAGAGAATTTAACTTGACCAAATAGAACAAGACCTCATATTGCTTAAATGGAAGTCGAAGACACCCCCGACGAACTGCTCACTCTCCCAGAGAAAAGACTGGTTCAGACTTTAATCACACTCAAGCCGGATAGTAAAAGTCTGGTTGTGAGCTTAAGTATGGTGTTGCTCATCACTTTTTTTAGTCAGATCTATTGGATGAATTGGGGAGGCTTAGCTTCCTATTTGCCGGCAGTGAAACAGTTTATCTTCGAAGATGGACAGTATTGGCGGTTGTTTTCGTCGGTTTTAATTCATGGAGACTTAGGACACCTGGCTTCGAATATGTATATGCTTGGAATACTCAGCTATTTTGTTTACGGATACTTTGGTGCGCAAATGTATCCGCTCTGGACTTTTCTTGGGTCGGGATTGGTCAATTTGATTTCTGTCTGGACCTATCCGCCCCATGTTCATCTGCTTGGAGCCTCTGGTTGGGTGTACCTGTTGGGGGGATTTTGGTTAACGATGTATCTCTTTATTCAGCGACAACACTCTTTTACCAAACGTACCATTCGGGTTTTAGGAATGGCGCTTATGGTGTTTTTCCCAACCAGCTTTGAAGCGACGACAAGTTATCGCACTCATTTCATTGGCTTTTTAGTGGGTATGCTGATGGCGCTGTTTTATTTTTATAAAAACAAAAAGGAAATTCGAAAATATGAGGGCTATAAACTGGTAGGATGAAAACCGAACCTCCCAGAGCGGCAGGTCCGGTGGTCTCATAATTATTTTGTCTTCATTTGCGATTTAAAAAATAAGACCGCACCTTCAGCCACTTTCTTTTGGGCCTCTGGACGAGCCAAACCGTGCCCAACATCTTTTAAAACCGTGTAACTGACGGGCTTACCTTGTTTTTTCATTTCTTCAACAAAGTCATCCATCTCGGCTTTCACTGTCCGCACGTCATTTTCGGCTTGATAGATCTGCAAGGGAACTTTGATATTGTTAACATGAAAGAAAGGGGAACGCTCTTTATAGAGGTCTTTGTCCTTTTCAGGGTCACCAATTTCTCTTTTAAATTCGGTTTGCCAAGCCTCATCCGGCGGGATCGAATCCATAAAGGTGAAGAGATTGCCGATAGCAACAACGCCGACAGCCGCCTTAAAGGCGTCCGGTTGAAAGGTAACAGTGGCCAGGGTCGAATAACCACCGAAACTGCCACCGAAAATAAAGGTGTTATTCTCATCAATCCAATCGAGTTTTTCAACAGCTTTACGAGCCTCCACCAAATCTTTGATGTGACCACCGCCCCAATCCTTGTCGTTCAGGGTTTCGAACTTTTTACCATAACCGGTTGAGCCACGAACATTGGGCGCATAAACAACAAAGTCATTGAGTGCCATGTACTGAAACCATTTTCGGTAATTGTGAGATTCATGGAAATCAGGTCCACCATGGGGCCAAATGATCAAAGGATACTTTTTCCCTGACTTTTTCCATTCCGGTTTGGCGTAGAGGATTCCATGGATCTCCATGCCATCAAAACTCTTGTATTCAAAGTCATAAGACGTTGCCAACATCTTCTCTGATAGGCTCGAGCGGTTGTAGTCCAGCACCTTACTGTATTTCTTCGATTTGATATCGAAAAGATAAAGTGAGCCTGGATTGTTGGCAGCTGAGTACTTCAGCAACATTTGGTTGGAGGTGCGATCAAAAGATACGGGACGCACCGTTTGGTTTGTGAACAGCTGTGGCACCTCAATTTTGTTTTTGAACATAGACTTATAAAAAGTCAGCTCTGTTCGCCCCTTATAGGACTCCAAAAGATAATAGAGGTCGGACCACTCACCATAACCACACTGAATATCTTTATCTTTATTTTCTTTCACATAATAAACATGGTTGGGTTTATTTAAAGGAATTCGGGCACAACCTTGACGGTTTCTTTTATAGTCGGTGGTACCGTAGATGCTTGCGGTTTTGCTATCGATAAATGCCGGAGCAAAAACGGAATTGGGTTTTTTGAAAAACAACTTGGTGGTTTTCTTTTGAGTATCAATCAAATAAAGTTGATTTTCATTGTTACTAAGCGATCGCGACCCAACAATAAGAGTCCCCTCGGGATTGACCATGGCGCCCATAAGGTTGGTGCGTCCATCACTGATCCGGTTTACTTTTTTAGTACTCAAGTCCATCGTATATATCGAATAGACCGATTTTTTTTCGTGGTTTGAAATAAAGAAAAGAGTCTTGTCTTTCTTGTCTGTGTTGACCACATAAGCCCGACGGTCTTTGTTTCCGAATAACATTTCGGCTTTTTTGGTTTTCGGATCAAAGGTATAAATTTTGCTGTTCTCGTCACCTTTATTATCGATATGAAGAAAAACTTTTTCACCCGAGCGACTCTCCACCATTTGACCAACGCTTTGTCCATGATCGTAGAGCAGAGTAAATTCTTTGCTTGGAAAATCGTAACGATACACCTTTGGATATTCATCGCCGGGTCGTGCGATTGTCATCAACAATGCTTTTTGACCTTCCATCAGAACCATGGAGTTGGGGCTTAAAATCTTTTGAAATTCTTCAAAGTCTACCTTGAGGTCTTTGTTACCACCGGTGGTGGCACAAGACGCCACTATTAGGGACATAAAAAGCCCCAGAATCGTCTTTTTAATCATAGGATCACCCTTTCATTTGGTTTTTACTTGCGTGCTCACGGTAGCAAATTGTCAGCATGTCGACTAATCAATTTTCAGAGTTTAACTGCCGTGCATTGAAAGCTTTGCGTAAATTGGGGCTTAGTGAAAAGCCTGCTGCCATTGTCGTACGTACTCGACTTGAAAAGGCCGGAACCAAAGATTCCCTAGATGCCCCCCTTTGCGAAACAGTCGAAGTCTTGATCCCAGGCTGCGTCGCAAAAACTCAATATCGTTGGGCCTTACAAGAAAGTCGTCGTCATTATGAAAAAGTACAAGACGTCCATTATTTCGTAAAGTCGACTCAATCCCGTAGAGACTGTTATGCCGATTCAGAAACTGCAGACTGTACGCCTGTTTTTGCCCATAAAACTTATTCCACAATTGGCGCCCCTCAAGGCTGTTTTGATAAAAACCGGCGACAAATTTTGAAACATAGTCATAGTAACCAAATCGACCGGCAAACCGCTTGCGGTTCTGGGAAGAACCCATGGGTAAAATACCAACATCGACGACTTGCTGCGAAAAAAACACCACATCTTGAAGAGTGTCTCGAAAAGCTTTGCCCACCAAAGCTCTTAAGTCTTGGCGTCGAAGTCCTACTTTTCGAATGGTTTGCAAATGGCGGTCCGGTGCAAAACTTCCTTTGCTCATTGCGGAACGATATTGAGCGTAGCGAAGAGCCAACTTGGCTTTTTCACCTCCACTTTGGGAAGCAAATTCACTGTAGTATTGGTCGAGCTGTTGCATACTGTAAAGCAGGTCGACCGGAGGATTCACAAGAACAACTTTACTGAAATTAAAATACTTTTCACGGTCATCAATGCGGGCCATAAATGCCGAAACAAGCGCTCCGAAAGAATAGCCACTGAGACCCCAATGCGAAACCCGCACACCTTTGCTTTGCAAAGCGCCTTTAATTGTGACCATTTTGGTATACAAATCGTAAGCATCAATCCGCGCTTGACCGACATAAGCCGAACTTCCACCGACGGCTGCAAAATCATCACGGAAAGTGCTTCCCAAAACGACAACGTGATAGCCATGTCGCTGTAAAAGACTGGCTAAAAAATTACTTTGATCGGAATCGGAAGCTCCACCAAGCCCCACGTTTAAAAAAATAAGGGGCGCCCGGCCCTGCACTTGGTAGAGCCGATAGTGAAACCGGCGAGGCCCGGTGTAGCCTGCGGGGATTTGGTTCGCCCATGGGCCGACGGCGTGGCGCTGCCCCCGCGGGCCGCGGATATTGACCACACTGAATGTGGACTCTAAAGGAGAGAGGGCTGGAAACGGAGTGGATTCAACATAGTTTGCTGAAGTCTGCAAACATACCAAAAAGCTCATTATCACTATTAAGGTTTTCATTGTTCCCCCAATTGGGTTTTCAATAGCGAAATCTCTGGGCACAGAAAAGACAATTGCATTGCGTTAACAACCGGGGCCTCTCCTGGTGGCTTTCAACAGTTTTTTTCAATTAAAAAGGAAGGGGACCGAAATAAAGAAAGGGCCGACGGCTGCGCGTCGACCCTGTTTAAGAGATTTACTGACCCGAAATTCGCTTGGCTTTTTTCAGAATTTCTAAAAACTCAGCTCTTTCAGAGTCGTAACCTTTGCCACCCCAGCGTGCTTTCTCAGCCCATTCAATCAGCTTTTCATAAGTGATAGACCCTTTGAACGAAGAGTTTTTAAGAAGCATACCGAATCCGGCAACACTCGCCGTCCAGCGCAGGTCCGCACTGGCGCTGGCAAAACTTCGCGATGCCTTTGCCACTGGAAACGTTAACAGCTGACTGGTTTTGGCCTCTGGTTTTTTGTAACGAAGCTTCACTGTTAACAATTCATCAGAAAACTTTTCTTTACTTTGAGCTCTCGGTTTTTGTTGATTCGGCTGATACTTCAACGAATCAACGCCTTCGGCGGCAAAGCCCTTTGGTTTTATTTCGTAAAGGGCGACCACCGAGTGCCCGGCTCCAATTTCACCGGCATCTTTTTTATCATCGTTGAAATCCTTGGCCGCCAATTTGCGATTTTCATAACCAATCAAGCGGTATTCAGCGACGTTGTTGGGATTGAATTCCACTTGAATTTTAACGTCTTTCGCAATCGTTACCAGTGTCCCCTGCAACTTATCGACTAAAACTTTTCGGGCCTCTTTCTCACTATCGATGTAAAAGTAATTACCGTTTCCTTTATTGGAAATCTTTTCCATCATCGAGTCGTTCAAATTCCCGGATCCAAAGCCTAGGACCGTCAGAAAAACACCTTTCTTGGCCTTGTCTTGCACTAAATCAACCAAAGCCTGATCGGAAGTGGTGCCCACGTTGAAGTCGCCATCGGTAGCTAAGATGACTCGATTAACACCTTCGTTACGAAAGTTTTTCTGAGCCAACTCGTAGGCGGTTTTAATCCCTTCACTGCCATGGGTCGAGCCGCCGGCTGTTAAGTTATCAATCGCCTGATGGATGGTTTTCTTTTGGTCGCCGCTGGTTGAATCAAGAACGATGGCCGAATGACCGGCGTAGGTGACCAAGGACACATGGTCATCTTCTTTCAATTGCTCAACAAGTTTGTGCAATCCTTCTTTGAGAAGTCCAATTTTGTCGTGGTTGTCCATCGAACCAGAAACATCCACTAAAAATACTAAATTGGTTTTATTGTCTCTTTCCGGAAACACTTTGCCTTTGATTCCAATTCGCACCAGCTTATGCCCCTCGGACCATGGGGAATCCGCCACTTCCATATTAACACTGAAAGGATCTTTACCCTTAGGAGCCGGGTCGTTATAATCAAAATAATTTATCATTTCTTCTATGCGAACACTGGCCGAAGGAGGCAACTGGTTGGACTGAGTGATGTAGCGCCGCAAGTTCGTGTAACTGGCGGTATCGACATCAATGGAGAATGTCGACAATGGCGCCTGACTCACTGATTGAAAGACATTGTCGCCCACATCCTCGTATGTCCCGCCAGCATGAGGCGTGTAGTAAGGACGCCCAATAGTATCGTCGTGAATATGAATGGAGCGTGGGCGCATTTTTCTTTTTGCCATACGGCCATATCCCGTACTGTAACCATAACCTTTGCTTCCTCCCTGCAAAGAGCTTCCATCAGCATCGGACAGGGCCAACATATCCGGGGAAGACTTGGCAAGCTGGCTGGTTGCCGCCCCATCTCCAGGACGCTGGCTTTTATCTCGCACCTCTTTGGGGTCGCCTTTGGTCGGACGTGAGTTCCTGGCCAACGGCTCTTCGAATTTGTCCTCGTGGACAGTCGCTCCGTTGGGCGCCACTTCTTCACGATCGGAGGGAATCAATTGCGGCTGATTGGCTCGGTCTTTTCCAACAGCCAATGAGGTATCCAATCCCTCCATGCAAGGTTCGAAACATTGAAGATTCTGATTCATCATCTCTTGTTGTAATGCAAAAAAGGTCACTAATCCGAGAAAGGCTGCCATAACCAGCCCCGCCGACCACATACGCCCCTGAAGCAGCCCCTTCCACCAGGATGAAGGTTGATTGTTGACTGCGGCGTCCGTGGCTTCATTCATAACCTGACTACGAGCCTCGGGAGTCATCTTGGGAAGACTCTCGTTTTTAAGTTCCTTGGAAAGCATTTGACTGAAGTTTTGAATTTCCTCAACCTCTTTTTGCAAATCCGGGTTTTTCATTAGAATGTCTTCGATCTCTGCACGTTCAGTCGGAGACAACTCTCCTAAGGCATAGGCTGTCAGTTGCTCTTTTTTAATCTTTTTCATTTTGTACCGCCTTGCTGTTGGTTTGAGACTGTTGGGCCTGCTCTCTTAGTTTTTTGATGGATTCATGCAGAATCACTCCAACATGGCTGACCGAGTGGCCAGTGATCTCACTGATTTCTTTGTAACTGAGCTCCTCTTGGAACTTCAGACGAATCACTTCTTTTTGGGTTGGGGTCAGACTTTTCAACATTTGTGTGGCTGCCGACTTCTGTTGATCACGATGTAATGTTTCCTCTGGCGAGTCGCTTTCAAATGGAATGTCTTGCCCCGGCTTTAATTGGCTCATAGGCTTCTCCTTTTTCAAACGATCCAGGGCTCGGTTTCGACTGACTCGAAAAAGCCAGGCCAGTTCTTTGCCTGAAAGTTTTGATGGATCATCCACTTTCATAAGCTTAAGAAATGACTCTTGAACTATTTCCGAGGCTTTTTCATGATTGGTAAACTTCATCACGTAACGCAGAAGTCGTCCTTCGTATTCAAGGAATAAACCTCTGACCCAACGCTTTCTGTCGTTTTCTTTCATCTTTGATACCTCTGTCCTGCATCTATAAGCTTAACGATTGAACTGCGGTTTTATTAGTATTTTCCAAAAAAATATTAAACCCCACAGGAGACCCTGCGGGGCATAGATATGGCATTGCAATTATTATGTTTCTGAAAATAGAGTTCATGTCATTTGTTCGAAAACGCCAAGGGATAAAGAACATTAACGACATTGTTCCGTGGTGGTGGCGGAAAGCGCCAACCTCTTAAACGATTGGAAATACACTCGGCCATTCCAGCACTGTAAAATGTCGACATCGCTTGCCGTATTCGGGGCTGCCCGGTGACTTGTCCTCCAGGGCCAATATCAAAATCCAAAACCAACTTGCCACTAAGAGTGGAGGTTTTGTTCAGAGCACGCTCGTAACAACTTCTTAAGGCGCGTGCGTTGTCAAAAAAGACTTTGCGAATACCTTCACGGTCGATCTCTCCATTGAATACAGCGCCTTGACCACTCGGAACAATGGCCACCGTTTTGCGATCACCCAAACTTTGCTCATTTAAACCAGGGCCGAAACCTTTGTTTCCGTTTAAACCTTCAACACCCACATTGCTTTTCCCGGTTTGTGAAGATCCCGCTTGCCGAAAGCGGTCTCCAAAACGTTGACCGTTGCGATTTTGATTGTCTCCAGCGCTGTTGGTGGCATTTTGAGCCAAGCCAGCGAGCACACCTTCCCCACTGTAATCGGAATTCAGGGACTGGGCCGCTCCAGAGGTTCCAAAGGTTTTAAAGATTCCCGACTTTTTTAAATTTGAAGCACTGGTTTGCGCCCCTTGAGTATCACTGACTTTGATACTTTTGCCTTGATTGTACTTGGAGCCAGCATTTGATTTTGTTTTGTTCTGGTTTTTTGCAAGACCACTGTTGCCTGTTTTAGAGCCGGCGACTTTGTTCACAGGTCTTTGTGTGTTGGCTTTCGTCGAAATGGGCTTGGTATTTTTTTTGCCTGATTTCGAAATTGTCGGCTTTTGGAAATCCACTTTGGGAGGCGGAAGTTTAAGAATTTTTGCGACACGCTGGGGGCTTTGTAGGAACAAGGCCGTTGGATAAACCTCCTCTGCGGAGTAAGCCGGAGGCTTGGCCGGATTGAGCTGAACTAAAAAAGCGATGATGGCACTGACGACCACTGCCAATGCCAAGCTTAAAAAACCGTCACTTGAAATATCAACCAACGGAATAATTTTGGGATGAACCGATTGTTGGGACGGACGAACGATAAGCTTTAGCGAGTCAGACAGGTGGATGTGTAGCATTTCTTTTTGTTTTAAATAAACAGTCGAGCCCATGTTAGAGATCTTTTGTTTGTGAAGGTCGCCTGTCTCATCGGTGTGCAGTAAGTCCACGGGTGCGCCCAATGGAATGTGAACTGAAACCCCAGCACCGATGTGTATCAAGTTCACTTTTTCAACAAAGCTGTTGGCGACAGGCAACTGAATATCACAATTCGGATGTGAACCTATGGTGATATCGCCCAAGCGATGGAAATGGTAATCGCCTATGACCCGTTCATTCCAGGCCACTGCGACTTCAACCCCACTGCCTTGGGTGGGCCGAATAAATTCTTCCGTCGATTTATAAGCACTTTCGGGTGCGTAGGTTTTTAGTGATTGAGCCATAAGACCTCCGACAGTTGGACTGCTATTGAGTTAACGATCGAACCCGGAGTTTATTAGTCTGCTTTTTAAATTATTTTATAACCTATTGTTTTTACTGGTTTTTTATTTAACAATTGGACCGATTTGAGATCTTTCAATGACCCAGGCTCTCTTGCTTCAAGCCTAGACAAGCTGAGCCCGTGTTCCTACAATTGAAAGCACCCAACAAGGACGTTTTATGCTTATTAAAAAAAGCTACTCTTTATCAGATGTTTTGTTATGGACTCGTTTTGAAATCATTCTCTTTCTTACCTATGCCCTGTTTGTGACCTTTCTTTACAAAGAGATGGATCTGACATTTTTACATGTGCCGTGGACACCACTGGCTTTGATCGGTACGGCGGTCGCCTTTTTGATTGGTTTTCAAAACAACGCAGCCTATGGAAGGATCTGGGAGGCGCGCAAAATATGGGGTGGGATTGTTAACACCTCACGCAGTTTTACAATGAAAACCATTGATATGATCCGACCGATTGAGGGTAAAGCTTCACGGGAAGAGGTTAAAGAATTGCACCGTACGTTGGTGTTTCGCCATATCGCATGGCTGACCGCTTTGCGCTATTCGATGCGCGAGCCAAAAACCTGGGAGACAGGGAATGCCCATAAAACAGGAAAAGAGTGGAATGAAAAGATCTGCATTCCCGAACACCAAGAAACATTGCAAAAACAGCTGACGGACTATCTTCCCCTTTCTGAGCTCGATTACGTGATGTCCAAAGACAACACCGCCACCACCATTCTTTTTATGCAATCAAAGCACCTTCGCAAGCTCAAAGAAGAAGGGGTTCTTTGGGAGTTTGCATTTTTGAACATGGAGGATGTTTTACAAGAAATGTTCAACTTGCAGGGAAAAAGCGAACGCATTAAAAACTTTCCCTACCCACGACAGTACTCAACTATAAGCTGGCTCTTCATTTGGATGTTTTTGCTGCTTCTTCCTTTTGGGGTTGTGCCAGAGTTTGCTGAGATTGGGGCCAAGTTTGCAAACACTTTTCCTGGTTTTGTTTGGTTGGCCATTCCCTTTAGTGCCGCCGTGTCTTGGGTGTTTCACACCATGGAAAGAATTGGTCGCGCCGGAGAAAACCCTTTTGAAGGCACCCCGAATGATGTACCGATCTCAACAATTTCACGAGCCATTGAGATTGATTTAAGACAACAATTGAATGAAGCTTCTTCACAAATACCCAAACCCTTTCCTGAGGACCACCATGTTCAAATGTAATACCCTGTTGATACCTCTCGTTTTCTTTCTCACGCTGAGTTGCACTACGGGTCAGCGACCTCGTGCCACAATGATTGATGTACAAAAAGTTTGCGGAGAAAACATTCCATTGGTGGCTAAAATTATGGCTTTTAGCCCAAAGCAATTTGATCAAAAGAAACCACTGGATCCGCGCTGGAGCTGGGAACAAATATGGGATTTAAAAACCAGTATTACAGACCAATACGGCCTTAGATGGCTGCAGTTGCGCTTTCAACACGGAAAACTACAAGCGGTTTGGTTTGGACCTCGCAAAAGTTTGCAAGAAGACCTTAAATTTCTCGGTTTAAAAAAACCGCTTTTACTGAATAAAAAAGGAAAGATCGTCAGCGACTTTAATACCGGAGTTTATTACAGCAGAGATCTTAATAATCGAAAAATACGGGTTGAGCACAAAGGCGGCCCGCAAAAAGGCACGACTGTCACTTGTTTCCGATCCAAGCGGTTTTAGAGTGAAAGTCCTTATTTGTTTAGCGGTCTTTTTCTGTCAACAGACTCTGGCGCAGGTCACACAAAACGTGATGTCAGAATCGCAACCCCAATATGAAATTGGTGTCGGCGTTATCACCCTTAATATTCCCGATTATCCAGGCTCTGATAACAATCGCATTCGAGCCGTTCCCTTTCCGTACTATGTCTATCGCGGGCGCTACCTTCGCTCCGATGACGAGGGCACACGGGCTCGATTTTTGTCGTCAAAAAGGTATGAGACGGGCCTTAGTTTTGGATTTAATTTTCCGGTAAATTCAGGCGACAATCCCGTGCGAATCAATATGCCTGACCTGGACGCCTTGATGGCGATCGGCCCCCGCATTCTGTTTCGCTTTTTAAACGATCAGCCGAACCATCGTTTGAACCTCACCTTTGGAGCGCGAGCCGTCTTTTCCACAAAGTTTAGTTTTGATAACCTACTGCGCGCTGAGGGCTTTTCATTTGTGCCACGAGTTTCCTATTGGTATCGATGGCGCAATTCCCAGACGACATTGTTTTCAAGTTTCAGCGTCGAGTTTGGAACCGCAAAATACACCGGGTTTTTCTACAACGTGCCAGCTCGTTTAGCGACCAGTGACCGACCCGAGTACAACGCCAAAGCCGGACTTGTTGAGACCTCTCTGACCGCTGGAATTGGCCAACAAATAAACGACAATTTGTTCTTATTTACCGGGGGGTCCTGGAGAAACTTAGACCTCGCCGCCAATGCTGACAGCCCTCTAGTGGCCGCAAAAGACAATCTCGGCTTTATTTTGGGCGTGGTTTGGACCTTTTTTGAATCTGAGGACAAAGTCCAACCTCTATAATCTCTGATCCCGACTTTTTCCTAAAAATGAGCACAGGATTGATCTCAACTTGCATTTCCTTTGAGCTGGGTATAAACCAGAGATGTTCACAATTTGTTAGGCCTTCGTAAAACCTCGCAAAGAGTGAATAGAAAGAAAAACAATTACTAAGGAATAATATTATGAATACAGGTACAGTGAAGTTTTTTAACGCAACAAAAGGCTTCGGATTTATTACAAAAGAAGACGGAAAAGACATTTTCTTCCACATTTCATCAGTTCAAGGAATGGAGCCTAAAGACGGCGACCAAGTTGAATTCGAAGTGGGCGAAAGCCAAAAAGGCCCCTGTGCCGTAAACGTAACCGTAAAAGGTTAATTGAATCTAGACTTTCAGTCAGAGGCGTTGGCCCATCTCCTACTATAAAATGGACGCATGGATAACCAAGGCCTCAAAAAAGCCCCAAGCACAACGCATTTTTACCGCAACCTTCGGGGCTTTAATAATTTCTCAGAACTCAATAATGAAACATTCTACACCCGCCTTCCTGAAGACTGGTACGTTTTCGTTAGTGACATCAAGGGGTCCACGCAAGCCATTGAACAGGGACGCTACAAAGAGGTCAACACACTGGGTGCTGCCTCCATTTCAGTTTTGCAGAAAGCCTTAGGTAGTTTTCATTTCCCATTTGTCTTTGGTGGCGACGGTGCAACCGCACTGATTCACGAAACCGAGGTCGAAAAAGCCAAGCTGGCGCTTCTGGGATTAAAATCCATGGCGCAATCACAATTCAATTTGGAACTTCGAGTGGGTGTGATTCCCGTGACCGAAGTTTACCAAGCCAAAAAAGACATTAAAGTGGCTAAGTTTTTTATGAACCCGAAAAAGTCCATAGCCATGCTTCGAGGTGGCGGTCTGTCTTGGGCGGATGACAAGATCAAGTCGGAGCCGGAAAAATACTGCATTGACCACAACCACCAACCCCTTGAAGAGCTGTCTGGATTGTCTTGTCGCTGGCAACCCATTAAATCCTCGCGTGGTCAAATTGCCACCCTTTTGGTGCTCCCGACGGGCGACAACACAAGTGGCATTATTCAAAAGGTGATGCATGACCTGAATGCGATCTTTGATAACGACATGTCAAAAGTGTGCCCGATTCGAAACGATCAAATGCGCTACAAATCAGTGGTTCGCTGTATTCAGGATGAATGGAACTACAATACCAATCATCTTAGCAAAAACTTTTTCTTCCGTATTTTCACCGTGTTCGTTTGTGTGTGGGCCTATAAATGGAATCTGCCTATTTTCTTTGATAAAAAGTCTTACAAAAACTCACTGAATTCTCATTCTGACTACCGGAAGTTTGATGACATCCTTCGCATGGTTATCGATTGCACGGACCAAGAGATTAACAAAATTCGTGAACTGCTTGAGTCTCTCTACCAAAAACAGGAAATTTGCTATGGATTGCATCTGTCTGATGAATCATTGATGACCTGCTTGGTGGAGAACACTCAACAAGGTGGTCATATCCACTTTATCGACGGCGGTGACGGCGGTTACGCCATGGCCGCCAAAGGAATGAAGTCACAGATCCGCGAGCGTAAAACCAACATCGATATTCCCGAGCAAGCCCTGGCTTAAAATTCCAAAGCTTTTACATCTTTGACCGGCCAAAAGACTAACTGTTCCAATGGCGCCCGCTTTGAAACCTATAACATTTTGAAGAGTGTTTAATGGGCAGCTTCTACGAAGCCAAAAATCAAAATTGATAGATTTCTGGCGGGCTCTCAGTTTCTTGCCTTCGACCAAAATCATCTATAAAAACTCTAAAATTGAACACGAAACTAGGGTATACGATTGGGTGTGTTTAATGAGAAAGAGATCTTTTTTCAGTGTCCCTATTGCGCGCAACGGGTGTCGTTTCTTTGTGAGGAGATTTTTGGCAGCCAACAGTATATCGAAGATTGTGAAGTGTGTTGCCAGCCGATCCAGATTCGGTTTGAGGTGCAAGACGGAGAGATTGTGTCTTTCTCCATCGAGCGGGCCGACTGAATCAGTCGCTGTGAATAACCTTACTTAAAAGATAAATCTTTTCCTTAAAATTCCGTTTGCCGTGATTGGCTTGCAGATAGTCAAACACGGGGCTCTTGATGTAATTGGTAAAAAACGGCTCGTGGAAGTTTTTTGGAAACTCTTTGATGGCCCAGTCCAACTGCGGGTCATCTCCCAACTGAATCGAATCCACCATTCCCCAAAAGCCTTTACTACCAGCCACGCGCAACGACTCATCGATAACATTTTGGCGAACCTTCTGGGGCAGCTCGTGATGTAAAAACACACTCACCACCGCATCAAAAGAATTGGCCTTGAAAGGAAGTTTTTCGGCATCCATGACCACAAAGTCGACATTGGGGTTTTTGATAAACCTTTTCTTGGCGTGCTGAATGTAGGCCGGGCTTAAATCAATAGCCGTGACGTGAGCATTGGGTATGGCGCCCAAAATCGACTGAGTGAAGCTGCCAGTGCCACAGGCGATTTCTAAAACTTTCGGGCGTTTTTTATTTTGCAGGCTGCCGACCAAAGGTTTCAGAAGACGGCGGCGCATGGGGTCCGCCAATCCACGAAATAAAAGTTCCACCTGATGCTCGTAAAACGCGGCCGACTTTTCTGTTAGGTATCCGTCGGTTTGGTGGTGAAAATTTCGTTGATAGTAATCGGGAAACTCATCCAAGTTTTTGACCTTCGATGAAAACGATTGTGTTTCAGAGTTTCGGCGCCGCCAGAAGGCCAGAGTGCTGTCTCCCATAATCTGCAACCAACGTGGAAAGTGCTGACTGGGGTTTTCGGGAGCCAATAATTGCAAGGGCAGATTCAGTTCCACAAAATCCTCGGCATCGACCGATAGTAGCTGTCGAGCCTTATTGATGATGTGTCGTTGGTCTTCTTCTGAGGGAAGACGTCGATCGACACCGGCAATCAATCGGTGCAAGACCGGCAACGGCAAGCTCTCTAGGGTGTAAAGTAAAGCTCGGGCTTGACCGACACCACGTGCGGTGGATTTTTTTAAAACTTGTAAAGCTTGCATCTTCACTCCTAAACGGGACAAACCTCCATCCCTTTCTGAACAGCGGGACGACTTGTGAAGGTTTCAACCCAACTGGCGGTTTTTTTAAACTCGTTCAATTTCAATTGATCGTTGGCTTCGTAAAACTTGTCCAAACACACCACCCATGGCGCAATCGCCATGTCAGCGATGCTGTACTCGGCACCCGCGATAAATTTGTTTTTCTCTAATTGCGTTTCAATGACTTGCAAAAGACGGCGCGTCTCTTTGGTGTACCTCTCAACAGGATAAGGGTCTTTGCATTTTTCTTTAGCGTATTTGTAGAAATGTCCAAATTGACCAAACATGGGACCGACACTTCCCACCTGAAAAAACAACCACTGCAAAACTCGACTGCGCTCGGGTCCGTCTTTCGGTAAAAAGCGTCCGCTGCGATCGGCCAGATAAATAAGGATGGCACCCGATTCCATAATATTGAGAGGTTGGCCATTGTCTCCTTTTGGATCAACGATAGCAGGGATTTTAGAGTTCGGGTTGATAGCTTTAAACTCGTCGGTGAACTGATCGCCGTTGAGGATATCAATTCGATGAGCGTCGTAAGGAATCTCCATTTCTTCTAGGGCGATTGAAACTTTTTGTCCGTTCGGTGTTGCCAGAGAGTAAAGTTGAATTTTTTCCATAGGTTACCTACTTTCATTATTTGTTCAAGATTCCTTGAACTATCTTACCACATCTGATAGTCTTAAGGAAGATTGAAGGTGAGGATAATGTTATGACAAGTCAGAGTAAACTGCGAATCTATTATGATGGTTTATGCCCCATCTGCAGTAAAGAAATCGAAGTCTACCGAAAACAAAACAAAAGCCATCGCGCTGAGTTTATCGATATTGCGGCGCCCGGATTTGATGCGTCAAAAGAGGGCCTCAACCCTGACGATGTCCTTGAAAAGTTTCATGTTAAGACAGTCGACGGAACCATCCTACAAGGGGTCCCAGCGTTTATTGAAATTTGGAAAACCTTGGAGATATGGAAGCCTCTGCAAGTGGCTGCCGAATCCAAACTCTTGCGCCCTCTCTTTGATGTGGGCTATAAAGGTTTTACTGTTGTTCGTCCCTTTTTTCGCAACATTGAATGCAACGATGATTACTGTAATACCAACTCTTCATTTAAGGAAATTTCATGACCCTCTGTCTGCAACGATTGCTTGTTAGTTTCGCTATACTATGTTTTGTACAACCTCAGGCCTGGGCGAAATCAATTCACCTAGAGAAAATAAACAAAATTGGAGGCAAACCCATGGATCTTTCCGAATACAAAGGCAAGCCCGTTCTTTTCGTTAACATTGCCACAAAATGTGGTTACACCCCGCAGTTGGACGGACTTGAAAAGCTCTATCAGAAATATAAAGAAAAAGGCTTGATGGTGGTTGGTATACCAAGTAACGACTTTGGTGGGCAGACACCCGAAGCCAACGACGAAGTCAAAAAATTCTGCAAACTGAATTACGGAGTCACTTTCCCGTTGACCGAAAAGACGGTTGTTAAAGGGGAAGACAAACATCCGTTGATTGAAAACCTGGTCTCACAAAGTGAAAACAAAGCGGAGATTGGTTGGAATTTCGAAAAGTTTTTAGTTGATAAAGATGGAAAATTGGTTGAGCGCTATGGCTCAGCCGTCAAACCCGACGACAGCAAGCTAACGGATAAAATTGCTTCTGTCCTATAAGTTGTGAGTCGTCACCCCGTGAATAACTACCTTGTTTGTGGAGCCAGCTCAGGAATTGGGCTGGCTCTTGTTTCTAAAATTTGTCAGTCTTCAACAAGCGGTAAGGTTGTTGCCACCCATCGCCCGACCAGCGACCTCAGTGGTTTAAAAGAGCTTCAGGACCAGTTTCCCGAAAAATTACAATTGATTTCTCTGCGAGCCAGCAAGCCTACTGATTATCTTCAACTGCAAGAAAAAATTCAGCAATGGCAGCAGCCTTTGGATTATTGCATCAATGCCATTGGTCTGCTGCATGATAAGAGCCTTGATATTTTTCCGGAACGAAAGTTAGACGAGTTTGAAGCCGAAGCTTTCCAACAAGTGATGGCCACCAATGTGACCCCCACTGTTTTACTGGCTAAACACTTGATTGAATACTTACGCGCCAGCGATGCTCCTACCTTGGTGGCGGTGTCAGCAAAGGTTGGAAGCATTGCCGATAACCGAATGGGCGGGTGGTACTCCTATCGTATTTCGAAAGCCGCCCTAAACATGGCCATAAAAAACATTGCCATTGAACTCGGTCGCTACAATTCCAAGTCTTGTGTTTTAGCCCTCCATCCTGGAACCACCGCCACCAAATTATCTGAACCCTTTATGGCGTCGGCCAAAAAGAAGTACAAGATTCACTCTCCTGAAGAAACCGCCGAAAATCTATTGACCGTTATAGAAACCGCTCGCCAGAAAAAGGAAACCGGAGCTTTTTACTCGTGGGATGGCGCTCCTCTCCCTTGGTGACGGACTTCGTCCCTTCATCAAGTGAACGGGTTCGCCCCCCCTAACCGGAAGTGGCAAACTCAATTGGAAATAAATGTTGTTTACGAAAAACTCCAAATAATGCACTAGATCACAGCATAAAGATTACAGAAGGCCCTTCCTTCGGCAAAATCGTTGAGTTTCAAATGAGCCATTGTTAGGAAAGTGGGCATTATGATTGAAAACATCTATCGCCAGACCACCCAAAATATCGAAGTAGAGGTCATCCCAATCTTTGTGCCCGATCAAACTCAATTTGTTGGGCAGTTCCTCTATACTTACAATGTCTCGATCACCAACCAATCGGCCGCCCCCTGTCAGCTTTTGCGAAGAAAGTGGATCATTGTTGATGGCAACGGTGGCAGCGAAACCGTTGAAGGTGATGGTGTTGTCGGTGAACAGCCCCTGATCAAACCAGGTGACACCTATCAATATTCCAGCTATTGCCCCTTACCAACCCCCACTGGGAATATGCGCGGCTCTTTTTACTTCGAAGACCTTGAGGGAAACGAGTTTGAAGTCAAAGTCCCCCTTTTCTTTCTGAGAAAAGACGCCATCTTGCAGTAAAATCGCCTGTAGCGGGGCGTAGCGACTGGCTCCCCTCCTAGCAATCCGATATAAGTTTTGCTTTAGGGAGAAACTCATATGCCAGCAAATATTGTTTATACGAAAACTGACGAAGCCCCAGCTCTCGCCACCCAGTCTTTTTTGCCGATTGTCCGCAAATTTACTGGGGCCGCCGGAATCGAGGTTGAGCTTAAAGACATCTCATTAGCCGGTCGAATTCTTGCCAATGCCTCTGAGTTCTTGAAGCCGGATCAGCAAGTGCCGGACGCCTTGGCCGAACTGGGCGACTTGGCAAAAACACCCGAGGCCAACATTATCAAACTCCCCAACATTTCGGCCTCAGTTCCTCAACTCAAAACGGCGATCGCCGAATTGCAGAAAAAAGGCTTCACAGTTCCCGATTATCCTGAAGAGCCTAAAACCGAGGAAGAGAAAAAAATAAAGACGATGTATTCGAAGGTTTTGGGAAGCGCTGTTAATCCAGTTTTACGTGAAGGCAATTCCGATCGTCGTGTCGCCACGGCTGTGAAAAATTTTGCTAAAAACAATCCCCACAGCATGGGCGAATGGAGTTCGGACTCCAAAGCTCATGTCTCCAGCATGAGCCAAGGTGACTTTTTTGGAAGCGAAGTCTCAGTTGTGATGCCCTCTTCTGAAACGGTTTCCATTGAGTTGAAAACGACAAGTGGTGACACCCAAGTTTTGAAAAAAGACTTAGGCCTTCTTGAAGGTGAAGTGATTGATAGCGCCGTGATGAGCCAAAAAAGCCTGAAGGCGTTTCTTTTGGAGCAAGTCGAAGAAGCCAAAAAACAAGATGTGCTGTTTTCGGTTCATTTAAAAGCAACAATGATGAAAGTTTCAGATCCCATCATTTTCGGACAAGCCGTTGAAGCCTATTTTGCTCCCGTCTTCGAAAAGTATGGTGATGCCTTAGAAAAAGCAGGAGTCGACTCTCGCTATGGTTTGGGCGACCTGTTTAAGAAAATCGAAAATTTACCGGCTGCCAAACAGCAGGACATTCGCGATGCCATTGAAGACTGCTACAAAAAGGGACCCGATTTAGCCATGGTCGACTCGGACAACGGTATCACCAACTTGCATGTTCCAAGCGACGTGATTATTGATGCTTCAATGCCAGCTGCCATTCGTTCTAGCGGCAAAATGTGGAACAAAGAAGGCAAGCAACAGGACATGAAGGCCATCATTCCCGATCGTTCCTATGCATCGGTTTATGAGAAAACCATTGAGTTTTGTAAAACCCACGGCGCCTTCGATCCCAAAACCATGGGCAGTGTGGCCAACGTTGGATTGATGGCTAAAAAAGCCGAAGAGTATGGTTCTCACGATAAAACATTTTGGATTCAAGAGGCTGGAACAGTGGCTGTTAAAGACAGTTCCGGTAAAACATTGATGGAGCACAAGGTGGAAGAGGGAGATATCTTTCGCATGTGCCAAACCAAAGACGTCGCCATTCGTGACTGGGTGAAATTGGCCGTCGTTCGCGCTCAAGCCACCGGCTCGCCCGCCTATTTTTGGCTTGATTCTGATCGCGCCCACGATTCCAAGCTGATTGAAAAAGTGAACACCTATCTAAAAGACTACGACACCAGTGGCTTGGATATTCAAATTCTTAGTCCTGCCGAGGCGACCGAAAAAACTTTAAAAAGAGTCAAAGCCGGAGACGACACCATCTCTGTCACCGGAAATGTCTTACGAGACTATCTAACCGACCTCTTCCCGATCCTGGAGCTTGGCACCAGTGCCAAAATGCTTTCCATTGTCCCTTTGTTGGCTGGAGGTGGCCTTTTTGAAACCGGTGCTGGTGGCTCAGCCCCCAAACACGTTCAGCAGTTTGCCAAAGAGAACCATTTGCGCTGGGACAGCTTGGGAGAGTTTTTAGCCTTAGCCGTTTCGATTGAGGATTTGGCGAAAAAAACCAGCAACGACAAAGCCAAGGTCTTAGCCTCAAGCCTCGACAAGGCCAACGAAGCCTTTCTGAAAAACAACAAATCTCCTTCACGAACAGTCAAAGAGTTGGACAACCGAGGCTCCCACTTTTACCTGACCTTGTATTGGGCTCAGGCTTTAAGTGAACAATCAGAAAACGACGAACTGAAAAAGAAGTTTTCTGATTTCGCGCACCAGTTGAAAGAAAATGAAGGCAAGATCGTTGAGGAGTTAAACAGTGCTCAAGGCGTGGCTGTCGACATGGGTGGGTATTATTTTCCCGACGACGACAAGGTCAGCCAAGCCATGCGCCCTTCAAAAACTTTCAACAGTCTTTTAGATTCTCTCTAAGAGACTCGATCAAGATATTATTTTCCTAAACGTCAGATTGATTCGAGGCTGCAAAGGCCTCGAACGCTTAGGAATGGAATGCTTCCAAAATTTTTGAGTGACTCCCTTCATAATCAACAGACTGCCTGGCTCTAGGTGAATTTTCAAAGTCCCCAGATCCTCTTTTTTATGTTTCAAATGAAAATCACGGGCCTGCCCCAAAGACAGGGACGCAATGGTTGGCTGTGGACCCAACTCTTTTTCATCATCGCTGTGCCAGCCATTGGAATCTTTTTGATCGCGATACAAATTAATTAAAACGCTATTGAAGGTTTCTTCGGAAGGTTCTTCTACACTTTTCTTAAGTCGTAAAAGGAGAGGCGTCCAAGGCTCAGGCGTGAGCTGAAGGCCCGAGTATTTGTAGGTGATGCCAGGATCGGCATGCCATGAAAACAGCCGAGGTTGCATGACTTTCTTACCAAAAAGAGTGATCTCCTCTTCGCGCCAAGGCGTCTTTTTTAAAAGCTCATCAAATACTTTTTTTATGTTATTTTGGTTAAGGAATTGTGAATAATAAAAGACACACCCGTCTTTAGGTAACAAATTTGTTGATTCAACTGAAGTGCGCAATCACAGCCCCTTTCGGCCCAAAACCTTGGGTCACCTTAAAAGAAAACTTGCAGATTTTCAACGAACCCCTAAACTGTTAAAGGTTTAAAAAAACAAGGAGAACTCCATGAGAGCATTATTAATTTTATCAATTGCCCTTTCCGCCAACCTCGGTTTTGCAAAAGCAAAAGATTGCACAGACTACGACAAATTTGCCGACGTTAGCGTTAAAGAAATGAAAACCATCGTTAACAAAAAATCGGCCACCATCGTCGATGTGAACTCAGATGACTCTTTTAAGAAAAGTCGCATCCCCGGCGCTATTCACTACGCTTCGAACAAAGACAATTTCAAAAAAGTTTTACCAAAAGACAAAAACGCCTTAGTGGTTGCCTACTGTGGTGGAAAAATGTGTACCGCTTGGCAAAGAGCCGCCAAAGCCGCTTGCGAAATGGGATACACCAACATCCGTCATTTCAGTGAAGGTATTACGGGCTGGAACAAAAAAGCCGCCGCTAAGTCTTCAAGCAAAAAGTCTTAAGTATAAAAATCGTCGTTCGTTTTTCGGTGATTCAACTCACCGAAAGACGGTCGAAAGTTTCGAGTCGATTGATCTCTTCTCTTCCCTTAATTCTCTCAAACCCACCTCACCAATAAATTTTATATTATCATCGGCCATCAATACTTAAATTTCTAAACTCTGCTTCATCCTGAATATTCAAAGACCAACAATTCCGAGCATCGACTCCCAGACAATCTTATAATGCTCCACCCCTAAAACGTATTTTTAAAGAAGCACTCATAGCCCTCGTCCCCCAAGAGTGAGAGTTCATAAGCTTTTAGAAACCTCTGGGAAGCGTGAAGCGCTCGCCGAAGGCGATCCCAGCGAAGGCAGGAGCCTGCGTTTCTAACAGCTTATGAACTCTCACTCTTGGGGGCACCGTAGCTCCATAGTGCAAAAGTGCCCTTGAGTGTCACTTCAGGTCCTTCAATCCAATCTCACCTACCTCTAACTAACTGTAAATACAAGGTTTATACAGATCTTGCTTGGCACTGATGTTGCTCTATAAATCCCTATGAAGCGCTTTCCCTTTATTCCCATTATTCTTTCTCTGGTAGTCTCTGCGACAGCATGGGGACAGAGCTCCGTGCAATGCCAGCAGGAAGAGGTGGCGATCAATCTTTTTCAGATCCACCACACACTCGACGAGTCCGAGACCTGTATTCTAGTTAAGGCCAAAGCCGAACCCAACTTCATGGCTTTAAACATTCCATCGCATCGCACGCACCTGGAAAGTGACAGTACAGCCTGGACACCTTTTGATGAGTATGAATTTTGTATTGAAGAAGGAAATCCAGAAAAACTACAAAGACTGGGCGAGGATTTAAGAGACGGTGACTTCCTTCGTCGCCGTCGCCGTAACTACAACTACCAGCATTCCATGATTCGATACTTTATGACAGAAGTGACCATCGCTTTGAATATGAACTTCGATATCAAACAAAATGGCGTTTTCTTTTATGGATTGTTTAACGAACAGCAATGCGTTGAGGAAAACTCAGGGGAAATCGTTGAACGGCGCTACCCGGTTGAAAGCTTGAACCGTCATGAAGAGTTAATGAATCATTATTATCAATTGATGCAGATCTTTGCCGAGCACTTTGACGTCATTGAAAGCCATTCCTTTCTTCCACCGGTCCTTGATGACTTGAATTGACATTAATTCGTTTGCCATCATGCAAAGATTTCGGTGAAATAGAAACATGGGTGATAATTTTAAGACTGAAATTCAACGTATCAATGGCTATTTAAAAGAAGTGGTCACTTTTCTCGATGCCACCGGCAAGCCCATCCACCAGGTCATGAATCCGATCATGGTCGAACTGAAACCGCGAGATGTCCTGCAACTTTTTGTGGGATCTTTCTTGATTGCCGCTCCCTTATCGTTCACGGAAGAGATTTGGACTCTTAGCAATGAACTGCCCGATCGCAATGCTTTGGCTTTGGTGTCAATTTCTTTGGTTGTGGTGATTTCGTTTATATTTTTTAACTTTTATCGCTATCGCATGAAAGGTCATGTGATTGAATTCATTAAACGAGTGGTGGCCACTTATTTAATCGCCACCAGTAGTATTATATTGATTCTAGCTCTCATTAACAAATTTCCCATCGTTGAAGAACCCTTTGTGGCCTTGAAACGAATCGTCATCATTGGCTTTCCCACGGTTTTCGGGGCTATTATAAGTGACTATTTGAAGTAAGCCCTCATTTTCAGAAGCGAAAAATAACTGCTTGTAGAAATGCGAAAAGGGGCTGGCTTTAATAAAAGCAAAATGGAATGTATTTTTTTAATAAAGGAGAACCCATGCAAATCGATATTGGAATACCCAATGAACACAGAGAAAAAATTGCTGCTGGCCTTTCAAAGCTGTTGGCTGACAGCTACACGCTGTATTTGAAAACTCACAATTACCACTGGAACGTCAAAGGTCCCATGTTCCAAACTCTGCACATGATGTTTGAAGAGCACTATCAAGAACTGGCTCCGGCTGTTGATGAAATTGCTGAAAGAATTCGTTCCCTCGGTGAAAAAGCTCCAGGCTCTTACCAAGAGTTTTCGAAATTGACTTCAATCAAAGAAGAGACCGGGTGGCCAACGGCTCACGAAATGATTCGTAATTTGGTAACAGCCCATGAGTCTGTCATTAAAACGGCTCGCGAGATTTTTCCAACCGCAGAGGCCGGTTCTGATGAGGCGACCATCGACCTGGTCACTCAAAGAGTTCAACTCCATGAAAAAACAGCTTGGATGTTGCGTAGTCTTTTAGAGGAATAATAAATTAAGGATGGGGAGTCCCCCATCCTTTCCTTACACTTCGGATCCCAGAAGTGGAAATTTTAAAATCACTTTGGTCCCTTGGTTTTGAACAATGACATTGTCGGAGTCCAAGTGCCTTGGAACAGTAAAACTTTGAGAAAAGCTGGAAGATGAAAAGAAAGAGCCATGAGCTTGCTGGCGTCCACCTGTCGATTTCTGAACTTTTTTCCCATGGATTGTGACCTGGTGGTTCTCAACATTAACGTCCACAGAACTCCCCTCCTCAGCATCCTTTAAAGAAATCTCATAAATATGATGAGTGGCGGTTTCTGTTTCCGAAATTTCGATCGCCGAACCACCGAGGCTTTTAAATTGCGGAAACGAAAAGCCTTTGAGACCACGGTTTGAAAAAAAATCATCCCGACGGTCCATGGAACTCCAAAATCGCTCTTGCATTTCTCTGATCTCACGAAACGGATCGGAATTAAAAAATGACTCATTCAAATGGGATTGCACAGCCGATTCATCGTCTTGAGAGTAGACCTCCTCTTGCAAAGACTGCGTTTCACTGTCGGCGCTGGCGAGCTGTATGGTCTTCACATTCACTACAAACGCCGCAACACCCAACCCAATCAATAAGCCAGACAATAAAAAGATCAGTTTGTCTTTCTGACTTTGGTTGATCATGTATCCTCCTTTCTTGATCCTTGCGACCGTCGTAACCCTATGATCGACGTCTTCATAGGGCCCATTGTCGACTCAGGCGCCGACGAATTCGACGTTGTCCGAGATGTTTTTTCCTTCGCTGGCCACGTAGGCGTCGCAAGAGATTCTTTTTCACTTTTTTGAGTAACGGAATCACTTTTTTGCCTTTCTTCTCTGTCACCAGTGTATTGTTAGGTAACTGAGCGGCCATCGAGACAGCGTACTCTTGATTGGACAGAGCTTTAATTTTGACTTGTAATTCCCCTTGGTCGATCACTTCATGGACTTCTTTGACAACAAGATCGACGTGTTTCTTTGTGGCTGTTTCTGATAAATTTTCGCTTTGGTCGATAATCAACTGATAATTGAGCGGATGCATAAAACCCTCCCTAGCTGACTCTTTGTTCTGTCCCTTCTTCAAAGTTAAACATTCTCGACTGCTTCCACCGATTCACTTCGCGATGGATTCCACTTTCCATAATTCGCAACGCCGGTAAGAAATCCTCACTGACACCCTCGGCTGCAAACTTGCCGCTTGTCGCCGCGATATAGCAACGGATATTAAACAAAGCCTTGGACTTTCGTATTTCAATTTTTAAACTTGAATCACTTGGCGAAATCCAAAGCAATTCGTCGAGTGTTTTGCGCAGGACTTTCACCTGGGATGGAGACGGATTGAAGTTGTTGAACTCAAAATAACTGGTCCAGTCATTCATTTTTACCTCCTTTGTAAATACGAACTAAACATCTATTCTTTTTTTTATTTTTGAAAGCCCATAGAAAAATGGAGCTCTCTTTGAACCTGTGGTCACTGTAAAAAGTGTCAAGGTCACCTTTCTATAATATCGGAAAATGGGGGCAAAAATAAAGGCCCCTGGCGACTGAATGGTTTTTTTTGAAGACTGGGCTGACTTTTAAATTTCACTAATATTATCAGCATTTTAGACTGAGGTCCTGTCCTGTTTTGAGGCGATTTTCCCGATAGGTAGAGTGATGAGATTCAACCTGTCCGACAACAAAGTTATTGGCCTTTTACTGGTCGCTTTAATTTCGCAAATCCTTTTGCTGCTTTGGCATATGGGACTGCTCGGTATCCCTGGTGCACAAACTTCTGAAACCTCGGGCCAAGTGGCTGGAACCATCGAATCCATTGAGAAAAATCTGAAGCGTCGCCCCATCAATAGTTTAATTTGGGAAGAGAGCCGCGCCCCAGAGAAAGTCTACTTTCACGATTCTGTTCTGACCCTTTCTGACAGCACCGCTAAAATTCAATTGCAAAATGGTACGCAGATCAATTTATCAGAAAATACTTTGATCACTATTGAACCCGAAAAAGAATCCTCTTCAGGCGAAATTCGTATCAAAATGGCACAGGGAAATTTGCGAGCCCGCAATCCTTTTGAAAAAGCCATCATCGAGGATCAAAGAACATCTGTGAAGATTGACGCCGACAGTGATATTGACCTAATGAAAGATGAGAACGGACAAATTGAAATCTTGGTTAACAAAGGACAGGCCGATATTGTTTTTCAGGACAAAGCTTATGCCGTTGCTAAAAATGAACGGATGGTCTTAAACCAAACGGGGGTTTCAAAAGATAAAGTGAGTGCTTCACTGAAATGGCAAAACTCCGATCTTTTCCGCTACTACACCCATTCTGTTACAGCCTCTGTGTCTTTGTCTTGGATCGGTGCGGCTGCGGAATTGGTGGTCTTAAAGGATAGCGAAATATTTTTGCAAAGGGACCTAGAACCTCGCCAAACCGAATGGACCGGAGAATTGCCCTTAGGAACATATTGGGTTTTTCTAAAAGGCCAAGAAGGACGAACTAAAAGTCGTGAGCTCCAGGTCTGGCAGGCACCGAAAATTCAGTTGGTTCTACCACGACCACGAGATCGAAAGAAATCCGGATCCGTGCAATTTGTTTGGACTCCTCAGTCGGATCTAAAGTCTTATGAGCTTGTGGTTAAAAGTGATAACAAAACACTGCGCTTTCCTGCCAGTCTCAACAAAACAAAAGAAACTATCGATTATGAAGGGAACTTTGAATGGGAAGTCTGGGGCCTTGATCAAAAAGGTTTTAAAGTGCCTCCCGCTTATACCTATCCGCTTTACCTGCGCGACAACCCCTTTGCTCCGCCGAAATTAAACAAACCCAAAATACTGAAACCGCAACCAAAAACCTCTTGGATCGAATTCTTTTTGATACCGAAGGCCCGAGCCGCCGAACAACAAACGGCGGTCTTTACTTGGCAAGAGATCCCAGGCGCTGAGATTTACTTTATCGAGATTTCCACAGACAAGGAATTTCGCTATCCTTTAGTAAAACAACAAGTGACGCAACCGGCTTTTCAATGGAAAGGGTTTGATGAAAACAAAACCTACTACTGGCGGGTAGCGGCAGGTGATCGCTCGGGTCGCATGGGAGTTTTCTCAGAACCCACAATTGTCGATTGGGATTATGTCCTTCCACAAAAGCCGGCGCCAACGCCTCCGAAAATAAAAGCCGAAAAACCCAAGCCTCAGCCCAAACCTGTGGTTCGGCGCCCCAAGGTCAGAAAGAAACCAACTCCACCGATAAAAAATCAACCCAAAGAAAGTCCCCCGCAGGTCGCAAAACCATCCAAGTCTGAAAAAGAATCGACTCCTCGAAACTACTTCCATTCGGCTGGGCTGTTTTACATGCCCGGCTTCGCTTTCAAAAACTACAAGGAAGACGGCTTTACAAAAGCCAATCTTCAGGGTGGTAATCCCCTTTCCCTTGCAATGGAAGTGAAAGTTTTTATCACCCGTCAGTCTTTGCTGCGTTTGTATTCAAAAATCAATCTTTTAGAATATGAACCTCAGCCGAAAGATGCCTTTCCATTTCAGCCAAATATTAAAACCCGAACCTTGATCAATCATCTCAGTTGGTCGCCATTGAACTCAAGTTGGGGTGTCGGTCTTTGGGTCAGTGAACTACCCACTTTAAAACGACAAAGTTTTGAACAGGTGCGGATCGAACAATCTTTAGCCTATGGAATTCTTGGAGACAAAACCTTTACCATTGGTGCCGGAGAGTGGGTCTCACAATGGGCGCTTATCAATAGCGAAGAGGCCTGGGGTGGCGCCACCAGTCAACGCTTCCTGTATCCAGTGGGATGGGGATTTCATGTCGGAGCAGAGCTTGAGCTGATTTATTTATCCGCGGGTGACGATGCCGATCTTCTTGTCGACAGCTACCTGATTTTAGGATGGAAGTTTTAAACTCGTCTGGGACGCAAACTAAAAATAAGGAGCAGCGGCATCAGCAACAACAAGAGACCCGTTGGTGACTGCGGCGTCTCAACACGTCCACAGCTGGTCGCTGCAAAATCATATTGGTTTTTTATTCCAGGAGTGAAGTTAATAGAAACCGAATCAATCATTGCCGGATTGGAGGCACTGGAATTGGTGATTGAAAATCGGGCTTTAATATAACGCTTACCCATCAATTGAGAAAGATCCGTGGTCCACCCGGTGTCATCATTCAAAAAGTCATCTTCACTGCCTTTGACTTCAAAACTAAAATCCGCAGAGGCCGGGCTGAGTGTGACAGAATTGATAACCGGTTTCGTGTTTTGCAAATCAAGACTGATGGTTTCTGTGGTTTGAGTCACCGTGGTAAATTGGACATCACCCGGGGCGATCCCCTGCTCTCCAGGGGTATAATATCCACCACCACCACCTAAAATTGTGTTGTAACCACCAATAGTGCTGGAATACCAGTTTCGACCGGGTCCACCATTGCCACCATTATCGGTATTGCTATTTGTACCACCCAACCCGGGTTGGGCCACACCGGCTCCAGATCCAACCGTATTCAGCATCTCCATGTCTCCACCAACAAAGACGCGCACGGAACCGCCGCCACCGCCACCGCCAGCACCTCCAAGAACATTGGAATCGCCGCCGGCTCCTCCGGACGCAAGAATGCGACCAAAATTTGATGAGGGTAAAGCTCCTAAATAGAAATCACCAACGGCATGGATGATAACGGTTCCACCACCGCCACCACCACCAGCGCCAGCATCGGTGGCCGTCCCAGAACCGCCGCCGCCGCCGGCTCCACCGGCTATGGTGGTAAATTCAGCATCCATGGTACTGGTCCCTTGAGTGCCCCCGGCCCCACTGGCATTGGTGCCAGGCCCGGAGGGAGAGCTGGTGTTCCAAGATCCTCCGCCACCACCAGAAACGGCGGCGCCACCGGTAAAATTTCCGGCCTGCCCACCCGTTACTAGCGCATCGGTGTTTTCACCGTCGGTACCGTCTTGACTGGGAGCACCGCCATCCCCGCCGTTGCCACCACCGCATCGGCCGATCCCACCCATACCGGGTGTGGCGCCGACGGCATTGGTACCATCTTCTCCATGACACCAAATTTCACCAGCGATTTTGACATCCTTTAAACTGTAAATAATTAAGGGGCCATCACCGGCGACTTCGATTCGCCAGCCTTGTTGCAAATCAAAATCGGTGACTTGCAAGATAGGATATTCATCAACGTCTATAAGTATTCGATTTCCGGTAACATCACCATTAACACTAAAATTCTGATAAGTGGTGGCGTTAAACGGGCCGTGGCGACCATCACCCACTGGCATGTCAAATTCGTTGGGATTGTTGTAATTCTTAACCACTAAGGTCGAATGCAAAACTCCTAAAGCGGTATTGACCACCAGGCTGCTGGATTCGATTCGGGAATCATCCGAAAAATCGAAGGTGACGTCAGCGGCCACCAAAGACCAGCTATAAAAAACAATAAGGCCACCGATCAAGAGTTTCATGCCGGCTTGCTTTGTTCCTCTGTGGAACCAAACAAGACCTGCATCACCTTCTTGCGAAGGGTTTCGGCCTGAAAGGGTTTCACGATATAGGCATCAACATTGTACTTAGCGGCTTGTGAAATTTTTAGTCGCTCTTGAGTTTGCTGTGCAGTCACCATAATAAAAGGCGTGTTTTTATAAAGATCATCGCCACGCACTGCACGCAATAGAGTCAAACCATCGGCGACCGGCATATCCCAGTCACACAAAACCAAATTGACAGGCGTTTTTGAATTTTGCACATGTTTAAACCCTTCAACACCATTGGCTGCGTGTAGAAAACGCTGGAATCCAAGGCCCCTTAGATTCTGCATGATGATATCTCGGATCAGACGGTCGTCATCGACGATCAATACGGTCATTTCTCGAATTTTTGATGTATCAATATTCAACTCATCCATTTTCCACCTCACGGACTTGGGGAATTTCAATTTTGACGACCACTCCACCTTTTGGGTGATTCTCAATAGTGAATTTTCCTAGGTGCTCAATCTCAACGATCTCTTTACAAATGGCTAAGCCCAGCCCACTGCCATCGGAGCCTTTTGTAGTAAACAGTGGTTGCAGGACTTTCTCTAAATTTTCTTCAGCAATCCCTGTACCAGAATCTTTGACTTCGATAAAAAGTCGATCGTCTTTCTCGCGCAAAGACACTTTCAACTCACCACCATCAGGCATGGCATGAATCGCGTTGATAAACAAGTTGGCGAACACTTGAACCAATGAACTTTTATTAACCTCTGCCGACAGACCTTCCATTTCCGAGATATCAATGCGAATACCGTGGCGACGAAAACGAAACTCCATAAGCTCTAAAGCTTCCTCGACGATTTGACTTAAGCTCATCACTTTGAACTCAACATGATCATCATGGTTATCATTCAAATTGCGGAAATTCTTTAAAACCGAAGACGCCGTCTGCCCGGCTTTTAAAATAATGTCTAAAGAGTTTTTAATGTCTTCGACATCATCGGAAGACTTGGCGATTTCGGCGTGCCCCACAATATGGGTTAGTAAATTTCCAAACTCATGAGCCACCGAGCGGGCAATGGCAGCGGCCGCATTGTGCTTCTCACTGTTTAATAAAAGCTGATGAGCCTCGCTGAGGCGTTCGGCTTGCCATTCTTTCAATCGATTGAGATCCCAAAGGCTGGTTGCGTTTCGCGCCTTCTGTAGAATCTCGCCCTCAGTAAAAGGTTTATTGATGTAATCCCATTTCTCGCGGGACTCTTCGCCTAAAAATTTGCCGATGGTGTCAACACTACGGTCGTGATAAGCGGTAACGAACACCGCAAACAAACGGGGATCGATATCAAAAACCTGTTTGACCAGCTCGATTCCGTCGATATCCGCCCCGAGCATAACGTCAAAAAATCCCATGGCAAAAGGGTTGTCCTGAGCCACTGAGTTTCTAATTTCTTTTAATGCGTCCACAGGGTTATGCACAACCACCACATCAAATTCTGGGCCCGCTTTTTCGGCTTCCCGCTTTTTACTTCGACTGGATTTTAACTTGATAACGTTGTCACCCTCGGGACAAAGAACGCGAAGGATACCTTGGGCAATTTCTGGCTCATCATCGACCACCAGAATTCGACGGTTCGGAACCGGAGATCCAACGGGGATCAAGTTTCTTTGATCTTTTAATAACTTTGCTGCATTACTCATGCTACGGCCTTCCTGCTGTTACTTTTACTGATAAGGGGGAGTTCAATTTCAAAAATAGTTTGACCGGGTTTCGAGGCCTTAGAGAATCGAATGTCTCCATCGTAGGCGCGGATAAAACGGCGACTGATTCCCAGTCCAAGCCCAGTTCCCTCTTCCACCGATTTTGTGGTGAAGTTGACTTTAAATAGTTTTTCTTGATTCTCGGGACTGATGCCCATTCCGTTGTCTTCAATTTTGATAACCAGTTGATCGTCTTTGTTTTCTGTTGAAATAGTCAACTGGCCTTTCCAATCTTGCCTGTCACCTCGAGCCTCAATTAAGGCCTGCAGTGAATTGCGCATCAAGTTTGTTACGGACTGAATAAATTCATCGCGATCGACTTGGACTTTATCATCAACAGCGTCGAATTTTTTATGAATTTTAAATCTTTGTTGATCGAAAAGATCGGCCATGATGTAGCAACAGTCTGTCAACAGTTCGTGAATAGCTTGTGGTTTAACATCAGAGGTTCGGTTTCCGAGTCGACGCATCCCATGAATAATCTTACCAATTCGATCACCCTCTTCGCGAATGAATTGCATATCGTTGGCGATCTCACGAGCCTGTTCATGCAGAGTTTTGCGGATCTCTGTTATGTTTTCGATATCTTCGACAAATAAATTTTTATCGGGTGACACGTCCGAAGGCGTTTGCCAACTTTCCAACAGTGTTTCAAAGCCTCCTTCGGAATAATCAGAGGTCCAGGCGTCCCCTATTTCATCGAGGAGCTCTAAAGGTTGCTGATAGTTTACCTGAACCCGCTTCTGGGTTAACCCAGCCCGCGTCAACAAACTGGTCAACGGATTCAACACCTCGTGGGCGGTTCGCCCGGCCACTTCCCCCATTGAAGCTAAGCGTGCGGTTCGCAGCAAAGCTTCTTGAGCCTCGGCTACTTTTTGGTTTTGCACTTCAAGCTCTTGAGTTCGGTCTTTCACTTTTTGATCCAACTCGCGGTTCATGACTTCCAGCTCATCGCGTGACCTTTTTAAATCGCTGATCATCTTATTAAAAGACTGTCCCAGACTGACGGTTTCATCACGACCTCGCAGGGATAAATGGGTCGAAAGGTCACCTTTTGA
This sequence comes from uncultured Pseudobdellovibrionaceae bacterium, assembly GCA_964588335.1. GTDB lineage: Bacteria > Bdellovibrionota > Bdellovibrionia > Bdellovibrionales > JAGQZY01 > JAGQZY01. The sequence goes on along the minus strand of CAZPOV010000025.1, from coordinate 9,177 downwards.
TGCTGCCGCCATTCGTTTAGAAAGCAAGGCGATGTTACGAGTCAGCGAACGCGATAATAAAAATGCCGCCAAGATAACCAGAGTCAGAACAATAGAGCCAAATAAAAGGGTGCGCACTGTTAAAGCTCGCACCACCTCAAACACTTCACTTTCTGGTGCTTTCGCGGTGACGACCAATTGGTCATCGAAGGCTTTGGCATAGGCTGACAGCCATCCGCCATCACCCTCATCGACTCGGGTCACCGAAAGACGCGCCGAAGACTGCATGGCTTTTTCAAACAGAGGATCTTGATTCAACGATGGACGGTTGACGAGATCAGCGGCCTGCTTCTGAACCAGAATGTCTCCATCTCGATTGCTGATCTGGATTTCACTTAAATTAAGAAGAGAAACCGATTTTAAGAAAGAATCAATTTTCAAAAAGGAAACCAAAACCCACTGATCCATGGGCTTTTGATTGGCGTCCAATACCAATACCAACTTACCATAACCAATTAACGGGGGAGCCCCTGTAAACGAGGCATTCCAAATCGCTTTACCTTGCCCCATGATTTTCTGAAAAGGGATATTCTGACTTTCTTGCAAGGCCGTCTTGAAATCGGCCTCGCTCAGTCCATAGGTTTCCAAGAATTCGTTTTTATTAAAAGACCGACTGGCCTGCGCATTGTTATCTTTGAAAACTTGCAAAGCAATAACATCTGAGTTTTTTGAAAACAAACCTTCAACAACCTGGTTCTGCTGCGATTGTGTTAACTGAGCGAACAACCCAAGGGTTTGGTCGACTCCTGAAAGCCGAGTTTCAATTTCACTGGCAAGGTTGCTAACCTGGCTGCGATTGAGATCATAAACAAGTTGCGTTTTATCGGATTTGAAGACCGTGATCGACATCAACAAATAGAACGCCAAACAGACCAATAAAAGTCCACTCATGACCATTAAAAATTTGAGTCGAATCGAAAGCTTCATTTACTATTATCCCCTTAAATATACTTCGGAAAATTCGGTCCATGACTTTACCAAATGGGCCGCGACTTTGGTCGCAAGCTGACTACCTCGGGGTTCGGAAGGCGCTTTCGCTGCTCTCTGTGACTTGAGCATCTGCTGACTCGGAAACCGCCTTGATTGAATAAAGCGTGTTCGACATTAGTCCGGTGTAGGTCACACTGTGCGAGGTCTTGAGTGTGGAATCCTGAGTGGATGTAAAGACTTGCCCTGACATAACATCTTTAACCACGACTTGCGATGTCGCTGGCAAACTTGTGTTCCATGTAACGGTCACTTCAGTTCGTGTGGTTGAGACTAAGGTGAAGTTCGTCAGCAACAAGGGATCATCAGTGGCACAAGGGTTACTGGCCTGGACTGGAAAATAATAGTTTTCATTGGTTAAAGGCTTCCAACCTCTCTCCAACAATCCATAATAAGTGGGAGTGGGCTCGGAGGGGACCTGGGTCGAATCGAAATATCGGGCATTACCACTTCGTCCACATTCAATGTCCATAGTCGGATCATTGGGATCAGCGCCCTCGGGCAGAGGTCGCCACATCACGTTTAGGGCGATGTGGTAACGGGGTCCTTGGAAATAAGACAGCACAACTGGAATTTTTGAATCGTGGTCAAGGTAAACAGACTTCACAGAACACGCCATGCGAGTGGGTGTGAAACCATCATTATCAATCAGAACATCAAGAGAGCCGTCTTGCTTTTTCTCGCTCAGGCGAGATCCGTCATCCGAGAGAATGGCCATCTGATACCAGCCTTCTTCTTCATTTTCAGCCAGCGCCAACTGTGATTCTAATCTTAAAGCGAAATACTCATAAATCGCTTCGCCTTCACTATTGGTCACCAACTGACCCTCTTGGGTGTAAAAACCCAAATCGAAGGCACGGGTTGGAACATGAATCTGATCGAAATAGAGGGTGCTCGAAATCGGTGTTCCGAAATCAAGATAATCATCTATATTGTCATATCGGGGTTGGTCACTCTCCAAATAGAGGAGGTTACCCACAAGACCACGGTCTTGAGCGGAGGAACCCGCACTAAACGGGTCACAGACTGTTCTTTCCGGAGTCGTAAGAGGTGGTGGATCCACTTCTCCCGGTTCGGCAACAACCTGTGTTACGTCTTCACTTCCACTCCCCTCATCGAGACAACCGGTGAGTAAACCAATTGCGAAAAGGGCTAGTATTGATACTTGTATGGAAATGAAGAAGCGATTTCGTGGACGTCCTGCAATACTCTTCATCTACCCATAAGTTTACCAGCGTCTTGCCGAATTCCGACATAAATGTGACATTTGTTCCAATTAAAAACATTCAATTTGAGACTTAAGAGTCTTTTTCAAAGAGCCGTCTCAATTCGGTACAATTCAAGCAACACTCTTTAATTTCAAAGGGCTATCGTGGATACTATGGATGGGGACGGGTGTAATGAACAAACGATCTATTTTCTTTCTTATAGTGCTGGTTTACTTTGGGTTCCAAAACTGTGCTCCGCTTGAGGGAACCGGAGGTCAAAATTTAAATTTTTCTGTGGGACAAACAGCCGACTTCGCCCAAGTGAAAGCCATACTCGATCGCAACTGTGTGACCTGCCATACCACGGCTTCCCCACAAAACGGTAATGTCGCCCTTGGTAGCTATCAAGCCATTATGGACTCAGGAATCGTCATTGGTGGCAACGCACAAAACAGTCTTTTATATGGTGTGATTGACGATGGTTCGATGCCACAAGGCCTGCCACCTTTGAGTTCTAGTCAAGCCGAAGCCATCCGCACTTGGATCAACGCCGGAGCTCCTGATGAGGGAGGCGAAGTCGCTAATCTTCTACCCATTATTGATATGCCTGATAATAGAACCGTGCAGCTACCCGTCGACAGTGTCGAGTTATTAGCAAATGTCAGAGACTTAGATGGAGCTGTCTTACGTACGGTGTGGTCACAAGTTTCTGGTCCTAATACGGCCACCTTCAATGGCGGTCGAACGCCGATCCTCCTGGTTAGTGGCCTCCAACAGGGAACCTATACCTTTGAACTCTTAGTGGAAGACGATTTTGGAGCTGTCGTTACAGGTCGGGTGAACTTAGTGGTACAAGCGGCCGCTCCCCCCCCTCAACCTCCAGCAGCCACAGTTTCCTTTGCATCAGATATCCAACCTATTTTAGCGGCTCGATGCACAAGCTGTCATGGCGCTAATAATCCCCGTGGTAACTACTCTTTGAATACCTATGCTGGTGTCATCTCGCGCGTGGTGGCCCAAAATCCAAACCAAAGTTTACTCTACACAAGAGTGTTAAATGATAGTATGCCTTCGGGTGGTGCCAGTCCTCTGCAAACGGCGGAGAAAAACCTGATCCGCGATTGGATCGCCGAGGGAGCCCAAAACAACTAATGGAATCATTAAATAGAGGTCATCATGTCAGCTGAGAACAACGAATGGAAAAAATGCAGTATCTGTAAAACTTCAATCCCCTTCGGCGCCTCTTACTTTGTCTGCAGTGTTTCGACCTGCAATGCCAAACGCACGGGTTATAAATTTTGTAGCGTCAGTTGTTTTGACCAACACATTCCCGGGGCCCGCCATAAGAGTGCAGGGGCTATCGAAGAAAAAGCACCTAAAAAATCAGATATGCCGAAAGAGCCGCCAAAAGGCCGTCGAATTATTCCGACCCAAAAGCAGAGCCAACCCTCCAACCGCCAAAAATCAAAGGGCGGTGAAGTTTTGGTTATTGCCTCGCGCATGAAAGAATTCATCAGTCAGCAATCGGAGTTCAATACGTCGGCCGCAGTGATGGAGGCCTTGTCCGATCACCTTCGTTATGTGGCCATGCAAGCCATCGACAACGCTCGCGAGGACGGACGCAAAACCGTGATGGAACAAGACTTAAAGTTCCTCGACAAACTCAACCTCAATATCTAGAAAAAATATTATTGTAAGAATCAAACTCTGGAAGTCATAACAGACCAGTTAAAGACGATTTTTCTGTTTGTGTCTATCGATCGCAATGAGATTTCACAATCGCAATGGGGATGACCACCTGGGTGGTCAATTATCAAATTTGATTTCAGATTTTAGGTTTTTCAGGGTTTCTTTGACCGAGTAGTAGTCGTCGCCTTGTTTTGTGTTCGCCATATGGATAAAGGAGACGGCTTCAAACTGGTTGTAGGTGATAAAACTTTCAGAAGGCTGGCCACGCACACTGCTGCGTCGGTAACGAACCCGGCCGTCGCGGCGATGCTCAAAGTAGGGCACCCGTGGTGTCATAAGCTCCGCTTCGGACTGACGATCGGTTTCAAGTCGTGACAATTTAAAAAACTGAAATCCATTAGCTTGGCTGACCTCAGCCGCCCGATACAACAGCATCAGCTCAACATCGGCACGATCGGTGAGCTTATTTCCTTTGAACCCGACTCGGGCGGTGTTCTTGTCAATCAAGGTGCTGGTGTAACCGTAACCTAAATAGTTGGCTTTTTGATAAGGAGTGGAGGTGGCGCAGGCCGAAAACAAAAATAAAAGACTGAGCAAAAAACCATACTTCATTTGTCTGTTGTAAACTGCAAACAATAGACACACAAGAAGAATGACAGCCGGGCCTGTTGACGGCCCGGGCCAATGGACTAGGCGTTTTTAATGCCTCGAGCCCCCAAATTTCCGTAGCGGTGAAAGCTATGGGAGATGGATTGCTCTTCAAAAAAGTTAAGAAGCTCTAAACGGCCTTCCATCAGTGGTGGATTACGAACAATAAAGGTCAGTTCATCAGCCGCTTTGCGGAAAATAAAATCAGAAATATTTTCCTCTTTCGCATACATGATGCGATCGACCTGCGAGAAACTCTTGGCAAAGTCCGCCTCCGACTCACGCTTGATGATATCGCCCTCTTTTAATATCTTTTGCGAATAGCGAAATAGAAACTGGGAAATCGGGTTGGTCATATCTTCTTCAAGACTGACACGCACTTCGACACCGCAGACTTTGGCAGCAAAGATTCGCGCCATGGCTTCGAAGATGCTATCGCCATCACAGACTCGAATCGCCACCGAATTCACTTTGAGGTAGCGGAAAATATTATCCTCACCACGAAGCTTAAAGTAATCTCTTTCTTTGGAAAACTCCTCTTCGTAGTTCTTTAGATAACTTTGCAAGGCCGCTTGTAAGTTCGAAATTTCTTCAGAGTATTCAGCATAGCGGCTGTCGGTGTCCCAGCGATCAGCGATCTTAGTGAGACGGCTGGTACGCTTCTCAGTCGTATGAGGTCGACGAGACTCTTTAACATCCATAAAAAGGGAAACATAGTTAAAGTGTCCCGCCTTTCTTCCGGCACCAATCGCCGATTTCCCCAGTCCCCCAAAGGGTTGGCGCAAGACAATAGCACCCGTGGTTCCGCGGTTGATATACAGATTGCCGGCGCGAATATTCTTTTTCCAATACTCCACTTCTCGCTCATCCAAGGATTCAATCCCAGAGGTCAACCCGTAGCCGGTGGCATTGACGATATCAACGGCGTGTTTCAGATCATCGGCACGCATCACTGACAGACAAGGCCCAAAAAGTTCGTTCATATGACAGAAACTATTTTCTTTTACGCCCCATTTGATACTGGGTTTAAGCATGTATTCGTTGTCATTGGCGTACTCCGGTTTTAAGACCCAGCTTTCACCCTCTTCAAGGTTTTCAATGGCGTACTTCAACGCCCCAGAAACCTTGTTGGCCAGAGTGCCAATGCGGTTTTCAAAATTCCACACCGACCCCACTGGCATGCTTTGCGCAGCGTCCACCAGAGCCTCTTGGAATTTTCGGTCAAAGTAGACTTCGTTTTCAAGAATCAATAAAGACGTGGCGGAGCATTTTTGTCCGCTATTGGAAAAAGCCGAATTGATCACATTCTTGATCGCCTGCTCTCGGTCGGCCATGGCGGTGACGATGGTGGCATCTTTACCACCGGTTTCAGCTGACAAAAACAAATTCGGACGAGCCTCAAGCATTTTTTGGGCGGTTGACTCCCCACCTGTTAAAATAACAAAATCCACATCTTGGTTTTTAATTAGGTGCTCACCCGCCATCGAGCCCGGGCACGGCACAAACTGAAGTGTGTTTTTACTCACTCCCGCCTCCCAAAAACATTTACACATTTCGTAGGAGCAAAGCACGGCATCGGAAGCCGGTTTGATAATCACGGTGTTGCCAGCCGCCAACGAGGCACTGACTCCACCGGTTGGAATCGCCACTGGGAAGTTCCAAGGAGGAACCACCAGCCCGACTCCCTTGCCTTTGAATTTAATGTTTTTCAACTCGCTAAAGTGACGAGTGGCTTCAGTATAAAATTCTACAAAATCTATGGCCTCACTGACTTCGACATCGGTTTCTGTAAAAACTTTTCCCACCTCGGCGGCGGCAACACCAATCAGGTCGCCCCGTTTCTTGCGAAAATTGTTGGCGACGTCGGCCAGAACTCGGTGCCTTTCTTTGCGGGTTTTCTTGCGCCAACCATCGGGATCGGCTTTTGCGACTTCCACGGCTTTACGAAGATCGTCTGCCGATGCTTTGGTGTAGGCGCCACAAATAACCTCTTCATGAAGTTGTGATTTGTCGAGGATCTCAACCACATCGCGATCGTCGCGGCGGTCTTCACCGGCCACAACCACAGGGGCGGGAGTGATACTGTCGCCGGCCCCTTTCTTCCACTTGTCGCGGATTCGACTGGCCCATTCTTGGTTGGCTTCTAAAATAAAATCCGTATCGGGCTCGTTTTCAAATTTATAGGTATAAAAGCTGCCACCCTTATAGTCATCCCAGTGTTCATCCAAGCGATTTTGTTTTCGCTTTTGGCCGACGAACAATCCATCCCGGTTACTAAAAGAATTGATAAAGTTTTCTTTCATGGCGTTCCACTCTGGACTGTCGACTGTGAGGCCGAAAGAGTAGCGCATAAAATTATCTTCACTGGTGTTTTCATCCAGTCGACGGACCAGATAGGCAATAGCGTTGGTGAACTGTTCTTTACCCGCAATCGGGGCGTAAAGAATCACGTGCTGTCCGGAAACTTCATGGATCGCAACCCGTGCGGCTTCACTCATTCCCTCCAACATTTCCAAAGAAAAATAATCAAGAACGTCGTTCTCTTTAGCCAACTCAAATGCGTAGGCCAGCTCAAAAAGGTTGTGAGAGGCCGCCCCCAGGTTTACAGCTTTGGCATTTTCAGGCTTTAGGGCGTACTCGGCCATAATTTTATAATTGCTGTCAGTATCGATTTTGTCGGTATAAGTCGCTAAACGCCAGCCACGTAAAGACGCTTCGGTTTTTTCCATTTCAAGGTTGGCGCCTTTGACCAGACGGACTTTAATAGGAGCTCCGCCTTTTTTGACTCGTTCTTTGGCCCATTCTGTCAGGTTCTTTTGCCAAATATGAGCATCTGGTAGGTAGGCCTGCAAAACGATACCTGCTTGATAATTAAAAAGTTCGGGGTCATCCAAAGCTTTCTTAAAAGCTTCAACAGTAATTGCCAAATCTCGATACTCTTCCATATCAAGATTGACAAACTTTGGCCCCTCATTGCCTTGGGCGTCTTTGTACTTATGGTATTGCGCTTGTTTAAAAATTTTCTGAATTCTTGGAACCAAATCAGCGACAGTCTGATCGAAGGCCAGTGGGTTGATTTGCGAATAAACCGTGGAAATTTTTATGGAGAGATAATCGATATTCGGGTTTTCCAAAGCTTCCATGTATTTGTCGATACGACCTTGAGCTTCAGCCTCTCCAAGGACCACTTCACCGATGATATTAACGTTAACCCGGGTGTTGTTGGAACGACGCTCCTGCAAATGCTTATTCAGTTGCTTATCTTCAGCTGGCAAAACCACCCGATTGGTGTCTTGCCGAATGTTTTCCACAAACATCGGAATTGAAATTTGCGGAATGTAGGTCCCGGCATGGCGAAACAAAAACACCAAAAATCGTTCAGAGTTGGTGAAAAAAGTGGCCATTCCATATTTCGAAAACAAATAATCAATTTGGTCCTCAACACGGGACACATCATGGCTGCGGAAGCTTTGATCCATCAGCTCAATAAGAAAGACCTTGTCCACAGGTGTGTTCAAAAGCTTTTGCATTTTGGCGTGGAAGTTATTTTCAAAATCAGACATTTTTGTAGCCGCCACCTGCTGCCATTGGGTGGCCAGATCGATGGCTCGGGTCATCACTTCTTTATTCATCAAGGTACCTCTTCATTTTTATTGATTTTGTACTGCCCGAGACTGCTTGAGGCAAGTCAAGTCACTCTTCATATCTTGGTTTTACCAAGCCGAGAGCTGCTTTTAGACCCACAGTGTCTAAAGCCTCTTGTAATGCCTTGGGTCCATTTTATGTATTTGATTGCAGAGGTGTTTTGTCTTGTTAAACTTTCTGCATATCAAAAACAATTTTTCTTTGGAGAACCTATGAAACCACTCAAACTGCTCTTAGCCCTTCTTGTGGCACAAATCCTTGTAACTGGCTGCTCAAGCACAGAAAAAAATAGCGATGGTTCCGAATTTGTAACCAAAGCCGGTCCGGCCGTACTCACCAAAACCATCGAATACAAAGCCAATGGGAAAACCTATAAGGGCTACCTGGCAGTTCCCGAGGGCGAAGGCCCGTTTCCTGGCGTGTTGGTCGTCCACGAATGGTGGGGGCAGACCGATTATCCACGGCAGCGGGCGGTGCAACTGGCTGAGCAAGGATATGTTGGCTTTGCAGTCGACATGTACGGCGGTGGAAAAATCGCCAAACACCCGCAAGACGCTAAAAAGTTTTCGCAAAAAGTTATGGGAGACATGAACCTTGCCGAAGAGAGCTTCCGAGCCGCGATGGCCACACTGCGCAAGCAAGATAAAGTGGCAAAAGGCAAGATCGCCGCCATGGGCTACTGCTTTGGCGGAGCTGTGGTTTTAGAGATGGCCCGACGAGGCGTCGATTTGAAAATGGTGGCCAGTTATCACGGGGACCTCACGCCTTTGGTGAAAAATGAAGTGAACCCCATTCAAACTCGTATTTTAATTTTCAACGGAGCGGCTGACCCTTTCGTTCCCAAAGAAGCCGTGCGTACAGTTCGAGAAAAACTCAAATCAGCCAACGTTCGTTATAAGTTAGTGAACTACAAAGGGGCCAAACACGGATTCACCAATCCTGAGGCTACCAAAAAAGGCAA
>CAZPOV010000024.1:0-49056 GCA_964588335.1 uncultured Pseudobdellovibrionaceae bacterium | reverse complement strand
GTCTTGAACCGACAGACTTAAGAGTCACCGGGGCGATACTCTTCTAAAAAAATCTCGCTGGAGACTGCAATGGACAAAAGGTCGTTAAAACCTTTGATTCGAATTCTAAAACAATTTGCAGAATACTACCCACTGATTATTGTATATTCAGCCTGTATTAGTTTCCTGACTTTAGCGACACCGATTTCGGTCCAATCGTTAGTGAATACCTTTTCTTTTGGACCCTTTTTTCAACCTATTTTTATCCTAAGCTTAATTCTATTAACCTTGCTAGGAGTTCTCGGCGCCCTCAAATGCCTGCAATACCTTGTCGTCGAGTACCTACAGCGTAAAATCTACGCGAAAGTCACAGCAAGTATTAGTCGCGCCTATTTCATTGGAGACGAGGTTGGCTCGGTGGAAATTGATAATAAGGCCAACCGTTACCTCGATGTTGTACTAATTCATAAAACCATGTCTCTACTAATCACCGATGGCATTGCTATTATTCTACAAACGTTTTTAGGGCTCATCTTACTGTGTTTCTATAATCCATTTTTCATCGCATTCAGTTTAATACTTCTAGCTTCTATCATAGGCCCGATTTACTTTTTCGGGAGAAAGAGTGTCGAATCCGCTGTCGACGAATCAACAGCCAAATACTCGGTTGCAGATTACATTAAAGATTTAGCCGGTCACAAAAATGACAAGCTCAATTTGATTGATAAGTTGAAATTGACCGATCATCACATTGATGTCTTTTTACAAAATCGATCCGTTCACTTTAAAGACGTCTTTATACAAAACATCTTGTACATCCTATTGTATGCTTTTTTAAATGCCTTGTTGCTCGCCCTTGGAGGCTATCTCGTTATATCGAACCAACTCAGCGTCGGTCAGCTTGTCGCCGCCGAAATTGTAGTTAACGCGATTGTCGGCAAGTTTCTTGTTGCCAACAAATACCTTGAGGGTTTCTACGATATTGTTGGTGCCAGTCACAAAATACATGCCTTCTACGACTTCATTGATAAATATAGGGCTGAAACAAAACACGATTCAGAGAACCACTCCCCCTTATATTCACATTCAAGTCGGGAGTTTCACAGCCATCTACGCTCGGTGAATTCGGTTTACTCCCCTCGAAATGCTAAAAAATTAACTCGCAATTTTGCCATAGGAATTTCCGTTCTCACCTTAGTTTTACTCGTCACACCATGGCAACAGTTCAGCCGAGGAACCGGCCGTGTACTTGCCTACAATCCCAATGATAGAGTGCAACAGGTCACGGCCACCGTAAGCGGTCTCGTCGAAGAGTGGCTGGTACAGGATGGCCAGTTTGTTAAAAAAGGCGATCCCATCGTTCGAGTCGTTGATAACGATCCTGACTATTTAAGACGCCTTGAAGCACAGAGGGACGCAGCTGTCGCAAAATTCGAAGCCGTAAAAGAGGCCAGCAATACAGCCCGTCTTAATTTTCACCGCCAAGAAAAGCTGGTAAAAGAAGGTTTAAGCTCTCGAAAAGAGTTCGAACAATCGAAGATAAAGTACAAGAAATTGTTATCCGATGAAGCCTCGACAGTCGCTGATTTAGCAAAAGCTGAAGTCGAGCTCGCTCGGCAGCAACAACAAGTGGTATCGGCACCAAGAGACGGTCAGATTTTAAGAATTTTGAAGGGCTCGGGAACAACCAACGTTAAAGTGGGTGAACCTCTCGTCGACTTTGTTCCGCAAACTGAGGACCACGCCGTTGAGCTTTTTATCGATGGCAATGACCTGCCATTGGTTTTTCCGGGGCGACAGGTCCGCCTGCAGTTTGAAGGTTGGCCCGCCATTCAGTTCAGTGGTTGGCCGTCAGTTGCGGTGGGTAGTTTTGGCGGGATCGTCACCGTGGTCGACCCTTCTGTATCTAAAAACGGTACTTTCCGAGTGTTAATCAAACCCGACCCCGATGATCCTAACGATTGGCCTGAAGACGATATTCTTCGACAGGGCACACGAGTGGTCGGAATCATTATCCTTGATGAAGTTTCCATCGGTTACGAACTTTGGCGCCAAATTAACGGTTTTCCGAAATCAATGGATGCCGCGCCCAAAAATATGGTGAAGGACAAGCAATAATGAGGCTTTTTTTAGGCTTCGCCATATTGGTCGCTCACGCTTCCTCTGCATTTTCCATCTCAGAATCCGACGTGGTGACCTCGGCTATCCATCATTTTCCGAAAGTCCTCGAGTCTGCGCAAAAGCAATTGGAAGCAGAAAACAAGGTTACAGAATCTTTGGGAGCTTTTGATGCGCAACTCAAAGGCCAAGTGGATGCCAGAACTGAGGGCTACTACGAGGGCGATGCGTATAAGATTTTGGCCGAAAAACCCTTACGCTACTTCAACTCAAAAATCTATGGTGGTTATCGACAATCATTTGGTGATTTCCCCGTTTATGAAGGAAAACTTGAAACTTTAGACGGTGGCGAAACATTCGCAGGATTCTCAGTCTCTCTTTTACGAAACGCGCTGATTGATCAAGAGCGGTATAAACTGCGCAACCAAGAACAAAACTTTCGTCAAAGTAAAATTGATTTGGAGATAACAAAAGTCAATGTTCAAACCATGGCCCTTAAGGCCTACTGGTCTTGGGTTCTCAATGGCTATAAACTCAAAACATACAAGAATATCTTAGCGCTGGCGCGCTCGCGAGCGTCTCAGATAAAAAAACGGATTCGAGTAGGAGACTTAGCTAGAATTTATGAAGCTGAAAATAATCAGTACATTCGTAAACGTGAGGCTCAAGTCGCGCAGAGCACTTTGGATTTCCAAAAAGCGAGCTTTTATCTGTCTTTGTTTTATCGAAACAGCCAAGGGACTCCTATTCCACTGTCTCCAACCCAGGTCCCTGACCTTCCTAATCAAACTCTGCAACCGGCTTTGACATCTTCCAGCCTGTTTTCAACGGCCATGAGTCGAAACTTAAATTTAAAACGACTTTTATCGCAAAACGAACAGGCTGAACTCGACATCAAACTCGGTAAAAACCAATACCTCCCTAAAGTGGATCTTAACTTCGAGTGGAATCAAGACCAAGGAGTCGGCCCCAACAGACTTGAGCAAGATGAGAATCGCATTTTGTTAAGCGTAGAAGTACCCATTCAATACCGCAAAGCTCGCGGTATGAAAAATGCTGGAAAGGCAAAACAAGATCAAATCGAAACTAAAATAAAATGGTTGAAAGACCAAGTCGGCGCCCAATCACAAAGCTTGGTTGCAGAGCTAACCTCTTACGCTGAAATGTACAATTTAACGAAGGATCAGGTCACCCTGGCAGACAAGTTGGCCAATGCCGAACGCAGAAAGTTTTCGGAAGGCGCCAGTGATCTTATTTTAGTGAACATCCGTGAAGAAAACTTAGCCGAGGCCCAAATCAAAAACCTTCTGGCCCGACTAAAATATGAATTCACTGAGGCCGAAATAATGGCTTTTCAATTTCAACTGATAACTGATAACCGATAGCTGAGGGGAGTACCCCCCACGCAAAAGTGAAGAGGTTTTTTGGTATCAATGAGACGGCGTTGGCGACTGAGGCGGTAAAGCCGACGCCGATCCGGACTGAATGCTTAGCTCCATTTGAGGATAGGGAATACCAATATCTTCCTTATCAAGCTCATACTTGGCAGCTCGTGTGAGTGAGTCTCGAACCGGCCAGTAATCCTCTTTTTTGACCCACGCCTTCATCGTCCAATCAATTGAAGAGGCTCCCAATGCATTGAGAGTCACAGCTGGCTCAGGTTCATCAAGCACCAATGGTTCAGATTTTATAGCTCTCATCAAAACCTCTCTGGTCTTATCATTATCGGCCTCATACGCAGTACCAACAGCCACATCGACTCGTCGAATATCATGAAAACTCGCATTCTCGATTTGATTTCCATAAACCATTCCATTGGGCATCGTGATTCGTTTGTTGTCGGCGGTATCAAGAACTGTACTAAAGAGGTCGATGGCTTTAACAGTACCAGACTGCCCTCCGACTGTGACAAAATCTCCAACTTTGAAGGGACGAAACAGTAATAGCATCACTCCTGATGCAAAGTGTCCTAAGGTGCCTTGCAAAGCCATACCAACCGCAAAGCCTGTCGCAGCCAAAACGGCGGCAAAGCTGGCTGTCTCAATTCCAACGGTCCCCAAACTGGTGACAACTCCTAAAACTAAAACACAGTATTTAGCAATGTTGGCAAAAAAGTGACCCAACGCTGGATCCAATTCCTTTTTGTCGACGATTCTGCGAATCATTCGGTTGACCCAACCTGCGACTTTAAAAGTAACAAACAGTAGTATAAGAAAAAATATCAGTTTCAATCCGTACGTGATCGCGTACTCGATACCGAGATCAAGATAGGCTTTTATATTAGAGTCCAAATCACCCTCCTTTAAAAGTTACTCAATAAACTTAAAATTTAATTGTCTTTACAGATGGTTCTACCTTATTGAGGAACATTGGCAAGGGAAGAATGCCTTCGGTTTTCTTCGCCTGCAGAAAAATAGTGTTAACGGATAGGAGGATCCTCACAGCGATAAAGCTCGCCTTCGGCCTGACCGCGAATTTGCACAGCCGCCCCTCGCAAAGCCGTTCTCAACCCTTCCTCGACAACCGGGTGATAGAACGGGAGTGTGATTGCTTCACGCACTGTCAGCTCCATAGAAATCGCCCAAGCAATAAGATGAGCCAAATGCTCTCCATCGGGCGCCTGCATTTCAGCCCCCAACAAACGACCTGTCTTTTTATCAGCATAAACATGCAGAAGACCCTGCTCTTGAAGCTTGACGATACTTCGCCCCTGACCTTCAAAAGTCACAGAGCCTATAACAAACTCGACGCCCTCATCTACCAACGCTTTGTGGGTTTTTCCAACAAAAGCAATATTAGGATCAGAAAAGGTAATCCCTAAAGGAACTCGCCTCTTGAAACAGGTTTCTTCAAGAACGGCATTGTGTCCTGCGATAATTCCCTCGTCAGCGGCCTCATGAAGTATAGGACGATCGCCATTGATGTCCCCCGGCAAAAACACATGCGGGGCATCGACGACCTTCATGGTGTTGGGGTTTACCTTGGGAACGCCATTGTTTCCTAACTCGACACGCAAATTTTCTATTTTAACGCGATCAAGATTATGCCGCCGCCCCACAGCTATGAGCGCTTTGTCCACTTCATGAATCTTGCCATCAATCTCTAGTTGCAACTTGCCATCCGCACTGATGCCCGCAGGTTTCGCTCCATTAAAATGGATAGGAAATTCGCTCTGGAATTTATTAGCCACGTACTTTTGAATCTCGGGGTCAGTAAGACCGCCAATGGCATTACCTATTGTGACACCCACCGTTTTCACACCGAGTTTGTTCAGGGCCTGCCCCAATTCAATGCCAATAACTCCTAATCCGATAACCGCCATTGACTCCGGTAACTCGGCAAGCTCAAAAAACTCATCGGTGGTTACCAGATGATTTCGAAATTCGACAAAAGGTTGCGGAATCACCGGTCGTGATCCGGCAGCGACTATTATTTTATTAGCCTTTATTTGATCACCATTGATCAACAACCGATGCGAATCCACAAACTCCGCACGGCCCCGGATTAATTTATCCTGCCAATCTTGCATAGGATTTTTAACACCTCGAACAAATCGGTCACGCAAACTTCGCACATGCTTCATGACTTGCGTTGAATTGATTGCAAGATCTTCGCCGCCAAAAATACCTTCATCTGGGAAATGTTTGCGCCGCCCAAAGTCGTTGGCGACTTGGATGAAAACCTTCGAGGGCATGCACCCAACGCGAGCGCAAGTCGTACCCAAGGGGCCGTCATCAATAACAACATAGTTGTCTGTTACCTTGGCCACTTCTCGGCGCGCGGTCAATCCTGAGGTTCCCGCTCCGATAATTACCACTTCATAGGTTTTCATCTTATCTCCTCATACTTAAAGGCCCTTTTTGCAAGGGCCCTTAACCTATCTTATCCTAAATATTTTTTCAATTCTTCGGAACCGCCGATGCGCTCACCATTCACAAAGATTTGCGGCACACTTGTGGTGCCAGAAAGAGCCACCAGAGTTTTAACACTGTAATCTTCGTTCAATACATGCTCCTCGTATCTATAGCCATTTTTCTGCAAAGCCTCTTTGGCGGTCTTGCAAAATTCACAGCCTGGTCGAGTAAAGATCGCAACAGATTTTGGTAGATCAATCTTCGGGTTGATGTATTTTAACATTGTAACAGCATCCGAAGCGTCAAACGGGTCTCCGTCTCTTTCTTCTTCGATGAACATTTTCTCGATGGTACCATCGTTGACCAACATCGAATATCTCCACGACCGCGGACCAAAACCAATGGCTTTCTTATCGACTAGAAATCCCAATTGATCACTGAACTCACCGTTCCCATCAGGAAGCATAGTTATGTTCTCGGCTTTTTGATCTTTCTGCCAAGCATTCATTACGAAGGTATCATTGACTGATAGACAAATAACATCGTCTATTCCTTCCTTTTTAAAGGCATCGTAAAGTTCGGCGTAGCGTGGTAGGTGGGTGGATGAACAGGTTGGAGTGTAGGCTCCGGGCAATGCAAACAAAACCACTTTCTTGCCCTTGAAATAATCATCAGACGTTTTTGTTACCCATTGTGCTCCTTCTCGGACTTTGAAGGATACATTGGGCACTTTCTGACCCGTTTTATCTTGTAGACTCATTGAATTCTCCTCATTTTAAGCGTTAATTCCGTCAGCATCTGCGAAACGAATAGTCCTATTTTCGATCTTATTTTAATAGTTGTTAAATATTATAAAACTATTGTATGATAGTTTTAAGCTATCAAAAAGGAGAATTGTGGCCTCAATCACTCAATTGGAATACATACTGGCCGTTGACCGAGAGAAGCACTTTGGCAAAGCCGCAGAACGCTGTCACGTCGCTCAGCCGTCTCTTTCTATGCAAATCCAAAAACTTGAGGAAGAGCTGGGAGTGATAATTTTTGATCGCTCAAAAAAACCTATTCTGGCCACCGACACCGGTCAACAAATTCTCGAGCAGGCTCAGAAGGTTGTGAAGGAACACCGTAACCTTTTCGATATCGCCAACAGAGGCTCAACTGTTTTAAAAGGACATTTTCATCTTGGAGTCATCCCCACTCTTTCACCCTATCTAATTCCTCTGTTTATCGGAGAGTTCTCAAAGAATTACCCAGAGGTGCAATTAAAGGTCAGCGAATTTCAAACGTCTGAGATCATCGAAGAACTTAGTCAAGACCGACTCGATGCTGGGCTTCTCGTGACTCCCTTGGGTGATGACAAAATCATAGAGCGACATTTATTCTTTGAGCCTTTTTACGCTTACATCTCGGAAAATCATCCGTTGGCGCAACGAAAAATTCTTTCCGAGTTTGATTTAAGCGATGAGAACCTTTGGCTTTTAGAAGAAGGGCACTGTTTCCGAGACCAAGTCCTTAAAGTCTGCTCTTTAGACCGGAAAAATACAGCCCTCGGCAATGTAGAATTTGCCAGTGGCAACTTAGAAACATTAAAAAATTTAGTTAAGAAAAATTCCGGCTACACGCTTCTCCCCGAGCTTGCTCTAGCTGAAATGGATACCTCTGAAATCAACCGCTATATTAAAAAATTCAAAAAACCTGTACCAACTCGTGAGGTCAGCCTCGTCCATAGTCGGAGCTTCCTTAAAGAAAACATCATCGCCGCCATGGAAGCGCTAATCATCGATAATTTGCCCAAGAATATCCGCTCATTGAAGAAAAGGGACATTGACGTTGTCAGTATTTTTTAACACAATTAAGTCATGAATTTCTTTCGAGGTCACATTCTTGTCACCTTCGTCCTTGTTCTCCTTTTTAGTTTTCAAGCGCACTCCCTGTGTGTGAAAGTTAAGAAAGCCAACCTAAGGGCGGGGCCTAGTACTAAAAACCAAATCACTTGGGAAGTTTTTCGCTACATGCCCCTGCGGAAGCTAAAATCGAAAGGCTCTTGGATTAAGGTCCGAGATTTCGAAAGTGATGATCACTGGGTTTATAAGACATTGGTCACCAGCAAATATAAGTGTGCCGTTGTGAAAGTCAAAAAAGCCAACCTTCGAACCGGGCCTGGAGCCAATCATAAGAAACCCGATGACCTTCCTTCGGTTGATAAATACACCGTCTTTAAACTTGTCAGAATCAAAGGCAAGTGGGCGAAAGTTAAAGATTCTTTTGGCGACTCTTATTGGATTTTCCGAAAACTCGTTTGGATCAATTAAACTTTATCATTGTCGGCGGATTCGTCATTCGGAATCCGCGCATTCACACCTTTAAAAATATCGACAACGTCTCGCAACGCCTTTTTAGTTAAAACTGGCGCTCTGACATCATCAGCGGCCACTCCTACCACTAAAACCATAAAGGTTCTCTCGTTACGAGGACGCTGCAAAAGATCGACAAGGAAATTACGATTGGTGGGTGTGTAAGTCAAAACTGATAGACCCGCCATATGCAATGCCGCTATCAGCATACCAGTCGCCAAGCCGACCGACTCTCGAACGTAGTAATTATTGGTTTTACCGGCTTCTGTATCAAAGTCATATTGCTTTGAAAACACGGGAATTAAAAAACTGGCTTCGGTAATAAATGGTTTTTGAGCATCGGTATGCAGAGGTTTCAAATCGTCCAACCATTTCTGTGGCGCGGTTTTTTCATAAAACTTTTTCTCTTCGACCTCTGCGGCTTCTCGGATCGTCTCCTTTGTGGCGGTGTCTTCAACAACCGAAAATGACCAAGGCTGTTTGTTGGCACCACTCGGCGCGGTGGCAGCCACAGCGATAGCGTTCAAAATTATTTGACGATCGACCTCCGCTTTTTGAAAAAATCGGGTTGTTTTTCGTTTACGAAAAACGTTCACAAGGTCTTGGGTGATTGCAATGGCTTTCGCATTACTAAATTGTGGTCTTTGCACGGGTTCCAACATTCTCTACCCCTTCTTAGTTCAACGGCCCTTTCAGCCACCCTCCTTATAAAGTTCTTGCCTGCATAGGTATAATGAATTAATTGAAGATGTCGTATAGCCATCGGTTATACCTAGAAACAGGAGTCATATTATGGTGTTACGAGATCATCTCGAGAAACTTCACTACTTCTATCAGGTGGCTAAGGCGGGGTCTTTTAAGGAGGCCTCACAAAAAATCAATATCACGCAACCGTCTTTGACGAAATCCATTCAGATCCTTGAAGGATCTATCGATCGAAAACTCTTTCTCAGACAGCCCCGCGGCGTTCAACTCACCACTGAAGGTGAAGTGCTTTTCGATTACTGCCATCAGTTGTTTGCCGATCTCAATGAAATGGAAATTAAACTGCAGGCGCCAGAAGATCCTATGGCCGGATCTCTGCGAGTGGGCACCTATGACAGTATTGCCATTTACTTTTGGCCAAAATTTTTAAGGAGCTTCCTGCCGAAGTTTCCGAACCTTAGCCTCGAACTAACGACCGGACGAAGTTCAGAAATTCAGTCAGCCGTCGAAAAAGGTGAACTCGATTTAGGTTTAATCATCGAGCCCCATAAATCACAAAATACCGAAACAATTTATTTGTCTGAAGATCGATTTCAACTTTATGAATCTGTCTGCGTCGATCCCATTTACAGTTCTGTTGAATCAGCTCCATTAATCTTCATGCCTGACGCCCTGGCGGGACAAGACAACACCAGACTACTGATGACTCACCCTCAACTTGAAAGCCATAATCCGCGTATGGTTTATAAAACCTCAAGCTTAGAGTCCGCTAAAGAACTTTTACTCAATGGTATTGGGTTGGCCTTGCTTCCTGAATTTGTTGCAAAAAGTGATATTGAAGCCGGCAACATTCGACGCGTGGCCTTGCCGAATTTTCCTGAACAAGGTGTTGGCAAACACCGCCTTGGCCTTGTGTTTCCAAAACACAAAGCCAACTCACCGACAATGAATGGTTTAATTGAAGAGTTGCAGAAAGATTCTTTTTAATCTATTCCGGTCGAAAAACGAAGTGAGCTTCTTTTCTTAATTCATTCATGGCCATCAAGGTTTGAATCACACCCGATAAGTCTTGAGGATCTTGCCCTAAAGCAATCTCTGCCTCAGTCTCCATAGTTATCGCTAAATTCATAAGCTCCGCCATCCAGCGGGAGTACTGCTCTTTTGCCGCCTCGTCGGTGGCTTCATCTGGGTAAACCAGCGCTGCCTCAGATATGGCTGCTTGCATGGTTTCAATTGCAACCAATTCATTCTCGGTGAAGTTCTTTGACTGAATCGCCCCCGCTAACACTTTGAACTGTTCACCAATCACTTTCATTGATGCTGCTAGATCATCGTTGGCTGTCGAAATTGACGTAGCTAAGATTACCATGAATGCTAAAATGACTTTCTTCATAAATCCCCCCTGAAGGTCCTTGGGAACTTAATAATCATCCCCACACTAAGACTCAAGGTAAATTTTTCGGATGCGGATAGATCGGGCCTATGCCTTTAATACACAGAATTTATAACATGTTTTCAAAGGTCTCAGCCGCCGGAGAAGAAGGTTTTTCAAGGCTACGGAGCTACACCTTGGCCGAATATATTGCGACGGACCGTCTGCAGATTCACACCATCATCATACTGAAGCTCGATGATATCATTGAACGCACCCTCTGCCACAGGACTGAATTCTACGACCATTTGACAGCTTGCTGCCGCTGTTAAGCTACTACCGCAGGTTCCACCGGAGCCGGGATACAACCCGCCGGCATACTGAAAGGGAGCCGCTAGCCCCATTTCTGAAATGTTGGTCGCATCCTCTTCACCATTATTGGTGACAGTAAAAGTCTGAGTTTGTGGATTACCAATAGGAATCATACCAAAATCATAAAAGGGTCCATTTGAAATAGAAAGTTGAGCAAGGTCAGCACTCGCCGTTGCCGCTAAACCGTGATTGACGGTGACCGTACCTGATCCATTGCCATAGCTTATAAGTAAGTTGTCCGTGTAATAGCCAGGTCTCAGAGGATAAAACTCCACTTCGATGGTACAACTGGCTCCGACCTCAAGCTGAAGATCACAGGTGCCACCAGTGCCTGGGAACAAAGCGCCAGTGAATAGAAACGGCGATGCCAGTCCTGTTCCACGAAGGCCGGTTGCAATGGCATTCCCCACATTTGTTAGGGTCAGAGTTTCAACGATGCGATCGTCAACCGGATGAGTCCCGTAGTCTAACGGATTCGGCCCCGCGATCTCAATAAATGCTATCAATTCCTCTGGTTCAGGTGGCTCTTCGGGTGGAGTGTACTCACCCTGAACCAGTTGTACCACCTCGGCCTGCCCATTTTCACAATAAGATAAAGAGTCCGGATTGTTCACAGGACTGACAGTTCTAATAAGAGACATGCCATCAGCGGTAATAACACAAGTAGGAAATTCATTTTTAATTCCAGTTATATCGATTCCGGCGTTGCAAGAATTAACGTCGCTTCGACAAAAATCAGTCTCCTGACCACTGGCTGTGCAGGTTAAATTTCCCGTCCCCGTCATTGAAAATAGGGGCGTTTCCTCTCCTATTTCCACATCCCAATTGAAGTGAGTGGCACAGTCAACTCGACCCGTCCTTTGCGCAACCAGGCCCGTTTCTTTATCAAACACATAAGTGACCGGACTGACATCTTCTACTGTTTCACCATTGCACTGGGCGCTGACAACCGTCCAAAGGCCATCGGCAGTGGAACAGCTTCGTTCGACGGGCCCGTCCACATTTGTGCCGTTGCATGACAGCAAAGTTGCTCCCAATGACGCGAAAAGAAATTGCAAAAGAAAACGCCGCAAACTGATACACATATCAATCTCTCTATCGGCTTATCTGTCTCAAAATTTTACAGTTTTTCCTGTTCCATTGATCAAAAAATCAAACCCCGCTATCAGTCCAGTCGAGTTGTGAAATAAAAACAAAAAACAAAGTCTGTCGGTGAGGAAATTTTGTAGCTTGTAAAGATCTTACTAGCGACCCCTGACCTTCGGGACTACCTTGTGGTTCACTTAAAAGGAGACAACCACATGAAATCTATTATCTTTTCTTTAACAGTATTAACATCGGCTTGGGCCCTCGCCGAAGTGCCTTCCTATAACTGCGGCTACGGCGATATTGCGACCTTGGCGAAGTACGACGGCACCAGCTCACAGTTGAAAGTCAAGAATCTCTCTGAGGCTGAGAGTGCTTACATGGAGGTCGCCTTTGACGACGCGTGGAATTGTGACGAAGGTGTTGAACTTCTCGGTGCCGACTTTGACTATGCGAAAGGAAAAAAAGTTGTCTACAAAGCTCTTTGCTCGAAAGACAGCCTCGGTACTCATACGGTGTCACTCACTTTGGCTTGTAAAGAAACCTACCTGAACTAAGTTGCAATTAAAACTTATCGTAAACTCAAAAAAGAAGCGCCAAAGAGAGGGTACCAACGCCCTCTTGGTCGCGCAACGACAATGCCTTTGCGAAACGATCAGCATTTGTAGCAAAGTCTCGCCACGACCTTTTGGTTGTCATTTTTTGAAGATCAATCATCACCGAGGTCAAAAGAACTTTGAAAATCAATATGCAGTTTTTTATCCTGGTAGGGATCATCCTTCGCTTGCAAGTCTTCAACGCTGTAGTTTGATAAAAAGTTAAAGACTTGAACTTTCGTCCCTTTAAGACTGAAGAAAACTTTCCAGGTCCGGTAGTGGAAGACGAAAAAATCGTCTTTTGACTTTACCCGTTTTATTTTTGAATTGGTTGGGTCAAAAGACAGTTGTTGAATGATAGTTTGCTGAACGGGTTTCGCCAGAGCTTTTTCAATCCAATCTATTTTCTTCAACACCGAAGGTTCAAATTCCACTGAATATTCTTGTAAACCTTCCAACCACCCTTGCTTGCTGTCTGGAAAGCAATCAGCCTGCAACACGTATGGTTTGATATCAAGGATCGGAGTTTGATCAAGAAGGTCATGCTCCGTGCAGAATATTCGACGTCCTTGAATAGAGCTTAACCGAACACAGGACACTCCTATAGAGTTGGGACGGTAAGGAGAACGTGTGGCCAACACGCCCCGTTTTTTATCAGCACCCCGCGGTGGACGCACTTTCGGCTTCCAATTTTTATTGAGGTGAAAATCATAAATGATCCAAAACCGATCAAATCCCGCAAGATCTTGTAAACAATCCTCCCCGATCTGTGGGTTTAGCTCAATGTAGCCTTCACTGTCCTTTGCCAGGGCCCCTTGTCGGGGTGAATCCACCGGCTGTGACTGAGCACAGTGAAACAATCCTATGGGTTGATACTCTATTTTTTCCACTGTCGAACAACCTCAAACGACGCAATAGCCAAAGCATTAGCAACATTCAGTGAATTTTTCTTACCAAAAACAGGGATTTCAACAACCTCATCAACCGGCTGCAAGCTTTTCTGGTTTAACCCAAAGCGCTCATTGCCAACCACAAAAGCCACACGATCTGGCGCTTGCCACGCATCAAGGGTCGTGGCTGCCAGTGACGTTTCAAGAGCCACGATCGATATGTTTTGATCCTTTAGTTTTTGGTAAACCTCTTCAATATGGTTGTGACTTGACCAACCAACAATCGTTTCTGTACCCATGGCGGTCTTTTGAACTCCAGCATCTTCGGGGCTGGGGGTGTAGCCCACCAAATAGATATGTGAAACTCCCAAACACTCCGCTGTGCGGAAGAGACTACCAACATTAAAAGCGCTTCGTAAATGGTCGAGAATAAAATAAAGCGGCATTTCTTGGCGAGGTTTGTTATGTCGGTCTCCTTCTCGAATCGGCACCAATTGATCATCTTTGACTGATAATTCGAGGTAACGTTCAAAAGGCACCGCGATATCTAAAAGCTTGCGAAGTTCAATGTCCGAGGCCATTTGAGGCTCATAGGTCGCCACTCGCCGCAACAGCCCTGAATCACATTCAAAAAAATTCATCCACTTAAAATATTGGCCAAACTGATCAAGAAGGCTTGTCCTTTCGGCAGGCTCCTCCCAGCAGGCTTCCGCCTTGTAAATCAAGTCTAATAAAATCTGCACTCGACGTTCGATAGCCAATTCCAAAAACTTATTCTTGGGATAGGTTTTCACCTTAGACCTTCGAAGCTTCGATGAGCTCTTCGACTTTCTTAGCGTCTACCCTTTGCGAAAGGTGACTGAAAGCATTAAGTTTAGAATTAAAAATCTGTGCCCCAATTCGTTTTAAATCTGAGTCGCTCCAGACCAACTCGGGAAACCCGAAAAGGTCTTCCACTTTTTTTACATACTCCGGCATGATCGGCTTTAGGTAAATCGACATGATGGCAAACAGCCCAAGAATATCAGTAAGGATTTTCTGAGTTGTTTCGGGATCGTCTTTGATCATTTTCCAGGGCGCCTTCTCGTCAAAATATTGATTGGCTTTATCGGCGATTTCCCGAATTTCAACCATAGCCTTTGCGAAATTCAACTCTTCATACAGCTTGGCAATCACCTCAGACTTTGCTTGCGCCCAATCAATCAACTTTTGGCCATCATCAGTGGGTGACAAAGTTTGCCCATCAAATTTCTTATTTATCATTTGAGCGCCGCGTGAACCAAGATTGGTAATCTTGCCGATCAAGTCTGAATTCACACGATTCGCGAAGTCCTCAAAATTAAGATCAATATCGCCAATACCGTTAAGTTTACAGGCGTAATAATATCGAAGATGAGTTGGATCTAAAAACTGCTGAAACTTGTTAGCAGCGATAAAGGTGCCTTTCGATTTGCTCATCTTTTCACCGTTGACTGTCAAAAATCCATGAACAAAGACCTTGTTAGGCGTTTTCATTCCTGCAGTTTTCAACATGGCCGGCCAAAACAAAGTATGAAAGTAAACAATATCTTTACCAATAAAGTGGTAGATCTCTGTTTTCTCATCATTCCAAAACTCATCAAAGTTCAAATTATTATTTTCGCACCACTTCAAAGTACTGGAAAGATAGCCGATCGGCGCATCCACCCAAACATAAAAGTATTTTCCTGGATGCCCGGGAATTTCAAAACCGAAATACGGCGCATCTCTAGAAATATCCCAATCTCTAAGTTCATCATCCAGCCATTCTTTCAATTTATTAGCCACTTCGATTTGCGTGTGTCCGGGCACCCACTCTCGTAAGAAATCTTTGAAATTATTCAGCTTGAAAAACAGATGCTCACTTTGCTTTTTAACCGGTGGGTTCGAACATACAGAACATTTCGGGTCTTTCAGGTCCGTCGGAGCATAGGTCGCGCCACAACTGTCACAAGAATCACCATACTGGTCAGGCGATCCACAGTTCGGACAGTTTCCAACCACAAAACGATCGGGCAAAAACATTTTGTCATGCTCACAATAACTTTGCTCGATGTTTTTCGTCTGTACATGTCCATTACTTTCCATGGCTTTGAAAATACGACCCGCCATCTTCTCGTTTTCGGGAGAATGGGTGGAGTGATAGTTGTCGAAGTGAATTTGAAAAAGATCGAAGTCACGAACATGCTCTTTTTGAGAATTGGCTATCAACTCTTCGGGCGTGATCCCCTCTTTTCTGGCACGAATCATGACGGGTGTTCCATGCGTGTCATCGGCACAGATATACAAAGCTTCGTGGCCGCGCATTTTCTGAAAACGAATCCAATAGTCTGTCTGTATGTATTCAACCAGATGGCCAAGATGAATGGCGCCATTGGCATAGGGTAAAGCGGAAGTTGCAATAATTCGTCTTTGTGTCGTCATTTTTCCTCTGATCCTCTGAAGTTTTTAAAAATGCCAAGGGAATTTGGAGTAATCCTGTTTGCGTTTTTCCAAAAAGGCGTTCCGTCCCTCTTTTGCCTCTTCACTACCATACGCCAAGCGTGTGGCCTCGCCAGCGAACACTTGCTGCCCGACCAAGCCATCGTCGACCAAATTAAACGCAAATTTTAACATTTTAATGGCGGTGGGACTTTTGGTATTGATCTCTTGGCACCAACGCAAAGCTTCCGATTCCAGTTCGCTATGTGGGACCACTTTATTGACCATGCCCATTTCAAAAGCTTCGTCGGCCGAATAGTTAGCGCCTAAGAAAAAGATCTCACGAGCTCTTTTTTGTCCCACCATTTTGGCTAAATAGGCGGAACCATAACCACCATCAAAACTGGCGACGTCGGCATCCGTCTGTTTAAACACAGCATGCTCTTTGCTCGCTAAAGTTAAATCACAAACCACATGCAACGAGTGGCCACCACCGACGGCCCAGCCAGGCACCACGCAAACAACCACTTTCGGCATAAACCGAATCAAACGCTGAACTTCGAGAATATGCAGACGTCCCAGACTGGACTGACTATCATACTGGTATCCGGACTCACCGCGAACGCGCTGGTCGCCGCCTGAACAAAAGGCCCAGCCTCCGTCTTTCGGGGACGGCCCGTTGCCGGTTAAAATTACGGTTCCGACATCAGGAGATTCGGCGGCATGCAAAAGGGCTTTATAAAGCTCATCCACCGTCTGAGGTCGAAAGGCATTTCTCACTTCAGGCCGATTGAAAGCCACCCTGACAGTGCCTTGATCTTTTGCACGATGATAGGTGAGATCTTGAAATTCAAAGC
This sequence comes from uncultured Pseudobdellovibrionaceae bacterium, assembly GCA_964588335.1. GTDB lineage: Bacteria > Bdellovibrionota > Bdellovibrionia > Bdellovibrionales > JAGQZY01 > JAGQZY01. Next base: position 32,434 of record CAZPOV010000024.1, on the reverse strand, counting down.
CAGGAACGGGCTCCCAGCGGGCTGAATCAAAGGTTTCTGAAACCATGGGCGAACCTCCTCAAACCACGTGAATAGACCACAAAAAAACTTCAAGGTCGATGGGCCAGACAGAAGAATCAGCTAGTTGGAGCTGCGCGACAAGCCTCTCTATACGCCCTCAGCCCATCCTTTTGAAATTTCCTTTGAAGTTTTTTCAGGGTTGTTGCTAAAACAAGCCTTCATTCAACTTTGGGGGGGATTATGCTTCGCTGGGTATTCTCAATATTCGTGTGTATGGGATCTATCAACGCGGCCGCGCAGGCTCTACCGGATCGACAAGAATTGGCGGAAAAAGCCGGCGAAGAGTGGCTGAGCACCCATTTCTTTGAAAATGGTCGGGGCATGACAATTTCACCCGACCTTTCCATCTTCTTTGGGGGACTGAAGAAAAAACCGTCATTGTTTCAAGACTCATTTATTACGAAAAAATTCGGATTTCTTCCCGGCGTCAAACAGCGCTATGTCGGCGTCTTCGAAGTGAATTACAAAGGCATGGAACTCGCAGTCTTAGGTTGCACCGGCTGTCACTCAGGACGCGCCGCCGGACAACTGATCCCAGGTTTAGGCAACAAGACCATCGACTCTTTTGCTATTGGCCAAACTTTGAAAAAGGCGCAAGGCGTGTGGAAACATTTTATTGCTGGTAAACTTGCCTCCGATCCCGACTATGCTTATGTGCACGATAAAGCGATGAATTTTGCCCGCGTTCTGGCGGATGACCGGATTTCCAACTTAACGCGCGGCCTAGTTCCTGACTCAGTCATCAAAACCTTTTTCTATCGCGACACCAATACACCCTATGGACCTGAAATCGAACGCACGCAAGTGAAGGTTCCCTCCCTTTGGGGTTTTTCGGAGAAAAGAAAGGTCGGCGTTTTTGCTGACGGTTCTTTGAGTTCAGAGAATTACGCTTGGGCTTTCGGCGCTGAGTTGATGGCGAGTGATTCAGCGGACCATTTGCGAGCCTCTATGCCCAAACTGAAACATGTTGTCGACACTGTCATCGGCAACCTCCTGCCCCCACAGTATCCTTTCGACATCGATGCCGAGCTGGCTGAACGCGGACGTCCCTTGGTGCAGGAAAATTGCTTCAAATGCCATGGCAATCACAACCGCGATCCCGAAGGCTTTCCGATTTATGAACCACCAGTCCTGATTCCTCAGGATTTGGTGCAAACAGACCCTCAACGTCTTGATTACGGAAATGCCGAATGGGTCGACCTCGCTGAACAAGGAAGCCTCAGCGATTTGATTAAATTTAATAGGCACTTTTTTGGCTTCGGCTATTATGCTCCGAAACTCTGGGGCATCTGGAGTCGATTTCCTTATCTTCACAACGGCTCGGTCCCTACTCTTTTTCATCTTCTTTCTGAACCCGAAAAAAGGCCGGTGGTGTTTTCAATGGAGGATGCTGGAGAGCTGCACCGCTTTGACAAAAACTATGTCGGACTCACCACGTTTAGAAATCCTGTGATGATCGACACACAGATTCTAGAAGCTGAATGGGGTGACAGAAACCTGTATTGGATTGAGCGTGAAGAGCACTCCAACGTCGGGCACTATTTTGATTTTATGGAAGATTGGACCGACGACGACCGAATGGCCGTCATCGAATACCTAAAAACTTTGTAAGATTTTTTTTAAAATGGGAGCCACTAAAAAAGCTGACTCCATTCGTTTTCTTTAAAGCCGACAAGGCCTTTGCGACCCTTAAGAACAAAAGGTCGCTTCACCAACTTACCATTTTTACTCAGCATGGACAGAGCTTGAGCTTTGGTCATTGTGGGTAGCTTTTCTTTTAAATTATTCTCGCGATAAGCCACGCCAGAAGTGTTAAAAAGCTTTTTAATCTCACCATCGTAATTTTCTAACATAGATTCCAGTTCTTGTTTACTGGGTGGCTGCTCGGTAATGTCGATAACTTCGGCATTGATGTTTTTCTTGTCGAGAAACTTCAACGCTTTTACACAGGTGCTGCACTTTTTGTAAGAATAAACTTTTGCCTTTGCCACTAGTTCTCCAAAATTTCTCTTTCAGTTTTCAAATCGCGGGTGGTGGCGGCTTCCTCGGTGAATTTTTCTCCATAACGGGCTTTCAATTTGGTGATGTTACGCTCCATCACTGTTGCGAAATCCACATCCAATTGATCAGCAATGATGGCGCAGTACCAAAAGATGTCACCCATCTCTTCACGAAGATTCACTTTGTCCAACTCTTTACCATAAAAAACATGTTTCTTAAGAGCGTCAAGAAACTCTCCGGCTTCGGTGGCCAAACCAATTCCACCGTGTAAGAGTCTTTGGTTTTCAACACTTTGCAAACGCTCGCCAATAGCAGAAAAGTCTCGAGACTCGGTTTTAATGGCGTTTTTAATATACTCTTGGGTCTCCATGACACCTCCCTAACAATGGTTGAAAATTCTATGGAACTCACAGTAAGATGCAAGTCTTATCAGAAAAATCATAGAGGTGACACAATGCTTTGCCCTTGTACCAGTGCGAAAGAATTTACTGACTGCTGCGAACCCATTTTAGCCGGCCAAGAGGCTAAAACCGCAGAACAATTGATGCGGGCCCGCTACACCGCCTACACCCAGGTGAATATGGATTTCATTAAAGACACCCACGATCCCAGCACCCGCAAAAAAACCAATATGGATGAAAACCAAGCCTGGGCCGAGCAAACCAACTGGAAAGAGCTTGAAATATTGAACACTAAAAAAGGCGGTCCCGACGATTCCTGGGGCCAGGTGGAGTTTAAAGCCCACTTTGACAGCCAAGGAGAGTCAGGCACGCACCATGAAGTCTCTGAGTTCAATAAAAAGGGAGGGCGCTGGTTTTTTACAGACGGTAAGGCCCCCGAAAGTTTCCAAATAGTCAACGACGGTCCCAAGGTGGGACGTAACGATCCTTGTATTTGCGGAAGTGGCAAGAAGTACAAAAAGTGCTGCGGTTAAGCGAAAAGAAAGAACCCGCTGATGACGATACCTGAAAGCAATAAGGCCTGCAGACAGTAAGACATTATGTCGCGAATTCCCAAGCCGACGATGGAAAGTAAAGGCAAAGCCCAAAACGGTTGCGCTAAGTTTGTCCAGGCGTCCCCCCATGAAACAGCGAGAATAACCTTCCAAAATGGCACACCCAATTGTTGAGCGCCCTGAATCACGACCGGGGCTTGCACCGCCCATTGTCCGCCTCCGGAAGGCACAAAAAGATTCACCAACCCAGCACTCAGGAACATGTAGACGGGAAATGTGGTTTCACTGCTCACAGTCACAAAAGCATCCGATATATTCAAAGCAAGCCCCGACTGCACCATGACACCCATGATTCCCGCGTACAGCGGGTATTGCACTAAAATGGGGGCCAGGCGACGACATCCCCGCTGCACGGCCTCCATATAGGCTTGCAGGCTCCCATGCAGCGTTAGTCCCATGAGAATCAACAAGAAATTAATTTGGTTCAGGCTGAAGCCAAAATCTCCACTTGAAATTTGTAAGGCTAGAAAAATAACCATCAAAACAACAAGACTAAAAAAGGACGGACGACTAAAAAGGGAGTTTTCTTCAGCAAGTACTTGGGAATCTGGAATTTCCTCTCCGCCTGCGAATGCCACCACTGAATCCTTAGCACTGATCTGTCGATTGAAAACGAAAATCAAAAGCGCAAGGGCAAAGAATAGAGTCGCAATCAAGGCCAGATTAAAAAATGAAAACACCGTCTGATCAAAGTGTACAAGTCCACCCAACCATTTTTCAGAAAAGTTGCCGGCCGTTCCGACCGTCAGTGGAATCGAACCCGACAGGCCTCCGTGCCAAAAAATAAATCCCATATAGCTGATAGCCACGATCAACGGGAAATGCACGGCTGCGTTTTGCTTGGCCACCTCTTTGGCAAAAAAGGCTCCGACCACTAAACCCAAACCCCAATTGATCCAACAAGCTGACGCTGACACTCCAAAGGTCAGTAAATAAACTTGCAACGAGGACTGGGGAAGTTTGGCTATCGCTTGCAGGCAGTGACCAACAGGCCGTGACGTCGCAACCACAAAGCCTCCTAAAAGAATCAGACACATTTGGGTCATGAAAGTCAAAAGGGACCAAAAGCCCTGGCCCCAAAACGACAGATTATCACTGACACTACTATTGGTAAAAACTGTTGCGAGAAACAAAACAAACAGAGTCAGCAGGATGGCGATCTCAAATGGTGTGGGCACAATCGCCCGTGACCCAACTTTCATTTAGCCTCTCTAATTTCTTTCCAGAAAAAACCTAAAGGCGCCGATTTCTCTCTATGGACATATACTCGGTCACCGAAGCCAACCAGTCGGCTGTCCATAATGTATCATCACCTTCAAAAACTTCTAGGTAAAAAGCAAATTCTTTACCGAACGTCGTTTTCTTAATAATCGCCATTTCTGCAGCCACTTCTTGCATCACGCGTTCAGCACGGTCGCAGGCATACACCAATGACGGAGACCTTTGAATTTCAAAAAGAGAATTGCGATAAAACTGACAGCGCTGCTCCATCAATGCGTATTGGCGCCGCAAGATATCAAAGCGATCCATCAACTGACTGCTGGCCTGATCAACATAATCCCAAACCATCGCTTCGTTGTAATTCAACAAAGAGTTTTGCGATTGTTCAAACTCTAAGTCGGTTCTGAAGAGATCATGAAACGCTACCGCAAGCGAAGAGTTTAAGTCGCGATAGTTCATATTGGGATCGGGTATTGGACGGTAAGAGTACATTTGAGAAACGATCTGTCGCCCCAGTCCTTGTAGTCTTGAAAAATCACGATCTAATTTTTTGCGATGATATTTAATATAGTCCGGCGCCACATCTCGGAATAGGACATCCTCAATCTGGTTTTGTCGATCAACAATGGGCTTGCGAAGCTCATCGGACGCTCCTAACTCTTCTCCTTCCATCAGCTTTTGGCGCTCGGTTTCGGCCCACGCCTTGGTCAAAAGAGCCGTGACAGTTGCTTGTTGGTCTGAACTTTTGGCTTCGGAAAGAAGTTCTTCCTCTTGTTCTGAAACCATTCCGGCTTCGTCCATAATTCGATAGTCGACCACAAAATAGCGATCCACCAATTCCGACGGACGAAGGTCTTCTGCATAAAGATTGACTGTGCTTGAGTTGGCTGCGCCTCTGCGAACAACGAACGGCTCTTCCTTATAAAAGCGTTCCTGAAAATCCATCATTGCAATCTCGCAATCAGGACAGGTTTCGGCCAGAACATCCAACAACGCAGCCGCCTCATTGCGCGCCTGTCTTAGTCGGCGATCGTAATGAAGGGTTTTCGTTACTTTATCGAAGTCTGTTTTAAAGTCATAGTATGCACACATGGTATTCAGATAATTAACTCGATCCGCTTCAACATCAGGGTCATAGCTGGTTCGAGCCGTAACGATTGTGTTAATACTTTTCAACAATCCCGAAACCACGCTCCCCGCCAAACTGATTTTTGCACCAAAAGGACCGGCTAAGGCACCAACGGCGCCCGAGATCTCTCCGATCACAGCCGACAATGTACCCAAGGTCGAAAATTTTGCCGGTTCATCAAAGCAAGCTTTGTTGTTCAGAAAGCCGGTGATCACACTGGCTTTCTTGACCACTTGATCTATGTAGTTCTCCAAATCTTTGACTTCAGTCGATGTTAACTGACCACCGGCTGTGGTGCCTTTCTTTACAAGATCGATAAAGGCTTTGCGCTTCCCGGTAACCAAAGACTGTAAATCGGAAACACCGTCTTCAATGGCCTCAATCTCGCCACTGTTTTTACAAGCTTCCGACTTAATGCGGTTACGAATTTCATCCAGTTGCGCTAACATATCGACAAACTTTTTATCCGGACGAGGGCATTGAACAATAGGAGCTTCGGGATACCCATCACTCATCAGTTCCAGGCCTTCTGGCAGGTTCAACTCCGATGCGTCCGGCGGTAGCTCCGCTTGCACCTGAATGCTAAAAATAGTCACGATCATTAAAGAAATTAAAGACTTCACCACTCCCCCTCTTGTGCCTTTTTGGGCGACACAGGCGGATTGTATTCAAAACCACACAATTGAGGAGGAGGATTGAAAATTTAACAAAGAATAGAGCTCAGAGCCTGTGTAGAGTCTTCAAAAACGGTACTGCTCAATGGCTTCTTCGCCTTCAGGCCCCACCAGCGTGAGCTGAATATAAAGGGTGTCCGGAGTTGGAATTAGGCAGGAAAACCGGGCATGCTTGGTATTGCCCGCGGCTGATCGGTCCTCAGATTCACAAATGCCCGAACGATCGAGAGTGGAGTAGGCCATTCGGTAACTGACAGTCTGATTGGGATTGGTAGCAAAACTCAGGGCCACATCAAACTCGTAAGCTTTTCTCCCTAAGTTGTCGACCTCAACCCTTACCAACTTCACATCGTAGAAGAATTCCGGTTCTGTGGAATAAGGATAAGGAATGCCATCATCAGCGGCTTTGAACTCTCCGCAATTCTGAAAAGCAAAAACACATAATGATAGAAGTCCCCATCGAATCAACATTTAAGGCTCCCCACGATCCTGCGCTTCGCGAAACGCCGAATCAAACTCATCACGGGGGGGCCGCTGCACGGCTATCGACAGATCTCTTAAATCCAATCGGGACTCCAGACCTTCTTGGTCAACGACAATAATGTCCAAGTCGATACGGCCTGGCTGTTTACAAAACACATGAAACATATTGCTAAAATAGGGATCCACCATGGTCGGACAGTACCCTGAAGGTATGACCTCAACACGCACGACTCTCAAACCAATATCGCCGGTCACCACAAATGGCAAAAGCCGATCGACCACGTAGGCACTGGCTGGGTAATGGGAAACAACATCGAGACTTTGCGAAAAGCAATCTCTTCCCATCATTAAAAATAAAAATATAAGTACGGTTTTTTTCATAACAGTGTCCAAGTTCTTATCGGCAGAAATCCAACACGAAATGACTCGACAATCGACCAGCCATGGTCGCTGGCAGCCGTGTTTCGTTCTTTCTAACTAAAAATATAAAATCCAAACAAGACTATGGACCAATCCGGTCACAAAAATTAGGGACAGGCGATTCATCAAAAATAAAAAACAAGGGCTATGCCCAGGACATGGCCTGGGCATAGAGGGGGTCAAGATTGAGATCTCGGATGAGTTCTCAGGAATCTTTTTTGGACTGAAGCAGTCCATTCAAAAAGCCACCCGTTTTGGCTTTCACTTCAACTTTTTTGGCGGGCGCGAGTTCTTTTTTGGGCAATAAAATCTTAAGAACTCCGTTTGTATAGTCGGCTTCAATTTTATCTTGGTCGATCGTTTTAGGAAGACCAAAGCTTTGTTTAAAGCTACCGTAAGAACGGCCTTTAAACTTTCTTGTGGAGTCGGAACTAATTTCTTCTTTTCGCTCTCCACTGATTGCTAAAACGTTCTGCTTTACCTCGATATTGATATCTTTCTCATCCAATCCTGGAAGGTCGAATGTGAAAAGAATAAATTTTTCAGACTCCTCCACATCACAAGCTAGGTTCATTGTACGGTTGAGTTTATGATCAAAAAATTCTTCAAAAAGTTGATCAAACTCATTGAACCAATTTTGTGAAATAAAGTTTGTTCTCCATGCAGGGACTAGGGCTTTCATAGTAAACTCCTTGGTTAATGGTTCATCCTCTACCTTTCAAACATGGGGACTTTTTTTTCACCGTCAAGGTCGTCAATTTTTTTGACAGTGGAATTTTGCAAGCCAGTTCTGGACCTTGACATATTTTGAATCGAACTCATATTCGATTGAGCCACTGGTGTATCAATTTAGGTCACTGGGTCCCTTTTTTCTGAGAGGTGAAAAAGCATCTGTTATTCTGTTTATCTAAAGATAGATGCGGTCTGTCTGTGAACCTTTAGGAGTACGTATGAAGAATATTTTGATCGACTGGCGAGGGATTATTCCTTCGGCTGATACTAAAGAACAAACCGAGCAGATTCTGGCGACACTTAAATATATTTTACCGCCCGATAGCGATATTCGAATTTGTTTGGAAAAGTTTAGCCGAAACTTCGAGGGACATATTGTTGTTCGATCCCCACTTGGTGATTTTGCCGCCCACTGTGAGAATAAAGATCTCTTCGGCTTATGCAAAAATTTGCGGAAAAACCTGAAACAACAAATATTTAAACATCGAGAATCCAGTAACAAATGGTCTCGAGCCTCCTAAAAGAAGCTTGAGTTCACTCACAAAAGCCTTGTTTTTCAGCAAGGCTTTTTTTTTAATTATCTCGCTATTTCAGTCATTTACGGTCTGGAACCCCATCTTGTTAACGCTAAGCGTTAACAGTCAAATCGTCCACAGTCCATCAAAACTATGATAATCCTTCCCCATTTAGCAAAATGAGGAGGCTTGAATGTCATCTGAAAAAATGTACGGAGACATTGCCATTGAGAACGCCCAACTTGAGCGCTTTGAAAATAGAACCAAACATCGTGATTACCAAATTCAATTCACCTGTCCAGAGTTCACTTGTTTGTGCCCGCGCAGTGGTTTTCCTGACTTTGCCACCATTCACATTACCTACAGTCCCGACCAGTGGTGTGTCGAGTTGAAGTCTTTGAAACTTTACATTAATAAATTTCGATCGGAACGGGTTTTCCATGAAGATGTGACCAACCGAATTTTGGACGACATGGTCGAACTTTTGGATCCAAAACAAATGACTGTGACTGCTGACTTTAACGTTCGTGGCAATATTAATACTGTTATCAAAGCTGAACACCTCAAATCAGAAAGTGGAAAAGAGGCCTAGAAGACATGCTCCTAGAGTTTACTTACCGGTTTGAAGCCGCTCACCGTTTTTTAAAATCTGAATCGATTCCATGTATGACCCCCCATGGTCATACTTGGTATGCGACGATGGCTGTAAACTTTCAGGGAAGTGCCCTTGACTCTTCGCAGATGACCGTTGAGTTTGGTGACGTTAAAAAACACTGGAAAACTCTTATTCAAGAAATATTCGATCATTCCTACATGCACAATATAAACGACCCCATTGTTGAAGTTCTAAAAAGTGAGAAAGTGGAATCGCGTCTTTTGCCGTTCCCAGGAGATCCAACCACAGAAATCATCAGCCTTTTTATGTTTAATAAAATGGAAAAACTTATTTCAACTTCAAAGTTCAGCGATAAGATCTGTTTACAATCCATCAAACTGCAAGAGACTCCGACCAACGCCATCACCTGTGATCGCGACTTTTTCGTGGATCAAATGCCCCACTTTTCAGAGCAATCCGGTTGGTGGCAAAGCTCCAACCCCTTAGACCGGTCCTATCGTGGAAACTCCTGAACTGTACATCAATGATTTGTTTTGGACTTTGCAAGGAGAGGGCACCCACACTGGGCGGCGGGCTCTTTTTGTCCGACTCCCCTTCTGCAACTATGACTGCCCATGGTGTGATACTGAATTTGATAGCTTTAAAAAATGGTCAGTCAGCGACTTTAAATCATTTGCCCAACAGGGGTCCGCCCGCTTCGCTGTGATCACCGGTGGTGAACCGATGGCCCATAAACATCTGCCACTTGTTTTAGAGACCTTGAAGCAGCTTAATTTCACAATTGCCTGCGAAACCAATGGTAGCTATCCGATTCCCGAGGCTATTGATTTTGTGACAACCTCTCCGAAGGCTTTCACCAAAGACAAACACCCTCCCTATTTCGTCCACCCCGAAGCTTGGCGGCGCACCTCGGAATGGAAATATGTGGTCGATGAAGGCTTTGATTTCAATATACTAAAACGACATGACAATGATCCCGAGGGCGTCAGCCACTGCCTTTCTCCCGAATTCAACCAAATGTCTCAACAGGTGCATCGAATTTTGGACTTTATCAAAGTAAACCCTCAATGGAAGTTAAGTTTACAGACTCACAAGTGGATTAATATTCCCTAAGAAATTGTCGACAGCACCGCGCCAATTAATGTCACGATCGCACCCAGTAATCGAAGTTTTGTAAGCTTGGCATCACTTACGTACGCATCCCAGGCAATCGACGCAAACACTTGAGCCGCGATTGAAAACACGATGGTTTGCACGGCCCCGATGCGCCCAACCGACACGGCCAACCCCATAACCAAAGCAAAGCCCATGAACCCAGGTAGTAACCACCACCATTTAAAGGCTTCAAAAGACCAGTTGATTGTAAACTCTGAAGGAACCGATTTTGGTTTCGCGTACACAAAGACAAAGAAAATCAGATTGAAGACAAGAAAGAAAATTCCATTGAATAAAAGCGAAGCTGTAAAACCAAGGGAGTCAGCAATAACCTTATTGAGACCGGCCTGCCAAACACCGAATGCTCCAGCCATAATTGAAAGTAAAACAGCAAGTAACATAGATCCTAACCTTACCCCGTAAACAGGTGCCAGGCACCCTTTAGTTACACCCCGCAGAACCAAAAGGTGCCAGACACCCTTTGGTTACGCCATGCAGAACCGGAAGGTGCCTGGCACCTTTTGGAAAATAAAAAAGGCACCCTAAGGTGCCTTTTTCTATTCCGTCGAAATGAGTCGACTAGTCGACTATTGGAATAAATTAGAAACGATACATCAAAGACGCTGTGATCGTGTTGAACGAATCAGTCGCCGTAGCACCATCGCTATCAATAAACGTTCCGTTGTCATCCGCAGAGTCCATACGGTACTCAAGCATAACAAGGGCGTTTTGGTCGATTTCTGCCTTAGCAGCAACCGTGATGGAAGAGATGCTGTTGTCTGTTCCGGGAGTACCAGTAGCAGGAGCAGTTAAACCTGCAGCCAATCCGTTATACAATAGAACTCCGTAGTCGTAGTCCAACTGCTCGTAACGAAGACCTAAACCAAACATTCCAAAATTGGCGTTGGCGTAAGCAGCGATACTGGTTGCTTTGTTCTCTGTAGAACCAGCGGCCGAAGCTTTCTGTCCGTGATCAATATAGTTCAAAGCCACATCAAACATTTCGTTAACCATGTAGGCCGCTGAAATATCCAAGATGTTGATTTGGTGAGTGCTTAAAGCACCTGCGGCAGCCACAGAGCTGGTTGCATCACCTTCAGTACCAGTCACATAGTTAAGGTCAATGTGCAGGTTTTCCATTGGGTCAACGTCAACAACCAAAGCCATGGTTTTGTTGTTGTCGCGGCCATCAACTGAGCGCCCTGATCCGTTTGAAAAGATCAAACCAGCAGACCACATGTCCATGGCATAGCTGATTTTTGCACCAGTGCTGAAAAACGGAGCCAACATGAAACCGTAGCTACGAGTGTACTGAGCGTTGTCCATATGATTATAGGACTCATGACCAACAGGTGATTCAAATTTACCAAATGTGAATCCAAGGCCGTATGAAGTGTCCATATGGTAGTAACCATTCATAAGGTTAACTGTGTTGGTTGGAGGAGAAAGTAAGAATGTATTAACACCCATTGCACCAACGGCTGTGCTTCCATAACCGATTGATAAATGCAATTTCGACTTACTCCAGTTTTTCTCAAGATCGATTTCAACTAAATCGATATTGAAGTCGTCATGATTGTTGTTAGGGTTTTGAACCCCAGCAGAAGTGTTTTCGCTATCGTAAAAACTCATCGATGCTGCGAAATCACCAGAAATTGAAAAAGGTTTTTTCTCACCACTCATTTCTTGAGCAAACGCTGAAACTGTAAAACTCAAGCTGGCAAGAATCACTATTAGTTTATTGATTCCCATAAGATGCCTCCTATATAAAAATGCTTTGTTGCTTACCAATACGTTTGCGTCTTTAACTTTAAATATCAACAAAAAAAATAGCGGGTTTTTAAGGCCCATAGCAAAAACCACGAACACTGTGACAAAAAAAACACAACTGAGTTTTAAGAGTGTTTCGTTTAAAGCCCACTGCAACTCCCTCTAAAAAATTCTTTTCCATTTTAATAATGAAACAAAGTCCGCCAAAAACCGCTAGGGCTGGCGTTTTTACGATGCCAATATTTAAGCTGATAGGGCCTCAATATTTCTAACCATGAGTTTTCCCTCTATGCCATTGAGCCGATGACAAAAAAAGGCCTTCTCCTTGTGACTATTTAAGCGACAGTTGACGCCGCGCGCCTGCCAAAATTTTATTCGACTTTTGTCGCGCCGAATCTGTAAACAATCAAAGACTAAGGTCTAATATGCACAACAGTTCAGCAAAAATAAAACCCGTACGCCCATTTAATTGGCTTTCTGGTCAACGACCTGACCCTAGGTTTGTGTCTTGGAAAGATGAATATAAAACCCTGGCCATTGAAATTGGTTGCGGCGTCGGTCTGCACCCCATCCAATGGTGCCAAAGCCATCCCGACAAAGCTTTGCTCGCTTTAGAGAGAACTAAAAACAAATTTCAAAGCTTTCAAAGTCGCATAGATAGTCATGATCTACCAAACTTGTTCCCGGTTTTCGGCGACGCTCAAGACTGGGCCCCCGCTCACCTAAAAGAAAACTCTGTGGATCAGATCTTTTTACTGTACCCAAACCCTTATCCAAAAGAAAAACAGGCTAACAAGCGTTGGTACCGCTCTCCATTTGCACATTACCTTTTGAATATTTTAAAACCCAAGGGACAAATCCATTTTGCCACCAACGAAAAGTTTTTACGAGATGAGTGCTTGATGTATGCCAAAGAGTTTTGGAACTTGAAGGTCTTCAAAGAAAGAATCAGTACTTCGACCACCTGGAAACCTCGCACCCACTTCGAAAAGAAATACTTGGGACGAGGCCTCACTTGCTATGACATTATTTTCCACAAAACTCCTCAATCGGGAAGATCAAATCCATAACTTTGGATCGATCGCAATGCTCGGAGCCGGGCTCAAAAATCGTTATAAAAATCTTTTCACTATCATAATTCACATTATCCAAAGCACAGACTTGTAAAACGCCATTACGGAACCGAGAGTTTGGAGCCGCAATATTTCTTGAAAACTGAGCGGGATAATGATCGCGAATAATCTTAGCAACATCCATAACTTTGAAACCTGTTTCATTTTTGCACTGAATGTAGGTGTGCAATCGAAAGGGAAATATTGCCGGTTCACCAGCAAAAGAACTGACCACCTTCACCTTGATACCCTTTGGTTGGTTGAGGTTGCCAACGATTATACTTTTAGTGTTGTTCAAACTTTCTGCTCCAAGAGTTTGCGCTTGCAATTGGGCCATAGCTTGGACTGAAAACATTAATCCTACAAATATCCAAACGAATTTCATTTTTAACTCCTTAAAATCTCTATGTGCAATTGACACTGTATAGGTTTCTTACTCTCTGCAATGGTGGTAGCGACATATGCATGTGATCCCAGTGGGCGCGATTGTCCTCAAAGCCAAGACATCCACTACCGCACGCACCAGCGATTCCACGAGCTTGCATATCATCGACAACGCCCTCCCAACAGTCATACATTTGGGAGTAAAAAACGCGATGCCCCCGTCGTTCCATGTATGCTCCATGCATAGTGACAGTGTTGTGGGCGGATCCGTTGTATAATTCGACTTGAAAAATATCGATGGCTCGCCCAATGGCATGGGTCGAAAGATTACCGTTCCCTGAGTATCGGTCCCAACTGATTTGACCTTCTCCAGTTCTAAACTTGACCCGAGAGGGGGTGAATCCAAAGGCCTCTTGGGCTGCTGTTTGTGCACAAGCCAACCCTTCGGTTTGCAAGACTTGTAAAAAGTCTGAATCATATTCAATTTCACGACAACGCCCATTGGTATCGGTAATTTCCAAGGGGCCCCCACATATTTGCTGAGCCGCCTCACCACCACGTCCTGTGATCGCTCGGGTCCGAGGCCCCGATGTGGGACCGCGATAATAGGTCTCACGCACCTGGGCAACGACCTGATTGTCTTCCTCAATGACTTCCACGACTTCATTTTGCGGATTGTCTCTCCTCTGGTAACTATAAACCCACTGCCCGTTAGCATCCTGGTAGACTTGCAACTGACCATTATTTGTTGTCTCAGCCTGCAGAATGGGGATAATAAAAATCAAAGCAATAATATTGCCAAACACTAACCGCCTCCTCTGTCGATTTCTTAAACAGTCATTGTTCAAGAAGTTCCCACCCTCTATTCATTGCAAACTGGCGTCCAAAACTAAAACAGCGGTATTTTGCAGCTCAAACGTCAAAAATGTTGATCTCACCCCCAAACTGTAAAACAAACTTCGCGGATTAAAAGGTTTGAACATTCATGAAATCTTTTCAATACTCTTAGTCTATGCTTCGATTTTTCTCTGGATTACTATTTTTCGCTGCCGCTGGAGGCCTTTTATACAGCCAATTCCCAGTGAATTACTATCTTCAGCCCAAACAAGAGCGGCTCTACAAAGTGTGGAAAAAAGACATCGACAAACTGTCTGAAAACAACAAATTCGCCGATGTCTTTAAGCAAGTTGGAAAAGTTGAAGTCCACTTCACGGACCCACAGGTGGCCACCGAATTCGAAGAGTTTCATACCCCATTCACTCCCCACCAAGGGCAGACTTATATCTTAAAAATCAGCGTCACTCGTTGGATCGAAAAACGCGAGTACGGGTTTGTGGTTCAGCACGAGTTATTCGATGAGACCGAGGATAAGATCTATGAGTTTGGTCGAACTTATAAGATTGGTCTTATTTTATAGATTGATTTATGTTCCCAAAAATCAAGCCACTTTGCGGTTGAGAATTTTTCGTAAACCCTCACGCGAAATATTCAGCGACTTTGCGGCTTGAGTTTTATTGCCCTCGAAATGTTCAATCACTTTACGAGCATAATTTTTTTGAAATCTTTTGGTCACCAGACTCATATCAATGATCTCAGCCAACGGCACTTCTGTGGCTTCAACATTGCTTTTCCCTATTTGTTCCCGGTCCTCTGGAAGCAATATAACGTCTTCATCAATTTGGTCCATCTGCTGTGACAATACACAAGCTCGCTCTAAAACATTCTTCAATTCCCGAATGTTGCCAGGCCAGGAATAACTTCGCAACTTTTGCAGGGCTTTGTCAGTAATATTTTTGGTTACAGTATTTTGATCTTTACCTATAAGCTTTAACAAATCTCGGGTTAGTAATTCAATATCGTCGAGTCGGTCACGCAAAGGAGGCAACTTAAATTGAAAAACATTGATTCTGAAGAATAGGTCCTCTCTGAATTTTCCATCGCTTTTTACGTCACTTTCAAGATCCCGGTTGGTAGCAGAAATTAAGCGGATATCAACAAATTTTTCTTCTGTTTCACCAACTCTTGCCACTTTCTTCTCTTGCAACACACGCAGTAATTTGGACTGCATGTCAAAAGGAAGCTCACCAATTTCATCAAGGAAAAGAGTTCCTCCGTTGGCTTTTTGAAAAACTCCATCTCTTGCCTTCACATCGGTTGCAACACCTTCGGCAATTCCAAAGAGTTCCGCCTCAACTAACGTTGGAGAAATAGCTGCGCAATTGATGACAACAAAGGGGCCGTCACAACGTTTGCTTCGGTTGTGAATGTGGCGGGCCATAACCTCTTTACCTGTACCACTTTCACCGAGAAGAAGAACAGAACTTGAACTGTTTGCTACGACTTCAACATTCTTATAAATATCCCGTAGATCTTTATGAAAGGTTTTGAACGACAAATGCTCAAGACTGGTGCGATGAACTTCGTTGAGCCTCTCTCTCATTTGTTTAATTTTCAGTCTATCTTGAATTCGGGTTAAGGCCGACACAGCCAGAAGAGAGAGAAGTTTGACTTTTCGAATGTCACTGTCGTCGAACTTTCCCTCTTTCTTGTTTAAAACTTGAATCACGCCGTAGGGTTGTCCACTGCTTTCAATTAAAGGAACAGATATAATCGAACGAGTTTGAAAATTTGTTTGTTCATCAATTTTAGAATTGAAATATTGATTCTGATGAACATCATTGACCACCTGGACATGGCCAGTCTTAAAAGTATAACCGACAATTCCTATCTTCGATGACACTGTGATTTCTTTGAGCTGGCCGCCAATTTCTGTTGCCATGAAAGAGCGAAGAACCTCTTCTTCCGATTTATAATCCATCTCTTTTATAAATAGAGTTGATCGTTCGGCCTCGCAAATTTCTTTTGAATGATTGAGGATAAGTTCAAGCAATTGCTTGGCGTCTTTAACAGAAAAAAAACTCTCACCAATTTCTAGGATTCTTTTGTAGTCATCAATCATAGGATTCTATCGGTTGAATCAATCTAAAGTTTTAAATATATTAGTATTTATTGATCTCCCCCGAACATTTGTTCAAAAAAAAAAGCCCTACATTTGTAGGGCTCACCATTAGGAGTGTCTGCGTAATTCCTAGGTTTTTAAAATCTATACTTATCTCTTTCAAATTCTTGAAGCTTTTGTTCAAAGTATTCTGACGTTGGACCAGCAACCACCTTATCGCCAACGATGACACGATCGCCTGAGGTCTCAGATCGAGACTTCGATTCTGCAGCCAGAAGGAGGAGAAGAAAAACGGCATCCAGTTTTCTAGCTTTTCGATATGTCATTTGATCTTGCATCAGTTCTCCTTAGTTAACGTGCAGCTTCAAGAACACTCACTACTAGTTCAAAGAGTGTGCCAGACTCAGATCGACGGTGCTCATAGGTGAGCCGTTTTTGCCAACACCAGTTGGATAAGGTCTACCAACAAAAGTTGTCGCGACAACTTCAGTCGTCACATTGATTTTTATTTCACATTAATGTTTATTGCTAATGCGCTCAGTTGACTAAAATATCAACCCAAGCCTTCTGCGCTGTCGTCATGCTTTCTGGAGCTGACATCAAAGCATTCTTTAATCCATTTTCGACTTCATTGGCCTGTTTGAGGTCGGAGGCCCCACAATGAACCATCGATTGGGCGACCTGAAGAGCCTTACTGTTATTTTTGCGCATCACCTCGATCACTTGTTCTACTGTGACATGGGGAATATCATCTTTCCAACAATCATAGTCGGTGACAAAGCAACAATTCAAATAGGCCAATCCTGCTTCACGAGCCAAAGCGTACTCGGGGTAGGAGGTCATACCGATAATATCGGCACCCCAAGAGCGGTACAGATGAGATTCGGCTTTCGTGGAAAACTGCGGTCCCTCCATGATAACCAGAGTTTTATCAAAGTGGGTTTTGAAATCAAAATCACCGCTCAGTTTTTTAAGATTGGATGCCATGGCATCATTAACGGGAGTCGCCAGCGAGACATGACCAACAATTCCATCTCCACAATAGCTGGCTTTACGAATCCCTTTAGTACGATCAATAAACTGTGTCGGTATCACCAAGTCACCGGGAGCGTAATCATTTTGCAGGCTTCCTACAGCAGAAAAGGTCAACAGTTTAGTCGCGCCGTATCTTTTTAAAGCAAAAATATTGGCTTGATAATTGACCTCTGTGGGTAAGCGATCATGATGGGTTCCATGCCGCGGAATAAACAGCAACTCTTGACCTTCAAGTTCTACCTTTTTAAACCCGATCGATGTTTCCCCAAAAGGGGTTTCTCTTGATAAATCCTCAACAGGTTTAAATGCGTCAAACTTTTCGAACCCTGAACCACCGATAATTGCCCACATCACTCTCTCCTTTTCAAAAAGAGAATAACCTACAGCATAGTTGGTTTAGGGTCAAAATTTTCGAGGTACATAGGCTTGCATCAAAAAAAGCGGGCCCGCTTATGCGAGCCCGGAGGTTATGAACTCTGCGTGTGTCCATAAACAGATCTATTTCAATAATTAGTGGTCCATGGTTGTGGCATCATGCCGAAGACAAAAGTTACCAATCGGCAGCTCCCTATCGCACCCCTTGGGTGACTCCGCGGCGACAATGGTTAGAAGAATATGGAGAGGGTTTGGCTGCTTTAAATACTTCCTTGAGACTCTGTGCCTAAAAATAATTTTCATTTCACTCCCCTTTGCTTTACTCACTTTTCAATACAAAAACGAGGCCACCCCTCAATTGCGGTTGAATTGATTTAGGGAACCAACCGCCCACCTCAGTTGGGGGCCAGGCGACAACGCCAGTTGCCGTTGCCAACAGAAGTTGGTCAATTTCTACAAAATTTTATTATCTTATTTTGAGACAAATCGATTCAAAATTGTCCATTTTTCGTCTCTGCCTGCCGATATATAGTAGAATGAAATTAGGAATGGAATGGGGACTCGATGCCAAAACTCATAAAAAAAATTTTCATACTTTTCTCGTTGTTAGTTATCATCTTTGGTTACAACAACTGCGCACAACCAATTGGTGAAGACATCAATGAGTCCAGAAAATTTGAGAGCGAGGGAAATGGCACTCCCTACGGAGGCAAACTGTCTCCAGGTGATTATATCCCTTCGGCCAACCAAGTTTGTGATGCCAGTTACTCTGAGACGATTCGTGTCGAAGATGTTAATGGAGATGAACGCGTATCGCTAGAGACACCTTGCACAAACTCATCTCAAACCATTGATATCAATCAACTGAGTGTTGCTAATGACAAACTACGCATCATGTACAATAACATTGGTTTTGCTCACGAATCGACGGCAAGAGCTCAAGCCAAAGATTATTACATGGTCGCCTGTCGAACCACAGAGGCCAACTACGGCGCTGAAGTTCTTGTTTATGGGCCAGCGCCGGTTTATACCTTCGAGCATATCTCGTTAAACTCTGGATTTACACTCTACAGTGCTCTTGTCAATTTTCAGTATCAAGGTCTCACTCCGTCTAGGCACCGTTTTGTCGGCGCTAATGATCAACTTGCCCTCCAAGAAACTGAAACTAAAGCTGAGCGTTTCGTGGGAATATGGGATTCCACTTCTCAATCCACCGAGGATTTTCAACGCATGATTTGTGACATTATCAATGGAGATCCCGTCAGTGGCTGGTAAAAGCATCGACTTTGCTCAGCTCGAGAGTCTGGCGAGGCGTAATCAATGGAATGAAATTGAAAAAAAAATACGAGCGGCTGACCGAACCTATTTTTTAATATCAGATGTTTTGGCATTGGCCACATTGGCGCGTCGCGCTTATCGATTGAGTTTTGCATCCTTTCTTCTTAAGCCTTATGTCGTTGATCCCGAGTCTAGAATTCGTAAAGATGCCAAAGAAGAGTGTATTGCCGAGTATGCGGTTGTACAAACGATGCTCGGTGGACGAACCAAAGCAATGGACCTCCTCACTCGTGTCGATCCTAAATCCACGAAATTTGATTTTGCTTGGGTCACCTTTCACTTTTCAGAACAACAGTATGATAAAGCCATCCCTTATTTACGTCGAAGTATGAGTCAGGGAAAAGATGAATATAAACAAAAGGTGTCTGAACTCAATTTGTGCGCTTGCCTCACCTACTGTGGCCAATGGCTAGAAGCCGAACATCGGGCCCGCCAACTTGAAAGGTATTTTTCACAAAGCGATTATAAGCTTTTAGCGGCCAACACAAAAGAGCTTCTTGGCCAAATCTATATACACACCAACCAGTGGCAGGCGGCGCGGAAAATTTTGACAGAAGCACGCCAACTGATGATTGGTAACAATAAACTCTACAGTCTTTTTATCGATAAGTGGTTACTGGTCTGTGAAATCAAAACTGGACGCGCCAGCAAAACCGAAGTTATGGAGTTTATTGCGAGAGCTGAGGACCTCAATCACTTCCACTCGGTGCGAGAAATTTTGTTTTATTGGGGCTTGCTTAATAACGACCTTCTTTTATTAGAAAAGATTTACTTTTCGACGCCCTACCAGTCCTACCGGGAAATGATAGAGAGTCGCACCGGAATTTCCTTCAATTTGCCATCCTGCGATTGGAATGGGCAATTTTTCTCTCATAGCAGCCAACAGGTTATGGATCTGACGCGCTCCCCGTTCAAAGGTATCAATTTTTCTAATCAGGAGTTCATTCTTCTCAAAGCCCTTTGTGAAAATATTCTAGAGCCTCAGTCTATCAGCAGTTTGTTTTACAATGTTTATCCTGAAGAGTACTTCGATCCCGAATATTCGCCAGCGAAAACTTACAAAGTTTTGCAAAGACTCAGAACGAAGCTGAGCTCTCTATCACCTTCACTACCCATTGAAAATTTAAACGGAAAGTATCGGCTACAACCCCACCCAGAAATGGCAATTCGCTTGGTCAACCCTCAAAACCATCAAGGATTGGAATCAATCAATCTTCTTCAATTGGCATCTCGATACCAAGATCGCCCCTTCTCAAGAACAGAAGTTATGGAGTCTTTTAATTTAAAAAAATCGACGGCTGTTCGCCTTTTAAAAAACCTCCAGCAGGATAAGAAAATTATCAAACTGGGACAAGGGCCCGCCTCCTGTTACCAGATTGCCTCCTAAGTCCAAACTCGAGACAGATTGAACCAAATCTGTCCATTTTTGGTCAGCCAAAAGCCTTTAGTATTGAGCTATAGGGAGGAATTGTGGGTCAATTAAAAATTAAAGGTCTATTTATTCTTTTGTTGATTGTGTCTTTAGCCACGGGCTGTGGAGAAGGCTTTCACTCAATTGAGACGTCCATCGATTCTTCGAATCTCAATCCAGCAACTCCTTCGAATTTCCAAGGTAAAACACTATATGAAGAAAATTGCCTGTCTTGCCATGGAGCCTCACCTGATCAACGGGTTTGGGGTGCAGATCGCGACAAAATTCAAGCGGCTATTCTTGTAGTGACGCCAATGCGCACAGCAAGACTGACAAGTCTGTCGTCAAACGACGTCGACGCAATTGCTGACTATCTTCTGAACCTAGCTGGAGTCAGGCAACCAACCAACCCAATGAACCCAATGAACCCAATGAACCCAATGAACCCAACCAACCCAACTCAACCCAATACCCCAACCATTTATAATCCACCCTCTGCAGCACCTCTGCAGAGGGCCGATGCCTTTGGTACATCGGGGGCGCAGCGTTTAACCAAAAATCAACTTATCAAGACGGTCAACCTGAATCTCAGCATCGACGTTTCTAACATTGCCTCTTTAATTCCGGACAACTCTTCATCTTCAACTTATTTTGAAAATGACTACACCTCACTTTCGGTGACGTTGCCTATGATTGAAGACTACTCAACCTTTGCGCAAGAAGCCGCAAAACTTTATTCGCAACAGAAACTGGTTCAAGATGTAGGCTGTCAACCGACGGGTCCTCAGGATTATAACTGCTTTGAAGCCTTTCTAAGAAAAGTGGGACGCCGATTCTACAGACGTCCCTTGGATGCCTCTGAAGTGAAGCGATTCCGGGACGCTCTGATGGATTATGCTCAAGAAGACGGTCAGTTCATGACGGCTGTCGAAATGGCGTTGCAGGCTTTCTTGCAGCACCCTGAGTTTTTATATCGTCTAGAAATCAATGGAACCTCGACCGTCGGTGGTCTTGTCAACCTTTCACAGTACGAGATCGCCAGCAGACTGTCTTTCTTAATTCTTGATAAAGGTCCCAACGACACACTCCTTGATATTGCAGCCAATGATGGATTCAATACCGGAGCCAAGCGGGAAGCAATAGCCACTCAACTACTAAAAGAAAAAAGTGCCATCGAAACTATTAATAAATTTCACGGACAGTGGCTAGGCTACGGTGATATCTACATCAATACTTCCCTTGCTGACGATTTCAAATTGGAAACAGAAAAACTCCTGGAAGAGATTCACTTTGTTGAAAAGTCAGACTGGCTCAACATTTTTAATGCCTCTAAGACGTTCTTGACGGCTGATTTGGCCCAACATTACGGAATACCTGGGGTGACTCAGCCCCAGTGGGTTACAACGACCGGCGAGCGACAGTCGGGATTTTTTTCCCACGCCAGTTTCGCAATGGTCGGAAGAAAGTTTAATGATACGAGTCCCACTCTTCGTGGCTATGAGA
Organism: uncultured Pseudobdellovibrionaceae bacterium; assembly: GCA_964588335.1. GTDB lineage: Bacteria > Bdellovibrionota > Bdellovibrionia > Bdellovibrionales > JAGQZY01 > JAGQZY01. The sequence goes on along the minus strand of CAZPOV010000024.1, from coordinate 10,526 downwards.
TTTTTAAACGCCTCTATTGTGGTGGATTCGACATACCACTACCAGCGAATGTGGATGTCACCGAAGCTCCCGGAAACCCCAATGACTGTAAACCAAAACGTTATGCTATGCGAAGTATTTCAAGTTGTGCTGGTTGCCATAGTATTACCGATGGAATTGGATTTGGATTAGAGGGGATTGATCCTTTTGGAAAACTGAGAACCATTGAACCTCAAAATAACCAATGCGATATTTCCGGAGAAGGCGACCTGTTTGGTGAAGTTTTCACTGGGCCAAAGGAGTTCGCCAATAAAGTCGCCAATGATCCAGCTGTTGGCGCTTGTGCCACCGAAAAGCTCTTCGAGTTCATGATGGGACGTCCCGCCTCAGCCGATGATGATGAAACTCTTGAGGCACTCGAAGGTGAATACTACCGGTCACGCAATTTACATGGAATAATTAGAGCTATCGTTCGCTCCGAAGGATTTGCTCACAAAAGGAGTCAATAAATGAAATCGAAAAAGGGTTTGTCACGACGTCATTTTTTACGTGGAACTGGTAAGATTATGGTGGCTCTGCCGCTGATCGAAAGCCTACCATCTTTTGCCTTCGCACAGGCCGCGCCCCAAAAACGCTATGTCATCATGTACTACGGCTCCTGCAATGGAGGAATTCGCAACACCAACCCCAATCAGTTTGGTCCGTTGACTCAGCCCCTTCTGCCAAGTCTAAGTAACTTGGAGAGTATTCGCGATAAAATTAGTATTGTCTCCAGTCTCAATCTCCCGCAGCACTTCAGTGGTGCTATCCCACCTCCGGGAGAGGCGACTGGTGCTCAACATGGAAAAATGGAATCTCCCCTTCTATCAGGAGTGCGATCGGTTCCGAAAACCGCAACAAACTTTGAAAACCGATATGCTTTTGTCCGAGGGACTAGCAGTGATCAAATCGCTGCCCAATTTCTCGGAGGGGGATCTAAATTCAACTCTTTGCAAGTTCGAACTCAAGCTGTTGACTACAATGGCAGACAAGTGCCTTCAGGCGCTATTTCAGTCATAAAACAAGGAAGCATTCTCAATGAATTGCAACCTATTGTCAGTCCTCTCGCGCTTTACGAAAAAATCTTCACCGGTGGCACAGGAACATCTTCTACACCTAGTCCCACGTCACAGCTCCCATTAAAAAAGAAAAGTGTTCTCGACCTCGTTCTTGCGGACGCCAATCGGTTAGAAAACTCTCTAACCGGTCGTGACAAAGAGCGAGTGCAGCTTCACTTTGAAAACATTCGTGAAATTGAAAGAAACCTAGCGGCCTCAATGCCGACCACGACTCAACCTGGCTCCTGTGGTCCGGCACCCGCCAAACCTGGTGCTGATCCTGCGATTAGCGATTACGGTTTTGGTGGTTGGGCCAATGAAACCCTGCGGGGAAATATTCAGGCCGATCTAATCGCTTATGCCTTGCAGTGCGGACTGACCAATGTCGCTTCTTGGGCCATTACCTACCATCAAGTCTGGTTGAATAGCCAAAAAACCGGTAACAGCAATGTGAATAATAACCTGTCGAGCAAACCCGACATTCACTCGGACTCTCATAATGCTCCAGCCGATATTCGGGCGGCCAACCACAACTGGGCGGTGAATTTCTTCGGACGGCTTGTGAAGAATCTAGACAGCATGAGTGAAGGCAACGGCACTGTTCTTGATAATACTTTTATTGTGTTTGTCACAGCTGAGGGTGCCTCTGCCCATAATCGCAGTCAGTTAACTTATCTCTATGCTGGCTGTCCGGACAAGGTCAATATTGGACGACACATCAACGGTGATAATCATTTGCCTTCACGACTATTAATCTCTGGTCTAAATGCCATTGGTATGAATACTAACACCATGGGAGAAGTCACAGGAACAATACCCGGAGTCTTAAAATGACCCAAATCCAGGTAACCGACGAAAAACTGTAGAACGCTGCCTTGAGGCTAGTTTGGAAAGTCCCGATACCGCTGGTTTCGTTGAAATGTCGCTCAGAAATGCTTTACGTATTTACAAGGAGCCTTTTTAAAAGATTTACGGCTCTCCATAGAAGGTTTTACTGCCCCCAAAATATCTGTTTTTAATACGGGCAACCTTGGGGGGCTATGCTACGAATCATTCTTCTTTTCTTATTTTTTCCTATCTTAGTTGCGGCCGAACCACCACGAAAAATTGTTTCGCCTTTTATTGAAGACGGTGTTTTACAAATTCAAGGGACCATCGATAGTCACATCTACGATTACCTAACTTTTCCAAACGCGAAAATGAACACAGTTCATTCTGTTCGCCTCAACTCTTTCGGTGGCAATCATAGCTGGGGTATGGCGATCGCAGAGAAAATTCAGGAAAGAGGATGGAACACCCGACTTGACCAGGATGATATTTGCGCGAGCGCTTGCGTCTACATTTTTGGAGCAGGACACCAGAGAATCGCCCATTCAACCTCTTGGTTTGGAATTCATGGAGCCCGGTTGGGGGCTGGTTATATGGTGGAGTTCGCCCAAAAATGCCTGGACGGAGAAACTTTGTTGGATTCACCCCAATGCCAGGAACTGGAAAAAAAGAACTTTGATCTGAATAGAGAGGCAACCAGAGAAGCCTTTCAACTCATTGAAAATACTGGTGTTTCAGAAGACCTTTTGGAGACCTATATGAACTTTGAAGATGTCCCCAAGTGGTTTCTGAACTTCAACTTTATCAAAAAACCCGACTGGGTGCTCACCGCACCTGAGGCCGTCGACTTCCAATTAGTGACGGTATTGCTTGATCCCTGACCGCCGAGTTTCCAGTCGACAAAAGCTTTGTATGAGCCCTAAATGTTGGATCTCCAGTCGATAACGACTTGAGATGAACCCTAAAAAACGAAATTTCACTTGGTGACCACTCTAGATAAGGCTTAAACGGTGAACTCCCAGTTGCTGACAACTTTTAATTGAAACCGAGCTGTCGAGCCTCCCATCTTTGACAGTTCGAGAGAGCTCGTATTCCGCGGGCTTTCAATTGCCAACGGCCTTAGAGGGATCTCCAGCAGTCAATCTGCGCCTGCGCAGGGCCTCCTAGCCCACGGCTCCAAAGATGAGGGCCTTTTCTATCCTCTCTCCGTGAAATGTGATAGCGTCTCGGCAATCGACACCGCGTCTATGAGGGGGATTTTGTGAAAATACTTTTTTTAAACCTGTTTATACTCACGCCTTTGATTGCTTTTGGCGCTTCCAAAGCTCAACCGAAAAGTGTTATCGAAAAACAATATCAGAAGACAGCTTCAAAAATTGAAGCCCTCTACCGGCACTTCCATGAAAACCCCGAGCTTTCTGGTAAAGAATATAAAACTGCGAAACGGATGGCCAAGGAACTACGAAAACTCGGTGTCGAAGTGACTGAAAAGGTCGGTGGCACTGGAGTTGTTGGCGTCTATAAAAATGGTAAAGGCCCGACAGTTTGGCTTCGAGCTGATATGGATGGATTGCCAGTTCAGGAAGAGAGTGGAAAAAGCTATGCTAGCAAAGTCAAAGGAGTGATGCACGCCTGTGGCCATGACACTCATATCGCATCACTCATTGGCTACGCAGAGACTCTTATCGATCTAAAAAAGAACTGGCAAGGTACCCTAGTTTTCATTGTACAGCCCGCAGAGGAAACAGGAGCCGGGGCTGAGAACATGATCGCTGATGGACTTTACAAAAAATTCCCGAAACCAGATTACGTACTGGGTTTGCATGTCTCTGGCAGTCATGACACCGGCATTGTTTCCTACACCAAAGGTTTTGCGTTAGCAGCCGTGGATTCCATTGATATTGATTTTAAAGGCTTGGGCGGACATGGTGCGGCTCCCTCTTCGACAATTGATCCTGTCGTTCTGGCCAGTAAGTTTATCGTGAACTCTCAAACATTGGTCAGTCGTAACATCGATCCGAGGGATCCCGTTGTTCTAACCTATGGCTCGATTCACGGGGGCACCAAACACAACATCATCCCCAATGAGGTCCATATTCAAGGGACCCTTAGAACCTATTCGAAAGAGGTTCGCGATAAAATGCAAACCCGCATCCGTCAGATGGCGGAAGCCATGGCAATGGCAGAAGGTGCTCCTAAGCCCACGGTCAGATTTGGAGAATCCCTTCCGGCCACTTTCAACCATATCAAATTGACAGAAAGAATGGTGCCGATCTTTGAACAAGTGGTCGGTAAAGAAAATGTGCGTGAAGACAGAGGCATAATGGGTGCCGAGGATTTTGGCCTGTACGGTCGAGATAATAAGTATCCAACAACCTTCTTTTTTATCGGTGGTGCACCAAAAGATAAATCCAACTTTGGTGCGAATCACAATTCAAAATTTGCACCCGAATATAAAAAGGTATTAGCAACAGGGGTTGAGATCATGACCCGAGCCGTTCTTGAACTGGCTCCGTCAGAATCGTCGAAAACCGTAACCGCAAAAAGCGAGGCCTCTTGAATCCCCATGTTTGTTTAAAGTGTCGAAAGAGTTTCAAAAGAGAAGGAACCCCCACCGAAGCCTGCCCTGAGTGCTCGGCTCCCCTGCACGTCCTTCACCATAATTTCAGCCCTCCGAAAGCTTCTGACAAAACGTCATGGAAGCTTGTCGAATTTTTAATTTCACAGGGCTTTGACTTCAGTGGGTGGGTCAAGAAAAAGGGAACTCCCGAAGGGATCGGCCACCGCCCCGGCTACCCAAGAACAATGCTTGAAGCCAAAGAATTTATAAAACTTTGGGAACCCTTCCAGAAAAACACTCAAACGTCCGAAACCTGAAAAACAGGCCTAGGTCTGAAAACTCTTACACAGGCTAAGCGAAAGATAGACTGTTTTTATTAACCACAAAACCTAACGCAACTTCTCTTAACCTGAAGTCTTGAGATCGTTAAATTGAAGTAATGCTCTCAACCTAGACTTGGACCACTATTCCCGTTCGGGCTGTAAACCTCTAAATTCGAGACAGATTCCTGGTGGTCGGTTGGAGATCGACACCTTGAGATTGTCGAATCTCTAAATCGAGTGCTATCCTATTGCCATGAATGAACGTATCGATTTTTCTAACCGAAAAAATCTCACTCTTAATCCAAAAGTGGCCCCCTATTCTTGGGGAGCTTTCATGATTGCGGTTCATGCCTTCCTTTTCTGGTATGTATTTTTCTGTAAAAATAATCTCGAGCAAAACCAAATCCATAACTTTTCCTATATTTTACCAACCAGCCTAGTGCTTTTACTTTTGGGAGTATGGATTCGTTACCGCCATCATTTTAAATACGAATGCATTCAGCTCACTCCCCAACACCTAATTCTCAATAAGCATGGTAAAGAAGCTGAGAAAGTCACCTGGGACCAAGTGCATAAAGTGCTTTTTTACAGTGAGTCCAGACATCAATTCGGACGGGAAAAAGTCGATCAACCCTACGAGGCAAATATTATTAAAATACTTTTTGGCGAAGACGATCAATTTTTAGAAATTTTCAAGTACGATGAAAACCAATGGGCTGAGTTTCTGGGCTGGGTGACAGCATTGCCTGTCACCCAACAGGATTATCCTGAGTCTGTGGAGATCACGGAACATAACCCATCGGTGGAAGAAATCAAAGACATGCAGTTAAAGGCCTTACTTCCATCGAAGGCTGACCTTGGTTGGATGATTCCTGTTTTAATTGCCGGGTGCCTTTTTGGTCTACTCGTCGCTAAATTTAGCAAGTGAAGATTTAAAAACTTGTGCTCCCTTTACCTACCAGCATTAAACAAGTGTTTTCAGGCTTAGCCATGGACGAGCTCTTTTCTTAATTCCAAAGCCGTCCCCTCGATTTTAGAGGTCTTTCTATCTTTGTTTTGTATAGATTTAACGTCTCAAGTTGAGACAGATGACAACTTTCAGTCCACTTTCTTATCTCCTAAGACTTCAACAAAAAATAAACTCATCTCCACGAGAACAGAAATTGCAATTTAGACCCTAAAAAGGAGTTGTAATGAAAATCTCAACAGTAATTGGTGCAGTCATACTTTTTGTACTTTCCACCAATGTCCAAGCTGAAGTGACTGATCAAGGGTCATCTAGTTTCACCCAATATCAACCCAGCATTGACCGATATCAGGGCTCTTCGACAATATTAGGTTTTTCCTATTTCCCTTGGTCTATTGTGCGCAACTCCTCTGAAGACAGCTTGGAGTTTCTTGCTGATGCAGACAATCCTTACGCCAATCGCGCCCGAGCCGCCATCTCTATCATGCATCGCTGCAATTATGTTTATGTTGATCAAAGATTAGAAGCCCTCAACCATTCAAGCCAACCTCTCAGGAGTGGAATTATGACTCGCCAGGAATTCTCTGATTCCTGGGGGCGATACTCAGGAAATATTATCATTCGTCCCCTTGGTATCTCTAGCGACTACCAGATTCCTGGAGAACCCAATTGGGACACCAAACTGATGCCTCTCATTTTACCCATTCAATTTGTGGAACAACACGGATATGAATTCAATAGTCAGCATAATGAGTATGTTCCCAAACGAGGTGCGCTTCCCAATTGTCAGTCTTACCAAGGAAGCTAAAATTTTTTTGATAGGTGACTGCATGGTCTGTTGATCGCCAAATTTGGCAGATTGAAATAGGAAAATTCGCGCGACCTGAATCAGCAAGGTTGTTTCAAACTCATCAAGCCACCTTTCTCGCCACAAACCCTAAGCAAAAAAAAAGCCCGATTCAGAGAACCGGGCTTAAAAAATAGAGCTGGCATCGTGCTACTCTCACACAGGGTTTCCCCTGCATTACCATTGCCGCTGGCGGGCTTAACTTCTGAGTTCGAGATGGGATCAGGTATTTCTCCGCCGCTATCGACACCAACAAGCTTGTTGTTGCTTCGACAACTCAATAGAACTTAATGAATCGTCTTCGTTGCTTACGCTTTCGAAAGACGCGAGTTTTTTACTGATTACTTAGTTTTGTAAGCCCAAGTAAATTGCTTACGGTGATTTTTAGGGAATTTTCTAACCTAAAAAAGCCTCACGACTATTAGTACAGATCAGCTGAACACATTACTGCGCTTACACTTTCTGCCTATCAACCTCCTAGTCTCGGAGGAGTCTTCAGGGGGCCGAAGCCCCAGAGAAAATTAATCTTAGAGTTGGCTTCCCACTTAGATGCTTTCAGTGGTTATCCATTCCAAACATAGCTACCCTGCGATGCCGTTGGCACGACAACAGGAACACCAGCGGTTTGTCCATCCCGGTCCTCTCGTACTAAGGACAGATCTCTTCAATTTTCTTACGCCCACGGAGGATAAGGACCAAACTGTCTCACGACGTTCTGAACCCAGCTCGCGTACCACTTTAATTGGCGAACAGCCAAACCCTTGGGACCTGCTCCAGCCCCAGGATGTGATGAGCCGACATCGAGGTGCCAAACCTCCCCGTCGATGTGAACTCTTGGGGGAGATAAGCCTGTTATCCCCGGAGTACCTTTTATCCGTTGAGCGATGGCCCTTCCACGCGGGACCACCGGATCACTTTGACCTGCTTTCGCACCTGCTCGACTTGTAGGTCTCGCAGTTAAGCCCTCTTATGCCAATGCACTCGACGCCTGGTTTCCAATCAGGCTGAGAGGACCTTCGTGCGCCTCCGTTACTTTTTGGGAGGCGACCGCCCCAGTCAAACTGCCCACCAGACAGTGTCCCTCTCCCCGATAAGGGGAGCAGGTTAGATCCCTAAGCCAACAAGGGTGGTATTTCAAGGATGACTCCATTGAGACTGGCGTCCCAACTTCAAAGTCTCCCACCTATCCTACACATGCTGACTCAAGAATCACTGCCAAGCTACAGTAAAGGTTCACGGGGTCTTTCCGTCCTACCGCGGGTACTCGGCATTTGCACCGAGAATTCAAATTCGCTGAGCATCTGGTAGAGACAGCAGGGAAGTCGTTACGCCATTCGTGCAGGTCGGAACTTACCCGACAAGGAATTTCGCTACCTTAGGACCGTTATAGTTACGGCCGCCGTTTACTGGGGCTTCAATTCGATGCTTCGCCGAAGCTAACACCTCCTATTAACCTTCCAGCACCGGGCAGGCGTCAGGCTGTATACATCGTCTTGTGACTTAGCACAGCCCTGTGTTTTTGATAAACAGTCGCTACCCTCATTTCTCTGCGGCCATCCCCCGAAGGAGATTAGGCACACCTTATCCCGAAGTTACGGTGTTAATTTGCCGAGTTCCTTAACCAGATTTAACTCAAACGCCTTAGAATATTCATCCCACTCACCTGAGTCGGTTTACGGTACGGGCAATTTAGAAAAACACAACGAAGCTTTTCTTGGAAGCATGGTTTCAGGTACTTCAGGCTCTAGGAGCCACCCCATCATCATTCAGAGTTGTCATGCGGATTTGCCTACATAACCTCCTACAGATTTGGACCCACACAACCATCGGTGGGCATACCTTGACCTACTCCGTCACTCCTTTGCTACGTCTAAACTGGTAACGGAATATTAACCGTTTTTCCATCGACTACGCCAATTGGCCTCGTCTTAGGACCCGACTAACCCCTCGGCTGATAAACATTGCACGGGGAACCCTTGAGTTTTCGGCGTGCGAGGTTTTCACTCGCATTATGGCTACTAATGTCTGCATGATCACTTGTCGTTCGTCCACGCGTCCTTTCGGTCACGCTTCAGCCTACACGACAACGCTCTTCTACCGCTCATACTAAAAGTATGAACCCGTAGCTTCGGTACTATGCTTAGCCCCGTTATATCTTCCGCGCAGAGCCACTAGATCAGTGAGCTATTACGCTTTCTTTAAAGGATTGCTGCTTCTAAGCCAACCTCCTGATTGTCAAAGTAGCTCCACAGCGTTTTCCACTTAGCATAGATTTTGGGACCTTAGCTGACGGTCTGGGCTCTTTCCCTCTCGACTACGGACCTTATCACCCGTAGTCTGTCTGCCAGAGTAACTATCGACGGCATTCGGAGTTTGGTTGGGTTTGGTAATCCGGTAAAGACCCCTAGCCCATTCAGTGCTCTACCTCCGTGATAGAATTTATCTGACGCTATACCTAAATATATTTCGAAGAGAACCAGCTATCACCCAGTTTGATTGGCCTTTCACCCCTAATCACAGCTCATCCAAAGAGTTTTCAACCTCAACTGGTTCGGGCCTCCACATGGTGTTACCCACGCTTCACCCTGGCCATGATTAGATCACCGGGTTTCGGGTCTAACGCCACAAACTAAATCGCCCTATTCAGACTCGGTTTCCCTGCGCCTACACCTCAACGGCTTAAGCTTGCTTGTGACGTTAACTCACAGACTCATTATGCAAAAGGTACGCGGTTACACTATTAAGAGTGCTTCCACTGCTTGTAGGCTCACGGTTTCAGGATCTGCTACTCCCCTCTCGGGGTTCTGTCTCACCTTTCCCTCACGGTACTAGTTCACTATCGGTCATCTGGGAATATTTAGGCTTAGAGGGTGGTCCCCCTAGATTCACAACGGATTTCACGTGTCCGGTGCTACTCGGGATACTCATAGGTTGCTTCATCCTTTCGTTTACGGGGCTATCACCCTCTTTGGCCCCTCTTTCCAGAGGGTTCTACTAGGAATTCACATACCACATTTGAGTCCCACGACCCCATATACAAAAATGTATATGGTTTAGCCTGTTCCCCGTTCGCTCGCCACTACTGAGGGAATCTCGTTGATTTCTTTTCCTGAGGGTACTTAGATGTTTCAGTTCCCCTCGTTCGCTTACATAACCTATGAATTCAGTTATGCATACCCGCAAGCAGGTAGGTTTCCCCATTCGGAAATCCCCGGATAATAGAATATGTGCTTCTACCCGAGGCTTATCGCAGCTTATCACGTCCTTCATCGCTTCCAGATGCCAAGGCATCCACCATGAGCCCTTAGTAGCTTTAAAGGTTGATTCCACTAAAAATCACCGAAAACAACCTCTCAGGCTTAACTAAGAACTCTGATATAAAAAATTTCATAATCAGAAGTCTTAACTAAGTAGTCGTTTTGAAATGAACATAAAGTTCATTCCGAAACTTTTTAGACTCAGCGAACTTTACCAATGGTAAAATTCATTGAGATGTAACTATCAATAGATGTCGGTCTATTGATAACTACGTAGTAAGTAAAAAAATCTAATTCATTAAGTTCTATTCAGTTGTCAAAGAGTCTAAACGAGCAAGCTCGCCACAACTTCAAAGAGTTGTGTTAAATCTTGAGTTTTCTTTTTTGGGGGCCACTCATTCACACCAAAGAATGGTGGGCCTGACAAGACTTGAACTTGTGACCCCACGCTTATCAAGCGTGTGCTCTAACCAACTGAGCTACAGGCCCAATGAGTTAGCTCCAAGAGAAAACTCTCTCAAAATTGAATAACTAGCCAGCCCCAAGGGGCCGGTCAATAATTACACCTCTAAAGTGAGGTATGACCTAAGAATGTTAGTCCGAAGACTAAGACACTCCTTAGAAAGGAGGTGATCCAGCCGCAGGTTCCCCTACGGCTACCTTGTTAC
>CAZPOV010000023.1:0-56408 GCA_964588335.1 uncultured Pseudobdellovibrionaceae bacterium | reverse complement strand
TATTGACATTGCAAGAGTTGAATATCTTTGTAGTAGCGACAGAATTCCTCGGGAAATTGGGTGAACGAATCGGCTTTACCGTCGACGACTCCGTAGTTGTGGTGCGTTTCAATATCCATGAGCCCTCTTAGGTCAGCTCCTCTCAAGTCAGCATCTCGAAAACCTTTGTAGAGCTCTAAGGCCGAGTTAAGAAAAACGGCTCCTCTTAGATTTAAATTTGATACCGTTTGGACTTGTAGCGGCAGTTCACCTTCAGTTTCCGATTTCCATAGAGTCACGCCATCGAAAATTCGACACTCGCCCGATTCGCCACCCTCTAGTTGATTCAGGGTGATATCAGGATTGTAACCCTCTTCATTTTGACTGTTTAAACACATTCCGGTTTTTTCATCATATAAAAATTCAAGGTCCTCAGCCCAAGAAACAAGGGGGGCACTTAGAAAAATGACAAAAGATAAAAGTATGGTTTTGTTCATCATAAACCTCCGAACTGAAACCTAATTAAAAAACAGGAGATAATCCAACAATCTTTGCATCTAAGAACCATAGGAGAAATCAATGGCTATTCGGTTACAAAGCTTGAACAGGGTTGAGTGCAACAATACCGGCTGGAACCGTCGCGGATGGGTCCAAGCCTTGGCGGTCCAGAGGGGCCCTCTCACTTATTGCTGCAGCCGGGGCTCTTGATCCTCCTACAGGCGTCGGCGATCAATCTTGGGTTTGTTTTATTAATTTATAGGTAATAAACTTGCAAAGTGTCGAATCGGATCATTTTAACCACGTTAAGTCTTTTTGGAGTTGGCCTCCTAATGAGTTGGGTAGGGCCCCAAGAATCTCTTGATGCACGCTTATATTACACCGGTGACCAGGCTCGCGACTGGATACAGAGTCTGGATTCCGTTGAAAAAAAATCGTACTTTTTTAAGGAAATTCTGGATCTTTTATTTATTTGTTTATACAGCTCATTGTTTTTTCAATGGGCGAGTCGTCTTTTTAAATCGTCGACCTATTTATCATGGGTGGGGTTCATTCCTGGGAGTTTTGACTTAATCGAGACGACAGCCATTGTTTTCATATTGAAGCAAGGCGATAGCTTCGAGATTCTTGATGGCCTGGGGTATATAACCTTTTTAAAGTGGTCCAGTGGGTTTGTTGTTGTCTTAGTTTTAGGGTTCCAAAAATTGAAAGTCTTGCGAACCGTGTCCACCAAGAAAATAAACTAGGACTCCCTCAGAATAAAAGTGTCTCAGACCAAGACGCCGATTCTTTAAACACCGCCCCCATCATTTACAGTAGAATCTCGTTTTAAGAGCCTTAAAGCCGACCTATTCGCATTGGGTTCGGAACCCTCTTTGCAACTAGTTAAGATTACAAAGAGGGGGGCCTCAATGAGACTTTTGATCATTTTAGGTATGCTTTTGGCGAGCCATGCCGCTTTCGGTAATTGCAATAACCTTTATTTAAGCGACTACAGCGTTCGAACACACCTTCAAAAACCGTCGGTCGGAAACATTTATCGGGTCTATGTTAGTAAAACAAACGGAGATGATTCTTTTAACGGTACGAGTCCCGAATGTCCTGTAGCCACCCTACGTGGTGCTCATGTGAGATTGAAAGCGGCCGAGGACATTCTTCGCAAATACAGCCGGACTCATTTGAACTACGTTGAGGTTGTCATTGAAGGCGGGCGATACTCTGGTGGCTTTTCCAGAAGTTCGATTGACTCCCGAACCAACACGGTAAAACTTGGAACTGAGGTCTATTGGACTTTTTCTCTCCCAGATAAATACACTTATATTTCGGGGTCAACACAGGCAAGGAACCCTACCATTTTTGACGGACGAAGAACCAAGGGGCCAACGCGATTTATGAATATCTCTCGATCGGCGCGAGCTGAAGCCGGCAACGAAGAGCAAAATCTTATTTTTCGAAATTTTAGAATTTACAACTATTTTGAAGCGTTACGTATAGCGGGTACCCAGCACGTCAATTCAGATATTACATTGCAAAGCTTAAAATATTTAAATATCGGCAAAGCTTTTGATGGTGGAGAAGACGATATTGCCGAATTCAATCGTGTAAAGCGAAAAACAGAAAGTCCCGCGACTTTTCCAGCTCAATCCCATGCAGCTATTTATGTGAATCAAACAAATGGCCTGAGAATAATAAATAATTTTTTTAATAACATCACAAATCAAGAAAACTGCTCGTCGAAGTTCTTTGATCGCCGTCGCTGTAAGTACTCAACGACAAACAGCGCTGACGGTTCTTCGTTGGGATACTATGGTCTGCACGCTATTTATGTCGATCGTTCACCAAGTCTAACCGTGGCCTCCTCAGGCTTTGTCAATGTGTATGCGCGTGGGGTATTGAAGCTTAGAGACAGGTCCAACTTTGCAATTTTGCAAAACAATCGCTTTTATGACAACACCAATGCGATCATCGATAATTATTGTGAGCATGGTGTTGGAAATGGCTGCAACAGCGATCGAGGGCTGCAGGCCATTGAATGTCCTTCTTATGGTGTTCTTCTTCAAGGCAATAAATTTCGTTACGACCGCAGAAGCTATGGCGTGAGAAAAAATATTGAATTTGATTCTTTGAATGGAAACGAAGAATACTGTGCAACAAATACACAGCCCGACTACCAATTTCGTTCTCGAGAATGGGGTAGCAATTACGATTTTTAATGGCGAGGTTCAAAAAACTGGCCTTTGAAATTATTGGGCCCGTTCCAGAGCCCATAAAAATTATTGGCGACCGTTGAGATAATTCTGGTTTTCGATAAAACTGTCGAAAATACCATCGTAAGCTTCATTGGCTTTTTGCATCTGAGTCGCGAGGGTTTCGTGAGTGATAAAAAAGTCCCGAAGCTCTTGGTTATCGGGATTATTAAAAAGCACTTCATAGGCGGCTAATGAAACCACAAACAGTTGAAAAGCTTCGATGTCATCGGCCACGCCTGTCTGATTGTCCCACCGTACTTTCGGAAATTGGCCATTCTTGTCACGACTGTACCTGTGGCCCTCATAGCAATAATTAAGAGTGCCACGTCGGTTGGTTTCCCAGCGCACAGTAAAGCACGTTTCTTTAATATGAGGAGGGGCGGGTTTGAAGCTATAATGGCGGACATCAATTAGCTTGTAGTTACTGAGTCCATAAAAAAGAGAAACAGAATTGTCATTGCCCCAAAAATCGAAAAGGCCGTCACGGATTGAACGTACCTTGCGTTCCTCGGCAGGTCCCGACAGGTCTCGTTTTTGGACTGTTAAGCCATCTTCCCATTGGCGAGACGGAAAATCGAGGGATGGTGTCGCAAAATAGAGGGGGTAAATATAACCATTTTGTACGTTATCTCGCTCGTCCCGAGACATGAGAATCGTCTTTTGAAAAAAGCTAGGGACCTCACCATTGGTTTCGGCATTGCGAGACAGAACAGCTAAATCTTCAACTGTGGCCAAAGCCTGTGGGGTCTCCTCCCCCCAAGACTGAAAAGCTGTGATCTCAGGAGGCGGCGAAGCCGAGGGGCTGTCGTCTGAGCCACAGGCGGCAACGAATAGATAGACAGGGATCAACAATAGAAATCGATGCATAATGGGTCCTTTCCAGATCTAACGGAGCTCCGATTTTAGCAAAGAATGTCTCGTTGATTCTTTAATAATATGTCCTTTGAAAAGATAACAGGGAGACTGTCAAAAGCCTAGACACTGATTCTTTTAAAATCACAGATGTTCTCGCAGAGCCAATTAAAGGGCTTCAACAGTGAGGTTATAATTGACGTTGTCGTCTTCGGAATAGCCTTGAACCTGAATATAAATTTCACTGGGTCCTCCAACGTAAAGAAGAGTGCCTTCAATGCCACTGACGCCATCATCCACGACTTTTAGAGCCCGTCCATCTTTATCTAATACGTTAAAAGTCAGGTCTTCTCCCTGTCCTTCAATGGGGTTCATCGCTTCAACGGTGATACGAATTTCGCTGGGATAAGCCATCTCACTCGGAATGGATAATTTGAAAATATCGACATCGGCCCCTGAAGCTAATGGCTGAATACTTTCCATTTGTTGAAAGGCCTTCTCTTTTGATAGGACTCCCAAGTCTAAACTTGTCAGAAGAGAGGCTCCCGCGGTGTCTTTATAAGGTTGTGTGGGGGCTTGCTCAATCTGTAAACGATAAGATGACGGATCATATGTGGCATTGTAAACCTGAACGGCATATATACCTGGGCTAAGATATTTAGTTATAACCTCTGTCGGCGTTTCGATCGACGTTGAACTATCCAATTCCTGAAGATGCTGGTTGAACAGGAAAATATCCATGTCTACGTCCTTTGAAAAATCAGAAAGTGTTGTTTTCACTAATACCTTTTTGTTGTTTTCTGAATTGGGGACCTCGAATAAATAAACAATGGCGTCGTTGACCTTTTCTTCAGAAGCTAAAAGACTCCCTGTGGCGACAAGTGGTTTATCAAGGGTTAACACAGGAATGGATTCGGTAATTCCTGGTTGAATGTCAATCGAAGCGTCGATTTGTGAAATTTCGTTGGCTGTCATAAAGGTCAGGTCAGCCTGGGCCCTAGAGACAATAAAAAGACTGAGAAGGGCTATCAGGCTAAAAGCGATGGGGCGATTGGGGGTCATAAAAACTCCTTAGTTTCTTCTGAATAAATAGAGCCTATCAGAAACATTAAAAACTAACAGGATAGGCTCTAAGGTCTGAACTATTTGCAAAGATAGTTAATGTTTCTGTAAACGTTTTTGACGAATTAAAGAGAAGGACCGTGAAGTTTTACTGTCGGCATCGGTCAATGGCGAAGGATCTTGAAAAAATGGGATCAAAGAAGTTGGAGGTCCATTGGCTGGCCAGGCTTGGTTTGTCCACAAACAACGAGATTTCTCGAGAGTTCACCCAGCTTTGATTGTCCATATTTGCACTTCCGAAAAAAGCAATTTTTTTATCGATTAACATAAACTTCGCATGGCTGGCTGGGGGTTTCGTCGTTTCTGTGACAGCCCGACCATCATGAGAGTACCAATGAATTTGCAGACGTTGACAAATTTCAGAATGGCTCAAGTATTTTGAAAGGCCGTCGTAGATCCGAGAGATACTCCGCGAATTGGCGCCTCCTCGGGTTGGTAACTCTTGGGCAAAGTCGGTAAAGCCTTTACTGAGTATGATGCGAACCTTCACCCCCCTGAGTGCCGCTTTTGCAATAGCATCAAGGAGTTTAGTGACATTCATATTTGGAGTGATAATTTCAATATTGCTTTGTGCTTTTTGGACAGATTCGATAATCGCATCATTCATTGAGCTGTTTTGAATACGACTACTAAAATCGGGAAAGGCTCGGTTGCGAGTTAACAATATTGGATAACAGTGTCGCGAGCTGCCGTTCAGGTAAGACCCCCAAGCTGTTGGCTGGGGACCGGACTTTATAAAGGAAATCCAAGTTTGGACGAAGTCGTAATCTAAACTTTTCAAAACATCGCCCTTAACAACAAAGGCCAGATCAAAGAACCCCAAACCATTATTACTCACTGAAAAGTTAGCCCCTGTGACAAGGGCCACCTTGTTGTCGACACTGACTGTTTTGACATGGTTAGCGCCTAATAGCTTTGCTTTAAAAAAACCAACATGAATTTTAATTCCATTCAGGTTTAAGCCTTGGTCAATAATGTATTGTTCGACCTGTTGGCGTTGGTGGGTTTCGTTTTGCAAACTAATAATATTAAGGAGTAACCAGACGTGAACAGTGTCCCTTTTTCCTTGCGAGGTGCGACGTGCGTGAAGTTTACGTATGGCATCAGCCAGATAGAGAGCCGGTTTTGTTTTTGGCTGAAAAGTCCATGTTTGGATATACACATGTTTTTCCGCAGTCTGAATCAATTGGTGTATTTTGCCGAAGATGCCATCAGCATGGGTATAGATTCTGTCATCAACCCAATTGGAAGAGGTTAATAGTGGATCCGCTCCGGCCGGATAGGCTTTTCGTAGCATGTTCCAAGAGTTAAAGGTTCGGCTCCCACAGCTTGCATAAGCATTTGGTCCAAACCAGAAAATGAATAGAATTAGAAAGATCCCCATCCCCCGCATAGGAGGGTTTTAGGGTTGGTCAGTGAAAAATCATAAGAAAAAAGGTAAGGCTGAACTATATTCAGAAAGGCTATAAGAAAAACCTGCAAAATGCTCAGATTGGCGAATACCCAGTGAATAATAGGCTGGTGGTGCTTTTTTGCTCGCAAGTTTGGGCTGAGGGCTTGTCTTAGACTGTCCATCTCACCACCAGAAGTCGTCTGGCTGTGGTTGAAAACAGTTCTACAAGCTGCGCCACAAACCAGGCTCCGGTTCGGAAATCGGTAAAAGGCATGATAGATTTTAGGGATGGGGAAGCCGATCCAAAAAATAGAAATTGAATTATCGAGTCTCTGTAACGCGGCTTGCCCGGGCTGTTTGCGGACAATATTAGACAGTCTTGATCACCCTTATGAAAAGCTTAACCTTGAAGTGGACTTAATAAAAGAAAGGCTGGGCGATCTCAATTTGGATTCCGTTCAAGTCAAGCTGTGCGGAGTGCTTGGGGATCCCATGGCGCATCCGGAAGTTTACACCTTGGTTGAATGGCTCCTTCAGAAAAAGGCCAGTGTTGAGATATCCACAAATGGAGGTCTTGGCCGTTCTGATAATTGGCAAAAGCTGGGTGTCATTAGCCGGTCAACGGGTCGGTTGCGCGTTCATTTTTCAGTGGATGGCCTTGAGGACACCAATGCGATCTACCGCCGAAAAGTGGAATTCGAACGTGTCCAGAGGAATATGGAAATTTACAGCAAGAGTGGTGGACTGGGTGCTTGGGTCTTTATTGGGTTTGATCACAACAGCCACCAAGTTCCAGAGGCTAAGCAAAGAGCCTCTGACCTGAGTTTTGAGTTTTATGTCCGCCGCGCGATCCGCAACAGTTTTCCCAATTTTAGTTCCGAGGGGCAAAAAACAAAAGCCAGCGCTTCTAAACCTTCAACAGTTCATGAAAACCTGGAAAAGGCTCGTCAAATTCGAGCCGCTCAGGCCTCGCAGCTGCGCCCCGACTCGATTCTTTGTAAATATAAGCATCAAGGGGAAATTTTTGTGTCCGCAACCGGGCTTGTTTGGCCCTGTTGTTTTTTATGGGATGAATTCAATCAGCCAAAGTCAGTATTTAAAGAAGACAGCCTGCAGTGGACTGGCGGGGTGGGCTGGAATGATTTGAAGCGACATCGTTTTGCCGATATTTTTAATTCCCCGTTTTTTGATAAAATCGAACAGCTTTGGGTTAGCGAAAGTGACCATTTTATGAAACGATGTTTTAAGTCCTGTGGGGCTAAAGGCACTTTACAGAATAGCTTTTCGGCGAGTTAGGGATGGTATTTGGCGATGTTTAATAAGATCGATTTGGATTATAGCCACGCACTGTCCGTAACTTGGGATGTGGGGCGCCGGTGCAATCTGGATTGTACTTACTGTCCTGCTTACCGACATGACAACTTCAGTCCTGCCGCCGAGCTTGACGACTTGAAGTCAGCAGCGCGCTTTGTTTTCCAGTATCTTGAGCTTTACCTTAAAAATCGAACCAACCGGGCGGCGAAGATCGATTTTACGGGTGGCGAGCCGACCATAAATCCGCATTTTTCAGATTTTTCAAAATGGTTACGAGAGACCCATCGGGAGCAGTACACCGACAAATTTAATTTTGAAGTGAATCTAACCTCGAACGGGATAATCAACGATAAGATGCGAGACAGCGTTTTGCAAAATTTCGACTACGCGACTTTTTCTTATCACACTGAAACGACGACGGGGCAAAAACAAAAATTTCTTAATCACATGAAGTTTTTTAAGGAAAATAATTTTCCATTTAAAGTGAACGTGATGTTCCATGCCCGTTCCGATTATTTTCAAGAGTGTTTAGATTTATGTCGGACGTTGTCGAAAGAGGGGATTGAGTTTGTTCCTCGCCTCATCGGAGAGAAAGATAATAAAGACCGTTACAATCATCAATACACCAGTGAACAATTGAAGTGGATCCGTGATTACTGGAAGAATCCCGAAAAAATGGAATTTGCTTTAAGCCCATCTTCTCCGGCACAATCTCAAGCTCAAGGAGCGAAGGGCCCATCCGCTGAAGGCAAACAGGCGGCCTGCTCGGTTGGACGTCCCTGTTGTGGCAATCGACAGATGCATGTCGGTGATGCACAGGCTTCTCAGAAAACTTCATTTGTGGACAGTGTGGATTTTAAAAATTGGTATTGCTCGGTTAACTGGTTCTTCTTGCATATTGAGCAACAAACCGGCGAAGTTTTTCATCATCAAACCTGTCAGGCTCGTTTTGATTACAGCCGCGGCCCGATAGGTCATCTTAGCCAATCTGATAAAATTCTGACTGAGCTGAAAGAGCGCATGCAGCCAGGTAAAATGCCCCTTATTCAGTGCTCAAAAAAAACCTGCGCCTGTGGTCTTTGTGCTCCAAAAGCTCGCTATGCGAAAGATTTGAAATCGTTCTTGCCAAAACACGTTAACACCGAAGTTTTTATGGAAGAGGTGGAGATTGCTGCGCCCAGCCACCCTTCGTAGAGGTATCGAGTGCTGTTTTTCAGTTTATTTCAATGTTAGGTTTTTAATATGAGTGATTCAAAGTCATCAACTTTTTGTCCCATTCCTTGGAATTTTCAAGCCTCTCGCAACAATGGAGACATCCGAATCTGTTGCCAAGCCAACGTCTCTAAAAACTCGGGAATTGTGCGCGATGAAAATGGCGAAGCTTACAACGCAAAGAATGGGAACCTGATTGAAGCCCGAAACGCTCCGTTGATGAAAGAAGTTCGTAAAAATATGATGGAAGGCCGATGGTCTAAAGAATGCATACGCTGCCAAGAAGAGGAGGCCTCGGGACTGAACTCTCGTCGACAGTATGAGATGTTCAATTGGCCTTTGCGCCTTGAGGACGTACAAGACTTTACTGCTGCCGACGGCTCAATCGACGTTGAGAAATCTCCGATTCAATATTACGACCTTCGATTTGGTAACAAGTGCAACCTGGCCTGCCGCATGTGTGGACCCACCGATAGCGATCTTTGGTACAGCGACTATGTTAAGTTACGAGGCGAATCCCATTATCATGACAGTCATGGGAAAGTGGAGTTGGAACAAAAAGGTGGATCGTGGTTTGATAAAAATAAATCCTATCAATGGTATGAAAGTGACGCCTTTTGGAATTCTTTAGAAAAGTTCAAAGATGGCTTGCAACACATATATATGGCCGGTGGGGAGCCTCTTTTAATTAAAGAGCATTATAGATTTTTAGAAAACTGTGTGAAATCGAAAGTTTCAGAAAATATAATACTTGAATACAACACCAACCTCACAATATTGCCCAATAAAGTTGTTGAGCTTTGGAGTCATTTTAAACAGGTCCGTGTCGGTGCCAGTATTGATGGGTTTGGTGATGTTTTTGAGTTTCAAAGATATCCCGCGCGTTGGAATGATATTTATAAAAATTTGCAAAAGCTTGATGATTTGCCAAAGCCCGTTTTCTCTTGGATGGCTTGTACAGTGACCATTTATAATGTTTTGCATATTCCCGAGTTTATCCGATGGAAAGTGGAGGACAGTGGTTTTACGAGGATCAATAGTGGTAAAAAACGCTCGCTGATCACCCACCATATGGCCCATAAACCGGATCACCTGAATGTACGCTCTCTTAGCGACAAGCAAAAGCAGCAGGTTATTGATAAGTTTAGTGAATATAGAAAGTACTTCAAAGAGAATTTTTCGGAACTTCATATTAAAGAATCTGAAAGAATTTTTAACAGCATTGAAACCTATATGATGGCTAAAAGCTTGCACGATGAGTTTTCAGAAGAGCAAAGGTTTTTCACTGAGAAACTTGATAAGATTAGGAACCAAGACAGTCGACCGTTTATCCCTTCCGGACTTTAAAGTCACTGTAGCCAAGCCCATTGATACTAAGTTTAAAGCCTTCTTGGGACTTTGGAAAAATCGCTTCATGGACTTGGCAAGAGTCAAAAAATAAAACTCGTCCTTTCTCCCACGGAGCATCAAAATAATTTTCCATGTCTGAGCGTTGGTGTGGATAGATCTCTTTGTTGAGTTGTCGAAAGTTTCCGCTACCATCCCAATTTACTTTTTTTGGAATCAATAGATCAAAAAATCTTGTGAAGTGGGGACTTCCTTCTAGGTTTAGGGGTAAAATCAAGCCCAGCTCACAAAGTTCGTTTTTATCAGCAAAAAGGTTGCGATCGTTATGAAGTCCGACGGGTTTTTTTGAGTAAAAAATTTCAAAATGCCAAGTCAGGTCGTTTGCAAAAGGAAAGTCTTGAACAAATTTCTGCATCCACTGATTGATCTTCTGGGATGGGCGCTTGAAAAAATTTTCGTTACGAAACTTTTTAGGAAAAGCCTCATTATCACTCAATACCAAGTCGACTTCTTTGGTTATTGTCGCCAGTATAGCTTCCGGAATCATTTTATCTACTACAAACGGAGTATGAACTAGTCTTTCTGAGGTTGTTGTAGGCATACCAAAATTCCTTTTTTTGATTCAGCGAAGCCGGGCGCGTCAAGCATCGAAGCGCAATGGTTGTATTGACTATCAAAAATAAAGGCGTCTCCAACCCTCCATTGATAAGCATATTTAATGCTGAACCCTTTGTAAGCTTCCCGATACATGTCATTCCACCAAGTTTGGCCCCAGTATTTTACGCCTTCATCTTCCGTGATTTTGTATTCATCCGTCCAAAGCGGATAGTAGGAACCGTCATAAATCGGTTTATTATGAAACGGCTTATAATCCGAAGCCTTATTATAGGCCGGAGCAATCCACTCTGTGTGGGTGGGAGAAGTTTGATCGAAGATTATAGTGTAGGGTGGGTGCTGCGACGGTGAATACTCAAGAGGAATGACAATTTGATAATGCCCGATTTCTTCACCAAGATTGTCACAATGAAGGGCGTAAGGGACTTTTAAGCTGTAGAAATTCATCGAGAAAAACTCGTAGCTATCCTTTTTGAATGGTAAGAATTCTTCAATTTTTTTTTCTAAGCGTCGTCGCAATTGGGTCTTTTCATGAATCATCACCAGCTTATTTTGCCCACCCTTTTTATTCTCAGCGCGTTTTTTGAGGGCTTCTGGATTGTTTTCGAGAACTCGCATCTGCTGTTTCAGATCGTTGAGTTCAGTTTTAGTAAAAATGTTTTTTATTAGGTAATAATCCTTACTGGGTTTCGGTCGCAAAGGAAGAATCTTGCTGAAATTTCGAATAAATTGCATCATCGGCAGTGACACCTCCATTAAAAATATCGGAAAAATGTGGGTAGCTTTCTAAAAAGTTTTGGTTTCTATAGGCGTCAGTTTTTTCAATATATTCATAAAGCTTTACCAGAAGAGGTGTGTGGTCGGTTCCGTTCATGTAACGCAGAATGTGACGGAGGCTGTTCTTCATCTTCTCAGGGTAATCACCTTGCAAATAAGTTTGGTATTTTTCTTCCACCCGTTTCTTTAGTTTTTTGGGTAAAACAGTAACTGAAAGGATTTGAGGATAGGTTAGGTGAGTTGGATTGATTATAACTGGAGAAAAATCGGCATTCTCATACCACCACAAGATTGTTTCAGGCAGATGCCAAACGTTCAGTAAGCTAACCGTTGTGCGAAGAAGCACATGATAATTCGGGCGTTTTCCAAGTTCTAGGAAAGCCCGGGTTGCTTCAACGGTGGTATCATATTTTGCTGGCCAACGAATATATTCGCTTTCTTTAGGATCGGCACTATCAAAGCTAAGGGCAAATTCAACCAGCTTAAACTGATCCCACTTTTCGACCCATTCCTTTTTAGGATAAATCGTACAGTTGGTGCTATAATTTAAAAAAACGTTTTTGCAATCGGCCTCTTCAATCAGTTGATCAACGATCTGCCACTGTTCTTTGGTTAGCAGCGGCTCTCCACCAGTGAACTTAATGTGTACCAAGTCTTTAATAAAAGGTTTTACATTTTCAATATCAATAGCAGTCAGCTTGCTGGGGCTTTTGGTTTGGCCCCAGTGGGACTTTTCTTCATCGTACCACTTCAGAGAGTAGCGACTGTCACACATGCGACAAGCGAGGTTGCAAGCGTTGGATATCGCGAGTTCTAGCCAGCGTATATTGGGCTTCTTCAAATCGACAAGCTTGTCTATGGGTAGAGTTGTGTTTTCATTGTATCGTTGGCGCAAACTTTTTTTGCCATTATTTTCTTCTTCATAGCAGCGTCGACAGCCCGGGACCTTTTCTCCTTTTTTCATTTTCTCTCGAATCCCAGACATCCAGTCGCCAAAAAAAAGATTAGAGAGGCTGTCATTATTAAGGTTTATTTCAGAAGGGCGCTGACTCTCATCAAAGCGACAGCAAGGCTTGACTCGGCCCGTTGGATCAAGAAATTGATGATCCCATGCCATTGAACAAAATGATGGGTTTCGAGTAAGCTCCTTTAATTTATCATTCATGATTGTCGGTCCATACTGCCAAAGTTTTCGTTATAATGATCATACATAGAAGGCTCATCACTTGGCGGAGACTCCTCGTAGGCGGACAGTTCCATTAGCAGATGCTCCGTGGCTTTTTCTACAATGGGGTAATTCAGTTCTTTGCATTTATCCTTTAATCGCAGCCACCTTTTAATCCGCACGACACGATTATTATCGCCGTAGACCCAGTTGCCTTGTTCATCCCAAGTTATTCCCATGCTTTTATGACGATTATAAAGGGGAGAACCCGGGACAATATCCAATGTTGGCCCAAGGGCAACGCTTCGAACCAAACCCTTTTGGTTGATCCAATTGTACCTGTCGAGAAGGTCTAAAGTTTTTTGAAACTCTTCTTCGGTTTCTGTGGGGTATCCAACCAGGAGTAGCCAGGCCATTTCAATGCCATATTTTGCACAAGCGTTGAAAGTGAAGTCTAAGGCTTCATCGTCAAACATCTTTTTCATATCTTTGCGTACAAGCTCAGAGCCGCTCTCAACACCAATACTTACAAAAAAACATCCAGCCTCTTTCATCATGGCGTAAACGTCTTCTTTCATATGAGCTTTGGGGCGAGCGATGAACTGCCCCTGCCATTTCACAGGAGTCATCACGCCGTCGTTTTTATACTGAATCAATGTTGAGCAAAGGTCTTTTAGCTGTTTGACCGAACCATTCAATAACGAATCTGTAAAAAGAAAGCGTCGGCTTCCATACTTTGTATTTTGTGTCATCATTTCTTCAGCAATGTTTTGGCCGGACCGATAGCGAAACTTCGGCCATAGGCTTTGAACATCACAAAAGTCACATTTTCTAACACAGCCTCGTGAGCCGGTGATATATATGAATTCTGTTCCTAATTTGTCGTGATTTTTAATTCGAGGATCCGCCCATTGTTGGGGGTACTGAGAAAAATCAAAATCACTGTAATCGGGTATGGGTATATCATCCAGGTTTGCAATCTGTTGGGCGGGTTGACCGTTGATTCCGGGCTTATTGAAATTCCCGCGTAAAATATCCACTATGGGCTCTTCGCCTTCACCGACAACGTACGCATCTATTAACTTTTTTTCAAAAAGATTAGGGCTGACTCTTTCTGAATAAGAACCACCAGTAACAATTTTAATGTTGGGTAATTTGTCTTTTAGCAAATGGCAGATCTTAATAGTTATCCATTTACTACGCTGGCTAAACACAGTTATGCCAACCCAGGTCGGATTGATTTTGCCAATCTCTTCTACCCACTGTAGAGCATGCTGTTTAAGTGTTTCTTCCCAAAAGTCCTCAAATTTGTCTTTGTGTCTGAAAGTTAAATCGGTATCAAACCACATATGGCCAAATTCTGAGGAATCAAGGGCGTGCCATAGTTTTAAGTTCAAATCGATGCATTTTGCGGTAAATCCATGTTTCTCAACTTGTGCTTTTAAAATAGCAGGTGCTGTTATGGGGCTGCGAAGTTCGAGTCTGGGCAGGGTTAAAAAAACAATATCAATTTTTTCCAACTCAAGCCTCCGCTGTTCGAATGGATTTTACGTTTCTATTCTGCCCGTAGCCAGAACTAAATTCAAATTTATCACCACAGGTGCGACCGCAGGTGTATATCCGCTTGTACTTATCGTTTGGCGAATCCCACGATTTTTCCAGATGGGCGCTGTAAAACTCGTGATCTAGGACCTTCCAGCCATGTTTTCTAAGACTATTAAAGTCTTTACCGTAGAGATTCAGAAAGTGGTCGAAGCTTTTTGTCTGTTCACTCACTTTTTGAAAGTACATGGGTGCTCCGAACCAACAGCAGGGCCAAAGCCGCATGTGCATATCGATAAACACACTTTTGTTTTTTTGAGTTTTACATGTGATGTTGGTCTTCTCGACATATTCATCAAAAGAACCGTAAGTTTTTATTATATCCTTATGGTCTTTTTGGTTTTTGTTGGTTTTCAGATCTTCGACACGTTCTTTGTTCTTTTTGGTCACAAAGGTTGTACCTTGGGAAGCAAATCGAGCCGTGTATTTGACATTAAACTCTTCAAATCCCATATCAGCGGCTATATTTCGCGCCTCTTCAATTTGATGATAGTTGTGTTTAAACTCAATAAAGTCCCAGCGGGCTCGTCCTCCGTTATCAATAAAGGCTTTAGCGTTGGCGATTATTTTTTCGTAGTTACTACCTATGCGGTATATGGCATTGCTGTCTGATAAGCCGTCGATTGAAAAAACGACTTTCAATTTGCGCCCACCTTTGGCCGCCAGTTCCGACCACCACTTGGTTGAGCGCAGCGAACCGTTTGTCACAACGCCAATTTGTCTGGGGTTTTTAGAAAGTGAAAAATCAAAGGTCTCATCAAATGTAGGGCTTGCTAAGGCGTCCCCGTAGTTTCCGCAATGAAAGATTTTAATTTTATTCTCTTCAAAGGGCTCAAGAATTATTTTATAGTCGTCCACAGAGAGATCGAGGCCTTTGTTTTCGGGCAACTGAGACCAATTGTCAGTCGTGCGGGCGCATTGCGGACATTGAAGATTGCATCGACCAGTGTGATCAATTTGAACTTCGTAAATGTCCCCCAGACTCAAGTACATGAGGAGAAAGTACCATGCTTAGAAATGCTTTAAAACCCCTAAACACACTCAAGAAATCTCTAAAAACCGATTCGAAAAAATCAGCACCGATTTTCCCGAAGGTGGAATCTGACACGTGGTGTCCACTGCCGTGGCTTGGCATGGGTGTGCGCAGTGTTGGTGACCTTCGTTACTGTTGTCATGCTCAATCGTCCCCAGAAAGAGGACTTTTAAGGGACAAGAACGGAAACTGTTTGAATCTCAAGGATAATCTGTTGGCAACGGGCAAGAATGCTCCGCTATTAAAAGACGTACGTTTGTCGATGTTGAAAGGGGAGAGGCACTCAGGCTGTGGACGATGCTATCGCGAAGAGGACGCCGGAATTTTTAGTCGACGTCAGTCCGAGCAAGTTACGTGGTCGGAACATAATATTGAACTGTTTCGTCGGCACACCGACGAAGATGGAACAATCAGTGAAGATCTCTTTCCTTTACGTTATCTCGATTTACGTTTTGGAAATCGATGCAATCTGAAGTGTCGTATGTGTGGCCCCACTGAAAGCGACAAGTGGTATGATTTAACTCCAAAAGTTTGGAACGGAACAACGACGTTTAAAGATGGTCACCGTAAACTCAATATTGTTCAAAATGAAAAAGGTCAGTATGGTTTAGAAGTCGATCCTTACCAGTGGTATGAGTCTAAAAAATTCTGGACGGAACTTGAAAAATATTTGCCGCGTTTGCAAAGAATATATTTGGCTGGAGGAGAGCCACTCTTGATAGAGGCTCAGTTCGATTTTCTTCAAAAGTGTATTAATCTTGGCTATGCTCAAAATATCATACTGGAATACAACAGTAATATCACAGCGCTCACTCCAAAGATTTTAAAAATATGGAGCCAATTTCGTAAAATTGAAATCGGGATGAGTATCGATGGAGTCGGAGCCATAAACGATTACATACGCACTGGAAGCCAATGGCAAAAAATAGCGCAAAACCTGAACACATTAGATCAGGCGGATGGATTCTTTAAATTATGGTGGGCTTGCACAGTTCAGATTTATAACATGGTTCATCTACCCGAAACTATGAGGTGGATTCTTGAAAATAATTTTGAACGCATCAATCAGTCGAAAAAAGGTCGAGAGATTCTTACCCCACATCCATTGTCTCATCCAGCCTTCTTGGCTGTGACCACATTTCCCCAAGCCAGCAAGTTGAAAATCAAAGAGTTGTTTGAAAAAGAAAAAGTCAAAATAGCTGAAGAATTAGGGCTCGTTGATGGACAAAACAATGAAAAAAGGGATCGAGAAATCGCAAGATTTCAGTCCGTCCTCGACAACTATGTAAACATAATGTTTTCAAAAGACACTTCAGACTTAAAAGAAAAATTTTGGGTTTATACAGAAAAGCTCGATAGGATCCACGGAGTGTCTCTCAGCGATGTTTCCCCTTTGACTTATGAGTTAATGAAATAAAGCGATCAAGGTTGAATCGCTGGGTCTTTCAAGCCATTGGCCTCGAAGCCCCAGGCCCGCTCTCGACACCACCAGCATTCGTTACAGGGAGTAGGGAGGTTTCGATAATAAACTTCATCTAAGTTGATGTCGCAGGACAAAGTGTGTTTTGCAACACTTTCTAAAATTCCATGTTTTTTGTAAAGATAAACAATACCTTTTTTATCATTGAACGAATGCGGACTGGCTGAGTAACACCCGTTATATATTGTTTTTCGATCGTCTCGTAAGCGTTCTCGGGCCTCGTCATCACGAAAATTTTTGCGAACCGACTCAGGGGGGTTTTTAGTGTTGCCATTGAATTCGAAATCTATTTTTTCTTTTTCGACCAAATCCGCCACGGTTGTTGAAAAGAACTTATTTTTGCGATCGAGTGTGGCTTCTTCGGGAGGCATGATCACTTCAATACCAGTTGATAGATAAGGATAACCGGTTTCTTTTTTGATGGCCTCAATCACTTTGCGAGCCGAAGCCAGAGTTTTTACCTTATTGGGGATTTCCAAACTTAAGGGTGTAATTTTCGTTGTTGCCTTCTGGTCTTTTAGGGTTTTGGCGGTTAAAAATAATAGCAGAGCGCTATCCAGCCCTCCTGATACTTGAATCAGTATGTTTTTCCAAGCTGTGTTAACGGGGATCACAGTTTTGCATCCGTCTACCGAAGGAATTTCAATTTCTTGTTCGACGTCTACCGTTTGCTTACCCCATCGAATAGTTTCTCGAATCATAAAAACTCCTTAAAGCCATAGGCTCTCTCACGGCACCACCAGCATTCTTCACCTTTGGGCCTGATATCGAAACAATCTTTAGTAAAGAATTCAGTTTCATCCATCTCGGCTTCGCAAGAGCGAGTGAGGGGGAAAATACTGTCTAAAATACCAAATTTTTTATAAAGACGTCCGATCCCTTTTTTGTCTATATGAATGAAGGGAACCGCAAGTCCTTTTTTGTTTTCTTGCTGTTGTCGCCAGCTCATGTCGTCTCGGCAGGTTTGGCGTTCACCAAATTTATTATCCTCGATAAACTCCAAAGGGGGGTTCGCAGTGAGTCCATTGTACATCACCTCGAAGCCAAACTTTGCAGCGTAGGCACGAGTGTAGCCACTCATTATAACAACCTTTTCGTCATCACTAACTTTCCGGTCATAATTGGGCATAATAAAGTTGGGATGATAAGGGAACTCGAGGCCCGTCAAATCTGAAATCTTTTGCAGGACATTGAAGGCACATCTTAAGTTGTAGGGACGTGCAAGGAATTCGGTGGTACAGGGGATAATTTGAGTCGGTAAGTTATTTTCGCGGATAATCTTGGCCATGATGTAGCACATAAGACTACTATCAGCACCTCCTGACATAAAAGCTCCGACCGCTCCAGCTTCCGGGATATCAAATGTAACACTTGTGTCTTCGTCCAGGTGAATGGTTTCGATCATACGGCTTGCCTACAGATACCTTTTAAAGGCGACGTCTCGCTCGTTACAACCATAACAATTTGTGCGACTTTCAATGTCTTGGCAAGTTTTTCGAAAATAATCACTTTCATGCAGGCCAGACTCACACGATCTTGTTTTTGGAAATAGAGTAGTTATCAATTTTTCGTGTTGATAAAGCTCGGCGATATCGTGCTTATTAAGCTTTAAGAACGGTCTATCGACAGTGGTTTTAGAGTAAGCCGCACTGGGAAATTCGTGGTTGTCCGTTTTAAATTCCATCAACGGTTGGGTGTGTGCAAAGTAGACATGGGACATCTTGAATCGTTTGGAAAAGACCTCACTGTAGTGTGTGGTTATATTCTGTTCCTGGTTGGTTCCATAAGGCTCTTGGTGGTTCGGAATTGTGTAGCAAAAATGCAAACCCATCTGCAAACCTGTGGCAGTTTCAACGAATTCTTTCGCTCTTTGGGCATGACGCAGGTTGAAGGGGCGCCCGAGGCGCTCGGCGGTGATTGGGTGCACTCTTGTGTCGAGCTTCGATTCTTTAACAGTTTTGGAAATAAGATAAAGTAAAAGAGAACTATCGACGCCCCCAGAAAGAAACACGCCAACGGCACCTGTCTCTGGGATATTGATCGAAAAGTCTCTGGAATCGCTGAGATTGAAAGCAGCCTTCATAGTTTTATATTCAATAATAGATCCCTTAACTTGGCAAGAGTGGTCATCAATTTCAGAGATCCGACTCTGTAGGCCAAGACATCAGGATGTTCGCTTTTTAACGAAATTTATGGAATCCTCTACGGATAATGAAACGGATCATGGTTACAGGCAATAAAGAGTATGGGTTGGCGCAAGCTCTGGGAAAAGTTTTCCCGGAAGCCGAATTTTTCAGTCGTTCGACCACAGGCACCGATCTTAAAAAACATGAGGTTCGCGAAGAGATTGCTCAACAGAGCTTGGAGTACGATGTCTACATTAGTTGTAGCTGCTTGTCTCAGTTTCGGCAGACCTTATTGCTTGAGCAGGTCTATCATACTTGGAGAAACAATTCGAAATCAGGACAGATAGTGTGTTTAGGTAGTTCTGCCGACACTCCCGTTAAAGGGCATGGGTGGCTCTATCCTATAGAGAAGAAGGCTTTAAAGGCCTACTGCCGAAATTTAAGTTTAGAAACCTTAGGGGGCCACGGACAACGGCCATCGGGGCTTCGTGTCACCTATCTCAGTCCGGGTTACCTTGATACCCCCAAAGCCAACGCTAAGCATCCCGAAATTAAGAAAATCAATTTGGAATATTTAGCAAAAATGATTCAATGGGTTTTAGAGCAACCACCTGAAATCAATATCAATGAAATCAGTTTGGATCCGATTCAACTGAGTACCGGGGCCTTCGAATGAGTTCGAATTTTCAAAACTTTGAGTCTTTAAATGAAATTCATGCTGAGATCACCAATCGTTGTAATGCCGCTTGTCCGATGTGTGCTAGAAATGTTTTTGGCGGGCAAGACACGCCAGGCATGGACTTTGACGAATGGAGTCTGGATGAGGCTAAAAAGGTTTTTGATCCTCGGTTTAAGAATTTGAAAAATGTGCTCTTTTGTGGAACCCATGGAGACCCCATTGCTCATTCCAACGCCTTGCCATTGGTGGAAACCGTTAAGCGGCAAACCAAGGCAACCATCGAATTCTACTCGAATGGTTCGGCGCGCTCAAAGACGTGGTGGGCTGATTTGGGTCGTCTCCTTAGTGATCGTCGGGACAATGGTCACTACCGAAAAAATGATTTGGGAATTTTTAGCGTCGATGGCCTATCCGACACCAACGCTCTGTATCGCCGACGTACAAACTTTGAAAAAATAATGGAAAATGCAGAGGCTTTTATCGCCGCAGGAGGATTGGCCCGATGGGATTTTCTTGTTTTTAAACATAATGAGCACCAAGTCGAAGAGGCCGAGGCTTTAGCAAAAAAGATGGGTTTTAAACAATTTCGCATCCGCAAGACGTCTCGCTTTTCCTACAGCCCGGATGGCCCTGAAAAGTACCGTGTTCAAAATCGCGAAGGTGAGATTGAATATTATTTAGAGCCGCCCACTCAAGACGCGCTGAAAAATCAAAACAAAAACACGGTTTTAAAAAAAATCGTCGCCGGCAATGACAAAGAACAGGTTAAAAAAACCCAAATTCGTTGTTTGAATCAAACCGAGTTTCAGCGCATTTATGTGAGTGCTCATGCCAGTGTGTTGCCTTGCTGTTTTATTAGTTCTGATCTCTATCCCAATAGCGGAAAGGTGCAGAAAGACACACTGAAAGTCTTTGATCGCTATGGTTGGGAATTTAATTCTTTGCGCCACCGGGATTGGCAAGAAATACTTGAGCACCCCTGGTTTGCTTCTCAGCTGGTCGACAGTTGGACTGACGCCGACCAGAAGCTATTGCGATGTTTGCGAACCTGCAACGTCAAAAGCAACCCGATCATCTCGCAAACTCAAGATCGTCCGCCTTTACAAGACGATAACCCTCCATCCTGAAGCCCTGCGCAAAAAAAAGGCCTATATTGTTTACCCATGATGTCCTATTTTCCTAGATAGATGAGCATTTGGTCGAATTACGATTTTCGAAAAATCCCATTTTCTGATGTGGCCCGGGTGGGGCAGCGCACACTTTTGTATCGCGATCTGTTTTGTGTCAGTTGGCTGTTGGGGCGCTTTTGCAATTACAAGTGTTCTTATTGTTGGCCTTATGCGCGTTCAGATAAAAAAGATCATCGATCCACGGAGCTTGTGATTAGCACGTTGGATGAGATCAAAAGACAAGCTCGCCAACGAGGTTTCAATTCTTTCCATTTCTCATTCAGTGGTGGTGAGCCTACGCTACATCCAGGATATTTAAAAATTCTTGAGCATTACGCGAACGATCTTCCCAACGTCAACTTTCAGTCTGTGCATATGACCAGCAATCTCAGTCCCGGTATTGGTTGGTTTAAAAAGTATGTAGCGGCGACAAAAAATTTGCATCGGGTCAGTATCACGGCCAGTTATCACAAAGAATTCGCCGTCAAAGAGCGCTTTGCCGACAAGCTCGTCTTTCTACAAGAAAATGATGTTCACGTGACTATCAATTCGGTGATGGTTCCAGAAAGATTCGAGCCGATATGGGAAGACATGCTTTATTTTCATGAGCGTGGAATCAATGTCACTCTAAAGCCTCAAAGCAATCCGACGGCCACTAAGGTCGTCGACGGTTACACCGAAGATATGTTGCAGAAATTGCGCAACGGGATGCCCCAGAGAGACTACACTTCGGTTCGTTTAAGTGAACAGGGAAAAACATCTGAACGCCCTAAACCGAAATATTCGAAACTTCCTAAAGACATGAACACCGATGAGCCTATTCCACCGAAGTTTCAAGTTGAGCTGAGTGAGGCAGACGGCAAGGCTTGGTACATGGACCAGGCGGAGCGCTTCAATGCCTTTGAGTTCAATAATTTTGAGGGCTGGGAGTGCAGCTCAGGTTATCGCAGTATCATTATTCGTGAACCGGATGGAAACATCAAACGTTCTTATAGCTGTAGCGATCAACCCTTAGGGAATATTGAAACGGGATTTAAACTGTTTGATAGCCCAATGCCGTGCCAAACAGGTAGTTGTGTTAGTAGTGCTGACAGTAAAATTCCGAAACGAAAACCCGGGACGAAGTTACCACTTTGGCCTGGAGACACAACCATTGAGAAAGAATGTATCGATACTCCGAAGTTAAGACCGTCCATTTAGAAATCACTTCCAAATGCAATGCCCGCTGCCCGATGTGCTTGCGGACCGTTTGTGGTGGTGAAAACAACCCCAACCTTCCCCTGGTTGAGCTTTCGTTGGACGACATTAAACAAATTTTCAAGCCGGAGTTTGTTAAACAGCTGGATCGCGTTTATATGTGTGGCAACTACGGAGATCCAATAGTTGCCAAAGACACTCTTGAAGCTTTTGCCTACTTCCGTGAACTTAATCCGTCCATGCGGTTAGAGATGTTCACCAATGGATCGGCAAAGTCTGAGGCCTGGTGGGCTGAGATTGCGAAAATCATAGATCTTGTCCACTTTAGTGTCGATGGCCTAGAGGACACCAACCATATTTACCGCAAAGGCACTCATTACCCGACGATTGTTCGAAATATTAAAGCTTACCGAGCCGCCGGTGGAACCGCGGTTTGGGACTACATTGTTTTTCGGCACAACGAACATCAAATTGAAGAGGCCAAACGTCTTTCCGAGGAGTGGGGCTTTAAAAAATTCAATTTAAAGAAAACCGGCCGCTTTTTCAGTAACTCGAAGATGGCGTCGAAAAATAAACAAGAGGTTTACGATCGAAAAGGGGAACTTGATTACTACATCGAAATGCCGGTCGATGAGAAGTTTCACAACAAAGCCTTGGCAAAAGAACAAGCTTTAATCGAAAAATACGGCAGCCTTGAAAGCTACTTGGATTCAACTCCTATTCGTTGCAAGGTGGCCGCAGAGAAAAGTTTGTACATCAGTGCGATGGGGCGAGCTTTTCCTTGTTGTTGGACCGCCAATCAACTTTACCCTTGGTACTTTCCAAAAGAGAAATCCTATATGTGGAAACTCTTGGGGAAACTTGAAAATGGGGTCGATGATTTGAACGCCCGAGAGCGAGGCCTTGAGGCGGTTGTGAACGGCGAATTTTTTCAAGATGTTTTGCTGAAAAGTTGGGATATAAAAAGCATCAAAGACGGTCGTCCCAAGTGTTGCGCCAAAACCTGTGGGACCGAGTTCGATCCTTTTCGTGCGCAATTTAGCAGTTCCGAAAACCAAGCAAGCTTATAGTGCGGGTTGGCTTTCGGCGATTTGACTGACCGGCTCATCCAGCAGGGCGGCCATTTCCGGGAATGTTTTTCTAAAATTAGTGCCTCGAATATCATCCATACGATTAATGTACTCGATGAACTGGGGCATACGTTGCGACCAGTCCTCAGACTCCATAAAACTGACCATGCCCTTAAGGCGTTTTATGCCATAGCCACTTTCCAAAAAATCACTATCGTTGCGATAGTTTTCTTTTAGCCATTGGTAAAAATCTTCGTATTTGTCTCGGATCTTCTTTTTCATCCAACGTGGAAACACTTTTACGTTCAAGTGAGCCGGATGATAAACAAAGTGCACATTAATAAGCCCGGCGCCCAGTGGCCAGGGATTGATCTTTTTATAGTTCTGCTCCAGCTTCCATTTAATAAAGTCAGGCAGATAATACATGTTCAACATTTGAACCGCACAGGCAATAGTGACCTCAATATTGTCAGGTGTTTCGTCGAGACGTCGAAATTGGTTTTCGATATGGGCCCATTTTGAAGGGAACCGAATGTAGTCGTTCATATCGGCATAGCTGTCGATACTAAAGTGGAATCGAACGCGTTTAAATTCTTTCCACAAAGTGAAGAGTTTTTCAGGCATTTCAATACCATTGCTATTATAGCGCAATTCGATTTTTTTCGCATAACCTCTTTTAATACACTCTTCCAGAAGGTCGTAATGCTCTTGAATGATCGTACTTTCTCCACCGGCAAAGTAAAGTTGGCGCATGTGGGGGATCTGGTCATACAGTTGGCTCCAGAAGTCGGGGTTATCACGGTGCCAATCGTAGGAGGCACCA
This sequence comes from uncultured Pseudobdellovibrionaceae bacterium, assembly GCA_964588335.1. Taxonomy (GTDB): domain Bacteria; phylum Bdellovibrionota; class Bdellovibrionia; order Bdellovibrionales; family JAGQZY01; genus JAGQZY01. Next base: position 32,706 of record CAZPOV010000023.1, on the reverse strand, counting down.
TCCACTTTGCCTTTGTTGTGCCAAACCATCAGTTCTTTGAGCGTTGGGTTTTCGATTTGGGGGTAAAGTTTATTCCAGTCAGACACCCACATTGAGCTATCGTGGGGCGAGCACATAACACATTTTAGATTGCATTTCGTACCAAGACGCAAATCCACATAATACATTTTTGCTGGAACCGATCCGTCGTCTTCTGTGTCGTTGACTAAGGCTTGAGTATCGACCCGTCGATTCCAGTACTCGGTTTCCCAGTTGCGTTTTGAACGATGTCCGGCGCCTTCTTCTTTGAAACACTTTGCACACGAGGGAGGAACTTCTCCATTGAGCATTTGTTTACGAATAGAACGCATGTACAAATTGTTCCATCCACTGAGTAAATCGGTGTGGTTGAGGTTAGCTGGTTTGCCGTCGTCATTTTTGACAATACCAACCTCTCCTCCCCATTTTTTATCATTAGTGGCTCCCGCAGAGGATGCGTTGGCGGTACAGCAAACGCGCATATGTCCATTGGGTCGAGTCGACATATGTATCCAAGGAAGAATACAGAAAGTGGGGCTAATGGTAGAAGGGTCAAAACTTGTTTTTTCCATGGGCTGAGCTTAGCATCTTGCATAAAATTTGATCTAGGATATAAACCAGATAATGCACAGCGAACTCGACATCCTTTTTATCTCTTTTGATGAATCCAACGCCGATAAAAATTGGTTGGAACTTAAAAGACGTTTTCCACGGGCCCGTCGGGTGCATGGGGTAAAAGGTATTGATAAGGCTCATAAACAAGCCGCGTCAAAAAGCGCGACAGAATTCTTCTTTGTGGTTGATGGAGACAATAGGATTTTACCGACATTTTCTTTTGTGCCTCCAGCCGATCCTTTAGACCCCGAGGCCCTGTATGTTTATCGGTGTCGAAACCCATTGACCAAACTGACCTATGGATATGGTGCTGTTAAAATTTATAATAAGAAACTTTTAAGCCAGGCTCATGATTCTGATTTTATCGACTTCGCCACCACGATGACTGCGAAATACAAAATAATCCATGAGACAGCCTCAGAAACTTATTTCTTCAATAGTCCTGAAGAGGCGTGGCGAGGTGCTTTCCGTGAGTGCTTTAAGTTGGCCGGAAGCCTAATCCATCGTCAAAAACAAAATGAAACGGAAGAACGTCTCAACAAGTGGTGCAACTTTGAATCACCGATACGGTATTCTGAATGGGCTCGACTGGGCGCCAATCAAGCCCGCGATCTTGCCACCTCTCCGCAGGCGGGCCAATGTAAAATCAACGACTTTCAATGGTTGCAAGGTTATTTCAATGAATACGCCCGTCTCTGATACTTACCGCCGCTCCAGCCATATTCTTCTTGGTGTGGAAAACATGTATCCTGAAAAAGAGTTGATTTCGAAATTGCGTTTTGCCATGGAGACGCTGACCTTTCACAAAGACGATGCGGAAAAAGTTGTCGATGATTTGCTAGTTATCATTAAAACACTGAAAAAATATCCGGCCACTCCGTTCGTAGAAAACTTGGTAAAGGCTGAAAATTCAAAACAACTTTTTGAGGCTGCCTTAGCGTTGATCGACCATCTTTCCTACTCTCCGGTGTTTGATGATATTCGTTTGATCTCCTCACATTTTTCAATCGAAGAGGATAACGAGTCTTTAAAAAACCTCGTGGTTCGACTATTGAATGATCTGAGACAAAATAAAGATTATTGGTTTTGTAAAGATGTGGTGGCTATTATTTTGGAGCCCAATCCATTTGTTAAATGTAAAAAGATACTCAATTTCTATGAATTTCTTTACGATGATGAGTCGATCGCCCATCTTCGTAAGGCTTTGGACCATTATGTGAGCTTGGACTCAGAAGACCAGCTGTATTCGTTTTTACATAGGCACTTAGAAATCCCACTTCTTAATAACATCAAAAATCTTGGCGACTTCCCTGGACGTGATCGATTGGTTGAGTCGATGTCAAAAGGCCAAGTCAAAAGCAAGGTTTGGGCGATTGAAACCCTAAAAGAATTGGATCTGAATCTACAAACTGGGCTTGTCTTGTGTGGATGGTTTGGTGTTCTGCCTTATCTTATGTTTGAAAATGGTTTCGATAGCATTGTCAGTGTGGATATCGATGAGGCCTGCGAGTCGGTGGCAAAACGAATTAATAAATGGCACTTTGATAAGTCAAAATTTCAGGCGATGACCCAAGATATCTTTGCTTTGGACTATAATAATATTGAAACATCTTTTAAGTTTATCGAGCACATTCAGTTGCAGCCCGACATTATTATCAACACCTCTTGCGAACATATTGAAAACTTTAAAGAGTGGTACGAAAAGATTCCTGATGGTCAGCTTATGCTGTTGCAATCCAATGATTTTTTTAACCTGGAAGAACATGTTAACTGTGTGAATTCAACGGCTGAGTTTAGAGATCAGACGCCCATGGCCAAACGTCTTTTTTCAGGTGCGCTACCTCTAGATAAGTACACGCGATATATGGTGATTGGTTACAAATGAATCACTCATAAGGGGGAGATGTCGGTTTTTCTACCTCACAGCCCCTTTCATCAACATAATTTTGCGCCCAAGTATTGGGACACTGGTCAATGGGGTCGGGAACACCATCTTGATCGCTATCAGGAGCTGAATCCACTGCTTTTTGTTCAGGAGGAATGGTGTGAGGCTTGTAGACTTTATAGGGCTCTTGCGAATAAGAGCTGGAGTTTTCTGAAAACCCATAACGAAAGTTAAAGCCCAAAAAGGCGCGGATATCAGGGGAGCCCAGTCCGTGGTAAGCCTCTGTTCCCAAACCTCCATGAAGATCAAAGGCCTCGGTGGCTCGCCAGCGATAACTGACTAAAAATTCCAAATTACTCAACTGGCGGTCGGTGGGGAGGGTGAACTGTTCAACCGGATAACTTCCAAAAAGTTCACCGATCAAAGCTGACCCCAGTTCTGATGTTTTATAGGCTAAGGCTGATGAATAAGTCACCTGATCGGACATCGGTGTGACACCCGTGTTGGGAATAGCCGTGCCTTCGCTGCGGAGCCGATACCCTAAATTCACAGCCCATAGGAGTTTCGGGGTTAATTGAATATCGGCAACACCTTCAAAATTAAAAGAAGGGCCGACATCGTCGCCGGCGAACGGATTGTTTTTAATCTGCTCAAAGTCGGCACCGACAACAAAAGCTAAGCCCCATTCTCTATTGTTAACAACACGAACCTTGGATGTGAGCAAAACATCGTTAATGCCTGTGTCTCCATAGCTGAATAAAAAGTTGGAGTCTTCGATGTCTTGAGCATTGATAAACCCAGCACCGATTCCAAGGTCCCAGCCCTGCATCAGACCTAAAGCAATATTAAGATTGGAATATAGAAGTCGGTCATTGGGTTCAGACAAAGCCTGATTGTTGGGGGCTCCAGAGACCGTCGAGTAGGCTAAGGAATTGGTGGTGTAATTGATAAAAGCACTGGCATTCAGCTGAAGGGGCTCGAGGGTTTGACTGGGGTGCACTGTCACGAAACCCAAGCCATTGGGGTTGGGATTGAAGTTTTGTAAGTCCGATCCACGAACATTTGCAAAGAGAGGACACGCAAACAACAACGAAAATAGAAAAACCAACTGAGCCATAAGTTATTTTTAAAAATAAAGCGGCCACAGGCAACTCCTTTTCACTCCGTCATTTTGATCTGGTGCCACCTATTTAACCACCTGTTAAGATTGAACAAATAATAATCTCAGACTGAGACATAAAAAAAGAACAATTTTACTTAAGATTCGACTTTGATATACTAAGAGCATCATCAGGGTGGTGATTGAGGGGATCAATGAAGCTCTTAATAGCCACACTATCATTTTTGGTTGGGTTTCAGTTTTCAAATGCGGCTGACTTAACACCGACTGAAGTTTACGCAAAATGCTTTGCTCGTCTGACCAATTTTCCGGTCGATATCGATTCTCAAGATTATAAGGATGTTGTTGCAGGTAAAAAAGACCCTGTGACCACTTGTATGAATTTGTTTAACCGCGCCCAGTTTGTAAAAAACGGTAATTTAAGCAAATTAGAAAAAGAAAACGATAAACTAGCACAAGGAATTGTGGAAAACTTTCAGAGGTTCCATCAATCTTGGTTCTCCACAATTAGCAATTCTGGTGGGGGCGCAGAACGAGGTCTATACAGTTATGTGGACTTTACGGCGCCTGCGCTTTACATCACAGATGCTCTACTCGGTGGTCGCCATTATCGTTCTGTTTTTCGAAGAAATGATCCGATTCAAGGAATTCGTCGCAGTGAAACAACGACCGCTTATGTATTGGATGGATTTAATGTCTCGGCAAGACAGTTAATTTCAGGCCCCTTGGTTGGAGGCAACAACCGAACAGAAATCGAAAACATAGATGTTTTAAATTTCCCAAGAATCACCCAGGGACGATTGGTTGGAGTCAGAACACAGCCAGCCCGAATGGTTGCCAATCGCTCGGGCCATTACCGCTCCACTTACGAAGATCGATTTTTCACAACTCTTATCGATGACAGGAAAAAAGAGAATATTGCCCGATTCTTCGGTGGTGGTATTTTAGGAACTCCGTCTTATATCATGATGAACTCCGAAGCCAATTCAAGATTGGATGGTGGCGTTCGCGTTCACCGTCGCCTTGCAAACAACACCATGTATGACCTTTTATGTTTAAGCTTACCGAATCTACGGGATGATCAAGTCGATCAATTCTTAAATAAATACAAGGATTCTGATCTGAGTTTTCGACAAGATAAAAGCTGTGCCCGCTGCCATGCCAGTTTGGATCCTTTTGCCGATACCTTCCGAAATATACAGGTCGTTACAAGCGCAGCGAATGCCTTCACTCAAAATGTTCGGTCTGCGGGGCATTCAGGCCTTAACTCTCCTATGGGTATTCGATACCTCAAACAATTCAAGGTGCGAACCAATGAACAAGTGATTAGTGACGACGATCAGGCTTACTTGCGACGACAGCCGCAGGGGCAACTCTACTACAACAGCATTACCGGTAGAACAGTCAATCTTCCGGTCAACGGTATTCAAGATCTTGGTAATAAAATATCAAACCAACTGGATCCTTACGTCTGTGCGGCCCAGCGGTATTACGGATTTTTAACGGGCGTGAATGTCGCAGTTAATAGTGGAGAAACCTCAGACTTCTATAAGAATCATCGTAAGGAAATCATGACTCTTGGTCGAGACTTTCAGAAACATGGATCATTGAAAAAATTGGTGGAAAATATTCTGAAGACCGACACCTTTCAGACACGGTTTCCAGGTTATGAACTCACCCAAGGAGGTGAATAATGAAACGTCGTAAGCTATTAAAAGGAATGGGCCATTTGGCGATGTCTTCGTCTTACTTTTATGGGTTGCAAGCTTTTATTGACACCTGTATGCGTGCCAACTTGGCCCAGGCCTCCGCGGTTCCTTCGGATCTTTGCTATGTGAATATCCAAACCCAAGGGGCTCCTCCTCGCTGGATGTTTGACCAACCTCTGAACCCCTTCAATAAAAACCAAGACTTTAACGGTGGGGAATTCGGAACACAAATTAGAAAAGTCGGTTCAAGCTTTCGTGCTTTTCACGGTGACAAAAAAGTGAACTTTGGCGGCAAGGACCTTTACTTGCCACCGATATGGAGTTTGAATTCCGCACAGCTGGGAACACCCTTAGCGGACCTTCTTAATCACACTTTAATGATTCGCGGAATCGATATGGAAATAAACAGTCATCAAGTGAACCGCGAGCGAATGGTTCGCCCCGTGACCAGCCAACCCAGTATTCATGGCTTGGTTGCCGATCGATCGAATCGTCCCATAGCCGCTTCTGGCGTTCAAGGTACCAACGGAACCGAGGCTTTTAGTAGTAAAAAAGGACTTTCGATCGTCCAAGTGCCACAAAGTAATCCTGTTCCTGCTCTTGTTTCAGCGTTTCAAGGTCCGATTACAAAAGCCAGTGATCTGCCTTTTGAAATGAAAGAGGTGATTGAGTCTCTTGATGAGGACGCTTTTAAAAGAGGTTTGAGCTCTGTGGGTTCTGAAGACCAGCAGATGGCAGCCTTTGAGATGTTCGAAAAGAATATTGATGCTTTTAGAAGAGATTGGCTGGCAATGTACAACAAGTACAAGCAAATCATTTCTGCCGACATCAATGCCGCGTTCCCAGGAATTACCACGGTGAATCCGGTTGGAGAAAAGCAAGAGCGTTTTCGGCATAACCGAGGCGCGAATGACTTCGTCATTGGTTCTTACAATGCCAAAATTGTGGCGGGCACTCGATCAGATCTGATGGCGCAGGCCTTTGCTTTTGCAGAATTTGCTCTTAAAGAGAAGCTTTCCTCAAGTCTATCTGTTGTCACAGCTGGTGTGACCCTTCAAGGAATTAAAGATGTGGGGAATCTATCTGCCGACCAACACTTTGTGGGTGCTGTGACCTCGGTGTTCTTTACTTCGTTAATGTATCGAGCTTTTGCGAGTTGTTTGTTGGAACTAACCAACCAACTGAAGGCCGAAGGATTGTTTGATAATACGGTTTTACATGTCATGTCTGAATTCAGCCGAACGCCTAAGAAAAACGGTGCTGGTTCGGATCATGGATTTCGTGGAGCCTCGGCAATGATCATCTCGGGCATGGTGAAGCAGCCAGGCTTGATTGGAAATATATTAAAAGAATCGAAATCTTCGGCAACCCGCAGCCGCTACCCTGGGACATGGGGAGAGGCCGCGCCTTTATTTCAGTCCGGGCGTAATTTGGTGAATGACGACATCATCCAAACACTTTGTGAAATGCTAGAAATTCCTAAAATTGCTGTCAAAGGGGAGTCACTGGTTAAAAAATCAAGTGGATCTGTGACTTGGACGCGCGATTGGGAGGTTAAAAATGTTTAAATTAAAGTTTCTTGGTTTGATCCTACTCTCCATCGTTATCTACAATGGTTGTGGTCAGGACATGCTGCGGGCCAATCAGTCGGCTGTTCATTCGACGGCGACTCAGGTCGGTGAATTGGATTTGGGTGACAAGCATAACACCCAGTTTAAAGCCAGCAGTGAGGCTTCCGTAGTGCCTTTGTACTATAATCGTCATGTCACATACAATTTGCTTCGAGATCTGTTTGGTCCCAGTTTACAAACGGAACTTATTCGTGACGTTGCTTGGGTGTCTGAAGACTTTGGAAGTGCTTTTGGCCTTTATCAAAACATTCATCTGACTCAGGGCGACTGCAATAGAACCAGTAATCCTTTCTACAAATGTCGCAATGGATCCATGGATATGTCGACGAAACCAGTCATTGGTATCAGTTCTCCTCGTGAGGCGCGACGTATGAGTGCTTGTCAAAAAGGAGTTGATAGCGACACATCTTTGGCTCACGTCTTTAAAAGAATTCAAAGCAATGCCACCTTGGCAAGTCCTCCGAAGGCTGAGTTAAAGAATTACCAACGCCTTTACCAACTCTTTTTTAGAGGACGACCCTTACCGAAAGAGAACCTTTTCGACAGTTTTGATTTAGTTATTCAAAATGAAGCTGATTCTCGCTTGGCTTGGGAAAAGTTAATCCTCAGTGTTTGTATGAGTCCCCATTGGCAGGTGATGTGATGAAGTATTTGATGGCGGCTTTAGTGTTTTGTTTTGTGGTTCCGAGTTTTGCAGAAACTTATAGAGCTGTTTCGCTTTACAGCTCTGGTGCTTTAGTAACTGGCCGATTTCTGCCCTTTAAAGTTTATAATGGTTCGAACCAGCCACAGTCGGTTGCCAGTGCGTTCGCTTATGGACCTTGTGAAACTATAATTGATAACAATCGTCCTGAGGTTTTTCATCTTTACTGCACCTCTAAAACCGAGGTCGATCTCATTGTTCGCCTAAAAAATGGTGTGCTTTTGTCAGCTAAAGACATCCCCATAAAAAAAGTCTCTCTGATCGAACCCGAAATTATTATTGACGATTCTGAAAGCCTGGGATCTCGCCTGTTTCGAGATAACTGTATTGCTTGTCACCGAACCGAGCCGATTGCAAAAGGTCAAACAGCGAATTCATTGAAGCAAGCCTTAGGAACCTCGCCGATGAAAGAAAGCGGGCTGGACCGTTTATTGAATGGCGATGCAGAAAAAATTAAAGCATTAGTGGATTACATCAATGAGGAGCTTTAAAATGAGTTATCTTAAATGGATCATTTTTTGTTCATTACTGGTGTCGTTTAATAACTGTGGCTCTCATCATCTGAGAGATATTGAACAGACCATAAATGTTTCAAGCATCTTTCCTTTCACGCGCAAAGCGGCTTACTATCACAATGTGCAGATTGTTGAAAAGAAAGAGGTCGATGGCGTGTGGAGCTATCAGTTCATAGCCTCTGTCGTCGATGCTGACAATGAGGACAGTAATATTGATATTGAGATCGATATTCTTGATAGTAAAGGTAAGCGAGTTTGTCCTCGTACTTTAGAGACTGTGAACAGAACCAGTAATCATATTCAGATTTCTGCCTGTGAAACACCGGTCGATCATCAGGGCCTAACTGTTGAAGTTAAAGCCGCTCCGGAAGGGCAATCGCGGCAATTGATTGCCTCTGAAAAATTTGATTTGTCAAACCTATGAATTATGCGTCCATAGGTGCAGGGGGAGATTCAGGTGGTGTTTTTGCAGCACCATTGGCCCGAGATTTTGTCGAGTGATCCACCTCACCTAAAAATTCGGGTAAATCGACACCCGCCTGTTTCGCCAAGTCGTGCAAAGGTGGCAGCGATCCAATCAAACTTCTTAGAAATCCAGAGGTTGTTGACTGACCAGTTGCTGAATTCTCGCCCGAATCCCAAACAGTGACTTTGTCAATTTTTAGGTTCTGAATCGCTCGCACCTGCGCATCGACCAGTGTTGGAAGCTGTTCAACCAAGAGTAGGGTTGGAGCGAGTGCTTTTTCATCGTCAACGGCGGCCAATAGGTTACGATAACCTTCGGCTTTCGCATCAAGAACTTTTCTTGTTCCAGCGGCTTCGGCTTCATACTTTGCAAGTATCGCATCGGCTTCACCACGGGCAATTCTTCGTCTTCTCTCAGCTTCCGCTTCGGCCTCAATTTCAATGGCGCGTTTGTCGATTTCTTTTTGGGCAATTTCGGTTTTCTCAAGGCGTGCAATTTCTTCAAGCTTCTGGGCTTCAAGGACGATTTTTTCAGCATTTGCCAAGGCGACCTCACCTCGTCGTTTAGCTTCGGCGCGTTTCTCATTGAGGGTGGCGTCGTATTCAGCGATAGATGCTTTCGATTCGTTTTCTCCCTTAACGGATTCAGCCTCTTGGTTGGCAACGAAAACACGTTTTTCTTTTTCCGCCTCTTTTTGTCCTTGTTCAGTTCGGGCCATCTCTTGGGCTTTTGCCACTTCTTGCTCTCGCATGGCGGCGGCCTCTCCGGCAATACCTTCGGCTTCAAATTTAGAAGTTTGAATTCGCATGTTTCTATCGGCTTGTTTCTGACCAATTGCCGATTCGGAGGATTGTTCAGCAACCTGAACTTCTCTTTCTCTAAAGGCCGTGGCTTCTCCAACAGCACCGTCTTTATCTTGGATAGCCACTTCGACCCGAGCTTTGTTGATGGCTTCGGCGGCGGCTTTCTTACCAATGGCCTCGATGTAGCCTGATTCATCGGTGATGTCCCGTATATTAACGTTGATAACATCCAGACCAATTTTATTGAGCTCCAAGTTCACGTTGGTATTAACGAGATCAAGGAATTTTTCACGATCTTGGTTGATCTCTTCGATGGCAAGAGTTGCGATAACGAGACGCATTTGACCGAGGATAATATCCTGCGCTTGATTACTGACATCGGCCCGATTCAGTCCTAGCAACCTTTCGGCGGCATTGGTCATAATATTGGGCTTGGTTGAAATACCCACGGTAAATGTGGAAGGAACGTTAACTCGAATATTCTTTTTTGAAAGGGCTCCTCGCAGATCAATTTCAATGGTTATAGGTTCGAGCGAGAGATAGGTGTAATCTTGAATAAGGGGAATCACCAACTTTCCACCACCGTGAATACACTGGGCCGACTTGGCTCCGGCCACCTTTCCGTAAATCACAAGAATACGGTTAGAAGGACAGCGTTTATATTGTTGTGCCACGTAAATCGCGACAAAAAAGAGAATCAGAGCAATAACGCCAACTGTTCCTATGGTTCCAAAAGATAACATAATTCCTCCAAATCTCTTATAGAGCTTCGACTGTGACATTTCCCGAGCTATCCACCCGAGTGACTTTCACAGCCGAAAAGGCTTTAATTTTTTCTTCACTATTGGTTGTGGCCTGGAGGATTTGCATCTTCCCGTGAACCGTGATTTCTATTTGGCCTGTTCCGGATCCGCTTTTTGGGATATCGGTGTAGGCTCGGCCGGTAAGGCCAACAGCTCGCTCATCGACATTATTGTTGGGAACTGAATTGAGACCTTTAATTTTAAAATTCAAAAACGATGTTAAAAGCATCATTAAAAAGCCAAATCCAACGGCGATAAAAAAAGAGGGAATTTGTGAGAGGCCCCATTCTTCACGACATGCCAGACCGATCCAGCCAATGCCCATAAACAGAGCTAATATCGATTGGATAGAAATAAGGGTAAAGCTTTCAGATCCATCGATGTGAGCAGGGTCATCAAGGTCGGCACCATCCAAATCCGAATCGGTATCGCCACCTAAAAGCAACATAAGCATCTTGATGATGAATAGTGTGGTCCCAAGAAGGGCCATAATCATATAAACGGGTTCGTTCTGATACGCCTCATTCATATTGAATCCTTTGTATGAAGACTAAGAAAAAATTATGTCTGACGGCTACTAATAATGCAAACCTGTTGAATATGAGTGTGCGCCATAATTGTTACATAATTAATTTCCTTGCCTTGCCAGAGGATGGGAATATGGATATCGTTCCATTGATCTATGAGCCACAGAAACCCGACAACAAATTCCCAGCTATCCCAGAGTCATTGCTCTTACTTTTGGAATCACATTTGCGTACGTCCGGATTATTTTGTTAAACCTTGCTGTCGATTTGATATGAATCAAGAATGGCCGGTGCGATTTGAATCAAATGTTAACGAAGTAGTTAACTCCGACTTCTATAAAAACTTACGTAAGAAAGCCCTAGCGGGTGAACGGATTGATGGGTGTGCTAAATGTTACAGCCAAGAAGACGCCGGAACCGAAAGTCTTCGCACCGTGACGAACAGAAAGTATCCGCTGGTCTCTGCGAATACTGAGACCACACGACCGCAAGACATTGAGGTGGTTGAACTGTTTACAGGTGACACCTGCAATCTGAAGTGTGTCACCTGTCGACCGCAGTTGAGTACGAAGTGGCGTGAGGATTATAAGAAGCTAGGCTGGCCCTTAGAGCCGAGAGCCAAAAAGAAAACAGTCTCCAGTCTTTTTCGAGACCTTGATGGTTTAAAGGAAATCAAGTTGGTTGGGGGAGAGCCACTTCTCGATCCTGAGCACAGCACGTTATTACGTACCCTTGTTGATGTGGGCGCGGCAGAAATGAAGTTGGTCTATTTCACAAATGGCACCATCTTTCCTAGTAAAGAGATTTTTAAACTATGGGATCATTTCAAAGAGGTTGAAATTTTCTTCTCGATTGATGGGATCGGGAAGGTGAACGATTACATCCGACATCCTTCGAAATGGGAGCAGGTTGATCGAACGCTTGACCTATTTCTCAGCCACACTCGTTTCAAAAATAATTTTATTTTTCGTGTAGCCACCACTGTTTCAATTCTTAATATTTGGTATTTGAAAGAAATCGAAGCTTGGTATCAATTGAAGATGAAAAACAGTGACAACAAAAATTTAAAACAGCTTATTTTTAACCCACTAGTTGATCCAGAATTTATGTCGGCGCGCAAAATACCCCAATCCTACCTAAGTCAATCATTTGGGTTGTTTGATCGGCAGTCAGAAAATCAAATGAAGATCTATCAATGGATAAAACAGGGTGGCACTGAGACCTTCAGTCCTCAACTTGTGACCTATCTCGAAAAGCTCGACACTATAAGAGGTGTTAGTTTTGGTGAAGCTCTTCCCGACCTAAAAACACTAATAGCCCATCCTGTTACATTGAAATTTTAAATGCACCAAACTGGCAGTCAGAAATCGGTTCGCTTGTAACCCCTGTTGTTTGTGTTTATAATTTTTTAATGATTCTTCAGCCACAGCCCAATAAGACCGTCTCTCTATTAATTGTTGTGTTCTGGATCCTTTGCTTTGTTCAGGTCCCAATTCAAGGAGAGTGGTACCCATTTTCTTTTTTTGGCATGTACCGAAACAGCATGGTGGGGATCGCATATGACCAGTTCAACATCGAAGTCACCCAAGACGGGGTTAATTTCTGTAAAGCAAAAAATGAGATCACCTACGGAATTCGCAATGGTCTGCGAAGAATTTTCTTAAATGAGATCAAGAATAAAAACAGAACCGTGAAACAAAAAGCTCAGATCCTCAGCGCTATAAACCCACAAGCGATAGAACAGTTTAAAAAAAGAATTTTACCAAAAATTATAGATAAGTGCGTAGGCTCCCAAAGCGGGGTCTATCAGATTCAGATAGATTATTTTCACTGGAAAGAGTTGAAATATAGCAATCGTCGGTCACCAGATTATCAAGTGGCCGTTTTCAATAGCGAAGTGAGGGTTCCTTGAATCGTTTGATTAAGGCATGGAATCAATATTGGTTTACCCCAGGGCACCCCCGTATTTTGGCTGTCTATAGAGTCATTGTGTTCATTACTTACCTTTGCCTCGCCTTCTTTGAGCGTAACAAAATGACCAGTGAGATAATGTGCCAAAAGTTTCAGCCTATTAGTTTTTACAGGATACTGGCGGTTCCATGTTCGCAAACTTTGTTTGTGATGGCTTTCTGGTTGAGTGTTGTACTCGCTGTTTTTGCGGCACTGGGTATTTTATATAAATTTTCGGGAAAGGCGGCCGCACTACTGTCGGTTTTCGTTCTTGGTTACCAATATAACTTTCATGAAGTCCATCACAGCACTCAAGTCTTAGTTTTTGTCTTACTTATTGTTGGGTTCGCCGATGCTGGAAAAGCAAAGGGATTGAAAAAACATTTACATCCTGTATTCAAAGGGGACTATCGATGGCCCATTCAACTATCTAAAGCCTACATTGTTTATGCCTATTTCATTGTGGGCCTGGAAAAGTTGTTCTCCGCCGGTATCGAATGGAGTTTTTCGGAAAATCTTTGGTTGATTGTTAAAACATCTCCATCTAGCGGCATTCTAAGGGGCTGGTTTTTAGACTTGCCGGTTTTTATAACTTCCGTCATTGCCTTCTGGTCATTGTTTGTATGTGAGATATTAGCTCCAATGGCGCTGATAAGCCGAAAATGGGGTTATTTGATGTGGTTGAATTGGCTTTCATTACATATTGGCATAAGCTTAGTTATTGGTGGCCACTTTACGTTTTTCTCTCAAGCCGCTGCAGGCGCTGTGTTTCTCTTACCACTTTTTGTAAAGGATCCGCCTGGGCATCCCATTAAATTTTTTTAGAATAAAGCTTACTATTGATCACATCCAGAATCGTCGATGGTTGAATACTGTTTATTTGTAGAAGCGCTATAAAAAGTGAATGTTAATGAGTTTGGACACCTTTTAAGCTGCAAAACTCGCCGCATCGCATCTCTTGTCTCACTGAGTGATTTGTAGAGTTCCGGGTTGCGAACTGTTAGCTGAATTACTATCATTGGAATCGTCCAGAGATGCGATCAAGGGAGTGGCACTATACTAGTTAAAAGTTTTTTCAGAAAAATTTTTAAGAAGCCTCCAATAGAAGCTAAACCTTTGATCCCAAAAGACAGCTACGATCCGCAAACATTTTGCCCTCTCCCTTTTACACATATAGAAATGAACCCAGATGGACGATTCCGTCCTTGTTGTAAAAGTAATTTCGATAAAATTGATCACATTGATTCTCATTCAAAGGGCGACGTGTGGAATACCCCTGTTCTTAAGAGAATGCGAAAGCAACTTTTTAACGGTGAGAAACCCAAAGAGTGTTCAGGGTGCTTCAAGATTGAAGAAACAGGAGCCGTTTCTCTCCGTCAAAAGAATTTGAGAAGTGACGGCGAACATATGAAGCGCTTCAACTCTCATTCAAAATTTGACATGGACACAATGCATTCCTACTCGAAACCTTCGCATGTCAAACTATCTCTATCCAACGAATGCAACTTACAATGTCGCATGTGTAATCCTCTCTATAGTTCCCGCTGGGAAAGGGCAATAAGAAGTAAGAAGGCCTTCAAAGAGTACATCGAAGACTCTCGCTTTTTACAGGGGATGGAATACGAGCTTTCAACCTCAAAGCCAGAGTTAGAAATTACAATGCTTAATTTTTTAGAAAAAAATAAATCTGAAATCGAGCGTTTAGACTTCTTGGGTGGAGAACCCTTCTTACAGAATAAACATGTTAACGCATTACAAGTCTGCCAAGATCAGGGGACGAACATTCGCCTTGAATACTCTTCAAATCTAACCACCTTCGGGAACCAATTGGAAGAGGTGCTCCAATTATGGAAGAAATATAAAAGTGTCGAGATCACAGTTTCGTTAGATGGGCCGCCGCAGGTTTCAGAGTACATCCGTCATGGCTCAAAAACAGACAAGATCATCTCTAATATAAATTTTTTAAGACAAAGAACAAGGGAAGAGAACATTGAATTGCGTCTGTTAGGTGGATGTGCATTTAGTGTACATAACACTCCCTTTTTTGTTGAAACTGTCCAATTTATCGTGAGCCTGGGGCTGGAGTTTGTAATCAATTTTGTAACAAGCCCAGAGTTTCAGTCCCCTCAGGTTTTACCGAGCGAAGTAAAAAAAGAGATGACCGAAAAGTTCACGTCTTTTAAAAATAATCCTGAACAGTTTCTGGAAAAAAGTTTTGCTGCTAACGATCACTGGCTTGATCAAGGATTGAGGAAGACTCAAACATACAGCATTACCAAACAACTTGAGTCACTAATAATATTCATGAACGCTGAAGATAAATCGAGTTTGTATGAAGAAAGTAAGAAGTTTGATAGGCACTTCGATGAATTGTATTCATCGAAAAAAATAGTCGAAAGCAGGAAGAGTGGGAGCCAATAATGCAAGGTCCGTTCAGTCGCTTTAAGTCTGCCGTGCCGAAAGGACAAGTTGTGCAAAAAACCGACGAGTTAGAGAAATCAACCGAGCAAACACCGAGGAAAAATCCTCAAGATACAAAATGTGCCTACTTTTGGAATAGTATATGCATTCGAACCAATGGACGTCTTGTTCCTTGTTGTATGTATGATGACATGGAAGAAGCTCCCAATTTAAAAGACTTTTCAGGTCATATAGAACAAGCCTATAACTCCCGTCTTTTTAAAGATATGCGCAGAAAGTCTTTAAATGGAGAAGGAGTCGTTGGATGTGGCAATTGCTATTTTCGAGAAAAGGCGACAGGCAAGTCTATGCGAAAGAGAGCCAATGAAGATTGGTCGGAATCTTATAACGATGATGTTAGTTCGCTGAAGAATGTGATCAGTGCCGAGTTTTTCGTCGGAAACGTATGCAACCTTAAATGTAACATGTGTGACCCTAAATTTAGTAATCTGCTTGCAAAAGACCACTTTAAGTTAGGCCTGGTTGATAGTGAGCTGACTCAACCCTTTGAAAACGATTATCGTGAGACTGTTAAAAACCTTCCAAATCTTAAAAGGATTAAGTTCGTGGGTGGAGAGCCTTTAGTTAATAAAGCCCATTGGGAGCTCTTGGCGTCTATACCATCAGAACAGGCCAGCCAGATGTGCTTGGAATACGCGACCAACTGTACAATTTTTCCCAACCAACAACAGTTAAAGATTTGGGAAAAATTTAAGGGTCTAGAGATTTTTCTTAGTATTGATGGAATGGGTAAGACAACCGAATACATAAGGTTTCCATCGAAATGGTCAAAAGTTGAAGAAAATGCAAAAAAGTATTCGGCTCTACTGAAAGATAAACAGAATTGCACTTTAGGAATAAATTGTGTGGTTTCAATCTACAACATCTCTGATTTACGAAGGTTTGTAGAGTGGTCACAGAAAAACCTACCTAATCTCGTCGATCCTCATGGGAATTCAACCCTTATTTTTTCGAACCTGCTCCATCCAGAGCACTTGAGTATAATCAATTTGCCGGACTCGGTAAAAAGGGAATTGTTGGATCTATATCCGGATGACGAAATTTATTCTTATGTCAGAAGCTTTTTAACGGAGCCAGGTGAGCCAAGCAAGTTAAAAGGTCTTAAAAACCATACCTACAACTTCGATAGGATCCGAGGTATCACTTTTAAAGATTATATTCCAGAAATAGCACCAATGCTGAACGATTTGTAAGAAGGACAGGTCATCTCATGATGCCCCTATTTTTTTGAAGATGAATTTTCACAGATGAAATTCTTGCTAAGGATTAAAAGATTAGAGTGAAGAGGCCTAACCAGAGAGGCTAGACCTATTAAGAATATCAACTAAAAGGGTTTCAAGTTGCTGATATATCAGTTTAAAATGACTAAATATGGGATTTAGGAAAAATAGAGTATTCTCCTACATATTAGCGTTGATCTTTATTCTGCAGATTTTTTTCAGTCTCTTCTATGAATCGTTCACTGGAGAGAGAAATTTTTATCCGTTTTATACGGGTAAAATTTTTCATCCCAGACCGGATAAATATATGATTCGTCATCGAGGCTATGTGCTAAAGATTGACGACAAAGAGTTCGAGAAACCCATCGATTTTCTTGATTATCAAATTTGGCAGCACCACTTTCCCAATATGGATCGTTATACGATGTCTCGAAAGCTTCACCGTCTGGGTGAATATATAGAGCAGAAAAATAAAACCCTAGCTGGACAAGAGAAAAAAGAGATCGACCAAATAATTTTACAAAAACATGGCTTGGTTAAATGGGAGCTTATTAGACTTAAAGTCGACCCCATTGAATATGTTCAAAGTCGAAAAATTAACGATATGAGATTTTTGAAGCAATATGAATCCCATCGATAGGCTTATTAAAAGTACGGTCAAATACCTTAGGGGGCGCTCTTTTATCTACCCTCAAGGGCAAACATTCAAATTCTTGGCAGCAAATTATGTTCGCACCGTAGTCGCAATTCGTGGATTCTATCTGATATCTTTCGTCGTGGCGATTTCTAATATCATTTCTTGGTGGCCTCAGCTGCAGGCGAGCACGTATCAGTTCCCGCTGTGGGTTTTCTTTTCTATAAAAAGTGAACTGATAAAGAAGCTAGTCTCCTTAATTTGTATTCTATGGGTTTTAGGGTCAGCACTCGCTTTTTATAAGCCCGAGAAGTTTGTAAATCGTCTACTACAAGCTTCGGGGATTTTTTACTTTGTTGCTTTGATCAACTCTGATGGACTTTTCTCTCATAGTCGGCATGGACTTATGTGGGTGTCTTTAATCTTTTTGTTCATACCTTTCCAGGCTTTTAAAAAACCAAGTCGATTTAACAAGTTTAAATTGATTCAAGGGTTTTGGGCCGCACAGTTTTTGATCTGTACCTTCTACTTAACAACAGGTCTTTGGAAAATTGTCAGCATTGGTGAATGTCTTGTTTACGACCAGATTGTTTGCGAGCTTGGACCTAAGATTTTAACAAATATTGCGGCTCAAGAGATGTTCGAGTATCAAAATTTCACGCCATGGGGCACGTTGTTTTTCGATTATCCCTGGATTGGCTTTTTCTCATATCTAGGGACCATGTGGATTCACCTTGCCTCCATGCATTTTGCTTTTCGTCTTGATCAACACTCAAGTTTTGGGGCTTTGCGAGTTATCTTTCACCTAGGTACGTTTGTCTTTTTCGGAGTCATATTCAACGGCATGACCGCCTGCGTAGCTCTGCTGTTTCTAGCCTCTCCCTTCAGTTATTCAAAATTGTTGGATGTTCGAGAAGTCTTTTATAGAACACCGTTGGTCGGAGACTTCTTCAGCTTATTTTCTAAAAGAGGAATCAGGGCTGTTTCATCAAAGATTTTCGAGCCGTTGTCGCATCTCTATCTTTTGAGGGTGGTGTATTCCATAATTTGTTATCAGTTTTGCAGAGACACTTCTTGGGGTTGGAGAAATATTTACGAAAAGTTGGAGATTTCAGGCGCATTCGACTTCATGTTAATGAAACTGGGACCAAACTGGGCATGGGTGATAGACACAGTGATGTTTTCGACTATTGCCAGTTCACTGGTTGCCGCCCTTTTCCCAAGATCTTTGTTTTTTCGGGCAATGGTCGTCATGTCCACTGTGTTGTTTCTTAGCTTTTTCAACTTTCATTTGAGGGGTCTATTCCCTTCGATAGCCTACCTGGGGGTCATGATAGCGCTAATTTTTACACCCACTTTGTCTTCGTCTCGATTGAAAGGCTGGGGAACAGCCTTGCTATCTATCAATGTTGTGGCGATTTTGACCCTCAATTATTCGGTGTGGAGATTTTGGAGTCGGTCAGGCTCTCAAGAGTTTTCAAATTCTTACATAATAAACCTTTTGATCAAAGAATGGCCGCTCTTGTTTTTTGTACTATTTCAAATAGCACTTTTTGGTCTATTGGGCTTGTTAATTAAGGATTTTTGGTGGGAGAAGTACAAAAGGACCACTCTCTTTATTTCACTAATTTTTTTGGCTTTGCATATTTGTTGGAAAGTCAGTGGAACGGAATTTCTGCTCCCCCTGTTAATAATGATCTTCTATTTGGATTCTTCGAAGCCCAATAAGGCTCTCAATTGAATGAGCAGAACCGGAGGCATTCTTAAAAAGCCAATCTTAAGATCAAGGCCTTGGCTGTTTTTGTGACCGAGTTATTTCTGCATTTTGGTTTTTTCAACCTGAGGTCATGGACCTACTTTTCACAATCGCATCAGCCAGAGTGTTTCTACTCCACTCATTTGAATACACTGAAGTCGTAAAATTTAGTCCATCGAACAAGGCAGAATTCTGAATTCAATCTACTATTTTTCATTTCATATGAAAGATTTGGCCACCCAGGAGAGTCTCGGTGGTTTTTCTGGCCGACGCAGATTAGAGCTAACAGGATAGGCATTGTTCGTAAAAATTTATCGATAGCACGAAAAGAGGGCGTAATGGACCGGAAAGTTTGTCGAATTTTGGCGAGATTTTATTTGGTCGGTTTTCTTTTCTCTGCTTGTGCTAAACCAAAATCTGATGAAGAAGTTAAGGCGACATTCGTTGGTTATTGGATGGATCATCATGAATTGCAAATTTTGGAAAATGCTTTCCGAGAAAATTCCTGTCCCTTAATTCTCGAGGACAAAAAACTGTCTCTATCAGCAGAGACGATCGATCTAAATATCATAAGTATTTGGCCGGGTGGCAGTATTTTTGCTCTCGATACTCTCATAAAAAAAAATGCCAGCAAGGCGCATGCTCACCCGGACTCGGTCACAGCAGCGAACATCCCTGGACGTTTTGTCGATCAAGGGATTTTGCAAGTGATCGAAGAATCTGACCCATTGAAAGGAGCCATAGAGCCGAGTGAAGAGGATAAATTTGTACTGGCTCCGTTTGAGAAGGAAACCCTAGGTAGCAGTGATGTGTTAATCACCCTTGAGGAACTCAATCAATTCACTTTTACGATGCAGTCGAAAAAGTCTGCGGATGCCAAGAACGAAGGTTATCAATCCACTTACACGAAAATCACCTTGGACCAGTATCGAAATATGGTCGATTTCTCTCAGGCTTGTTTAAATGAACGTTCAAACTGAAGTCCAACAGAGTTTTGCAAATCAGCCTTAAAAGCAGGCTCATGGCTAAAATGTATAGAGAAAATGGGTTTTTTTCTAAACAATGAAAAGTAAAATGGCGGAGGAGGGGGGATTCGAACCCCCGGTACGGGTTGACCCCGCACGGTTGTTTAGCAAACAACTGGTTTCAGCCACTCACCCACTCCTCCGGGTCTATAATCCCGTATACAGAAGACCGTTCACGGTAGACGGTATACAGATAAGCTGAGCACAAGAAATTGCCACTTCCCAACGCCAGAATCAAGTCTGGATTAGTAATTCTCGGGAAAAAGCTCGCGCTCCACAGTTTCAATGACGGTGTGAATGAGCTTAATGTGAACCTCTTGAATCCGATCACTGGTTTGAGCGGGCACCACGATGGGAAGATCGGCCAAGTCTTTCAGTTTTCCACCATCTTTTCCCAACAGAGCAATGGTTTGGATGCCCTTGGATTTCGCTGTTTCAAAGACATTGATGACATTTTTTGAGTTTCCACTGGTGGAGAGCCCTATCAAAAGATCCCCTTTTCGTCCGAGCCCGTCGAGCTGACGGGAAAAAATGTACTCAAAGCCGTAATCGTTACTGACGCAAGTGGTGTGAGCGGCATCGCCTAGGGCGAGGGCTCCTAAAGGTGCTCGATCATCGCGGTAGCGGCCGGTCATTTCCTCAGCAAAATGCATCGCATCACAATGCGAGCCTCCATTGCCACAGCTGAAGACGGTGTTGCCATTTTGGTAGCAATCGATGAGAAGTTGGCTGAATTTCTCGCATTTTTCAAGGTTTCCGGGCTCGGAAATAAACAAAGCAAGAACCTCTTGCGCTTCAGATAGGCAATTCTTCCAGACCATGGCGTTGTTCATTGTCGGCTCCTTTTAGAAACTTTCTAAACCCCCAGCGAATCAAAGACAAGGGCTTGTTTTAAGTGCGAAAATGCCTTAAAACCTCCCTTCGTGCGCTGGTAGCTCAGCTGGATAGAGTACTTGACTACGAATCAAGTGGTCGGGAGTTCGAATCTTCCCCAGCGCGCCATTTTTAAGGGCATTCATGGGGTGCCTTTAAAAGTGGGTTCTTTATGTCTATGAAAGTCGCCGTCAAACTTGCGGCCCTTCTTACCGCTCTTACCTTCACCATCTGTGCAATATTTTGGCTGAACCAAGGCCATATGGATTCTTTTTGGACCAGTCTTGGCTTCAAGTCGGGGCAGCGCTTGAATTGGTGCTCCGAACGCGTGAAATCCGTCTATTTTTTCGATGATAGCTCTAAATTATTGGAAAAAGAGAGAAAATGGATTCTTGTAAAAGACGGTGAAGAAAAGGAATTGGATTATCTCAGGGTGGAAAAATGGTTTGCTCGCTACTGCCAAATTCCCTTCGAACCTCTTTCTGATGTGGACACGAGGGAGTATGTTGCTGCCCAGCCGACTCTTGAGGTTGAATTTATCGATTCTCAACGCCTGACGATTTCAACTTTACCCAATGAAGAGGCCGGTTTTGGTATTCGCAGTCGTCGATTCAAATCAGAAACTTTGCGTAAAGGATTAAAAGAACTTCTCGCATTTGGCGGAGAAATAAAGTAAACAAGTAGATTCAGTTCCGTTGTTCAGGAGTAGCTCAGTGGTAGAGCAAGCGGCTGTTAACCGCTTGGTCGGGGGTTCGAATCCCTCCTCCTGAGCCATTTTTTATCTTCCGTTTAAATTTTGTTGGGAATCGATCAGACCCTTTTGGGCTGTTTCTGATGGTGGCGTGTTGTTTGTTAATTCGCCAAAGCCATACTCTCGTTCCAGGCACCAAAAACACTCTTCGCCGGCGGGTCTTGCATCAAAACAGGTTTTATTGAAAAACTGACCCGCTTCGTGGGCCTCGCCCTCACAGGATCGTGTGATTGGAAACAAGCTTTCAAGCAATCCAAACTTTTTGTAAAACAGAGCCAAATCACGCTTATCAAGATCACAGAATGGAACGCTTAAAGCATTAATTTGTTGTCGCTTCTGTCTTTCGTTAGGATCGTCTCGATCTTTCGGCCGAATCGAATTCTCAGTGACTTCAAAAGATGTTGTTGGAGGATTCGCCGTGATTCCATCGTAGAACATCACGAATTGAAATCGACGAGCGAATTCTCGGGAGTATTTATTCATGACTTCGGTCTTTTCTGCATCTGTTAAATCCAGCCGATGATTTGGCAATGGAAAGGTTAGATGAAAATCAAAATCGTATCCCGTTAATTCAGTCACCTTGGCAATCACCCCGTCGGCATAACGAATATTGAAGGGGCGCCGTAGAAGTTCTGCAGTTACAGGAAAGATTTTCGTGCCAAGGTTTTCTTCAAGCGTGATTTTTGCTAACAGATAAAGAAGCAAGGCGCTGTCGGCTCCACCGGAAAGCATGATCCCCACGTGCTCATTGTAAGGAATAGCAATATTCAGGGCTTTGCCATTTTCGTTAAGTATTTTCTTTTCAAAAAATTTGGACATCCGCCTCTCTCCCCAACCGGCATTGCTGAACTTTTTATTAAAAGAAACCGAATAAGGCTTCTCTGAAGTGATGGTTAAAAGGATAGTACAAAACCGAAGGCAGGTAAAATATTACTTAGGGGCTGTTTGGCAGTAGGGACGGAGGGGGTCACCGTGATTTTGCAGGCCCCCTTAAGCTATCAGAATTTCAGTTCTTTTTAAAAGCCACCGGGGCGGCTGTTGACTTTATTATCCGTTAAATGCGCTTCGAATGCTCTCAGTTATGACAGTGCGACTTTTCGATTTGGGAAGATCGGCGCGGAACACCAAGCAGATGCGGTCTTTAAATGACGGGGCCTTG
Source organism: uncultured Pseudobdellovibrionaceae bacterium (assembly GCA_964588335.1). GTDB lineage: Bacteria > Bdellovibrionota > Bdellovibrionia > Bdellovibrionales > JAGQZY01 > JAGQZY01. The sequence goes on along the minus strand of CAZPOV010000023.1, from coordinate 10,062 downwards.
TTAGAGAACTCAGTTAAAGAGTGGCTTTTATCGCGAGTGGCGACTCGGGTGGGCAAGATGCCTACGCCCGCCCCTTTGGCGACAAGTTCGGTGATAACTTCAAGGTTGGTGGAGTGAATCAGGCGATTGAAATGAATTTTTTGTTTTTGAAAATCACTTAATACTTTCTGAGCCTGTTGCAGATTGAGATCACAAATTAAAACAGAGTGATCACCGGCTTTCTGATTTTTTGAAGGGGTTTTTGCCGTCCAAAATGTAACAACATCCGTGCAAAGTTCTTTGATAATCAAATCCGGGTGTTTGACCGGGTTGACCACAATTCCAAAATCAATGTGGTAGCTAATAATCGATTCAGTAATCTTACGAGACAGGTCGTGCTCAAGCTTGATATTAAGTTCAGGATATTGGCTCATCAGTTGCGGAAGAAAGTGGGGGAGGGAATAAAGGGCCACGGAAGGGTGGCAGCCAATCACGTATTCACCTGTCACCGCTGTTTCCCGACGGTTGATATCAGACTTCAATTGCTCCCAATTCATAAGCAGCAATCGGCCTTTGCTCTTCAATTCTGTGCCGGCTTTTGTTAGCTGCACGCCGGATCGAGAACGGATGAGGAGGCTGGTTCCCAGAGAGTCTTCAATTCTTTTGATCGCTGAACTAAGACTGGGCTGGGTTATGCCAAGGCGTTCGGCCGCCCGCGAGATGTTTTTAGTCTCGGCAACTTCCATAAAGTAATTGATATCGTTAAACGAAGGTAACATAGCCATAGACTATGGTTAGTATAGTTCTTATTTGGTTTCGTCAATGGTTGGACCCGGGTATTGAATAAATATCAAAACCAAGGGGGAAATAATGAAATCAAAAGAAAACAAACTCACAAGACGTCGATTCTTTCAGTGGGGTTTAGGTACGGCAGGAACTTTGGCGGCCAGTTCGTCAGTGGCCCAAGCCTGTGGTCTCAAAACCGGCGAACAAGGGTTGGGGCCGTTTTTTCCTCGTCCTGGCAGCCCCGTGGATCCTATTAAAGAGAATCCGGATGGCTCGGTCCCAATATACCTTTCGAACGATAACGACTTAACCTATGTGAAAGGTCGAGACGGCGTGGCCTCGGGACAACAAGTGATTGTTAGAGGACGCATTCAGGATAATCAATGCCAACCCATAGTTGGTGCTACAGTGATAATTTGGCAAGCCTCAGAGACAGGGCGATACAATCACAAAGGCGATGCCGCCAATCCTGATTTTAAAGATCCACGGGATGGTAAAATTATTAAAAGAAAACTGGATCCGTTTTTTCAGTCATGGGGGCAAACGGAAACCGATGCCAATGGCGAGTACGAGTTCAAAACCATCGTTCCTGGTTTCTATCCGGCGGATCTGCAAGGGGGATGGTATCGTCCGCCTCATATCCATTTTATGGTTTCTGCCACAGGCTTTGAACAGTTTGTCACTCAAATGTATTTTCGTGGAGACGAGATTCAAGACAATGACTTTGTACAAGAGTTGAACCAAAAAGACTTTTTACTTCAAGGCAACAATCTAACAGCGGCGCAAAGAGAAAAACTGATTGTTGATTTCTTGCCGGTAACAGGACAGACCGAGCTCGAAGGATTATTTGATATCACATTGGGATAATAAAATCGCCCGGAGCCAACCCTCTCGGTTAAGCATTCACCGGGTTTTATTTCAGCCTCACTCGTTACCGAGTGGGGCTTTTTTCTTTAATACTATTTCAATTAACCAAGAAGATAAGAGGGAACTGTTCCCCCTTTGACAAATTTAGGATGCTAACTGTTGTTTGTACAACTTCAGTCGCTCAGGATCAGAATCCAATTCAATACATTGTGAAAAGGCTTCTTGAGCTTTGGTTTTCATACCAAACTTATTATAGGCAAAACCAAGACATGACCAGGCTTTGATAAACTCAGGATATTCAAGAGTCACTTCTTCTAGAAGTTGCAAAGCTCTTTCGGCATCAAGATTTTTCCAAAAAAGATGATAGCCCAATTCGAATTTGGCAAAGTGCCCAACATCGGGATTGTCCATCAGCTTTTCAAGAATGAGCTGACCATTGACGTAGTCTCCCTCAGAAAAGGCAACCTGTGCGTAGACCAGTTCGTCCCAGGAAATAACTTTAGGTGAAAGCTTTTCGGAAAGCTTGGCCTGCTGAATCCAAGCCATGACATCGCCCATTGGATCTCCTTCAAGATAGGAGACTTCAGCTCGCAGCAGATAAAGTTCGCTTTGTTCGGCAAGAACATGACTTTCTCTAATAATAAGCTGAATTAAGTCGCGACAGCCATGCAGATGCCCTTGCGAGAGCATGGTCTTCAGTTGCAACATGAGCGATTCAGGATTTGAATGGCGTTTTAAAAAAGATCGAGCCGTATCGTAATAAAACCCCGACGATTCCGGCTCGATAAATGACATGATGTCTGTTTGCTTGATCCCCATTTAATCCCCCCCAGAATTATGGTTCACCCCAATTTCTTTTAGTGCCAATTTGGAACCAGCACTTGTCTTGTTTTCATTTTTATCTCACTAAATGTAAAGCTATTAATTCTTATAGAGATTATAGCATTTTATTTGAAAAGAAGACTTGTGCTGTAAGACTGATGTCGGGGCCAATTCGTTTGAAATTTGTTAACTATAACAATAAGTTAAACAGCCATGTAAAGTTTACACAAAACCCAGACCGTGGCGCAGAGCTGTATTCGAAAAATCGATGAAAATATTTTATAAAAAATGGCAAAGTAACTTTGAAAAAAAAGTCTATTGGGGAGCCTGTTTTGCTTATATATTTATCAATTCTAACAGCCGTTGGTGTTTTGGTTTTAGCCTATTCATTATGGCGCTGGTTAAAACAATATCAAGAACTGATTCAGTTGCGCGAAAGAGTTCTTAAAAAAGATCAAGAACTGGTCGAGCAAGAGGAAAAGGTTCAGTATTTCAAAACCGAAATGAAATCGACCTTTGAAAGGGCCGCTCAAGAGGCCTTAAAAGGTTCGAACCAAGAATTTTTAAAACTCGCCGAATTGGCTTTAAGTAAGCAACATCAGCAGGCCGAAAATTCATTGGATAAAAAGAAATCCGAGATCAACAATATCGTCGGGCCACTGAAAGAGTCATTGCAGCAGTTTTACCAAGAAGTCACAAGCATGGAGAAAGAACGTCAACGTTCTTATGCACTGGTTGAAAGTGAAATAAAAAAAGTTGTTGAAACCAGTGCCACCTTGTCGAAAGAAACTCGAGCTTTGAAAAACGCTTTAAAAAAACCCCATGTACGCGGTCGCTGGGGCGAGGTGCAACTTAAAAACTGTATTGAGCTTGCCGGTATGTCCGAGTACGCCGATGTGTCGTTTCAAGATGTAAATCAAAACGATGGCAAAAAACTGATCCCTGACATGACTGTCAAGATGCCCGGAGGCCGCGTCGTTATTGTCGATGCTAAAACTCCTATCGATGCTTTTTTAACTTCTTTAGAGGCAGGAACAGAGAGCGAAAAGAAACTAGAAATGGCTCGGCATGGTAAGCAGGTAAAAGACCACGTTATCAAACTCAGTCGTAAAGCCTATGGCGACCATCTTAAAGACAGTGCCGATTTCACGGTGATGTTTTTACCCAACGAATCTTTTTTGTATGCGGCTCTTGAAACCCAGCCGGACCTGGTTGAGTTTGCTTTGGACAAACAAATCTTGATTGCGACCCCGCCAACTTTTGTGGGGCTGTTAAAAGTGATCCGCTACGGCTGGAATGAAGAAAGATTGAATAAAAATGCTGAGGAGATATCCAATATCGGCAAAGAACTTCACAAAAGAATTGGCGACTTTATGGAGGCTTACTTTGATATCGGTCAAAGTTTAAAAAAGGCCCAAACCAGCTACGAATTGGGCCTCACCCGTCTCAATTCGAGAGTCATTGTCCAGGCCAAGAAGATGGAAAAACTCGGAGCCAAAAGTCATAAAGAACTTCCCACCGTCGACCATTAAGTTTTGCGAAAAAAAGACCCTCGAGTGTTTCAAGTTGAGACAGTCGAAGGCAGCATTGTTATGAGATTCTCCCATCAGCCCCTATAATATAGATAAGGCTAACCACTCAATAGAACTAGGTAATGGGCTTTAGTTCAGGGGATTGTGGCCCGATAAGATCTAAGAATAGGGGGGATCAGTGAAACTATTCTTATCCATACTATTATTCAGTCCAGTGATGGTCTTCGCACAAAGCGAGGAATTTCTGGTCGACGACTCAAGAGTCGTTGAAGAAAATCCAGGCGATTCACGAGGCGGTTTGTCTTCAGGCTCGCAATCGGAGTACCAAGAACCCGAAGATACCGGGTCCGAACTTGGTGAAACTGGAGCCTTTGGAGTCACCCAGCAAGGGGGGCTTGATGGAACCACCGATGCTCAAGGCCAAGGAAGCCAAGTGCAACTGATGGGATTAGCGATGGGAGCCATGTTTGCTTCGCAGTGTGGTCCTCACAATGCTTTTGCCTGTGTCGCAGCCGGTTTATCATTTGCTGATGCGATGGCCGGAGGCTCGGCGCAGAACGCCGCTTATCAAACCGGAACTTACATTGATCCCACTGCCGGTTATGATGGTGACAACGGTGGAACAGATCCTCTTATTGATCAACAAATTCAAGATGGTATTCAAGATTTATCCGACGCTGGTTTTATTGTGAATGGTGATGGTTCTGTCACTGGTCCTGATGGACAAACTTTTACCGCTGATGACCTGCAGTCTCCAGAAGCTATGATGGCCAAAGGCGCAACGGCAGAACAGGCCGCGAACTTTATGGATCAGGCCGGCAAAGTGCGAACGGCGGCGGCCAAAAAAGCAGGAATTGATCTTCCTGAGGGTGCAGCCGGCGAAGAAGGCCAAGCTGTGGCGGCTGCGGGCGCTGATGGCGGAAGCTTTGGCAGTGGTGGATCAGGTTCTGGCTCGGCTGTCGGCGCTCTCGACGGGGGAGTTATCGAAGAGATCGAGTACCGTGGTGGAAAAAAGCAAAAGCGGGGAATTGCGGAAGCTGCAGCCTCGAAACTTTCAAAGAATTTTAACGGAGATCCGATTGGAATTGGTTTAGGAAATCTATTTCTCATCGTTCACCAAAAATACGGATCTGAGAAAAAGAAAAAAAGATTTTTTAACAGAGAAATCGTGAGCAAGGGTCAATGATATGAGTTTATTTAGAATGATAATTATTTTAACTAGCTTTGTGATTCTACCATTGTCAGCAACAGCCTCGGCACCTGAGGAAGGGTTTGTCCCTGGCGGCGAGGCACTTCCGGTGGGTGCGGCCAGTGCGGCCAATCCTTATACAGCCGAAACGGCTGAACAACATATTCCTGATTGCAACTCGGCCAATGAAAACATTCAATACTTTTGCAGTCAAAATACTGAACTGGAAATTGCTCAACAGCAGGCCGGGTTAGCAGGTATGTTTCAGGCCGGTCAGCAAGGAGCAGGACAGACTGCTCGAGATGCGGAAACCAATGCCACTTACAGTCAAGCGTCTCTACGAAGAGTTCGAGGTCACTGTTCTGCGGCCTATGATCAATGCAACCGAACTTGTACTGATGAGGCCAATCAGCATCGCCAAAGAGCCATTCAAGACCAAATGAATGCAGCCACTCACCAACAAAATGCTCAACAAGCTCTTAATATTCGTAGTCGATGTCAGCAGGAACAAGCCGCTTTGCAAAGCCAAGCCACAGCCATGGAGGCGAATCTCGCAGAAATTCTGGCAGCTGTCGCCCAGATTATGCAGGCTCTGGGGCTTGGGCAGGGTGATGGTTCAGCCTCATTGGCTTCCGCTGATGACACTGAAGAAGAAGACAAGTGTGAAGGCGAGTACGCCCACCTCCTTATCGAGTGTAAAGATCAATCGGGTCCTTCGGGAACCCGAGCCGGATTGAGCGGAGCCGCTGCTTTGAGTGGAAAAACCAGTACCGGACTTGGAAACCTTTTTGACGGCGCCAACGGGGGTGAACCCGGAGGAGAGTCGAAAGGCAATAATGATGATTCAGCTGGAGGAGGCGCTCCCTTTGGTGCTGCTGGATTCGGCGGAGCCAATGGCCTGGGTGGAACCAATGCTGCCGCGGGTGGTGGAGGCTCTGGTAAAGAAGAACTCGATACCGATATTCAAAAAGGCTACATGGGAACCGGTGGTGGTTTCGGTGGTGGCGGTGGTGGCGGCGGCGGTGGTCGCAGCGCGGGCCGCGGATACAGTCCTGTTTCTCCATTGGGTGGAGCCGCCGGTGTCAACAAAGCCGCCCTACAGAAAAAACTGAATAAGTACGCCAACAGTGGCAAGCGGGCCCCCGCCTCTGCTGGTGGCGCCAATGGACCTTTTGAATCCAACTGGGCCATTATTAAGAAAGCCTACAAAAAGAACTCGAGTTCCATGTTTCATCAACAGTAGAGACAACCCAAATGCTGGGGCTTCTTGGCCCCGGTCAGTTGTGGTAAGTGAACTTTCTTTTCAAAGTATCGAGCCGCAGCCAAAAAGGCAAAAGTGCTTGATTCAAAAGCTTGGCTGGGCCAGCCCAAATCGTCGGTTAATAGGATTTCTACCTCTGGTAAGTCAAAGGCGATTCGTTCCATCAAATAGGGATTGTGAACACCGCCGCCATAAAAATAGATTTTCTTTGGCAGTGATTTCATGGATTGATAGGCCATTGCAATAGACTTTGCCGATAGCTCGGTGAGAGTTGCCATTTGATCTTCAAAGCTTAAACGCTTAAAGGCCAAGCCTCCCCATTGTTCAATCATTTCTAAATTGAATTCCTCTCGACCGGTGCTCTTGGGTGGTTTTTTGGCGAAAAAGGGGTGTTTCAGAAACTGGTTCACCAACAGTGGATCAGGAAGGCCTTTAGCACTCCAACGTCCCCCTTTGTCGAACGCGCCCTTGTTGTTCTTCAACATCCACGCATCAAGAAGAATATTGGCAGGACCAGTGTCAAAAGCTAGGGAATTTTTACTTTTAAAATAGGTTAGATTGGAAATTCCGCCCAGGTTATGGAAAGCACAGGAGCCTAATTTGTTTTGTTGTAAAACGATTTTTTGGAAGAACGGTGCAAACGGTGCGCCTTGGCCACCATTAACCACATCAGCGGATCGAAAGTCAAAGTACACAGGCTTCTGGGTGGCCTCAAAGGCAAAGCCGGGATGTCCAATTTGCGCCGTTGCAACCGCTCCATCATGAAAGACTGTTTGTCCGTGCAGTCCGATCACATCAAAACGGGCGTTTTTATTTAAAACCTTTAAATGCTTGCCATACAATCGGCCTAGGTCAAAGTGCAAATTCGAAAGGTCATATGTGGTTAATTTATTTTGAGCCGCAGCCAGAAGTTGAGATTTTAATTCTTTTGGTAAGGCCTTCTGCCAGTGTTTAATAAATTTAATCTTTCTAAATTCTTTATCGACTTGAATCAGCGAGTAATCAACGGCATCCAAACTGGTGCCATTCATGATTCCCATGGCTTTTATGACTTTTTTCATGGTGCGGACTCCTCTAAAAATATTCCCGATTTTGGGTTCTGCTTGTCGGCCACCGACTGATGAGCAAACACAATAGCGTCTTTTAAAAACTGTTTTTCAGGCCATTTTACTCCAGGGCCTAAAACCACGTGTCCGGCCATGTGATCCCAGCGCTGTTTTAATTTTTCGTCTTCACCGACCAGTTGTTTGTTATGTTCGACGTTTTTCCACAGAGGTTTCCACCCAAAAAACTGACGCCTTTGATTGATCGCCGGCCATTGGGTTTGCACTAACGTTCGACTGGCTTCAAAAAAAGACCGTGGATTACCAGTCTCATGCCACTCGGCTTGATCAAGATGATAATGGAAGATGTTCTGTCCTTGGCTGATCGCCTCGACCAAAACTTCATAAAAAATGTTCGATTCACCATCGGGGAGCCAGTCGAGTATTTTTCTGGAAAACACCTTATAGCCGGTGTAATGCACGGGACGGGGCTCACCAGCCGGAGCGTCCATTCCAAAACCGATCACCGTTTGGTCGGGAGTCACCCACACCGGCTTCAGGGTTTTTAAAAGTTCGGGATGGTCACAAGTTAAAAGACAACTTAAGGTCTTTTTTTCGTTGAAAAATCGAACCAATTTGTTGATCACCTTCGAGTCGGTGGGGATCAAGACCTCATCGCCGTTGGCAATCATGAAAAATTCATGCTTTCTTAAAATGTCGCGAGCGTTCCATAAAGCACCACCACTTCCCAGTAAGGCTTCTGTTTCATCCACCGTCGAGATTTCTCGACAGTGCTCATTGAGCGTCGCTGCCAAATTTTCAATTTGATCGGGAAGGTGATGTTTATTCATCAAATAATCTTTAAATCCCCCTTGCGATGCCAGATAAAAGCCATAGTGAGCTAAGGGAATATTTAACAGAGGGAGGGTGGGCTTGGCGAAGTGATCCGTATAAGGTTTAAGGCGTGTGCCCTGACCGGCTGTGAGCATAAAACAGAGGCTCACAAATCCTCCCAAGTCGGTTGGGACCGCTCTAGCAGTTCAAACAAAAGACTGTTGGACTTCCAAACGGGTAGAGTTTTCATGATATGTTTAAGAGTCGGCTCGATATAGCCAAGATAGCGGTTGTCGTCGCGGGTCATTTTGAAAGAGGCAAAGCTTCCACAGGCTTTAAAGCAGCGCTGAATGGTTTGGTAAAGAAAGAGTTCGTTCCATCTTTCGTCACTTAAATTGAGTTTATCGTAGTGCTTGAAATTGTCTTTATAGTATTTCATCAGCTCAGCGACCGAGGCGTCGGTAAGCTCAACATAGGAATCATAAAAAAGGCTGACCAAATCATAGGCCGGGGGTCCCAGCCTGGCATCTTGAAAGTCAATGATAGCGACTTCCCCATACGACAGCATAATATTTCGTGAATGAAAGTCGCGGTGGCAAATCACTTGCGGAGAGGTATAGAGAGATTCGCAAATCGCTTTAAACTCGCTGTCGAGTTGAGACTCTTCAGTCTCCGACATCTGCATGTTTAAAAGTCCTTTAAGGAGATACTTTTTGGCGTAGTTCAACTCCCAAAGAAGTTTTTCTACGGAAAACTCGTTGTGATAAGCGGTACAGACTTTTCCCTCGGGAGCTTCAAAACAAAGAGAGTGGATTTTCATCAGTTCATCTAAGGATTTCTTGTAAAATGAAAGAACGAACTCCTGGTTTTGAAATTCCCAGAAACGGCGCTCAAGAGTCAGGTCCCCCAGGTCTTCAAGCAAGAATAGCCCCTGGTCTTTGTCGTAGGTGTGAATTTTGGGGACTCGAATTCCATGTTCATCAAAATATTTTTGCACGGAGAGAAATGGGAAATCGGCAATTTTTTTAAAAGGTTCCCATTCCATTAATACCCATGACTTTTTATTGTCGCAAATCACCCGATAATAGCGGCGAGTGGACGCGTCCCCCGCTAAAGGGGTCACGGAAAAGTCTTCGGTATTAAGCAGAGGCTGTAAAAAATCTTGAAAAGGCTGCATCTCCCGATTTTATCTCAACTTGCTCAGGAAACATAGTCTCCATAATTCAATGCAATATATGCGAGCCCGGGGAGAACGGTAAAAAATAGATGCCCTTGGTTTCATCACATTCATGAAGGAACGGCGATTCTTGTTTATGGTGATAAATCAAGAAATGAGCCTGAACTCGGGCTGAAATTTTCGCGTTGGATCGGTAGTTTTTGAATTCACGCTTCAAGAGTTCCAGCTCTTCAGAAACTTCATTTTGGCTGGTCACTATGATCAGCGGCTTGGGTCCGTCCATCTTCTGAAGTTTCGCCAGGTTTTCTCGCAAAATACGAATTTGGTCTGAGGTCAGGTCCTCGATATTGGGAACAAATAAAGTAACCTGCGGAAAATTCTGCCAGCTATGGGCATCTTCCCAAACCAAGTCAGGGGTTTCTTTGGCGTTGATAAATGCCCAATTCCCAATCCAATCGTGGACAGAAAAGGCAATATGGGAATTAAAATTATCGTTGTCACCACTGATCCAAATCGGGCGACGATCCAGTGGCTTCTTCTTTTTAAAGTCCTTGTATTGAAAGTGGGGAGCA
>CAZPOV010000022.1:43302-58512 GCA_964588335.1 uncultured Pseudobdellovibrionaceae bacterium | reverse complement strand
CCTTCTTGTTAAAGTATATAGACACCAGCCGGAATGCAATAAAAAAAACTCACAACGATCAAGAATATAATGTTGAGAATTAAATTTCCTTAATATAATTAAGGATTTAATAATAAGTGAATAGCATTGCATGCAATTTATTTCATGAATTTATTTTCCTAACAGAGGGGCCTGCGAAGGTGGTCTTTTTTTTGGGAGGGGATAAAGCTGCCGATTTTTTTGGCACGCCAGGTAGCAAAGGGGCCGTCAGGGGCGAATATAATCAATGTTTGGTTGACCTACACTAATAACGAACTAGTCGGCCGAATGGTCTTTGGAAAAAGGCTGCATCAGAAGTTTGTGAACACTCTGATCCCGCATATTACGAAACTGCGATTGGCCCACCGGTTCAACTTTGAGGTCAACCGAGGAACTCTCTCGGTAAGTTTTGAAAATCCGGTCCCACCAAGACAGACAAAAACCAAAGTTTGAATTTGTTTCTTCATTTCTGATTGAATGATGGATGCGATGCATGTCGGGAGTCACAAAAAGGCTTCGCATTGATTTTTCAATGGGCCCCATTAGGCTGAAATTTGAGTGGTTAAAGAGTGCAGAAAAATTTAATAAAATCTCAAAAATTAAAACCCCTACAGCAGAAATTCCGAAAATAACAATGACAAAAGCTTTTATGGTTGTAGAAATCAGAATCTCAAGGGGGTGGAACCGCAATGCCGTTGTGGCGTCAAATCCAGTGTCTGTATGATGAACCCGATGAAGGCGCCAAAGCAATGTGATTCTGTGAAAGACAACGTGTTGAAAATATATCACCAAGTCGAAAATTAAAATAGCAACAGCAATATCGGCGAAAACAGGAAGTTTAAAAATATTGAAGAGACCGAATTGGTGGACCTCAGTGAATGTCGCCACGGCGATCAGCCCTGTTGGAAGCAGAAGCCGGAGAACCAAAGTATTGAAAATGGTCAATCCGATATTGTTCAGCCAGCGTGTTTTTAGGGTCTCATCACCCTTGCGATAGGCATAAAGAACTCCCAGTACCCAAAATAAAGAGAGGCCACCAACAAAAAATCCCGTTCGCAATAGGCCTTCATTTTCAACAAGTGTCATAGCTCTAGTATGACACAAATGTTGAAAATTGGTTAGAGTGAAGTCGGCCGGTATTCGGCCCGAGGTGCAGACAAGCCCACCTTAGGCAAAAAAGGTGTTGAGTGAATGGCACTTTTAATAAATGGGTGGGTTTCATTTCTAAACATTTCAGCGAAGGTCCTGCTATTACGGGTTAGACTTGCTTAAAATGTCGCATTCTAGGCCTCAGGTGCTTGATGCGAGTTGGCGCCCCTTACCTTTATTCTGTGATAAGATGTGGGAATGAATTCACAAGGCCCCAAAAGTTCCAGTTATATCGAAGTGTCAAAGTCGGCTTTAACCAATAATTGCGACTATATCCGTTCCACATTGTGCGGACCTCAACAGAAATTATCATTCGTGATCAAAGGCAATGCCTACGGACATGGAATCGAACCCATTGTAGAGGCGCACCAGTCGCTTAATAAGATGGACCATTTCACTGTTTATTCTGTCCAAGAGGCTTATCGCGCCTTTCAAGTGGTTAAGCCCTATACCACCATAATGATTATTGGCTTTGTGCCAAAAGAGTCTTTACAGTGGGTTATCGAAAACGAGATCGAATTCTTTTTGTTTGATTCCACCCAGATCGCCAATGTGATTCAGGCGTCAAAGAAGGTGAAAAAGCCGGCCCGCATTCATATCGAAGCCGAAACCGGCATGAATCGAACCGGGTTTCTTTTGAAAAATTTCAAAAATCTCATTTCAGATATTGAGCAAAATCCCGATTGTTTTTCGGTTAAAGGTTTGTGCACTCATTTTGCCGGCGCCGAAAGTATGGCCAATCACATTCGAGTGAAAAAGCAGATTAAGAAGTTTAAGGCTTTTAAGACGTTGCTCGAAGAGAGCTCTATTCAACCCGAGCGATATCATACTGCCTGCTCGGCGGCGGCGTTGCGCTTCAAATCCACTCACATGGACCTTTTGCGTATCGGTATATTGCAATACGGATTCTGGCCCAATCAAGAAACCTACATCCATCATGTTATGAAAAATAAAACGGAGTCTAATCCATTGCAACGAGTTCTAACTTGGAAATCGGAAGTTATGACTGTGAAGGGTGTAAAGCGAGGGGAGTATGTTGGCTACGGAAACTCTTACTTTACCAATTACGACATGCTGGTGGCTGTAATCCCCGTCGGCTATGCCGATGGTTTTTCTCGCAGTCTTAGCAATCAAGCGCGGGTCTTAGTGAAAGGTGAATATGCCACCGTTATTGGTACAGTGAATATGAACGCCATATCGGTCGACGTGACCAATATTCCGGATGTAAAGCCCGGTGACGAAGTTGTTCTTATTGGTAATCAAGGGAAGCATGAAATTTCAGTGGCGTCTTTTAGTGATTTTACCGATCAATTAAACTATGAAGTCCTGACGCGTTTGCCAGGCTATATTCCAAGGTATCTTGTCGATTAAACAACAACTTTCTCGATATATCGAGAATTCATTAGACTGAGCACTCCCATGTACTTCATATCGAAGTGAATAAAGTTACCAACTTTTAATTTGTCTGGGTTTTCGGCGAGATCAATAACAATCATATCTGAACTACTACCAACAATTTTCATAGTCTTGTCTTTTGGTTTTAAAAAGTCAGGGTTTACGTCGAGAACTCCAATATCGACAATGGCGCGATAGCTCGACTTACCATACAACTTTTCGTCGATCTCAAAAAGTTCTCCAGAGGGATTCTCTTTAAACTCTCCTTCGGGAATGGCCGGTTTTTTACCAATTTCGATAATTTGAGCTTTCAATTCAAAAACACTGGAATAAAATCCACTTAGGGTTTTGTCTTCGAACAGATCGGCTCCAAAATAAAGACCTTCGCCGACTCGAAAATGATTCACTTCTTTGGGAACCAATTTCTTTTTAATAAGAGGAAGAACCACGGTGCTACCCCCTGATATAATGGGTAACTTTTTATCAAAGCGCAGTTGAATGATCTCCCTGTAAAGCGCCAATTGAACCAGTTTATCTTGTGATGGCATGACGCCATAGAGGCAATTCAGATTCGTGCCCAGGCCAATAACTTTTATGCCTTTAAGTTTAAAGACTTTGGAGTAAAACTGGATAAGGTCGGATTTTAAAACGCCTTCTCTTAGGTCTCCCATTTCGACCATAATGATAATACTATGCAACTTGTTTTGCTTCTGGGCCTCCCGCGAAATTTGTTTGATGGTTTCATACTGGGTGTTGAGGCTGATGTCGGCATACTTGACCAAGTTTTTAATGGCGCTTTTCGCTGGTGGCTTTATGTAAATAGTCTCGATTTTAGGGTTAATTTCTTTGATCGCTTTGAGGTTGGAAAGACGGGAATCACAAACCTGTTTGGGGCCCAGATCCAACACCTCATTTAAGAACAGTCGATTTCCGCACAGGAGTTTGGTTACGATAGAAAGCTGTCTATCTTCTTTCCCTAGGAGTTTTACCAGTCGTTTATAATTGTGTTTTAATTTATTTCGGTACAGGTTGAGTACGGCCATCGGGGTAAAATCTCATTTCGTCGTATTTGTTGGTGAATCCACATCTCTCATAAAGTGAGCGAGCCGGATTGTCTTTTTCGACATGCAGACAAATCTCGCCTTGCAGTTCTTGCTGAACCGTTTTCATAATTTTGCTGCCAACACCTTGGCCTCGTGTTTTCTCTTGAACAGCAATATACACTAAAAAGTTTTCTGGCAGAAAACCCGACATATGAGTTTTTAAAATGACAGTCATCCCAAGCAATTCTTTAGACTCTGTGTCGCGTGCTTCAAACAGGACGCCGCCCCCTTCTGGGCGTAACAAATAATCGAAACAGCAGTTGATCGATTTTTTATCGTCGCGAAAACGGTCGAGATGAGCATGGAGAAAATCTACATATTCGTCGACACGATTTGCAACTTCCTGCAAAGGTACGCTTTGAACTTCAATACTGATGGCACTACCTCACTTGTATATTTTCGATAAATCAGTCAAATTAAACACTATGTTTTACTATAATAACAAATTCGATTTATCACTCATTCGTTATGGAATTCATGTACCATTACTTGATATTAGAGGACAGGAGGTCTTTCAATACATCAAGCAGCAATTCCCCTCCAAAGTCCTTGAGCCAGAATCCGATCTAGCCATGAGCCCAGAGATCTTGGGTTTAGCACACAATTCTGACTATGTTAAAAAGATACTAGAGAACCCTGAGCAGGCTCTGATTGAAACCTACGAATTGATCGACGAGGCTGGTAAGTACCATCGGTTTGATCCAGAAAACGCTGAAAAGCCACTGAAGGCACTTTGCGAGCCTATTTTCAATCAAACGATTGGATCCATTGCGGCCTTAAGGGCAGCGGCAAAGCAGGGTTTTGGTTTTAACTTGGGTGGGGGGCTTCACCATGCCATGACTTTTGGAGGGCGTGGTTTCTGTTTGATAAACGATATTATAATTGCCGCTCGCTGGGGTCAAAAAAACCTAGGCCTTAAAAATATTTGGATCATTGACGTCGACGCCCATAAGGGAGACGGAACGGCTGAGATCGCCCAACATGATACCTCCCTTATTACGTTTAGTATTCATATGAAAAACGGGTGGCCATTAGATTCCGGTGAGTATAACTCCGAAGGCAAGCTGAACCCTTGGTTTATTCCTAGCAATTATGATGTCGGTGTCGCCGCCACAGACAGTGAGGTTTATTTGCCGAGCCTGCAAAAAGGACTTGAGCAGTTGGCCTCCGAAAATGAAACGCCCGACCTGGCGATCGTCGTGCAGGGGAGTGACCCTTACGAGAAAGATGAGCTAGAAAGTGCCAACCAATTGAAGTTGTCAAAACAGCAAATGTTGCAGCGGGATCAGATGGTTTATCAGTTTCTAAAAAAGTTGAATGTTCCTCAGTGTTATTTGATGAGTGGCGGCTATGGTTCTCATGTTCATGAAATTTATATTCAATTTCTAGAGGGTATAAAAGATGAGCTTCAGCAGAACTGAAATTGAAGAACTAAGACACAGTTTGCATAAAAACCCTGAATTGTCTTTTGCCGAACATCAAACTGCAAAACGGATTGAGGATTTTGTCAGTCAGTTTTCACCAGATAAAATCATCAAAGGTATAGGTGGGACTGGTGTGGCATTTGTTTTTGCTGGCGATAAGAATCGACCGCGCATTCTACTAAGAGCCGATTTGGATGCCCTTCCGATCCATGAAAATATGGACATTCAACATGCCTCAACAAATAAAAATGTGTCTCACAAATGTGGGCACGACGGGCATATGGCGATGGTCGCATCTTTGGCGCCCGTTCTTAAGAACCTAGATAATCGCGGTGATGTCGTTCTGTTTTTTCAACCCGGGGAAGAGGTGGGTGAAGGCGCCCTGCGCAGCTTAGACACTCAGAGCTTCTCTGACTTAAAGCCCGATTATGTCTTTGGGCTTCACAACCTACCAGAGTACCCGGCGGGTGAGATTGTCATCCGAGACGACACCTTTGCTTGCTGTTCGTTGGGGCTAAAAGTTGATGTTGTTGGTAAAAGTTCTCATGCGGCTCAGCCAGAGGAGGCTCTGTCGCCACTGCCCCAGGTGGCTTTGGTCAGTCAGCAGATTGAAGATCTGAATCATTTAGTCAATGACGATGACTTTTTTCTTTCGACTCTCACCCATTTAAAATTGGGAGAGGAAAGCTTTGGTATCACGCCAGGAAAATTGACATTATTTTATACCTTGCGTGCAGCTCGAGACGAGGTTTTGGATGATAAAAAACAAAAAGCCATAAAGATTATAGAATCTCACTTTGAAAAGCCTTTCCAACTTAATGTTCAGTCTCTAGATGTTTTTCCGGCAACGATCAATCATCAAAAGGCTGTCTATTTTTTACGAAAGGCGATTGCCAATAAGGGTTACAACGCCAATGAGTTGCCAGCACCCATCCGCTGGTCCGAAGACTTTGGCTATTTCACTCGTCGCTGGCCTGGGGCCTATTTCGGGCTGGGTATTGGCTCGGCCAATGCCTTGCACACACCGTTGTATGATTTTAATGATGATGTACTAGAAGTTGGTCATAATATCTATTTAGGTCTTATTGAAGCGATCAACGAAGAGTATTCCGCAAAAAACTAAAATTGAGGCTGATATTCCACCGACGTTATAGTCGAGTCCAAATGGCATCGTCACCGTTGATTGTAAAGACAAGGCCACGGTCACAAAGCCACCAACGAGCATAGAGGCCATAGCCGCCATCGGATTTCGTTTTTTAAAAAACAGGGCTCCAATCAACGGTACTAGAAGGCCAGAAACCATGAAGCTGTATGAGTAGAGCATAATAGTTAAAACATTGCTGAAAAGGCTTGCTAAAACAATGGAGACAATACCAAGCCCTAATGTGACCAACTGAGAGGTACGCAGCACAGTTTTATTTTCTTTTAGCTTAATTAAATCAGTGACCACACTTCCAGAGGCCGCCATCAGACAGCTATCGGCCGTCGAAAGGATAGCAGAAAAGTAGGCAGCCATGACCAAGCCCATAAGGCCCACCGGTAAAATCGTTCGTAAGAGCAGGGGCATTCCCAACTCACTATCCATACTGGCTCCAGGGGCAAATCCGATTTCGGTGAAAAGTCCGGTTTCAAGAGCGACTCTAGCGTAGAGTCCAAGGAGAACACCCATAAAAGCCATAATGGGATACTCTAAAAGGCCGGCAATATACCAAGCGCGCTTGGCGGTTTGGACATCTTTGCATGCATAGATCCGCTGATATAAAGTCATTCCGATAAACCAGATAGGAATGATTGTAACCCCCCAATTAACCAGGGTTTGCCATTCAATATTAAAAAGATCCATATGTCCGGTGGGTAGATTTTCGCTAAGAGCCGGGAAGCCACCGACGGCAAAGTGAGCGACGGGAATTCCAACAAAAATAAGACCCGCCATCAGAATCAACCATTGCGCAGTGTCTGTGTAGATCACGGCTTTAATTCCACCCATAGAAGTATAAACGACAGCGAGCACTCCCATTGAGATCAAAGCCGTCTGCAAATCGATACCCACAAAGGTTGCTGATGCTAATTTTGCACCAGCTAGTAACTGGGATGCTGTAAAGCCAATGTAGCCGATGGTTGAAATTAATGCGGCCACAAGAGCAACACGCGATCCATAGTAATGGTCAAAAATCTGTGGAAAAGACAAAAACTTTTTAGTGGCTTCAAGTTCTTTGACTCTTGGGATCAGTAAAACCGCCGCCATCCAAGCGCCGAGCAAGCCGGTGAATAACATCCAAGTGCCGGCTAAGCCCATAGCGAATCCTAAGCCACCCAGACCAATCGAAAAGCCACCACCCACATCGGTCGCAACCACAGACAGTCCGACGTGAAAGCTTTTAATATCACGTCCACCGACAAAGTAGTCGTCGATGCCTTGATTTTTTCCCATGAAGAAAAAACCAATACCGAGCATTACGAGAAGATAGATCACCAAAATTATCAAATCAATTATTGCCATAATGCTGTCAGCATATCGAAGTCAGATTGGTTTTCAATGACTGCTGTGTAAAAAAAGCTCGCTGAGTCATCGACCGAATAGAGTTCAAGGCGGCTTGTTCAATAGAGACAAGGTCTTCGAATTTGTTTTCTAAAAACATATTGAGTTGAATAGTGTGAAGGGCCATAATTGAGGTCATCTATGGCGATGTTTGCAAAACCGGGCCCAGCCTTTGTCCATTATTGGGTGCTTCAAGGCCTTCTTATGCTTGGCTATTTCTTTCACCAGGTTGAAGACTGGCGAGACCGCACCGCTTGTTTTGTTGTCATTTCTGCATTAGTGGCTTTCGTAGCTTTAAAAAAATATCGGCAGTGGGTCTTCCTCTTGTTTTTATTTTATGCCATCTACAGCTACTGTTTGAAGTTTCCTGATCTAGCCAATCATTCGAATCTGAATTTCTTTATTTTTGTTCTCATGCTTCCCGTGCAACTCAAAGTGACATTGTTTCACAAACAAGACGACTTTAGCGATTTTATTAAAAGTTTCCGACTGACTGTTGTGCTATTGTATTTTTTTACTATTTTCCACAAGCTCAATTGGGATTTTCTAAACCCTGAAAGCAGTTGCGCCAATTCCAAACTTAGAGACTACATCAATATGATTCCACCGACTTGGCCTGGTTTGATTCGTTTTGTGGAAACCGTCAATCCCTACATCGGCTGGTTGATCGAAGGAATTATTCCAATTTGCCTTTTCTTTGGGCGCCTTCGCAGTTTCGGAATTTTTTTCGTAGTCCTTCTTCACTTTGTTTTGGCTCCTATGGGGTTTACCGATTTTTCCTCTTTAGCCATGGCCTTTGCTTGGGCGTTTGTTAATCCACAGAATATTAACAGCGAGCGCACCTGGAAGCACTTTCAGGGGCTGACGGTGATTTGTCTGCTGATGGAGCTTAGTTTCGCCCCTTGGCGGTTTGAACGCGGAATCGAGTCCCATGAGTTTTTAGAAGGCGTACTCTTCGCTCTGTTTTATTTACCTTTTATTGTTTTGCATTTTTGGAAAAATATCGATTGTCAGACGATTCGTTGGCCTCGACTTGTCACCTATCAATTGTTTGTTGTGCTGTTCTTTGTGTTTGGGTTTAGCAACTATCTGGGTTTAAGGACTGCTGGCAACTTCACAATGTTTAGCAATCTAAGAACAGAAGGGGATGTCAGTAATCATATTTTGTTGGGATCCAACCCATTTAAAATTTGGAACTTCCAAGAGGATGCAGTTGAGATTATTTGGGCCGACCGGCGCATCCAAGGAACTTACAGACGAATGCCATCGCCCGGACAAAAAATACCTCGAGTCGAGTTTTCTCGACTGCTTGACCGTTTCAAGCGTCGTAAGAACATGGCAATCCATTTGAGTGTTCAGTACCAAGGGAAGGTTTATAAAAGTGAGGATGCGGCTTTTGATGAGAACTTTGATTTCCAGGTTCCGTGGTGGCAAAAGAAGCTTTTTAAATTTCGCTTTGTCCAGCCAAGCTCGCCGCAGTTTTGCCATTGGTGAAAAAAGCAAAAAAAAAGCTGACATTTCTGCCAGCTTTTTTTGTTACTAATAAACTTTTAAAAAAGGTTTTACTGAATAACTTTTACTTTAACTGCACATGGGCCTTTTTGACCTTGTCCAATTTCAAATTCTACTTTGTCACCATCTTGTGGCTCCATACCTTGGATTTCCGAAATGTGGAAAAACAAGTCACTACCGCTATCGGGAGTGATGAAACCGAAACCTTTACTTGTATTAAAAAACTTAACTGTACCTTTATTCATTAAAACCTCTTGTAATTTGTTTAGGCTGCAGAATACCACAGTTTTCTCTAATTGAAGCTTTTTTATGCGTTTAAAGCCATTTTTTTTGAGCCTTGCTTTAAGTGCCTGAAATGACTGAAAGCGGCCACAGTTCTCAGTGAGTGCCATTCGTTTAATGACGAACTCCGGTCGATGATTTAGGCTTTGGGTTATGTATAGAATCGCAATTTTAATTTTTGCATTTTCTCACTGGGCCCAGGCAGGAGTGGATTTCTTAGCCCGAGATTCAGACAAATATAACAACGGATTTCCAGAAAAAAAGTACCATATCATCCTTGATCGATTTGAGGAGCATTATGGACCGATTATCAATGACCTGGGAGGCTCATTCGTAATCTGGAGAGACTGGTCAGATGGAGCTGTTAATATGTGGGCTGAAAAATGGGGTGATCAATACATCTTGGAGGTTCCCGGCGGAATGGCCCGCTACTCTTTGATCATAGAAGACGCTTTCGTCTTAAGTATTTGTCATGAACTCGGACACCTATTGGGAGGGGAGCCAGCGCAAGGTGAGATTAGCGTTGAAGGACAGTCGGACTATTTTGCCACCAGTCAGTGTCTTCCCAAAATGTTGAAACTCATTGAGCCCCTGGTGGTCGTGCCTGCTGATGCGGATGTGGAGAGTGTTTGTCAGCAAACCCAAGTTCAAGAAAAGTCTCTTTGTTTGCGTGCTCTGCAGGGAGCGAAAAGTCTAACGGCTTATTACGCCGAGTTGGCAAATCAGAAAGCGCCTCAACTTTGTGAGTCCAGTTCTGAGGTGGTTTCAGAAACCCAGTTGGATCATCCTGAGCCTCAATGCCGACTTGATACGTTTAAAGCTGGTTTATTGGCGCTGCCTCGACCTTATTGTTGGTTTGCCCCTTAGATCGAGAGAGGCGCCTTTTCAATTAGGTGTGTACAAAAAACACCTCAGGTGTTAGTCTAAACATGGATTCTTTATTTTAAAGCGGATTCTTGCAATCAATTCTTGTTAAAGCTCTCCCCATAAAATGACTAATTCACGGTCGCGGACGATCTACCGGATCTCGTGCACCCGTCTACTATATAGAAGTTTGCAAACTCATCGGACCAATGAAATTTGCTCGTAACATGAAAGTAAAAAAGGAGTCTCTATTGAATATGAAGACAAGAATTCGATTTAACAATTTAGTCGTAACAGCTGAAGAGTTGTCGAAAATTGAAAAGTCTGTCAAAGCGTTATCCAACCTTGCACCGTCGGATGCCTTTATTGAAATTAACTTTTTTGAACACGACGATGGCTATCGAGGTCTGGTGAAGGTGTTTTCGTCACTTCGTCAATTTGAAGAAGGCGCTGTGGCTGACCGTTTGGTTGATCTCATGGACGAAATGTCGACCTTGATTATGGTCCATATCGAGCTATGGAAAAAACACCGCTTTGATAAGGAAGACGTTCAAGTCTCATAGAATCCCATTCCAGCCGTTCAAATCCTTGAGCGGCTCAGCAAATCGGCTTTAAAGATCTCAAATGATTTAAGAGTGGCCTTGCAAGCCTTGCTTTTCCAATGATAAATATTGAGGATCAACGTATCGGGCTGCTACTTGAGTCTGTTTAGTTTTTTGGGGAATCAATCATGCAAAAACAGAAATTTTTATTTATTTCTTGGTCTGGACTTATCGGCGATATCGCCTGGCAAATTGTCAAAGAAGGTCACGAAGTTCGGTATTATATCGATTCTGAATCTGAAAGAGAAATTGGTGACGGTTTTATTCCCAAGGTTGATTCCTGGGATGATCATGTCGATTGGGCGGATCTAATAATATTTGATGATGTGCTTGGGCATGGAGAGCTGGCTCAGGCTCTCAGGAAAAAAGGCAAAAAGGTTATTGGGGGAACCCCCTATACTGACAAGCTGGAAGATGATCGTTCCTTTGGACAAGATGAATTGAAGCGTCATGGTGTGTCGATCATCCCGTTCGAAGACTTTTATTCTTTTGATGAAGCTATTGAGTTTGTGAAAAAGAATCCCAGCCAGTACGTTATCAAGCCCAGTGGCGAGGCGCAAAATACAAAACGACTGCTATTTGTGGGCGAAGAAGATGATGGTGCTGATGTGATTCGGATGCTTGAAGCTTATAAAAAAGCTTTCAAAGACAAGATCAAACAATTCCAACTACAAAAGCGTGTGGCTGGGGTTGAAGTTGCGGTTGGAGCCTTTTTTAATGGCGAAGAATTCGTCACGCCGGTCAATATTAATTTTGAAAATAAAAAACTGTTTCCCGGAAACTTGGGGCCTCCCACTGGAGAGATGGGAACCGCCATGTTTTGGAGCGGTCCAAATAAAATGTTTAATATGACCCTAAAAAAAATGGAGCGAACCCTTAGGAAAGAGGGATTTGTTGGCTACATGGACCTCAATTGCATTGTTAACGGCAAGGGTGTTTATCCTCTTGAGTTCACGGCTCGATTTGGCTATCCGACCATCAGCATCCAGGCCGATGGAATACTCAATCCGATGGGTGAGTTTTTCCTGGAACTGGCTATGGGTGAGAAAATGAAGTTCCGCACTCGTGCTGGTTTTCAGGTGGGGGTTCGGATCGCGGTTCCGCCTTTTCCCTTTGAGGATCCTAAAACTTTTGACTCGTACTCTAGAAATGCAGCGATCGTCTTCAAAAAGCCTATGAAGGATTTTGTACATATTGAAGATGTGAAACAAATTGATGGGCAATGGGTTGTGGCAGGATCAACGGGCGTGGTTCTTGTTGTGGTTGGTGTCGGACAAACAATGAAGCAGGCACAAAGTCAGGCTTACTCGCGCGTTAAAAATATCTTGATTCCCAATATGTACTATCGAACAGATATTGGAGATCGCTGGATCGATGATAGTGATCGTCTACACAGTTGGGGCTATTTGCGAGAGCAATAGAGATACAATCTGTGGTGAGGCCGGAGTTCGGCCTCTGTGGCTCTGATATTGACCTTTTTCGCATAAGGTGGAAAAACAGAGTTGTGAAGCCGTCTTTTTACTCATTAAATTTCATTGAGTTGAGCCAAATTTGCCGTCAGCAAGATTTGGGTCGCGATGTTGCCAGTTGGCTTTACAATTGGCACTACAAACAGAATCAACCCTCTGCTTTTAAGAGCCCTCGCTTTTCAAAGAGGGCGGCTGAATTTATAGCCAATAATTTTGAGTTTGAGAGGCCAAAGATTCAAGAAGTGCATCAGGCCTCGGATCGCACCGTCAAATTTCTCTTTCAATTGTCGGATGGTCGGAGCGTTGAAACGGTTTTGATCCCATTTCAGGGTAAATACACGGCCTGCCTTTCCTCTCAAGTTGGTTGCGCCATGAATTGTTCGTTTTGTTACACCGGCACCCAGGGATTCACCCGCAACCTGGAAACCCATGAAATTGTCGGCCAGCTGCTCGAGGCCAAGCGTTGGCTTTCAGACAATCGACCAACCGATTGTCGCCTTTTAAATCTTGTATTTATGGGACAAGGGGAGCCACTGCATAATTTTGATGCTGTTAAAAAATCCGTAGAAATTTTTCTGACCCAGAATGGTTTAAGTTTTGCGGATCACAAAATCACAATTTCGACGGCTGGATTCTTACCGGGGCTCAAAAGGTGGCGTACTGAAATGCCAGCGGTTAACATTGCACTTTCACTGCACGCCGTTGATTCCCATGTTCGCGATAAACTCATTCCCATCAATAGGAAGTATAACCTGAAGGACGTTCTTCAATGTATTGATGAGATTCCCCTTGCAGACAAGCGATTTGTCACTTTCGAATATCTGATGATTGCAGGCTTGAATGATTCACCCCAAGATGCCTCAGCATTGGGTGAGTTGTTGAAAAACCGGCGAGCCTTTGTGAACCTGATTCCATTTAATCCCTTTCCCAATTCTCAGTATCAGCGCCCGGAAGACAACAAAATGCATGATTTTAAAGAATGTTTAGAGCAATACGGGATGCCGGTAACAGTGAGAACCACAAAGGGTGACGCCATTTTGGCCGCATGTGGGCAACTTAAAGTTTAAGCCAATTTTGGTCTGTGGGGTCACCAACGAACTCCCGTGATGGGGGTGGAGGCTTGAAATCCCTCTGAACTTTAACTCTTTGGGTCAAAGTCGAAGCCCAATGGAGCGAAAATTTATTGGCTGTTCTAAGAATTGTTACTTATTTGAATGTCTCGTTGGTTTTTTTGGGATTTTATGTACAAATAGAGGGGCATTTTAATGACATTTCTAGCAAGCGACTAAGACGAGGTCTCCTATGAAAAATATATTGATGTCCCTATTTTTTATCATTTTTTCAATTCAATGTGCCCAGAAAACCGAGAGACCTTCGAGTCTTAATTCGGTGGTTAAAGGAGAGCATCGGAGTTCCGAAAATCGCCAAAGAGATCAGTACCGACATCCCATAGAAACTCTGCAGTTTTTCGAGGTCGAACCAGAGATGACCGTGGTCGAGGTTTCGCCTGGTAAAGGTTGGTATACAGAAATTTTAGCTCCTTACCTGCAGGGGAAACTCTATTTGGCGGCCTTCGATGATAATTCCGAGCGTGAGTATTTTCGCAATGCTAATAAAGCTTTAAAAGAAAATGTAAACAAAAATAAAGAAATCTACGGTGATATTGAATACCGAGTGTTCGAGATGCCTGGCAAGATTGGCCCCATCGCTCCGGCCAACTCGGTGGACAGAGTTTTAACATTTCGAAACGTACATAACTGGATGAAGTCGGGAAAAGCTGAAGAGGCTTTTAAGGAATTCTATCGTGTCTTAAAAAAAGGTGGGATGTTGGGGGTGGTTGAGCATCGCGCCAGTGCTCAATCCAAGAAAGATCCAAACGCAGAAAGTGGTTACGTTCACCTTGAGCAAGTCAAAAAGTTAGCAAAGCAAGCCGGATTTCAATTTGTTGCCTCCAGTGAAATCAACGCCAACCCAAAAGATACCGCGAGACATCCGAAAGGGGTTTGGACTCTGCCACCAGTTCTTCGATTAGGAGACAAAGATAAAGACAAATACTTAAAAGTTGGTGAAAGCGATCGCATGACTTTAAAATTTGTTAAATAGGTGATTCATGCTTCGGTGTTACTTCCAAGACGAAGAGGGAATGGACTTTGTTTAATAGCGAAATGTTACATCCAGGAGTTTTGAAGTGTTAACGTGTCTTCGCATTTGTGGAATTACCGAGGGCGTTTCACTTCTAGTTTTATTGTTTGTCGCAATGCCGATTAAGTATATCGGTGGCGACCCAAGTTGGGTTCGTTTCGTTGGATCATTGCATGGGTTTCTTTTTATTTTATTTATTGTTTGTCTGACTGTGACGGCTCCAAAACTTAAACTCAGTTGGCCGGTCGTGGGGATTGGTTACCTGTGTTCAACAGTTCCCTTTGCTTGTTTTTATTTTGATCAAAAGTATCTGAAGCCCCTAGATAAAAAAAGAGCGGTTTGATAACCGCTCTTAAGGGGTTTGATAATGGGGATGATCACTTTTTAGTGAATATGTACTGTTATTGACTGTTCAGAAACATTTCCAGCCTCATCATAAGCTTTAACCTTCAGCTCGAGGTCCCGACTTCGTCGAGGTGTTCTGAAGCGAAATCTATAGGGGGCTGAAGTGTCCTCCCTGCGAAGCCGCCCGTTTTTATAGAACTCAACTTTCACCACTCCGGTATTGTCTGAGGCAATCACAGATAGGGTATAAAGAGATCGTCTGTTTAGGATGTCGCCATCTTTGAGATTGGTGATTTCAACCTGTGGAGCTTCGGTATCAACAGTGGGGCTAGGCTCCGGTTCTGGAGTTGGTTCTGGTTCTGGCGT
>CAZPOV010000022.1:0-43202 GCA_964588335.1 uncultured Pseudobdellovibrionaceae bacterium | reverse complement strand
GTTGGTTCTGGTTCTGGCGTATCTGTGGTGTCCTTTGGAGCAAACAAAACGTCCACAAAGTAGTTTGAATTCAGATACACTTGGTTTGGCATCACGCTGCCGTCACCGTAAATGTAAACGCCGTTGCCATTGGAGGCTAGTCCACCGACCAATTCTAAACTACCATTGGAAATGGGTTGATCGAGCCCGTGGTATTCAAAAGCGTACTGTCCGTTTGGAGTATGGTAAGAGGCTGTGTAAATTTGATTGGCTTGTATTGTAACCGGTTGGTCAAAAAAACCTTCAACATACCCAGGCAAGGACTGGGCTATGACCGTAGCGGTGGCAAGACTGTTCCCAAACTGATCCCATAGGGTGATTTTAAATCCAGAGTCACTGTTAATAGTACGATAAAATCGTACCCCATGGATGGTGCCGGCACCTGAACTTTTAAATCGAACTCCTAGTTCAACGGCTTGGGTGTCTCCGTAGGCCACCGAGTGCGTCGGAGGTGTTTGTCCTAGTACAGTCAAGAAGTCTGAAGGGATCACTGGAGGAGTCGCTTCAATTGAGATTTCAGCGATATTGGATGCGGCTGAAATATTTCCCGACGTATCCATAGCTCGCACTTGATATCGATAAACAATGGCTTGTTGAACGGAGGTGTCGGTGAATGTGGTGGATGTCACGTTGTCGATATTTGCGAAGTCCGTGCAGTCGTTACCGCCACATCTGGCAACTAAATAAGCGGCAATACCGACGTTATCGGTGGCAGCATTCCAAGACAATTCAATGGACGCTGTCCCAGCTTTAGCTACCAAGTTTTGAGGAATTGAAGGTGCTTGATCATCGTTAGCCGGTGGAGGAGTTGTCATTCCTCCTTTTTCAAAGGCGCCGATGTCAACCTGCGCCCCAGAGACGCGCTGACGATTATCAAGGTCTATCGAGGCAAGTCCGTAGGAGTCGGTTCCGGCATCAATAGCCGGCGATCCCTCTTGTAAACGAAAATTAGCATCGGCGGTCCGATTGGCCGCTATGAATTGAGGATTGATCCCTAATAGGTTGCCAGCCGCTGCTGTGGGAGTATTATTGCCTCCATCGGTATTGAACGAAGCGCTGGTCGACCCATCATAAGTTAAGTTGTTAACCCAAATTATGTTTTGATTTTTATAACTTCCGTAAGAAGTGTTATCGATGGCCCGATTGCTAGAGTTTACTGATCGATCAGCTACCGCAATATTATTGATCCATTTGTTATCACTGGACTGAGAATTACTAAGTTCTCCTCGCCATGTTCCTGGATTCAAGTTATCGCGATTGTTGTGGTAGGAAGTGTTGTTGCGAACGGTGACATGGTCGCTCCACACAACTTGTATGCCCTTGGCGCCATTTCCGTAGACTAAATTCCCCTCAACGAGGGTTGTATGAGGGTAAACCGGAAACCCGGAAGTTTGGGTGTGCTGAAAATCGTCGATAATAATCCCGTTGCCATCGGTATGGGCTTGGGTGATGGTTGGTCCTTCTATGTTATTATAAGAAACGTTATTGCGAACAATATTGCGATATCCATCGTCTGAAATGCCAGAGATACTTCGAGCCCAGTAAATTGAAATGCCACTTGTTTGATAGCCGTTGGTTGAAGCATTGTTATAGGAGACGTTTCCATCAAATAGATAAAACTCACCTTTTTGGGCAGAGATACCACTACCACCACTGTCGTGGGTGATACAGTTAAGAACCTTGTTGTGGTGAGAGTCTTCAAGGTCAATGGCATGACCACTGCCACCGACAATATCTAGACCATCTATGATTGTGTAGTTTCCATAACTTCGTATTGTCGAATAGGTTCCAGAATCGGGACGAAGTTTTGCGCCATGTTTATTCTCCGCCTTTAAAACCACGTAGCCGGTTTCGGTGTCGGCGTTACCTGAAGAGGTCCATCCAACGTTACCATAGTAAGTACCATCGCGAACAATGACACAGTCACCAGCATTTCTTCCATCAAGGGCTCTTGAGATTGATCGGAATGGCGCTGAACTGCTACCGCTGTTGCTATCCGATCCATTGGTGGCGACGTAATAGCTATTTAAGCATTGATAATTGTCTGCCGTCTTCCAAGCTCCGACCACTTCACTAGAAGACTTTGTTAAAACTGTATTAGTTGACATTTGGTTTTGGCTGTCTTCCTGTGTGCCGCTTTGCCATTGTTGAGAACAGGCAGAGAGCACCATGAAGCAACTCAATATAAAAATTTTTATTAAATTCAAACGAAACATATCCTACACCTTTTCCTTATTAATTTTGAAACTATCCTGGGGCAAACGTTCTGCGTTTTTCTCTACTTCAGAATAGAGTTGGTCGTGTAAGAGTTGAAATGAAATAAAAGGGTCGCTTAAACCTTTGGGGAAACAAGGGATTTTATAGATCGTCTCACAATGAGACTCTAAAAAACCTTTTTAAATTGGTAGTAGCTAGAGCGACCCTGACCTTTTTTTATCACGATGTCCTGATCCGAAGCATCCGCCAAAAGGCGCTGTACATTAGATTTAGACATATTTAGGATTTTGCACGCTTGTTTGGTATCGAATGAATCGCCTTTTACTTCCGAATGCAGCTTCTTACTGAGTAGTGAAACACGATCCAGATAGAGAGGGGTCTTAGGAATAACTATCGATACAGAGCTTTCTGAAGAAAGTTGGTAATTGCCACCATTCTCCTCAATTATCAGAGGGATCTGGTTCTTCGAAAGAACTTTCCGTAAGCGACAAACATTTTGGTGAACTCGATTGGCTGAAGTTTGTGGACAGAAGTGTTGATCGGGATACAACTTTGAAAACAAAGTCAGCAAAGGAATGGGACGGTAAAAATCTTGATTAAGTAAAATTAACAGCTGATGTAAAACTGATCCTGAGGGGATGATATCGGAGTTTCCAGAAATAGATCCGGTTTCAAGAAGAATCTTTGGCTCTATAGAGATCGACCCTTTTGAAAAGTAGATAGGAATCACATTGTCACCCAGAATATTGATTATTCTTTGGCGGTACGAAGGGAAAGGTGTTCCAAAATACAAGTAAACTAACTTTTCTCGATCGCCTGTGATTTTAGCTTGGTAAAAATCAAGTTCGCGAATAGTTTCCCAATGCTTGAAGGTCTCAGCCTGTTTGCGGACCTCATGGAAATCAGAACTCACTTCATTGCTGAGGAGGGAAGAGCTAATCGCTCTCCATTTTTTTGCGAACAGCAAACTAATGTCATCCGGTTGTCCTTGGTACTCTTCCATCGCTTGATTTAAACGAACCAGGGCGCCTTCGAAGTCTTTATGTAGCCTTATCTGCACCTGCGCCATCATCTCTTGGCAATTAAAATGCAGTTGCGAGTAGGCATTTTGAGAGGTTTCGTCAAGCAATTGAGTTAAAACTTTTTCAGCTGCTTTGAATTGATTGCTGCCAAGATACGCGCTGCAAAGATTCACTGCGCCAATAGTGCGTGCGTAATCCCCAATATCTTTAGACTGTATGTA
This sequence comes from uncultured Pseudobdellovibrionaceae bacterium, assembly GCA_964588335.1. Taxonomy (GTDB): domain Bacteria; phylum Bdellovibrionota; class Bdellovibrionia; order Bdellovibrionales; family JAGQZY01; genus JAGQZY01. Next base: position 39,703 of record CAZPOV010000022.1, on the reverse strand, counting down.
GGCTTCAAGAAGGGGAACTGCACTTGAGTAGTTCCACTGAGCAAAGTGGTTGAAGGATCTTTCGAGAAGGACCTCAGGGTGAAGGAGCGAGTCAAGGGGGTTGAGCAGTTCGAGTGCTTCGGCCGGAGCTCCGAGGCCTCGAATACTGGCAGCATATTCAATAATTTCGTTTGCCTTGGGGGGACTGGAGCCCGGTGTCTTGGGACGAACAATGGGGTTTAATATTTTTAAAGCCAGGTGAAAATGACGAAGTCTTCTGGCAAACCGTGCGTAATCATAGGCATCTGATCTTTTGATCTGTTTTAAATTGAGACAGTTGAGGAGTGACAGAGCCTTGTTTTGATCCCCTGCCCGGATAAACTCTTCAATGGATTGTTTATTAGCTTTCTGCATTTGCGACCCGTATATTTCAGTACTCTTCGGAACAATTTATGGTTTACAATAGTGGTAATTTCGTGGGACGGGAAAATGGGTATTGCAAATTTAAATAGTCTATATTCAAAGCTCATATTTGTTCTGTTAGCTGTGGCGATGGTGCTTGGCTATCAGTCTTGTGGAAGTCAAAAAGAGACTGATTTTCATACCAACTCTTCAAACAGAACGGTGCAGGGGCGAGCCAATGGTGAAGGCTATCCAGGGAAACTGGTACGCTACGAGTACTATTCTGAAACAGAAAAATGTCGATTCAGCCAAGCCAATGGTGAAAGGCCACCGAACGCTGTGATATTTGCAACCCTTGAAGATAAAGCTCAGCTAGTACGTGAAGATTGCCAGGATATTACGCCAGTGACTCTTGATGCAAGTTTAGCTCAGTTTGAAATGTCGGAAATAGTTTACCAGGGAAGAACTTTTCCAAATAACACCACAAATAATATTTCGCAAGTTCAACTCCCTTGTCCAGTCGGGCAAAGTTCGGTGCCTAGTATAGTCCCCCAAAACTTGGTCACAGCTTCTTTGGATCTTTTCAATCGGTCCTGGTATGTTCATAGTGGTGTTAATGTGGTTCTCGATGGATCGATACAAGGATTGCCGATTTTCAACGTACAGAGGCAACCCCTTGGTCCTCAATGGAGTCGAATCCTAGAAGTGGTTCCAGTGCAAGCGGGTAGAAATTATGCCGCTACGGCCATTGTTGAGCCTGGCATCTCTCAAGATTTACGAGTCTTGTTCACCGATAACACGATTCAAATTTTTGAAATCAACGTGAATCTTGGAGGGCCGAGCTTCACAGTTCTCAATCAAGACAACGCGACCAATATCCAAGTCAACATTCAGCCTTTGGGTCGTGGACATTTTGTGACCATCTTCTTTACTCCGTCGATCAATGCCAATATGGATGTCGGTATGGGACCGGCCCCATCGGCGGCGTTAACGGACATCAATTTGACTGGGATACAGTTGATCTCTAACATCAGCCAATACTGCCAATAACTCTATTGAATGTCTCTTGTGTGAAGAAAAATTCACAAATGAATGAAATTCGCCAAAATCTTATCATGGGCTATTTTTATAAGGTGATTTTTTAAGAGGCACACATGGACAATTTTCTAAATCTTTGGGCTAAGTCAGCGACCACCTCCTTAGGTCTTTTTTGGATGGCGTTTTGGGCGTTTGGCTTGGGTTATCTTGTGAGTAGTATGATTCAGGTTTTCGTTACCCAAGAACGCATGAAAAAAACCATGGGTGAGGCGGGAATTAAAAGTGTGGGACTAGGCACTTTCTTTGGGTTTATTTCAAGCTCATGTTCATTTGCCGCCCTTTCGACAACCCGAGCCCTTTTCAGCAAAGGTGCAGGGTTGATTCCGTCATTGGCTTTTTTATTGGCTTCAACCAATTTGGTCATAGAACTTGGAATTATTATTTCAATCTTCTTGTCCTGGCAATTTGTGGTAGGAGAGTATCTTGGAGGTCTCCTTTTGATTGCTCTAATGGTGGTGGTTGTTAAACTAACCCTACCTAAAAAACTTGAAAATACAGCTCGAGAAAAGGCACAGAAAAAAGAAACAGGTTCTAACGATGAGGACATTCCGGACTGGAAGAATTTGATCCAATCAAAAGATGGCTGGGTTCGAGTTGCTAAACAGTATATTATGGAATGGCTGATGGTTTGGAAAGACGTTGCCGTTGGATTTACCGTCGCTGGCGTCATTGCTGCCTTTGTTCCGAAATCATTTTTTGAAACCCTATTTGTGGGATCCTCTGGAAGCGACCCCGAGTTCTGGCAGGTTCTGTTACAATCTGTGGTCGGCCCCGTTGCGGCTTTCTTTACCTTTATTGGTTCGATGGGGAACATCCCGTTGGCGGCCGTCTTGTTTTCCAACGGAGTGAGTTTTGCTGGAATTATGGCCTTTATTTTCAGTGACCTAGTTGTATTTCCTGTGCTGCGAATACAAGCCAAGTATTACGGTTGGAAAATGGCCCTCTATATTCTAGGCGTCTTCCTGGTCATCCTTGTGGGAAGTTCCTTAATTATGCATTATGGTTTTGCGTTTTTTGATAAGCTGCCAGATCCATCGAGTGCAAAGAAAGTCACTGATCGTGAATTTTTTAAGATCGACTATAGTTTTTTTCTGAATCTTCTGTTCTTTGGACTGTCGGGACTAGCCATTTATCTCTACAAAGCTAACAAAAGTGACAGTCAATCGAGTGGTGACTCAAAGACCAGTGAACAGATTCTATTTTGGGCAGCGATGATAGCCTTTTCGTGGTTGACCATGGGTGTGGTCATCCATTTCTTGATCTGAGCTTTTATTTAAGGCCGGACGCGCTTTCTGAGTGAGTTTTCTTGCCATTGGAGCCTCTCCCTGGTTAAAACGATTTATGTCCTTGCTTGTTTCAGTCAATCAGATCCAGAAAACAATGGGGTCAAAGCAGTTGTTTGATGGTCTAAGCTTTGGCATTTCAGACCGTGAACGAGTCGGCTTGTTGGGGCCTAATGGATCCGGAAAATCCACTCTTTTAAAGATTCTTGCCGGACTGGAAACACCGGACGCGGGCGAGGTTGCACAAAGTAAAAATGTAAAAATTGCCTACGTTTCCCAGGACGAGAACTTTACCGAGGATCAAAAGGTCTTGGATATCGCTGTACAACATCTGGTCGAAACTAAAATGGATGAGATGGAGGCGCAAGTTCAAGCCTCCATGTACCTTAGCATTGTCGGCTTTGAAGATTTAAATCAAAAGGTTCAATCTCTTTCTGGAGGCTGGCGAAAACGTTTAAATTTGGCAATAGCGTTCTCACAGGAGCCCGATTTGTTGATTCTGGATGAGCCTACCAACCATATGGACTGGGATGGAATATTGTGGCTTGAAAACTGGCTCAAATCTTACAAAAAGTCTTTCTTATTAGTGAGTCACGATCGCGCTTTTCTAAACAGTCTCTGTAATAAAACCATGGAGATCAACCGTCTTTACAAGGACGGCTATCTGGCATTTGATTGCGGTTATGAAAAGTTTTTGGAGCGCAAGCAAGAATACATTCAAGCCCAGTTGAGCTTGCAGGATTCAATGTCAAACAAAGCGCGCCGAGAGGTTGAGTGGTTGCGAGCTGGGGTCAAAGCGCGAACCACAAAAAGTCGAAGTCGCATTCAGGAGGCTCATCAGCTTTTGGATCATTTGGCCGAAGTGAAATCAAGAAACCGTTCCGCTAAGGCTAAAGTGCGGTTGGAGATCGATTCGGCTGGAAAGCTGTCAAAAAAGTTGATTGAAATGAAAGACCTATCGGTGGCATACGGCGATCATTGTTTAGTACGGGACCTGAATTTAACTTTGGGCCCCAAAACTTGCCTGGGCCTGCTCGGTTCCAATGGAAGCGGGAAAACTAGCTTACTGAAAGTCATCGAAGGTCAGTCCGAGAATTTTACCGGCCATCTTTTTAAAGCCGAAGGACTTAAAATCATTTATTTTGATCAAAAACGTCACACTCTTCCGCAGGATCAGGATTTAGTGGAGTATCTTGGAGATGGGTCCGACCATGCTCTATTCAAGGGGGAGTCGGTGCATGTTGCGGCCTATGCCAGCCGTTTCTTATTTCCTTCTGAAAAAATGAAACTCAAAATATCCCAACTATCCGGTGGTGAACAGGCGCGGTTGCTTTTGGCCAAAATTTTATTGCAGCCGGCTGATGTTTTGATTCTTGATGAGCCGACGAACGATCTTGATATTGATAGTATCGAAGTTTTAGAAGAAACCCTCGCCCAATTCGATGGGCTGGTTTTGTTGGTATCCCATGACCGTTATTTTCTCTCTGGTCTTTGCCAGCAGTATTTAGCGCTTGATGGTACAGGAGGTTGGACGCTTTACTCCGATCTCAGTCAATGGTTAAAAAGCGAAAAGAAAAAAGACAAAGACAGAGGCTCTGAAGCTATCGACACCAAAGTGAAACCCAGTCCAACTCAACCGAAAACAAAAAAAGTGAAGCTCAGCTATAAGGAAAAGCGGCAGCTTGAAACAATTGAAGCGGATATCGAGCAGGCCGAAAATGACCTGTCTGAGGCGCAGGCCGAGTTAGAGAAGCCGGAAGTGTTTTCGGATCATGTAAAGATGCAAGAGGCCAGCAAGAGCGTGAAAGAGAAACAGGACCGTGTGGATGAACTTTATCAGATATGGACCACACTTGAAGAGAAAGTAAAGAATATTTAAGTATCCTAAAAATACCATGAGCGAACGGCATGTGGATTGCTATACAAAGTTTCCTGACTTGCCCCATCGACAAATGACAAAAACCCCAATTTAAGGAAAGATGAGCGGTATGTACCAGTTGCGCGATTATCAAAAAGAGGCTGTGGAAAACACCCTGCAATACTTTCGGAAAAAACGGGATCCGGCCGTTATTGTCCTTCCTACGGGCGCTGGAAAAAGCTTGGTTATTGCTGAACTGGCCAAGATCGCTAAGGGACGAGTCCTGGTTTTAGCTCATGTCAAAGAGCTGGTGGAGCAAAACCATGAGAAATATCAAAGTTATGGTCTTCAAGCGGGGATATATTCGGCGGGACTTAATCAGAAGGACTCCCACCAAAAAGTGATTTTCGGAAGTATTCAGTCGGTGGCCAGAGCCACCGATGACTTTTTTGAGGAATTCACCCTGTTGATTATAGATGAATGCCATCGTGTCAGTCTTGAGCAGGAGACGCAATACAGTCAGGTTATCAAAAAACTAAAAAAAAATAACGAGGATCTGTGTATCTTAGGTTTGACGGCCACGCCGTTTCGCTTAGGTCTTGGATGGATTTACAATTACAGTCATCGTGGCGTCGAAAAAACCCAGGAGGCCCGTTTTTTTAAACATTGTGTTTTTGAGCTTCCGCTACAGCACATGATTCAAAGGAAATACCTCACTTCTCCTGTAAAAATTGATATTCCGGTCACCAGTTATGACTTTTCTGAGCTAACCGATTCGGGCAAGGGCTACACCATGGCCCAATTGGAAGAGGCTTTAAAGAAACAGAGACGTCTGACCCCTTTGATTATTAAAAACGTTATCGACATCACCGAAAGCTACGACCGCCAAGGGGTGATGATCTTTAGCAGTACGGTAAAGCACGCCAAAGAGATCTTAGAGTACCTACCGGAGGGGCAGGCCCGACTTATTCTGGGCGATACCGAAAGTGCTGAGCGCCAAAAAATTATTGAGGACTTCAAGAAAAAGAAATTTAAATATCTTGTGAATGTATCGGTCCTAACGACGGGCTTTGATGCCCCCCATGTTGATGTGATCGCTTTGCTCCGGCCCACAGAGTCGATCAGCCTGTACCAACAGATTATCGGACGGGGACTTCGTCTGTCGGACAATAAAAAAGATTGCTTAATTCTCGATTACACGGGAATGAGCCACGATCTTTACAGTCCCGAGATCAGCGACAAGAAACCAACGCCTGAATCGGTAGCCGTTCAGATCCCCTGTCCGGAATGCGGCTTTGAAAATCATTTCTGGGGAAAGGTCGACCATGACGGAAATATCACGGAACACTATGGCCGAAAATGTCGGGGTGGTATTCAAAACCAACAGACTTTAGACTTTGAGCCCTGTGGTTATTTGTTTCGGTACAAAATATGCGAGAAATGTTCCGCTAAAAATGAGATCACGGCAAGAAATTGCTCGCAATGCGACAATGTCTTGATTGATGCCGATGCCAAGTTGAAGCAGGCGCGGTTATCGAAAAATGCCCATGTTCTCACGCCCGATTCTGTGGAGCTTGCTAAAAAACAAGATAAAAACGGCAATCCCTTTTTAGAAGTTCGGTACTATGACTTTGATGCTCAGTACCTCTCGGAAATTCACTACCTAAACAATCCAACCAGTTTAAAGAAGTTTCAGGTGAACTTTCTTCGCTCCCATCTAAAAAGACCCGAAATTAAAAAAAACTTTGTTACGGTTGATGATGTTTTGAAGGCACAGAACACCTTTCGTATGCCTTCATTTGTTATCGGCCGTAAACAGGGCAAGTTTTGGCGAATCACAGAAAAAATATTTGCTGAAGAGTTCCTATAGATATTAAAAAAGATAAATTATACACGACAGTCGTTAAAGTCGAGCCATTTCTGTTCGATCGGGTTGAGTGTAAACGGGGCTCCGATAGACTATAGTTTTTCAAACCCTTGAGGCTCTTCCACCTTTAAAAACCGGATACTGCCAGGATACATCCAGATTTTTCCGTCTTTGGCCTTCATTCCACCAATCACGGCATAAACCACACCAAGAAGGGCTAAGGCCACTAACATTGGAATGCCAATAAGTATGAACATTAGGATAATACAAACGAGTGAATAAAGGACCTCTGAAATAATCCAGTTAATGACGATGCGTCCATGGCGATCGATATACTCTGACTCATCTTTCTTCATCAACCAAATGATAATGGGGGCAGCGAAACCTAAAAGGGGGACGATAAAACCACTGAGCTGAGAAAGGTGTAAAAACATGGCCCACTCTTTTTCGCTCATACTTTGAGTGGCTTGGTCCAAGCGAAACGACAAGGAGCTTCCTCCATTGTCGATGATATTTGCTTTCATTTTTACGAACTCCGCATCCGAAATGGCGCCGGACTCTTTGAGTTCATGGAGTTTTTTTAGTTCATCAAGATTCGACATGGCATGGGTCCTTGTAAAAGGACCTTTTACCAACAAAGGCGGCACCGGCCAAGACTGAGATAGAAGAAAATGCTTGGCCGCTCAATATACTGAATTATTTATAATTTCCCGAGCAAGAGGAAGGGCTTTGGGGGCTAACCGACCTGCGTTTAATGACTTTCTTTGAAAGTGTCATGTCCCTTTTTTCTTAACTCATTGATAAGCTGAAATATTTCAATGGAGGGTGTGAGGTCTTGGTCGGCTTTCGCGACTTCCACTTCAAGGGCCTCTTCGAGGTCAAGAGCTAGGTCAATCAGCTCAGTCATCCAGCCGGAGTACTGCAGCTTCAGAGTGTCATCGGTGGCGGTGGTTGGATACAGTTGTGCGGCTGTTGCGATTGACTTTTGTAAACTCTCACTGGCCTCAACATCGGCAAGGGTGATTTTTCCAGCTTGTAGAGAACTTGCGATCTGTTTGAACTGAGTCTCAATAACTTTCATTTCTTCGGCCAAGGCATTATTTGTGTGAGCCCAAGCATTCATGGAAAAGAAAAGCATTAATATAGCAATACCTGTCTTCATAAAAACTCCTTAATTTTTTACAATAAAATTTCGCATCATAGAATGGTCTTCGTGCTCCAAGATATGACAATGAAAGAGAAACTTTCCAGCATGGTCATTAAAACGTTTGATGACCCGCACGCGGTCGCCGGGTAGAACTGCAACGGTGTCTTTCCAGCCACCATCAAAAACCACCCCTTTGCTGTAGGGACCATGGATACGTTCTATGACTTGAAATTGGGAGCCATGAATGTGCATAGGGTGAATCATACCGGCGTTGGTTAAATCGAACTCCCAAACTTCGGTGGAGCCTAGCTTCACGGTCTCTTTTGGGCGGGCTCCTTGCATGTCGTACTCAAGGCCATCGATGGTCCAGCCAACGCCTTTTTTTGGCATCAGTTGAAAGGACTTTGGAGCCTCCGGGTTGGTGGCCTCGGAGATATCGATGCGGTCAAAATTCGAAAGGCGTTCGGGCATGGTAAACGGATTGTTAACACTCTCGCCAATTATGAATTTGTAAACCGTAAACGGTTTGGCATTTTCATTTTCAACAAGAGGGATACTTAATAACTCAATTTCATCTCCGACATTTTTATTCGAAAAATCCACCAAAACGTCAATGCGTTCGCCTGGTGTTAAAAGAATATTTTCGAGGTCCTCACGGTCCGACAAAAGGCCGCCATCGGTACCAATCAAATGCAGAGGAGATCCATCACTCCACTGCAAACGATAAGGAAGAGCATTGCCGCCGTTAAGGAAGCGAAGGCGATAGGCTTCCGAGCGGACGGATGTTTGATTGGGAAAATCACCATTAACTAAAAGTCTGTTACCTACTTTTCCCATCATGATGTCGTGTCCGGACTGAACGTAAATCAGTTGATTGTCTTCATCGAAGTGACGATCTTGCAACACGAAGAACAGTTCATTGTCGCCGGAGGGTAAGTTTAAGGCCTCTTCTTCATCATCACGGACTATAAAAAGGCCAGCAAGGCCATGGTAGACCTGATAGCCTGTGCGACCATGGGGGTGGGGGTGATACCAGTACAGACCCGCCCGATTCTCAATTTCTAGATTGTAGGTATAGGTCTCACCCGAAGCAATGGCGTAAGACGGATGACCGTCTTGTGCTTCTGGCAAGTGCAGTCCATGCCAATGGATGATTGAATCTTCTGCAAGTTGATTGTGAAAATTGACTTTCAGTTTTTGCCCGGTGCGGACTTCAATTGCTGGTCCTAAGAATGATTGTTGTGAACGAAGAAGAGACGACGGTCCCTTCACGATCGAACCTCCAAAATGGAGCATTCGTGTCGGTTCACCCGCCAACATGGGAATCACTCCCTCTTGCGCGATCAAGTCAATTTCCGAAGGGGGCGTGGCCATAAATCCTTCGGCTTTTGCGAAGGGGCTGCAGTATAAAAGCGCTGCCGAAGTTGCGGCACTGCTTATAAATTCTCGTCTTTTCATGGGCCCCCCTGTATTTTTTAACGTCTTAATCCCTCTCAGCCGAATTGTCTATGGAGTTGATAATTAAAAGGCCCGATGGCTTCAATTGAGGGCTCCAATAAACATCCAGGCTCCCATGAGCATCATCATAAGGTTTTCGGTCAGAGAAATGAAGCCCAGCGGCACATTGCTATCACCGCCCACACAGGCGCATTTGAGCTCTCTTTTATCAATATAGACGGCTTTGATGACCGAAGCGGCTCCCACCGTGCCAATAAGAAACGCCAGAGGACAAATCAGTAGTAAGCCCACCTCGGCAATCATTCCAATACCGGCTAGGGCCTCAATAAATGGATAGACGTAGGCGTAGCGAACCCATCGCATGCCGACAAGGTCGTAGGTAATAAACTGATTGCTGAACGCTTCAAGGTCTTGGAGTTTTAAGATAGCCAAAACACTCATACTAATCATAACAAAAAACTGAAATGTTTTTAAGGGTGGTAGGGATTGGTAGAAAAACCAGCTGAAAGCCAATGCCAATCCAAAGGTGACAGAAAAGACGGCAACAATAGGTTTGTAGGATAAGGCGTCTTCTTTTTTTTCCTCTTCTTTTCCAAAGTAGTTTAATAGGTCTTCGTGGCCGCCGATGCGTTGACCGTCGATAAACGTTTGCGGTGTGGTTTTTACATTGTACTTCTCTTTGAACTGGTCAATCTCTTGGCGAGATGTCAGTTTATGATCGACGATTTCGAAATTATTTCGTTTCAGTAGATCCAAAGATTTAAGGCCGAACGGGCAAATATGGTCGTCCGTCATCATTCTATAAATTTCAGCTTTTTTTTGCATAGGGGTTTCCTTTTTCTTACCTCTTAATAATTGTAACCAAGGCCGACTCCAAAAGTGTCAAAGGTACGGTTGTAGTTGGCTGTAAAAGACAGGTGTTTTGTCTGTCTCCACTCCAGTTCTGTATAAAAATTGCGAATCGAGCTGTATTCCAAATTCATTTGTAGTCGATCTGTCAGTTGAATCATGTTTTCAAATTCAATTTCGAAAAGTTCCTCTTCCAGTAAGGGTTGGTATTTTAAATCCACCTCTATATTGAGAGGAAGCAACCAGGTGAAGCCGATGGTAGGCGAGGACTCAGATGCAACGTTACCTTGCTGCTCGATCCGTCCCCCCAAGTAAAGACTTAGAAATCGAGTTAAGGTTCGCGCCACATGAACCTCTCCTTCATAGTTGCCTTCGTAATTTCCAATAAAATCATACTCAAACTGGTAGTAGGAGCTAAAGAATTTGCCCTCCACCCGGGAGAAATTGGAATGTGCCAAAAGTTTATTACGAAAAAAGAAGCTCTCGGTGAGGTTAAATTCTTTTGATTGTTGGCGCATCTCGGTAAACTTTTGGGGTCCCGGACTGTCTTCATAACGAACAATTCGAGTCATGCCGTCCATCATATGATAAAGAATATGACAATGGAAAAACCAATCCTTGTCTTCACTGGCGGCGAATTCAATGACCGTGGTGCTGAGGGGGGCTACGTTCACAGTGTGTTTTAAAACGGACCACTGGCCTTGTTGGGTCATGACACGAAAGAAGTGTCCATGCAAATGCATGGGATGATTCATCATGGTGGTGTTTTTCATGACAAAGCGAACCCGCTCGCCTTTTTTTATCCGAATATAAGTTTCAGGCCCCAATGGTCGGCCATTGATTGTCCAAACGTAGTTTTCCATGTTCCCATTCAATGTAAAGGGAATAATCCTTAAAGGTTTATCGGTGTTGGTATCAATAGGAATTTTGGCTTTCAGTGCTCCGTAGGTGAGCTCATTGAAGTGGGGAAGCCCACCAGTGGTTCCAAGATAGTTTTGTTTCATCGTCGCCGGAGCTTGGTTCATGATTCGAAACATTTGACCGTCACCAGCCTGGACCGAGCTTTTGAGAGGTTTTTTCAGATGAGGTTGAGTGTCGGCATCAAACTGTAAGTGAGCGTCAGTGATCTCCAATTGAGTGGTCGCAGGCAGAGGACCTTGTTGCTGGTCTTTATGTTTTATTCCCGAAGACGATTGATGATCCATCGACTTATGATCCATCGACTTATGATCCATCGACTTATGATCCATAGACTTGTGATCCATCGACTTGTGGTCCATCGACTTGTGATCCATCGACTTGTGATCCATTTCATGTGCCATCATGGGCATCAGGGTTGCCATCGAGGGAAGGGAATATTTGTCTTTTAACTCGTCTTTTATATCCCCGGGTATGTCTCGAAATTCGTTTTTGTAAACCATGGCGAACTCTTGCCAGAAACCCATTTCTGGCATGCCCATCATTTCTCCCATGGTCACTCCAATGGGTTGCTCCCAGGGCATGTCGGGAGCCGGCACAGTTTCCTTTCCGGCCTGGCCAATGAGAATGGAGCTGTAGCCCGAGTTATCAAAAGATGTGGCACGAAGTTCCAGTCGCTTTTCGGGGTCTGTGGTGACGATGATGTCATAGGTTTCCGCCACGCTGATGGGTAAGATGTTAACGTCAACGGGTTCCACCGGCAGGCCGTCGGCGGCAATGACAGTGATGGGGCCACCGGCATAGGTCAATTTAAAAATACTTGTGGCCGATCCATTGATCAGCCGTAGTTTTACTTTTTCGGGCGGGGTTTTGTCTGCAAAGATCTCAATTTTTGGTCGACCATTGGCGGTGAAGTGATCATAGGCAACGTCGGCGTAGTCCATGCCCCCCATTCTTTGTAAACTGTTGCGCCACTTGGTAAGAGCTGTTCCGGTTTTAAAAGCTTTTAACCATGACTGGACTGTGTCCTTGAACAAATCATAGTACTCTCCATCTCGTTTTAAATTTCTTTGCACCAGAGAGCCTGGTTCATGGGTGAGGTCAGCAAGTAAAACGGTGTCCTCTTGTGGAGGATCGGGGTGATTGGCAGGTAGGAGTCGCAAAGCTCCATAAATCCCATCCTCTTCTTGAAACATAACGTGCGAGTGATACCAATAAGTCCCGGTCTGTTTGATGGGGAATTCATAAATTTTCTCAGAGTGAGGTTCGATTGGCGGGGAGTTAACAAAAGGCACGCCATCCATTTCATTGGGAAGAATGATGCCATGCCAATGAATCAAAGACTTCTCATCAGTGGTATTTATCACTTTAATTCGTGCGGTATCACCATAGTGGAAAGTCAGTTCTGGGGCTGGGATCGTTCCGTTGACAAGAAATTTGTCCTTAAATGTCTCTCCGGCAACCTCAATGTCTCCCTTGGAAATGGTGAGCTGGTACTCGGTGACTTTAGCCATACCGAAAGTGGGTGAAAGAAAAAGAAGTCCGCAAACCAGCTTGATTACGCTTTTATTCAAAAAGACCTCCTAGCCAATATACTGGGGGGTAGTATATTGAAATTTCAGTATTTGTAAAGTAAATTTAATGTAGAGTAGTGTCGCCCCGGAAGAATCGCGAATGATTCAGGGGTTTGTTTAAAAAGGTTCACAGATTATGGCTAAAATAAAAAAGAAGAAGACCAACAAACAGACAGGAGCGGACCACGCAAGTCTCTTGCCTAAACTCAATCGTGCCGAAGGTCAGTTGGGGGGCGTCAAAAAGATGATTGAAGACCGCCGTTATTGTCCCGACATTATTCAGCAAATTCGAGCCACTCGGACAGCTTTGGCGGCGGTCGAAGCGGCCTTGATTGAGTCTCATATTCGTTGTTGTGTGCAAAAAAGTTTTGAGGAGGGCTCAGAAAAAGACAAGGATGAAAAAATAAGTGAGGTCGTTAGTCTTTTTAAAAGTGCTTTGTCAAAAGGTGTTAATCTTTAAAGGAGCTGCGCTCCGTTTTTGGTCGCATGCTGATCGGATCAATCCGTGCAGGTTCTTGAAATTTATAAGACCAAGGCTAAGACCTCAAGCCTCTCATAAGTTGAGGTATCGAGTTGTCTCAATAATCAAATAATAAAGTGAAACTTGATGGGTGAGGGCCAACGAACCAGCCCCTTCGGGGCTGATCAAAGGTCAATTTTTTAAATCAGAAACTCTTTAAGATTTCCAAGATAGAAATCAAGGTCTTCTTTGGCAATTTTGGTCCCATCACCTTTGGAGCGAGGGCGTTTCGGAGCCGGTGGTGGTTGATCGTTAAAAGTCGGGCAGTAGAAGGGACTTAAAACGCGATGGTCATTTTCGGGCTCATCCAGTAAGTAAAACCCTAGCAGGTCGTTATTGGAGTCGACCATGACCAGCTTTTTCTCCTCGATTGTGACCGGTGAAGACTCGGCCAAGGCCAAGCCTTTTTCAGTGGGTTGCCAAAGGATTCGATCTTCTTCAAAAACGTGGTTTCCCTCGTCTTCTTTATCGATATAAAGAACGACCAATCCCGCTTCATTTTTCTCTGAGATTTCTCTATATTTAATATTCATTGGAGTAGCATAGTGAATGATTGCGCCAGAGTCCAGCAATGAATTGCTACGTCACGGTCTTTTTCGTCTGTTTTTGAGCACTTAGGGGCCTTTTCAATCGATGATTCACTAGCAACCATCGACTTTCTGAAAAAGTTCCAGTGGTCTTCTTTTCAAACCTCAATCGACAGAAAAAGTGGGGTTAGCGGTGGCTCAATTCAACAAATTTTCTATAAGTCGAATGGGATAAGAAAATCCACAAAGGGGTGAACAGCATGGTGAGAAAAACGATCAAAATGACGATGTTGTAGGAATAGTCACCGATAATTTTCAGGTTGAATGCAATAGCGGCCATCACAAAGGTGAATTCACCCAGTTGCGACAATAGAGCACCAGCGTAGAAGCTTTCTTGCCAGCGACGTCCGAGAAACTTCAGGATAATCATATTAACGAAGGTATTGATTGCAAGAGACAAAATCGCCAAGGTGGTTACGACCTGCCATTCGTTTTTAAAAAAACTGAAATCAACAAGCATACCGACAGAGCAGAAAAAGATGGCAAGAAAAACAATCCGAAAAGGTTCAAGGGAGTCGTGAACCCACTGATTTTGCCGAAAGGTTCGTATAATGGCGCCGGCGATAAAAGCCCCCAACGCGGAAGACAGATGAAAGTAGCTACTGAGCAGGGAAAGTCCTAATGCAAAAGAGAGAGCCGAAAGGATTTGGTTTTCTTTGTCCTCGCTAATGACTTCGAGATAGGTAATTTTTTTATTGGAAAGTTTATGAACGGCAAATAGAAGACCGGCCAGACCCAAGCCGCCCAAGACTTGTAAATAGATCTCAGCTTCCAAATCGGCCGACTTATCGAAAAGGCCCAAAACCATCAGCATCGGAACCAGTGCTAAATCTTGGGCGATCAAAATTCCTAGTACATCTTTTCCAACTTTGCTTTGAAACTCACCCTTTTCTTTTAAGTATTGGATGACCACCGCTGTACTACTCAGGCTCAGAGCGAATGCGAAAAAGATCGATTTCTCAATAGACCATCCAAAAATATTGCCGAGCCCCAGGATAGCCAACAAGGTGACGATAATTTGTAAAATCGTTCCACCCACGGAAATTTTCCAGTTGCGCAGAAGTTCTTTAAATTCAATCTCTAGTCCCACGAAAAATAAAAGGAGAACAACACCAAACGAGCCCAAGTGACCGAGAAAAACTTTATCGTTAACTAGTGAAAACCCACTGGGGCCAATTAAGACACCTGAAACCAGGTAGGCGATAACGCTGGATTGTTTAAAGTAGTGGAGAATCAAAGAGCTGAAGACCAGAAACAAAAGAACGACAGTGACTGGAAAAAGGTAGGGGTCCGTATGCATGGGGCGCCCGCTCAAGTCTCTTTGATATTCAAGATCGAAGCAATTTCGGAGAGGACAAGCTCTTCGCGCTCACTCAATTGACTATCGGCTGTCAAAGATTTTTGCGCCACTTTAAAAATCTCTTTAGCTCGTTCTGGATCGTTTTGAAAAATCGACAATCGCATAACAGCTCGCTGTCTTCCTTGTTCGTAATCGCGTTCGAAAAGGGCGACAAGGTTTAGATAAATATCCATAAACTGATCGTCAGACAAAGAATCGACATAAGGGGTGGCCAGTAAAAAATCAATAAAGCCATCAACCTCAACTTCTTTAAGAGGTCCATCTGAAATTGACACCCAAACATAGGCTGCTGCCGCCGCTCGTACAAAGGCCTTTTCAAATTGTCCATTTTCTTGAGGCACAGGAGTCTCCTTACTTTAAAAATGCCCTACGATAATTTTGGCGTTAAAATCATAACTTGGGTCGACATAAAGAGCAAAGCGGTTAATGCCATTAAGGTTTCTGGAAAAATTTGAAAAAGAGATTTTTGCCAAAAGGAGCGAGGCACTCTGCGACATTTTTGGAACCTTGGTCGGCATTCTTTACGATTGAGTGACTATCTGTTTCATCTGATGGGGCGAGTCGATGGCAAAGATAAAAGCTTTTAGGTTTCTAGACATTTACTAAATAGGGGCTTCATTCATCGATTCCCAACCAAGGCTAACCTTTAGGGACTCAGTTTAATTATCGATAAGGGAGATGTCACCCCCAATGAAACCTCACAGAAAGGATAAAATGAAAACCACAGGATTCGGTGTCACAGGAGCTAAAGAAAAATTCCAACCTTTTCAGTTCAATAGGAAAGATCCAGGAGACAATGAAATTGCAGTGAAAGTCACCCATTGCGGTGTTTGTCACTCGGATGTTCACCAGGCCCGCGACGATTGGGAGAACACCCAGTACCCTTGCGTCCCCGGGCACGAGGTTGTGGGTGAAGTGACACAGTTGGGAAGTCAGGTATCAAACTTCAAAGTCGGAGATCGTATTGGCATTGGTTGTATGATCAACAGTTGCCAGGACTGTCAGCCTTGTGATGATGATCTTGAGCAGTTCTGTGAGAGTGATCAGGGCTGTACTCTTACCTATAACGGTTATAAAAATTCTGAAAAAATAAATTCCTATGGCGGCTACAGTGACAGCTTTGTGGTGCGAGACAAGTTTGCTTTAAAAATTCCAGACAGCCTCGAATCAAAATATGTTGGCCCCATCATGTGCGCCGGAATTACCGTCTATTCTCCCATGAAGCACTGGAACCTTGAAAAAGGCCAAACCTTGGGTGTGGCCGGTGTAGGTGGTCTTGGGCATATGGCCATTAAAATCGGCAAGGCACTGGGAGCTAAGGTCACGGCCTTTACCCGAAGCGAAGATAAAAAAGACGAGATTCTAAAAATGGGCGCCGACAAAGTGGTGATTTCTGAAAACGACAAAGAAATGGAAGAGGCCGCCATGAGTCTTGATATGCTGATTGATACAATACCGGTCCAACACGACATCAACCCTTACATTCAGCTGATGCGACCCAATTCAAAACTGATTGTGGTTGGCAATATGATGGGCTTTGAAAATGTCGACAGCGGCAGTCTTGTTTTTAATCGAGTGACACTGGCAGGATCATTGATTGGTGGTATCGCTGAAACCCAGGAGGTTTTGGATCTTTGCGCCAAGCATGATATCCGGCCTTCCGTGAAAATGATTGATATTCAAGAAATAGACTCTGTTTTTGATGCTCTGGCCAATGGTGATACAGGAAACTTTCGGCATGTCATCGATATGGACACGTTACGTGCCATGGACTCGGAAAAACTGAAAAATGCCGACTCCATTGACGATCCGTCTCGTGGTCAATACGCCCATTGATGGAATAAAAACAGGCACCCTCTGTGTCTTTAAAAAACAGAGACCTAGGAGGCTAGCCGCATCAACTGTCCACAAATCCAGGCTCCGTAGGTTCCGACAACGTAACCAAAGACGGCTAACAGCACGCCTACGGGTGCCAGTGATGGATGAAAGCAGCTGGCAACAACAGGAGCCGAAGCGGCTCCGCCAACATTGGCCTGCGAGCCAACGGCGATGTAAAATAATGGGGCTTTAATCAGTCGACCCACAAATAGTATTAAAAAGGCGTGGAAAGACATCCAAATCAAACCGATAACAAATAAAGACGGATGTTTAAGAATTTCAGTGATGTTCATATGCATACCAATACTGGCAATCAACACATACAAAAGAACAGTTCCCACCTTCGAGGCACCAATGTGCTCAATCTTACGAACCGGAGTGAAGGAAAAGGCAAGCCCTAAGGTCGTTGCGGTGATCACAAGCCAGAAGAAAGAAGAGGTCAGACTAAATTTGGCCATTGACGGGAAATTCTCCTGAAAGAAGGGGGCGACGTTATCTGCTACGAGATGTGAAAGTCCCATCAGTCCAAAGCCAAAAGCCGCGATCATCATGAGATGATAAGTGCTGGGTGTTTTTTCATTCTTATGTTGGAAGTCTTGCATCTTCTTTTTCAAGTGATTGAGGGCGCGAGTGTCAGCGCCGACAGCAGCATCAATCTTATCGGCGCGAGCAGCCATGATTAAAAGGATCGCCATCCAAAGGTTGGCCACTAAAATGTCAACCACCACCATCAGTGAAAACAGAGGGCCATCGACTTGAAAAATTTCTTTCATACTGGCTTGATTGGCGCCGCCACCAATCCAGGTTCCAGCCACCGTGGTTAGGCCCCGCCACAGATTATCGCTGCCAATGTCACTGACAAGACCTGGCAAAAGCCAGCCGGCTGCAAGAACCGCAATCGGCCCTCCCAAAATAATTCCAAAGGTGCCGGTAAAAAACATTATGAGGGCCTTGGGACCCAGTTTGACGATTTCGGTCAGGTCAACACTCACAGTCAAAAGGACAAGAATCGCCGGCAGGAGATAGCGAGACGAAACAAAATAAAGCTTTGAACTCTCTCCATCAATAATGCCAAATGTGTTTAGCAATCCCGGAATGAAATAGCAGAGAAGAAGAGAGGGGACGACGGAATAAAACTTTTGAAACATGGGCTGGTTTTCAGAATAGAAGACAAGGCCGAGTACGGCGAAAAGGAGACCCAAGACAACAGCGTCGTTCGTTATAAGTGCCGATTCCATTTAATACCTACCGATAGTCAAAAACATGTAATTTTAAATCGTGAACCAGTTTTTTTATCAAAAAAGCTCCACGTTGGCTGCAGCCATCCTCATTGATTCTTGGGGAGTAAACAGCGATCCCAAAATTCTCGGGTGCCACCGTCAATATTCCTCCAGAGACTCCACTCTTTGCCGGCAGGCCCACTTCATAAATCCACTGGCCAGAGTAGTTGTACATGCCGCAGGAGAGCATCACACTCATAAGGCGGCGGAGGTTGGTCACCCCAATCAACGGCTCTCCTTGCATCGAGACACCTTTGCGAGCCAAAGTGGCACCAAAGCGTGATAGGCTGTCGGTTGTGACTTCGATGGAGCAGTGTTTGAAATAAAGCTGTAAAACCTCTTCGACTGGGTTTTCAAGGAGTTCAAAACCTTTCAAAAGATGAGCTAAGGCACGGTTGCGTGAGGCCGTCTGCATTTCTGAGTTGAATACAGCCTGATTGATCGTCATCTCCTGGCAGCCAAACATTTTAGCAAAGTAGGCCAAAGACTTTTCAAGGGCCTGCTGTCCAAACTTTGAAATGAGAAGATCAGTGACGGCAATAGCTCCCGCGTTGATCATTGGATTGAAGGGGCGTTGGTATTTATCCAGCTTAATAATAGAGTCGAAAACATCTCCCGTGGGTTCCACGCCCACTTTTTCATCGATCTCGTCTTCGCTAAAATTCTCTAAGGCTAAAAGGTAGGCTGGTACTTTTGAAATGGATTGCAAAGTGAAAGAGGCGCCGCTGTCTCCACAAGAGATGACATTGTCATTCAAATCGCAAATGCTCATAGAAAAAAGCTCACCGTTGACCTTCGCCAACTCTGGAATATAGATCGCCGTGCGCCCCGATGTTATTTTCGCGGCCTCTTGATAGGCCATTTCGATTGATTGCTGTAAGCTCAAACCTGCCTCCGAAGATATCACCGAAGTCATAAGAAAAACAAATTGGAGGCTTCACTTCAAGGTAAAAAGCAACAAACGCATTATAATTTGGTTTTCTATTAAAAACTCAAAAGAGTTTTGAAAGGCGGAAGCTCTCGGGCGTTTTTCCCCAGGTCCATCCTAATAAATGAAGAATTTTTAGAGCTGCCACCGCAGTGGCAGGACAATTGTGGGAAATCGTTACAATTATGGCCCATAGGTCTGTCTAAACTTTCGTAATCAGTCAGTTATATCCTATAGTTTGGAGTCTTGATCGAGGGGGAGATATGACGTTTTTCATTTCAATTTTTCTAACATTCACGGCTTTTGCAGATTTTGGATTCTTTACCGAAGTGGATGGTTTTGATAACCAGACCGTCAAATCGAAAATCTTTAAAATTTACACACCGGCGGGCCAGTACTCCTCCTTGCCTCTAGAGAACAAGCCCGTTCTTTTAGACGGGGCACAGAACCTGCTGGCGAGTGGCGAGATCGATTCTGTTCAATACGACGCACTTCTATTCCAAGTGGAATACTGCGAGTTAAAGCAAATGGACCCCTGCCTCCTATTTTTTGACGTGATTCGGGGAACTGCATTTACCGCGGGCGAGGAGGGCACGATCTGGACGGCCTTCCACAATATTAGCGGAGCCGCGATCAATGCTATCGGACAACTGATGCAACAGAACGCCGCCAAAGATTTGCAGGCTGTGAAACAATACATGAAGCAAGGAAAGTTTCCAGTGTATTTGATCGATGAACATGGAAACACAGTAGTGGCTCCGCAACTTGATGAAAGCAATTGGGCCCAAAACATGGGATTTCCTTTTGATAATATTGGAAAGTTTTATAAAGGTGAAGAACCCTCAGCGGAAAATGACTTTGCTCAGTTTGAAGTACCTGGTCTTAGCATTGAACCTTTGCCTGTTGCAGGGGATTTTAGTTTTGGAGAAGCCGTTATTATTGGTGGCTATCCCGCCTCGACCGGAGTCAAGAAAGCGCGATTCGGAGGCCTGGATTCCGATGGTCAAAGTTTCTATTTTGGAAAGGGAGAAATCTTGGACCTTGATTCGTTTTTAGAAAGACAAAACTTTCAAGGTGAACTCAGTGAAGAGCAACAGTTCAAGCGAACTCGTCAGTTGATGGCGACAACAGATGGATTTTCAGGACACAGTGGTTCGCCTTTTCTTAATCAAAATGGCGAGGTTCTTGGGGTGTTTGTAGAATATCTGCCCGTGTGGATGCCGACACCGGCCACCAACACCTCTTATGGACCCAATTCCAGTTATATTTATGAGGTTCTCGAGAGCCTATAAAAGAGCCCACGGGTAGCCCATCGATTTTATTTTGACTCCACACTTTCTCCATAGTGGAATAAAGCAAAAAGGGGCGTCTGGCGATGTGGCTTAAAAACGGATTATTGTTATCTTTTGCTGGCGTCGCCTTAATTGTTCTTCTTAATATTTTCTTTTTACTTGTGAACCTTTTTGGTGCTGGACGAGAATTCGACCTTTCGAAAGAATTGATTAAAATCTTCTCTTTACTTTTCTTCTTAGTTCTATTGCTTGGAATGCTTTACTATTTTTACACGTCAGAAGTTGCAGAAATCGAATCCAAACTCACTTCCATAGTCCAAGCCTTAAAGTCAAACCGAAGACCTCTGCTTATCTGTCTAGGGTTGTCCGGACTTGGTTTAATAACATTGGGAGCACCTGGTGGCTTGTTTCTGACTCTGCATGATTGGATTATCCCATTGATCAATAAAGTCTCTGGATTCAAACTTCGAACTTTCTCCGAGAAGCATCATGGTGATTCCACCTGGCCGACGGCCATTATCCTCTCTTTAGCGTGGCCGTGGGCCGTGCTGTTAATCAGTAAAGGCTTAAGTTTAGTGTGGGGAGGGGGCGTTTTTGGGTTTTGGCCCCTCGCGTCCTCATCTGTTATTTTCTTATTCTCACTTTTGTTTTTTCTGTAAATTGAAATAATCATTGGGCGTTGATGAGGCCTTATTGATGCTGACAAAATCGGCTGAATGAGCAGCCAATTTCCCTAGTTCCAAAGTTTTTGGCTGTAAATTGACAGATCCTACGGCTTCCCTTACTCTGCCCAATGTGAATCGAGTTCTTTTGATCGTATTGGTTATATCTTTTTTCTCCTCAATTGCTTCTGGAGAGGAAGCCTGTTGTTCTTTGTTTGAAGACAGTGGTTTCTCTGCATCCGTCGAAAATTCAGCCAATGAGGGGCAGTTGATAGACCTTCATATTTGCGAAGAAGGAGCTGATTCTTCAAACTCTCATGGTGATCATTTTCATGTTTGCATTGGCTGCTCTCATGTACCCTTTTTGCAGGTGCAGATGGTTGCTCTGGATGATGCCGAGATACTAACAAAGCCCCATCCGATGAGTTATTTGTTTTTCCTCACAAGTCTCTATATAGACGGACCTTTTCAGCCACCCAAGGCCTAGTCCGCAATCCATCCTTTTCTTAAGAATAATTAATTAGATTGAAGCCCCATGGGCTTTTGGAGATTCTGTGTTAAACGCATTAATTCGCCTTTCTTTAGAAAATAGACTGGTTGTCGTGGCCAGCGCTTGTTTCGTATTGGTTTTCGGAGCTGTTTCGTTATCGAGATTACCCATCGATGTGTTTCCGGAGCTGACGCGTCCGACCGTCACCGTTATGACCGAGGCGCACGGCCGCGCCCCCGAAGAGGTGGAAACCTTAATCACCATCCCCTTAGAATACTCTTTAACCGGACTCCCTGGGCTTGAAAGAATTCGCTCGACATCAGGCATTGGGCTCTCTGTCATTTACCTAGAATTTTCATGGGACTCAGATCTCTACACCGCACGCCAATTGGTGGGAGAAAGAATGAACCTGGTGCGTTCAGAGCTTCCCGAAGACACCATTCCTTTTATGGCTCCGGTCTCAAGCTTGATGGGGCAGATTCAACAGATTGCTATTTCCACAGAAAACAACGAGGTGTCGCCAACGAAACTTCGAACATTGGCGGAATGGACCATCCGCCCCCGTTTGATGATGATTCCCGGCGTAACCCAAGTGTTGGCCATTGGTGGCGGCTTAAAACAGTATCAAATAATGATCTCGGCTGAAAAACTGAATCAATACCAGTTGGATTTAGAAGAGATTGATCATTCGCTCGGAAAGATCTCACGGAACACCTCTGGCGGCTTTTTCAACGAAGGTAAAAATGAAATTCTTGTTCGTAACATGGGGGCTGTTTCGTCGGTGGAAGATATTGAAGAAACGGTGGTGGGGTTGCATTTTGGTCAGCCAGTTTTGGTTAAAGACATTGCTGAGGTCAAAGAGGGAGATCGTGTTAAGCGGGGCGACGGCAGTTACATGGGCAAACCCGCCGTTGTCATGGTAATTCAAAAGCAACCGGGGGGTAACACCATTGATATCACTGAAAGAGTCGAGTCTGTCATTGCTGACATGAAGCCCGACTTTCCAAAAGGCATTGTGGTCAATACCAATGTCTTTAAACAGTCCAACTTTATCGAAGCCTCGATTCAAGGTGTTCTTTCAAAACTGAAACTAGGAACCGTGTTAGTTTTCTTAGTCTTATTGATTTTCTTGGCCAATCTAAGAATGAGTGTCATCACTTTAAGTGCGATCCCTCTATCATTTTTTATTTCATTTATAACCTTTAAATGGTTCGGGTTGTCGGTCAATACCATGACATTAGGAGGCCTAGCGATTGCCATCGGTGAGTTAGTGGATGACTCCATTGTTGATGTTGAAAATATCCACCGACGTTTAAAAGAAAATGCCAGCAAAGCCGATCCCCAACCCATGATTAAGGTGATTTTTGATGCCTCCTCTGAGGTTCGAAACTCTATTGTATTAGCCACCTTCATCATAGCCTTGGTTTTCCTTCCCTTGTTTCAACTCTCGGGACTTGAAGGTAGACTGTTCACTCCTCTTGCCCTGGCTTATCTAATCGCACTCTTTTCTTCATTGCTTGTTTCGTTGACATTGACTCCGGTGCTTAGTTCTCTTCTTCTTACAAAAAAAGCGCAAACTCAAAAAGGCAAGAGTGATTCATTCTTGGTTTCAAATCTTAAAAAGTGGGACCGTTCATTGCTAACAAAAGTTCTGCCTCGACCCAAACCGGTGATTGTTGCAACTTTAATGCTATTTGTCGGCGCTGTGATTGCGGCCACATCCATCGGCTCAGATTTTTTACCAAAGTTTAATGAAGGGACGGCAATGATAGCCATTTTTTCACCCCCAGGAATCAATCTCGACGAGTCGAATAGGGTAGGGGGGTTGGCCGAAGAAAAAATCCTAGAGGTCGCCGAGGTGAAGTCGGTGTCCCGACGGACCGGACGGTCGGAGCGTGATGAGCATGCCATGGGAGTTAACGTCAGCGAGATTGATGTGGATTTTCATGAAAATGTGGAGCGATCACGGGAGGCCATTCTCAACGATATTCGCTCCAAGCTTGCGGAAATTCCAAGAATTGGCATTAATGTTGGTCAGCCGATCTCGCATTTAATGGATCACACGCTGTCTGGGGTCAGTGCTCAAATTGCGATCAAAATATTTGGCCAAGATTTAGATGTCTTAAGACTGAAAGCCGCAGAGCTAAAAGAGATAATTGCTGGAACCAAGGGCCTTGTCGACTTGCAGGTTGAGCAACAAGGTTTGGTTCCGCAGCTAAAGGTCTATACTTTGCGAAAGGAGCTGGCACAAAAGAATATGAGTTCGGGTGAAACCACCGCTCTTTTGGAGTCGGCACTCAATGGCCACATTGTAGGAACTGTGATTGAAGGGCAGAAATATTTTGACCTATTTTATCGGTTTGATGAAAAGTCTCGGACTTCACAAGAGGGCATTAACAAAACCATTTTAAAAACCATGCCCGATGGTCAAAAGGTGCAGGTTCAAGATGTGGCTGATGTTTATAAAACCCAGGGACCCAACGAAATTGGTCGAGAGAATGGCTTAAGGAGAATCGTTATCTCAGGAAACGTCTCGGGGAATGATTTAAAATCAACGGTGAACGCCATCAAACAACGAGTGAATAAAAAGCTGGAACTTCCGAGTAATTACTTTGTCACTTATGGCGGGCAGTTCCAGGCTCAAGAGAGTGCATCGCAAAAAATATTCTTATTCGGTTTTTTAGCCCTCATCGGGATCGCTCTTATTCTAATGGCCCATTTCCAATCTCTAGTGATCACACTGCAAGTGATGTTGACAGTGCCCTTTGCTTTTATCGGCGGAATATTGGCTCTTTATCTATCAGGCGAGCCTTTTACAGTGGCGAGTCTTGTGGGCTTTGTCACCCTTTGTGGAATTTCGACTCGAAACGGTATCATGATGATCTCTCACTATCTGCATCTTATGAAATACGAGGGTGAATCTTTCACTTCAGAGATGGTCATCCGAGGATCTCTTGAACGGTTAACGCCGGTCTTGATGACAGCCTCCGTCGCCTCTTTGGCACTGCTGCCCATTGCTTTGTCAAAGGGGGTGCCAGGCAGCGAAATCTTGCATCCAGTGGCCTTGGTGATTGTCGGTGGACTGATCAGTTCCACCTTGCTGGATATCCTGGTGACTCCCACAGTCTTTTATAACTTTGCTCGCAAGAGCGCTGAAACTAGTATTCAATCTAAAAAGGAGAAGATCGTATGATCCGCTTAATGTATTTTTTAATAAGCATTCTAAGCTTTAATATCGTGTTGGCTCATGGCAACCATGATTCGGGTAGTGTCAAACCACAAAAAGGGGGTGTTATTCGAAGTCTTGAGACCATTCACGTCGAGTTTGTCAATATTGATGATAAGTTAAGAGTGTATATCTTTAATAAGGACGCCAAGCCAAAGCCAATGCCGACAAAAGATTATCCTGTATCGGCGAAAGTGATCTTGCCCCGTGGTGGTGGCGAAAAGCAAGTGGATCTTATTGCCAAAGACAACCACTGGGAGACAGAGTACGATGCCAAAGGTGTGCACCGGTACACTTTCGAATTCCATATTGAACAGGGTGGGCACAAAGACAATTTGAAGTTTACGGTCGAGCCCAAACACTAAAGGACTATAATGAAGACCTTGCTGATTTTATTCATGTCCCTCAGTTTCAGTTCAACGATTTGTTGGGCTGAAGTTTTGATTTCCGAAGAAACGCTCTTACAACGGATCGAGCGCAGCAACGACCTGGTTTTGGCTGGGCAACAAAAGGTAGAGGCTTTTGAAGAGTACAAGGGAGCCTTGGGGCGTTCCTTTCTACCAAAGGCCTCTATTTTTGCAGCCCAAGAACATTTTGAGTACGCCGGAGAGGCCTTTCAAGATCAGCCCTATTATGGTGCCAAGCTTGAGGTCAACCTTTATAACGGCGGTCGCGACCGGGTGAGAAGCGACATTGCTGAGGTCCAGCACACCCAACAGCAATCAGAGCTTAAAATCGTCAAGTTTAAACAGCTAGAAAAGGCTCGTAAAACAATGTGGCGGGCCCTTTACCTGAAGGAGTTGATTGCCCAATATGAGCAGGCGCAAAAGCTGATTGAACGCAATAGAAAGTCGGCATTAAAAAGAATTCGCAGTGGTGTGGCCACAAAGTCGGATCAGTTCGAATTTGAAATTAAAAGCTCAGAACTTTTGCAGGATCTTAAAACGGCTCGCCTGGCTTTTGAAAAGGAAAAGGGATTGCTTAAGGTTCTTTTAGGTATTGAACCACAGAAAACAATTCGCCTTGCAGAAGACTTCACCCACGATCACAATTGGCGTGAATATATCGCCCATTCTGAAAAAGATCACGATTATCTTTTAGAGCCCCAGCAATGGGAGGTTGCAAAGACCTCACTAAAGTCAGAATTGGGAGCAAAGCAATGGCTACCAAAATTAGATATCTATGCTTGGTGGCAACAATTCAATCGACGACAAGATTTCGATCGTGTGAACAGTTCGCAAAGACAGCTGACAAACCTGGGTCTTCAATTGAAATGGGATTTTGCCGACTTTATTGAAGGCAACGTGCAGAGAAAAGCTGAGAGCACTTTGGCTGAGGCCAACAGTTTGACGTTGAATTATCAAAAGCGTGAGCTTGAAAATGAATTGCACTTAGAATTACGTGAGCTTGAACTTCTAGATGGTATGGTTCACGTGGCCGATGATAATATCCAGCGCTCTGAAAAGTTTTTTCAATTGATTACTAACGAGTACAAACGGGGGGTTAAAACCTCAGGAGACATGTTGATGGCCACCGAGAAGCTGGTCTCTTCGAAGATCCGCAAAATGATGATAGTCAGAGATTTCCATATCGCAAAAGCCCATATCAAAACCAAACTGGGACAGTAGTCCCCAAAGAAAAAGCTTACCGAAGGTTTGATATAGCCAACAGATCACCCAATGGTTATTTTTAATCAGACTCTGACCAAATCTGTTTAGTGGGAATTTAAGTGTCCAGAGACAAGCTGGTCGAGCCAGTTGTCGGTGGTTCCCAGGACCTCCTCCATTTCAGGGTGGGTTAAGCACTGAGCCTGGCTTTGTAGGGCCACCATTTCGTTAAATCGTTGTTGATCCTCTTCACTGAGAAGGCCTGGAGGGAGCTCGGGAATGCGCTCGCAGGCAAGAAGGGTCTCGACAAAGCTAAGCCCATTGGCCATGCTGAATAAGAATCCTACCGACACAAGTCGATGGGGAAAAAGGTCTGAGCCACGCTGGAAAGTCCAGTCTTCGACGGTGTCGCCTCCTAAAAATTGCCCAATTAAAGGCTCAGTGGCCGCACCGGAGGCAAACACCACGCCGCCCGCCATCTTCTGAAGAGTTTGAATCATGTGATCAATCGTGTTTCGAAAGCCTCGACTTCGAACCACTCCACGCTGCATCGCCAGTGCGGATTGAGTGAGGGCGGGTGTGCTGTTCGTCACCGGACTTAAATTTCTGAAACTGTCTCTGAAGTCGGGAACCGTGGCTCGGACATACACAGCCGCTAAGGCGGTTTCGATAAGAAGCCCCGTCAAAGCATCGCTATACATTTCGGTAGGAACAAGTTGCAACTTTTGCATGTGATAAAGACGTTGGGTGGTTTGTAAATTGTTGAATAAACTATGCCCGGTTACACTGAGACCGGCGGCATGGCAAAGAAGGTTCATAAATTTAGCCGGGGTAAAAATAGTCACACCATAGCAGGCCATGACGCCCCAAAATTGTGGTTTGCGAACCTCTTTAACAAGATCACGCCAAAAGCTTTGCTGCTCACTTTCGACTTCAAGAAGTTGCCTGACCAGTTGACGCTGTTCAAGAGTCAGTTCATCGGCAATGCGCTCAAAAGTGGTGGCAAACGACAGAAGCATCAGTCGTTCATCGCCTTGATAGGACAGGACTGTCTCTTTGGTGCGTTCAATTTCGCGTCGAGCCCGTCTGATGGCACGTAAGAAATCTCTCTGGTTATAATCACCATTCAGGTAAACCAAGTAAGCCTGCGTTTGCGCCAGCTCAAAAAGAAAGACTTCATAAAGGGGCTTGATAATATCATGAAAGTGGCTGGTTCGTTGACAAGTGTTAAGATTACAAGCTTCGCTTTGTCCAAAGAGACCACCCAGGTGAGTCTCTTGGACGGCTCCCATGCGAAGGAAGCCGCCAATAAGATAGCGAACCGCCTCAATGTCGTGAGTAACAATTTCAGAAACTGCTTGTTTGTACTCACCATCGCGACTGAATAGAATCGTGTCCAATCCATCCAACGGACGCAACCCCATCACACGGCTGTGACCGGGCCCAATTTCACGAGCCGGAACCAGTTTGTCGGCATTGGCCAAACCGGTAAGAAGCTTGAATTGAACCGCTTGTCGGGTCATCAGTTCCAACAGCTGGTCTTTGCTGGTGACCTGCAGATCTTGCATTTGGCGTTGGTAGGGAACACGACCAAACATGGAAAAATCGCCCATGTTCTGGTTCACCCATTGACGGTTCTTCACCGTAAAATCACAAACATTGTTGCGTAAGCAATTTTCGTAGCGATCAAGCGTGTTGATGCGCCAATCGAACATATTAACTGACAATTCACGAATGTCCTCGGCCACTTGAAAAAGAATATCGGCACCCGCCACTCTGGCTTTGATTTGTGAGTAGGTGAAAAGGTCGTTCGCTCTTGGAGTGTAGCGATTGTCATACTTGTCTTGCAGAGTTTTAAGTAGCACTCTTTCCGGGAAAAGGGCCTCCACTTGTAACAAAACGTCCCCCGGCTCTAAGGACTCGGGTGCCACACCCAACATGATGGCTGTGGCCTCAGTAATATCCAGGGATTCTGAAGAGTCTGGAATGTTCACCGACACATAATCACCCACTCTCAGTACGTCACCGTTGGCAAGGGGGGCGCTTTCGGCTTGCGAAAATTTCACCTCATTAACAGAGTAGTTTTGTGAAAAAGAGGTGCGAGCCTCCCGATCATGAAAACCTAAGACCACTCGATTGTTTCGAATATGGGTACCAATTTTGCCAATTCGATCCTGCGGATCTATGGCATAAGCTCCAATCTCGGTCAGGGTTAAGGCGCTGTCATTGGCCATAGCCTGTCCAAATAATGAACAGCAGACAAAAATCGTCAGTAATATCAACGGGCAAGTCGATCTCATCGGTTTCTACTCCAGGTTTGATAACTAGGCTTCTCATGATTGCAAGAAAAGTTCCCACCGAATCGTAAGGACTCTGCCGGCGGCTATCTGGGCGGACGTTTTTCTGTCGAATTATCTTAATGGAATGCAAGCTTAATAAACCTGAAATCGGTTATTTTTCTTACACCGAATTTACACCAGCCAGTGAAGATAGAAGTGAGTCTTTATTTTAAGTTAGGCACAGTAACCAATCCTTAAAGGAGGAACAAAAAATGGGAAACCAAAATCAAAAAGACCAAACCAAAACGAGCAAACATGATGAAGCCGATAAAAAAAGAGGTGTCCAGCGCCGAGAAGAAAAAATGAAGCCAGGACAAGCCAAATCGGGTAGTCGCAAATAATTAAAGTCCAATCTGAAGTATCGCGCACACGAACTTTTGGAATGTCCGACCCGAAGGAGCACCTAACATGTGCTCCTTTCTGATTTTAAAATTGGTTTTTAATTAAGGTCTTTGGAGTGTCTGCTCGCACGCGGTTGATTTTGAATCTGCTGGCAAGGCTTTGATTCTAAGTCCTACTGATTGGCTGGAAGTCGTCTTAACTGACACCAGTTCGGTCTTTCCTTTTTTCCACCATTGTAGCTATAGGCCAGTTGCTGTTTTAGCAATATAGACTTTAAGTCTCTACCGTCGACAATGACATCGGCGACAATCCTGAAGTATTTCCCACGAGACACATTATCGAGATCAATCCGTTTGGCATTTTTTAAGAGGTTGGTCACCAGTTTTCTTGCTGTGCGTCCGGCTTTCTTTTCACACTCATCTTTGGTTCGAACTTCAGCGGTATCAATACCATTAACGCGAATAGAAATCTTTTTTCCAATGATCGGATGGACATCCGGAATATTGAAAGTGATGGTATCACCGTCATAGTTTTTTACATATTTTACACAATTGAAGCGTTCGGTTGTGTGTTGGCAAGAGGGAGAACCCTCGGCAAGCAAGCTCAACAAGAATGCTAGAGTCAAAAAAATCAAAAATGCTATTTTTATCTTTTTCATAAAATCTTATCTTTAATAGCCTAGCCCAAGATTCATCAAGGTGCTATATTTTGATTTGCTTCACCAGACATGTAACATAACACTTCGAGGATTTGTCTTTTCAATCGTTAAGCCGATTGTGCTGGTCGCTTCGCAGCTTCGATCATCTATAAAATTTTTGCGGCTCTTATTTAAATTGAATTGTTTGGCCTAATTGCGATTGAATAAAGCAACCGTACTTATTCTCAATAAAAGAATTGGTTAAAGGTCCCGCCAAATCGTCCGATAAATAAAATTAATTGACAAGAAATTAATCCTTTGGGAGTCGAATATGTATAAGGTGCCAGCAAAGTATAAGAAAGCAATAGATCAAGAACTCAAAAAGTTTTTACCATTGATTAGTAATCTTCAAGCTAAAGGAAAAAAGTCCACAGAGGAAGATGCACGTATATTATTGAATGATATTCTGTCTTACGTTCTTGGGTACGATAAGTACAACGAATTAAAAACCGAGATGAGAGAGAGAAATGATCGCATTGACTACGTAGTCAAGCTCTCAGAAGGAGCGAATTCAAGAAAGAACAATAAGTATGACTTTGTTATTGAAGCCAAGGCTGCATACATTGAGTTGAGTCAAACCTACGTGGACCAAACTCTTTCATATTGCTTGAAGCTAGGGATTGATTTTTTTATTTTGACAAACGCAGTCAAATGGCAACTCTACAAAGTTAAAAGGTCAAAGAATGCTCCAGATGCTATTCTTATCTATGAAGTCGACTTTGGTGCTAATAATAGTAGTGAAAGTTTAGCGGAAGATTTTTATCTTTTTTCGAAGGCATCTTATTTAAATGGAGACTGGATGTCGGTAGTCGAGGTTGCAAAAGCGACAAATGTGGAGGATGTCGTTGCGGTGCTGTTGAGTGATAAAATCATAAAAAGTATAACAAAGGAAATCCAAAATCAGTCAGGGGTTCGAGTCTCTGAAGACCTTGTAAAAGATTTGGTAGAGAATCAGATCGTCAAATCATCTGTCGAGGCTGTTAATAGAAAATTGCTAAAAAAAATAAATAAAAAGCCTATTGTTAAAAAGAAGTCAAAAAAGAAATCAGAAAAACAAGATCTTCGATCCTCAGAGGATGTATTATCTAAAAAGGAAGCCGTTAAAGCATCCACTTCGCTAGTGGTAGCACCCGAAGTGTCTGGTGACACAATCGAAGGCGTAGTGAGGAAAGCGGTCGGTTAGATGGAAATATGAGCCCGTTTCTTTCTTGTTACGGGGTGGCTCTGAAGCGACTTAGTAATTCTCTTATAAGACCCGCCAAAGAAAAGGCGGGTGGGTTTTGCTGTGAGTTGTTTTTTTTTCATCTTCGACCGGGCGGTCGGTATGGTAGGTTTTAGTTAGTGCTCCACACCGTCTGGACCGTGAACGTGGCCGTGAGCAATTTCTTCGGCTGTGGCTTCGCGCACATCCACAACTTTCACGTCAAAATTAAGAACTTCACCAGCCAAGGGGTGGTTGGCATCCAAGGTCACAGTGTCTTCTTTAATCTCGGCAACAGTAAGGACCTGAACACCTTGGGCGGTTTGCGCCTGCAGCTGGATACCTTCTTTAAGCTCAGGAATTTGTGCCAATTCAGTGCGAGGAACAGATGTTACTAATTCTTCTGAACGCTCACCATAGGCTTCGCTGGGTTGTAAAACCACTTCGGTGCGATCGCCGACCTTCATGCCGGAAAGTTCTTTTTCTAATCCAGAGATAAGGTTTCCTTTACCGTGGATATAAGCCAAAGGCGCTTTTTCTGAAGAGGAGTCTAAAACTTGGCCTTGGTTATTTTTTAAAGTGTAGTCGATTTTAACAACGCAATTGTCTGCAACAGTCATATTTACCTTCTTTTAGGTTCTGAGTTATTGAAATGTCCTTATATTACGGTACTAGGACGCTGATGCCTCGCTGTCAAAGGCTGATTGTCAGCTCGTAATAAACCGGGACTCAGCAATGAAAACCCAACTTTTGTGACTCTTTTGGCCCATAAGGACATCATCACTCGGATGCATGGGATTCTGGGGCGGCGGCAAAAAAGGACTGGATTTCCTTAAAAAGCATACGCCAAGACTCTGGTGATAGGGTTTTAGAATCAATAGCCAGATGGTCAAAGTCATCGAGTTCGGCCTCGTCATTACCAAGAGCTTTTATACTCCATTGAACTTCCAAATCATGTTCAACGATAAACTCAGCCAGCCCTTCCCAAGACACCAATTCGTCGTCGGGGTTCATAAAGATTCGGGTGGGGCGTTGCAAGCGCTGATGGCTCCCAGAGTTACGGCGATCGTAAAGAACGAAAAGAGCGCGGTAGAGAGCTTTACTGGTGCCTTCAACACTGGCGCGATAGGGGGCTGGGCCCCGACTGGGAATCACATCAAAAAACGGAAACAGCCAAGTGACCAAGCGGGTGTATCGTTTTAATGAGATCGCTGGAGCGATAAGCACCATTTTATCAAAATTCACCTCGCCTTCAGCTTGTGCGACGACCGTTAAAAGACCACCTAAGGAAAAGGCAACAGCATAAAGGGGGCCGGGGCAACGAGACCGTACCAGAGTGGTCGCTTCTTCAAGGCTTTGCATTAGATCTTGAGCTTTGATGGCAAGGCGCCTCTTGCGATCTTCTCCGCGATGGCCAGGTAGAGCCAATCGATAGACAGCCAATCCAGAATCCACCAGTTTGTGCCCCAAGGGGTCCATGGCGGCTGGCTTCAGGTTTAAACCATGTATAAGAATCACGGCTCCATTGTCACAGGATTTATCCGTATCAGAGAGCCACAGACTTTCCCGCTCTGTATCAGAGGCCCACACCGGGGAAAGGTGAAAGCCAATCAAAACAGTTGTTGATAAAAATGCCAAAAGAAAGAATCGCATCACAGTTTGGGACATTAAGATTTAAGAGTTTTCAAGTCACTGATAAAAAGCAGTGACCCAAGGCTCCTAATTGTATGAACGCCGTCTATCTTAAGAACTTGGGATAGAACCGTATCAAAGCCTTAAAAATTTGATTCGTGTCAGTGATGATTTTGAAAAATAGGTGATTGTTAAAAGTGTGAAGTTTACAAAGAAGGGGTAAACTTCATTTTTTCTTAGCCTCTTTAAATAAACTGACGAGGTCTTTTAAGTAGACGTCGGATTCCAAAGGATGGCGAAGAGTTTTTTTGGGAACGATCTTATATCTGTTGGACCGACCCACCTTTTCTCGCTTGATGTAACCCGCTTCATCCAGGTCTTGCAAAATACCCAACACCGAGCGCTCAGTAATACCCACTTTGATGGCGATCTCTCGAACCACAATGTCTTCGTTGGTGGCTAGCAAAAAATAAACGTGACCGTGGTTACTAAAAAAAGTCCAGCTGGCATCAGATTGAGACAAAAGACCTCCCTATTTTGCAATACTATGGCATTAGACTGAAAAATAATACATGAAAAACAATACATGAAATAAAATACATGAAATGTATTGCATAAGACGAGGGGTGCTGTTAGCCTAACATTACAAAGGAGCAATTGATTATGAATTGGGCACTACTAGCACTTGTCGTTTTTCCAAGAATTATTAATGATTTAGCAGGCCTTTCAAAGGGTTCAAAAGGGCGAAGTTGGGCTTATGGGGGAGCGGTCGGCTTTGCACTGTTAACGGGACTGTCTTTGGCCTGGGACCAACCTATAAAAATCGAGTTTTTCGCGATGTCAGAGGCTTTGACGTTTGGGCTCAGTCTCAACCCACTATCGGGTCTGGTTTCAACAACTGTCATGTTTATCGGCGCCTCGGTGATGAGGTTTTCAGAAAGATATTTAGCTGATGATCCGAACAGCATGGGTTTTCATCGAAACATTGCCTCCACTTTGAGTTTCGTGCTCTTGATGTTGAATTCTACGAATCTTCTGATGTTCTGGCTTTCTTGGGTTGGGACGTCCTACTTTCTTCACAAGTTATTGCTGCATTTTAAAGAGCGCGAGGGAGCCAAGACAGCCGCCCATCAAAAGTTTTGGGTGAGTCGAACCGGTGATGTCTTTATCTTAGCGGCTTCGGTGATTCTCTATCAATTGTTTGGCAGTCTCGATTTCGCGATCATTGCTCAAACTTCTGAAGGTTTAAACAGTGGTTCTTTAAACTCTGTTTTAATAGGCTTAGCGGGCGTCTTGCTTGTGCTGGGTGCGATGACGAAATCAGCACAGTTTCCATTTCACTTTTGGTTGCCAAAAACCATGGAAACGCCAACCCCAGTCTCAGCCCTCATGCATGCGGGAATAATCAACGCCGGGGGGTTCCTTGTTATTAAAATGGGAAGCTTTCTCAATCAGGTACCCTGGGCGCTGAATGCATTGGCCCTGGTCGGAGGTTTCACCGCTTTTTATGGTGCTTTTGTCATGCTCACACAAACCGATGTTAAGAGAAGTTTGGCCTACTCAACAATTTCTCAAATGGGTTTCATGATGCTCCAGTGTGGGCTCGGAGCCTTCACCATTGCTGTTGTCCATATTATCGGTCACGCCTTTTACAAAGCCTATTCATTTCTTGGTTCCGGAGCGGTTACTGACTATGGCCGAATGAATCGATATGTTCCGTCTCCTGAGACTGAGCCTCAAATATGGGTTCCCTTCATCGCCGGGTTCACAGCTGTTAGCATCACGTTCTTTGTTGGACCAACCTTCGGCTATGGTTTTGAAAAACCCGGAGCCGTGATTCTCTTGTTGGTTCTAGGGTTGGCGTGTGCACAAATCCTTATATCCTATAAAAATAAATGGGCCTCAATTCCACCGATCCTATCACTGTGTGCTCTTTACTTTGGCCTCTATCACTCGGTGGCCTGGGCTCTTGAAGGATCACTGCTAACGACAGCGACCAAACTCAGCGGAAGTCAGGGATTGATTTATGGAATTGTTGGGTTTCTTTTCGTCACTCTCTACTTGATTCAAAACAATCTCAATAGAATTTCCAAAACAAAACTGGGGAAGAAACTGTATTTAAGATCACTGAATGGAGGATATTTTGGCTAAAAAACTGGTGCAACAAAATGAAAGTGCAATTTCTAGCACAGTCAGTAAAAACAAGGAATTTGATCTCGTTGAAGTACTGGACCTGCATTCCACAATCGAAAAAGTTCTTTCGCGAGTCACCCCAGCATGGGACACCCGTGACTATGTCGCCGTGAACCCACTTTTTGGATATCGAGACCAAGAATCCTTCCAGGTGATTCAAAGAATTCAAAGTTTAAGAGGAACTCTGCTGCTGCCAGAAAGGCGCTACTTAAAAGACAAGTATGAAGCTCAGAAAATCCAAAATAAAGATCTGTCTTACGCCCTAATGCTCTATCAGAGCCAAACTGAGAGCAATGACCTTGATGATATTGAATTCGATGAGCTCTTGGATTTCTTGGATTCCAAGCACTCGCTTGGAAACAGTATCCCCAAAGTTCAATGTCTGACTGACTTGTATGATCTGGACCTTCAATTGAAAGAAACTGAAAAAGTCACAAACGAAATTTCCAAATGGCTTTCTGCTTATTTTGATGAAGGCCAATCAATGTGGAAGCTGCCGAAAAGCCCTCTCGGTTTGTTTGCAACATGGAAAAACATAGTAAAGTTCGATCAATCGCAGATTGGAATAGAAAACAGACTCAATGAACTGATCGAAACTCTGCCCAATAAACCAGAACAGGCCATCCATAGGCTTTGCAGCGAAATTTATAAAGCAGTCCAACTCAACGAAGATCAATTTGAAATGTATTTTGAGAGGTTACTCGCAACGGTTCCCGGTTGGGCGGCCTTTGTTAAGAAAATAGATTTCGAGAACGATCTCCTTAAAGGAGACTCCAAACCGGCGGACCCAACGTCTCTTTTGGACTTGCTGGTCATTCGATTGGCCTACGATGTGTCCTACTTGAAGGAAACGTTAGGATTGAAAAACCTGGGAGGTCATCAAGCCAGTGCAAGCCTTGATCGGTCCGGTCTCGTAAAAAACTATCTGTGGTTGCTTGCTGATGAGATAGCAACACGAAGACAGATTTCAGAGCGGATCAAATTCGATACAACAGTCGAATCACAGAAAAGACCTTTAGCGCAAATGGCGTTCTGCATAGATGTTCGAAGTGAAGTCATAAGGCGACACATCGAAGCCGAATCGATGGAAATAGAAACCATAGGCTTTGCCGGTTTCTTTGGAGTTCCCATTGCTATGAAAAAGTTGGGGTTTGAAGGGCCAGATCACCAGTGTCCGGTGTTGATAAAACCAGCCTTTGAAGTCACAGAATCCAGTCATCAACCCGACGAGATTATCAGCAGAAGAAAGTCCTCCTTCTTTCGCAAGTATGGAATGAAGGCATCTTTGCAATCCTCTCACTCGTCTTTCTCTCTCGCCGAGACATTTGGGTTTAGTTATGCGGGTAAAATGTTATTGAACGCCCTTGGAATTACAAAACCCAATGTGAATTTCGAGAGCATGGATGAAAAATTAGAGCTCGATACCAACAGTCTTTCGATCGATAGTAAAGTTCAGTTGGCTTATGGGGCTCTTTTTAATATGGGGCTTACCAAGAGATTTGGAAAACATATCATATTCTTCGGTCATGGCGGAGAATCAGCAAACAATCCCTATCAAGGAGCCCTTGATTGCGGAGCTTGTGCTGGTCACAACGGACAATACAATTCCGAATTTCTAGCCTCAATTCTCAACGACCAAAATGTTCGTAGCAAGCTTAAGGAGAAAGGGATTCAGATTCCCAAAGATACTCAATTTTTCTCGGGATGGCACAACACCACCACAGACGAACTGAATATTTCAAAGATAGCAGAAAACAAAGAGTTTGAAGAAATAGAACAAGTTCTCTCCCATGCGTCAAACGCCTGTCGAAAAGAACGCGCACAGCTTTTAGTGGGTGAAAAAATTGAGGAAAACGCTTTGTTGGAGAAGGAGTTGCAAACACGAGCACAAGATTGGTCAGAGGCCCGACCAGAGTGGGCCCTTGCCAGAAATAACTCTTTTATTATAGCCAGGCGTGATCTGACCAGAAATGTCGACCTTGAGGGGCGTTCCTTTCTCCATGATTATGATCAATCGACAGATCCGGATTTAAAAAAATTAGAACTTATCATGACCGCACCAATGGTTGTAACCAATTGGATCAACATGCAGTACTTTGCTAGCACTATTGATCCTGAGAACTTTGGTACAGGTAATAAAGTCCTGAACAATGTGGTCGGAACCATAGGTTGCATTCAAGGCAATCAGAGTGATTTGCTAACAGGACTTTCTGAACAGTCGGTACGTTTAAAAGGCCGGTACTTCCACGAGCCTGTCCGATTGCAAGTCTTTATTGAAGCGGCGACGTCATCGATTGACCAAATCATTGATAAACACCCAATGGTTTCAGACCTTATTTCAAATGGGTGGCTGAATGTCATTTCTATAAACGCAAAACAAGAAAACTTTAAACTAAGACTAAAAAACAAATGGATCGATATGAAGGAGGCTTTATGGAATTAAAGGTGGAAAAAATCTCGGGAAGTCAATTCTCTTACAAATGGGAAGACGCTTTACACAAAACGGATGTTGAGATTCGTCTCCCCAACCTTCGAAAACTCAAGAGTTCAGTTTGGGGCGACTGGGGACCGATGTATAGTTTTCAGTTGGAACCAGAAGACCCTATTTCAATTTCATACAATGGAAAAGAAAGGCGCCTCGAACAAAAGACTCTTCCCGTTGAGTCTCCGACGCTAGCCGCTGAAAGAGAGCAGTTCCCCTTCTACATTTTAATAGAAGATAACGAGTACGGGTTTAATCACCTACTTTTTCTAGATAAAACGTTCAAATTGAAAAAAGTGGTAGTAAAAAGGATGAGGGGCCGAGAAATTTTGTACGAAAACTCTGCCAAGTTGGATCAACTGTCCGCCGCTATGTAGAAAACAGGTTTATGCATCCACTCTCAGGTGTAACTATTGCGTTTGCTACAATGCATGAGAAAGAAAAAATTCTGATCGAACTCTTTCGGTCAGCCATCGGAGCAGAGATTGCCGTACCGAATTCCA
Organism: uncultured Pseudobdellovibrionaceae bacterium; assembly: GCA_964588335.1. GTDB lineage: Bacteria > Bdellovibrionota > Bdellovibrionia > Bdellovibrionales > JAGQZY01 > JAGQZY01. The sequence continues at coordinate 2,051 of CAZPOV010000022.1, read as the reverse complement.
TAGATACGGATCGGTACGGTACCTTCTCCGGTGAAGTCAGTCGCCTTAAAGACATTAAAACTGTTTTAAGGCAAAAAGCGAAGGAGGGCGCCCATCTCCTTGGAACAAGCTTTGGACTGGCCAGTGAAGGCAGTTTCGGAGCTCATCCCTGGGTACCATTTCTTGAATGCAATCAAGAAAGCCTTCTGTTTGTTGACTTTAAAAGTGACATTGAAATCCTCTCACACACGGTTAGTACTGAAAATCGAGCCGAATACAAGAATGTAACGTCTGAGCAAGAACTGTTGCAGTTTTGTCGCAAAGTCGGTCTTGGTGCGCAGGCGGTAATATTGAAACCAAGTCACGGCGACTCGGATCCAGAATGGATATTCAAAGGCCTGACCAGTGTTTCGCAAGTGATCGAAGGCTTTCGTAAATTGAGAAGGCATTTTTCCACTGATCAGCTCTGGGTTGAGACAGACAACCGGGCTCACCTCAATCCAAAACGGCGCGAAGTCATTCGTCGGGCCGGAGAGCAATTGATCCAAGCCCTGTGTTCTTTGTGTCCTGATTGTGGCACGCCAGGATTTCAAATGTCCGATTTCATTAGAGGTCTAAAATGCAGTGACTGTGGTTTTAAGTCCAACAAACCTTTAAAAGAGATTTGGAGCTGTCCCTATAAAAAATGCGACTATTCTGAAACTAGACCACGTTTGGATGGTGTTAAAACTATGAATCCAGCTGAGTGCAAGCACTGTAACCCCTAAAAAATAGACTTAATTGTCTTCAATTGTCAGAAGAAGTCTTTTTTTGTAATTTGACCTGCATATTAGGTTCGACCTCTTCTATTTACTTGAATTCAGTGTTGAAAATGGATGGAGGTCTGTTCTGAATTTGAAAAATCAAATCATTTTATAAACATATTTTGTGAAAATTTTTTTCAAAACTACTGCTAACAGAATTATCTATTTTGTTAATAATGTGCGGTTTTTTTCTTTTTTGGAGAAAAGTCGGCAATAGATATTTACTAAATGCTTTTTGACGAATATCCCCAAAGGGACAAGGGAGTTCACTATGTTAAGAAAAGTGTTTATTATCTCAGTTTTATTGGTCTCGACTTCAGTTTACGCCAATCTTTTCGTATCTAAGACGATCAAAACGGCCGTCTGCGAAGAGGACGTCTCTTTAAGGGTTGATAACGATTCTGACTTCTCGGAACTAATGGATATCTGCTTGAACCAAGCACGATTCTGTACCCCAAAAGTAGAGATAACCCCTTCAGGACGCGGAAGCATTCTATACGTAGTGAAAGACTACGATCCCAGTCCGGTTGTAGGAGATATCGAGGAGAATTTTTTTGTGGTAAGAGCTTATCCTGACTCTGGAATTTTAGTGTGGGAGAAGGCAGCACAACCAATCTGTGACTGATATAAAGTGCAACGGGTTAGAGGTCATCAATGTGTATAAAAAAGGGGACACTATGAAAATTATAAAAAAAATCTTATTTACTTTTTTATTGATAAACTTTTCTTGGTTGTCTGCGGTTTGGGGGAAGGCGAGTTTAGATCCGGAGTTATCTTACAGTTGCATAGTAACAAAGTCGAACAACAAAAATGTGCCCATTGGAGCGGTGACAGTAACACCTTTGTCGGTTCAATCTCTTGAAAGTAGTGGATCAATACATTTAAAAACCAAGTCTATGAAATCTCATATTGATTTTTATGGACCACTAATGTCCTATGATCGCTACGTGGATAAGTCTGGGTTCCAAGCCTTTGCCATACCTCCGACCGAACCAAGGGAAATTCATGGTTCAATAACGGTAGAACCAGCAACCAATGATGGGTTAGAGCTATCTATCACACTTTTTCATACCACTCGAGCCTTTGATAATGAAGGTTCTCAGGTCTTTATTTTTACGTCAGCACCAGATCTTTACACAATGAATTGTTCTGTGAATTAACCTTATTATTCATGAATGACGGGTCTTTATAAACCTATCTCAACCAACCCAATCTGGTGGAGAGAATCTTTCGGGGATAAGACCCTTTTTTCAATTTTGCTATTTTTTA
>CAZPOV010000021.1:15361-59036 GCA_964588335.1 uncultured Pseudobdellovibrionaceae bacterium | reverse complement strand
AAATTGAAGATGAGGGATTGAAGCCTATTGAAAAAGTTTGAATTGACTCTGATTTCTTGAAAACGACTTTTTCACAACTTTTTAAATTACTGGCACGAATGGATCGTTTAACCTGACGGAAGTCTCCAATCAAAAGTGAGTTTCTATTTGAACGAAAAATGGCTTCCGAATTTTTCTCAGCCGTCCAAAATGTACTTGCCAACGTTGCTATTAAGTAAAGCAGTTCCAAAAAAACTAAACCGACTATGAGTTGAAAAAAAATTTTTCTTTTAAGTTCAGGCACTAAATAGGCTCCAACAAATCAATTTTAGTTCTGCGATTTTGAGGTTGAAATGAAGTTCTCGCTAGATAGCCTTTGATGTTGAGTTCCTTTTGAATGATTGTGTAGTCCCATGTATCAGAGGTGGGAGCTGAAGAAGTCGGTTCAATGCGAAATTTCTCAGGATTTGTAAAAAAAAGATTTTCAAATCGTTTTCCGTAATCAACATTCCATCGTCTAAAGCTTCTGTCTAAACTTGCAAGGTCATTTTCATTCATCTCACTTCTTTCTACACTATTTTGATGTAAACAATTCATGTAGTCGACCAATGCCTCTGTTTTTGCTTTCTTAAAAGCTTCTTCTTTTCTTTTGTCTGCTCCCAAACCCATACATAAACCAAAAGCGTCTTTAGTTGCGGTGCCGATAAAAAATACACCGGCTGCATGGGTGCCGTCGAAAGAGCCAAGATCGACATTATAACAGAGAGGTTCAGGTGATGAAGTCGGCAGACTGGCACGAAAGAAATTATCTCGTGTTATACATTCGAAAGAATGAAATCGACCGTTATTAAAAGAATTAAAAAAGAGCTCACGTTCGATGGCTTCATTTCTAGAGTTTTCAACAGCTTGTTCAAGTGAATAATGAAACGCAAATCCTTTGGATTCGTTTATAGATAGAGTAAAGAGTCCGATTCTTTCCAGCAGCTCTCCAACAGATTTTTCAATAGCTTTCTCTAGTTTAAAATCGGTTCCGTAGCCGTTAAAGATTTGATCGGAAAATTTTATCGTTGCTCTAAGGGACCGAAATGCTGTCCGATCAACCTTTGGCCATGTGGACTCAATAATTCGAACTCCCATTGGCTTTCCGGTTTCTCGGAGCCACGAAATTATTGGGCTTTGATTTTCCACAATAAGGTTCCAGCCATTGATTTGGGCAAATCATACCTCAGTTCACCGCTGCCAACTGCGATGTAGGGTGATAGACCCACAGGTGTCATTCGAGCTTCTTTTAGAAAGGTATTTTGTAACTCTCTTAGTTTTGCCTTTCTTTGATGATCTTCGAGCTTTAAATAATCTTTCATCCAAGGCGGCCCCATTTCTTTGCTACCAAAAATTTCAAAAGAAAAGCCGTAGTAAAGTAAAGAGACATCTTCATGGAAGAGAGAATCAATATCTAAGAAAAGAGCGTCTGGCCATTCCTCTTCAGGTTGGTTCCATATTTGGCTATCATAAGCTACAAAATCGATGACTCTGTTTAAAGATTCGTTGGCTTTGTATTCTGCGACTTCAGCCGCTGTCATAGCGACTTTGAAACGAGGCAGTTCTTCGACCGGTTTATTGGCAATCTTTGACTGGTCAAAAGCTGGTGAGGCCTCGTCATTTAAGAAGCCAAATTCGGATTCCGGAAAAAATACTGAAGTTGGTTTATAGTCATCTTTGCTTAGACTTTTGAAAAACTCCTCTTTCAGCATCAGCCCGACGGTCGCCCGTTCCTCGGCTGAACTTTTTTGCATGCCTCCAGGTAAAAAGGACAAAACCTTCAGTCGAATTAAATCTGTTTCAAAGGTAGAATAGTCTCTTGTTATAGCGCCGAGGTCAGACTGAGTTAATCCGGTGGTCATGCATATAAGATCAATCTTTTTATTATTAAACTCCTCGATGCCACCTTTTTGAGATATGGGGACTGTTTCGACTGTCTCAAAGCTTTCTGAATTGAATCGGGGGCTTCCTTGATTTCTGCTCCAAACCATGTGGCCGTTCTCTTTAGAAGAGGTTACTCGGTACGCGCCAGTGGTTTCGGAATAGTCAGTGATTTTATATTCATCATTTCTATCGCCAAATGCAGAGAGAGGTATGATTCCGTGGTCGACAGCTGCAAGAAGAGGGAGGATGAATTTACGGAGTTTTTTATTTTTTGGCTTTATATACAGATTTTCGGTGTCGTGCCAAAGTCCGTCACACGGGTCTGAGCTATCGGAGCATACAAAATCTGCCAGCTGTCCATGGGTTGTTTTTTTCTGGTTTATAATTCTTTTTAAAGAAAAGTATACGTCTTCAGGTTTAATCAAATGACCACTAAAGGTCGTAAGATTCTTTTTGATTTCAAAACGAAACTCCGCACCCGTCCATTCGACAGAGTCGGCAATTACTCCGTGAATTTCGCCATCATCATTATAATCCACAAGAGGAGCATATAAATTCAAGGCTAACTCTGCCTGTCCTGTGACCTGAATCATGTGCGGGTCGAATTTCGTGATATCTTGAAAAAATCCAACTCCGATTTTCAAAGTTTCCATTTGATGGCCTTTGGTTTGACTGGTTTCAGGTTTAGCTAGAAAAAGGAAACTAGCGACCACTAGGCCAACAAACAGAGCCACCAGCCATAATTTCTCTGTCATCAATCAGGTCCTCTAGTATAGAATCGCAATTTTCATTAAAAATAATTTCATTCGTTACTGGATCAACTTGTAGGCAATGTTCTCTCATAAGATCTTTTAAATCATCCACTGCGCTACCTTGCTGGCCGAAATCTGTATCATTATCTACCGGATAATCTAAATCGAAATCTGTACTGAAGTTCGCTTCAGAAATTGTGGACATTAAAAATGTGGCTAAAATAAATATAAGTTTTTTCATTTTTTACCCCCTGCTAAATAAAAGTTAGCTACAATGGGGTTCTAGCGGGCCTTTCATGGTTTGGGAAGGAAATTTGGGGTTATGCTAAAAAAATTACATCACCATTACCAAGCTTGGCATGAGTGACGAGAGAGCTGGAAAATCACGTAAATTCAGGTGGTTAGAAGTTGTTATTTGACAGATTTGAAAGAAAAATTATTTAATTCGAAATCCGGACAATGAAATAGTTAAAGAATACTCACAAAGCCCCTAATTTTGGTTTCGGAAAGCCTGTTTTAAGTTCAGATCAGTGTTTTCTCGGAGGAAGATATCAAACTTTGCCTAGGAGGCCTGTTTTTTGGATTTGGTGGGGATGTTGGCTTCTTCCTTGATGGCTTTTTCTTTGGCGGATTGTTCTTTTGGGGTGAAGCTTTGGAAGCGTTTCATGTATTCGACAATGATGGCGGTGGATTCGGCGGGGATTTTTCCGAAGCGAATTCCGATAAAGCCTTGCGAAGTATTGTATACGACCGTTCCGTTGACATGGATCGCAGCTTCAAGGTCTTCACTTTCCACTTTGATGGTTACGTGAGTTCCGGGCTCAAAATTTGGGCCCAGACCGTAGACGCCAACGCCGCCTTGTCCGACCGTGGCCGTTTTTACCACATAGGAAAAACGCGAGCCGTCACGGGTGATTTTTGCTAGCCCCATCAGAGGAGCGCGAAGAAAATTACGTCGTGAAAGATTCAGCGCTTCCATAAAAGGGTAGGACGAGTAAACAGGCGTCCAATCGCTGGCGTCCTGAGGAGCCACTGCCACCATTTGAAAATTATCCATGGCTTTCAGTTCCTCGACCACTTCGTCAAAAGTCAGGTCCTCGTTGACATTTTTTGGAGTGCGTAGCTTCCATTTTTTATGGTCGCTGCCGGATTGGGCTAAGATCTTTTCTAGGTTGCTCTCCCAGTCGGCGACTGGCAGCCACTCGACTTGTCCCTTGGACCAAATATAGGCGCCATAACTGATTTCTCCAGTCTTCAGGTCCTGGAGAATCTTTTCAGTGGTAAAGGGGCCTAGAATTTTCTCTTCGTGGTGAACAAACCAAGTCATGACCTCCTATCGGTCATTTGTGCTTGAACTTAAAGGCTTTTCCCCAGGAGTCCCATTATGATATGTCTATAATTACTGATATTTTCAGGAATTTAGCCCTTAGGATGGAATATGTGGAAGTGGCTGCTGGCAAGCCTTGTCTTTATTCTAATTGTTGTTGAACTGGTCTTTTTCGCGCCTCAGCCCGGTGATCGTCAGGTTGAAAAAGACTGGGAGTCTCCTGTGGAAACCACAGCCGAAAAGGATATTGAACAAGTCTTGCGTGGCTCCCACCTGGTTGAGGCCAAGGGTGAGAAAAAGTTGTGGGAGCTTGATGCCGACGTTGCCCGTAAAAAAATGAACAGTGATGAATTCACTCTCGATACTGTGAAAGTGAAGTTTTATGGAGAGAATCAAGTGTTCTACAATGCCACAGGAAATCAAGGTTATGTAGGTGAGGGACAGAAGAAATTGAAAATTTCAGGCGACACAGTGACCACCTCAAGCAACGGCTATGTTCTGAAGACAGAGGTGATCTATTATCGAACCGATGATCGCAGCATCGATGGTCCCGAAGAGGTGAAGTTAAAAGGACCACCCGATCAGAAGGGGGACGGCGGCCCCCTGCACATGCGAGCCGATCGCTTTGATGCCAACCTCAATACCAACATCATCAATCTCAAAGAAAACGTTCGCGGCCGTAAAAAAATGAGTGGTGGGCGACGTATGAAAATACGCAGCCACGAGGCCTTGTTCAGTGGTGCCAGTAATTTCGTTTTATTTAAAAAAGATGTGGTGATCGATGTCGACACTATGACCATCACTGGTCCACGCGCAAAATTTTTATACAAAGATGGAAATTTGCATTCCATGTTTATTGATGGCGGTGTCAAGGTTAAGGACATTGGTCGGTGGGGTGTGGCCGGAGAAGCGGAAGTTTTTTTTCAAGAAGACAAGTATATTTTTAGAGACAATCCCAAAGTGGTGGAAGCAGACGACCAGCTGGTCGGCGATGAAATCATCGTTTATGATGGAGGAGATCGTGTGGTCGTAAAAAAAGCGAAAACCAAGTACAACACCAATCGCCAGAATGAAGAGGCAATCAATTGAGTCAGTTAGTCGTTAAAGGCATTCATAAAAGTTTTAAACATCGCCATGTTGTTAAAGGTGTTTCGCTGGAAGTTAGTTCGGCTTCTGTGGTTGGCCTGTTGGGCCCGAATGGAGCTGGAAAGACGACGAGCTTCTATATGGTGGTTGGCTTGGTGTCTCCTGACCAAGGTCAGATTGAGCTAGACAAAGAAGATATCACGGGTTTGCCAATTTACGAGCGTGCCCGCAAAGGGATCAGTTATCTGCCACAGGAGCCCAGCGTATTTCGTAAACTTTCGGTGCGAGAAAACATTCAAGTGGCTTTGGATGCACAGAACATCACCGGCTCTCAGAAGCAAGAGACGCTTGAGAGGCTTGTTAACGAATTCAGCCTTAATCACATTACAGAGAGCTATGGCTATGCTCTATCGGGCGGAGAGCGCCGCAGAGTGGAGATTGCCCGGTCTTTAGTCGGTCGACCAAAGTTTTTACTCCTCGACGAGCCTTTTGCAGGGATTGATCCGATTGCAGTGTACGATATTCAGCAAATCATCAAAAAATTGCGCGACCAAGGTATCGGAATTCTTATAACTGACCATAATGTGAGGGAAACACTCGGCATTTGCGATTTTAGCTATATAATGAAAGACGGAGCTGTCCAAGTGAAGGGGAGCCCTGAAGCTATCACTAAGTCCGACTTAGCGAAAAAGTTTTACCTTGGTGAGAATTTTAGACTGTAGACTACTACAACACGGAAGGGAGAAGAATGGCTGTTAGCATGAAGCAAAGTTTAGCCTTGAAACAGGCCCTGCGGATGACACCGCAACTGCAGCAAGCTATTAAACTTTTACAGCTGTCTCGCCTCGAACTGGAAACAGAAATTCGTAAAGAGCTTGTCGAAAATCCAGTCCTCGAAGAGGGCATGGAAGTGGCTAATGAAGATGTTGTAAAAGAGTCTGAAACGCCTCAGCAAGACGCCGACATGCAAGACCCACGCAAACAAGATGAGTTTGAGTGGGATGATTATTTTGAAAAGCAGCAGAAATCACGAGAAACCAATTTTTCTCGCAACAATGATGAGATCATGAACTATGAAAACATCATTGCCTCTAAAGAAACCTTACACGACCATTTGAATTGGCAGGCCGGACTTTATGGCTTTAACGATGAAGAGTTAGAGCAGGCCATGATGCTGATCGAGTACGTCAATGACGATGGTTACCTTGGTAGCTCTATCGAGCAAATTGCCAAAGATGAAAATGTTGAAGAAAAAGATTTAGAAGAGACTCTTAAGATGGTGCAAGAGTTTGATCCTCCTGGAGTGGCGGCTCGCGATTTAAAAGAATGCTTGTTAATTCAGGCCAAGCACATCCAAGAAGACACTCACGATTTTGTGCACTTGATTTCAAACCACATGCACGATCTGGAAAAAAAGAACTATCCCGGTATTGCCAAGGCCATGGAAATCTCGGTCGATGAAGTCATCGACATGTGTAAAATCATCAACACCATGGAGCCTAAGCCAGGGCGAATATTTTCGCAAAACGACACCCACTATGTAACACCTGATGTGTATGTCTATAAGGTGGGTGATGAGTACGTGGTGTCTTTGAATGAAGACGGCCTACCGAAACTAAGAATTTCGAACTTTTATAAGAACATGTTGGCCGAGCAAGAGGCGAAAAAAGAAAAAGAAAAAACCAAGGGTAACAACGAGGCTCAAGACTACGTTCAGGATAAATTGCGTTCCGCGGTTTGGTTGATCAAATCAATCCATCAAAGACAAAGAACAATTTATAAAGTTTCAGAGAGTATCGTAAAACATCAGCAAGAGTTTTTCGAAAAAGGCCCGGCTCATATCAAGCCCATGATTCTGCGGGATATCGCCAACGATATTGAAATGCATGAATCCACTGTGTCTCGGGTCACAACAGCCAAGTACATGCACACGCCCCAGGGTATTTTTGAGCTGAAATACTTTTTTAACTCGGGGATCAATACCACCAGTGGGGGCTCGTTGGCTTCAGAGTCTGTTAAGTTGAAAATCAAAGACTTGGTGGATGGTGAAGACCCTAAAAAGCCTCTTTCCGATCAAAAGATTGTTGAGTTACTAAAGAAAGATGGAATTAAAATCGCACGCCGTACAGTGGCGAAATACCGCGATGTTCTTAAAATTCTTCCCTCAAGCAAACGTAAAAAATACTTTTGATCGACTGTTGACCTTATTAAGCTGGGGAGGGAGAATTTCCCCATGCTTCAACTTATTGCTCTCTTATTTTCAACTATCGTCTTGGCCTCTCCGGCCGAAGAAAACTTAATTGCCATCGGCCAAGGTGTTTCGTCGCCAAACGTGACCTCATTGATGAATGTTTCACGAGGCTACACGCCAGAGAATCCCACGGGAGTGCTCTACCAGGGAGGTTTTCGTGGCAGCCTTCAATATATGAAAAATGGCGATTCCGATATCGGGGCCGAGCTTGGCTACTCTGGTGATACCTGGGGCCTGGCGGTGGGGCTTTTGCAGCCGGGCTGCGATAATTGCGACGATCTGACTTCAGCGGCCTTTGGTTTTACTCTGGGAAAGAACCTCTCCCTGGGGGTCCGCTATGAAGACGAGTCTCAGTATGCCCTGGGTCTAATGCTCAACCCTTTTGGCCGTCACCGATTGGGGCTTGTGGGCGAGATGAACGACCCAGAGGGCCCCAACAATAACGTCAATAACTATGGGGTGGGTTACTCCTATGTCAGCAAAAAGAACACCTTTGCGGTCGATTACTCCGTGCAGGAGCTTGAAAACCCCAATGCTAGCAATGATATCAAAATATTGTCTCCGTCCTACAGTCGACGGGAAGGCTCGGTACAGGTCAGCCTTGGCTATGAAATACGGCAAGGTGACACTAATGAGAACAACGATCGCTTCTGGATGGGTGCTGGCTTCGGCGGCAGGCAGTGGCATTTGGCGGTCTATGCGGCCTACCGAAGAGAGGCGATGTTGACTCTCTCCGGCTTTTTTTAACAGGGGGCATGGGATAGAAAAACCTCTTAATCTTTAGGGAGGTTTTATGGGATTTTTCCGTACGGTTGTTGCTTTAAGTTTTTTGGCTTTTACAAGCTGTCAGAGTGTTCCCGATATTGATCAGCCCGTTAAAAAAGTTCCCAAATATTCTGCAGCCGATTTTTTTCAAACCATTGACTACGGTGGTGGAATCTTCACGGCCGATGAAAACTCCTTGCTGATCACTTCCAACAAAAGCGGAATCTTTAATGTTTACACCATTCCTTTTAAGGGCGGAAAAGAAAAGAAATTAACGTCCTCCACCGATCGCAGTCGAATGGCGCAGGCGGCATTCCCCAATGATAATCGTTTCCTTTATTCCTCTGATGCCAATGGTGATGAGAAAAGTCACATTTTCGTTATGCGTCCTGGAGGTCAGCCAAAGGATCTAACCCCGGGAAAAGAAGTCACAGCGTTTTTTGCTGGCTGGAATAAACCGAAAACTCATTTCTTTATTATCAGCAACGCACGCGATCCGAAATTTTTTGACGTTTACCGCTATAATGCCAAAAACTATTCAAAGAGAATGATTTTTAAAAACACCTTTGGAGTCAATCCAGGAACCATCAGTCCCGATGAAAAATGGCTGACGATCAACAAAACAAACAGCAACGCCGATTCAGACATTCTTCTTGTCGACCTTACAGCGAAAAAGGCAAAGCCGATTTTAATCACAGAATTCGATGGGGCAGCCAACTTTCAGAGCCTCACGTTTACACCTGATAGTAAAAAGTTGATTTATCGCACGGATTCAAAAGGTGAGTTTTATGAGGCCTGGTCCTACGATCTCGCCAGCAAAAAACATGAACCTTATCTGAAAAGAGATTGGAGTATCATGTATATTTACTTCTCAGATAAAGGACGCTATCGAGTCACTGGGATCAACGCTGACGCACAAACCGTTGTCGAAGTGCAAGATATGAAAAACGACAAACCGATGGTGTTTCCGAAAGTGGCCGGCAACATCAGTTCAGTGAAAATTTCTCCGTCTGAAACCAAGATGGCTTTTTTCGTGAACAGCGACACCTCGCCTAGCAATCTGTATACAATGCCCCTCGCCAAAGCCCAGCCAAAAAAGTTGACCAACAGTTTGAGTCCGAAAATTGATGAGAATAATTTGGTGAAAGGTCACGTGGTTCGCTACAAAAGCTTTGATGGTGTGAAAATTCCTTCAATCCTTTTTCGTCCTTGGCAGGCGAGTGCCGGTACCCCTGTGCCGGCTGTTGTGGTCGTCCATGGCGGACCTGGCGGCCAAAGTCGCAAAGGCTACAATGCAGCCGTTCAGCATTTGGTGAATCAAGGCTACGCCGTACTAATGGTGAACAATCGTGGGTCCTCTGGGTACGGCAAAACCTTTTTCCATCTCGATGATAAGAAACACGGACAAGATGATCTTCAGGATTGCATCTACGGACGCAAGTATTTAGAAAAGTTGGACTGGGTGGATGGCAATAAGGTTGCCATCATGGGTGGCAGTTACGGAGGCTACATGGTGGCTGCGGCTCTCACATTCACTCCTAAGGCTTTCAATGCCGGCATCAACATTTTTGGTGTTACCAACTGGGTGCGAACTCTGAAAAGCATTCCTCCGTATTGGGAAGCCATGAAGACTTACCTTTACACTGAGGTCGGAGACCCCAATACCGAAGAGGAATGGCTGCGTAAAAAGTCGCCTCTTTTTCATGCCGAAAAAATAGAAAAACCATTTCTTGTCGTGCAAGGTAAGAACGACCCCAGGGTCCTAAAGGTTGAAAGTGACGAGATCGTCGAGAAAGCCAAGAAGAACGATGTTCCAGTTGAGTACGTTCTTTTTGATGATGAAGGCCACGGTTTTAGAAAGACAAAAAATCGAATCACAGCCTCTGAAAAGTATGTCGAATTTCTCAACCAGTATTTATAAAGGGTAATCGATGGAAATTTTTGAAGTCCCATTTTATAGAAACAGTCTTCGGGTGACTGCCACACGCCATGGTGTCACCGAAATTCTTTGGCAAAAAAAGAAGGCTCGCGAAAGCCGGGTTCCGGGTCAGGTGGAAAAGAACTTTCGCATCGCTCTTCGTAAGTTCATGCAGGGGGAAGGCTCATTAGAAGTCCCCATCGACTGGAGCAATTTAGAGGGAACCGAATTTCAGAAACAAGTTTGGAAAAAGATGTGGAAAATCCCTTTTGGAAAAACCAAATCTTACGGGGACATCGCCAAATCTTTGAAAAAACCGGGAGCCGCCCGAGCGGTGGGTACGGCTTGTGGCAAAAACCCTCTTTTACTGGCTATTCCTTGTCATCGAGTGGTGGGAAGTAATGGTTTGGGTGGTTTTTCTGGGGGCGGCATCGGTGTTAAAAAGCAGTTGCTTCAGTTGGAGCAAGGCCTTTAGGCTTCAGTCGTACAAAGTATGTTGCGGGTGTACGTGAAACCCGGAATTTGATTAACTTTCATCAAAGATATTGGGTCACACTCCTTTGAAAAACGTGGGTGACAGACTCCAATGGAATAACGAGAATTTGTCTCAAACTGAAGCGTCGAAATTCTGACAACAAGAGAATTCTATTTTATCCAAAAACAGCAGTCATTGTAATGTTTTAAGTGAAGTCTGGGAATCCTCCGTTTATAAATTCAACGATCACACCATAGTGAAAGTACTATCATTCCGTGGTCTTACGTCGTTATTTGTAGGGAATAATTTTTGCACTTCTAATAGGTGTATTTTTGGCAAAAGGCACTGGGGCAAAGAATTGAGTGTCGATTTTAGAGTTCTTTGGGGGCGAGTATGAATTCTTTTTTTTATTTCACTTTTTTATTAAGCTTTTTTTATTCCGTCAGTTCGATGGCTTTGTCTTGTGACGATATTGTCTCGGATAACTATCGACTGCGCGATGCGGATTACGTGTGTGAAAATACTCTAGTGGTGCCCGAAGGTGTGACTTTGGAGTCAAGGTCCACAGAGGAAAGTCGTCGGGGCCGCATCATTGCCGGAACCTCCTTTCCTTCTAACAATCCTCTGATTTTGTTGCAGAGAAATTCAAGCTTGAAAAGTGTGGTTGTGAATGGAGCTTTTCGGCCTCGTATTTTGGTTCAAGTTCGACCAGACACCACCAACTCTATGGTTATTAATAGAGATGGTTTTGAAAATGACGTTTATGGAATGCAGATTACAAACAATTTGATAATGAACGCTTATAATGGATCAAGAAACTATCCATTGCCACAAATGGGTGGAGATCAACGTATCGACCTGGCGGGCCTTTACATTAAAGCAGCAGGCGACAGAGGGTTGGTGAAGCGTATCAACATTGCCAATAATATTATTAAATCGATTGGCTTTAAGTCTTCTGGCAGCCATCAGGGGAAGGCGCACCCTTTAGATTGGCCGGCCCGTGCTCATGCCATATGGATGCGTGGAGCCCTTGAAGTTCATATTCGAGAAAACACTCTTTCTCACACCCTTGGTGGAGGAGTGAATTTTGGTGGCTGTCGAGATGTCGTCGTTGAAGGCAACACCATCCAGTATACCGGCTTAGCGCGACTCTATGATGAAAATGCCAACTATGTTTCGGATGGTATTACAGCCTACAAAAATAGGTCCTCAATCTATGGTTGGATCTATTCGTGGAGACGACCAGAAAACTTTGTCATTGTTGGTAACCAGATTATCAATAGTCATAACAATGGGATTCATGTTTCTGGTAACTTGATCACCATCGAAGACAATGTTGTTCGCGGCCAAAGATACCGTGGAATTTACTATGGTCATTGGAACGAAGGGGGGCGTATTGCCGAAGACCCAATGGTCAATACAACGATCAAAGACAATCGCTCAACCCAGGGATTTTCCAGTCGATCAGGCTACGTAGCGCCCTTTTACGTCCGACGTCCACCCAGTGGAGCTCATCGACTTTCAATGAGCAATAACAGTGTGATCCCATAAGCCCATTGCAACCCCGGTTGAGCAGATAAAGGTTCTCGATCGAAAAGCTGGCAAGAGCTATGGTTAAGCTCATTGAGCGTCGGCCATTCTCATTCCAGTGGAGCCTGCCGAGCTGGGGGTTGGGCGATCGCTCTTTTTTAATATTCAGCATCAGTCAGGAACACTTGGTCTTATTTTTGCTTTGTAGTACATGGTATTCAAACGATCGTAGGATGTTTCTCAGGTGCGCAATCAGGTTATATTTACATTGCTGTTCATGTTTTTGACACAAGTCTGTTGGGCGCAGTTGGCCTGTCGAGATATCTATGACTCTCGGTCACTGCAAGAAGTCTTAGTCAGTTACCCCAATGCGCGCAGTGAGCGCGAAGCGTGGGAGTTAGAACAGGTCGGTGAAATATTCACAGGCTCCCGGTTGGAGTTGGCCGGCTCTTGGCTTCGCAGTCGTGAAGGAACTTACCCTTTGCTGATCTTGCGTTCCGGAGAGCTATTGATTTCAAATCGTCTGCCCGATCACTCCATTGTCGAAGGGGAGCCCTACCTAGCAACTCACCGAGGCCTTGCCAACAACTATCGAGTTGAAACAGGTCGAGAGCCCGATATTATTTTTGCTGGTGAGGTTCGGGTGACCCTCGGGAAGGTTCGTTCTTTAATTGATATGTCAGGAGCCTATCATTTTCGCTTAAGTGATTTGTTCACGGGAGCAAAAGATGCGGATTTAATTTTTGAAAATTCGGTGCGACTGGAGTTTGCGGCCCGTTTTTTACGGGACAATGGACTGTTAGATGTGCAGTCTGAAGTCACAAACTTTTGGCAACGTAACTATCAGATTGAGCCGGCTCGTCGAGGCAATGGACATGTGTTGGCAAAAGATGCAGCTCTGTTCGAGTTGCGCTGTTTTGCGAATCCCAGGTGTTGGAACCAGTTTCAACGAATAGAACAATTTTTGATAGACATAGAAGTTGCGGGTGGCTTTCGGGAAGTGTACTTACGTCGCCTCAAAGAAACCGGCGAAAACCTGCTGCTTGATCATATGAACTTAATCGCCGAAATGCCCGCTGAAGGTGTTATTGAAATGATGATGCGACCGTCGGTGCAAAAAAAAGGGTGGATGGACCGTCTTGAAAATGACATTCCGGCTCTCCGAGAAAGACTTGAGCTTTAATAAAATTCGTGAAGTGCTTTTTGCAATTCACAGATAATTTAACACAATCACTCTTTTCAAACATAGAGTACTGTTTCTAACGAAAAATATCGACCTTCTTCGTTTAAGGGATGTGGGTAACGTTGAATTCCTTAATCTATTCAACGAACGTCGAGAATCTGCGAAATTCAAATTTGAAAACCTTAAAGTCGCTAAAAGCGGGCTTTTGCTTCCTTCTCTAATAGGCCTAGATAAAAGTCTAACTTTCTCTGGAGCCCAAAAATCCTACATCGAGTGAATGTGGAGTCACTGATTTTGGGAAACAATGGATTAGCTGCAAGTCTGTATCAGAGGATGGTGGATCAAGTCTGGGAAAATTTTGCCTATTTTGCAAACAAACTGTAGAGGATATAATGATGACAGACAGCGAGTGTTCTCAAACCAACCTTGGTGGGGTTAATGAAATTTTTAGAAACGAGCGAGCTTATTGGTGAATCAAGTTTCGATGAAGCCGATAACTTGTTCTATTTTGGTGGTTGTGACAGAGAGGCAGACTCAGAAAAATCAACTGAGAACGAGATTGATGGTGTTGAAACAGTCGCTCAAGCTTATTCGTTAAATATCCAAAACATCACATCAAGTTTTGACAAGATTGTTAACCAACTAAAAAAAACCCAAAAAGCTTGGAAAGTTGAGAAGGCAAGAAACAAGCGTCGACAAAAAAATATCATACAGCTTCAAAAAAAAGTTGAAGTCCTAGAATCGGAACAACGTACGAGTTGCAAAACGATTGGCGATTTGAACTTACAGATTGAGGAATTGACAAAAAAATTAGAGTGTTCTTTAAAAGAAAACAAAAATTTAAAAAACGAGATACACCAAAGAAATTGGCAGCAAAATACCTTCAAGGCGGATGAAGCTCGTTTTCGGAAACAAATGGGCCATCTTCAAAGAATGGTTTCAGAGCTAAATCTTCAAGTGACAAGCGCTAAACATCAGAAACGAGAAAGTGAAAAGTCTTACAAAACTCTTTTAGAAAGTTATTTTTCTTTGCAGAGTGAAAGAATTCAACTTTCGATGGGGAGTCAGAGTCAGCAGAGAGAGATAGATGATCTTCATCGGAAAAACCAAAGATTAGAGAGAGATCGTCAAAAGCTTCAGGAACAAATTCTAGCAACTAAAGATACCAGCAGTTCTGATCATAAAACACATGATCTGCAAAATCAGGTGGATCAGTTGCAGAAGAAGTGTCAGGATTTTAAATCTGAAAAGGTAAACCTTGAAGCCAACCAAAGAATTCAGTTGGAAAAATTAAAGAATGCCATTCATCTTCAAGAAATATTAAACAAGCAGCTACAAAAAGCAGAACATCAAATTGAAATATTACAAAATTCAAAGTCAAATGCATCTGAGACTTTGAAAGGGCAACTGGCTGAACTAAAAACTCAGAACAATATCCTAAAGAATCGGCGAAGTGATGAGGGTGAGCAAATTAACAAAAGGCAAGAGGCCGATCGCATAATTGAAAACCTTCATTTCATTATAAGTGAAAAAAACAATCATATTAAGAAACTTGAAAGACAAGCAGCTACAGTTGACCAGAAGATGCAGGATGAGAAGAGGTGTTTAGAGAAAAAAACTCAAGAGTTGCTGGAATTCCAAGTCAGTGAAGGCAGATTAAGGTCCGAGACCGAGAGCTTACTACAGGTTAACAAAGAATTAAGTCGCCAAGTCGTAGATCTCGAAAAGAAATTTGGCCAAAAAGATTTGATTTTTTTGACCTTACAAAAGGAGATTGAGCATTTAAGGTCTTCCATAAGTCTTCTGGAAACGCAGATTATTGAGCAAAAATTTCATGAAGTCGGTTTTGGTCGCATAGAAAAAGACTCGCAATTACATTTCGAAACTAGGCTTGACGATCAAAAGATCCAGGATCAAAGTCATCAAAAAATTGAAGCTAGCAATGAAAAGTTAAGTCGGTTGCTTTCAGCCAAGGACCACAAAATTGGCATTTTGAATAATCAAATAAATCGACTGAATCGAAAAATGGCAGAGTCGGTGCGAAGTTTTGATGAACTAAAAAGCAACAACAATGAGATGGCTCTTCATCTGGAAAAGGTGGCAAAGGAGAGGAATCAACTTGCCAATCAAATAAAAGCTTCGAAAGCCAGTAATTGATCAGTGGCTTGCACACTCCAGAAAGGACAGCCCTCAGCCTTTGACGATAATGAAGGCTCTGGACGCCAGCTCTAAACCAAACATGCGCGATCTCTGTCTGGGCGCGACACACCGACTTCTGCAGTTTTCGCACAGCATTAGCCACCAAAAGATGTCATATATTGACAGTCTCCCTGAAAACAGGTCATTTTGTAGAGCTTCTAACCATTGATCCGAGGGGAATCTATGAAGAATTATTTTTTTACTAGTGAATCTGTGTCCGAAGGCCATCCCGATAAAATGGCCGACCAAATCAGTGATGGTGTTCTTGATGCCATTTTAAAAGATGACCCCAACGGACGGGTGGCTGCTGAAACCATGATTACAACGGGAATGGCTGTTGTTGCGGGAGAGATCTCCACCAGCACTTACGTTGAAATCCCAGAAATTGTCCGCGAAGTGATTAAGGAAATTGGATACGATCAGTCCGACAAAGGCTTCGATTATAAAACCTGTGCTGTTCTGACATCCATTGATCAACAAAGCCCTGATATTGCTATGGGTGTGAATGAAGGAACCGGAACTGATCTCGAGCAAGGGGCTGGAGACCAAGGAATCATGTTTGGTTATGCCATCAATGAAACTCCAGAGTTGATGCCCTTAACGACGTCTCTTTCTCACAAACTTGTAAAAACCTTGGCGGAAAAGCGCAAAAGCAATACTGTCGATTGGTTGCGTCCAGATAGTAAATCTCAGGTGACGTTTGAATATGTTGACGGCAAACCCACCCGTGTTGATTCCGTTGTTATTTCGACTCAGCATGCTCCAACAGTCAAGCACGCTCAGATTCAAGAGTTCGTCATTGATGGTGTAATTCGCGAAGTGATTGATTCGAAATGGATGGATGAAAAAACCAAATTTTATATCAATCCAACAGGTCAGTTCATCATCGGAGGCCCACAAGGCGATTGCGGCTTGACCGGGCGAAAAATTATTGTGGACACCTACGGTGGACACGGTGCACATGGCGGCGGTGCCTTCTCTGGAAAAGATCCTTCGAAAGTGGATCGATCGGCGGCTTATGCCGGACGTCATGTGGCTAAAAACATCGTTGCGGCCGGCTTAGCCGATCGTTGTTTGGTCCAATTGGCCTATGCCATCGGTGTTTCAGAGCCCATGAGTATCATGGTGGATGACTACGGAACAGGCAAAGTGCCTGCTGAGGAGCTAGCCAAAGCCGTTAGAGAGCTTTGGGGCTTGAAGCCATCACAAATTGTTAAGGATCTTGACCTTCTTAAGCCTCGTTATCGTCAAACGGCGGCCTATGGTCATTTTGGACGGGATGAAGAAGGATTCACTTGGGAAAAAACCAACAAAGTGGACGCTCTTAAATCCTATTTTAAACTGTAATAATTCGAATGGATTAATTTCACCGGCCTTATAAAGAATCTGACGCATTTTTTATAAGGCCATGTTAAGTTCACGGCCATTATGGACTCTTCTCATATTCGCAACTTCTCGATCATTGCCCATATTGACCACGGGAAATCAACTCTTGCCGATGGTTTAATACACAGCACGGGCGCCCTGTCTGACCGGCAAATGAAGCAGCAGGTTCTCGATTCAATGGATATTGAGCGAGAAAGAGGCATCACCATTAAAGCTCAAACCGTGCGTCTCTATTACAAGGCTGATGATGGAGAAACCTATCAGTTAAACCTTATCGACACCCCCGGGCACGTCGATTTTAGTTATGAAGTGTCTCGTTCACTGGCGGCCTGCGAAGGCGCTTTGTTGGTGGTCGATGCGGCCCAAGGTGTTGAGGCTCAAACTTTGGCGAATGTGTATTTGGCTCTCGATAACGATTTGGAAATCATCCCAGTCCTTAACAAAATTGATTTGCCAGCGGCCGACCCCGAGGGCGTCAAAAGACAAATTGAAGATGGAATTGGTATTGATTGTTCTGAAGCAATCTCTGCCAGTGCCAAGGAAAAAATCGGCATTAAAGAAATTTTGCAGCAAATTGTTGATAAAGTTCCCCCTCCACGTGTCGACTTAGAGTCTCCGTTACGAGCTTTGGTCTTCGATTCCTGGTTTGATAGCTACCAAGGTGTTGTCGTTTTGTGCCGAGTGGTCGACGGTCAGGTGAAGAAGGGTGATAAGATTAAATTTATGTCATCCGATGCTGAGTTTGAAGTTTTAAAGTTGGGGTATTTCAATCCTCAACCGTTTGTGGTCAATGAGCTCAACGCCGGAGAGGTGGGGTTTTTCATTTGCGGCATCAAAAGCATTCGCGATGTACAGGTCGGTGACACCATCACTTTGGCTAAAAAAGGCGCCACTAAGGCCCTTCCCGGTTTTCAAAAAATAAAGCCCATGGTTTTCGCCGGTATTTTTCCGGTTGAGTCGCCCGATTTCAAAGAACTGGAAGTGGCTTTAGAAAAGCTGGCTTTGAATGATTCAAGCTTAAGCTATGAAATGGAAACGTCGGCGGCTTTGGGTTTTGGATTTCGTTGCGGGTTTTTAGGCCTGTTGCATATGGAAATTGTCCAAGAGCGCTTAGAGCGAGAGTTTGATCTCAACCTGATCACCACGGCTCCGACGGTGGTTTATAAAATTTTTGATAATAAATTGAATGTAAAAGAATTGGAGAATCCATCCGATCTTCCAGATCAAACTTTGATTGATCACATTGAAGAGCCCATTGTTAAAATTACTTTACACACTCCGGCCGAATACATTGGTGGTATTTTAAAATTATGTGAAGCCAAAAGAGGCGTGCAGATTTCAATGGATTATATTTCAGAGACTAAAGTGGTTATCGTTTACAATTTACCGATGAGTGAGATGGTGATTGATTTTTACGATCGATTAAAAACAATCTCTCGTGGTTATGCTTCCATGGAATATGAAGTGGCGGAATACCAAGCCGCCGATTTGGTAAAGCTCGATATATTAATCAATGGCGAGGCCGTTGATGCCCTTTCTGTCATAACTCATAGAGGCCAAGCCGATTTCAAGGGGCGAGCCCTTTGTAAAAAAATGAAAGAGCTGATTCCAAAGCAACAGTTTCAAATCGCGATCCAAGCCGCTATTGGCTCGAAGATTGTGGCCCGAGAAAATATCTCAGCTCTCAGAAAAGATGTGACAGCCAAATGTTATGGTGGTGACATTACTCGAAAACGAAAACTCTTGGAAAAGCAGAAAGCTGGAAAAAAGCGAATGAAGCAGATTGGAACGGTGGAGGTCCCGCAAGAGGCTTTTCTTGCCGTCCTGAAAGTGGAGGATTGAGCCTATGTTTAATAAACGGTTCTGGACACATGGATTAGGATCTTATGCATTGGCCATTGGGGTCGCACTGACGATTCGATGGGCTTTTATGGAAGCCTACGTGATTCCGTCGCAAAGTATGCTGCCTTCCTTACTGATTCACGACCACATTTTTGTGAATAAATCCGTTTATGGTATTCGCATTCCATTTAGTGAAAAATGGCTTTTCGAGTTTGGCAAACCTAAGCGTGGTGAAGTGATTGTTTTTAAATACCCTCGTGATCTCGGTACTTTTTATATCAAACGCGTGGTTGGAGTGCCTGGCGATAAAATTTATTATGAGGATGGCAAGCTTTTCATCAATGATAAAGAAATGCCAAAGGAGCCCACCGAAGCTCCGGGGCCCTACGGGTATGTGCGTGACGTCGATTTGCAAGGTGAGGGTAAAATGCCCTTCGAGACAAAATCCGATTTCGAGCACTATGTTGAAGACCTTGATGGCGTCAAACACCACGTTTTACTTCGTAAAGGCGACTATATGGGTGAAAGTTTTGGGCCCGTTTATGTGCCCGAAGGGCAACTTTTTGTAATGGGAGATAACCGCAATCGCTCCTCAGACTCACGTGTTTGGGGCTTTGTTCCTCACGAATATGTTCTGGGTCGGGCCATGTTTGTCTGGCTGTCTTGCGAGGAGATGCTGCCAGTGGTGAGTGTGATTTGTAATCCCTTGAGTGTTCGCGGAACGCGCTTTTTCCATCAAGTTCAGTAAAAATGAGCCTTTTGTTTCGCAAAGATCCAAACGACAAGCGCGGCAAGTGGTCCGATGTTTTCAAGGCCCTTTTAATCATCGTCGTCTGTTATATGAGCTTCCGCTGGATTCTGTGGGAGCCGTTCGTGATTCCCTCAGGCAGTATGGAAACCAGTCTCTTGGTCCAAGACTATGTCCTTGTGAAGAAGTGGGCTTATGGCGTGCGCATTCCTTTTACAGAAAAATGGGTTTTTGGACCCCATAAGCCTGAGCGGGGTGATATCGTTGTCTTTAAAAGCGTCAACAAGGATGGCCATTTTATTGTTAAGCGTGTGATCGGATTGCCTGGCGATGAAATTAGAATCAATAATAAAGGCTTTATTCAAGTCAACGATGATCCCTTTGTCTATCAAGAGATGCCTCAATCCAACGAGAATTTTACGGTTTACCAAGAAGACAATGGCGTGAAGCAATATTTGGTCCAGTTTACGGCCGATTTAGAGCAATCGTCCCATGAGATTAAGGTCCCAGAGGGCCACCTATTCATGATGGGAGACAACCGCAATTATTCCTATGATAGTCGGTTTTGGGGGGCTTTACCAATCGAGCGGATCATGGGAAAATTGACCATGGTTTGGATCAGTTGCGAAGAATCGGAGAGCTACTCAAGTTTTTTGTGCTCGGTTGATGATCTTCGTTTTGATCGTTTGTTTATGTCTGTCGATTGAGGATTTAAATTGAAATATCCTATTCAGGTTTTATTTCGTGAGTATTTTGAGGGCATCCTTGCGGCTGTCTTTTTGGCTCTTTTCTTGCGCTTTTTCGTTCTCAATATTTTGTACATTCCAACAGACAATATGGAGCCCAACTTGATTCGGGGAGATTTTGTCATGGGCTGGCGCTTGTCCTACGGTTTCCCTTTGCCCCTCATGAAAGGTGAGAGACTGAACTTCAAGGTTCCCAAGCGGGGGGATGTGATTGCCTTTCGATTTCCAGGCGACGAAGAGCAGCTGCTGATTCGTCGAGTGATCGCATTGTCTGGAGAGACTGTTGAAATCCGAGAGGGTCGTGTGCTTGTTAATAATAAGGAGTTTCGCTACACCGGCGTCAGTGAGGCTCAGTGGACGGAAAGCCCTTCTGACGGAAAAGTAAAATACCCCATCACTCCTAATCCACGCCTCTCTATGGAGATTGTAACAGTTCCTAAAGGAAGTTTGTTTGTTCTTTCTGACAATCGCACCCGCGGTGACGACTCACGAGACTGGGGGGTGGTGCCAGTGAAAAACGTAGAGAGTGAAATAGCTTTGATCTGGCTGTCGATTGATAACCGAGAACAGGGTTTTAAGGTTCTGTGGCCGCGCATTTTCAGTACTGTTCAATAAAATTTTGCTAACAGCCTTGCTTCTCTTGACATTCCAGGTGGCCGATGCAAAATTCTGTTTTTAATGAAATCCTATAAATCACGCTCTTATCTCTGGGTCGATGATCTTTCGACGGAAAGAACTCTACAACTTTTTTCACAAGCCACGCAGATCAAAAAGAACATCAAAAACGGAATCCATCCTCGTTTTATGGAAAACCGTCAAGTGGCCTTGGTGTTTAGTGAGGCCTCAACACGCACCAAAATGTCGTTCCAGCTGGCGGCGCAAAGGTTGGGGGCCCAGTGTTTGGTCATCGACAATGTAAAAAGCTCAAGCATGAGCAAGGGCGAAACCTTTTTCGACACCTTTTGGACGATGCACTCCATTCGACCCGATCTTTTTGTGATTCGCTGTGGGGGTGAAGACCCTCTTGTCGACGTCACCGAAAAAAGTGAGGTCCCAGTGATCAATGCTGGGTTTGGCTCACGAGCTCATCCCACGCAAGCGCTTTTAGATGCTTTTACCATTCAAGAAAAGTTGGGTGGCTTTGAAAATCGCAAGATTCTCTTTGTCGGCGATATCGATCACAGCCGGGTGGCGGCTTCAGGTATTAAGCTCCTTAAGGCGTTTGGTGCCGACGTCAAAATATGCGCTCCCGAAAACTTCCGAATGAAGGGCAATCGGGGAGTCGAAAATATCGAAACTCTTGAAGAGGCTATTGAGTGGTGCGATGTCTATATTGGCCTTAGGGTGCAGTTTGAACGTCACGGCGGCGACACCCTGGGAAGTCTGTCCCGCGAAGACTTTGTGCAAAATTACACCTTGGATGCCAAGGGGCTCGAGAAACTCAATAAAAAGGCCTTAATTATGCATCCGGGTCCGGTGAATTGGGGCGTGGAATTTCAACAGTGCGTGCAAGACGATCCCCGATTGGTCATGTGGGAACAGAAAGAAAATGGAGTATACACACGAGCGGCTTTAATGCAGGAACTATTGAGAGGTTAGTTGTGAAACAAGGGTATTTGGTTTTTGAAGACGGAAATATGTATAAAGGAGACTGGCTTGTTGGAGAGGACTCCGCAGGTGAAGTTGTTTTTAATACCTCTCACAATGGTTACGAAGAGATTGCTACCGATCCCTCCTATTACGGACAGATCATGGTGATGTGTGCCCCTCAGCAAGGCAACTACGGGGTCGATAAATCGTTTTGGGAGTCCCGCAATGTTTGGATCAAAGGGTTTATTGCTCTTGATATACAAAAAAGCGAGGAGAATCGAGATTGGTTGGATCGTTTGCAGGAAAATGGAGTTCCAGCCATGGATGCTCTCGACACCCGCAAGCTGGTTCTGCAGTTGCGTGAAGGAGGCACTCAGATTGGTGCTATGGTCACCGCCGAATCCGACCAAGAGGCCCGAGACAAAGCCA
The DNA here is from genome assembly GCA_964588335.1 of uncultured Pseudobdellovibrionaceae bacterium. Classification (GTDB taxonomy): domain Bacteria; phylum Bdellovibrionota; class Bdellovibrionia; order Bdellovibrionales; family JAGQZY01; genus JAGQZY01. Next base: position 36,907 of record CAZPOV010000021.1, on the reverse strand, counting down.
AAATTCAAATCGGCCAATTTAAAGATCAGCCCAAAGATTGGACCTACGAGGTTCGACGCCAACAAGCGGAGAGAGTGCAAGGCGCCCATAACACCGGCCCTAAGGTCGCCGTCATTGATTATGGTTGTAAAGAAAACATCCTCCGAGAATTGATCAAGCGTTGCAGTGAAATCAAAGTTTTTCCATCGCGAACTCCGGCCAGCGAAATTCTGGCTTGGCAGCCCAATGGAGTTTTGTTGAGCAATGGGCCTGGAGATCCAGAAAATGTCGAAAAGGCCGTGGAAACCATTCAAGAGTTAATGGGTCAAACCACCATCTTCGGCATCTGCATGGGGCACCAGTTGTTGGCGCGGGCCTTGGGCGCAAAAACTTATAAATTGAAGTTCGGTCATCGAGGGGCCAACCATCCCATTAAAAATATGCAAACCGGTAAGGTCTATATGACCAGTCAAAACCATGGATACGCGGTTGAGCAAGGCACCCTAGATTCTGAGGTGGCGATCACCCATATTAATTTAAATGATCAGACGGTCTCTGGAATCGCCTGTCGTCCCAAGCGTTGCTTCAGTGTTCAGTACCATCCAGAAAGTCATCCCGGTCCCCGTGACGCCGACACTTTGTTCGACCAATTTGTGGACTGGATTGAATCATGAACTACGGCGACGCTATTGAGAAACTTTCAGTCTATTTTTCGTCACCGACCTACGAGTCGGAAGTCTTACAGGCGAAGTCCCATTTTTTTGCCGATGTCGGTGTTGATGACAAAGAGAGTGAACGCTACGAGCAGTGGATGAATATCTTTTTCGATTGGTATCTGTTCACGCGTCCGATTTCAGGAACCACTCTGCCGCCGGCTCAATACGCTCTAGAGATTGATGAATTTCAGCAATTGCATGGTGATGAAAAACGAGTGTTTTCGAATCTAGCAAAGTCGGAGCATAGTCTTTTGCAATTTATAAAAATTAAGGGCGATTTTGTTTTCTTTAAAGACCTGTTTAGAAAACGGAAAGTCAAAGTTGTGAACAATGAATTTGTTTTAACTCTTGAGAAAGGCGACATCTGTGATGCCCGCTTGATTCCCGATGAGGATCATTATTTTTTCACCAAAGGGTTCTGTAACCATCCCTTAGAGGCGAATAAGTTTATTTTAAAGCAAGTAAAAGCATTGAAAAAAGCCACAGAAGAAGAGCAGTCTGCCTTTCAACTGGAACTGCTCCGTATGTTTTTTAAGATGGAACAATACAGTCATTTAAAATGTGAGCAGATTTACACACGTGATAGTAAAGTGAGGTTCTAGTGCCAAAAATAGAGAAGTACAAAAAAGTTCTTATTATTGGAAGTGGGCCAATTGTCATCGGCCAAGCCTGCGAATTCGATTATTCGGGAACACAGGCCTGTAAAGCCTTAGTCGAAGAAGGATTAGAAGTTGTTCTGGTGAATTCGAATCCGGCAACGATAATGACCGATCCCGACATCGCTTCAAAAGTTTATATCGAACCCCTTAAAAAAGATTTTGTCGAAAAAATTATTGCCAAAGAAAAACCCGATGCCATCATTCCAACTCTGGGCGGTCAGACGGCCTTGAACCTAGGTTTGGAGTTGGATCGAACCGGTGTTCTCGAAAAGTATAACGTTGAAATGATCGGTGCGACTCCAGAAATTATTCAATCGGCTGAAGATCGTGAGATCTTCAACAAGCTCCTTCGCCAAGTGGGTGCTAAGCACACTCGCAGTCACATGGTTCGAGAGTTTAAAGAAGGGTTGAAGGTTGCTGATCAAATTGGTTTTCCCATCATATTAAGACCCAATTACACCTTGGGTGGTGGCGGAGGTGGTGTCGCCTATTCGCGCGAAGAGTACGAAAACATGTTGGCGCGAGCATTGAGTGAAAGCCCATCGTCGGAAGTTCTTGTTGAAGAGAGCATTCTTGGCTGGAAAGAGTACGAGCTGGAAGTGATGCGCGACAAAGCCGGTACCTTTGTGGTGATCTGCTCCATAGAAAACTTTGATCCATGCGGTGTGCACACCGGGGATTCGATCACGGTGGCGCCTCAGCAAACTCTTTCCGAAGCCGAATATCAGGACATGCGTGATGAAGCTCGCAAGATCTTGGATGCTGTCGGTCTTGAGTGCGGCGGCGCCAACATTCAGTTCGCCGTTGATCCTAAAACAAAAAAACGTGTGGTCATCGAAATGAACCCTCGTGTGTCCCGATCGTCGGCTTTGGCCAGTAAAGCCACCGGTTTTCCAATTGCCAAGATTGCCGCTTTACTCGCTATCGGTTACCGACTGGATGAGATTCAGAATGACATAACAAAATCGACACCTTCTTGTTACGAGCCGGCACTCGATTACGTGGTCACAAAGATTCCGCGTTTCACTTTCGAAAAGTTCCTGGGATCAAAAGATCAACTGTCGACACAAATGAAGAGTGTGGGTGAGGTCATGAGTATTGGCCGAACCTTTAAAGAAAGCTTTCAAAAAGCTCTTTGCTCTCAGGAGTTTTCTGATGGTTTCGATCCAGTCGAGTACGACAAACAAAAGCTTTCATTTCCAAGCAGCCACCGCATTTATCAAGTGGCGCAAGCTTTTCGCGAGGGCGAATCTTTACAGGAAGTGGAAAAGCTTACCATGATCAACACTTGGTTTTTACAACAGATCCGCGATCTCATGGTCTTGGAGCAGGAGATTGCAAGCTCCGAGATGACGGCCGATCTTATGCTTAAGGCGAAGCGCAACGGATTTTCGGATTTACGTTTGGCAGAAATTAAAGAGACCGAGGTCACCGAGATTCGCAAGATGCGCCTCGATTGGAACGTTCGACCGGCTTACTTTCAAGTCGACACGTGCGCCGGAGAATTTGCCTCTGAAACGCCTTATCTTTACTCCACGTACTGGGGAGAGCCGACCGAGATTGCTAAAAACGATAAACGCGTGGTGATCATCGGCAGTGGCCCCAATCGTATTGGACAAGGTATTGAATTTGATTACTGTTGTGTACGCGGTGTGAAACAGCTGCAGAAGATGGGATATGAGGTGGTCATGGTGAACTCCAATCCCGAAACCGTATCCACGGACTACGACACCTCCGACCAACTTTATTTTGAACCCCTGAACCCGGAACGAGTTTTGGATGTGATCCAACATGTGCAGCCCTTGGGTGTTGTTTTACAATTGGGTGGGCAAACACCTCTGTCTTTGGTGCAGGATCTCACATCATTTGGGGTGAATATTCTAGGCTCCTCGATTGAGACCATTGATTTCACTGAGGATCGGGCCCGTTTTTCTAAAGCCGCAGAAGGTGTTGGTTTCGAAATTCCCGAGTCGGGCCTGGCGGCCAACTTGAAGGAAGCGAAGGACTGCGCTGATGCCATTGGCTACCCTTTGATTTGTCGCCCCAGTTATGTTTTGGGCGGTCGACGAATGGAGATCATTGAAAACAGCGAAGAGCTCACCAAGTATTTTACCAAGTACGCCATGGATATCACGCCACAGACCCCTTGCTTTATGGATCAGTTTCTTGAGAGCGCCTTGGAGGTTGATGTGGATATTGTTCGCGGCGAAGACTGGAGTCTGGTCGGTGGTGTGATTGAACACATTGAGGCCGCGGGTGTGCACAGTGGAGATTCCATGGGTGTGATTCCTCCCCAGAGATTGCGTAAAGAGACTTTGGAGAGCATCGAAAAGAACTGTCTACAACTGGCCGATAAACTCAATGTGATTGGACATTTAAATGTCCAGCTGGCCGTGAAAGATGATGAAGTCTATATTATCGAGGCCAACCCTCGTTGTTCACGGACAGTTCCTTTCTTGGCAAAATCGGCGGCTATCCCGTTGGTGGATCTGGGTATTAAGGCGATGATGGGTGTGAAGCGTGATGAACTGCAACTCAACCAATATGATTGGAAAAAAATTGGCTTGGTTGCCGTGAAAGGCGTCGTTTTCCCTTTCAAAAAATTCCCAGAGGCCGATTCCATTCTGGGCCCAGAAATGAAGTCCACCGGAGAGTGCATGGGGCGTGGCTCGGATTATTCGGAGGCCTTGATGAAAGCCTTTATTGCCAGTCAGGTTCAATTGCCGGCCAAGGGCGAAGTGTTTCTGTCTTTGCGCGATAAGGATAAAAAGGTTTTACTGCCGATCACTAAAAAATTGGTGGATTATGGCTTCACTCTTTCCGCCACGTCGGGAACCGCCAGTTTTCTTTACGAAAACGGAGTTGACTGTATTCCCGTCAAAAAAGTTCACGAAGGACGTCCGCATTGTGTGGATAGAATTCGTTCGGGACGGGTGGATCTGGTCATTAACACAACGTCCGGACGGCAGGCGCTTGAAGCAAGCTTCAGTATTCGACGCAGTTGTACTGACTACGCTGTGCCCTGTATCACTGAAGACCATGCGGCAGAAGCCTTGGTTTTAGCCATGGGCAAGAGAAACTCTGGAGAGTTTGACGTTTATCCGTTAGGCTAACGTCGATTTCTGACAAGGTAAGCGCTGCGTAATATCCTGCGATCATAACTTTGTATTCCCACCTTTTTTCCTTACAATTGAACAATTGGAAAACGGGGTGGGATGAATGATATTAAAAGTCGATAAATTGAACAAAAGTTTTAGACATCCTTGGAGCTTAAAGGCCATTCAAGTTTTGTTCGATGTGAGCTTTCAAATCGAAAAAAAGTCCATTGTGGGGTTTTTGGGTGCTAATGGAACCGGTAAGACGACAAGTATTAAGTGTCTTATTGGGTTGCTGACTTACCAGTCTGGAAAGTTAGAAATCTTTGGCGAACATCACCTCAATAAATCGGTTAAACAAAAAATAGGCTATCTTCCCGAGCGCCCCTATTTTTATAATTATCTGACGGCCGAAGAGTTTTTAACTTTCTATGGTCAACTCAGTGGTGTCCGTGGCAAAGAATTAGACAAACGAATCACTCATCTTTTGGAGCTGGTCGGTTTAAAGCACGCCCGCAAGATGTTTCTCAACCAGTTTTCCAAAGGTATGTTGCAGCGAGTGGGCATGGCACAAGCGTTGATTCATAAACCGCAGCTCCTTATTCTCGATGAACCGTTGTCGGGTCTTGATCCGGACGGTCGTCGTCAATTGGTCAATATCATCCAAAATGCTTTTGACGAAGAAGACACAACAATTTTCTTTTCCAGTCACCTGTTGGACGACATTGATCGTCTCTGCCAGGACTTGGTTGTCATCCGTGGCGGACGCATTCGTTTTAACGGTGCTAAAGACGATTTCGTGGATATTGGTCCTCGTCATTATCTTTTGCGGTATCAGGAACAAGATAAAATTTCGGAAACCATGAAAATTGACAGTATGGACGAGTTACAGAAAACAATTGATACCCTCCGTAACCAAGGAAAAGAAATTCATTCTGTAGAGCAAGAGAAAGTCAGCTTGGACCGTGCCTTCAGTGAATTTAACAATAGAGAGGTTAACCAATGAAATCTCCAACCTATGTTGTAGCCAAGAACACCTTTATAGAAATGATTCGTGACCGAGTTCTTTATTTTGTTGTGATTTTCTCAATATTATTCATGGCTCTTTGTTTTGCTCTGGGGCAGTTGTCCTACAAAGAAATTTTTCGTCTGTCAGTTTCTTTAGGCTTAGGAGGGATTCATCTCTGCTTTGCTGGATTAACTATTTTTCTTGGCTGCAGTGTCTTCTTCCGAGAAATTGAGAAACGCACTATCTACACTTTGCTAGCGCGCCCAATCACTCGCACACAGTACTTATTTGGTAAATATCTTGGACTGTTGGCAATTCTCTTAACCTTGCTTTTTGGTTTTTTGGTTTGCTTTACGGGGATTCAATTGCTACTTGGGCTATCAATAGAGATGACCTCCTATTATGCCTTTGTCGGATTCTTTTTTGAGTCAGCGATTCTTTTAGCCGTCACTTTTGGCTTTTCGACTTTTGCAAAACCCTTTTTATCAATCAGTGGTTCATTGGCTTTTTTTCTGATCGGACATTGGGTGAGTAATTTTGATTCGCTTCTTGAAGCCAATCATTCTGTGTCTTTTCTGATTGCTGCCCGTACATTACAAAGAGTTTTTCCAGACTTAGAGATGTTGAACTGGCGACAGTTTGCGATTGCAAAGTCGCATGTTCCATTCTACGAGCTTGGATACTCGATTGGTATGGCGACTCTATGGGCCAGTTTCTTCTTCCTAGGTGCACTTCTCCTGTTTAGGAGAAAAGATTTTGAGTGAGCATGATTTTTGGACTCTGTTTGCATTTTGGTTTGGTGGGATTTGGGGAAGTTTCGCTAATGTTGTGATCGTTCGACTGCCGAAAAATGAAAATGTTGCCGTTCCTCGCAGCCACTGTCCTAAATGTAAGGACGCCATTCCGTGGTACTACAATATTCCCATTGTTTCTTGGATGGTTTTGCGCGGCAAATGTCGCAAGTGCAAACAGCCGATATCCATTCGTTATCCTATCGTTGAGTTTCTGATGGGCCTGTTTTTTGCCGCCATTTACTATCGGTATGGCATGACCATTTCGACGGTCGAGTATCTGATTTTCACTTTTATGGTTGTCACTTCCAGCTTTATTGACCTTGATCACATGATTTTACCGGACCGGTTTACCCTGTCGGGGATTGTGATTGGTTTGATCGGAGCCGCCATCAATCCCGATCGAGCCTTTATGGATGCTTTTCTGGGTGTCCTTATTGGTGGTGGATTTTTACTGGCTATTGCCTACTTGTACTTTGCGGTTCGCAAAATCGAAGGCATGGGTGGCGGCGATATTAAATTGCTGGGGTGGATAGGCGCTATCTGTGGGCTTCAGTCGATTTTGTTTGTCGTGCTGGCGTCGAGTTTGCTCGGATTGGCTATCGGTGGAACCTATTTGTTTTTTAAAAAAGGCAACTTAAAGTCGGGGATTCCGTTTGGGCCTTACTTGGCACTAGCGGCTTTGCTCTACATCATTTTTGATGTTTCACCCTGGATGCATTTGTTTTTTCCAGTACCAACGTAACAAACGTCTAGGTCTAGTGGGGCCTTCGTCCAGTCTCGACGAAACTCCCCTAGCCCTCTCACCCCCTTGTGGCCGTAAATAATTGAAGATATTAAAAAAACTTCGAAGAATCGGACTTTCGGCGGTTTGACTTTGGTTCATGCCTTGGATTTAATTTTAAGATAGGAAAGTAGTGGAAAGGTCCAGCTAGAGAAGGTTTCATGATTTTTGGTAGCAAACAAGTAATTGGTCTCGACCTTGGCTCCAGTTCAATAAAGATGGTCGAGTTAAAACAGGTGGGGCGCTCTTTCAAAATGATGAATTTTGGAATGTCGTCGATTCCTGAGGGGCTCATTGATGGGGGAGAGATTATCGATCCCTCAGCATTGTCCCAAATTATTATGGCGCTCCATAAAGAGCTTGGTTTGAAGACCAAAGCTGTTTGCACCGGTATGTTTGGCGGGGCTGTTATTGTTAAAAAGATATCTATGCCAAGAATTGATCCAAAGTTGATTTCCGAGCAAATACAATGGGAGGCCGAACAGTACATCCCATTTGACCTCAGTGAGGTTAATTTGGATTATCATCTTTTGCCGACCACCAATCCTTCGGCGGAAACCATGGATATTCTTTTGGTTGCAGCAAAACATGATTACATCATTCGCTATTTTGAGGCGATCGAAATCGCTGGTCTGAAATGTGCTCTTATTGACGTCAATGGTTTTTCACTCGCCAATTGTTTCGAGATGAATTACGGGCGCCGAAAAGAAACTTTGGCTTTAATCAATATCGGGTCCGGTGTGACCAATTTAGTGGTCGTTGAAAATGGCGGTGTCGTTTTTTGTCGCGATATCCCTATTGGCGGAAGTATATACAATATGGAAATCTCGCGGGAACTGGGTGTCAGTGCTCAAGAGGCTGAGGAGCTAAAAATCGGATTTGCGCAAACCCAGTCAAGTCCGACCGAGCTAGCCAATGTGATCAGCACGACCAATGAGATGATCTGTGAAGAAATTAAAGACAGCTTTAGTTTCTATGAGCAATCGAAAAGTGGATCGGCTGTCAGCGAGATTTTTTTGAGTGGCGGATCGATTAAAGTTCCTAACTTAATCGAAGCTATATCAACCTCGACGGGGCTCAGTTGCCAAGTCATGAATCCTTTGCAGAAAATCAGCGTTAACAACAAAGGTTTTTCTGAACAATTTCTAAGAGAGATCACCCCCTTCCTTCCCTGTGTTCTTGGGTTTGGTGCTCGCAAGGTGGGTGACTCGTGATTCGCGTTAATTTAGCTAAGACTCACAATTACACTTCGGCGGGGACGCAAACAGCGATCGCCATGGACCAAGCGGCGGCGATGTCGCAGGCGGGGCCACACCCGGCTGTTAAAGTCGCAGTGATTCTCATCATGCCTATTCTCCTCTATGGTTATGAATCCTATACGCTCACTCAGAAAAACCTGACATTGGCGCGTGAAAAAGCCAAAGCTGAGCAGATCGAAGCCGAAGTCAGTCAGTTTGGTTCTGTGAAAAGTGTTGTTGAAGACTTAGTGAAAGAAAAAAACAAACTCAACGAACAGTTATCAGTTATTAAAAAGATATCCCAGAAACGAGCTTTTAAATTGCAGGCTATTCAGGTGGTGCAAAGAAGTATGCTCGATGATTTGTGGTTGGACGAGATGATTGTCGATCAGTCCGTTTTGAACTTTAAAGGCTATTCAAGAACGCCAACGTCCGTGCAAGAGATCGTTAACAATTTAAGTAACAGCGATTTCATTGTATCGGCCTTCAATAAGAAGATGGAAAGAGTCACGTTGGGGAAAGATGATCTTAATACTTTTGAGATCGAGGCAAAGGTGAAGAATTAATGGATTTAATGGAAGAATTTAATAAACTAGACATGCAAAAGTGCTTTCTCGCAGGAGTGGGTCTTGTCTTTGTTTATTACATTCTGTTTTTCGATAGTGGTAAAGCCATCGACGCACAAGTGGCACAGCAAAGACAGAGTCAGCAACAGAACTCATCGGCCTTGCAACAAGTTAGAAAAGCTCTTGATGACAAAGTTAGGTTTGAGCAAGACATACAAAACATCAGTCGTAACATGAAAGATTTCCAAACCTATTTTTCTCCTGAAGGGATGAATATCAATGTTCTTCAGGGTCGCATTTCGAAACTGGCTGAAAATCATTCTTTGATCGTCAATCAAATGGAGCCTAAAGAACGAGAAAGTGAATTCCCTAAGTACCAAGAGACAGCCGTCAATTTTAGTGTCGAAGGTCCGTTTCATAATGTTATGGAGTTCGTATCGAGTTTAACCAAACAAGAGCGCGCTCTTGATTTCAGTACAATGAATTTTAAATCAACGGTGAAGGGCGATTATCCTCTTGTTGAGCTGACCACGACACTTGTTGTGTACACAGCCAAGTCTGAAGATGGAGGCGACCAAGGTGGTTAAATCTATTATCTTCATTCTTTGTTTATTAATATTTCAAGTTTCGTGGGGGCAGCCCCAGCCGAACCCGACGCCGTCTCCAGCGCCGAATCAAGGCGGAGCCCCTGGTGAGACTCCGGCGGTGCCTGAAGAGTCCGGAGAAGAGAAAATATCGGAAATTCAACAGTACCTGCAACCCTTTCAGTACAACCGCGAGGAATACCGAGACCCTTTTGAAACTCAAGGCTCGGGAAGTCCCTTAAAGCCGGGCCAGGTGTATGGTCCTTTCTTGCCTTTGCAAACCTATCGATTATCTGAGTTTAAACTCAAAGGATTGATGTGGGGAATTAAAAATCCAGTGGCAATTTTCAGGGCTCCCGATGGCGAGGAATATCGGTTGGGAGTGAAAGATTATATTGGTGAAAACTTTGGTTACGTGGCCACGATTCGAGAAAAAGAAGTGGTTATCATTCAAACGATTGAAGAGAATCAGAAGCGATACTCGACAACAAAAGTGGTTTTTTTAGAATAAGAACCGGGAGACAGTCATGACAAGGATGTTATGTAAGGCTTTATTGGTAATAATGATCACCTCAATGATTGGGGGTTGTTCTCTGTTTAGCGGAGATAGCGATTCAGGAGTGTCTTCTGACTTCGATACCGAAAGTGTTTCAGGTGATATCGTCCTCGATACCGAAGATGAGATGCTGGCTGAAACAGGTGATCTCCTTGAAGGTGCTGAAGAAGACTTTGGTGGCGACGGCCTTGCTAATGAGGAAGTCAGCCTTGAGGCCGACTCCGGACAGACGGCCTTAGACAACGAATTTGAGGCAGCCCAATTGGGAGGCGGTGACGACTTTGCAGAGGGCGATGATTTTGGCGACGATTTCGGCGGTGACGAATTTGCTGCCAGCGATGACTTTGGTGGTGATGAGTTCGCCGATGAGTCTTTTGATGATGAATTCGGCGATGAATTTGCTGATGAAGGATTTGAAGTCAGTTCCACCAATAAAGCACAGGTTGATCAACAACTGGCCGAGGACGAGTTGGGCGGATTTGATGACTTCAGTGAGTTTGAAGAAGAAGCACCTTTGCAAGATGAGTTCGCCTTTGACGCAGAGCCGGTCATCGATGAGCCCGTGGCTGGCCCGGTTGTCGATGTTCCGCAAACAGTTTCAGACTCCGGCAATGAAATCACCAATTTAGAGTATAAAGCCTATGAGAATGGTGGCACTGTAGTGATTGAAACATCCGGTCCCGCACAGTATCAAAAAATTGTTGATCCGGAATTGAATCAAGTCATCATCCAAGTCGATGATGTGTTCTTGCCTGAGAGATTCAAACGTCCTTACGTCACCAAAGATTTCAAACAAGATATCGCCACTATCAATGCTTATGCCGACGCCACTGGTGCCGCCCGTTTTGTCATTCAACTGAAAAGACCGATTGAGCCGGCGATTCAACAAGAGGGCAATTCGATATTGGTTATGACGGCAGGGGGAGTTCCCATGCAGCAAGCTGGAGTTGATCCTCTTGATGGCTCTGGACCTGATGAGCAACCTTTGGACCAACTGGTCTCAGAAAACCAAATGAGCCTTCCCGAAGACCAGGCTGGCAGTCCTGCCGGTGGTATGCAAGTCGGTGTTCGCACCAGCCGTGGGGGAGTGGCTCCGTCCGATGGAATGCCGTCATCTTCTCTTGAGCAATCCTTTGGTGGGCTCGAAAAATCCGGGCTGTCTTTGAATGCAGGTAACTTTGCCGGTGAGAAGATCAACCTAGAGTTTGTCGATGAAGAAGTCAGAACCATTATTGAGGTGATTGCCGAGCTCAGTGGTGTGAACCTTATTATGGACAAAGAAGTTGAGGGAAAAACAAGTATCAAGTTGCGAGATGTTCCATGGGATCAAGCCCTATTGGTGTTGTTGCGATCACAGGGCTTAGGCTATGTAAAACAAGGGTCTGTGTTAAGAATTGCCAAGCAGGCGACTTTGAGTCAAGAAGCCCAGGCTGTCAGTAATCAAATTAAAAGTGAGAAACAGGCCAAGCTTTTATCAGGTGGAATTAAAGTAAAATACATTCCAGTGAGTTATGCAAAGGTGAGTGAACTGGCTGGTAAGCTAAAAGATTTCACAAGCCCGGAAGGTAAAGTGGCCTTTGATGATCGAACCAGTTCGTTGGTGATCACTGATTATGGCGAGTACATTGATCGTATCGCCGATCTGGTTCGGGCCTTAGACACGGCTCCGATGCAGGTTGAAATTGAAGCCAAGTTGATTGAGGCTCGAGAAACTTTTATTCGCGAATCGGGAATCAATTGGGATATTGGTGGTCAGCCCTTTCCTTTTGGAGATCAAACCGGAACCATCAGTTCCGGGCTGAGTGGAAACCTTGCTAGCAATGGTTTTAGTTTGGATCTTAATATTGGAACCTTCGATATTTTTGGCGATCTTTCAGCGGCCTTAGCGGTTTTTGAAAGTGACGATAAGATCAAAGTTTTGTCGCAACCAAGAATCGTAACAATGAACAAAGTGCCAGCGGAGATCAAACAAACTCTGCAAGTTCCTTTTCAGCAGACAACGGTCGCTGTATCCGGGCCTCCGGTTGTGACCTTCGAACTTCTCGATGTTGTTCTTGGTCTAAAAGTAACACCTCAAATCACATTTAAAGGTGATGTTATTTTGGAAGTTGAAGTCAATCGCGATTTCGCTGGAGCTCAAAACCAAGATGGCTCGCGAGAACTGAACAAACGAAACGCGAAATCCACTGTCATGGTTAAAAACGGAAAGACAGCAGTTATTGGTGGAATCTATCAATTGGATGATGGTGATATCGAAACGGGGATTCCGCTTTTAAAAGACATTCCACTTCTTGGGAATCTTTTTAAGCAAAATCGTGAAGAGAAAATTAAGAGTGAGCTGTTACTCTTCCTAAAGCCTAAAATTCTTCGTGAAATTGATGGACCGATGGTGACGAAAAGAGGCGAGCCTGGTGCCGGGGCCAACTATGATGCTTTTGAAGAGCTGTCGTTGGACGAAGGCACCCGTGCTGACTCATTAGACCAGCCTCAACCACAAGAGCAACTTCTAGAATTTGACGAAAGTGATGATTTCGAGCTGGAAGATGGTACCAGCTTTGAAGACGAGCTCGAATCCCTATCCCTTTAATCTTAAGACCTCGCCTGTTAGCAGAATCAGACATGCGAGGTCTCAACTCCTTTAAATTCAATACCCTTGGCTTTTGACTGACGACCTCTTGTATCCCTTTTCGGGCTATAGTATTTCAAGGGCCATGGATTTGTTTCAATCTCAAAGCCCTATTCAAGACCAGCCTCTGGCGGAGCGTTTGCGGCCCCAGTCTTTTGCCGATTTAATTGGGCAAGACAAAAGTTTTTCTGAAAACCGCAATTTGTTAAAAAAGATAAAACAAGGTCAGTTGCAAAGTCTGATTTTATGGGGTCCTCCGGGGTGTGGTAAAACTTCTTTTGCTAACGCCTTGATGAATGAGGTTCAAGCCGAAGTTTTTCAAGAAAACGCCATTGATTTGGGAGCCAAAAAGATCCGAGAAATTGGCGAAAAGGCCAAGCGCTTGCGCTATGAGTATCAGAAAAAGTCGATTTTATTCGTCGATGAGATCCACCGACTCAATCGAGGACAACAAGATGTTCTGCTTCCCTTTGTGGAGAAGTCCTATTTTTACCTGGTCGGTGCGACCACTGAGAACCCCAGTTACCAGCTGAATGCGGCCTTGGTCAGCCGTTGTCGTCTGGTGGTTTTTGATCCCCTGACGGCGAAGGATTTAGAAGCCTTGGTGGACCGAGCCTTAAAATCAGAGAACCTGACAAAACAAGAGATGCTGACAGAGGCCGGTTACGAGCAGTTGATCGCCATCAGTCATGGCGATGCTCGACAGCTGTTAAACTTGCTCGAAGAGTTGGTGTTTTCGTTTCGCAATGGCGACAGTGAAAACTTTCCCCTTGATGAAGAGGGGCTGAATGCCACTTTCGAGTCTTCAGGAATTCGTTTTGATAAAAAAGGCGACGAGCATTACGACACCATCTCTGTTTTTATCAAATCCATTCGTGGAAGCGACCCCGATGCGGCTATTTACTATCTTGCCCGCATGCTCGAAGGCGGCGAAGATCCCCTTTTCATCGCTCGACGGTTGGTGATATTGGCCTCTGAAGATATTGGCAATGCTGACCCCAACGCCCTGGGAGTGGCTGTGAACGTCCTGCAGGCTGTGGAGCTTGTGGGGATGCCAGAAGGGCGCATCAATTTGGCTCAGGCGGTGACATACTTGGCATCGGCTCCCAAATCCAATCGCAGCTACCAAGCCATCAACAAAGCCCAGGCCGTGGTGAAGCAGACCGGTCCGTTGCCAGTCCCCAAGACCTTCCGATCCAGTAAAACCAAACTGATGAAAGACCTGGGGTATGGGGCTGGGTACAAATACAGTCACGAGGGCGAGACCGGATGGTTGCCTCAGGATTATTTTCCAGAAAAACTCAAAGAACGTCAGTTTTACGAACCAGCCCCTCGCGGCTTTGAAAAACGTATTATTGAATATTTAAAATGGATGCGTGGAGAAAAGGCCGAAAAAGACTAGAACGGCTTGTTGGCAACAATACAGACACAGGGTTGGTCTCCCAGAACCTTCTGAGAGTGTTTGGTGTTGGAAGGAACAACGATTTTGTCCCCCGATCGCAACAAGAGTTGATTGCCATTGATATTCATCGAAAGTTCGCCTTCCAAAACCATACGAATTTCATCCAAAGGGTGCTTATGCTCCGGATAGGTTTCGGTATTGACGAGGACCTCTTCCCGAGGTTGTAAATCTTCCGCTCTGAAGATCGAAATCGCCTGCTCTTTGGTGGGACGAAGGGGGGCTTGCCATCGAATCACAATCATATCAACTCTCCACAAATCGGCTTCCAGGGCCTTGTAACAAGTATGGGACCCACACCACCAAAGTCAAGCCTCTGGATCAAAGGTTTGTCAATGATTTAGAGGATTTCGCCAGATCTTGGCCACTTTTACGAACAGGTTGTCTGCCTATGAGACAAACCGGGATCAAATTGAGAACTTATTGATTTTGCAAAGTTTTTTGTAAAGTTCAACCACGGTGCCGACGATAGGTTCTTATCTGAAAAGAATAACGTTGGAGGAAACTTGAATAACTCAGACAAACTCGGAAGCAGTGGAAATTTCTTAGAGCAGATCTTTAAATATGTCGACAGTTCAGACGCTTTGAACTTTGTAGACAGTGACTTGTCTGATTATTTTGTCATTGAACAAAAAGTCGATCGTCGCAAAATCACGGTCAACAAATTCGACGTTGAAGAAGTTCTCAGCCGAATCGATGAAGACGGTCAGGAGTTCTTACAGGTGAATTTTGTCTCTGGTAAGAAGATTCTATTAACCAGCAAATTGGTGGGTTTCCGTCCTCTAACGATGTACGGACTGGATATGGACAAACTTCCAAAAGTGGTGACCACCCCAGATATTATGAATATCTTCGATGCCATCCAAGAAAGCCTTTGCCACGAAGACAATAGTGATGAGGAATTGGAAGTGTTGCGCAAGGTTTACGACTCGGTCGTTTGCGGCGGGGAGTCAGTTGGTTTTGATTTAAACCAAGAGAGAGCCTTGTTTTCACGAATTCCTACCCAAATTTTACGCACAAGCGCCTAAATTATTGACCCTCTCCCAATTTTTCGAGATAAGGGCTTCTTTACCCGTGTGGGGGTATAGCTCAGTTGGGAGAGCATCTGATTTGCATTCAGAAGGTCGCAGGTTCGATCCCTGTTACCTCCACCAATTCAACACGACCGGACATCCCTTTATAAGAATTCCAGTCCGGTATCAGTCAAACCCCTCAATGCCGTTGAAATAGGAAGACTCAGTCTAACCCACTGGGTGTCCCGGTCCGCAGAATCCTTGAATTCAGTCAAAGATTTTAAAAAGTTAAACCTCGAAGTCCCTGGTCTGAACTGTCTTGATGATGGAGACCATCACCAAGACTCCACATGGATCAAAGACATTTAAATCTCATTCAAATACGAGGCTTCAATTTCTTTGCTATTGAAATAGCCAACGTCAACCACACCTCCCACGCGGACGTAATCACCCTCTTCGATTTTTGTGTAACCGATGTTGTCCATGGGGTTGTAGATTAAAGTGCTGGTATCGACTTTCAGTTTTCGAACTCCGGTGTCGACCATCATATCGCGCCCATCAATGGAAGTGACTCGACCAAAAACATCAACGTGGGAACCATCATTTAAAGTGTTGTTATAAACATAGGATGTGGAAAGATAGGGGGCTCCCTCTTCATCGAGACTGCTGGCGTAAAAATAGGTGTTAAGGTTTTTTACGTAAACGCTGCCGGCCTCAATTTTTGACTTTTCCAAAAAGTCTTTGTCAACGCGGCCAGTGACAACGACACGATCCCCATTCACCAATTTGTAACCATCGGCGTCCCAATCCCAGTCGTCCATTTCCACCAAGATATTTTTATCATCCACTTTCAAAGAAAAGCTCTGTGGTTTCACATTGGTTACTTTTCCGGAGATAGTAATAAACTCTCCATCGGCTTTATTTTTGAGTTTTGCCGGTTTTTTCGAGAATGCCACCAAAACCAAGGTCGAGACAGCAATAAATACCAAGATAATTTTTCTCATAAAAATACCTCCTTATTACACACCCTCAGGATACCTAAGACTTCTTTCTATAGATTGAAGAAGGCTTTAAAAAAATGTTTAAAAGACTGGAAATTTTTGAAGGTATAAAAAAATCCCTTTGCTTCCAAAGGGATTTTCCAAATTGTAAGATCGTTTCGATCAGAGTCTTAGTTTACGACGGCCACAGGGCGATTGGTCGCCTGCGCTTTCTTCTCGGTGATAAGGACTCTCTCGGTAAAGATTTTGGCAAAAATTGAACGGTAATAGGAAAAGTGTTTTCCACCCACGTAAAGGTTAAGAAGGAAAACCAGTCCACCCAAGAGGAGCGTTGTTGGTGCGAGAAATAAGTGAAAGGCTAAAATGTTCACCGTCAATGGTGCCAGTAAAAGGGCTGCCAACGGAGTCGTTGCTTTTGAAAAAAGCATCAATCCGCAAACAATTTCGACCAATGCGATCATCGGGATCATGTAGCCGGTTTCAGCGAGAGCTCCAAGGAACTGCATGCCGTCCGGGCTCATAGCCGGCATTGAAAAAAAGCCGAAAAATTTGTTACTGCCAGTTAGGAGTAGTATTGCCCCTAAAACGATTCTAGAAATTGTGAGTATCATAACCCCTCCTAATGTTTCTTTGGTTTGTTACTTTGGTTCAGTGCAATTTTTCTTCCCTCACTCTTTTTTTCTTTGTGTTTGGGAAGGGTGATAAACAACACACCATTTTCGAAATCGGCTGATATATTGTCTTCATCAACATTCTCGGGAAGAGTAAAAGCTCTTAAAAATGTTCCGAAGTGACGTTCGGTGCGATTGAATTGTGTGCGTCCTTCATCAGAACTTGAATTTCGTTCGGTGGTTCGTTCGCCTGATATTGAAAGGGTTCGATCATTGACCTCAATATTAATATCGTCTTCTTTGACTCCAGGCAGGTCTGCGGTTAACCGAAAAGCCTTTTCAGACTCTTCCACATCAATGGCAGGAATCAAGTCACGGTGACTGTCACGTTCACCGTAGGCATTGGGTGCCTGCATCCATTGGCCATGTTTGGTAATGTTTCCTCTTGTTGAATTTCCTAAATCAAAAAAATCACTAAGCATTAAAATCCTCCTTGTTCTCTTTAATTGAAAGACAAGGGGGCTCAAAAGACTTGATTCTCCTCTATAATTTTTGTGAAGTTCTCTTAATATACGCCAAAATAAAGAGTGGTGGCGGCAAGCATAGATCCATAGGTTTTTTCTATTTATAAATTTAAAGGTGTGTGTGCCACTTACATTGGTTTTAAAATGACTCTTCGCGAATAGTACAAATGAATGAAAATTAAAGCTGGACGATTCGAAGAGGGGGCTGGGAACAATCACCAATCTCTTTTATCGATCTTCAGCAACTATCAAAAGGAATCGATAAGCATTCACTTTTTCAGTGACCGCCCCAAGTCTTATTATCTTTCATTCCTTTGAAGTTACAGGAAGGATGCGATTATAAAGTCATCGGGCCGGGGTCGATCTTAGCATTTAAGGTTTCAACGATTCCGTAGGTGAGCTCCACAGGCGATTGAAGTCATGCAAAGAGTTGAGTGGTTTCAAGATCATACCATGCATGCATTGTTTTCAATCCGCTAAGTAGCTAGAAATAGGATGTTTTTATGGGCCGAAGTATTTTTTACAATTTTTGCCCACCGCCTGTAAAAAAAATTGTCAGCCGGTGGCGTCTCAGAGGCTTTAAAATGGAACCTCTGCTTGGGTTGTCACAAATAATAGATGAACCACTCCTTGATTTGTTTTCATGGTTTGTAAGTGATTGAAATAATTTGTCTCTTATTTATGGAACAGTTCCTGCACTCTACTCCCTTGTTATGTGTAAAAAAATGTTATTTATCCTTATTGTATTCGCGCTTTGGTCAACAGGTTGTGGAAGATCCGGTGGATCGGGTGCCACTGAAGACCGAGGCAATAGTTTTAAAGTCGATGCGCCAGTATCACCTAATGATATCGCGTTTTTGCTTCCCCTGTCGGATGCCGGTCGACCCCAGCCTTTGGTGACATTAGGAACCGAGCGAGGAATTCCCGGAAACGGAAATTTCGATCGCGTGATGTCAGCAGCGGCGGCTCGCGGTGTGTTTATGGGTGATCAGGGCAATCCCAACAATCCGATAACGGATCCCTTCAATTGGGCGTTGGTGAGCTTTCGATATTCACCTTGTATCTTTTTTGCTGGGCAAGAAAAGCCCTGTAAAGAGCATGTTCGATTTGTTTTTCAACCGATGAATCAGGACCCAACAGCCAATGGTGGATTTCTCGACTTTTCATTCCATGTGACTTATCAATTTGCCGAGCATGAGCAAGCCACAGCTTCAGAGTTGATGGCGGCTGTTTATAAACTGCGTGAAAGTGCCGAAGGTCTAACCGACAACGAGCCTCTGGGTGTTCATCCTGTTTTACTCGATCGCAACACACGCGCTAAATACTTTAATGATATTCGAAACACAATCTGGGAGCCCTTCATTTTGAATCGTGCGCCCACAGCTATCACTTTCATGGGTCTTGGTATCGCTGACGGTGGTGGCGTTAATCTTGGAGAGTGGCACTTCCTTTTTGGTCTGACCGACGAATCCGGTCGATGGAATCTTGAACTCTTACCTGATGGTTCAGGTCTTGATGTTGAAGTTCTTGGTGTCGGACAAGATGATGGTCTTTTGTTCTCCAATATTGATGATCAAACGGAATTTAACATTCTCACAGGGCGCCCGGTATTACCCAGTGCGGCCGCAGGAGCATTGCATCCATTGGCCTCCAACGAGCACAACGTGAACTGTGCCAGCTGTCACACTGTCGACAATCAAATTTTAAGAGACACGCCAGCTCGCCTTGATACCCGCGCCTTCAGCCGTGATCAATTCAACTCAGAACTGATCAATATCATTGGTGAAGATGAACTTGGTTTTACCAATAACCTGACCTCCAATGAATTCAAAGGTGGAATGTTCTCAACTGCCAACGGCACTCCGCAAGTCGGACCGGTGGCACCGGAGGATGAAGTCGTCACTCGTATGTTTGGTTATATGCACTCCGAGCCTGTGATTTCACAGCGTATGGCCTTTGATAATGGTTTTTCAGTGAACGAGATGAACAAAGTGATTCGCATGGCTGATATTCAGCAACAGAACAATCCGCTGAGCTGCACAGGCTTTAATCAAGCTTTTCAGGTCATGAACTGTCTTTTCAACCCTGAAGAAGGAGCCAGTTTAAATACTTCGCTCAGCCAGTGTATTCAGAGTTCGTGTCAGTAATTGGAAAGCAAGAGGGAGCACAGTTTGAATTTGCAAAGACTCGTCATTATTTTTGGATTCACTTTATCGGCCGGACTGAGCGCACAAGCTCAGTCAGAGCCTGATGCCGAGGCCTTTTATCGTCAGCAAGTGATGCAGGATATCCGCTCTCGCGACACCAACCCTGTCGCCCTTCCTCCTAAAAATCAAAACTATCGCCCCAACCCTTATACCAACGATACCGATGTTCCCGTCGTGGTGTATGACGAGGGGAGCCGCTCTTATGTCGAGTCCCAGGCCTCTGAGGAAGAGGATCTTGAGGATTATGGTAAAACCGCCGAGGCTCCAGGAAATTATGAGCAAGCCGTCGGAGATAGCTCCGCCAATAAAGTTCGCTTTAATCAACCACAAACCATTTATGCAACACCGGCGCCTCAGCAAAAATACAAAGTCAAACGTGAAGAGCGTGAACAACGAACCTGGGGCTTTGGCTTGGATGTCTCCAGTGGATACAGCACTAACATTGCTCGCTTTGAAGGAGCACCCAGTGGGTCCTTTATCGACATCGCTCCCAACGCCCATTGGTTTGGTCGTTTGGGTAAACGCTTTCACTTCGATGTGTCTGGCGACTTTTTTTATAGAACTTTTAATGATCAACAAATTGATGAGCTGTTTCGAACTTTTGTGGCTAATGCCGCCGGGGATTTTGATTTTTATGTCACTCCCACGATCTATCTTGGATTGGCCGGTCGAACCACCCAATTTGATGGTCGAGAGATTGATTTTACATCTCCAAACACCAATGACGGACGTGACTCTCGGCTTGCTGTCAACGCCGTCACTCTGTCGGTGGGTAAAGAATGGAGAAAGGCTTTTGCCGAACTTTTTTCGACCAGCGAATTTGTACGCGGACAAACCACCGTTTTGGATGAGGCGGGGAACCAATTCTTCCCGGACTTGAATCAAATTTCGGGGGGATTGCGTGTTGGAGCACAATTCTTTCAGAACCTTCGCTGGGAAGGGACTTACGAGTACAAGTACCGTCAGTTTCTTGATCAACGGGCTCGACTGCAAAATGGTCTTGTTGATCCCAATTTTGCTGGCGCTGACTTCCTGCTAGAAACAGAGCACAGTTTTTTAAGTTCCATTTTTCTCTACGATCTCTTACTTGAAACGGGATACGACATGGTCGAAGATCAAAATGCCGGAGCTATGACACGTCAGAGTGCCTACGGAACCATCGTTCTACCTATTGAACTTTTCGGAACCATGCTTTTCCGCCCAGAAGCTGGGATTCGATTCACTAAGTTTGACAACTTTATCGATCAGATTTTCCGAAACCCCAACGCCGACAAAAAGCGTGATGACTTGTGGACAACTTACGGGGCGGACCTGATTGTTGATCTTGGAATGATCGATCCTGTTCTCACCTATCGACGCACGTCTTTGGATTCCAACTACACCATCATTGAGTTCGAAGAGGACTTGATCTCGGTTGGACTTGAAGCCGCTTTCTAAAATAGCCAAATTGTATTTTTTTTACGCATTTTGTCTAAAATACAGGACAGTAGTGCCATTCCAGGTATCCAGAACCCCTTTATTTTTTCTATTTTCTTAATTTCAGGCTAAAAACCTGTGAAAATTTCACCATTCTATTGCCTTTTTAAAAATCATTTGACCCAGCGCGTATTTTCTTGGGATACCTGAGCCATTCGCAAGAACGCTTAATTTGGAGGCTAAATGAAAGCTGAAAACTTTAAAAAACTATTGGCAGTGGGTTCATCCGTTTTAATGATGGCTCCTGTGTGTTTTGCTGGCTACGGTTCCTACGGTGGTTCGGCAGCTCAAGGTGCATCGTACGGTGGATCGAACAAAGGCGGTTATGGATCATCAAAAGGGAGTTACGGTTCTGGAAACAGTGACAGTTACTCCTACGGTAGCGATAGCTACGGTGATGCTGGAAGCAGCTATGGATCTGGAAACGACAGTTACTCTTACGGGAATGGTGGATACGGAAACTCTGGAAGCAGTTATGGTTCTGGAAATAACGACAGCTATTCGCATGGTAGCGGTGGATACGGAAACTCCGGAAGCGACTACGGTTCTGGAAACAGTGACAGCTATTCCTACGGAAACGGTGGTTACGGAAACTCTGGAAGCGACTACGGTTCTGGAAACAGTGACAGCTATTCCTACGGAAACGGTGGTT
>CAZPOV010000021.1:0-15261 GCA_964588335.1 uncultured Pseudobdellovibrionaceae bacterium | reverse complement strand
ACGGAAACGGTGGTTACGGAAACTCTGGAAGCGACTACGGTTCTGGAAACAGTGATAGCTATTCTTATGGAAAAGGTGGATACGGAAACTCTGGAAGCAACTACGGCTCTGGAAACAGTGACAGCTATTCTTACGGGAAAGGTGGTTACGGAAACTCTGGAAGCGACTACGGTTCTGGAAACAGTGACAGCTATTCATATGGAAAAGGTGGATACGGAAACTCTGGAAGCAACTACGGTTCTGGAAACAGTGACAGCTATTCATATGGAAAAGGTGGATACGGAAACTCTGGAAGCAACTACGGTTCTGGAAACAGCGACAGCTATTCTTATGGAAAAGGTGGATACGGAAATTCTGGAAGCAACTACGGTTCTGGAAACAGTGACAACTATTCCTACGGAAAAGGTGGTTACGGAAGTTCTGATTCCTATGGAACCAGCGGCTACAACAAAAAATCCGGTAGCAACTATGGTTCAGGTAACTCTGGATACAAAGGTTCTTATGGTAACTCACGAGTGGGTACACGAACCACAGTTCGCGTGCGCAGAACCAGCGGCCGCAATCGTGGTGGAGTTCGCAGAGCCGGACGTCGTGGACGAATGGGACGCAACAACGGTGGACGACGCAGCAGCGTAACCGTTCGTAGTCGCATCAACGGCAACCTTTTCAATTAATAAAAAGAGACTTCTAAACAGACTGACATTCAGTAAAACTGTTTTAAAAAGGAGAGTGGAAACTCTCCTTTTTTATTTTAAGGTCTTTGCGGCCTCTGTTGGCTGTTGTCTCGATTCGAGACATTCACCACTTAAGTTATTGCAGCTTGTGGTGGTCTTTGAGATTCTAGATTCTTAATGCGTCTTGGTTTACAGCTTCTATTTCATTTCGTGCCTATGGCGGTCTTGCTTGTCGCTTGTGGCTCTGCTGTGGTTCGTGAACCTGCCAGTGAAGGCCTGTTTCGGGTGGGCTCTGAGGCGGATGCTGCTCGCTACCAGTCGGCTGTTGTCCGAGTGCAAGTTCCAACCCTTATGGATTTTACGGGAGAACCGGAGCAAAGAGAGTTTGTGGATGCCGAGGGCAACTTTGTCACCAGCATGGGGCCTGGCCCTTGGACTCCCAGCCCAGAAAACTGCGCCAACCCGAATTATGCTCATTACTATATTTTTCAGGACGCCTGTGTCGCCCTGGCTCGAGGGGAGTCTCTTGAAAACCCCATCCGAGTGCGTGAAGGAGCCACAGGGTCTTTTGTGAGTCCGAATGGCGCCGTTTTGACAGGGCGTCATGTGATCAGAGAATGTGAAATCTACTATCGCGGTCAGTTGCCCTTTTATTGTCCTTTAGTTCGAATCACCGTGACCCAAGCCAATGGTGAGACAAGGGTTATCAAAGGGGCGCAAGTGATGCATTGGTCACGCTCGGACTTGGGTGGCGATGGTGACTACGCTGTTTTGCAAACCGGACACCGCCCCGATGCGTGGCTTGAAACCTGTCAAACACGGGCCCGTCCCGGAGAGTCTGTGACAGTCTTGGGCTATCCAATGGTGACCCATCGAGATTCTATTCGCAGAGCCAATCTTGGTTATGATGATGCTGATGGCAGTTTGCGTTTATCACGCGGTCTAGTCATCACTCCTGATGACAGTCTTGGTGAAAGTGGCCCCGTACCGATCACACCGATTCATGAATCACGTTATCTTTTTACAGATGCGGATGCGGTACCGGGAAACAGCGGCGGGCCGGTTATCTCTGAGTCCGGCTGCATGTACGGAAACATAACGATGGCCCATTCTCAACGTCCCCCAACCGATTCCGAAAGTGTTAGCACCCGCTTTAATGCCAGCCGAAACAATCCTATTTATGCAACCACTAACGCCTTTGTTTGTGAAGAGCTTCAGGCGCAAAATCAATACATGCATCTCAGTGGTTGCCCAGCACCCTACCAAAATCCATCGTCTGAGTCTGAGTCGGTTGAAGTAAGGCAGTAATAAAAAAGAGCCTCCAGGGAGACTCTTTGTTCAGTACTTTACTGTATCAAGAGCTTTGTTTTGGTCGTCGCTTCAACGAAGGTCAGACCAAAAGAAACTCAACGGTTTCATCATGTCTTTACGTTAATGAATGGACCTTCTGCCTTTTTCCATTCGAATCCACTCTTCATAAGACTTTTCATCTTCAAAATTTTAAAAATCAAGAAGAAGAAATTTTAAAAATGATATTGAGGACGTTCCGTTAATCGATCTCCGAAGAAAAGCGATTCAAGCGTTTGGTTTGTCCAGGGGTTGTAAGTTGTGTATTGTACCTCGGTGGCGAACGGAACGTGGATGCGACAGACAAGAGACGTGTAATCGGTTAATGTGATCGTCTCGGAGATGCCATCGACGGGCGTGTTATCTTTTTCTGCGATGTAAGTCGTTGAGCCGCACCAATCGTCAATAACATCAATGATAGGAAGGCGAAGAACGATTGGGGCGGGCGCTAAGGCAATGCAATATTTCCCTTTAGGGCAAGAGGAGGGCTGTTGCAGTAAAATTTGAATTTCTTCTTTTTCAAGATCTAAGGTCACTCGCCCGTAAACAGAGTCTTTTAAGTTGCTGTGATTGATCTGCATATCTGAAAAACTGGCGTCCGAGACCGCAGTCTGTGGAGTTTGGTGGCCCCAGGCCCAATTAAGATTAAAAAGTGTGGCTAAAAGTACAAGCGTTTTCATTTCTCCCCCTAAGGATTTTGGTTGATGGGAAGGAATGTGAAGCAAAACTTATGATTAGTTAAATTATTTAACTATATTTAATCTAATAAGTAATACTTATTATCGAGTGGTGAAGGTGATCGACTTTTGGAACCGAGCTCCGGGGCGCCCGCTCTCATCTTCGTCTTCTGTGTCGGGATCATCGACAGTTTCAAAATACCCAAAGAAGGTAATTTTACAGCGGTAACGGAACGAGGCGAGTTCCGGTAAGCTCTCCACGGGCCAGTTGGCCGTCTCTTCAAAGGTTCCACCCGGTTCAATGGGATCGGTGGTGATTCGGTTGCGGGTGGCGCTAAAAAGTCCAAAGTCAGGAAAGAATTGCAGCTGTTCGTTCACCCCGTTGGCTCGGGCTGTTACCTCTAATTCAAAATCTTGTACAACCAATGGAAGCTCACTTCCGTTATCGATGGTGTAAGAGAACGCAAACCAGGGTCCGACAATTTCGACCACTTCGCCATCGGATCCGATAATATTGTAATTGGATTTCGACACCAAAGGACTGTCGGGTATAAGAACGATCTCGACATTGGCCGATTCCGACTCTTCTCCACAACTTAGAAGGGGTGAGCAGACCGCCATTAGAAACAAGAATTGTAGAATAAACTTACTTGATTTCATTGTCCTAATTGTAAATAAAAACGGTCGTAGACAGAAGGCGCAATTTCTGAGCCCTTATTTAGGTCCAGGAGAACTGATCAAAACGAGACGTTTGTCGATTAGGATAGAAATTTTAAATAATGATCAGGATTGCAATCCAATTCGAAATCTTCTTTGCAACCAGGGAATTCCTCACAGTCATTGACTTCCATGCTAGGGATAACATTATGAATTTCAGTTTTAATATTGTCGCTTTTTCTTAAAACTTTAAAAGTGCGGTTGCACTTGCCGCAGTAAATAGGAATAAACAGTGTACTGACTGTTCCATTGCTTGGTAAAAAACCTTCAATAAGATTGACCTGGTCAATGATCTGTTTCGAGCAATTTTTATATTCGATTTTAAGATGGGGAAACTGTTCCAAGCGATCAGAAAAAGTCACCCACTCTTTAATGCCCATCGAGAGAATGGCATTGACTCGCCCAAAGTTAATAAAAAGCTTTTTACAGTTTTTAAATCGAGAGGCATCAGGAAGAATAGTTTGTTCGTCCATGTAACCAATCAATACAAGCTCAATACCATGTTCTCCGAGATCACGAAGTTCGTATGAAAAATCTACCATTAGTTTCCTCGATGTCCTTTACAGGTTAATCGAGCCATACCCTTCGGTCACTCGTTCATAGGTGGACACGTTGCTTCATTTCCACTTTGCCCAAAAAAACGGGGCGGGGTGTCCGTCTAAATTTGATTATTCTTAACCATTGTCTCCATTTGATACAAACACAGTCAAAATCTCCAATAATATTCCGATAAGGGACTTAAGCTTATGGTATTTCGAAATACAAATATTTTATTCCTATTGTTCCTATTGGGTTGTGGTGGCACCGATCTCGGGGACAGTCTTGCGATTCAGGGATCAGTCAATCAGCCTGTACCGCAAACAGAGAGGGCCACCGTTATTTCAACAACTCCGGTTTCGCCAGCTCTCAGCAGCAGTCCTCGTATCAATGGCACCGCCGAGCCCAATTCGGAAGTTCGAATTTATTCCGACTCTCTTTGTACGCTCTTTGTTGGTAGCGGCACAGCCACCAGTGAGGGTGTTTTTTCGATTGAAGTGACTGAGCCCTTGGTCGGAGGTTCGCAACAGACTTACTGGGTCGCGGCCAGCGCACCAGAGAAAAGCCTGTCTGAATGCTCGCTAAGCTCCGTGGCCTACCGAACCACGGCGATCCGTCCAGGTTTGGCCTGGTTGCAAGGGAATTTTACAGGAGCACCGGTCTCACCGGGGCAAGTGAATCAAGCGACGGCGTACCCTTTGGTTTGGGACCAAGGAGAATTTGACTCAAACTTTTTTAGCCACTCAACCAGCAGTCAATCAGAAAAGCTAGTTATAAAACGGGCTGGAGATTATTGGGTGGCCGCCACTCTTCCTCTCGAAATGTTGGCCGGCACCTATAGACCTTGTGTGCGCCTAGAGATTCGGGTTAATGGCGTTTTAGTGAGTGGTGGCATCGGGCAGTCGAGTTACATCCGTTTTGATGGACCGACAGGGAATTCCCAATCTTCGTCTCATGTCGCCATGCTGTTGCAAGGACTAAGTGTCGATGACGAAATCGAAGTTTTTCTTTCGGAGACGGCCGGACAAGATGGATCAGAGGTTGTATCCATCAATAGTGTCGCCTCTTTGCTTCTTGAATATGTGGCCCCTTCACGTAGCATCTTTACGGCATCGACCACGCGAACTGTCGCTGACACCAACATCAATGGCACACTATCAAGCTTTGAATGGACACAAGGGCGCGTCGACCCTGGATTTGATCACAACAATGGACTCAATCCGCAAAATATTCAATTAAGTGCTGGAACTTATGTCGCTTTCATTAATCTCCCCGTAACATCGAACAGCACAAGAACTTCGCCTCGTGTTCAACTTCGATTGAATGGTGGGGTTATCAATGGAGGTCAGGCTTCCCAGGGCTATATTCGTAATGATTCCGGTCATAACGATTCGAGTATCCATTGGGCAGGCTACTTCGTTGCCAATGATAACGATGTTTTAACTGTGACTTCTGAACGTGAAGCGGGCGCTGGAACCGTCAATATACAGCCGGGACAAGAGGGGAATCTCAATATCGAAAAACTTCCGAATTCTGAAGGCGTCATTGCCTTGCGAGGAACTCAACTTGTTTCTGGTGGTGACTGGAATGGTGGCGTCGCCAGTCCCGTGCAATGGAGCCTATCCGATGTCCTTGACTCCGAGGTTTTCTCGCATTCAACCCTACTCAATAGTCATCAGATTCAAATCAAAGAGTTCGGCGATTATCTTCTCTCCTATAACGATTCAATGGCTGGGTCCAATGATCGCGTCAGTCCAATAATCAAGGTTCAAGTTAACGGAGTTGATGTTTCGGGCGCTGAATCTAAAACTCATTATATGCGGAACACTTCTGGCCACGACGAGAGTTCAGCCTCTTTGGTTTTCCTACTTCGAAACATAGCTCCGAATGATATTGTGACGGTGACTTCACAACGCGATGTCGGCGCCGGTCCAGTGACGCTTATCGAAGACGCCCTACTGATGATAATAAAAAAGTAGTGGTCCGTCTTTTTCCGTCAATGCAAAACATTCAATACATCATACGAAGTCTTGGAACAGGAAGTGAGCAAATTCCTCTGTTGGCGACAGCTGATGGTGATATTCGTTCTTTAACTTGGTTCATGGACAATGTGAGGTTGGGTGATTCGCCTGTTGATCAGCCCTTTTTATGGACGGCGGTCGCCGGAAACTATCTGTTGCGTGTCGTTGATGACCAGGGGCGCTCCAGCAAAATTCATTTTGAGGTGAAGCGCATTAATTAATTGGTGGCTTGAGTTTGCAAACCCTCTAAGGCTTTAAAGAAATCTTCAACAGGGCGTCCAGGAAAGGCTTGTTTCCACAATTCCTCAATTTGCAACATAAGCTGTTGGCCCTCTGAGGACTTTGGTATGTCGGCGAGAACAGCTCCATGTTGTTTGGCTTTTTCAACAAAATTCTTAACTTGGCTATAAGTGATGCCTTCTTGAATGATAAAAACAGCGACTTTTTGAACGATTCGATCAAAGGCAGGATTCTGTAAAACAGGTCCCTTGAGATTGCGCACCAGATTCGACATCTGCGGATGGGTTTTTCGAATTTTCTCCCAAGTCATAACGTCTCCGCCCAGGGACTCCAAATAGGGGCCGTAGGTATCGTTCATTGATGAGCGAATAAGAGTCCAGTTGCTTCCTAAAACGTTTTGAACTTGTACATTGATTGAGTAGGGATTGAACCAAGTGGTTTTAATTTCAGGAATACCCGCTTTCAGAGCTTTCAGTGCGTAGGTGACACAGCTGGCGAAGACCGTATGGTAGATACTCAATTCTTGTTCACTGTCAGAATCGACAATAGCTTGTACCAAAACACTGCTGGTTTGTTTTCTAATTTTGGCTTTTTCGGTCGAGCCAGTAACAGACTCCACATCAAGAACTACAAGATCATCAACTACAGAGCGCGTGATTTGATCCAACGCCAGTGTGCGAGTATCGAAGAATTGTAATGCATTACCAAACTCTCCCATCACACCCTTCAATGGAGCCCAGTCCTGTTCACCACCTTTTACCCGAGCGGCCTGCAATGCGTAAGTGATGTCGCCCTTATCACCGTCATAGGCAAACACAAAAGGCGTGTGGCTATGCGATGATTGCGGGATACCGACGACGGGTTGGTTCAGTATCATTCGGATCTGATTATGGCCTCCAGCTCCGCTTCCAAACCATTCTGTTTGTAGAATCACTTTTTCAACAACAACGTCTTTTGGAATAAGCGCAACAAACCATTCTGACTCAGCGCCGGGCGTGCGTGCCGCCTCAAAATTTCCCAAAACATAAAAGTTCTCAATGCCTGGTTTTGAATATTCAATATTCAGCTCATTCAATAGTTCCGATTTATTGTCGACAACTTCAGTGATGGCGTCAGCCAAACTCTCGTCCAATTCGCCCAACGAGCTCTCATCCATCAGTACGATGCTTCGTTTACTCTCTAGTTTTAATTGATTGCCATCAGCCTCACGAGTTGGAGAACTCAGAATCAAGGAGGATATTTTTTCGCCATCTTTTAAGCCATCGATCTCTTCTCCTAATTCGATATCTTGATATTGGGGGAGGTAGGCATTGTCGCCTGAAATTCTTTGCAGAAATGTACGTTCAACATCAAGCTGGTTGGCGAGTAAAAAACTCGACGACAGAAACACAGTAAGGAATAAAAATGAAAATGACTTCAACGGACGGCTCCTAAACAGTAGGTTTTATTTTCGTCTCAATACGATACAAATAATATGCCACGCTCAGATTGAATAAATTACAGGTAGGGTCGAATCGAACGTTTAATCTGTTTTTTTGATGACAAATTTGCGCTGGTTTAAACTACCGAAAGTTCACCGGTATCAGGTTGGCATGTCAAAATAATTGCCAATTAGGGGCACCATTAGACACTTTTTGCACCTGAACTCTGATTAAACGGTCTCGCTTCCCCAAAAGGCTTGGTACGGCCTTTGCTTCTATATATGTTCAAATAGGAGAGAGGTTATGAAGGGTATTCATATATTATTAGTCATTTTATTAAGTGGTCTGTTGGGATCCACAACAGCCTTGGCCGATTATGCTGACTTAGATCAGGAACTGATAGAGGCTGATGCCATAGGTGCGGATTCGGAAGCAGCGATTATTGAATCAAAAGAGCTTCAAAAAGAATTGGAAGCGGAACGCCAAGAGGCGGCTCGATTACGAGCTCAGCTTGAGCGTGACAAAGAAGCGGCCAAAGCCAAGCGTAAGCGAGCCGAAAAGCAAATCGCTGAGACCGAGAAAAAAATAGCGGATTCTCGAGCCAAGACGGCGCAAATGCAGAAAGAGCTTATCAAGCTTGAAGCCGAACAAGAAAAAGTAAGAAAGCAAAACGAAAAAGTTGAAGCTGAACTGGCATTGGTAAAATCTGATGAAGAAAAGGTATCAGCTGAAAAACGTCGTGAAGAAGAAGATCTTCGCAACATGCAGAAGGATCACAGACGCATGAAAATCGCTGCCAAGAAAACGGCAACGCGAGTCAGTGCTCTTCGCTCAGACGTCAAACGCGCCCGTGTTCAAATTGCTAAAGTCTATCGTAATATGAAGAAAGACAGTGATGAGTACAGAAAGATGATCGCGATCTATAGAAAAACTCTAAGCAAGGCCAATGCTATGCTTGATGAGCTAGAAATTGCTATTGAAGTTGACCAGGCTTACGACCAAAAATTAGCGACCATGGGTAAGTTACCAAAAAACTACAGAACGGTATCTGGACTCAATCGTCAACGGGTGGCCAAAGTAAGTACTTCAGCCTGTAATGTTCGAAGTTATCCCTCTACCAAGGCCGAAGTTTTGGACACTTACCGAAATGGAAAAGAAGTGAATATGAAGTATCACAGTAAATCTTGGTACACGGTTATTCATGGGGGCGAAAAGGCTTTTCTCGGTAAAAGCTGCTTCACCAACTAAACTATTACGTCATAACATTTCTTCAAAAAAAAGGTCACCCGTATGGTGACCTTTTTTTATTTGTTTTCTTAGTTCCTCAGAAATTGAGGGCCGAAACTGTCAACGGATTTATAAGCTCGGTTTGTACCAACATCTTGGTCTTAGACCATCGACAAACTGGCGATAGGCTGTGCAGCTGTAGTCAGCCGACTCTTTTTCAGCGTCTTGGCCGAAGGGGTCGGATTTGCTCTTTCCAGGGATCAACTCAGGGTTGAATTCGGCGACACAAAGTGAAGCGGCGTAGGTCGTATCAAGGCGACATTGTGCTTGTGGATGATTGTCGTCAATCTTGCTGACTTGGCTGGTTGAAGGCGTTTCGAAATCCGGAACCACTTCATCTTCAGCGAGGGCCGATAGAACACGAGCTAACGACTCTCCACCGGCATTGACGCGATAACAAAGGTTGCGATCCTCTTCGGACTCCCAAACACGGTTACAGCTTTCAACAGCGGTCTCTGGAATTTCGGTCGCAAAAGTTGCATTGATGGCTGTCTCGTCTTTCCAAAGCTCTCGGGCGCAAGACTGGGCTGCGAAATAGTCAGACTGACCCTCATTGGCTGCCCAAGTTCCACCAAAGCCTCCAAAGCCTTTACGGAAAGTGAATCCAGCCAGGTGATGGCCCAATTCGTGGCATAAAACCATGGCGAAACCATCGAGTGTCATTTCTGGATGTCGTGCTAAGCCTCCAAACATGTTAACGCTCCAAGTGCCGAAAAACTGTTGGGCGTAGGCATTCAAGGTGTCGTCATCCCATTTGGCATTGATAACCAATTTACCGCCATGGGAGGCGACGATTGGCTCGTAGAATTTGCGCGCTTTTTCAATCACGTCCATAAACTCTTGTTTGGTCATATTGGCGTCACGCGCACTGAAGACCTGATATGGATTTTTTATATCGTCTGGGTCGATAAAAGTGGCAAAGGCTGATTGTGCGATAAGTAGGCAGCCACCGAGGACTGCAACGATTGATAATGTCTTCCTTAACATTATTCCCCCTATAGATTTTTTGTTTTGTTGGAACTTTGTCGATCAAAGTTCGTTTGTTTCCCAATCTGCACTCAGAATAACTATTGTCCACAGCCCAATGTCCCTGTGCTTTGGTCTTTGTTCTTTCATGCAGGTAAAAGCCTAGCACAGGACTAGGGGGGAGGTTTAACTCTTATTCTTGTCTTGAACCCAGGTTGAACTTTCGACTCTGAAATCGATTGGCTAAAGGTCCAGTGTCGGCAATGCAAAACCCTTTAGTTTTGTTTTGGTTAAAGAACTTGAAGAATACACTGACAGAAAGTGAGATTTGTCTCGCAATGATACAAAAAATCTAGACCTAGGCCTAATGTCTCAGACTGTCGAGCCGATAAGTATATGTACGTTAAACTCCGGGGGGAACTATGTTTAACTCATGGCACATTAAATATGCGCTGATCATGGTGGGCCTTTTTTCAATCACAGTCGGCTACAACGCTTGTTCAGAAGATGCAGGCTTTCAATTGGTCGATGGCGTTGAAAGCATTGAAGAAATAAACAATGGTCAATCCATACAAGATGTCAGTCCCTCTAAGCCGACAGTAGTTATTAACGATGATGCTGAATTTACAAATGACGATGTGGTCAACTTGTCTCTCAATCCCGATGGTCTTGCTGACAAAATGTTTATCAGTGAGCAAGCCGACTGTTCTGTTGGTCAGTGGGAACCTTTTCAGAAAAACAAACTTTGGATCTTGCAGAATCTCAATCAAAAAGCGTCGGTTTACGTAAAATACAAATTTGAAGACAGTCCGGCCACGGAATGTGTCGTTGATAGTATTGTCCACGATGATATCGCACCAGTGATACAAATCGATCAAAACTTTGCTTCGCTTTGGATAAAAGTTCAAAATCTGAATGTTTCGTTTCAGGTCACCGATACCGGCAGTGGTGTGCAAGAGGTACAGTGTGATCGTGATGGCTCTGGAAATTTCCAAGTCTGTGTCAATAATATGAATTATCCTAATCTCATTGAAAATGGAAACTACACGTTGGTGGTTCGAGCCGTCGACAAAGCCGGCAACAAAGCGGATCCACAGCAAGTGAATTGGCGCCCAGACTTCACTCCACCGACTGTGACATTCAATGTGACGCCTGCGGCAGTGACCGCTGATGTGACTCCTGACTTCAGTTTTGCTGCGACTGATTTGGGGTCTGGCGTGGCGGCTTATCAATGCAAGCTCGATGATCAAGCTTACGTCAATTGCAACAGTCCCATGACTTTAAATAATCTGTCTGATGGAACCCATGTTTTTGCGGTTCGTGCTATCGACAATGTTGGCCACCAGTCGGAGCCTGTCGTCTACACATGGGCTCAAGATACGATGGCACCGACTATTGAATTCACTCAAACTCCAAACGCCATTGAGAAACTGGGTAGTGCACGTTTTGCCTTTCAAGTCGTGGCAGGAGACCTTAGCGCCTATGAATGTAAATTGGATGCTTCTCCCTATCAGGCCTGTACCAGTCCGGTTGACCTGATAGCGCTGGCTGATGGCAACCATACTTTCTCAGTGGTTGGCGTTGATGGCGTTGGCAACAGGTCAGCAGCAATCACTTACAATTGGTTGGTGGATTCTCTTGCGCCGACAATTCGTTTTTCAGAAACGCCCAATGCGGTTGAAAAAAACCTTTCTGCACGTTTTGGCTTCACCGCTCAAGACTCGGGCTCGGGTTTGCAGAGAATCGAATGTCGTTTAGATGCCAACAGTTTTGCACCATGCCAGGCCTTGATAACTTTCACTGATCTCAGCGCGACCAACCACACCCTCGAAGCCAGAGCTCTGGACAAAGCGGGGAATTACTCGGACGTTATTTCCTACAGTTGGCTTATCGACAATCAAGCACCAACAGTTCAGATCACCTCGACACCTCAGAATCCAACCAAAGAGAAAACGGCTCTTTTTAGTTTTACAGCCAGTGATGGGGGCAGCGGTATCGATTCCATCGAATGCAAGGTGGATGGGGGCGCTTATGCCTCGTGCACCAGTCCCGCGACATTCACAGAACTCGCTGATGGTCTTCATAATTTTTCAGTCCGAGCTCGAGACGTTGCCGGAAACTATTCAGCCGTTGTTTCATATCAATGGCTTGTTGACTTGGTGGCTCCGACGTTGGCGTTTATTTCTAAACCCAATGAAATTGAGTATATCGGTAGCAACCCCAAAATTAGTTTTACAGCCAATGATGGTAATGGTTCAGGAATAGAAACTGTCACCTGTTTATACAACGGAGATCCTGTCACTTGTCAGGTCGATACCGCCTATACCTATCCTGCCACCGTCGAAAGCAATCACTCTTTTGTGGTGCAGGTGGTGGACGCCGTCGGAAACTCGGCGACAATCATGACAAATTGGGAAGTCAAAAGTCTTATCAGTGACCAACAGACCAATTTCACGGTACGCGCTGAGCGCCCTGTTGACATTTTAT
The DNA here is from genome assembly GCA_964588335.1 of uncultured Pseudobdellovibrionaceae bacterium. GTDB lineage: Bacteria > Bdellovibrionota > Bdellovibrionia > Bdellovibrionales > JAGQZY01 > JAGQZY01. The sequence continues at coordinate 2,887 of CAZPOV010000021.1, read as the reverse complement.
TTGTCGTCGACAATTCAGGATCAATGGACGAGGAGCGTGAAAACTTAGGTCAAAGAATTGAAGGTCTTCTGAATGAGATTGATAATTTGGACTGGCAAATCGCAGTGACCTCAACCGACATCGATGGCTCGAATGACTATCAGGCAGGACGCATTGTGGATTTCAATGGCAATGGTCTGTACACCCTGAACTCGTCGATGGATTTGGGTTACGCTCAAAAACTGTTTGAGAACAAAGTCACTATCCGAAAACAAGGGTCGAACCCTCTTGGAATTCCTGGAAAAGGGGATGGTGATGAGCAGGGAATCAATGCTGTATCGATGGTGGTTGATCGTGCCGTCAATCCGCAGAGTAATTCAGATATGCGAAATGCCAGATTCATCCGACCAGATGCCGATTTTGTGGCGGTGGTTCTTTCAGATGAAAACGAAGCCTCAGTTGGTAAAGCTGAAGATGTGAAATACCAACCTCAGGCCTTCTTGAATCGATTCAACTCGCAGTTTTCCAACAGTAAGAAATTCACCTTTCACAGTATCATTGTCATGTCAGACGATGAGGCCTGTCTGAATGCGGGACCGGATCCACATTACTATGGAACTCTTTACGAGGACCTATCAAAGCTAACAGGGTATGGTCAGCCAGGCGGTGGAACCATTGGATCGGTGTGTGAAACCAACTACACCACTCAGCTTTCGGAAATTGGTCAATCGGTGCAAGATCTTGCTAAAACCGTTCCTTTAAAATGCGCTCCCTACGACGCCGACGGTGCTGGTCAGCCAGAGATTGAGGCTTTCTTCAAAGCGCCTGGAACCACCGATTTCGTTGCCTATGATGAGCCTTTTACGATTCAAGGACAGCAGATCTCATACCAAAATTACTTACCCGTGGGCGAGTTCCAGTTCGATTACCAGTGTAACGGTCCGGTCGGCAACTAAAGAAGCCACCACGATGAATGATCAATTGGCTGAGGCCTGTTTTTAGGGTTTTGATTGGTTTTAGTACGAGAATACAAATTGCTGACTAGTTTCCGAAACTGCTACGCTTTTTAAATGCTTACCAGGAAAGCACCATCTTCGCGCCAATTCAGTCAGTTATAAATTTCAAAGAATAAAGGAAGGCAGAGAAGCCAAGAGTGAAGGACAATATCACTAAGTCGAAACGACTCTAACAATGGGAAAGAGCGCCGGCCTATTCGTCTCTTTTATTTTTGAATGGGTTGGTAAAACTCTTAACGTCTCCAGCAAACTTAGAAAGTTGCTAGCAGCAGAGCAGCGGATGAGTGGTCCTAGTTTTTTCGCTTCGAAAGTATAGAGGGTCGTTTTCAATGTTGCAAGGCAAGGGTTAATTATAAAAACAGGCGTGACGGATCGTCGAAAAGTTCTTAAGATTTTTTCAATGAAACATTTATTATTACTTACTGTTATTGTTGTTAGTTGTTCACTGGCTCAGGCTCAGCTTGAAGGCACCATTACGACCGGTCGTCCCGGTCAGGCCATTGGCGGGGGTGTTGTCGGAACGGGCGTGTTTCAAATTCAAAGCGGAATCGATGTTGTGACAAACCAACAAACCGGCATTGAGCGCACCAATCACACTTTAAATAATATCGTACGACTGGGACTCACCGAGCGTTTTGAAATCAGTACGATACTTGATTACAGCCAAGACACAGTCGAAACCAACAACCTAACGCAAGATTTTGATGGTATCAGCCAATGGCAGTTAGGGTTTCGATACAATTTGATTCCTTCAGGGGAAGGTTGGTTACCAGTACTAGGGCTACAGACACGTTTCCGCATGCGAGCTGTCAGCAGTGAGTATCGCCGCAACGAATTGGCGCCCGTCTTTATGCTTTCAGCTGTGAAAGCCCTCGACGAGCAATGGACAGTCACCGGTAACTATGGCGTTTCCTATGATGGTTTCACACCTATGCCCACATACAACTGGGTCTTGAGTGTTTCAAAAAGTTGGGGTTCCCGTTGGTCGACAGTGGCCGAGTTTTACGGCAGTGAGTCCAACACCGAGGTTTCAACCTTCTACGGTGCTGGTTTGGCCTACATAGTGAACAATGATCTGCAATTGGACACCTATCTAAGTACTGGAGAAAACAGAGGAATTGAGACTTTTTATGGAACCGTTGGGGTCTCTTGGCGCACTCTCGCTTTCCTTCAGGGCGATACGCTTTTCAACTGATAAAGAGTCTATGGGTTCCACAATGGCACCAAATCTCCTTATAATATGTGCAAAATCTGAATACTTTTTAGGCGATTTCTGACCCGCAAAAAAAAAGTTTAAAAAAAGTGTAATTATTCGTTTTTGGCTATTGACTCTACCCCCTCATTCCCTTAGAACCTCAGGTCTTGCGTTTACGAACGAGACTCTTTGAAAACTGAATAGCTAGTTAATTACACTTTTGTGAGGTCTCAATAAGATTTTTCTTATTGGGTTTTAATTTTTTTTATTTAAGTAAATTAGCTTTAAGCAAAGTATTTGTTTAGAGATTAGAATCTTAAACTGGAGAGTTTGATTCTGGCTCAGAACGAACGCTTGCGGCGCGCCTAATACATGCAAGTCGAACGAGAAAGGCCCTTCGGGGACGAGTAAAGTGGCGGACGGGTGAGGAACGCGTGGATAATCTGCCCTTCAGCGGGGGATAACTACTCGAAAGAGTGGCTAATACCGCATATGACTACGACTCCTGCGGGTAACGTAGTAAAAGGCTTCGGCCACTGAAGGATGAGTCCGCGTCCGATTAGCTTGTTGGTGGGGTAAAGGCCTACCAAGGCAACGATCGGTAGCTGGTCTAAGAGGATGATCAGCCACACTGGAACTGAGACACGGTCCAGACTCCTACGGGAGGCAGCAGTAGGGAATATTGCACAATGGAGGA
>CAZPOV010000020.1:0-64002 GCA_964588335.1 uncultured Pseudobdellovibrionaceae bacterium | reverse complement strand
AACAGAAACAATTAAAAAGGCTATGATAATAGAACGTTTGGAAGTTAATGTGGAATCGATATTCTTCATTTTCTTAGACTGCTTGAAATTTCACGGTTGATTGAGTTAATTTAACCTGTAGCAGTTATCCTTTCGTTTCTTATTAATTTAGATGTAAACTCGTTAGGGGTAAAGAAAAATTTGGTTTATGTTCTTGGGTTCCCATCTTTTTTGAGATTTAGACGTCTACCTGGGCTTTTGGTCTGGTGACTAATTAAATATATTGTGTCTATATAAAAATGTGAGGGAAGTTCTAAATTTATTTTTTTTAAGTAGTTTGTTTTTCAGTTTAGGTAACTCTCAATTGGAGCGTCAAGTGAACGAAGTGAAATGCCGCCAGTTAAGGGAGCTTCTGGCTGAAAAACTGAACTATCGAGACACTTTAAAAGCAAACAACCTTTTTTCTGATGAAAAAACTCTCGACAACTTACTATTGATTAGTGAAAGTACAAAAGGTGCAAAGCATGGGTTAGCAGGCTTGGTCCTGGAGTTAGATGATCCGATGCAGGGTGTTCCGTTCCTGAAAAAACTTCTTAATGATGAAGATCCTCTTGTGATAGTTGAGGCAGCGGCTACGCTGGCGCTTTTAGGTAAAAAAGATGGTCTCAACAAGTTAACTACTGTTCTAAAAGGTGGAGCTATCACAAATTCAAATATTGAGAATTTCTACGCCAGAGCCTCTTATGCCATACTGAACCTTCCGATACCTGAAAGTATCGGTTCTCTTAGAAGTGTTTTTGCCGAATATGAATCTGTGTTGAAGGAATGCACAAGTCAAGGATCGAATAGAAATCTCCGAGTCAAAAATGCCAAGACGAAAAATTCAAAAGATTTCTTACTGGATATTCAGGCTCATTGCCCCGAGCTTTTAGCAAAGAAAATGGATCCTGTTGAGATTGGCAGTTCAATGGGCCTAAAATTGGATGGAGTATTAGCCAAAAATCTCGGAATAGAATGTATCAATGCTGTCATCGGGCACCTTTCAGATCAATATATAAACCAGAAAAAAGTATCTGATAATGTTAAAAATATTTATTTGACTCTGTTGCTCAAGTATCATTCGTCTGTCCAGCAAAATCCAAACACTTTATCAATTGTTGAGGAAGCTTTGAGACTTACAGTTGATGACGTTTCAGAATATCGTTGGGTCGGTTCATATTTAAGAGCTTTACGAATCTTCAACTTTGATTTTTCAAGAGAAGTTAGAAAAATATATAAATCAGAGAACGCTCTCAGTTATAAGGCTCAACACCGTTGGTTCTTCTATGAATATTTAATTGAGATGAAAATGCCTGAGCCAAACTCAGAAATGATTGATTTCTTCAGAAAAACGGATGCTTCAGAGGTAAGAGCTATATTCACGCACATACAACAAGAGGCTTTATGGAATCGTTATTCATCTGATGCTAAAGAGACTTTAATTAAAATCATCAAGCCAAGTTTAAACGATACAAGATTGACCAATGATGTTGATGGGCCAGGGTCAGCCTTAAAGACTTTCGCTGAAAACCTGATCACAACCTTAAAAAAAACTAACCACTGAGACCTGTTTGGTGGAATGTGATTCTCGATTTTAAGGGTTATGATGCCTCGAACAGTCGGTGGTTGGGTGAGTTGCCCAAAAGGTGATGTTTGAAAGAACTGGCATTTTTGGTTTTTATTTGTATCAAATAGAGATTCATTATTCCTCTTATATAAAGAAATTTTTCTGTTTAGAGTTAAAATTCGTTTACTTTTATCATTATATGCCGAAAAGTATTCTTTAGAAAAAGGACGTTATGGGGGCTTCATATACCACCAATCAAAATGGCTTTAGCTTGGTCGAATTGCTTTTGGCGTCTGCAATTGGCGTTATACTTTTCACCTTTATGGCATCATCTTTGGCGCGCCAATCGAAGCAGACTCTTCTTTTAGAAAAACGATTGGTATTGGTTGATTTTAAAAACGCGTTTCGAGATATTTTGTCGGTCGGCAACACATGCTCCTGTCAGCTAAATAGGCTCGACCCAGCGAACCCGAATTCGGCAAAGATTAAAAAGAAACTTGAATTTAATGGCTCTGTGAATGGGGGTGTCAATATCGGACTTGAATCGGTGTTTCAAGAATGTGGTGTTGGATCTTCACCTTTGGTTAAAAAAGGTGAGTCACTTTGGAATGATCCAGTGCTCCTGGTGTCTGACGTTCGTCTTGAAAACATTAAACAAGTCAGTGGTGACATCTACGATGCTGAATGGGTCATTGAATTTGGAATGCAAAATGGCTTCTATTCCCGCCAGGTCCGTCAACATCAAGCCTTCAGAACAACTCCGGTTCCGGGAAACCCCACCAATCGAACAATCGCTAGTTGTTTGGAGTCTGGTAGTTCTGGTGACTTTTTAGGAGAAGTTTCGGGTTCTTTTAATGTGGCCACAGACGCGAGTGCTCCGAACTCTGCAACGGTTGATTTAAGTCTGCATCCAGATGCTAAATTTATGCATACAGAATCTTTGTGTCGCTGTACCAGTAGCAGCGGAGGTTCCTCGGCTACAACCTCATTCGCAATGAATGATGGTAGCACCCTAAGTTTTCAGGCCTGTGTCACCTCAGAAAAAAGTAAGCCATCATCAAGCTCCCTTTTGCCAATTCCAGCCAATGCTGACAGTTTCAGTCTATCTGTGACCTCTAACTGTGGCGGAGCCACCACCATGTTTGTACGCCTACTTAATTAGGTTTAAAAATCTAAAATTTCCTAAACATAAAAAAAGGGCTATCGAGACTGACGAGATCCTTACAACCTGAGTAAAATCGGGGAGCGACCCAATAATATATTTGGCTCCGGCTTGGGATTTTCGAGGTTTGCGCTTCAAGTTTAGTTTTCGTAGGGTACAGAAACGCTGGGGTCCTGTAAGTCGTCCAAATCAAAAGGAGCTCCCAAATAGCTTTGGAGAGCCCTTGGCGTCGAAGCAGTGGATTTATTTAGGCGTCGCGAAGTTCCATGGCTCGTGTTTCTGCTTTTTTAAGGGCTTTTGCTGTGGTTTCACGCAAGCCGCTGTCGCGAAAAACGTTCACCGCTTCAATGGTGACGCCACCCTTAGAACAAACCCGGTCGATCAGATCGGGGAGAGGTGTCTCGGTTTCGTTTTGCATCAACAGGGTGCTGCCTTTAAACAATTGCATAACGATTTTTCTCGCCGCACTCTGTTCGATGTCCCACTCCTGCAACTGATTCACCATGGCTTCGGCAAATAGAAAAACGTAGGCGGGACCTGAACCAGACACCGTGGTCACGCGGTCGAAGGTTAACTCATCAGGCATGTAAGCGATTTCACCACAGGCTTTAAAGAACTTTTCGGTTAAGGCGTGTTCGTTCTCTGTCACTTGTGAGGCGTGAAATATTAACGACATGGCCTCAGAGAATAGAGCCGGAGTGTTAGGCATCACTCGCGTCACCTTTGCAGCATCCAACTTCTGTTGAATGGTTTCAGTCGCCGTACCGGCAAGAATGGAAATGATGTGGACCTCTTTTAAATCCATATCATTTTTCTTAAAATCTTCTGCCAAACTGTTCAGGTGTTGCGGTTTACAAGCCAGCACCAAGTGCGAGACCTTTTGCAAGTCAGCTAAGCTTGTGGCCCTTTCGCCGTTGATACTATCGGCCAGCGACTGAGCTTTGTCGGTGTCAGGATCCCAAGTCATAAATTTTTGGTCAGGGTGCTTGCTGTAAAAGCCTTTGATAATGGCTTGTCCCATGTTTCCACATCCAATAATTCCAATCATTTTCGATCCCTTCTTTTAGCTTCTGACGTGACCTTGGCCTTCGATAACATAACGGGTGGTTGTCATTTGTTCAGCACCCATTGGGCCGTAGGCATGAAATTTTGTGGTTGAGATTCCGAGCTCTGCTCCAAGTCCCAACTGCCCACCATCGTTAAAGCGGGTGGAGGCGTTCACGGCAATACAGCTGGCATCCACATTTCTTTGAAATTTTTCACAAGCGGATTTGTCTTCTGAAACAATGCCTTCGGTGTGAAAACTGCCGTATTGGTCAATATGAGCAATCGCCTCATCGATAGAGTCCACGGTTTTGACCGACAGGATGTTGTCGAGATACTCTGTTGCCCAGTCATTATCTGTGGCCTCTTTCAGCTCTTTATTGGCGGCTTTCATAAACTTTTCATCAACCCGCAACTCGGTGTTTTTCTCAAGAAGTTTCTCTGAAAGAGGGCTGGCAATTTTATCAACAATGTCTTTATGAACCAACAAGGTTTCAATGGCATTGCAAACACCGGTTCTTTGGGTTTTGGCATTCATTACAAGATCAACGGCTTTATCAAGATTGGCCTCTTTGTCTAAATACATATGGCAAAGGCCTTTAAAGTGGGCAATCACCGGCATTTTGGCATTTTTGTGTACATGTTCGATCAGCTTTTCGCCACCCCGGGGAATGACCACGTCAATAAACTCATCCATGGAAAGCAGTGTGTTCACTTCCTCGCGACTGTCTGAAGCAAGAACTTGTACACTTTCCTTGGGAAGATCCTCGCCAAGAGCTTCGGTGATAATGGCGCCTAAGACTTCATTAGAATGCTTGGCCTCTTTTCCACCTTTCAAAATAATAGCGTTGGATGACTTGAGCGCGAGGGCGGCACAGTCGATCACCACGTTTGGGCGAGACTCAAAAATCATTAGAATCACTCCCAAGGGAATACGTTGACGTTTGATGGTGAGTCCCTCTTTGTTTTTAAATTCATCACTGAATTGGCCAACCACTTCCGGTTGTTCGGCAATCTCACGGACGCCCTGGGCCATGCCTTGAATTCTTTTTTCATCGAGCATCAGCCGGTCTTTTAAAGCCGCTGACAGGTTGGTTTCTTCGGCATAAGCCAAGTCTTTCTTGTTGGCTTCGATCACTCGGTCTTTATTGGCTTCCAATGAGTCCGCCAATTTAAATAGAATGTCCTTTCGTTTTTGCGTGTCAAGTCCACGCAAACTTCGAGAGGCCTGTTTCGATTTTTTAGCTAGATTGAGCATTTTTATAATATTCTCCTGTTAATACAAAATTTGTTGCCATTACAACCGCATTCGAAAGACTGCTGCCAAGAACAGTTGCGATTTTGTTACGGGTTTTTTCCTTTATCTTTTCAATTTCATCGCGATCATACTCGGAGACGCCAACGGCGATCACTTTTCGATCGTAAACAATGTCGACCGAATCCCCTTTGTAAAACACTCCCGACGATTTAATGATCCCAGCTGGAGACAGGGGCTTGCCAGCCTGCAACTGTCGAAAAGCGCGATCATTGATTTCAATATGGCAATTGAGTTTCTTGGTTGAAATCAACCAGGCCTTGCGCAGCTCGGGGTCCAGTGTCGCTTTCGGGCCAAAAAAGGTACCGATGGGTTTTGTCAAAGCATCGATGATGATGCGTTCGCTGTCTTTCGAAGCGATAATGGCTTTGATCCCCAATGGTGTTACCTTATTGACGGCATGAACTTTTGATTCCATACCGCCACGGCCACAATGTGTTTTTGCCGACATATCAATATTCTTAAACGACTCACCATATTTGACATTCTTGATCAGCTCCGCCCCTTTTTCATTGGGATCTCTGTCAAACAGGCCCTGGGCACTGGTGATAATGATTAAGGCATCGGCTTTCACCATCTGTGCCGCTGATGCGGCTAAGTGATCATTGTCGCCAACCGTATTCTTCGAATAAGAAATCGAGTCGTTTTCGTTCAGGATTGGAGTGATCTTGTTTTTTAAGAGCACCTCAATGGTCTGCTTGGCATGAAGAAAACGTTTTCGACTTCGAAAATCGTCGTGGGTTAATAGAATTTGCGAGCAAATATGCTGGTGGTCTTCAAAAAGTGTTGAGTAACGATTAATCAACTTTGGCTGACCAATGGAGCTGGCGGACTGTTGTAAATCAACGCCCCCCTCTTCAGGAAGCATTTTCTTAAGAAAAGCTTTGCCGACGGCCACAGAGCCTGAGCTGACGAGTACGACCTCAAATCCAAGATCAGTGAGTTCGCAGATATCCTCTACGATAATCCTCATTTTTCTCAGATCGCATTTTCCACTTTTTTTTGTGACGACATTGCTGCCGACTTTGACCACGATTCGCTTACAACCGTCAAGTTCGCTTCGTACAGATTCAAATTTCATGATTGAACTTACTATAACAAACACATTTGGGTCCGTCAAAACATCGGACAAAAGATCTCATATTAAAATCTTATCAACACACAAAGTTTAGTTATATCGTTACATGAAGCTGAGCGCTTCTTAAAGAGAATATCAAAGTGAAAAAGAAAACTTCATGACTAAAGTATAAGAGACTTTTTGATTAATGACGTTGGCTATTGAATTTTTTAAGAGCTCTTTCTGAAAGTTTCCAATGAATTTGTGAAATTAAATCAGAAAAATGAAATGTCTTCAGTCTTCAGCGCAAGAAAGAGTATCGGGTGATCAAACGTACCGACTGGTGTCAAAATTTCCAAAACTGTAGATCTTCACAAAGTTGAAGTTTTGATCAGTTCTACAGAGCGGAGATTCGATGTAGGGCCTCTGGAAGTTAGAGCTTCCCCTTGTACATTTTTTCACATTCAAGAAACAATTCATGGAATCTTTATTTTTTAAAATATGATTAACTGAGGCTGTTTTTAGGAATGAGGTCGAAGACCTCTGGATGAGGCTTTGACCTTGTCTCTCTTAAAAGCCAGAGACTTGTGAAACTTTATTATTGCTTTGAACCTCGATTCAAAACAATGTGAAGGTTCCGTATATGCGGATATAAAAGAGACTAGGACTCTTTATTCACAAGAAAGTTATGCATTATTTAATAATGCATTAAACTTAACTCGATACCCGATGCTTTTAGGTCTTGTTACTTAAGAACATCGGGTATTTTTTTGTTTTCTAAGAATCTTGCGCGAGTTGGCAAGACTTTGCTTCTGGAGCACGATGAGCTTACAGGGTCTATTGCACCGGTCTTTTTGAATACGGTTAATACTTTTCGTCTGAGTTTTTAAAGCAAAGCCCGGTTTCACTTTTCAAATCATGACTGAATGTGGCAGCGACTAGGGAATCCAGAGGCCCTCCTCCGGTTTTTTCTGCTCAAGCCTTGACTCCGTACCATGGTACGGAGTTTAAAGTGGTCTTATGAACTCACAGAAATTGACCATAGGAAAACTCGCTAAACAGGCCTCCGTCAATGTCGAAACCATCCGCTTTTACGAGAGACGGGGATTATTAAAGCAGCCTCGAAAAACCGGAGCTTTTCGTCAATATCCCGAATCTGATATTCAGCGCATCCGCTTTATCAAGCGCTGCCAAGAGCTGGGTTTTACTTTAAAAGAGGCCAAAGAATTGCTGAATATTAGAATAAAAAGCCAGGCAAGATGCAGTGATGTCCTCAGCAAAACCAGTCAAAAGATGCAAGAAGTAGAAGCTAAAATTAAGGACCTGAAAAGAATCAAGAAGTCTTTAAAAAGCATCGCCAGTTGCTGCGTTGAAGAGAGTGTGCTTTTAAGTGACTGTCCCATTCTAGATAACTTTTTGGAGAACTCATGAAAAATATCCTTTTTCTTTGTACTGGTAATTCCTGCCGTTCGCAAATCGCGGAAGGGTGGGGAAAATCTTTGCTGGGGACATCATACCGGTTTCACTCAGCAGGCACTCATGCCCATGGTTTGAATCCGAGGGCGGTTCAAGTGATGGCCGAGGTCGGTATCGATATCTCCCAACATCGATCAAAAACAATCGCTGAATTTCGTAATGAACCTTTGGATGTGGTTTTTACGGTCTGCTCCGATGCTGACCAAACCTGTCCGACATTTCCCGGAAGCCGTATCATTCATGTCGGATTCGACGATCCGCCTGGTTTGACCAAGAAATTGACCGACGAGGAGAGCGTCCTACAGGAGTATCGGCGCGTGCGCGATCAGATTAAAAATTTTGTGGTTAATATAGAAAAATACATCGAAGACTGATCGGGGAGACGTGTGGGTTTTTTTGAGAGATATTTAACGGTTTGGGTGACCGGCTGTATTGTTTTAGGGATACTGCTGGGGTCGATTTTCGGTGACTCCATTCAACCCTTGAGTCAAATGAACCTCGGAACTGTCAATTTACCAGTGGCGGTTTTGGTTTGGTTTATGATTTATCCGATGATGGTGCAAATTGACTTTGGTTCCATCAAGGATGTTGGTAAGAATCCAAAAGGTCTTTGGCTGACTCTTTTTATCAATTGGCTGATCAAGCCTTTTTCGATGGCATTTTTTGCTTGGATCTTCTTTGACCATTTGTTTGCCTCAATTCTTTCACCCGAAATGGCCGAACAGTATATGGCGGGCGCCATCCTCTTAGGAGCGGCCCCTTGCACGGCCATGGTCTTTGTCTGGTCTTATTTGACCCAGGGTGACCCCGAGTACACATTGGTGCAGGTTTCGGTGAACGACCTTGTGCTTTTGTTTGCCTTTGTTCCCATTGTTCAGCTTCTGTTGGGAATGACTGACATTCGCATTCCATTTTCCACTTTATTTTACTCAGTGGTGGTTTTTGTGGTTATTCCCTTGGCTGCTGGAGTGATTTCCAATCGCTTATTAATATTAAAATACGGTGAGGTTTGGTTTAAGGAGCGATTTTTACCAACCTTGAAGCCCCTTTCAATGGTGGCACTATTATCCACCTTAGTTTTAATCTTTGCTTTTCAGGGCGCGACGATTTTGGGTTCGCCGTTTGATATCATTTTAATTGCGATCCCTTTGATATTACAGACCTACGTGATCTTCTTCGTCACTTGGTTTTTAGGCCGGAAAATGCGATTGCCCCACAGGATTTTATCACCTGGCTCGATGATTGGTGCTAGTAATTTCTTTGAACTGGCGGTGGCTGTTGCCATATCTTTGTTTGGACTGAATTCCGGTGCCTCGTTAGCGACTGTGGTGGGTGTGCTCATCGAAGTTCCAGTGATGTTGAGCTTGGTCGGTTTGGCGAACCGTTGGCGCTATTAAGTCTAAAAATAAGACATGGATGAGATTTCATTAGGACCTTTGCAAAGGTTTATTTGCAAGCTTCAAAATACTATGGAATTTTTAATAAAACATTAATCGAAAGACCTTTTGTAATCCTCGGAAGTCCATAAAAAACAGATATTTACCTGATTTCGCCTCAGTCTAGGGCGGAGCTGGCTATTTTTTGCTCAAGGGCCGTTAATCTTCTATAATGAGACTAACGACCTTCAGAGGGGAGAAAATACAAAAATGGCAGACTCCAACAAGGACCTCATAATTCATTTCAACAAAGATAAACAACCAGAACGTGGAAGCGAAAAGGTCTATGTCACTGAAGAGGTCGATACACACGATACACTTCGCCTGTTTCTCGATCACCAAGTTCCCCATGTTGTGAATAAAAATTTAATGTACTTCGACGAAGAGCTTAGCTCGGGTGTCGAAATGTTGAAAAATCCCGATAACTACTTTAAATTTCCCGTCGCTACAGTGCTGTCACCTGAGTCTGTGCAAGAGGAATCCAATCAGCGGATGACTTTGTGTCGAATTCCATTCCACCGTTCCGACCAAAAACAGATGGTTTTGAGTAAAGCCCTAGAGGCTATTAAACAGTCCGGCGGTGGACCCCGAGTTATTTTAGAGCGTTCTCAGTTAATCATTGATGAGCTTTTTACCAACGTCATTTACAATGCTCCTTTTGTTGGACAAGGGAAGCTGATTGATCGCACCCAAAAGATCGTTTTGCCTGAAGACAAGGGTGGTGAAATAATCATCGGGTTTAAAGACCAACGTACGGTCATTTCATGTCGTGATTTTTATGGTTCCTTGGATATGAAAAAATATCTTGATAGAATTGCCCGTTGCTATCGCGAAGGCGCTCGTCAAATGATGAATCAAGGTGAAGGTGGGGCTGGAATTGGAGCTTATCTCATCTATAACCTGAGTACCAGTTTTTACCTGGGGGTTTTAGAAGGCGAGCAGACTTTGATCACCTCGGTGCTTTGCCCTAAATCGGCTCGCACCATTGATTCACAAGTCAGTCGGCACATCCACTTACATTCGCCTTCCACCTGATCACCAAACTTGGGGTGGGCGCAGTTTCAGAGCTCTAAAAAACCGATCAGCGCGAATACTCGGTTCCATGGGAACTTTGCAGTCAGCACATTGTGCTTTGACTAATAAAACCACCTCACCGCTATTGGTGAATTCTTTATCGCGAAAAAACAGAAGGTCGTTGTCTGTATCGCATTGAGGGCAGAAATAGGGCACAAAGAAAGAAGCAATGTTGCTGTCTGTCGGTATCAAATTTTCGACCAATTGCAGATGGTTTGTGAAGAAAGTGGGAATCCGATAAAAAGAAAAGCTTTTGTTTTTATATTTTTCTATCCATAAAATCCATTCTCGAATGCCGCCAGAGTTCATCATTTTCAAGTCGCCAAGGTCGATGCGAATAATCGAATCTTCGCTATCGTCCAAGTTTGGCAACTGAGCTCTGCTGTCGATAATGCCCGAAAAAAAGAAAACCATATCCTCGTTTTGATCAGGCGCATATTTACTTGTGAATTCGCTCATACTTTGACCTCAATTCTCATGCCTTCGCGAGCAATGTCCCATTCCACATCATTGAAGGGTATATTGTTCTTTTTGTACATTCGACACATGCTTTCATAGTAGTGCTGCACCTGCACGCTCGTCTCTTTGATTTTAGAATCACTGGCAAAAGGATCGTGGTGGGCAAAGAGTATCTTACGTATATTTTGAGTCAGGGCGAGATCAATTCCAAAGTTGGCCGTAGCGTGACCCCAGTTCACCTTTTCAGTGATCTCTTGCATGGTGTATTGGGAGTCAAATAGCATCAGGTCGACATTCTGATAGAGTGGTAGGTCTGGGCCCAGCTCTTCAGGAGTCAGTCTGACCCCTTCTGTGTCAACACAGTGGGAATAGACGGCCCCATCTTTTTCCACTCGAAAGCCCCAGCAAGGGTCTGGATGGTCCAATTGATAAGGTGTAATGTTAAATCCATTGATAGGTCGAGGTTCACGCGGACTGAGTTGATGGAAGTACAGAGTCCCTCCCAGACTTTCAAACGGAACAGGAAAGAAGGGCTTTTGAAAAATGGCTTTTATAACTTGCGCAAGCTCAGGCTGAACGGCATAGAAATGAATCTTATTGCCTTTGATAAAAAGGGGGAAAAAGGTGAGAAGTCCCATCAGGTGATCCCAATGAAAGTGTGTCATTAAGATATGGATTTGCCCTTTCCCTTCTTTGAATTCAGTGTTAGCGAGTTCAGGAACCAATTGGCTCAGACCAGTGCCGCAATCAATAATCAGTTGCTCGCTTTTCGAGGAAATTTGGACGCAGGAGGTATGGCCTCCGTAGCCGCCCCTAAGGTGTGCTGGGTAGTCTTTCATGAATTCTTGGACTTCAAAAACCGAGGCTTGAGGAGACGCTATAAAGGCCTGTATGGCTTGTTTGATTTTGTCGTCTCGTTGTGACGGAGTCAACGGAGTGGGGAGAGTGCCACGGACACCAAGTAATTTCACTGCGAAAGCCATTGACGGGAACCCTTCATTTATAAAGTCAATAAATGCCTAGTCTTCTATTGAATGCCAAATTCCATGAATTTTCAAGTTGATGGCCAGACTTGAGAGGGTTTTAAGGGTTGAGTCAAATTTCTCTTTTTGAGTCGTTCGATAAACAAGGCGCGAGAATCAAAGCCAGACACTTCTAAAAATAAAGTTGAATGGAAACACAGAGCCAGATTTATTCGCTATCAAGAAATCGAAAGTAACTATTTTTAACGATATCCAGTTCGAAATATTTTCGACACTTGGGGAACTCTTTGCAATTATCCGGCTTCACTTTGTCGAAGACATCGGGAAAGTCTTTATCCAAAGTGGCTATGGGTTGATGAACATCATAGCTCATTTCGCATTTGTCACAGAAAATAGGAACGTAAACAGAAGTGACTTTACCATTTTTAGGTACAAAGCCTTCAATCATGTTGACCTGGTCAACAACAAAACGTCGGCAACCGCGCATTTCAGAGGTGAGAGTATCGATCAGGCCAATATTGTCCGAAAAACCCAGCCAAACCTTTATTCCACCGGAGTTGATAAACTCCACAGCACTAAAATCAATAATCACTTTCGAGTATTCGGAAAAGTCTTCATGAGAAGGGAGTTTCGCAAATTCATCGAAGTAGCCAATAAGATGCAGTTCAACGGTGGAGCCTTCGGCTTTTGTTTTGTAGGAAAAATCCATCTTTAAAAGTCTAGCAAAGCAATATAGTTTTAGGAAGGCTTAAATTCACTTTCGGAAGTTCAGCAGGTCTTCAGTTCCCTGGACTTTGGGGCGGCCTAAGATGATAGCAACGAATCAGGAACTTTTGATTGATGCATGCTTCGAAACTCAAAATCCTCCTCTGGAATCCGATAAGATTTATGATGATGGCTAAAAAAGAACAAAGGTACCATTACCATAAAGACTCATTGAAGATACCGGTGGCTTCAAAGACCACACTGCAAGCTCAAAGGTTAATAGTGGTCTCTGCGATATTTGCCACTGTCATTCCGTTTGTTGCCATTTTCTTTGTTGTGGGTGGAAATTCGAAATCTTTGCTGCTTTTACCGGTGATTCTAGGCACGGTTTTCAGCGCTGTTATTGTCTTCTATCTGATCAATAAAAGAAAATCCGATGTGAAAAAAACAAATAAACAATTGGATAACCCAGCAACGACTTGCATTGTGATTTCACCCCATCAATTAAGCTTTCCTGCTTCCCTGTCTTACGGTAAAAACCCGCAGCGTTACAAACAAGAGGGTGACTCTGTTTTCGTTTTCGATATTTCGTCGATTACTGATCTTGAAACCCAGCCTGGTAGCAAAAACTCGCCGCCACAATTCATTGTTAAACTGAAAAGGCCAGGAGCCGACGAGGATGTCTTTCGCTTCAAGAACCCTTTGAAGACAGAACAAAAAAAAGAAATGTACAAAGCTTTGCATCGACTTTCTGGTTTACCTGAAGATCGCTCGCCTTTCAGTGAGACAGCACAAAGTTTTCGTAAAAAGAAATATGCCTACTTTATAAGTTTCGTGTTCGCTGGAGTTTTTGGATTCATTGGTTTTTTTACGCTGCTTTTGGTGTCAACTCCTTTGCACTATTATTCAGCTGTTTTAACGTTCGGTCTTTATGCGGTGGCGATGGGATGCGGTCTTGCCCTGGCGTTTAAAAACAACTTATTTAGTCTTACCCTACAGAAAGGTTTTGGAACGGAAACTCCACTCTGGCTGTATTTTTTAACAATGATAGCGGTCAGCACAAATTTGATAATTGGTATCGATCGGTTTGTTGCCAGTCGAACTCAAAGGTTCGAAGCGCCGGTCACCTCGAAAAGAGTGGTGAGAAATAAAAACAGCCGCAGCTACCGGTTGAAATTTGATCTGATAGAACCACAAGCGCAATATTTGTTGAAAATCGATGAGTCTTCAGAGGTTCGGGTGGCTAAAAAGATTTTTAAAAAAGCGATGGTGGATCGATCAATGATCAAGGGTGAACTCAAAATGGGCTTTTTAGGGGTTCCTTATATTTCGTCGTACAATATCGAGTCTCCATCGAAGCGAAGGACAAAGAAGATCGAGGACTCCCAACGACCACCCATCAAAGAATTGAAAAATTGGCAGGCTCAGTTTCCAAAATTCCCTGCGCCGGACAAGTACCAAACTGTGAATTATCCTGACGGAGCCCTTCGGTCAAAAATTCCTCTGGTCGCTGGCAAGTACCATGGTGTGGCCGAGTATTTTCACGCCAACGGTCAACTTTACGGAAAAATCACTTGGGTTGAGGGGCAAAAAGAGGGGCGGCATCAGTTGTTTCGCCCGGATGGGAGCTTAGAAGGTGATTTTTCTTACCACAGGGGCCAACTCCATGGAGAGAGTCGTTGGTACGATTCTTCAGGAGCACTTAGAGTCACCCGGATCTTTTCTCACGGCAAACCTGTCCAATAAGTGCATTTTTTTTGAGCAAGCTGTGTTGTTTTTATAGAACATCTCGACGATTCACCTAAATATTTTATAATCGAGTTATTCTGATTACTTATTAGAGATAATCACTAAAAGTTCTGATAGACCTGTCGAGGATTCTGGGGATGTGAATCCAATCGGGGGGGGGCAGAGTGAAGTTATCAGTACTATTGGGAATCCTATTTTTCGCGGTTCTAGGCTTAACCAACACCGCAACGGCCAATTTTCAATGTGCCGAAATCTATCAAAAAACTCAGACCAATGGTCTTGAATTTTTAATGGCCAATGAACTGATGCGAGAACTGGATGTCCGCAGTCAAGAGTTGAGTCAAACAACAATCCGCTCAGAGGCCAACCAACAGATTCATAGCTTGGTGGTACTAGCCAACCGCATTTTGGACACCGCCGTCGATTATATAATCGCTATGAATTTTCAAAAAATGCCGCCTGAAGTTCAGGCTCAAAAAGCGTCAATGACCGAGCAATTGATTGAAAAGTTACAAATCCGTTTAGAGATCGGTAACAATGCCATGCAAGAGGCGATACAGAATCGTGTGCAAAATGATGTGGCGGAGTTAAAAGCGCAGTATGAGGCCCGCCAACAGCGTCGAGCCATTGGCTTTGGACGAGATCAATCCTCAGAGAGCTTTCATAGTGATTCAGTGGCTCGCCAGCCGATTGGATTTCGAGCCCGCGAACGCGAGACGGAAAATGATAGCGATGCTGTTGAGAAAATTCCCATGGGCTTCGAGATTCAAAATCCAAAAAATTTAGAAAAAACAATTCGTGAACTGGTTGAATTTGAGGAAGTTGTTGAGCCAGGCCCGATTGGCTTTGTGCCACCAAAGCAAAATACCACGGACGCTCCAGCCCGCCCGCAGCCCATCGGATTTATTCGCCCACGTCCGGAGTCGGAAAGAATTACCGAAGAAAATCTTCACAAGATCATTTTTGATCTCGATCGCGGTGTTTTTGAATTCGAAAGATCGGCCTCTTAAGCAGATCCTATTTAATGCGCAGCAACAGCATTCTTGACCTGATCTTGATGAAACCTTGAAAAAAGTTTTACTCTCCTACTCGTAGTCGCAAATGCTTTTTCCGGAAAATAGGTTGATCAATGAAGTTTGCTCTTATTCTTATTATTTTACTTTCTACGTTCTGTCTGTGGGCCAGTCCTTCTAAGACCCTGGATTACGATTTTGGAGCCGGTGCTGAAAGTTTCAAGTGGGGCGTGGAAATAGCAAACCCATCTGCCGAAAGTGATTTGCATTTGCGTATTGGCACCCGTTTACAAGGAATGGCCGTCAGTCAAAACTCGACAACAGGAAACGGAACGCAAGCTCCCACTCAACAGGATTTTTATATCAACCGGGCCCGTTTACAAGTGCTTGCAAAAATGCGTTCGGACATGTCTTTTTATATGGATGTTCGTGCCGATGGAGTCGATCAGATCAACGCCTCCGATAATGGTTTCGCACTAGGAGATGCCTATTTTCAGGTGGAAAACCTTTGGAATTACGAACCGCTGAGTTTGCGAGTGTTTCGCAGTAAATACCAGGTTTCCTATTCTCAAACCTCTAGCTCGGCGGACTTGCTGCACCAAATACGAGCCTCAGTTTCAGACTATTCCGCCAGTTTTATTTCCACCGGGCGACGAGCCAGTAATCTCCAGTTGTTGGCCAATTGGAGCAATCGATTGCGAGCACAAATTGTGGTTGGAGATAGTCTACAAGAGGCGGCCTTTTTTGATGCCCTGGGCTTAGCCGCAGCCACTCTCAACAGTCAAAACTTCGCTTATGGTGCACGCTTGCGAGCCTCTCCGTTGGCTGGCTGGGAGCTCAAAAAAATAACCGAGACCTTTTTGGGACAAGGACAGCACTTTGCTGTCGGCGCTGGCGCTTTTTTCGTTGATAACATCAATTACACTGTAGGTAGTATTAGCGGTGAAGTGGACCGTCAGCTGTTTAATTTTGACCTCTCTTTTCACTATCGATCCTTTTCTTTCTTAACTGAGTACTCTCTGTTTGATGGAGTTATTGAAAGCTTTGCCAGCCAACCGCTGAATACCGGCAAAAGTGAAGGCGCCTTTGCCCAGGTGGAGTATGTCTTAACCGACTTTCACTACTTAGCCCCTTTTGCGCGATGGCAAAGTTGGAACCGTTTTAAAGAAAATACCGATTTCAACCAATCGTCGTGGCTGGTTGGTCTCAACCATTATCTTAAAGGTAATAAACTAAGGTGGGGGGCTTATTTTGAAAAAACCGACTATGGCGCGGGTTTAACCGCCACCAACCTTTGGGCCGATCATGAGTCTGTGGCCGGTCTGACGTTTATGCTGCACTATTAAGTGCATTGGAATAAGCCGTTTTTGATAACAGAGTCTAGGCCTTAAGGCTGGCTTTTAGAATCTTACCTTGGCCTTTGGCCCTCTCGAGTTTTTTCTAAGAACGACCGATTTTAAAGTATGAATTTCACTATGAAAAACATATTTCCCTGCGAGTATGAGGACTACCTTTTGCTCGATCGGTGTGGCAGTGGCGGCATGGCTGAAGTGTTCCGTGCAATCACTCGGGATCCTGTTTCACGTTTGGTTGTGATTAAAAAAAGTCACTCCATGATTCAGCGTGATCCGCAGATTCGCAGTATGTTTTTAGATGAAATTAAAGTCTCAGCCCGAATGAATCATCCCAATATCGTCCACTTGAATTCCTATGGCAATTCGGGAGAGTACATCGAACTGGAATACGTCTATGGAAAAACCATCAATGAAATTTGGTCGGAGCTCAATGAACGGGGAGAGAAAATTCCTTTGTCGGTGGCTTTATTCGTCGCCCATGAGGTAGCAAAGGGCTTGTATTACGCTCACAACATGAAAGACAAGCTGACCGGGGAATCGTTGAATATCATCCACCGCGACATATCGCCTCACAATATCATGTTAAGCTTTAGTTCTGAGGTAAAAATTCTTGATTTTGGTATCGCCAAGGTCGCCAACAACCTGTCTCACACCGGTCATGGAGTCTTAAAAGGCAAACCTTTTTATATGTCTCCAGAGCAAGCCAATGCCAGTGAAAGCATTGATTGCCGTACCGATATATTTTCCTTGGGCGTTGTTTTATGGAACATGGTGGCCAACCAAAAACTTTTTGCGGCCCATAGCAGTGCCGAGTACCTAAAAAAATTAAAAGAGTTTGAAATTAAAGATCCAAGAGAGTTCAACCCAGAATGTTCAGAAAACTTGAGTCGAATTATTTTAAAAGCCTTAGAACATAATCCCCAGGATCGATACCCAAACATCGATGAGTTTCGTGAAGAAGTCTATCAAGAGTCGACTCGACTTTGTGAAGGGCATTCTGTGGTGCCAGTAGTGAAAACATGGATTGAATCTCAGTTCACAACAGAAATAGACAAAGAAAAAGAAAAGCTGCAAAACCTTTTATCACAAGCAAAAATATACATGAATGGGGTCACGGATGAAGACACAGAGTTCGTGATCTCCGATTCTGTACCGGTGGGAGCGCTGCCAGGGGCCGGCGGCAACAAGGCCCGGGCGACATCCCTTAAAAGCAGTTCTTGGCGCTGGGCCGCCATGGCTCTGTTGGTCGGTCTGTTTGTGGCTCAGTCAATTTGGATGGGCTACAGTCAATGGTATCAAACTTCAAAAGTCAGAACCATGAGTCAAGTGCAAGTCCTGATCAGCCAGGAGAATTGGCAAGAAGCCTTACAAACATTAAAAACCGTGGATCCCCAAAAGCGAAACCAGCAGTGGGAAGAGGCTTTGGTGGAAGTGACTGTGGCTCTTGTGAAATGGCGCAATCAAGGTGAAATTAAGGCGGACACGATTCAGCGCTTGGATGACACAATTTACTCGTTCAATCAGTTAAAGAAATATCCTGAGTTTATTAAAGCCCGCAGTCAGTGGGTGGAAAAAGCCATGCAGGCCTGTCTTCAGTCTGGTTCCACCAACTGTATCGACCATCTTTTTCAGCTGATCGGACGGGCTCCTGTTGGCGTCGAGTCATTGTTGTCGATGGCCGATCAAATCACTTATCATTATTTGCCTCGCTATGCTTTGTCGGTCTACGCTGAAGCCCATCGCTCTGATTTTGATTCGTCCTTCTGCAAGAGTCGACGGCAAAAATTAGCCGTTCAAAATATGCTGGCATCCATTGAAATGATGCCCGAGGGCTTACAAAAAGATTTTCAAACCGTGGCCATGGGTGAATGTGTTGATAGGTACCAATCGATGATTCAAAAAACTTTGGCCAAAATGTCGAATCCACCCGAATCCAAACTTTGTCAAATGCTCAAAGGCACTCGGTTCCCAGCACAGGTCATGAATTACTGCTCAGCCAGCCAGTGAGTGAGCAAGAACCTGTGGTTGATCAAAGGTCACGATTTTTAAGTTGGCGCCAATGCGAAGGCTTGTATAAATAGAGCAAGCTGCGACCTGACTTCTTGTTTTTTGAAATGACATAATACAAGAAAACACGTTCAATATTTTAACGATTAAAATTGCAATACAAGTTTTGTTAGGCCTTTAAGAAACATAATGTTTTTAATTTCAAACTTCGTTGGAGTTGTGTGGAGTTTTAATTTTTAAAAGACCAAAGGAAGCATTGTGTGTGCCATTGATTTTGTAGTTGGCGTGTCCATCGGTAGAGATCGGCTAGCTCATCGAAAATGGCTTTGTCATCTTTTGAAAGAGCAGTGACCTTTTTTCGAAGATCATCAAGGTGGAATTTGAGAACCTGATTGTTCTGGGATAAATACTTATGACGAGGACATATTTCACTAAGACTCCAAGCCAATGTCTCGGCTTGTGTGAGTAAAAGGGCGTCGACAAAACTCTCCTCCGCCACACCTGAAAGTATTTCTATAAGCCGGTCGAACACAATTCTAGGAAGAGATTGATCAATAAGGTCTTTGCGCTGCTTGTGATCAATTAAAAAATGCCCCACTTCATGCATTAACGCATGAAACGGAGTATTTTCACGCAGGACTAATAGAGGAGAGTCGATTTCGGGCCTATCGAGGTCGTCGTTCACTGCAGCTCCAGGAGCGGCATAAAAGGCCACGTTTTGAATCATAGTTAAAGAGTATTGATGGTAATACTCTTGGGCTATGGGAATGACACTGTCATCTTTGAAATGAAGCGGTGGAACATCGGGAAATTGGGGAGCGAGTAAAGCCACTACGACAATTTTAAGTTCCGGATACTGGGATTTTAAATGCATCAACCAGAGGTCTCTATTTTGTGGATCTGTTTCTTTAAAAAGAGAGTGATCCGTAAAATCGTGGAAGAAGTCTGGCAGTGGAAGCGACGGCGGGGTTTTGGCTCTTGCTACCAGTGAAGTTTGTAAAATCAGTGTTAAAAAAAGAATTCGCCCCAAGAGCCCCATCTCGAAACCTTAACGAAAACCTCACCAGATCATTATAAAAAAGACTGGTTTTGGCAAAGTTTATAAATTCGATTATTTAAGGGGGGGTATTTTTTCAAGAAGGAGGGTGGTCTAGCGCAATTGCTCCTCTAAAAACTGCAGAGAACGCAACCCAAACCAACTGAAACTCTCGCCATCGACGATGGCGTAAGGAAAAGGGAGATCTTGAATGTCTTTCTTTTTTTTCAAAAACGGATACGGCTCAGAGGAGAGAAGCAGTAGGGTCTTTTTGGGATCATAATCATCGAGACTGATTTTAGGATACTTGCTCGCCATCTGTGGAATCGGTAATCCAAGATGTGCCAGAACACTGCCAATAAAAGTGTTACGGCTGACAACCATCCATGGGTCCTTCCAGATGACATAAAGAATGGTGTCAATAGTCTCAGTCGGCTGTCGTCCCCATTCAATCAAACCAGGAAGTTCTTTAAAGTCACTTTCGGTTTGGCTTTTACGAGCAATGACATTTTGCCAACGCTGGGCGTACTCATTGAGTTTCGGGGCAGAAAGAGTTCCAACCAGATCTAGCAAGTTGGCAGGAAGGTTCTGGATGCTTTCAATATGCGTGGCCTTCCAGGGAATTTCATTTTGCTCAGCCATAAATTTCGGATTTTCTTCTTTATCCAAAATTAAAAGATCAGGATTGAGATCTTGAATTTTTTGCAAATCCCAATCTTTGGTGCCGCCAACAATAGGAATTTTAGAAACTGGGGTTTGAGGATGAATGCAATACCGAGTGCGACCGACAACATTGACGTTGGCGGCAACCAGAGTCTCGGTCCAACTGGGAACCATTGAAATCACACGCAAGTTGGAATTCCCTATTTCAAGCCCTCGCTTTCGGTTGATTGAAAATTTTTAAAATAATATCACAATAAGGCTTGGCGAAAAAGGCTAAGTAAATTTCAAGAATTCCAATCAACAAAGCTATTGGCAATCCCTCTGGCGCCATTAAGGCATGCACTAAAAAAATATTCAAAACAATCGGCGCCAAAATAGGGTTATTTTTTGTTGCATCTGGAGCCTCCTGATGAAAGTGTGGTGAGAGTTTAGATCACTCTTTCCACGCGTCGACAATATCCTTTTTTTATGTGGCAGGAAAGATATCAGGTGGTCCTGGAGGAGCAATTTTGCGTGATGTCTTTACAGCAGTTTTGGTTTTCGGCTGCCTGGGTGGGGCGTTTCTGTTTTACAAGATGAATAACGGAGATTGGATCAATGCCTGCATTTTTGGGGTGGGTTTGTTAGGGATATTAATGAGTTACCTGCGCAATTCCCAGTAAAGTATCATTTCTAAACAACCGATAGGAAACCATGCTTAGAAAATACTTTAAACAGGCTATTGGTCTGGCACTCATTATTCTCATTTCCGATCCCTCCTTAGCCTGTGTTCTTCGCCAGGATGCTCGCTCGCGACAAATTCCGGTCTATGTTTCCCCCACTGATGATACCAATGTGGTGAACAATGGGAATGTGGGAAGTTTTTTAAGACGCAATCAACCTTATCGCTGCTTGCGGATCACTGCCAATGGCTATGTCCAGATCCAGCAAGGTGGTTCTATTAGTTTTGTCTCTATCGCAGCCTTTTTAGGAAACCCTCTTCTCCTGCTGCCACCGGGAGGTCAGCCTCGAACACTGATCCCGGAAAGGAACACGCCCAATGGCAATGAGATTCGTTTAACTCCAGTCAACCACCAAGGGGTGCCACAGCCGGTGGGCCGTCGGCCAGATGATGGGCTGCGCGTTGGGGGAGAAACACCGCCACGCACACCGCGCCTTCCGCGCGACCCAAGAATACCCAATCCCATAAATAGTGGTGAAAACTTTTACCAATTTTTCCCGCAAGCCTCGCCCGATGGGCCGAGAGGTTCTGACAGTCGATATCAGTTGCCCATGTCGGGAGCAGGTGATCGAACCGGACCCTGCGGTGGATTCCATATCCGCGGGCATCGAACTCCTCCTTATTTGAATCCAACCACGGCCTGTTTATTTGCTGGCGCATCTCAACAGTGGCAGCAAGAGGTTTGCCGTGGCAATCAGGCGAACTGTCGAATCATGTACGGTGATTTTGGTCACAATGGTCGTGAACCCAGCGAGTGGCCCCATGCTTCCCATAACAATGGTGAGTGTATGGACATCTGGCCGATGCGCCGACCCGGGCACGGTCTTGATCAAGGCGTGACTGTCAACAGCGGCAGCTACTCCAGTGCCTTAACTGGGCGCTTCGCGCAAATGCTAGTCCAGTGGGGAATCGAAACCACTCCGCGGCCTGGGGGCAATGGCACTCCACAAATGTTTTTTAACGATCCCAATTTAAGCAGCCTAGGATTTCGAAACTTGATTCACCACGACGATCACATGCATGTTTGTATTCGCGACAACGCTGCCAATCGGCGCAAGTGTCAACAGCAGTTCAATCGTGACCCCAACATCTGTCACTTCAATCAGTCCACATCACGGGTGCCGCGAGCGCCTCGCCGAGGAACGCCCTCTGAAAATTAATGACTGAAAATACATAGAGTTATTCGATGGGTGGGGACCTTGGGTGAGTCTCCCCTTATCAAGAGCGGGCTCCATGCCCTCGCCGGCATTTCACCCTGCGTGTGAAAACGCGTCACGCTTGCCGGAGTCTTGATAAGGGGAGACTCACCCAAGGCCACCACTCGCGCCGAATAGATTTTGTCTAAGTTATCAAAGTGGGCAAGCTTGAACCGTGTAGAGGCCTGGCATAAAGGTGCTTGTTGGAGAGTGAGCATCATTGTCTTGGCGAATTGATCCAAAGGTAGCGATCATTGGATCAACCGCACAAAAGATATTGTCATTGTCTGCAGAATCGATGGTAACGGGGCCATAGTTTACACCACAATCATTGAAGCCGAGGGCCGCTCCAGCAGCCTGTGAACCGGCGACGTTGTTTCTTACAAACGTGTTGCCACTGATTTCTAGATTCAAAGGGGTCGCGCTAAAATTGCAACCCAGTTGCACGCCCCAGCCATTGTTGTCGACGATCCTTGAATTCGCGACTTTGACATCGGCTCTTTGCCACAAACCAAAGGTAAAACTACTGTTACCAAGGCCCTCTATGTGACTGTTTTCGATTTGAAGCTCAGAAGCCTGTAGGGCTTGAAAACCAAAGCTGGTTCCCTCAAGAGTGCTATTGTCAGAAACAAGAACGATAGGTTTGATTGACGCCGTGGACGATGATGTTCTGAGTCCAATTCCAGTGGTCCCGCCATTAGCTCGCAGAGCGCTGCTATAGACCTCAGCATTGATATCGGCGGAGGCTGTATAAAGTGATAAAGCGGGGCCGCCATTGTTGTTGATGATTTCCACATCGACCAACTTTGTACCTGTTGCGTCCGTGATGTCAAATGTCGCAGAGCTGGCCGAAGCGCTGATAATCTGCAGTCCATAAATATGGTTGTTGTTGTTTCCGGAGGCCAAGTTAAACATGGAGTTAATGGCGCTTGTGTTCTCGAAAGTGGCGGTAGCGCCATAGGGGACAATCAGATAATTGCTGTCTCCCATTCCTAGTGCCGCACTGGCTTCAGAAATGGTAATGCCATCGTCAACGCAAATAATATTTCCCGTCCCGAGTAAAGGAGAGGCGATGGAAGAAAAAGAGTCGCCGTCAGTGATGGTCAGATCACAGGTTCCTGGAGACAGGGAGGGGTATTCATTGGAGGGGGTGAAACTGAAGGAATCTAAAATATAGCCATTTTCATCTTCGATTCGAATGGTGTGGGTGTTGGTGGCATCAGCCCATGCCCAGGTGTAGGTTCCGCTGCTGCATTCACTGAAATTGAGGTCGTCGTTTGAGCAATAGGCCGTTCCCAAATTGTGAGTGAAAGTAACGGTGCGTGGAACGGGGTTACCGGCAATCCAAATATTGCGATTCGATTGAAAGAGAGTCACTTGCAAATTGGGGTCTGGAAGTCCGGGTTTGATAAAGTCACAATCGTCAATTTTGTTTTGACTAGAAAAAACGTTTTGCAGTTCAAGATAGACATTCTTTTTGTTTTCCAAAACATCTGTTTTGGTCTTAGCAATGATGTAAGGGGCTGAAAAATTGCTGAATTCAATATCGGCCTCTTGGTCAAAGCCCGCATGGCAGGTGCCATCGGCGGAGGCCATGGCCATTAAGTAGAAAAGTCGATCTTTACCTTTTGGAACATTGACGACTCCGGCTTCGTCAATAGGATAGAAACCTGCGCGTGGGCCAAATCGCGCAACAACATCGCCATTGGGGTTTTTGCATCGACTGGATTGCATATTTGTTTCAGGGCCGCCAACAAAAACACCCCAGCATTGAACCTCCGATAGAGTGGCGGGATCGCCCACGCCCCAATCGGGAGCGCTGGCGGCACTCACTGTTTTTGCTAATGGGTCATCATTTTTGAAAATAGAACTATCAAATTGAATTTTAACTTGCGCATGATCGCTACTTTTTTTAGTGCACGACAACGCCAAGGGAAGGATTAGAAAAAGACCTAACAAACATGATTTCATATTCAATCTATCGGTCTTACAAGTGATTTTCGTTAATGAAATCTCTATATAATACGGAATTTTAATCGATCAGTTCTTGAAAATTTCAGAATGAGATCACTAAACAGGATCGAGCCGTTTCCTTGAAACAATACGACTGTTCGTTAACTTACAGAGTGGGTTTAGTCCAGAGAGTAGACTCCGCTTTTTCGATAACGAATCCAGCCAATGGGCTCACTGAAGAACTGATCGACCACACTCAAACGATGTTCCAAGACTTCGCCTGCAAAACCCTGGGCTTCAAGGGCTTGTTGGGCTTTCAGTTTGTTGACCTTTAAAACGCCCGCACCCACCTCCGGCACAGCCGCACTGGCATTGAGAAAACCTGAAAACGCATTCAATGTCATATGGTTTTGCGCGGCTGTCCATTTTTCGGTTTTCAAAAGGTTTTCACTGTTAAAAACCATAAAACACGAAAAATCATAGACCTCATCGGCTTGGCATTCCAAGGATTCAAAAAGGTCAGGGTGCCCCAGCCAGGTGCCATCGATATTCTCCAATTCAATCCGGTTTGATTCTCCGGCCAAGGTTTCCGGGAAAAGAAGGGTGATGGTCTCGGCTTCGGCAAAGTTGTCGCCTTCAAACTGCAGTTCCGAGAAAAATTCAACGATGTGACCTTCACTATCCAAAACTTGGTAGACGCCATCATGGGTCGTGTTTTGGGCCCAGGTCGAGAGTGTGACTGTCAGGATGCCTATAAAAATTAATACCTTCATTGTCTTCCCCCTTGGAAGTGATTGCTCAATTTCTTACCAAACCTTTCAAGTTTTGTCATGGTTTGAATAATTTCAAATAGCGTGTCGAGCGTGCTCGGCCGGTTTTTTTCAAATAGCCTAACTCACAGAGTAATTTTAAGTCGCGTAAGGCTGTCATCGTCGTCACGTCAAACTGATTGGAGTAGTTTTTGACAGAAATCGATTCGATTTGTCTATTTTTTAATGTTTGTATCTGTCGGTAATTCAAATTTGACGAGATTTCTCGCGCAAAAGGGTCGGCCGTCAACATTTGAGTTTTCTTATTCGAATCAGAGGTCACCTCTGCAGCTGTGTTTCCGAGAAGGTCATCAACAATATTGAGACTGCAGCGGTAGCTTTGACCGTCGAAAAAAAGCCGATTCTCGTCGATGTTGAGTAGACTGCGCAGGCGCGCCATTGAGGTGTAGATCAAGGAATCGTGGCGTAGCGGGTCATATTCTGAGTATCCCCAAACCTTTTCAATCAATTTTTCTTTCGTGCTTTCGCCACCACCGACGGTGACAAGAAGCTTTGTCAGGGTGGGTCCTAATTTTTTGTCAACCACATAGCATCGCTCCTTGGTATTAACCACGCAGTGACCATCGGGGGCGTTGACGATAATAAATTCATCACCCGGTTTTCGGTCAAAGAAATCCATGAGCAGACCATAGTAGCCGCCTTGGATAATTTCTTTGTAAACATTTTTTGATCTTTTTCCATGCAGGCGATCAATAAGGTCGCCACAACGATCTTCACCCTCGTTGAAAGAGGCGCGTTGTTTTAAGGTTCTATTGTTGGCGCGCAGTGAAATCATGCTTTCAATTTTACTTTCAAGCTGTTTCAGCGTAACGATCGACTCACCGGTTGGTTCTCCCATAGCTTCTAAAATTTTGATTTCAAGACCCAATATTTTTGCAACCAAGTTTCGGTCAGTGATTGAATTAAGATTGGAGCGAGCTGTCTTGGCTAAATACAGAGCCTGCTCGAAAGAGCCACGGCGATACATATTATAGGTCATACGAAAATTCAAATGGCCCATTTGTCTTTTGTTCTCGGTTTTATAGATCACCTGATAGTGGTCTGATAAATAATCCTGCGCCTGTTTAAATTCTCCGGTCAGCATTAAAAGGTTTGAGATTAGACACACCAGCTCCGAACGAGAGTAGTCGTCATCGGTGGCGGTTTCTTGCAAAGCTTGTTTGAGCAGCGGAATGGCCTGGTTCGGTTTTTTAATGTATTTGCATGTGTACAGTAAAATGGACAGTTGCAAAGAATGAGCAAAAGACTCCACACCGTTTTTCTGCGCGATATCGAGAGCTTCTTGTAACACCTCCACACCTTTGTGGATGCGAAAGCGATGGATTAAATTGTGCCCCTCCAGGTCTAAGCATAAAATCGCAAACAAGGTTTTGTTGCCAGGGTCTTTCACTTTTTCAAGAGCGCGCCGCGCTTTTTGAGCCGCCTGTAAGCTGTGACTATGACGCGAAAAAAAGTAATAAAAAAAGCCAAGACCCTGCCAAGCTAAAAACCAAATCATGGCATTATTAGGATGCTGTTTTGCTAGCTCCATATTGCGTTTAAAGACACGCGCGGCTTTTTTGTAATTCGAGGTTCGCGTCAGGCTCACACCCAAGTGAAACCCTATAAAGGCCTGTTCCTCGGCTGTGGCCTGCGGAAGCAGATCTTCGGCCAACCACCGGGTGCGTTGGTGATCGCCTGTAAAGCAATGGGCCGCAAGCAGATAAATATCAGTTTTTCCCTGGGTTTTTAACTTCTGAAAATGGGCTTGTTGGTAAAGATGTTCGGTGGTCATGATCCCCCTTATCACCACAAATCGCAACATTTTTACCAGCTCATGTTCGTTCCGTCGAGACCCTTTTTTGCCTATTGTAATTTCAACAGCCGACCGTTGGAAGTCGGCTCAGTCGCGTCTCAGCGGAAAATGCTGCCCGGTGTGGGCCGCAAGGGGGGAGTTTATGAAAAAACTAACACTTATACTCTTTGTTTTTGGGCTGGTTGCTTGTTCGGCGACCCATCAACGTCCGGAATCGATCAACGACGAAACAACTTTAGGCGACGGTATGGGAAAAGAGGATACGGGGACAAACCTTGATTGCCTGCCGTCGGAAATGGAATTGGTTGATTTTCAAGATGTCAATCAAGCCATTTTCTCCACCACCTGCACTCAGTGCCACGGTGGAAATTCTCCAGCCGCAGGAATCAATACTTCCAACTTCGCTGGTGTCACCGCCCACTTGCAACAGATCTTTAATTCTATGGACAGTGGTCGCATGCCTTTTGCCGCTCCCCCAGTCAGCGATGAAAACATCAATTTGATGGCGGCGTGGATGAACCTTGGAGCCCCGGAGCGTCTCGAAGATCTCACCCTCTGTGAATAAAGTAGAAAACAACTGTTAGCAAAGAAACAACAAAGTAAAGTGAAGACATTTCTTGATTTTCTAAGGTTGTCCTGTCATTGCATTGTTATGAATGTACTAATCACAGGGGTGAGTGGCTTTATCGGCGAGGCCACAGCCAAGCATCTGCAAAAAAAGGCGCACTCGGTCTACGGTAGTGGACGCGGACAAAACAAACCAAAAGATTTTGCTGGCCACTATCGCCCATTGGATTTGCTTGATAGCGAACAATGTCGTACGGCCGTTAAAGATATGGATGTCGTCATCCATTGTGCAGGCAAGGCGGGCACCTGGGGACCTTTTGTGGATTATTATCAAGGCAACGTACAAGCCACCGACAATCTTGTGAAGGCCTGTCAAAACAGTTCGGTCACACGATTTATCAACCTATCGTCACCGTCGGTTTATACAGCTTATAAAGATCAGTGGGACCTAAAAGAGCAGGACATCCCCAAACAATTTATAAACGCTTATGCCGAGACGAAATATCAAGCCGAACAGATCGTCAGCCAAGCTCATGGCAAACAACTATTAACTCTGTCGTTAAGACCGAGAGGTGTTATTGGTGCTGGCGACCGCAATTGGTTTCCACGAGTCATTGAAATGCGCAAACAAGGTCGCCTGGTGCAAGTGGGAAACGGAGAGAATCTGGCGGAATTCACATCCATTGACAATCTGGTGGAGCTCCTGGAGCGTTGTTTGCACGTCGAGCCTGAAGCATTCGGAGAGGTTTACAATGTGACCAACGGCGATCCGGTGAATTTTTGGAATTTTATCGAAACAGGATTAGAAAAAGTCGGAATGGACGGTCAAAGGAAGCGATGGCCGTTGGGTGTATTGATGCCGATGGCTCAGTTCAACGAGGTTGTTTGCAAAACTTTAAAAATCAAAAGAGAACCCAGAATTCTTCCTGTAAAATTAGCGGTCTCAGCCTACACTATGACCATGAATATTGAAAAAGTAAAAACCAAACTCAACTACCAACCCAAAGTCTCAAACCAACAAGCCATGACCGACTTCGTAAAGTGGTGGAAATCTTAGGCACGACAAGTCTTTACTGAGGTTCCTGAAATCAAGACTCCGGCAAGCGTGACGCGTTTTCGCCCAAAGGGCGAAATGCCGGCAAGGGCAGGAGCCCGGTCTTGATTTCAGGAACCTCAGTAAAGGCTTTCACGCCAAGATAAACCCACCAAGAATCAAGGCTTAAAAGTTTTTTTATAAAGGGCAATGCTATCGAGAATGGTTTTGTGAGCCGCATCGGTATCAAGAAAATGTTCTACGACCACGATTTTGTCTTCCAAGGTTTTGTAGTCCTCAAAGAAACGGCGCACCTCGCTTAAGCGATGGCTGGGCAAATCATGGATGCTCTCGTAATCACAGTACTCAGGATCGTGAAGATGGACGGCGATGATTTTGTCGTCGGCCTCGCCTTCGTCTTTCATTTTCATGACGCCAATGGGTTTGGCCGTCATAATCGACATCGGGTAGACCGGCTCTTGTCCTAAGACAAGAATATCCAAAGGATCTTTGTCTTCACAGTAGGTTTGCGGAATAAATCCGTAGTTGGCCGGGTAGTGGACAGCACTGAATAAGACCCGGTCGACTTTTATCAAACCGCTGTCTTTGTCCAATTCATATTTGTTTTTCGAACCTTTCGGGACCTCGATGATTGCTGAAACTTCGGTCGGCGCATTCGGACCGATCTTAACATCATGCCATGGGTTCATTTTTACCTCGGAAGTGCGCAAAGATTTTAGGGTCCATTTGAATATTCGTATTGGCCATTTGAAAGGAGATGTTGGCATCACGCAGGCTTTGAATAAGGTTGCGTCGGGCGGCCGACTTTAGGGCCCAGGCTTGGGCGGGATCCGAGGCCCAGCCGGCGACCCAACAAAGAATGGAGTCTTTGTCCATATCCATAATCCAAAACGAGGCCTCTTCGCTGTCGTCTCTATACTTAGAGTCCATGGACGCTTTGGCTAGAGTTTTCACTTTATGAATGTCGACATTGGGTTCTACATAAAAGGCGATGTGAGCCCATTCGTTTTCATCACCTAAGGTTAAGTTTTGAATTTCTTTTTGCAAAAGTTTGTGATTGGGGATGACCAGACGACGCCAATTCCAAATTTTAATGCGGGTGTGAAGGAGGTCAATTTTTTCGACCGTACCGTATTGATCATCGATAACGACAGTGTCATTGATGCGAATCGGTTGTGAAAAAGTAAGAACCATGCCTGCAATTGCATTTTCGATGACCGGCTTGGCGGCCAGTCCAAAAAGACCGGCAATCAGACCTGTAAAAAGGGACAGATAGGTGGCTGGCAATGTTGGCAGAAAAGGAAAGGATATCAGAACCAGACTGAAGAAAAGAACCAGCGGTATATAAAACCGTCGCATAAAATCAAACCGAGCTTCGATACTCTGCACAGCACGGCGGCGATTGATCAAGTTTTCGCCGTCATCCTCTTCCACGGACTCGGCCGGAATAACAGCCTCGGAATAGTCCATTTTTTTGGCTTTTTTAATGCGCCGTCTTTCTTCACGACGAATGATGAAGATGCCTCGGGTTAAAAGGAAAAAAGCTCCGGAAGCGACAAGGATGAGATAAATAAATTTGAAACCCATGTACGGTTCAATGGATTCTAGCATACAGCCTCTTTAGACGTCTTCAGCCCGCCACTGTTCCGAGTGGGTGAGATGGAGGTAATGCAAATGCTTTTTGTATTGGTTGATCGCATCGGCAATAACCTGTTCTTTGCTGTATCCATAAACGTCGTAATCTTGGCCCCCTTGGAGTAGGAAGACTTCGGCGCGATAATAGTAGTCGTTCATTTCAGGGATGTAATTGGGAGTTACGAAGGTTCGCAGACGAACTCCATAATTGAAATTTTCCACCCCTTTATTGCGGACAACCAGTCGAACCGAATCGGTCTTACTAAGGTCAAGATTGACATCAAAATTCTTATTTTTCAACTCATCACAGAGCTCTCCTAGACCGGGTCTGACCACTTCATTGATAAAGCGTTGAGCCTCGTTCAGTCGCGGGTGGCTAATAATGGAATCTAGGCGATCCAGCCAATGCTTGCCGCCGGGAGTGGCCGTCGGGGGCGCCGCTAGTGTGGGGTTTTGAACGGCGCTGAATAGGGTGTAGTCCTCTTTCAGGGATTTTACGAAGGAAATCATGGCCACCATAATCAGTAAAATCATTGGAAAGGCTGAGGCGATGGTCATGGTTTGTAGGGCCTCAAGACCGCCGGTTAAAAGTAAGACCGCGGCGACAAATCCTTCGAGAACAGCCCAATAAATGCGCTGCCAAACCGGCGGCTCTTGAGCTCCCCCGGAAGCCAAGGTGTCGATGACCAAAGATCCTGAATCCGATGAACTCACAAAGAAAGTGACCACCAAGCAGAGACCTAAAACCGACAGTGCCCCAGACATGGGAAAGAATTCGAGAAAGCGAAACAGGGCAACTGGAACATTCTCGTTGACCACTTTGATGAGATCGCCTCCATTTTTATTCAAAACCAAATCAATGGCGGTGTTACCAAAGACGGTCATCCAGAAAAAGGTGAAACCAGCAGGAATAAAAAGAACCCCCGCCATAAACTGGCGAATTGTCCGTCCGCGGGAGATCCTGGCGATAAACATTCCGACAAAGGGGGCCCATGACACCCACCAGCCCCAGTAAAGAAGGGTCCAGCCACCGACCCATTCCTCTTGCCGTTCATAGGTGTAAAGGTTGAAAGTCTTATAAATGATGTCAGAAAGGTAAGCTCCTGTGTTTTGAACATAGGATTTAAAAAGCATGACGGTTTCACCAAAAAGTAAAACAAATAAAAGCAAGCCGGCCGCCAAAATCATATTGATATTGGAAAGGCGTTTGATGCCACCATCCAAGCCAAGAACCACAGAGACTGTCGCCATGCCTGTGATGATGGCGATCAATATCACTTGCACAACGGCGGTTTGCGGAATCGCCGGCATCAAATAATTAAGCCCAGCGTTCACCTGAGCGACGCCCAATCCTAACGATGTCGCCACTCCAAAAAGCGTTCCAATCACACAAAAGGTATCAATGATATCACCGGTGACGCCGTAAATTTTTTTGCCGATTAAGGGATAGAAGGCGGAACGTGGTAACAGCGGTAAGTCTTTGCGGTACGCGAAATAGGCCAATATAACGGCGAGTACGGCATAGATAGCCCACGCATGCAGGCCCCAGTGAAAGAATGTGATTTTCATGGCCTCTTGGGCGGTTGCCATTGTTAACGGCTCACCGACAGGAGGTTGTGAAAAGTGCATCAAGGGTTCGGCAACGCCAAAAAATAAAAGTCCGATACCCATTCCGGCTGAAAACAACATGGCAAACCAAGACAGGTTTTGGTAGTCGGGCTCCGAGTGGTCCGGCCCCAGTTTGATGTCGCCCATGCGGCTCATCATCAACCAGATCGAAAAAAACAAAACGGTTCCGACTCCAAGAACATAAATCCAGCTGGTTTTTACGATCAGCCAATCCTGAATGCCGTCAAAAACTGTTTTCGCCACCTCGGGCGCAATGGCTCCCAGCAAAGTGACCACAAAAATAATAAAAGAGGAGAGAAAGAAAACGGGTTTGTTAATGTTTTGATCGAATGGGCGTTCTGCAGGTGCGATTGGAGCCTCCTCAACACAATATAGAATTTTCATGTATCGCTAACGTCTAACATACAAATTTGAGCTCGGCCAGTGGCGGTCTCATTTGTAATCTGTTCCAATGTAAATCGTTCAATGATCGATGGGGTTCCATTGGCGGCCAAGTCGCAATATTTTCGCTAACAGTTCGTGGTAAGTGTACCCCTGCTTTTTTGCACTTTCAGCAAAATCATCGAATTCTGAGATATCGGGGTTGGGGTTGGCCTCCAACAAATAAGCCTGTCCCGATTCGTCGACTCGTAAATCCATGCGCGCATAGCCACTGAGGCCAAGGGCTTTATAGGCCCGCTTTGCCAACTTCTGCAAAGCCAATCTTTGATCCTCATTCAAATCGGCGGGGCCTGTTTTAATACCTTTTCGGTCTCTGTACCCATAGT
Organism: uncultured Pseudobdellovibrionaceae bacterium; assembly: GCA_964588335.1. Lineage (GTDB taxonomy): Bacteria > Bdellovibrionota > Bdellovibrionia > Bdellovibrionales > JAGQZY01 > JAGQZY01. The sequence continues at coordinate 31,736 of CAZPOV010000020.1, read as the reverse complement.
CAAATTTGGCTTTTGTAGAATAAAACTCTTTGCCAGGATCGTCGACGGATTCAAACTTCAATTCCCAAACCGGCAATGTCTCTAATCGGTAATTCCCCATCACTCCAACAAAATATTCATGGCCCTCGATAAATTGCTCAGCAATGGCGTCAGTCGAAAATCGTTTGTGAATGAACTCCACTCGTTCGCGAAGCTTGTCTTCGTTATGGACAATGGAGGCTTGCGATAGTCCTAGCGAGGCTTCTTCATTCAGGCATTTAACGATCACCGGAAAGTTTTTTAAGTTGAGTTTTCTTCTCGGATTGTTACGAGGGAAGACCTGGAATTTGGGAGTTTTAATCTTATGATAACTCAGTATTTTTTTCGACAGGGCTTTGTCGCGACCGATAATCATGCCTTTCGGGTTGCAACCAGTATAGGGGATGCTGAGAAGCTCTAAATAGCTGACAATATTTTGATCGAAAATCGCCTCACCTTTGAACTCCTCAAGGAGATTGAACACAATATGAGGGTCGATCTCATCAATGGCTTTGCGAATCTTAGTAAGGTCCTCCATCACACCCAGTAAAACCACATCGTGGCCCATGGCGAGCAGTGCTTTGTGAACGTCATACTCGGTGGCCCATTCAATCTTATCCCAATCAATCTCGCTTTCTTTGATGTCGGGAGGCGGGATAAGGTCGGGGTGGACAAGCAAAATTATTTTCATTTTTCACATCGCGATCGTATGGTGCCCGGAGCTAATATAATTCAGCGTTTGGGCCGTTAACATTCCAACAAGGTCCAGGCGTGTTTCTTTTTCGGACTTTGTTAAATGGAGTTTTTTTTCTTTGCAGCTTTGAATGACCTCACTCAACATAAGATCAATTGTGTATTTATACTGACCTGTCCAGCGCGCCACCATGCCAGCAATCAATTTTCGCTCTTGACGAATGAAGGTGGCGGCTCGTTTATTTTTTTTGAATTCAGGCGCGGTCGAAAACAGGCGCACCAGCAGGGGATCGAGATAAAACGGTTCATCCAACCCCAAATATTCTTTTTTGTTGTTGTAATAGGTTTTCAATTTTTTTCGACTTTTATCAATCAGCCCTGGTTTTTCCTTTTTACGAACCGGAGGTTTCTGACCCGCTATCTCTTGCATCATTTGATCAACAAGTTGCAATTTTTTAAGAGCCGGCCAGTTTCGATAGCGTTTGCGCCAATTCGACTTCGGGTTCAGCCAAACCGCAAACGTCTCAGCCCAGTCTTCGTCGGGGTGGCTTTGAGCATACCAAGAATTCAGATGGACCACATATTTGCGCGAGTAAGCTTTGGGTGAATAGGCCTCGGGATAAGGAGTGGAGGACAAACCAAAAAGATTCTGGCGTTTTCTCGACTTTCTGAGGCGGAACGCATTGTCGATGGCGTGTCCGGCTTCGTGGCGAAGCAGTTTCATGCACTCTCGTTGATTGAAACCTTCAACCTCAAGGATCAGTTTGCGTTCCAAGCGAGCTAAGCGCTCATGCACCACAAAAAAAGGCACTGCGATTCCCGGAATGCCGTCGGCTGAAAACCAGTCCTCTGAAATCCATATATGGGGTTCGAAGCGAAGGCCTTTGTCAGCGAGTTCATCGTAAAGCTGTTCGACTAAGGGTTCAATGCGACTGCCTTGTATTTTTAATTTCAAATCGCAGAACCGAAGCTCTAATAAGTCTTCGTCGTTAAACTGGCTCCAATTGGAAGATTGTGATTTTCGGCTCATGCTTATAGAGGCTAGTCGGAAATCGATGAGTTGTCACTTCTACAAGTAACATAATATTTAAAGGTCGCAATAAAAAACCCCCGTCGGAGGCGGGGGTTGTGAGTCACTGTCAATTTCCATTCGGATTAATTAATTTTACATTTGTAATCAACTTTGTAATCTCCAGGAGGCAGTAGATCATTAAAGATCACGCGATCATTGGAGATCGTGTTGGGTGCATTGTAAGGAGCGTAAGCCTGCTGAGCGTCAGCGCGATAAAGAACAGCAACTTCAGGAGTTCCATCCATGTTCGCATCAAATGGAGCGCACTCAAGTTTAATTGAGTTTTGCAAGTCTTTAACACTTTGCCCGATATCAGCCAGCTGGCTGGTGTAGTCCTGGTTACAGACCGAGCCAATGATCGCTCCGCCTTGCTCTCCGTAACCGGTCAAGCGAGACAGCTCGTCGTAGGTGTTACCGTAAGCAGCCCCTTGACCACTTAAGCAAGTGGAATCACCTGGGCGAGTGATAATGCTGTGAAAAACCATATTCTTTTGATTATTGAATGTGGTATCGACGAGATTCACAAACTGTTGAGGTGTGGTGCGAACGTCTTGACCGTTTGAGCTCTCATCTTCGTCTGAAAGAACCACAATCGAAAGGTCGGCGCCATCGCGAATAAAGCTTCTATGTTGAACGTTGCCGTCAACATAGCGCTCGATCACGCGTCGAGACGCATGGATTCCTTCTTCTCGTCCTGAACCGCCACCAAAGTTTTGGACAGTATTCCCAAACACCGACTGGGCTGTCGCTGGATCCATGGAGGAATCGAGAATATAGTTCCCAGGCATACCAATCAATTCGATGAACTTCCCATCAGATTTATTGTCGGTATTTGTCACATCTGTACTGGTCACAGCAATTTGCCAATCCAAACCATCAATGATGTTAATCATGCCATCAATTCTTTCAGCAAGATTGGAGCGTTCAAAAGACATTGAACCAGAGTTATCGACGACAAATAAGATATCGACCGGACGGATATCGCCAACCATGATACTTGTTGAGCGATTCTCAGCTTCGTTGACCGCTTGCCAGGTGATTGTTTGAGTCGACGAGTGACCAAGAGCATCTGTGGCGGTAATTTCATAGGTGAAACTGGCCGGTTGATTGGCTGGAGTGGGATAATCGTTGCCAGAGGCACAAGCAACAATAACACCATTGAGTTTACACTCGACAGATACATTATTTGGACTGTAAACATCCGACACATCGAAATTTAAAATCGGGTCGGGGTCGTCGACATAAACGACCGCAGTCGGCTGCTTCACAACATTAATAATCGGTGGTGAAAGATCCACCACCCAGTCATGGGTGAGTGGCGCCGATGTATTTCCAACATTATCGACGGCTTGAACAGTTAAAGTGTGTTGACCCTCCGATAAATTTTCAAGCAATTCTTGATCACTGCAATTGGCATAAGATCCATCTTCTATTTTACAGCGATAATGCGAGACGCCGCTACCGCCATCAGCACTTTGAAACTCAAAGGCGGCTGATACATCTTTGGTTGCTGCCACCGGTGCATTGGCGATGCTCACTGTCGGTGGCGTCTGATCGACATAAAAAGTATATGACACTTCAGTCGACATATTGTCATCCCAGTCAATGGCTCGTGCGGTTAAAGTGTGTAACCCTTCACTAAGATTATCCATGGCGACAGTCTCGGAACACGAACTGTAGGCGCTGCCATCGATACTGCACTCAATATCTCGGAGTCCTGATCCGCCAGTGTTGTCAGCGGCTTGCAATTGTATAGTGCCGGCACTGCTCGCAATATAAGGATTGGGTTGTGAGGTGATTCCAATAATAGGCTTTTCGTAATCGGTATTAGGCTCCACAAAAGGATCTGGTGTTGGCTCGATCGCTTGACCTAAAGGGGGATAAGTGGCGTTTGGGTCCGGTTCTGATGCTGCGACTATATCACCTGGCACAGGTTGCACAGGCACAGGATCCGGGTCAGGGTCTGGCGTGGGGTTGGGTGTAGGCGTGACATCGCCCCCAGTTCCAGTTGATGTATTGCTGTCGTCGCTAGCTGGCTGTGCCGCATCGCCTGCGCCACCACATCCTATAAATAGAAACAAACTTAAAACTAAAAGAAGCCCGCTCAATAATCGCATGGATAACCTCCGATGCTACAAAATCGGTGCAATCAGAGGCGACCTATAAATCTTGATGCACTTAAGCCCTAAAAAGTTCTTTAGTCCTGTTTCGATTCAAGACAGTTCAAAAATATTCGCGAATAGTAAAGGCGGTCCAACAACTTAGCGACATTTAAAAAGTTTGACACTTTTAAAAAACTTCCATTCGTAAAGGAATTAGGCAATTCAGTTAACAATCATAGCATCGGTATTATTGATCTTGTGGAATTCTAATAAAAAAAGAGCTCTTTAGGGGAGCTCTTTTCAATAAAAATGCTGGTTGCAAGAATTAGTCGTTGCCGTTTCCTGGAAGGGTGTGTCCTTTTCCTGGGCAGTAGTAGTATCCATTGTTGTTAAGCTCATTTAGAACTTGGTCGTAGAAATCCAGGATTGCATCCGCATTTGAGAGAGTTTTTGCGTCGGAAGGGATGTCTTCGCGATCGACGAGATAATAAATTTCAGAATCGGAGCCTGAACCGATAGTCAAGGTTGGCATCGACGAAGATGCGAAAGCAAAGCCTTCACCGGTTCCACTTTGAACTTCTGCAGCGTTTAGAAGGTCCCGCATTTCGGCCAGTGCTACTTCAAGTGTTGCATCGTCAGCGCTCTGGGCTAGCCCATCCACACAATTTCCGTTCGGTGAAATATTGTTGTAGATATTGGCGTAATTGCTCGACCACTGAACGGGTCCACCGGACTGTCCATCATCAATTGTAATTGTATCGGCGTTTCCTGCGAGGCCTGCATTTGGAGTGGCGCCGCCACCGCCACCACCGCCGCCATCGCTACCGCAGTTGGCTAGGCCAAAAAGGAAAAGACCGATCACTAAGGTCTTTATTAGGTTATTCATTTTTCCTCCTTCAAGGTTTTTTTTCTAAAGTCTGTCTTCTTTTTCATTAAAAATTGCTACTAATACCTTTATTCCATTCACTTCCAGTCTTCCGTTGGCATCGAGATACTCAGGGTCAGCCTCCCCATAGCGAGGCATAAAACTGGGCACCCGTCCCCAGTAATTCAGATGTCCGCCATCAAGACAGCGTGAGCTTCGCTCGCCCATGATGGTTTCATAAAGGCATTGTGAGTTGTCTCGGTGCAGGCGTACACAACCGCCTGAGTCTTTACGCCCCAGACTGGTGGTGGCATAAGTTCCATGAATGGCTACCCCTGTGGGGTTTCCGTTCTGGTACTGATGGTATAGAAACATGGTTTCGAACATATCGGCATCATCGAAAAGCTGAGAGTAGTATCTTCTATATATTCGGTCAGGATTGAATTTATAAACTCCTGTGAAGGTGGCGATTTTCTTACCACAGGGGATTCCGGAGGAGATCGGCCAAGTGTGTATCAAGTCCCAATCTTCAATATTATTAGAGTTTCCGTTGCGAACAAATACTTGCATACGTTGAGCTGAGCTATTTTCAGGATCATTGCTATCACGAGCCGCCACATTTAAAAGTAAAACCATATCAAAATAATCGAGAAGTTTTTTTACACCACGCTCTTGAGACCAGATGTAGCGGTCGACAATATCAAGGATTTCATCTTTACTCTGACGAAAGGTTCCTCGCATCGGATACATCTCTCCAAGGCTGGCGTAGGCATGAGGATAAGTATTTTGATTCTGGTTGCGTCTTTCAAAATCACTGGCGCGACGAAGGTACTGAGGGATATTGTCGTCTTCAGTGACTTCCTCACACTCACCAAACTCTCGTTCAAGAAGTTCCAGGCCTCCCTCGGTATCCTCGATGCGTGCTTCTTTCGCATCGGGCCCACAAGAGCTTAAAAAATTAAACCCCATCAAAAGTGTGATGAGTAAGATAAGTTGTAATGTTGATACGAGAGTCTTCTTCATGAATTTAAGGAAGTTCACAAAACATGCCAAAATGAGACAAATACATTAATAAAATGTAAGGTATTTCAGTATGTTACAGTGGGGGTTTGAAGAGGTTTATCAACCAAGGTCGGGGGGTGACAAAAAAGGGCAGACACTGTTGAAAACCTATTCGATTCAAAGCTTCTTAAAAACGCCAACCTGGTTTGAATTTCCAAAGAAAAATTCCGATTAGAAGACACTTGGGGGGCACGCTTGGAAGAGGTCGTCACAGCATTTCAAAAGGTTTTTGAAAACGTCAAAGAAGTCATCGTTGGTAAAGACGAAGTGATTCGCAAAGTCCTTTTGGCTTGGTTGTCCGGAGGGCACGTTCTGCTTGAAGATGTTCCTGGAACCGGTAAAACCATGTTGGCCCGAGCCATTGCTTGTTCCACCCATTGTGACTGGAACCGAGTACAGTTCACCCCCGATCTTTTACCCACTGATATTTTAGGATCGTCAGTTTTCAATCAAAAAAAATTCGAATTTGAATTTCATCCGGGTCCGATATTCACGACTGTTCTTTTGGGAGATGAAATCAACCGAGCGACGCCAAGAACTCAGTCTGCATTGCTCGAAGCAATGAGCGAGGGCCAGACCTCCATCGAAGGTAAAACCCACCCTTTAGATTCTTTGTTTTTTACATTGGCAACACAGAATCCAGTGGATCAACTGGGAACCCATGCATTGCCAGAGGCTCAGTTGGACCGATTTATGATGCGACTCAGCCTCGGATATCCTCAGCCCAAAGATGAAGTTTTAATGCTCAAAAATCAAAATCAAAGTCATCCCATTGAAACCTTGAAGCCGGTTGTAAGTAAAGAATCTTTGCTGCAATTAAAAAAGACGGTACCCATGGTGAGTGTCAACGACGATGTTTACTCTTATATTGTGGAAGTGCTTAATCTGACCCGTCATTCCAGTCATCTCCGTTTAGGCGCCAGTCCTCGAGCTTCTATTGCCTTAACACGTATTGCCCAGGCCGCAGCCCTTGTCGAGGGGTTGGATCACGTGCGTCCAACCCATGTGTTTCGGTTTCTTGATGACGTGATCGCGCATCGTCTGATTTTAACGCCAGAAGCGAAATTGACCGGCATGACTCAAAAGACTGTCATGCAAGAGATCAAGCAAGCTGTAAAAGTGCCAACGGTGGATTGGTGAGACAAGTCGTCCCCCAACCTTTACGATCTCAGTTTTTTGTTTCCCGAGACCGGAAAAGACAAACACGAAACTTTCCTTTTTTGTTTCGGCAAAGTCCTAAATTGAATAGTCTTTCCTTACTGACTTTCACTGGAGTGCTGCTCATCGTCGGAGGACTGTCCTCTAAGGTCTGTTTGGCCGCTGGCCTCAGTGTCTTTCTTGTTTTGATGTTTCTCTATTTCCATACTCGGGCGAGTGCTCATAACTTGTTCGTAGAACGAAAAATCAAGACAAAAAAATGTATGGAAGGTGACAATGTGGTGGTCGATCTGTTCATTATCAATAGTTCCTTGGCAACCTCGACCTGTTTTCATGTTATCGATCGTTTCACAGCCAGTCTGAACGAAGAAACAGAAATTACTTTTCCCCAGGGACTTCGCGCAAAGACGAAAATCAAAAAAACCTACAATAAGGTCTGCGATGGCGGTTGTGGTGCCAAGGTTATAGGGCCGACCCTAATTCTCGTGACCGACTGTTTCGGAATCTTTACTTTTGAGGTGAGAGAAGACAATTCAGAAATTTTGGAAGTTGTTCCCAAAATCGAATCATTGCCAGAGTTGGAAGTTCAGGGATCAAAGACTTCGGGTTTGTACGGCCGATATGAGGTGTCCGAGCGGGGACACAGTGTCAAGTTTCGTGGGATCCGTGAATTTGTTGAGGGAGATTCACTACAGCATATCGCTTGGAGGATTTCTGCTAAACATAACGAAATAATGGTTAAAGAATTTGATCGAATGGTAAATTCGGACATCATTGTCGCGGTCAATAGCCACCCCACTTTACATATAGGGCAAAAATCCATGTCGACCTGGGAGATGACTCGAGATGTAAGCCTCTCATTAATTTCTCAGCAGTTGGAAATGGGCAATTCCGTTCGCTATATGTCCAATGAATGGTCCTATGATCTTTCGGACTCGCAGAATTCCTTCGAGGCTTTAGCCATTCAACTCGCCAATCAAGATATTTTCAACACTCCGTTTGATCATTTTGATCCGAACCTGGCACAGTCCCATTTCACTGATCTTTTCAGATCTGTGGAACCAGGGATGTCTCTGTTTTATATCACCCCTTATGTCGATGCCATTCAAGATCCACTATTAAAAGTGATGAAATCCTTAAGATTGAGTCATGTGAAAATCTTTATCGTGTTTATTGATGTTCAAAGTTTTATCGACGAGTTCAATCATAAAATTGACTTCAGCGAAAAGATTTTCTTCCCTGTCGCCAATAAACTTTTTTCGACAATGGAAGAGTTGCAAGTTCGCGATATTGAAGTCAGCTTGCTGCAAGCATCGGTTCCAATGAGCGAGTCATTTCTGCACTTGAAAGAAGGGGCTTAATAGTGAATCGTCGAGCCTATGTTATGTTCATTGCATCATTGGTCGCTCATTTAAGTTTAGCGGTTTGGCACTATCAAGGTTTTTACTCTTTGCCCGCTGTTTGTTTTTTAGCTGTCAACTTTATTGCAATGATTGCGATCCGAGACTGGATAATAGGCTTCGAGATTTTTTCAGTGGATCGCGACATCAAGAAAGCCAGCCACTCCAGGCAGCAGATATTTCTGTTTGGTAGTTTCCGAGATGAAAAAGACCCATTTCAAAAAATACACAAAATTGTAAGCCGGATTGGAACTTGGAAAGTTCGTGGTTTAAAATACTTGGCATTTACCGGCTGGAGTCTATTATGTACCTCCGTCATTTTTCCTCGTTTGAATTTGCCATTGACTGTTGGTTTGGGTCTTGGATTTTTAGCCTCATGGGTTTTTCTCAATAGTTATCAGCTGTCGCATTATCTTCTAGCCCAAGCCTTAAGTTTTCTGATTGTTATTTTGGCGTTTTTACAGTCAAGCGACCCATCTCCATGGATCTATATTCCTTACATTGTTATGTTTTTTGTCAGTCTGTCACTGTTTCGACTACTGACTCGTGACACTGAGGAAAGTATCGAAAAATCGAAGTCAATCATGGTTTCCAGCCATTTTCAAAATGCCCTTAACATGACGTGTGTTTTTGTAGCCTGCAGTTTTCTTATTTTTCATATGATTGACTATTTTGCCAATCAAACCCAACCAGAAAGAGATAGAATCTCCAATCATCTACAGAAGAAAATCGAGGATTTTGCCAATCGAAAAATTGAGCAGTATGTATCCCAGCAAATCGAAAAAGAGAATCAAAACAAAAACAAAGTGGGGGCCGCGACCGCTGTATCGGCAGAGCCGGTTGTTGAGATTCGACAACAAGATAGAGGCAGGCCCCAAGAGTCATCTGTATCATCTGAGGCCATGGAAACTATTGTTCAAGACCTTGTAAAACAACAGTCTTTAAAGAAAATCCACGATCTGCAAGAGCGACTTGCAAAAGAAAAAGAATTGTTCAGTAAACTCAACACCGAATTTCAACAAAAACGGTCGAAATTCGTGGATCTAGAAAGAAAGCAAGCCCTGCAGAGTATGGAAAGATCAAGACGTCAGATCGAGAGATTACGAAAACAGGATCTAGAGACTGTTGATATAAAAACTCTACAGAGGGATATGAAGAAGAAAAACCTGAATATAAATATCGCAGAGCTACAAAAAATTCTTCAGTCTTTAGCGTTGAAAAATGGCCGGTTGACGGGCCAACAAAATGGTTCTTCCGATGACGGTGCGACCGCGTCTCCAGATCTTTCAAAGCCTTCGTATAAAGACACCTCTGCAACTCCTGATGCTAAATCGCTGGATCCGAAAGCGTCACCACACTCTCTGGCAGGAACACCTTCGGCCATTCAGCAGAAGGGCCGGTCGGAGTCCGAGGCTAACGGGATGGACGGCCAAGGCTTAACTTCTCAATCGGATTCAGGACCCGATTCGGTGGCGGGCTCGAGTCCAGACTTAGAGTTGGGTCAGAGTTCGATATCTGGCACTGACGCCAATGGCAAGACAGTGAAACACTCAGGCAAAGGAAGAACCACGGGCTCTGGTCGCGTTGATCAAGCGAACTCGAAATCAGGTTTTGAAAAAGTGTCTCACCGAGGGTCAAAAACGTCTGTTGATGATTCAACAGCAAGATCACAAGATGACATCATGAATCCTGTCGCATTCAAAAAAAATTCAAAATCCGTAAGCTCGGCCATGAATAAAAACACATCGATTGAAGCGGACGACAAAGCAAAGCGCGTTGAACAGGACGATTCGGGAAAAGCTCTTTTGGAAAAAACACGAATCAAAGAATTGCAGATGAAAATAAATCAGATATTCGCCCACCTTGTGGGCCTTTTGAAAATTGTTTTTGTTTTTTCTTTAGGATTCTTGATCTATCGATTGTCTCGACATTTTAAAAAATACAAAATCAATGAAACAATCATAAAGCAGGTGGGGCTTTCTGATGAAAAAAAGCAAAACATTCAACGCAAGGTTGGTGTTTTAAGGCAGTCTCGATTGAGTCCCGACCAAGAGGTTCGTCAGACCTATCGATTCTTTTTAGAAGCAATGGCCATGGCTGATTTTCCGAAAAGTCAGTGGTGCCCTGCCACCGATTTTCAGTGGCAAGTTCAACAGGAATTTGTCGGTTTTGCCGATGCGATCCAACCCATCACAGAGTCGTTTTGCAAATCTGAGTATGGTAGAAAAACCATAAGCCCAGAAGAGCTCGACCAGCTTCGCAAGGCGCGGGATCTTTTTGTCAGCCGAATCGTCGCTTAGAAAATCTTTTCAGCGATTAATGGATTTCCATCAAGCAAGTAAGCCTCATTGAAGGTCGGCGTCGACATTGCGATCTCCGAATCGGCAAGACTGTTTTTAGTTTTTACCTTCACATGGTGGGATCGAAGGCCACCCAGCCACCAACGCGAGTCACTCATATAAATGATATCGCCATCTTTGGCTTTCAAGGTTTCCATGGCGGCTGGCGACAAAAGAATCCAATCGGTTTCGATGCTCTCGTCGATTTTAGCAACCAGACCTTTCACTTTCTTACCGCGTTCATGATTTGGTATGCCGCCATCTTTATAAGAAATCATAGCTTCATCGAGGGTGCCGATGGTTAGGCCGGTGACATCTTTAAATTTCTTTCCACTGGTGAGTAGAGTGATAACAAAACCGATGACAGCTGTTGTCGACATCCCAAAAAGAGCACGAAAGTAAATGTAATCGTTCGCCTCGGGGCCTAAAACAAATCGCGATAGGGGTGCAATCCACTGGGGGTACCAAACGGTGGTCACCGTGATCAGACTGCCAACAATCATAGATGTGCACGCGGCATAGGAGTTGAAACGCTTCCAAAAAGCGCCCATGAAAATGGTTGTAACGATAGCGGGAATGATGGTCATGATCCCTTTGTAGTGAATGTTCATTAAACTGTCTTTCTGAGTGTTAAACCAGATCACCAAAATCGTTCCGATCACTGTTGTAATAATCGAAGCCCACCGTGCCGCTTTTAGGTAATGCTCATCGGAGGCTTCAGGTTTTACTAGGGGCTTGTAAAGATCGTAGATTCCGATAGCGGCACAAGCATTGATAAGAGTGTCGATAGTCGACATCAAAGCTGCCATCAAAGCGGCAACAATAAATCCGAAAACCCAAGGATTGTGTTTCACTGTCGCCCAACAGACGACAATAAAGGTGTGAAAAGTGTTTTCAATGTGAACAAATTCATAACCGGTTAAGGCGCCGCCCAAAGCTGTTTGCTTCATAACTAAGGATTTTCCAATCCAACCGATAGCGCCGACAATGATGGCTGACACGGGGAGCGTGACCATCACATTAAAAAACGCGGCTTTTCGCCCGTCATCAACACTTTTAATGGTCAAATAACGCATTAAAAAACCTTGGTTCATAAACGTAAAAGCGATACTGCCGGCTAAGGCTTCGCCCCAAAACAGTCCTGCCGAACTGAACTTCGGATTTTCATTCAGATGAACAAAAGGCAAGCGGTGAGAGACGGGAAGAAAAGACCACCACTCATCGAAACCCCCAAGGGCGTAAATTCCTGCAAAGATGGCAATACCGCCGGCAATATAGAGCATGATACCTTGAAAGAGATCGGTAAAAATAACCGCAGTCTGACCTCCGAAGGTGACATAAGCACCAAGGAAAAGAGCTAAAATCGGAACAGAGTAAATCTGCGAGACTTGGAACATTCCTTCCATGGCGACGCCGATGGTATAAAGATTGTAGCCAATATAGAAAAACATATAGGCTAAAATGATTGTCAGAGAAATATAACGAGCCGCCGAGTTGAAGCGCCGTTCAAAATATTCGGGAACCGACTTTATGCGTGCAAAGTAAATAATGGGTAGCCAACCAAAAAAGAAAAAAGGCGCTAAGAACCAATCATTAAGATAGGTCATGGTTGAACTCATTCCCGTGTTGTAGCCTTGTTCGGAGTATTTTAGGTAGCTGTAAGAACCGATACCTGTGGCGACCATACTGGCGGCTGGTAACCACCAAGAGAATCGATTGCCAGAATAAAAGAAGTCATTAATGTTTTTATTAAAACGTGCGAAATATCCACCAAAAGCGGTGATAACGGCGATATAAAGAACGGCGACAACTCCAATGGCGACTTTTGAATAGAAAGTCAGGTCAATTCCCATGCCTTCCATTACTGACCTCCTAAATAAGGAATTGAAAGCGATAGGTAAATCCACAAGGCATGTAGGCCTGCAAAATAGCAAAAGCCAGCAATGAGCATGCTAAACCAAAACCGATCGCGGGGCCGGTCAAGACGACAGGCGCCACTTTTTAAAATCAATAGCAGTCCCAGCCCGGAATAAATGGCCCCAAATCCATAGAGGTAAAAATAACTGGTCCAAGGATTTTCTGCGCCCAGGGTGCTCACAAGAAGGCGCGGCAAACAGTAGGCAATAGCGAGTATGAGTGGGAGAAGACCCCACCATTTGGCAGAAACAGCTTTTTGACTCATTTGACAATCTCCATTGAAGAAGGGACGTTCTATCAGAAGCGGAGAAGGCCAACAAGAAAGGGCCCTGGGCTTGTGGCGCGTCAGGCACCGAAACTAGTGAAAATTCAAATCGGATGCTTAATATGTATGCAAATTACTGTTAACGAGCTTTCCGATTGATGACTCGAAACACTTCCACCTCGGACCATGTCTCTTGTGTCACATCTTCAGCCACGGCTCGGACTCGAATAAAATAGATACCGGGTCGGAAAGACTGATTGATCACAGCGCGTTGGCGATCGACTCGTTTTTTATAGACCAGATCATTCATCTCAGGCGTTTTAGAAACTTCAACCTCATAGGCAGCGACCTTTTTCGCGTACTCCCAACTCATAACAATAAAAAGAGGCGAGTTGTTGACCGAAATAAAAGTTTTGCGAGGCTCAGGTCGGGTGATCTTTGGATAAAGACGCCCGGCTTGTCCAGTGCCGTGTAAACTCGCCAAACGCTTTGCAGCGTTGTACCAGTCGACGGTTTTTGAATTGGAACTCATGTGTTTTTTTGTTTCAGGATCGATGACCCGCACTTTCCACTGCAGATAACCGGTTTTATTTTCGACACGAAGTTTGTTGCCAGTAACGTACTTGACTGTTTCCTTGTCGGAATTTTTATCGGTTTTATATGTCACTTGGTAGCCAGGGGCATAAGGAACCGCATCCCATTGCAACACTTGAAATTCTTTTTTGTCGACAGTTTCAAGGGAGTCCGCTGAGGGGGCAGGGAAGTAAGTTTGAACTTCGCCGACGGCTTCCTCGGCAATGGCCACTCCGTCTTTGGTCTCTGGAGTCACTCTGAAAAATGTTTTTCCAAGGTTGATGTTTTTAAGAGCCAGCTGATTGTCTTCGACAATTTTTTGCTCAATAATATTCGAGAAATCCTCTTTATCTGAGACCTCGACCCGGTAGGCGGCAGCCTTTTGATCTTTTTCCCATTCAATTTTAACGGGTTTTTTGTCATCGATATCATAGGTTCTGTTCGGTTTGACTTTTTCCAGTTCGCTTTTGTTCATGCGATACAACAGCTTCTTTCGCGCCAACCGCACCGGTTCTGACTTTTGCAAGAATTCGATATTCACTTGCACCGGCTGACTCTCAGACCAAAGCGAGGCTTCGCCATTTTCGTCAAAGCCACGCACTCGCCAAAACAGCTGTTGAGTGTCGGCAACCTGAAAGTCGACTTCTAGTGTTGGGTCTGTCTTTTGTGAAACGATTGTTGAAAAACTCGGATCCTCGCCGACTTGTGCTTCATAATTTTGCCATCTTTCGAAAGGATCTTTCCAGTCAAGACGGACGGTGGCTTTTTGTCCCTTAAGCAACTTGAAGTTGAATTGATTTTTTTCACTTAAAGACAAGCCGTTAACTTTCATCTCAGAGTATCCAGGGTCGGGCTTGTAATACTTTCGATCGGCGAGATCACTAAGGGTCTCATCAATTTTGCCATCAGCATTGTCATCCAATTTTAGATCTTCGATCAAAGGCTTCTGTTTGCGGCCTTCGTCTTGTGCGATGCGAACCACACCCTGGCTGGTATCAACCTTTTCGGAACTTCCATTTTTGACAATGTTAATCTGCACGTCTTGGCTTTTAACGTCAGCCATCAAGCGACCATGTTGAAGATCTAACTGAAGAACACCGTTTTTTCGTGACAATATAATGAGAGAGTCAGGCTCAATTATGATCTCCCCGCCAGAATCCAGACGGATCTTAGCCAGAGATTGTGAGCCTGTAAAAATCCAATCATTCTCGTAGACTGTCTCATTGGATTCAGCGGCATACCAAATAAGACTACGATTAAATTTACGTTTGACTCGATTTTGTGCCTCGTAGATTTTTCCAATCGGGGTTTGGCCTTCGAGAAGGGGATTGTAAAAGGCAATATCGTACATCAGCCATGAAAATAGCAAGAGTGCACAGAGTGCCGTGAGGCCCACTATCCACTTATCAGATGTTTCCAAGTTTTGAGTCCTTTTCAAACCTTTTCTCCTTAATTATAGAATCGGCGTATTGGTCTATATATTTCCTAGACCTTCGACCATTTCTTAAAAGAAATCCGAATCATGAAGTTAGTTTTTTGGGAGATATGCCGAAAAAAGCACTATGACACTAAGTTTGAAATCGCTTTCTATTAAAAATAAGATTCTCATCGTCTTATCGACGCTGCCAATACTGGCGATCAGTCTTATTGTGGTTATGGCGACAAGCTTGTTTGAAGACGACAAGTTGGCTTATGTATACGATTCGACATTGTCATCGACACGGGCTAAGGCCTCGACAGTGGATTCACAGCTTAATAGTTATATCCAATCTTTAAAAGCCATCAATTCCAATTTCGATCCGTCATCAAGAAACATGTCTAACAATGGTAGAACTTACTTCTCTTCAGAGGCGGATTTGAAGGCTTTCAAAAGTTTCACCTGGAATGGCAAATCGTTCAATGAAGAATTTAGTATCTCGAAAGGGTTAAACTTTAGCTCAGTTGAAAAATCGAAATTGGATACGTTGATGCAGGAAGCCTGGTACACCGGTTTTACAGTGGGAGTCTCCAAAGATCACCCCATGCATTTTTATCTTATCGCCAAAGCCGATTCGGCCAATTTCAAAGGACTCAGTGTTTTGCTGGTCGAGAATGCAAACTTTTTTGCACTTTTTGGTCAAGGAGATGGCGATCAGTCATTGTTGTTCCACTCTCTGCGTGGATTTGTGGCCGGTGATCTGCAGCACAAAAACCTTCCCAAGTATCTTGATAACAATGTTTTTAATAATAAATTTCACGAAGGAACCAAAGAAGCTAATTTTGGTGACACGACCTACCTAACATCCTATTCGAAAGTTGGTAAGGCCCATCTCTATGTGGTGTCTTTGGTTAATAAAGAAAAGGCATTGAGTGCGGTTCGCAAGCTCATGCAGCGCTCGGTGGTTTTTACAGCTTTGATTCTTTGTTTTCTGATTATTATTGGAGTTTTCGCCTCCAATACACTCACCAGTGCCTTACGTGGGTTGGCGGAGGCCACGAGTAAGGTCATGGATGGTGATTTCAGCGTGCGTGTTGAAGAAAAATCAGGTGATGAGATTGGTGTTTTAGCAAAAAGCTTTAACAAAATGACAGAAGAAGTTTCAAGGTTACTGGATAAGACAGCTGAGAACGCCCGAATGGAAGCCGAGTTACAGACTGCCCAAACTGTGCAGGATACGTTGTTTCCCAAGAACGATGCCAAGATAGGACCCTTCAACATCTATGGCGATTCTGTCCCAGCTTCAGAATGTGGTGGTGATTGGTGGCACTATAGTCATGTCGACAATAAAGTTTATCTATGGATTGGCGATGCCACTGGGCACGGTGTGCCGGCGGCCCTTTTAACAAGCGCTGCGCGAGCCGTGGCCTCGGTGATTGAGGGGATTCCGGATATAACTCCCGGTACTGCTTTGTCGATGCTGAATAAAGCGATTTATTCCACCTCAAAGGGAGAAATGATGATGACTTTCTTCCTCGCTTGTTTTGATTTAGATGACAATACTTTAACTTATTCCAACGCCTCACACGATCCGCCCTTTTTCTTGAGTCATGAAGTTGAGGGCAAACCCAAGCGGCGGGACTACTATCCCTTGATGGAAATCAACAATCCTCGGTTGGGTGAGAGTCCAGACTCCGAATACTCAAACTATACGATGAATGTCGAAGAGGGTGACAGAATTGTGTTTTACACAGATGGAATTGTTGATGTTAAAAGCCCTGAAGGAGAAAATTGGGGAGAGCGACGTTTTTTGAAGTCGTTAGGGCAGATCAACGTGCAAAATGTTGATGCCACAGTGAACAGCGTATTTGGGGAATTGAATGAATTTAGAAAAGAGACACCTCTCGATGATGATGTGACGCTAGTAGTAGTTGAATTTGAGAAGCAAAAGGTGGCCGCCTGATGAGCAATGATAAAAAAGTCGTATATCTAAAAGACTACGTGAAAGACGCCCATGGTCCGTTGCGCGACAAGATCGTGGTCGGGTCCGATATTCGTCCCGGAGATGCAGTGAATATGGCTGTTTCGAACGCTCCCATCCAAGTCGTCACGAACGGCTTTGATGAGTTTCGTGTCGTAAAAATTAAAGATGATATTAACAAATTTTTAAATAATCCCGGTGAATGTCTTATTGAAATCACAGAAGATATTAGTATGCGATTTCAGCAAAAGTTTTTTGGTCACTCCAGCAAAAAGGATTTTTTAGCTCAAGTGGAGCAGTTTTTGAAATCTAGCAAGTATCGACGCGTGCGCGATGATATCTTTCTAATAGCTGACGAGTTATTTACCAACTTCACTAAAACAGCACCAGATCATTCGAAATCAATGCGATTTGGAATTGATGCCAACGATGAAACAGTGGTGATATATTGCCGCGATTTTTTCGGTACTCTCGACCCCAAACAGATGCTCAATAATATGCAGCGCTGTTTTGATAAAGGGGTTAAGAATGCCATCAAAAAAGACGAAGGAATGGGTGCTGGTATTGGGAGTTATTTGATCTACACTTTGGGCGTGGGAATGGCCATCACGGTCGATCCAGGTAAAGGCACGTTGGTCTTGGTTTGGATGCCAAGAACGGCTCATCACGAAGACCGCGTTGAAATGAATAAAAGTTTGATTATAATAGAGGCTAAGGAGTCTTAATATGTCGTTCGAAGTTAAACAAGCCGAGATGATGGGAAAACCTTGTTACCAGTTTTGTGGCCAAATTGATGAAGAAGCCAGTTTTCCTGAAGTAAATGATATGGCAAGTGATGTCGCAATCGACTTGCAAAATGTTACTGCCATCAATTCCGTAGGCATTCGTGCCTGGATTATGTGGTTTGGTAATTATCCGAATACCAATTTTACATTTGTTAATTGCCCAAAAGCTCTTGTCATGCAGATGAATATGGTGGAAGGCTTTTTGCCAGAAAAGCATGAGGTTTTGTCACTGCAAGTGCCTTTTTTCTGCGAAGATTGCGACGAAGAAAAAGACGTGATGATGAATGTCGGTAAAGAAATTATTATCGAAGGTGGTCAAGTCAAATTGAATTACGACAAGTCGAGCATTTGCAAAGGTGATTGTGACCCTGAATTGGATGTTAGCGAAGTCAAATTCTTCCGTTTTCTTTTAAATAAATCGGACGACCAGGCTGCTTAAAACATTTTTCATTTTAATAATACAAAATGCTCTTTTGCGAAAAAAAGAGCATTTTTTTTTGGTTTTGTTTTGCATTTTATAGTTGTGGTGGCGACAAACGGGTGACAACCTTTGTTTTTCCAGGTACGTCATGCCTATGAAAGCCATCGAGATTCCGTTTGAACAGCTCCTGCTGTCCCTGTTGCCCGTTTTCTTGGTTATAGGGCTCTTCTTTAAATTGAAAATGAATTGGCGCGAGTTGGGAGTGGCCCTCTTTCGTATGATTTTACAACTGATTGCTGTTGGATATTTTCTGACCTTTCTGTTCTCCCGTGACAGCTCGTTAACAGTATTACTGTTGTTAATGGTGATGATGGGGTTGTCATCTTGGATCACATTGCGATCGGTCAAATCAAAGCGTCGCTCACTTTATGCAAAAGCCATGATCGCACAGTTTTTAGGAGCCACTCCAGCGTTGTTTTGGAATGTGCTGTTTGTTTTACCCGGCGGTGACTGGCACGAGGTGCGAATCCTTATTCCCTTGGCCGGAATGGTTTACGCCAACTCCATGAATACTATGAGTCTGGCGGCCGAGCGATTCGCCGCCGAATTAGAGTTATGTCAACCGGAAGACGCTATGAGAAAGGCCTTAACGGCCGCTTTCATCCCTCATATAAATATGCTGATGGCGGTGGGATTGGTGTCGCTACCGGGATTGATGACAGGTCAAATACTGTCGGGAGTTGATCCGTTGGTCGCTGTTCGCTACCAAATCGTCATTATCACCATGATTTTTTGCGGTTCCGGGTTGTCGAGCTTTTTATTTCTCTGGCGATGGAAGAGAAGTCTGAATCAGACTCCTCCATCCGGATCAATCGCGAAGTTCTCGTCGTAAAATTTTTCCGACGTTTGTTTTTGGCAATTCGTCGCGAAACTCAACGAATCGCGGCACCTTATAGGCCGTCAGGTTTTTCTTTGCAAAGTTCCGCAGCTCTTCGCCACTGACTTCTGCCTTTTTAACGACATAAATTTTTACGGCTTCGCCTGACTTTTCATCAGGCACTCCAACTGCGGCCACTTCGTGGACGGCGGGATGGGCGGCCACAACATCTTCAATTTCATTGGGGTAGACATTAAAGCCAGACACTAAGATCATATCTTTCTTGCGATCGACAATTTTGAAAAACCCATCGGGCAACATTTGCGCCATATCGCCGGTGTGCAGCCAACCATCCCGTAACGTTGATGCGGTTTCTTCAGGCCGCTCCCAATAACCTTTCATGACTTGCGGACCTCGGGCGCAAAGCTCTCCGGGTTCGCCTTCGGGAACTTCGTTGCCGTCTTCGTCGACCAGCTTGATTTCTGTGTTGGGAACAGGCAAGCCTATGGTGCCGCGTTGTTCCGAATCATCGACAGGATTGCAGCACAAAACAGGACTGGCCTCAGTCAGTCCATAGCCCTCGATCACTTTCGTACCAGTGATTTCAAACCATCTTTTGGCGACACTGTCTTGTAAAGCCATTGCTCCCGCAACACTCAGTTTGGTGTGCGAAAAATCAACCGACTGGATGTCTTTGTTGGCTAACAGAGCGTTAAACAAAGTGTTGACGCCGGTCAGGACGGTGAAGGGGTATTTTTTAAGAGTTTTGATAAAGTCAGGGATGTCTCTTGGGTTGGTGATCAAGACATTGTGTCCGCCGTAACACATCAATGCCAAGCAGTTCACTGTCAACGAAAAGATATGATAAAGAGGCAAGGGCGTTATGATAATCTCTTTTCCCTCGACAAATTTTGGCGACATCCATGCAAAAATTTGATTCATATTAGCGATGATATTGCCATGGGTCAGCATAGCCCCTTTGGCGACGCCCGTGGTTCCACCCGTGTATTGTAAAAACGCAATGTCTTCACGCTTAGAGGGTGCGGCCTTGTAATCATATTGCTTGCCTTCTTCGATACATGTCAAAAACGATTTGGCCTTCGGTAAGTTGTAGGAAGGGACCATTTTTTTAATGTATTTGACGGCATTGTTGACAATAAAACGTTTCACACTGGGGAACAGGTCGCCGATTTCTGTGATGATGACATGCTCAATGTCTGTTTCATCAATGATATTTTCCAAATGCCGAGCAAAGTTAGCCAGTATGACAATGGCTTTCGCTCCAGAGTCCTTGAACTGGTGTTTCATCTCCCGCTCTGTATAAAGAGGGTTGGTGTTGACGACAATAATCCCAGCTTTTATCGCTCCAAACAGAGCCACTGGAAATTGCAGGACATTGGGCATTTGCAAAGCAATGCGGTCACCTTTTTTCAGGCCGCATTTATGGGTGAGGTAATTGGCAAAATCATTCGATAGCCGATCGACTTCACGGTAGGTCATCGAAACGCCCATATTACTGAAGGCGACTTTGTCGGTGTACTTGTCAACGTTGGTTGCAATCAGATCGACAATCGAATCGTAATTTTCAACGTCAATTTTTGCTTCAATCCCCTTGGGGTAGTGCTGATGCCAGACCGCCATCCCACATCTCCTTGTCATGATGTTGTTATTGACGTCATGGTCTCACAGGGGGCCGAGGCTGTCTACGTTGTTTCGTTGATCACCGGTGGTTGGTGTCCGTTCAGAACACCTTCAATTCTGTTAATAAGAGTTTGCGGCGAAATGCAGACAGGGTGGTGGGATGCTAATCGTCGGTGAGCGTCAACCGCGAGGCATGCTGCCTGCTGGGGCGCAAAGTCTTGGGCTAAAAAGGCCCCAAGAATCCCAGCCAGAATGTCGCCGCTACCGGCGGTGGCTAGAGAGCTAGAATTCCAGGTTGTGATCCAGCGTCGGCTTTTGCCCTCTGCGATAATGGTATCATAACCTTTGGCAAGTAATACACCTGGCCATTTTTCTAACAACTTTTCCATCTGTTGCCACTTGCCCGTAGGTTCGTCGTTAAGCAAACGTTTGAGCTCCCCCGTATGCGGCGTTAACACGCACTGCGAAGCGAAGTTTCGGGTTTTTTTAAGGAGCTCTGGAGTTAAAAAACCACCGTCAAAGACCCAGCTCCGTGAATTTTTCGAGGTCCATGCAAAATCATTGGGGATGTCTTTCCAGCCGGCGCCGATGACCACGGCTTGGCTGTCGTCTTCAGCCAACATTTGACAAAGATGGTCGACATTGTCATAGCCACTAAACACCAAATAAGGCTGGTTCATTTGCAGACTTTCCAGCATGGCCCTAGGGCAAAGCACCTGAACATAGCCAGCCCCCGATTTTTGGGCAGCCAAAGCCACCATCAAGCTGGCGCCGGGGAAGTCTGGCGACATCGCAACGGTCAGTTTGCCACGACTGTATTTGTGTTGCTCTGGTTTCGGTTGCAATCTTATAAAGTCAAAATGGGGGAGGGCATGGGTTGTTGTTTCCTCCGACTCCAACGCCTGATTTAGAGCAGTGACTTCGATAACATGAATTTCACCGGCGCAGTTGCGGCCGGGGAGTAAGTAGAGGCCACGTTTGGGGCTAGCGATCGTTAGCGTATGGTCGGCTTGAAAAGCAGCGCCATAAACTGATCCTGTATTGGCGTCCAGTCCACTGGGAAGGTCGATGGCGACACGGGTGGCGTCACAGTCATTGATTCTCTGGAGCAGGTTTTGAATCGGAAGATCCAGTGGGCGGGACAGTCCGGTCCCAAACAGGCCGTCGATAATCCAATTGAATTGGCTGAAATCTAATGCCTGGTAATTATCAAGATTATAAAGCTTTTCTTCAGAGTGCAAAAAAGACGATTGGGTGGAGCCAATGACCAGGCCATCCAATTGTCGAACGTGATTCTTTAGGCGACGGTGCACCACGGCCGCGTCATCACCATTGTGCCCAGGGCCCATAAGCACTAAAACGCGGCTGTCCTGTGAAATTTTGGGATGCAGCCATTGGCTTAACTTGGCACCGACGGTTTCGATCAGGGCCGCCTGCGGTTGTCCTAATGCGATGACTTTTTGATCCATTTTCTGAACGTCTTCGCGGCTTAATAATTTCATGGCGAAACAACCTCGTGGCTGACATCAATTAAAAATACAAGCGACCGCCAAATAAAATTCCTTTGCGAACGCGTTCACTTTCTACAGAATTGTTAAGCAATTCCATGGTCTCTTCATACCATGATCCATAGATTCTGAAAGCCCCATATTCAATAAATGCTCCGGCTTCATAGCGAGATCCGTTCTGTTCGATACCCGCTTCGGATTCAGCTTTAAAAATGTAATCGTAGGACCCTGTGAGGCCAAAGGCTTTGATAAGATAAAGGCTCATGCGGCCGCCGCCGACTTGAAATTGGGTGGGGTCGTCATTGAAATCTTGATTCATCAGGCCATAGTGCAATGTCAAATTTGTCGATTGATCGGAGGTGCCCCAAATACGAAACAGAAATAAAGCCTTCCACTGTTCCAGTTCTTCATCCGAGGTCTCATATTCTCCGTAAAGTCCGACCATGGTAACATACGCGGCTAAAGCTCCACGGTAATTTCGAAAAGATTGAGACGAACTGAGATCGTTGACAGTAACCTCTTGCTCGACTGTTGAGGTGTCGACGCTGAGATAAAATTCGTAGGGACTGGGAAGGTTGTAACCGAGCCAAGCGTCCATTTGCTGGTTGCGACTCTTCTGGGCGAGCCACTCGCTCAAGCTCCAGCGTTTGGCATCTTTGGCACGCTGCTTTTCACGGATTGATTTGTTGAAGTCATATCCTTGGGCGGGACTGACCAAGAGCAGGCTAAAAAAGAAAAGGAGAAGGTTTCGAGTGACCATTCTCCTATTTTCTCTAATTTAAAGCAGGCTCACAAGCTTTGTATCAAACTGGTATTGCCTGTGGCTTTAAAGTGTCAGTCTTGCATTTTTTCGTCATATTCATCGTCGTAGTGAGATGAAACTTCGCGATCTTGACCAACTTCTTTTTTCAGCTCAGTGAAGCCATCGATGTTGGCGCCAGCGGCATCGATAACGATGGCTTGGGTATCGCGTTCGCCCCACTCATCGGCTCGGTCAAATTCCTCGTGGTTCATTTTCTTCTTGTGCTTATTGTAATCAGCATTAGAATTCATCATAGCTTCACGCAACAACAGTTGAGATTCGTCAACGTCACGAGCGTTGGCCGTCATGGACGTGAAGTAAGCCAAAACAATGATTAGGAAAATCTTAGTTGTTTTCATTTTAATACCCCCTCCGGCATCATTACCTTTCTATACATGCAAAGACTTTGCCAGCCGGGAGCTCAATAAGGCGTATCAGTTTGAGAATAACGCCTTTTTTTTGCACAGCTGGCTAACACCATGGTGTCTCAGCCACTCGGTCTAGGGTTTGGACCATTGACTCGCCTGCACAACCACGCCACTTGTTCCCAGGCTATAATCATGGGTAAATAAACAATGCAAGAGCTCAAAAAAGGAGTTTCCTATGAGAATGCTAAGTCTTTTATTGTTACCCCTGGTCCTATGTTATTGCGCTTCCAATCCTCATAAGGCCAAAGAAATTGACACCTCCATGGAAAAGGAAAAGTCACTCAATAACGAAGAAAGTATTGGTGTAAAAGATGGCGACATGGTCTACCAAAAGAAAGTCGATATGGCTGAAGAGCTTCGACGTTTGCACATCAATGTTTACAGTCTTGAGGATCGAGTTTACGGCAACCGTAAATATGGTTCGCAAGGACTTTACGGCGTCCTTAAGAAGTGTCGTGCCGAGCTCGTAAACCCTCGCAACGGAGGCAATGGAAAATTGAAGTGGACTGAGCCAATTGATCGTATCACCGACAAAGAAGATGAATTTGACGTTGGCTACAGTAAAGATAAGTTGGTTGGCGTCTCTCAAGAATATTTGAAAGACCGCATCGATCGCTTCAAAGGATATAAGAAAACCTTGCAAAAGCGTGAAGATGAGTACCGCGAAAAAGTTGAGATTTGTGAGAACGATCTGAAAGCGCAAATTTACAAACGTGATCAAGAGCAGAAGAAAGAGAAGTCCTCTTAAGACCAAGGTCGAGGTTGCTCGACGACAGTGCAGATAATTTCAAAAAAAAAAGCTATGATACCCCTGGAACCTAATTGTTCCGGGGGTTTTATATGTTGGGATCATTTTTCAAAAATCGAGATTTAGAATCGACCGAT
This sequence comes from uncultured Pseudobdellovibrionaceae bacterium, assembly GCA_964588335.1. Taxonomy (GTDB): domain Bacteria; phylum Bdellovibrionota; class Bdellovibrionia; order Bdellovibrionales; family JAGQZY01; genus JAGQZY01. Next base: position 7,527 of record CAZPOV010000020.1, on the reverse strand, counting down.
GCCTATTATCAGGCTCGCCGGGCATACGATATTGATCCCGACCAAGATTTTGTGCGAGTGAAAAACCGGATTGGTCTTGCTGGCGCCATGGTCTATGCGCAAATTTACTTCAGCAACCAGAATCGCTACAAGCGTTTTCGCCGAGAAATCGAATTACACAAAGAAAATAGCAATCGCTTGAATCGTGATTTCGACGTTCTGTTGGTTCTTCCTCCGCGCGGTTCATTGACCCAACCGGTGATTCAACAAATGAAGCGGCAATCCATGGGGTTGGCGACCAGTGCAGGATTTTCTCATGTCAGTCAGGCTCAACTCAATACCGATCGAGTGATCCATGGAGCCAAAAGACTGCATCAACTGATCCTCGAAAAAAACAAACAAAAACGTAAAGTCTTGCTTGTGTCTTTCTCTTTTGGATCGGCTTTTGTGCGGGTGATGCTTGATAAAAGTGAGGCCTCCGATCTGGCTTCGATAAAAGGATGGATGAATTTATCGGGATTGATTTTTGGATCGCCACGTTTTGACTGTTCAAACAAAGTTCGCATGTTTTTCAATACCACGCCCTCGCAGCGAACTTTTTCGTGTGAGCAGAATCACTTTAAAAATCAATTGTTGAGTCATAAAATAAAAACCGTTCATTTTTTAGGTTTGAAAAGTTCAATGAGTAATAACGAGTGGAGAGATCGCGAAAAGTTGCGAGCCTGGGGACCGAATGATGGAATTATTCCGTTTTCGCCCTATCAGAGATTACAGCAGCCGGTGATTCCTCTGCTCGATCAGGGGCATGTGATCGATCTCAGCAAATTATCGATGACGTTTATTCAAACTCTTTCGTCGATGGTTAGTACCTTGCCGGTTTCTAATCACAGTCTTGGGCGCGCTCAATTAAAAGGTTTGGATTTTATTTCGAAGACTCAAGAACTTTCATAAAGCGTCCATAAACCGCTTGCCTATCGTAGAAGGCCCGGGCTCTTGCCATGCCTTTATCACGAGTGGCTTGCCGTTCTTCGGTATGAGACAAAATGTAATCCAGTTTTTCAGCAAGATCGGCGGAGTTTTTAGGCTCACATAAAAAGCCACATTCACCCTGCTGTAAAATCTCTGGAACGCCTCCGGCATTGGTTCCTAAGACCGGAGTTCCGCTGGCCATCGCCTCAACAACCACAAATCCAAATGTTTCTTGATGCGAGGGAAGAACGAACAGATCAAAATTGGCGAACAGTTTACGGGTGTCTTTTTGGAATCCTCGAAAGTGAATTCGACTCTCTCGGTTGACCTTGGCAATTTGACTTTTAATAAATTGAAAGTACTGCTCTTGCTGGGGCTCGCCCCGAGTCGGTTCCCCAACAATCATCAAATGCGCCGATGGGTATTTGTCAGCAATTTTATGAAAGGCTTTTACTAGCTCCAATTGTCCTTTCTGTTCATCGATGCGACCAATCACTCCGATCACAAAATCTTCGGATTTAAAGCCTTGTTGGTAGCGAAAGCTATCGCTGCGATGAGCCGGGTGAAAATGCCGTGTGTCGACAAAATTGGGAATCGTATCATACTTGTTGGCCGGCACCGGAAGGTAGGGTTTCAGGGCTTCAACCTGCCAGTCCGTCAAGGTGAGCAGGTGATCGAGTCGGCTGTACACCAAACGATGCAATAAGTCTTTTTTCTTAACCCCCAAAAGCATTTGCGCAAAGCCAATCAGTTGGGTGTTCGGTGTCTTGTAAAGAGCTGGCGAAACGATCCACAGGTCGCGAAGATTCTGTAGCATCACGTAATCAAACTGTTTTTCCTGCACCAATTTGCGAAGTTTCCAAGTGAAGTCCGGTGAAAAATAATGCGCGCTCACCCATTCGTTGACCGGTAGGGCTTTCATTTTCAAATCCTCCGACAGGGGCGAGTCGGGGGTGCAAATATTCATATTGTAATGGCCGTGTTCCCGTAAAATTTCATTCCATTTACTGACCGCCATCTCCAGGCCGCCCCAACTTTCCGATAAGCAAATATGTAAGAACTTCTTTTTCATAATATCTTTCGTTTTTTTTCCGCATGGAACATCATTTTTGTGCCATAGATTCGACGATAATAGGGAATATGTTGAAACCACGTCACCTGAGGCGAAGGAGGAGATTTCCAATTTTGACACTCGGTCTTCACTTTGTCCTCTAGCTTAACAATGTTTTCGATGGTTTCTGAAAAGTTAGGTTCCAAGGGAAAACGAGGTTGTAAAAATTTTTGCGACCATAGCAGCATCTGCATTTTTTCTTTGGCTATGGAACAGAATGCTATGGGGACTCGTTTGGAAAAGAAAACCTTTTGAAAAAGTTTGGGTTCTGTTAACGGGCTCAGGAAGCGCGCCGTCTGTCGCAAATGGTAACGGAAAGCTTTGAGCTCTTGCTGGCTCACCGGCGTCCACAAAATTTGGTAATTGCGATAGCGGGATTTTAAGAATGCCAAAAGTTCATTCTCTTTTTCAAGAAGAGATAGGCCTGCTCTTTGAAAATTTAAATCTTGAGTGCTTAAAAGGATCCGACTTAAGTGTCTTGATTTTTCTAAGGCTTGCCTGAGGGCAATCGGTTGGAAGTGAAAAGTCCAGGCCAAAAAGATTTGGTCGGCGACGATCAAGTCACTGGCGACATTGTTGTCAGGATCGAAAGGGAGCGTCCAGTGGTCATAGTCTTCAATCTCTGAAAACAGCAACTCCACGGGCTCCAATTTCGGGATTTTGTGTTTTTGATCAAGCCAATTGGGTCCCATTGAATAAATGGATTTTTTCACTTTTTCATCAATCAGAGGCTTCTGCAAATCACCCCGTTGAATTTTTTCTAAAAGTTGGGAAAAGTCCTGCCGTGAAGAAAGCTTGGGGCGAAAAACCGCATGTTGGTGATATTTCTTACTGTCTGCCAGGTAGTCGGGCAGAATTTTTCTTTGCTGCTGGTGCAGCGATTCTATTTGTGGTGCCACTCGAACTTGATAAGTCAAATCCACCAGCAACCCGAGGATTGTCATCGCCATTGAGAGTACAAATGTGGAAAATACCAGCCAATTGATCATTGAGTCAGCCCTAGGTTCCTGTTTCCAAGATCATAGTCCCTTTCACCTGATATGTTGGGTCTTGATGCGAAGCATTCAGCAACATAAGTTCCTAATATCCCCGCCCTTTACTTGTGGGGTTTCAACGGCTGTGTTAATTGTGGTTTTTGGGAGATTTCTTATGAAAACGAAACCTTTATTATTAAGTTTATTGGTGCTGGCCGTGGCCTTGTTTTTCAGTCGTTTGATGCCTCATTCGGCCAACTGGGGGCCGGCTCTGGCGATTTGTGCCTTTGCAGGCTTCTTAGCTCGTAAAAATCCTCTTGGCTTCGCTTTGCCGGCATTGGCTTGGTTGGCAACGGATTTTTTCTTAGGATTCTACGAGGGTATGCTTTTTAATTACGCAGCCTTATTGGGGTGCTCGTTGGCCGGCATGGCTTTCGTGCCTCTGACCAAGAGATACCCCCAGCTGAAAAAAGGTTTTTTGAATGTCGCCGGTTTTGTCGGCACGGGTGCTGTATCAGCCACCCTTTTCTTTGTTATTTCAAACTTTGGCGTTTGGTTTTTTCAGGCCCCGCAATGCCAGCCTTTTAATTTAACAGGCCTGACAACTTGCTACGTTGGAGGCCTTTTGTTTTATTGGCCGACTTTGATTAGCACCATGGCTTGGATGGTGGTCTTTGCGGGTGTTTATCAGTCTATTCGTGAGCAAGCCCAGCAGTGGCTGGTTGAAAGAGCATAGGAGCTTATGGCCGACATCAACGACAAATATGAAGACAATATAGGCGGGCGCTATTATGTGGACCGTTCCTGTATCGACTGTGCGGCCTGCAACCTTACAGCGCCGGATCATTTTGCTCTTGATGAAGATGACGGCCACGCCTTTGTGATCAAGCAACCAGAAAGCCCCGAAGAAGAAGAACTTTGTGTGGAAGCCATGGAGGGATGTCCCGTCGAGAGTATCGGCAACGATGGAGACAGCTAGTTGGCAAAAAAGAAACGCAGTAAATCTCAGTCTTCTCCCAAGCCCAAGGACTATGAACTCTTTCTGAATCGCGAGGTTCAGTGGCTCGAGTTTAACAAGCGAGTTCTTTACCAAGCCGAAAACCCAGACACACCCCTTCTTGAACGCCTTCGTTTTTTAGGAATCTATAGCTCCAATCTTGATGAATTTGTCATGAAACGGGTGGGCGGTCTAAAACGTCAAGTCGACTACGGGTTGGCGAAACGGTCCCATGATGGTCTTACCGCCCACGAGCAGTTGCTGAAAATTAGAGAGTTCATGGATGCCGAATCAAAGGCGGTGGCTCAACTTTACAAAAAAAATATTATTCCGGAGCTTGCCAAGCACAATATCCATTTAAAAAAGTGGAAGGATCTGAATAAAAAGCAACAAGCCACTTTGCGGGAATTCTATATTTCTAACATTTTTCCGGTTTTAACTCCGCTGGTGGTGGACAACGCCTTGCCATTTCCGTTTATTTCAAACTTGTCACTCTCATTAGCCATCAAGCTTGAAAATAAAACCGGCGGCGAAATCATGTTCGGGAGAGTGAAAATTCCCAAAATCTTCCCACCTTGGGTGGAAGTGGAGGGTGATGAAGGCGACGGGGTTTCCTACGTTTCGCTCTTGCAGGTGGTGGCTCATAATCTCGAGGACCTATTTCCTGATATGAATATTTTAAAGGTCATGCCTTTTCGAATCACCCGCAATGCCGACTTGGAGCGTGATGAGGACGGAGCTGAAGACCTGTTGGATATGATCACTGAAGAAATTCGCCAACGTCGTTTTGCCGAAGCGGTTCGGCTTGAGGTAGGAACCAACACCGACCCTTGGATGGTGGAGTTGTTGAAAGAAGAGCTCGAACTTACGGACAGTGATATCTACGAGGTCCCGGGGCTTTTGGACTACTCGTCGTTATTTGATATCACGGACCTGCCGTTGCCGAACTTAAAGTATAAACCTTGGGATCCACGAGTGGTGGCTCCGTTTCAGGACACTCAGACACCCATATTTGATTTGATAAAACAGAACGACCAATTGGTGCATCATCCCTACGAGAGTTTCTCAGGCTCGGTGGAGCGTTTTATCCGTAGTGCCTCGGAAGATGAAAATGTCCTCGCCATCAAAATGACTTTGTACCGCACCAACGAAAAAAGTGCGATTATCTCCTCATTGATTCACGCCGCTGAGATGGGAAAGCAAGTGGTGTGCTTGGTCGAGTTGAAAGCCCGTTTTGATGAAGAGCGCAACATTTTTTGGGCCCAACAGATGGAGAAAGCCGGCATCCATGTGGTTTATGGGGTGATCGGCTTTAAGACTCACTGTAAAACGGCATTGGTTTTACGAAAAGAAGGCAAAGAAATCACCGCCTACAGCCATATCGGAACCGGTAACTACAACAGTTCAACAGCCCGCCTTTACACCGATGTCGGATTGTTGACCGCTGACAAAGAAATCACCCAAGATGTGGTTCAACTTTTTCATTTTTTAACCGGTCGCTCGTTCCAACGAGAGTTTAAAAGCTTGCTTGTGGCGCCAATGAATATGAAGGCGCGTTTTTTGGCGGCCATTGATAAAGAGATAAAAAATGCCAACAAAGGCAAACCGGCGCGAATCATCGCCAAGTTTAACTCACTTGAAGATCGTGAGATTATTTCCGAGCTCTATAAAGCCTCGCAGGCGGGTGTTAAAATTGACCTTATAGTGCGCGGATTTTGTTGTTTACGCCCTGGTGTTAAGGGGTTAAGTGACAATATCAAAGTGATTTCTATTTTAGGGCGGTTCTTAGAGCATTCACGTATTTTCTTTTTCCAAGATGGCAAAGAGGATTGTTTGGACGGTCAGTTTTACATTGGCTCTGCCGATTGGATGCGAAGAAATCTGCATGGTCGGGTCGAAGTGGTGACCCCTGTGAAGGATCGGGCTTTATGTCGAAAGCTTTTTGAAATTTTACAAATCAGTATCGATGATCCGGTCAATGGTTGGGATCAGCTCAGCACGGGGGATTATCAGCTTCGAAAAGGACAGGGCGACGCCCTTAGCTCCCAGGAACAACTGATGCGATTGACGCAAGCTCGTTGTCAGTTTTCCAGTCCAGAGAAAAGCTCTTGAAGAACACCATCTTTTATTCCCACTTGCGGAAATAAAATTTTGTCACACTGACCAATGTTCATGAATTCTAAAGTCGCAATCGCCGCTGGAATGATAACGTCGGCGCGGTCGGGCTTAAGAGAGAATTTTTTTATTCTCTCTTCATAACTGACGGCGGCTAGAAGGTCGTAGACCAAGCCCATTTGTTTGTGACTTAAATCCATTCCCGAATCTTTGCTGACATGGGGTTTGAGCTTAATAAAGCGGTCCATGTTGCCGCCGGTTCCAACTGCGGTGTGCAGAGGCGGTAGGTCTTTAAAAAACTCAGCCACCTGATCACTGACATACTGAGGGAACCATTTCAGCAATTTTTCCTTGCGCTTTTTTTGCAATTCAAGGACTCGCACCATACCCAATACAAAACTTTCCTTTTTGACTGTTTTGCCATCAACAAGTGCGACCAATTCAATGCTGCCGCCGCCAATATCGATCAATAAATGATTGCCTTCAGACAAGTCCACCTTTTGTGAAATGGCGGTTGATACCAAGCGGGCCTCTTCTTCGCCGGAGATCACTTCAATTTTGATACCGGTTTCTTGGTTGAGCACCTCAACCACTTCATCGCTGTTGCCAGCCTCGCGCATGGCGCTGGTGGCGATTGCACGATATTTAAGCACATTATGGTTTTCCAACTGGTTACGGAATTGAACCAGAGCACCTTTTAGATCCTTAAGAATGGGCTCATCAATTCGCCCGGTGGCGAACACGGAACTCCCCAGGCGAACGGGCTCGCGCGACTTATAGGAAATATGAACTTTTCCTCGACGTTTATGTGCAATGGCCAGGCGAATAGCATTGGAGCCGATATCAATGGCGGCGATATAAGACATGCACCGAGTATTCTTGTTATTTTATTTTTTGTCTATCCATAAATTGACATAAAAATGAATGGAGTCCTGACGTTGACTTCAGAAAAGAGCTTGCAGTACGCTCGCATGGCCCATGAAAAAGCTTTGTTATCTCATCGTTGTTTTGTTTGCGCACCCGAGCTTCGGAGCTCTACCACCCGACGCCCAGGCTTATCTGAATCAAATTCCAGGGCAAACTCTGACCTTACCCTTTGTTATTAAAACCGCTGTTGAAAAAGCCCAAGCCTATCGCGTCTTGAAATATGATTACGCCAGTTCTGAGATTGAAGAGCTGCAAGTGGACAGCTTGACGGACACGATTCTCACCGGTTCGGTGGGGTATTCAGACGACCAATCGGTGAAAACCAATCCGTTCCAACCTCTACGAGCTCAACAGACTCAATGGAGCTTAGGGGTTAGTAAGAATTGGCAAACCGGGACGTCAACCTCTTTGCGTTGGTTGCAAGAGCAGAATGACCTCGAGTTTGCCAATCTTGG
>CAZPOV010000019.1:0-64842 GCA_964588335.1 uncultured Pseudobdellovibrionaceae bacterium | reverse complement strand
TCTTTAAGTCTGAAGACACCGGGTCCGGCTCGGAGTCTTCAACGAGATGAGGATCGTGATCGTGATCGTGATCGTGATGGGTGTCATCGATTTGAGTGACGGAGTCTACAACCTTGCGCCCCTCTTTCATTATTCCTTCTTTGGTCTCATGGATGGATGACTTGACCTCGTTGGTCACCTCGAGCAAACCACCACTTAAATCTTGGGTGGCTCTTTTTAACTCGCCCAACAAGCGTCCCACAACTCGGGCCACTTCCGGCAATTGCTTCGGACCAATCACAATAAGAGCAACAACTCCTATGACCAAAAACTCTGTAAACCCGATATTAAACATTGTTCTAAGATATCCTTAGAGGACATAAATTACAATAAAAGGTATCCATATTGAAAACCTTCCCAGGTTTTATAAAGGGCCAGTGGCTGGCCCCTACAAGCCTTCTCTAGGTTCTATTGTTTGGTTTGTTTTTTGGTTGAGGCATTGAAATATCCCTTCTCGGCTAAGGTCTCGCCAAGAAGGTTCGAACCGGTCCGTGAATAGACATCCATCATCCTTAGAATGTTTTCTTCATCTGTCATTTTTGCTTTTTGACTGATGACGGCAAGCACATCGACAAGGTTTAGAAATTGTTCCGACAAATCCTTAAACAGCTTGGCAAATGTGTCCTCGTTCACATCGTGGGCTAAAGAGCCAAACGCCATTTTTCCCATATCCACATAGTAATCAACATCAATAATTTTTCTTTGGAAGGAGTCTGAAAAAAATCCCGAGATATAAAGCGATGTGTCTCCTACTTTCTTGAGTTTTTCGGTGCGCACTCTTCCGCCCAGCTGATTGGCACTTAAATACATTTCAGCCATAGTTTTACGAGTTTTCCGCCCGGTTGTGTCCTCAACGTCGTAGAGGTTCTCGACGCTGAGATAGTGTTTAAGAACTTCTACAATATACGTTTTTATTTGGGGCCGTGTTTCAAGACGCCTTTCTTTAAAAGCCTCATCTACGACCGATTGGAAATAAGCATCAGAATCAATTATCAGTTGTGTCGACATATATAAGGTCCTCGCTGCAGTCGTTGCCTCGACTTTATTATAACCGAGGCTAAAGTCTTTGTGGTCAAATCGGCTCAGTTTTTGGCGTTTTGTCCAGCCAGCTGTCTCAAAATAACTCAATAATTTCAGTAGTATAAGGGATGGTTATGGCAATTATATGGGAATTTAATAGACCCTTGGAACAAGGCTATGGTACTCCCTGCCAATATGAATCTTTTTGGCGCCTACGTTCATATTCCATTTTGCATCCAACGCTGTCATTATTGCGACTTCGCCACCTATGCGAAGGATCAAATCTCTCCCAATGATGAGTATGTCGAAGCTGTCTGTAAAGAGATTGAAATGCGTCGATCTTTCTATCAAGAAACTCATCTGGACACGATTTACTTTGGCGGTGGGACCCCCAGCTTACTCAGTCCCATGCAACTGGGGCGGATCATTGATACCTACAAAAAAGTCGGTTTTACAGTGGATGCCAAAACGGAAATTACCATTGAGGTGAATCCAGCGACTTTAGACCCAGAAAAATGCAGAGGCTTAAGAGATGTCGGCTTTAATAGAGTGAGTATTGGCTGCCAAAGCTTCCATGATCCTTATCTTAAAGCCTGCAACCGAGAACACACGGCAGAGCAAACACGCTCAACCATCCAATTGGTGAAACAGCATTTCAACAATTTTAGTTTAGACCTTCTGTTTTCCCTTCCGAAGCAGGGACTCTCGCAACTTGCAAAAGATCTTGATGAGATCACTGGGTTTCAACCTCCCCATGTCAGTGCCTACTGCCTGACCCTTCCGCCCAAGCATCCAATGAATCAAGGTCGTGGTTCAGAAGATGAGCAAGTGGAGATGTTTGAGATGGTCATCCAAAAACTGGCTGAAAGTGACCTCCAGCGGTACGAGCTTTCGAACTTTTCTCAACCAGGTTTTGAATCCACCCATAACAACCTCTATTGGACAGACCAAAACTATTGGGGTGTTGGCTTAAGTGCCCATTCTTACCGCAGGCAACCCCAATTCGGTTACCGCTTCTGGAACCCGCGGAGTTACAGCGTCTATATGGAGCAAATGGAAAGCTTGCAGGTCGCAAGCGACATTACAACCCTGCCAAAAGAACAACGAGAAAGTCTTTTGCTCCATGAATCTTTGACCGACTTTTGCCACACCCACCTGAGGCTGGCTCGGGGGCTGGATTTGCAATCAGTGCGTCAAAAATTCGGAGACTGGGCGCCGGATTTGGTATTAAAAAAATTAGCCGATAGCCAAGACCGCGGCTGGGTGGCCTCCAAAAGCCCTACAGAATTGCATCTTACTGACCAAGGCTTTTTGCTCAGCAACAGGGTCTTTGAAGAACTCCTTATTTCCTCTGATGACATTGACAAGGTGCAAACAAGCCCCATATTTTGACATATTCACAGGTGATTTATGACGGATGATAAAAAAAATAAAGCCGATGACATTGGTAAAGCTCACAAAGAAACAATAGACGATCCAGAGACGGAAAATGTGGGTGCGACGCCAGAAAATGAAGCAGCACCCACAGACGATCAAAGTCTGGAGGACAAATTCGCTCAACTGGAAAAGGACCACCTCTACCTAAGGGCTGAGCTGGAAAATATTAAACGTCAAAACTTCAAAGAACGCTCACAATTATTAAAATACGGAGCTGAACGCCTTGCCCGTGATCTTTTGGACACCTTGGATGTCTTTAAATCAGCGCTTCAGGCCGACGTCACCGAGGAAAACTTCAAAGATTTCGTTAACGGTGTTGAAATGACAGCCCAATCCTTAAAAACCAATCTTGAAAAACACGGAATTGTTGAAGTCGATTGTGTGGGCAAGCCCTTTGATCCCAACACCCAAGAAGCCCTCAGTAGTGAAGCCTCTGATGAGTATCCCGAAGGCCACGTCACCAAGGTTTTCAAAGCTCCTTACCGTTATCACGATAAATTGCTTCGCCCCGGACAAGTGATTGTAAGTCGTAAGAAAACTGAATAAAATAAAGCCACCTTGGCTAAAAAAGATTATTACAAGATTTTAAATGTCGACCAGAGGGCGAGCTTGAAAGAAATCAAGTCCGCCTACAGACAATTGGCCTTAAAGTATCACCCAGACCACAATCCCGACAACTCAGAGGCCTCCGAACGTTTTGCAGAAATCAAAGAGGCCTATGAAACACTGACCACTCCAGAACTAAAGAAAAACTATGACTCTCATTATAAGCCATCACCACGCCCACAGCCACGGGCAGAGCCTCAGCCCCAAACAAGCTCCACCGGAAAAACCACAAAGGGCAAAAATCTTCGCTACAATTTGTTTATAACTCTTGAAGACGTGGTTAATGGTGTTGACCGAACCATTCGGTACATAAGAAACAACAAAAAAGAAAAAGAAACCGTTCAGTTGAAAGTGCGCGTCCCTAAAGGAGCCTTTCATTTCCAACGCTTGAAACTGAGCGGCTACGGGGATGTAACAGCCGAAGCCATCGGCGACCTTTTTGTAATCATCCACATTCAAAATCACCCCATCTTTTTGCGCAACGAACTCAACATCCGGGTTAACGTACCGATCCGATATATCGATGCTGCGCTAGGCTCTCAAATCGAAGTTCCAACCCTCAATGGTATCCGAAAGCTTAAGTTGAAGGTCTGTGAGTTTGAAGACCTACAACACACACTGCGTGGCTTTGGCCTGCCTGACCCGAAAGGTCATTATAAAGGGGATCTCCTTGTCCATTGTTTTATCGAGCACCCCAAGCGTCTCTCGACCCACGAACGAAATTCTATGGAAAAAAGCCTGCGAACTTGGCCTGAAGGCGAAATGATGCAACAATACCAGACCTATTTAAAGGAACTTAAAGGGAGCAAATAATGAAATCTCTTCTTCTGCTTTCAACATTATTTATTTTCATTTCTTGTTCGACATTTGGACGAAAAGAAAAGTTGAACCAGGCTCCTGAGCCGGTCAAGCTCCAGTTGGCAAAGGCCAATCAAGAATACAAAAACAAACAGTTCGCCCAAGCTGTAAAAACCCTCAACGGAATTTTAAAATTTCACAGAAATACCGAAACCGGCGACGACGCTCTATTTTTACTGGCTAAAACTTATTCTCGCATGGAAAACTGGGACAAGTCGTTAAGTGCTTACCAGGCTCTTTATGATTCACAGTACTTCTCAAGTCGCGAAGCTCCCGCAAGAGTTGCCGCTGCGAAAATCTTAACATACAAAATTGGCGATTATAAAAAAGCTCTTGAGCTGGTCGAACGCTCCCTCAATGCGCGCTTGGATCGCGAACAAAAGGCCGACTTATTAGAGGTTCGCTTCACCTGTCTGATGCGAACCGGCTCCCAACTGGAAGCCTTTGAAACACTGGTAAAACTTTCCGAACAGCATCCTAACGTTTCCAAAAGAGAAAGCTTTGCTCGCAAAGCCAAGGCCTTCCTCGATTCTCGACTGACTGGCCCTGACTTAAAAGACTTTGCTAATGACAGTCGCGAGTCTGACTTAAAAGTCGACGCCATGTATCGGTACGGAGTCTATTTGATGGGTGAAGGTAAGTACTCTGAAGCCCGCTCTTATTTTGAAAGCGTGATAGCGATGCGGCCAAAAAGTTATGTGAGCACTCAGGCCCAGCAACTGATTGAGCAGCTGTCGGCTCGTGGCCAAGTCAACCAACGAACTATTGGTGTCATCTTGCCTCTTAGTGGACGCTATTCCAGCATCGGTTATCAAGCTCTTTGGGGCCTGCAACTCGCCCTTGGAATTAAGGGAGGACAGAACTCAGAGAACGTCCGATTGGCCGTTATTGATAGTCGAGGAAAAGCCGAGCAGGCCCGAAAGGCTGTGAAACGTCTTGTTGAAGAGGATCATGCGATAGCCATCATCGGTGGGCTGCTTGCGAAAACGGCTTACTCGGCGTCAATTCAATCTCAAGAAATTGGCGTGCCTTTTCTAGCCCTCTCACAAAAAGAAGGCCTCACGGACATTGGTCCCTTTATCTTTCGTAACGCTTTGACCATCGAGTCTCAGCTCGATCAATTGATTGAAACGGCCATGGACAAGATGGAATTTAAAAGATTTGCCATCCTCTATCCTAATGATGCTTATGGCGTAAAAATCAGTAATGTGTTCTGGAAAAAGGTACAAGAAAAGGGTGGCAAGGTGACGGGTGCTCAGTCGTACCTTCCCGGTGAAACTGATTTTAATGAACACATTCAAAAACTCGTGGGCACTTTTTATATCGCTGATCGACAGAAAGAATACTCGAAACGTTTAAAAGAGTGGTACGAAAAACAGCCCAAGGGTTCAAGGCGAAGAAAAAAACCACCGGTTGGATTACTTCCTCCTATTGTCGACTTTGATGCCATTTTTATCCCTGATGGCCCGAAAGCTATCGGTCAGATTGCACCCATGCTGGCCTACAATGATGTGACCAAGGTTTATTTGATCGGTACCAATATTTGGAATACCGATGAGTTTCTTCGCCGCGGTCAAAACTTTGTGGCCAAGTCTATCTTCACCGATGGATTTTATGGAAAAGATGAGACCTTTTTGAATTCCCGTTTTTATCAAGCTTACGCCGAAACCTTTAATAAGGCCCCTTCGACTTTTGCATTACTGGGTTATGATTCCGGGTTGGTGGCTCGGTCGGTTTTATCTCAAGGCGTTGAGAATCGCTTGGACTTTGCAAAAGTCATTCAACAAAACAAGGGAATACCAGGCGCCTTGAACACCCTTGTTCTCAATAATAAAAAAGAATTTGTCAGACCAGTAGTAACCTTAACCGTGAAAGAAGGAGAAATCGTTCCTTTTGCAACCAAAGAACTCTGACTTTTGGCCACAGACCTATGTCTCGTAGGTTTTGCCATTATTGTTCAAGCCTTGGACAGAGTGTCTCAAACCGACACACCATAAGCATAAATGATTAAAACCATAATAACTTTTTCCAATGGTAAGGTATCGTTTTCTTTTAGAAATGCTTAAACTCTCCTAGAATGCGCTTAATCTCGACCTTTTTGGGACCTTTGAAGACTAAATATAATTCCTGATCTTCCGAAAAATTACTTAGAGCAACAGTGAATTTCTGATGGAGGCCGTGAATGGACGAGAAAAGCCTACAAATACCTGAACAAATACCCATGCTCCCAGTACGGGACATAGTTATTTTCCCTTATATGATCATTCCACTTTTTGTGGGTCGTGAGTCATCAATTCAAGCCGTGGAGGATAGCTTAGCGAAAAATCGTTTGATTTTTCTGGCATCGCAAATGGACTTAACCGAGGAATCTCCCACTGAAGAGAGCGTTTATCGGGTAGGGACTGTTGCTATGATCATCCGTATGCGCAAACTTGCTGATGGCCGAGTGAAGATTTTGATTCAGGGAATGGCAAAAGCTAAAATCACTAAGTTTCATCAAAACCAACCTTTCTTTAATGTATCGGTGGATAAGATTGAGGAAAAGTATGATGACTCTGAAGAAGTGAAACTGAAAGCTGAGGCTTTAATTCGCACTTCCAAAGAACAACTGGAAAAAGTTATCGCTCTTGGCAAAATTCTTTCTCCCGATATTTTACTTGTTCTTGACGACATCACCGAACCCGGCCGTGTCGCTGATCTTATTGCGTCGAACCTTGGGCTCAAAGTTGAGGACGCACAAAAGATCCTTGAAACAGAAGATCACTTGAAAAGACTTAAATTAGTAAATGAAATTCTTGTGTCCGAAGTTGAAGTTTTGCAAATGCAAGCCAAAATTCGAACCACAGCAAAAGACGAAATGTCGAAAAGCCAACGAGAATATTTTCTTCGCGAGCAAATGAAGGCAATAAAGTCTGAATTGGGCGAAGGCGATTCGAAGAATGACGAAATGGATGAATTAAGACAAAAAATCATGCACGCTGGAATGCCAGATGATGTTGAGTCAGAAGTGATGAAGCAATTGGGTCGACTCGAAAGAATGCACCCAGACGCCTCAGAAGCTTCAATGATCCGAACCTATTTGGATTGGATGGCCGACCTACCTTGGAAAAAAGAAACCATCGATAGCATCGACATTGCGAAAGCTATGAAAATTCTTGAAGCCGATCACCATGGTTTAGAAAAGGCCAAAGAAAGAATCTTGGAATTCTTGGCTGTTAAAAAGTTAAAAGACAATATGAAAGGGCCAATCTTGTGCTTTTGCGGCCCTCCTGGAGTTGGTAAAACATCCCTTGGTAAAAGCATTGCCAAGTCAATGAATCGCAAGTACTTCCGAATCGCTCTTGGTGGCGTAAAGGACGAAGCCGAGATTCGTGGACACCGCAGAACATATGTTGGCGCTATGCCCGGAAAAATTGTTCAGGCTCTTAAACAGATCCAAACAAACAACCCGGTTATTGTTTTAGATGAAATTGACAAGCTTGGAAGTGATTTTAGAGGCGATCCCTCGGCGGCGATGCTAGAGGTTTTGGACCCCGAACAAAATGCCGCTTTCCGGGACAACTACCTGAATGTTGATTTTGATCTTTCAAAAGCACTTTTTATAGCGACTGCCAATGTGGTTGAGAATATTCCAGCCGCTCTTCGTGACAGAATGGAATTGATTCCAATCTCAGGCTACACCCAAGCTGAAAAAGCTGAGATCACAAAAAAGCACTTGATCAGAAAACAAGTGGACAACAACGGAATCGATGACGACAAGATTGAGTTCACCGAAGAAGGCATAAACTTTTTGATCTCTCACTACACCCGTGAGGCCGGCGTTCGAAATTTAGAACGGGAAGTCGGCTCCTTGTGTCGAAAAGTGGCTAAAGAAATTGTTATGGGAGCCACCAAAAAGTTCGTGATCGACAGTGAACAAGTCGTGAAGTTTCTTGGAGCACCAAAGTTCCTTAAAGAAGATAAATTGACTGAAGATACTGTTGGAGTTGGAACTGGACTGGCTTGGACCCAGGCTGGTGGAGAGGTTCTTTATGTTGAAGCCCTTAACATGAAAGGCAAAGGTGGATTCACCTTAACCGGACAAATGGGCGATGTGATGAAAGAATCAGCAACGGCTGCGATCTCTTATGCCCGCGCCCACTTTGATGAGCTTGGCATTGAGCCGAAATGGTTTGAAGAAAATCATATCCACATTCATATGCCGGCTGGGGGTATTCCTAAAGATGGACCTTCTGCTGGAATTACCATGACAACTGCGATTGTTAGTATAATTACCAACAACCCGGTTCGAAAAGATGTGGCGATGACGGGTGAAGTGACACTGACTGGACGCGTTCTGCCCATCGGTGGAATTAAGGAAAAAGCCTTAGCGGCCCTTAGTCACGATATCACGACAGTTATTTGTCCTTTGGCCAACAAAAAAGATGTTGATGAAATCGCTGAAGAAATTCGCGAAAAGATTAACTTCATCTTTGTTGAGCACTTAGACGAAGTGCTGCAAATCGCTTTGAAATCGAAAGTGAAAGGTAGCAAAAAGAAAAGTGGTTCTAACAAAGATAAAACCACAATGCCTGCCGCCTAAGATTTGAACATTTTTAAAAGTGAGAAAAAAGGCATACGTTAAAGCGTATGCCTTTTTGTATTTCCAAAACTCTTCAACAGATTCGCCAATGGGTCTCTTCGGTTTTCCGATGACCCCACCAAGGCCCAGTCCCATTTCCTAGTTTTTGCCAACTCTTATTTCGATTCCCAGCCCGCGTCCGTTTTACGATGCGCGAAAGTCAAGGTGTTGCCTGTAAACCCAAGAGTTTATTTTGTTTTCTTAAAACTTAGAAGTTATAGACCCAATCAACGACAGCATAATTCAACCAACTGAAAGTGAAGACTTTATCGTTGTCAGCGCCACCTTCCAGGGTTCTAAATCCTAGACCCAGAGCACTCTGTTCATTCAGATCGTGACGAATCTTAATGGCAAAATCGATGGCCCGCCCTTGGCTTGCTGCTGCAAAGTCGAGGTCAGAGACAAAGGTCCAGTGGCTCCCTAATCTCTTCTCGTAGTAGAAATAGAGAAGAGGCACAAAACCAACGTTATTGTACTCTTGGCTCAATCCTTGTTGAGAAAATCGAATGCGAGCCTCCCTGATTTTCCCGGTTAATCCGACATAAAACTTTTGAGTTGAACTTAAAAATAATCCATATCGATAAGTGAGACGATAGGAGTTAAAGCGATATTCCACATTAAGAGGTTTAGCGGCTGCAAAGTTGACCCCGTCGAACATCACTGGGTGAGACGGAACACCTGAAACCTTGAGGTTCAATGGAGCATAGAGAAGGCGGAATCCGTGTCGTTTGTTCAATTTGTATGTGATTTCAGTACGATAATGAAAGAAAGGACCCTCGTTATATTCATTAAACTCAACATAGGATCCATTTTCTGGAGAGATGCGAACATCATTGCGATTCTGCCATACGGCGCCGGCTTCAACCTGCCATTGTAATGATGAAAAACCTTGTGTGGGGAGAAGAGAAACAACCAGGAAGAGCCCCAATAGCCGATGGGGGCGAAACCAAGATTTAAGTTCTTGGGGCATGGCCCGAAAGCTTTTCATTCTCCCTTTCCAAATACATCACCAAAGTCTTGAGGTCGGTGATCTGTTGTTTAAGCTGGATGATCTGATCTTCCTTACTTTGAAGGCTTTGCATATAGGCCTTCTTCAGTTCATCCAATAAGGTTTTTGCCGTGTTGAAAGAGTTTGAGTTGTCCTCCTGCTTGGAACCAGACTTTTCGGGCGCTTTGGAATTTGGGACGGGCGTGAAAGTTTGGCTGTTTTGGGGAGGCAACTCTTGCCTAGGCAAAAAATATTTACCATGAATAAGCTTGTATTTGATTTTGTTGCTTTTAATCCGACGCCTCAACGTGGATACGCTTACTCCGTATTCACTTGAGTACTCAGCTAAAGACAACCAATCATTTTCTACATCCACTACACTCATGACTATTCAACACTAGCATACCCAATGACCAAGACAATGGATAATTTGATATTCACGGCTTTGGCCCTGGTTTTGGCCAGGTAGTCACCTATCCAATCTTGTCTATATTTAAGTAAGTTATTGATTTCATTAAAATGCCGTTGCTATAGTCAGAAAAAGATTCTGGACCTTTTTCAAACCAAACGAGCCAAGGATAGGTGGAATTCTAATATGAAATTAAAAGGTAAAAAGAAAATTGGGCTGGCGTTGAGTGGGGGCGGTATCAAAGCGGCAGCCTTCCATATCGGAGTCTGTCTTGCTCTGAAAGAAAAGGGATTTCGCTTCGCCGGAGGCACTAAAGAAGAGGTAGCCAGTAAGTACTCAGATAATGACAAGGTGATTAAGCTCTACGTAGGATCCAGTGCTGGAGCGGTAATCAGCACCTTCCTAGCCAGTGGATACTCACTCCAGGCCATCATTGCAGCCTTCGAAAAGGGGTCCGAATGGGACCTCAAAGGGCTGCGCCAAGAAGATGATTTTGAAGAATCATTGCGGCCCATTTCGTACACCGACATCTTTTCAATTAATGGAAAAAATTGGCTGAAGATGGTTCCAAACATGATCAAAAATCGTTCGATCTTAAGTGGTGGGCTTGAAGCCATGGTTAAAAATGGTCTGAAGATAAACGGGCTTGTTACCGCCAAAGGTCTAGAAAAATATATTCGCCGGCATGTCTGGCCAGAGAATACATTCGAATCATTGGGTGTCGAACTGTATATTGTCGCCACCCAATTGAATCATTCCAGAAAAGTTATTTTTGGAAATTTCGAAGAGACTTCAAAGATCAAACATATTGGGTGGGCCAACTATGCCAAAGTCTCGGATGCGGTGGCCGCTTCGGCCAGCTTGCCACCCGTTTTTGCTCCCTACGGAATTGAAAATGAACGGGGTAAAGAAATTTTTTATTTTGATGGCGAGATTCGCGACACCCTATCGACACACGTAGCCAAAGACCATGGGTGCGACCTTGTAATAGCAAGTTATAGCATTCAACCCTACCATTATAATGAGAATATGGGCTCACTTCACAAATACGGTATACCGCTGATTTTTAACCAGGCTCTTTATCAGGTGGTTCAGCAAAAAATTGAAACTCATATTTCCACCCAAAAAGCTGTCGACAATATTTATCATGCCATTCGTGGATACTTTAAGCAGAAAAATCTCCCGGAAGAAGATATGCACCGACTCTTGAACATCATTGAACAGAGGGCCGACTATAGACCAGACGTCGACTATCTTTACATCCACCCAAACCCTCATGATTATGAAATGTTTTTCGCTGATCATTTCAGCTTAAACCCAAAAATCCTGTCAAAAATAGTTCAAACCGGTTTTCGTTCTGCTATCAACGTCTTAAGAAAGCACGATATATAAAGGACAATCAATGAATAGCCCCTACGGTACTGAACGTCAGTACACAATTGACCCTGGCTGCCCTTGGTATGATTCGCAACAAAGCTTTGGCCCCCCCAATGTGAACTGGTGCGAACCAACAACCTGCGCTCTTATCAATGAACCTATTAACACCTGGACAAACCTCGGACTCATTCTTGTGGGAGTTTTTATTTTATTGAGGTTTCGTAGCTATTTAGGTCGCTTCTTTGGTGGCACAGTTTTTATAATGGGGGTTCTTTCGTTCATTTACCACGCGACCAATAACTTTCTCACTCAGTACATTGATTTTCTCGGTATGTTCACGGTGATGAGCTTTCTGTTTGCGGGTACTCTTCTGCGATTTTTTAAAGCCAGCCAAGGCAGTTTTTTCACCTGGTATTGGTTTGTGTTTTCCGCTCACTGTGTTTTATTCATGGTCTTTCACATTATCGAGACACCGGTACAGTACATCATGTACCTCAACCTGGGTCCCGTTATCCTATTGGAATTATTGATTTTATTGAGAACTCGAAAATTCAGTCATCAAAAATTCTTTTTCTTCGGAGCCGCACTAACGATCCTTGCCCAGATAATAGCAATTGCTGATATACAAAGAATTTACTGTGAGCCCGAAGGCTGGATTCATGGCCATGCCTTGTGGCATTTAATCGGAGCACCAGCCGCTTACTTATTGGCCCTGCATTATGAAAATCACTTTATCTATTCAAGATCGAACTGGGTCTAAAGGTCCAGTTCCTCAACAGCAGGTGCCATGAAAGAGCTGGGTCGTTGAATCTTATTGCGGATCAAAATTGTATTACCTCTTTCAAAAATGTCTGATTGAAAGTCCTTCTCAAACCGAACATCAAAGACGTAGGCCTTCACTTTCAACCGCATCACCAATTGATAGTTTTTATAAGCTTCTTCAACGATAATCTTTATTGGTTTTTTTAAAAAAACAAACCGACTGGTTGCCACAACCTGGTAAAGTAATGTCTTGGCTTTGCCAATATCAGCATCCAACGACAGGTGAAAATCACAAACCACCATCATATCTAAGGCGCCTGAGTTTCCGGAGGCCACGTACTCCGACATAAATTTAGAATTCGGAATGGTGACCTCATTGTCGTCTAAGGTCTGTAACCGAACCGCCCGCAGTCCAATATTTGTTATCTCTCCGTAAACATCACCAAATGTGACACGATCGCCCACCTGAAAAGGTCGATCAAACAAAAGTGTGACCCCAGCCACAATCGACCCCACAAGGTCTTTCATAGAAAACCCGACAGCCACTGCCGCCGAACCACCCAGAGCAATAAGTAATTCTTTGGAAGGATTGAGAACTCCAAAAACCAAACCGATGGTTCCGAAAATATACAAAGCAAAGGTCAATATGGTTGTTATTTGTAAAGACTGAAGTCGATAATTTGGTGCACTTTCGCTGAGTCTTTCAGAAAGCCTTTTTAACATTTTACCAATAATTACAACCAGTACCAGCCCGAGTATAACAATTAGTATTTTCTGAAACTGCAAAAGCTGAAAAAACTCAGCCAAACTATCCGTTGATTTCATAAATTAAATTTTTCCCTCGTAGAAATCGTTTCAAATCATCCAGCCAGTCCAGGCCTACACAGTAACGATTGTCCCGTTCTATTAAAAAACCCTCCTCCATTCCCCGGAAGATGGCTTGCTTGACAACCGACCTTGGAAGGTTGGTCGCACGCGATGCCTCACTGATATTAAGATTCTCATGCTTCAATAAGCTGGCGTAAACAAAATGCATCTCTTGGTGAAGTTGACCCAGCTCGCCGACAGGGTTCTCAGCAGGAAGACAAACCTTTAATTGAGTATCATTGATGACTCGTAGGCTTTTAAACCAATAATAAATGGCTGATCCCGGATTTCCGTTACACCTTTCCCAAATAAGATAAAAATAGCGGCTTTCAGCTGAGGCGACCTCTTCATTAAGGCGTTGGTTTGATCGAAAGATTTGGTCATACTCAATTTTATAATTCATTTTCCCATGAAAGCTTAAAATCATTTCTTTGATCTCTTGCGCTGTCCATTTAGGAATTTGCAATTCCAGGCGAAAATATTGATTTTTACCAAGCACGCTATTCAGAAACTGCCAGGAATATTCGTTATAAGATGCCACCCAAAAAATATGCTTCAACTCTTCGGTTTTCTCTAAAAACTGTTGGTATATCTTAAATCCACCAATCGTTGAGAGAAAAAGATTGTGAGCATTGTCTAAAAATACGATCGTCTTCTGCTCCTCAGGCACATTAAAGATTGGCTCAAAGGTTTGCTCAAAAGACTTTTCGGAGAACACCCTTTCTGGAACAGACAGATGAAGAACGTTAAAACCTTTCTCTTCAAAAAATCCACCGGCTTGGTTAAGAAAAATACTTTTCCCCGACCCTTTCGGACCGTGAATTGCTACTGTTTGTTCGGTATTGTTGTCTTCCTTCCAATGACTTACCTGTTGTTCTATTTTTTTAAAAAAATCTCTTTCAAACAAATAGTTCTTCCAAGAGCCTTCGCAGTGTTCTAAAAACCGCTTTCGATATTCATCTCCAACAAGCTCTAAACCCGAAGTGTCACCCCGAGTCGACTCATATTTGACCCGTAAAACTCTGGCGTAAAGGAGCTTTACAAATTCAAATTGCGAACTCCATTCGATAAGCTTCCGAGCCGTAAAATGAGCCAAAATCAATACCAAGCCTGGTAAACTTAAAAACAAAGAATACCGATTTTCCATTCGTTTTGAATATTTCTGGAATATTAAAATATTGGTGTTTCTCAGGTACTTCTCGATTTCTATTTCCCACCGAGCCGAAACATAGAACAGCAATAACAGAATCAAGATTCCGAAAAATGGTTCAATAAATGAAAAGATCAAAGACTGACCCAAAATACTTTGGAAGGCTGTTTTGACCGAGTAGATACCAAAAAGAAGGAGTCCTAAAAATTTTGAAGTGTTTTGAATCTTTTGGTTAAGATTTTCTTTCGAATCCATAGGAAGGTGAGAAACGAACTCGCGCAACCCAAGCTCCAATGTCACTCTGAAAAGTTTATAAAACACAAAATAATTGAAGTAAGGCAGCAAATAGGAAAACTCTTTGAACTCAGAAAACTGGAGAAGCCAGCCAACGACCTGGATGGCCACCAAAGCAAATAACCACGGCAAATACTCGACAACAACAGGCAGTACATTTGTCAGACTTCTGTGCCATGACGAGCGATAACTCAGGTAAAAAGACCGTCTTTTTTGCTGGTCCATCTGTCTTTCAAGGCGCCGGGAGAGCTTTACAAAAACGTAGGGAATTAAAAGAATTGCCAACAAGATTAAAAGTTCAATCACTAAATAATAGAAGCCCGAAAAACCTTCCTCTAGTTGGCTGCGGAACCAATAGGCTTTCTCATAAAAATAAGCGACAAATTTGTAGGGGATTAATGTTACTTCGAGCCCCATTCGCTGAAAAGTTTCGTTATCAACTTTAAAAAGGCTTAAATTTTGACTCTGCAGCTCTTCGAGGTATCGAGCTCTTTCTCTTCCTGCTCTTCGTAGCAACGAAAAACGTTTACTGACTTCGGCTTGCCAGTCTTGCATGGATTGATTGGTCCCTTGCAATTCAGAATCGGGCAAGCGATGAAAAAGGCTTTTCAAATGAAGGGCCACCTGTTCCCACAATTCACTGACTTCATTGTATTGGCTGACAATTGTCTCTGGATCAATCGGTTGACTAAATTGCTCCAGGCTCTGTGAAAGGCTTTCTGTGGTTACAACGCGATCGTTACTGGTGTCTGATTGCGCCAATAACGTTGTCGTACCAGTTACAAAAAAAAGCAGGCATAAAAGAACTTTCATGCCTGTATTTTACATTGTTTCTAATAAATTACAGCGATTCTGTTATGGAGCTTTGCACGAAACGAAAAACTCTCGAGGAAAGAATTCCGAGTACGATAACTCCTAGCGCCGAAATAACGACGATGGCCTGAGAAAACATGGCCTCTTTGCGTGCTGAATAACCGTCTCCCTCAACCATATACATCATCACAACCGGGCGTAAGTAGTAGTAAACACTGATGATTGAGCCAATAACACCAATAAACGTGAGCCAGTAAAATCCCTGCTCAATGGTGGCCGAAAAGATATAAAATTTTCCGAAAAACCCAACACTTGGAGGGAGACCCGCGAGGCTAAACATGAGCGCTGACAAACTGATGGCAATCAATGGAGATTTTTTTGAAAGCCCTTTGAGGTCTGACATCAAGACAACAGTATCGGCATTTTTTTCTAACACCACGACCAGAGCAAATGTCCCGACAGTCATTACTGAATAGGAAATCAGATAGAACATTAAGCTGGTGATGCCGGCATCACTATCGGTTCCAAAAGATGAAACGATAACGGCCATGAAAGCATATCCAGAGTGCGCGATACTTGAGTAAGCCAACATTCGCTTAAAATTATCCTGCATTATGGCAGCAACGTTACCGACAATCATCGTTAAAGCGGCCAGCCACTGCATGAACCAGACGAATTTATCAGTGTCTAAGTCGTAAAAATCGGCGTACAAGAAGAATCGTAAAAAGGCTATAAAAGAAGCCACCTTTACCGCCGTCGCCATGATACCACTGATCGGAGATGCGGCCCCTTGATAGACGTCTGGCGTCCAAGAGTGAAAAGGCACCAAGGCAATTTTAAACGCAAATCCAACACATGTTAAAATGACTCCAAAGCGAAAAAACACTTCTTTCTGATAATCTTGTGCTGCCAAACGGCCAATCTCGTGGAGGTTTGTGCTGGTATTGCCACCACCGCCATAAATAAAAGCGATACCGTAAAGTAAAATAGCAGATCCGACGCCACCAAGCACAAAATATTTGAATGCTGCTTCTTTCGAAAGAAGCTTCTCTTTGTTCAGTGCTATCAGCAAATAAAGTGATAGCGACATCAATTCAATGGAAATAAAGGTCACAATTAAGTTGTTCGACATAACCACCAAGACCATTCCAATGGTGGCGTTTAAAACCAGAAAGATATGCTCAGAAAACTGCCGATCGCGTGTGGCCTTGCTGTCGTAAAGTAAAAACAAACAAAAGCCGACCACCAAATAGATAATATAAGAACCCCAAACGGTGATCCCATCAATTACAATCGCCTCAGAAAAAGCTTCCACAAAATTGAGTTCTGAAATTTTCCAAAAACTTTTAACCACAGACAGGTTTAAGCCAGCAGCCCCAACTAAACCAAAAACGGCCCACATAAGCGAGGTAAACGGGTTCATCTCTTGACCATCACGGAAGGCTTTAACAGTCAAAGGGATAACGCTGGCAAGAAACAACCAAAAAAGTGGTGTTACGATAATAAGTTCAGACACATTAAAATTCACGACGATCTCCTACTGTAGAGCTTTTCTGGGGAGAAGCACTGTATTGCTTTAATCGATACTCTTGTTTGTTTTGAACCAAGTGATCCATACTTTTGTTCGAATATTTCAAAAACATGCCCGGAAACAAACCCATCCAAAATACTAAAACAATCAACGGAGCGATCGCCAACATTTCCCTGAGGTTCATATCTTTGATGTCGGTGTATTTTTTTACGATTTCTCCTTCTTCACCAAAAAAGACTTTCTTTACCATCCACAGCATATAGGCGGCACCCAAGATGACACCCAAAACCGCAATACCTGCATAAAGTTTAGAGGCCTGCCAAGAGCCAAACAGAATCAAAAACTCTCCCACAAAACCATTTGTCATGGGAACAGCAATGCTCGAAAAAGTAATGATCATAAAGCAAATTGTATATATCGGGAGTGCTTTTGCTAAACCGCCATAATCAGCAATTTTTCGAGAATGGGTTCTTTCATAAAGAACTCCCACTAGCATGAACAGAGCCCCAGTGCTTATACCGTGAGCCAGCATTTGAAAGAGAGAGCCCTGAAGGCCGTACATGTTCATGGCAAACAGCCCGAGAATGACATACCCCATATGGGAAACCGAGGAATAGGCCACCAGTTTTTTAATATCGACCTGCACCATCGCCACCAGAGCCCCATAAACAATACCTATAACCCCCAAGGCCATGAACATAGGCGTCCAGGTTGCTACGGCTTGAGGAAACATTGGCAAAACAAAGCGCAAGAAACCATAAGTCCCCATTTTCAACATCACACCCGCCAGAATCATGGAACCACCGGTGGGGGCCTGAACGTGAGCATCAGGAAGCCAGGTATGAAACGGAAACATAGGCACTTTGATAGCAAAGGCCAAACAAAACACAAAAAACAAGATGTTCTGCGGACTGATAAAACTGCCATAAATAAATGGAAGACGAAGTCGATAGAAGTCCAAAACACTGGCGCTTAACCCGCCAAGCTGAGCATCGCACTGGAAAATCAAATAAATGATTCCGGCCAACATCAGCAATGATCCCACCATTGTGTAGATAAAGAACTTCATAGTCGCATAAATTCGATTTTCGCCACCCCAAATACCAACAATGAAATACATTGGTATCAATGACAGCTCAAAGAAGATGTAAAACAAAATAGTATCAAATGAAACAAACGACCCAATCATGGCAGCTTCTAAAACCAAAAGAGAGATATGGAAGGCTTTAACTTGCTTGTTAATCGTCGACCAACTCGCAGCAACAACAATGGGGGTCAGAAAGGTGGTTAAAAGAACCAGCCAAAAAGAAATGCCGTCAATGCCTAGGAAATAAGTAATTCCAAGTTCTTTTAACCAGGGCACTTTCTCCACAAGCTGTAAATCCGCGGTTGCGGGGTCAAAGTGTTTGAACAGCAACAGTGAAAAGGCAAAGTGAACCAAGGTCGAAACTAAAGTAATCGGTTTCGCCAGACGTTCCGGACTGGCAACCACCAAGACCACGAAAAAGAAGGGTAGGAAAATTAAAGCGCTTAACAACATTCGTTATCTCTCCATTAAAAACCAAAGGCTGCAAACCAAACCAATTAAGATATAAAGGGCATACATTTGCAAATTTCCTGACTGAACCATCTTAAGCCCGCCGCCAGCATTCTTCACCATATCTGAAATATTATAAGTCAATCGATCGATGATCTTCACATCCACTCGCGACCACAATCCTTGTGAGAAACGAACCAACGGATTGATCAAGGCCTTGAAGTAAGCCTCATCCACCCAATATTTATTATAAATTAAATCGTATAGACCTTTAAATTTCTCTTTGTTTCGCTCTGCCACTTCCGGCTTCTTCGCGTATAAAGTGTAAGCCAACAGTGAGCTGATCAGAACCATGAACAAAGTAATCCCCATCAAAAGGAATTCGATTTGCAGGTCATTTTCTCCATGAGGCATATCAAAGGTGGCCATCAATGGATGAATCCAATCATCTAAATAGTTGTGCATATGACCAAACAGGGTTCCGACGCCATGGGGAACACAAAGCCAACCAGCAAATACAGAAAGGAAAGCCAACACCACAAGTGGCACCGTCATTGTCCACGGTGATTCATGGGGGTGAACATCTTTTGGAACACGCGATTGACCCCAAAATGTCATGGCCATTAATCGCGTCATGTAAAAGGCTGTAAAAAGAGCCGCGACAAATCCTACACCCCACAAAACAACACTTCCGCGCGGCGAGTGAAAGGCCATCCAAAGAATTTCATCTTTTGAGAAAAAGCCTGAAAACAGAGGCGCACCAATAATGGCCAACCAGCCCATAACAAAAGTCCAATGGGTGATCGGCATCTGTTTTTTTAACCCACCCATTTTGCGCATATCTTGTTCTTCGTGCATAGCGTGAATAACAGAGCCAGAGCCCAAAAACATGAGGGCTTTGAAAAAGGCGTGGGTCATAAGGTGAGCCAGTGCCGCACCAAAGGCTCCGACACCAACACCAAGAAACATGTAACCCAGCTGCGATACTGTTGAATAGGCTAGAACTTTTTTAATATCGTTCTGTAAGACTCCAATGGTGGCGGCCATCAGCGCCGTCGCAGCCCCCACACAAGCCACGACAAACATTGCGTTCGGCGCAATCAAAAATACGGGGTTCAATCGAATAATCATATAGACACCGGCGGTCACCATGGTGGCCGCGTGGATCAAAGCCGAAACCGGAGTCGGCCCTGCCATAGCGTCGGGAAGCCAAACATAAAGTGGAATCTGTGCTGACTTCCCCATGGCTCCAATGAAGAGAAATAGGCAGGCCAAAGTGACCGGAGCACTCCAACCCCCTGTGTAGCCACCCGTAGCGAGGACGTCCGGATTGTTTATGGCAAAGCTATTGATCCCCTCGAAATTGATGGTGCCGAAAACAGAAAACAAAGTGAAAATGCCCAACAGAAAACCAGCATCACCAATTCGGTTGGTAATAAAAGCCTTCATTCCGGCAGCCGCCTTGGCGGGATCGGTAAACCAGAAACCAATCAACAGATAAGAACAAAGACCGACGCCTTCCCAGCCGACAAACATAACCAGTAGATTGCTTCCAAGAACTAGTAAAAGCATATTAAACACAAACAAGTTCAGGTAGCTAAAATACTTGGCCGGCCGCTCGTCGTGGTCCATGTAACCAACACTAAACAGATGGATCAAAAAGCCAACTCCAGTGATGATTAAAGTCATCACCATCGAAAGAGGATCGATGGTAAACGCCATGGGTGCGTTAAAATTGGCGACTTGAATCCAATTGAAAAGCACAAACTTAAAAACTCTCTCATCAGCCGGCAATCCTTTCAGCTGAAAAAAGAAAGCAACGGCTGACAAAAACGAAACGGCCATCGCTGAACACGCAATGGTTCCCGCCAATTTTGCGTTCTGGCTGCGGAATCGCAAACCATTAATCAAAAATCCAACAAGAGGCGCAAATAATAGTAAATAAAACATAGCTCGTTGCCCTTACCCTTTAAGATGCTCAAAAAATCGAATGTTGAGTTCGCGGAAATTTTTAAACAGGTTCACAACCAAGGCCAATCCCACGGCCGCTTCGGCTGCTGCGATGGCTATTACAAAAAGTGTAATAACGGCACCATTCACGTCGTCAAAATAATATCCAAAAGTCACAAACGCCAAATTGACAGCATTGAGCATCAGCTCAATGGACATCAATATTACAATGATATTTTTGCGCAAAAGCACACCCAAAAGGCCAATTACAAACAAAGCCCCGGATACAAAAATGTAATGTCCCAGCCCGATTGTCATTGCACTACTTAGCATGGGTACCTCCCCGAATTCGCGATAGCGCCACAGTTCCTATGGGTATAACCAACAACAAAAGACCAAGCACTTCAAACATGAACAAATAATCTGTGTATAAAACCTTTGATAAATTGCGAACATCAAACTGAGGGGCCAAGGCATTGGTTGGCTGAAAATTGAAACTCTCCATTTCAAAAAGAATGGAGAACAGAATCAAGCCTGACAAAGCTCCACCAAAAAGAATCTTTATCCCATTGGCAACTGTTCCATAGGAGAACACTTGCTTCCCTTCTGTTTTCACATCAAAAATCATGACCACGAAAAGGAAAAGAATAATGACAGCACCAGCATAAACTAAGATTTGCACGAGGCCGACAAACGGCGCGTGAAGATTGAAAAACAAACCCGCAACACCAATCATGGCAACAACAAGGTGAAGCACACTCATAATCGGATTGGGGTGTAACAACACACCCAGGGCCGCAAACAAACTTAATCCAGCAAAAACATAAAACATCACGACTTCTGTCATTTTTCTAGCTCCCCATCGAGTTGAAAAGAACAACGATTACGGCGGTTGCAACGGTATTAAAAAGAGCCCATGGCAACATAGTTTTCCAGCCAAGGTCCATCAATTGATCATAACGAAAACGCGGCAGTGTCCAACGAACCCAAATAAAGATCCATAGAAACAATAAAACTTTTGTCATAAAAACAAGGTGCATAACCAGGGAGTACAAAAAGGACGATCCCATACTTTCTTTTAAGAAATCAGATCCAAACGGCAAATCCCAACCACCGAAATAAAATGTGACCAGAAGGCCTGAGGCCACCATCATATGACCGTACTCACCGATATAGAACATCAGCATTTTAAGCCCGCCATATTCGGTGTGATACCCCGCCACAAGCTCGGCTTCCGCTTCCGGTAAATCGAAGGGTGCCCGATTGGTTTCAGCAAACGTCGCGGCAAAAAACAGGACGAAACCAAGGGGTTGATAAAAGATTCCCCAGTTGGGAAGAAAATCAAGAACGATTTGATTCCCAAGCAATACGAATCTCAACGGACCCTGCTGGGCTTCAATAATTGTTGAAAAATCAAAGCTTCCATAAATAAGGAGAATACCAACAAGCGAAAGCCCCAAGGCCAATTCGTAACTGATCATCTGAGCGCTGGCTCGAATAGCCCCCATTAAAGAGTATTTGTTAGCAGAACCCCATCCCGCAAACAAAAGAGCATAAGCACCCAGCGAGGAGATTGCTAAGACAAAAACAATCCCAGCGTTTAGATGAAAACTTTGAAACATAAAGGAATAGGTTTCACCACCATATTCAAGGGTGAACGGTGCTGATAACGGAATAGATCCAAAGGCTAGTGCTCCAGGGATCAATGCCACAACGGGTGCGGCATAGTACATGAACGCCACACTTTTCGGTGGTCGAAACTCTTCTTTAAAGAGAAACTTCACAGCATCAGCTAAAAGCTGAGTGAGTCCGAGAGGGCCAACGCGGTTGGGGCCAAAACGATTTTGAATGAATGCAGAACCTCTGCGTTCCACCCACACCAAGATCGGAACAAGTTGAACCATAAGCAAAAAAATTGCTAACATTTTTACTGTATTGATTAATATCTCAAAACCCGAGCCGCCCATTAGTCCCACTCCAATGCTTTAGAACGAATCTCCCAAACCAAACCAAAAAGGAAGAGAGCAATAAAAACAAACATTGTCCAAAAGATGTAAGCACCGTAACCCGCGCTTACAAATTCTTTGTAGGTTAAGGCCCAAGGATACATAAAGAGAATTTCGATATCGAAGACGATGAACAATATCGCTGTTAAGTAAAAGCGAACCGAAACATTCGACTTGTCACTTTCCGTTCCTGGCAGCCCACATTCGTAAGGCATGTATTTGGTGCGGGTGTAATGTTTTTTGGGACCTAAAATCGACGACACGAAGACTAATAGACTGCCAAAGGTTGCAACCACGAGGGTTAAAACCAAAATAGGCACGATAACTTCCATAACCACTTCCTATTTTTTCAATATGTGTTCATCCTCTATACAACGAGACCGCCTTCCGCTCCAGCTTCCACTGGGTGCCGCATAGCATCTTTTCTTAGTCATTTCAGACCCTTCTTTGACAATGGAGGTGCCATTCTGAATAAGAACACATGCGAAATTATTTGGATGGTTTGCTTAAAAAACAGGGCTCTTTTTCGCTCGACGTGACCACATCTTTACCCGTGGAAACCTTGGCCTTCTATCTTGCCAACTCAGCAAAAATCAACGGACCCCAACTCATTGTCACCGAAGATGCTGAAAAAGCTCGCAGTTTTACCGAAAATTTCCGCTTTTGGAGCCCAAAACCCGTTCACAACTTGCCTTCTTATGACCCCCACGTCTTTGCTGGTGTGCAAATCAGTCATCGGCAGGTCCATGATCGTCTCCGCTGGCTTTTTCATGCTCTAAATGAAAACGACAATCAAATTTTTGTGGCCCCCATTTTAGGTCTTCTGCAAAAAACCCTGCCTATGGACACCTTTTATGACCAGTGTTTACAGTTTTCGGTGGGCGACAAGGTTCCTCCAGATATTTTTGAAAAGTTGATTAAAATCGGTTACTTATCAAGCCCTCTCGTTGAGGATAGGGGTCAGTTCTCCAATCGGGGAGGCCTAGTCGATATATTTTCTCCACAAATGCAGCATCCCGTTCGCATTGAACTCTTTGATGATGAGATTGAAAGTCTCCGAACCTTCAGGGCTTCCGATCAACGAACCGTTGAGGAAATCAAACAATTCACCGTCATTCCAGCTCGCGAGGTCATCCTCAATTCAAAAAATACGGTGGCAGCGACCCAAAAACTGCTACAAATGAATCAGCCTGAGCTGCAGGTTTTAGTAAATCACCTGCGCCGCGACGAATATGGTGAAAACCTAGAATATCATCTGCCCCTTTTTCACCCTGAGCCTCTTTCACCCTACCATTACTTCCAAACTCCGCCGACAGTTTGGATGTTGGAACACGTTAATATTGAAACATACCGCCAAAAAGAGATTTCACTTTTAGAAGGGTTTTATAAAGCCGATCGTCATCCCCTGCCTCCCAATGAACTTTTTGTTGATTTTCTTGGCCTTGAAAAAGAGTTTTCAAAAAAAGTCCACGTCGAAAAACTCAATATTATTGACACCGCAGATGCAATCGACCAGCAACATATTGAAATTTCCGCAAAAAATATCCAGAAGCCCAAAAGTATAAAGTTTAACGAACGAGTGCAGGATTTGATTCAACGGGTGCAGCGTCTTCCTGACAAAACTCACAAGCTCTTTTCAGTGAAGGGGCAACCTCAATTTGACCGCTTGAAGCTGGTCTTTGAAAACCAAGGCTATGTTTGTCGTTTCTATGAAAACCCGGAAGACTTGCAACTTAATACTCTTTTAAATGAAGACCGTTTTAACCACCTGCATTTTTACGCCAAAAAGTTGAAATCAAGTTTTCTTTTGCCGTCAGAAGACTTGGCGGTTTTTAGTCTCGAAGACTTTCTTGGTCGATCTTTTCAAAAATCAGAAAGAAAAGAATCCAGCAAAAGAGCCAAACATCTGAGCTTTGGGGAACTGCGCGAAAAGGACTATGTTATTCATGCCGTTCACGGAGTTTGCCAATTCAATGGTCTTATCAAAATGCCCGTGGCTGGAATTGAAACTGAGTTTATTTCTCTGGAGTTTAAAGACAAAGATAAGCTTTTTCTACCTATATATAGAATTCATCAAATTCACAAATACAGTTCCGAAAAGTTAGAGCCCCGGCTGGATAAGCTGGGTGGTGCTCGCTTTTCAAATGTAAAAACAAAAACCAAAAAACGTCTACGCGAGATGGCTCATGATCTGATTCAGCTCTATGCCGAACGCATCAACTCCACTCGACCGCCCTATAAAATTGACACCGACGACATCTCTGATTTCTTTCACGCCTTTCCTTACCAGGAAACCGAAGACCAAATGACAGCTATTGAAAACATCATGTCCGATCTGTCTGGCACCAAGCCCATGGATCGACTGATCTGTGGAGACGTTGGATTTGGGAAAACGGAAGTGGCGATGCGAGCGGCCTTTGTGGTTGCAGCCAACAAGAAGCAAGTCGCTGTCTTGGCTCCGACAACGGTCCTGACCATGCAACACTTCGAAACATTTCGAAAGCGTTTTCAGGACTGGCCCATCAACATCAAAGTTGTTAATCGACTCCAGTCTCGCGCAGACGTCAAAAAAACCCTGGAAAGCACAAAAAACGGTGAAGTGGATATATTAATCGGCACACATCGCCTGCTAAGCCAAGATGTGGAATTTTCCGATATGGGACTTCTCGTCATCGATGAAGAGCAAAAGTTTGGTGTTAAACATAAAGAGCGTATTCGCAAAATGAAGGTGAACGTCGACACGGTCAGCCTTTCTGCAACTCCGATCCCTCGAACCTTAAATATGAGTCTTTTGAAAATAAGAGACTTAAGCTTAATCAACACAGCTCCTGTGGATCGTCTAGAAATACGAACCTTTATTTGCCGACATGACAAAGAAATTATTAAACGTGCGATTGAAACTGAGGTTCAACGAGGAGGGCAAGTCTTCTTCCTCCACAATCGTGTTCAAAGTATATACTCGGTGACAGATGAATTACGACAACTCTTGCCTCATATTCCGATTGGCGTTGGACACGGTCAGCTTAAAGAAAAAGAGCTGGAATCGGTGATGGTCTCGTTTTTTAATAATGAAATTAAAGTTCTTGTGGCTTCAGCCATTGTAGAATCTGGAGTCGACATCCCGAATGCAAATACAATTTTAATCAACCACGCTGACCGCTTTGGCTTAAGTCAACTTTATCAACTGCGTGGCCGTGTGGGAAGAAGTGGCCGTCGCGCTTATTGCTATCTTTTAACTGAGCCCAATAAAAAATTAACCAATGTGGCTAAGGAGAGATTAAAAGTAATACAAGAAAACACAACACTCGGTAGCGGCATGCAGATTGCCCAGTATGATCTTGAACTTCGAGGCGCGGGAACTCTTCTGGGTGAGGAACAGTCGGGAATGATTGACCAAGTGGGATATGAGTTCTACATGCAATTGCTTGAGGAGGCTATTCAGGAAGCAAAAGGAGAAAAGAAACAAGATGCTGTCGAACCCGATATCAATCTGAAAATAAAAGCATTTATTCCGAATTCCTATATTTCAAACATACGCCTGCGGCTTTCTTACTATCGCGCCCTCACTCAGATCGAACAAGCCTCAGACATCGACGACCTAGAAGAAGAGCTTAAGGACCAATTCGGCAAACCCCCAGAGGAGGTCATTAATCTTCTTGGCATCATGTTGATTCGTCATCACTGTTTGTTGTTGGGAGTAAAAGATATTTCCAGTGGCAAAGAAAACCTGGTCCTTAGTTTTACCGAACAAACCCCGTTGCCAGCAGAGGACGTCATTCAGTTGGCTTCCCAGAACAACAAAAAATACAGCATCACACCAGACAATCGCCTAAAAATACGAATAAAGGAAATCACCTGGCCTCGTGTTCTTGAAGAGGTTGAGTATCTTCTCCGGTTCTGTCCCGAAACCACGTTATCTTAAAAACAACCACAAAAGTCGGGGCCAAATCTCTGACATGGTTTTTTCTAATGAAATTTTGTTAGAATGGAGAGATGAAATACATCTTTGGATTCCTGTTTTTTCTACTTCTTTTCAGCCCTTCCGCCTTCTCCTATGATTCAACAAAATCTGTAGAAGAAATCATAGATGAGATGCCTCTCGACAAAAAAGTCGGCCAACTTTTTATTTTCGGGTTTACCGGCTCAAAATACGATCAATCATTAAGCACAGCCATGAACAAACTTCATCCCGGTGCAATAATTATCTTTGGAAGAAATATTAAAACTCTCAATCAAGTCAAAGCTCTGAATGAGCGAGCTCAGAAAGATTCTCTTAAGCACTCAAAAGTTCCTCTGTTAATCGCGGTCGACCAAGAAGGAGGAAAGGTGATCCGAATAAAAACTTCACCTTCTCTTCCGAGCGCAAGAACCCTTGCTCTCACTGACAACGAAGGTTTGGTGCAGGATGCAGGTTTCGTAACCGGGCGCCTGCTAACAGCTCTCGGGTTTAACATGAATTTAGCTCCTGTCGTGGATATCTCGAATACCAACTTTACTGACTTTCTTGGCAATCGATCTTTTAGTGATCAAAAAGAAATCGTAAACAAGATGTCCACAGCTTTTTCAAAAGGACTGATCGACGCGGGCATTTTGCCCACGGCAAAACACTTTCCTGGTCACGGTGGCGTTCGCACCGACTCTCATTTAAAAACTCCGTACAAGCAAATCACTTTAACGGAACTTTTATTTAATGACCTTGCCCCATACAAAGAGATGCAAAACAATCGAATACCCTTTGCAATCATGGCCTCCCACATCTCTTACCCTTTAATTGATGCCAGTCGTAAGCCCGCCAGTTTCTCACCTTTGCTGCTTAAGAATGTTCTAAGACAAGGACTCGGCTTCGAGGGTGTCTTGCTTACTGATGATATTCAAATGGGCGGTGCAAAAGGCAACAAAATGTCTATTGGCGAGAGAGCCGTACAGGCCATATTAGCTGGCAATGACCTCGTTATGGTCGGCTGGAATCATCGAGTTCAAGCGCAAGCCGTTCAAGCCGTCATCCAGGCGGTTAAAAAAGGAAAAATCTCTGAGACTCGCCTGAACGAATCTCTACGAAGGCTCATTCGTTTTAAATTACAGTTTCATAAAGACCCCGACCAGCGGTCTCTGCGAAGAATACTAGCCAGCATACCGTTGAAAAAAACCTATGATCGGATCTTTCACGAGGTTTTTAAAAACCAAGCTCCTGAAATAAGCCTAAAAGATAAAAAAGTTCACGTTTATAGCTATTCTTGGAGATTTCTTACAACTTACAAAGAACAACAAAAATCCCGCCTGTTTCATCTAAAGAATCTTAAATCATGGAAACAAAGCCAGCACGCTGACTCAATTGTTTATCATCTTAGCGGGCCTGTAACGGCTAAGATGTTGCGTTCGGCGCCCAACGAAATAAAAAAGAAAATGATCGTGGTGAATTCGAGCAGCGAAATTTTCTTAACGAAAACGAGTCTCTACAAAAAAGTTATCAACGTCCACTCCTACCATCCCAAGTTAGGAAGTTTCGCTGGCTATCATCTAAAAACTATGGATGTTCCCGAGGCCCGGCGTCCCAGTGGCGAGATCGAAAAACTAGACTCTTTGCAAAATTAATTTTGCCTTGAACTTGGCAAGCTCAACTTCGATCAATCCGTCCTTGATCGTGCCATAAAAAAGGGGGCGACCACTCACATGGACTTTGATTTCATTCTTGTTTTGTTCGAATTTGAAAGGATTTTGTTTTCCTCCAACCAAAATTTGGCCATCGTAAACCACATCTTCGGTCGGATTTAGAGTTAATAATTTAAAAATCAGGGGCAGGGGATCGAACACGGGCTCCGAATGAATCG
The DNA here is from genome assembly GCA_964588335.1 of uncultured Pseudobdellovibrionaceae bacterium. Classification (GTDB taxonomy): domain Bacteria; phylum Bdellovibrionota; class Bdellovibrionia; order Bdellovibrionales; family JAGQZY01; genus JAGQZY01. Next base: position 36,749 of record CAZPOV010000019.1, on the reverse strand, counting down.
AAATCTCTTTATAGGCCTGATCATTTTTACGGTATTTTAATGTGTCTTGTTCTTGCAAGTACTCTTCAACAAACGAGATCTTTGAAAAAGAAATCCTGTGATTTAGGAACGCTCGGTCGATGCCCCTCAGACTATAGGTGGAGTTAAATTCACCTTCACTATTCCAAATTCCAAAACGAATAAAACCATGAACTCTTAATTTAATGTCATCGACGTTTTGTTCTATATCTCCACGAAGATCCACTTTGTAAACGAGTCCCTTGCCCTGTATTTTTATTGCAATGGGGTTGTCGGATAGACGGGCTAGGGTTTCGCTAAGCATGCTGAAAACATTGACATAGTCAGAGATATAATTCCACAAAAAAAGCCCGACAATAAATGTCGGGCCATGTTGTACATCAACGGATGTTGATATTTATTGAATGTTTAGTTCTTCAGCCCAGTTGTGGTCTTGTAAGAAGAAACCTTCTGTTTCCTCTTCAAAAAACTTCTCAAAAAGGCGTTCGTTATTGGTAAAATTGATATCTAACCCATACAATTCGGATGGCTCTAAATACATATTGATGTCGACCATGTTTCGGTCTCCCACCTTGGTAATGTACTCGGCCGCCTCTTCACTTGATGCTATTTGATCAATGATGTCTGCACTTCTGCGTTCTAAATCAATAAGTCGGTCAAATTTTGGAAAAACCATCTTTAACATCCGCTCATAATCATCTGCGACGATCTGATAGTCATAGTTAAAAAGGAATCCAGGTCTTTTCGAACGCGCCCAGAAAAACTCTTTAGCTTGAGATTTTTCCCAGCCCCAGTAACAACCGTCTCTTCTACCCGCACAACTCATATCCAATGGACGATCATTACCTTTCGCTTGCTCAACATCCCATTCTGTCTGGAATATCAGCCCAAGAGTATCGGACGACAACAACTCGTAAGGGTAGTCCATAATTCCAGCAACGGCCGTGTAAGGATAAGTGTCGTTCATATAGTTCATCTGAAGAGTCGGATCATAAGCAATAACTGTATGAAGTGCGTTAGAACCAACCCAACCTTGTAGCTCTGCTAGCTCGAAAAACCGTTTATCTTTTTCCCCGAGTAAATAAGCAAAAAGAATGTTCTTCATAGATTCAATAATAGGTTCTAAGGTTGGAGTCTCTTCAACAACGCAGTCCTCGCCCAAATCGTCGACTTTCGTAACCCAGCAATTGGGCTTTTCAACATCATAATAGCGTTGTTCTGGAATCTGATAGAAGATCGCCTGCTGTTCTACAACGTAGCGAAAAATATAAGCGTATTTGCTTAACTCATATTGGTCCCATTCAGTAAAACGGTCCGTCATTATTGCCGCTCGACTTTCATCAGTCGTGCGTGCAGAGGCCGCATGAGCGAATGTTTCCACGTCGGGATTGTAGCCCATGGAATAAACATAACGAGTTGTCGTGCGATCATCCATGTAAGGATTGTTGCTCGGGTCTTCCAAAAAATTTGACGGCACAGGGATTCTCAATTGAGACCCGACAATCGGCTCAACCTCGACTCTACCAGTGAACTCTGACTCAAACTCCGCGCCTTTAATCAAAAACATTCGTGTTCTCAACAAATAGCTGTTTTGATCAATAACGTAAATAGGGTCATTGGAATTAGAAGCATCAATGTACTCACTGATACCTTTTTGATTCCCATGAAAATCCTGAATCACCCGGTTGGCTTGGTTGGTAGTGATTTCGCCGGATTTCACCTTTGTCATTAACGGATGAATAACCTTCGAAAAGTATTCGTATTGCGCGAAGGCATTTTCACGTATGCGGCGCTTCGCCTCTTTTTCAGCAACAAACAAGCAATCGTCTTGCTTTTTCATTATTGCTTTTTGTACACCCAGGTAGGTCATTTTAAAGTGATCATACTGAGCAATTTTATCCCGTGACTCTTGCAAGTCGCCCATCTCAAGGCTAGGGTACTGCTGTTTTACACGCTCAGCAATTTCTTGATACTCTTTAAGAGTGTACAAAATGGGTTCAAGCTCTAAACGGTATCTATCGTTGGTGGTGTGCAATCTTTCAAACCCGCCGAGTTCGTAATAGTCACCATAATAGAAAGGGGGGTGACCGTTCAGGTCATCGGCTCGCAATTGAATAATCACTGGTGTGATGAAGTTCGACAATGAATAGTAAGGAATATCTTCTGGCTCAGGTTGATTATTCTTCATTCCCTGACACCATCGAATCATGTTTATAGCCGGAGCATTGTCCTGGAAATAGGTCTGCTTCTGAGCTTCGAGAGTATCTTCGTAATTGGTCCGACGCTGCTTGATGATCGTTTCAGAAAGAAGCCCAATAAATTGCCCAGCATCAATTCCGTAATTCTCGTGGGTTCGAGTTGTGAAAAAATAGTACAAAGCGTCGTACATGTCTGATCGAAAAAGTGTTTTTTGATCCTCCTTGTACCAAACCCTTTCCTGAGTCAGGTTGGTAAAATTAAACCACGGAGTGAAGTATTGCCCATTCATCATATAATCCATGACGATGGTAGAATCGAGTTCAAATGACAGCCAAAGGATTCGAATGGTCGCAGCCCACTCTGTCTTTGCCATGTTATAGGCAAATGCCAGCATGTTCGGAAAAGTGACTGTACGCAGGATATTTCTGTTAACTGAAGTAAAGAACTCTTGTATCTCGATTTCATTATACTTGCGGCTGTACTTAACATTGGATTCAATAAATGTTTTAACCGACCACAAGCGAACGGTATGAAACTCAGTCCAAATAGGAATCAGAGTTTTGCTCCAGTCTAGAACTTCTTGAAAAAAGGCGTTGGTAATGGCGTCTTGTTCGCCAAGCTTCGAGCTCAACTTTTCGGTGGATTCAATCCCGAGCTGAGCGATGTCCCAACGGACAAGTAGTTTTGAGGCTTCGTACATTTCATCGACAAAAGCCGCTTTGTTGGCCACGTTGGTAACAAATGAATTGGCCTCGGTCACAGGAACATTTTGAAAGTACATTTCGATTGCCAGATAGGCGACGTCAGCAGGAGCCGCCAACAAAGTCTTCAGATCAATGTCTGCATAAGCTGGATAATTAGAAAGATCTTTCCGTCCTTTCATCACTGCTTCAATTCGTTCTTCGACAACCGCTTTCATTCCATCAGAAACTTCCGAGTCAAAACGAGAATACACTGGAAGAAACGCTATAAGTTCTTTTCTAAGATCGTTGAGCGCCTGGGAAGATTGCGCCTTATACTGCCATGGTTTAATCAATTTAAACCACAATATCTTGTCAGTATCGGGCTGGGTCCAATCTTTCTTAGTCGCTAGAGAAATGACATTGATAAGATGTTGGTTTTGGACATCTTGGGGTACATCCGCTGAACCTTCTTCAACTTGAGCCAATACAGACAATGCAACTTTTAAATAAGACTCTTCAAGACGACTTGAGCCTCGACGATTCTGTATATCGTAGGCGGCACCCAGAAGCTTCATCTTGCTTACCGGTTCTTCTTCTTTGTCTGCCAATTCTAAAACAAGCCAGACAGTGCTGGATTCCCCTTGTAGGGCCTGGTCTAAAAGTTCACAAATTTGTTGTCCGGGATCAACACATGGAGAAATAAACCTCTCGTCAAATTGTGACAAGGACTCAGCCCAAAGAGCTTTATCCTGCTCTGAACCATTGGCTTTAATTTCCTTTCCCAATTGAACGTACAGCTCTAAAAAGCCGCTGTAAGCGGGACTTGTATAAATTGTTTTGTCCAACGAGCCTTGACCATAGATTTGGCCTTCTAATTGGTTATAGGCTTGTTGCCATTTCCCATTTTGAATAAGCTTTCGAATTTCAAAGTGCTTTTCGGAGTAGCGACTCGTATCCAGACTGTCATTGCTTTGCGCCACGGTTTCCATCACACGTTCATTGCTAGAATCATCAGAAAGTGCTGATTGTGGATCCGGAATCGTTTCAGAGGTACATGCCCCCATTAGACCTAATATAGTTATAATAACAATTATATTTTTAGAAAGCATAGGTAACCCCTCCTAGGAAAACGCGACGGTACTTATCGTAGTAGCCTAAATCCACTCTTTCATTTTCTTGATAGGAGTTGTTGATCATACTAGCAAACAACTGAAAACCGCTAATGTTTGCAAATGTTGAGATATTGTCGCCAAAGCTAAGATTCCAGCTTGAATCTAGGTAACGAACCATATCGACACGAAAATTCCAGCGAGCTCCCCAGCGAGGGGTAATCATATAAGTCACCCCAAAACTATCGGAGATCAACCAGTCACGGTTCATTTGATCATTCTCAAATACAGAAAAACGCTGAGTGTTCCACAGGTAGTTTCCTGTTAAACGATTAAACAAGGAAAAATCATTCCAACTGTAGGACTGCATAAAATTAGTCACCGAAATATTGGCAACATGTTTATCAATTCGAGCTCTTTCGCTGACCGGCAATCCCACGTTTAAAGTATTGGAGCTACGACTGATGAAGCTGACGGGCGCCATTTTAGTATACACAACGCCAAGATTGAGATCCGATACCTCGTGGAACTGATCATTGTCATTGTCTCGAACGATATCAGATCCAAAAGACTCATGAGTAAAACCAATAGCGCCATAGGAACTCCAACTTTGATCAAAGCTGTAAGTTCCAGCAAAGCTGACCTGATGACGAGTTGTTTTGTCATCAACTTGTTCAAGATCATTGTAAGTGACGGCATAAGAAACAATAAGACCGAAACTATTTGCCGATGGCATAAAGTCGGATTGGTCCACACCAATCTTCTTTTTTTCGACGTCTTCGGAGTTCGTCTTTTTATTGCTGATCTTTCCCTTTACTTCTGCTTTTTCGGGAGCCGCATGTACTGAGGCTCCAAAAATGGAGAATATTAAAAGGGCTGAGAGGATAAGGCGATACACTTAATCGGCTCCCTGCTCAGCAGCAACAAGATCATTAATATCGGACTGATAATTCCAAAGAACACTTGAGAAGTAACCACTGGTGTCGTTGTTCAATTGCTGAGAAAGCCCTTCGAATTTACTGTAAATAAGATCACTCACCAGCGGCTCTAATGCCACCCGTTTGTTCTGGCTCCAATCATTTGAAGCCATTCCTACGGTATGAACGCGATCTGTTCGGTAACGGAATTGAAAGCTCTCGGTTTCTTCTTTTTGTGCTTTTACTACCTCTAAGAATTCTTGGCTCTTCTCAAAGTATTTCGATAACCACTGAGAATAACGACGCACATAAGCCTGGTTGATATACTCGGGGGTTTCAAAAATGAAAGTCGAACCATTGATCTTATGGACCGAGTCGACATAACGAACCAGAGTGCCGTTGAACCATGTTTCTTCAGCCGCACTTACGCGAGTGTCAGAATAGATTCTTTTAAAAATAAGGTCGTAATAGGAATAGAGCTGATGCTCGTCTTTCTTTTTAATAACCTCTTCATAAGTGCCAGCATCATACTTGTTTTCTTTTCCAAGTAACTCAAGTACGGCCATATCTCTTTCATCAATGTTTATGAAATCAATGATCTTTTTATAATGATCGATCAACTGCTGAGCATTAACAGAGACACACTTTTGGCTGCGCACTTCTTCTGAAAGTTCTGCATCCGTACAATCAACTTCCGGATCTACAGACAACTCGCCTAGCTTGTAAAGATTGACAAGAATCTCACCCTTTTCCATCGCGTCGTTCAAAGGAGTCGCACGATCAGCCCAAGACATTTGGTTGGCCAGTGCTTTTATCCCTGATTTTATAAATGTCTCTTTGGCTTGGGCCTTATCTTTTGTTGACCAATCAAAATAGACTAAATCAGGAGAAGACTCATAATAAATGCTCGAGGTTTTGAAATCCGCTGGCATTGAAACTGAGTACTGACCCGGAAACAATTCTTGTAAATAAGCATACACACGTGTGGCCGCATCCATTCGGAATGCTGTTAAACGAGATGGCGTCAATTTATTGTAACCATGTCGACTACGGTACTCTTCAGGAAACACGTCAGCCTGAGTGTATTGTCCAAATTCTTGGCGAATTTCTTCAAGCTTCTGCATTTCAGGGCTATCTTCATTAAGTGCCTGAATTTCTTCTTCACTTAAGGGCGACAGAACGTCCCATACCTTATCGAAAAGGATTCCCAACTCTTCAGCCTCTCGGAAAATCATCATATGAGCGATATCTCTATCTCTTTTTAACAAGAGCCAGTCGCATCCACCGATTTCCTTTTCAGCGTTAAAATACATGTCCACGTACTCAGCCTTCAATCTGTAATACTCATCAAACTGCTGGTTAAAAATCTCTTCAATCTCTGACTGATCGCCACCCTTGGAGCTTTTGTAAACATCAAGGATCGTTCCAGCCATCATTTCTTTTAAAGGAAATTCGATTCGCATGCGCTCAAAAACCTGACGAATGCCACTGCTGTAAATTTCGCCAACGTAATTCCCGATTTTGTCACCACGGGTGTTTGTTCCATCGTAGAGACTGTAACCAATGTCGATAAACGCAATTTGGTTTTTAGTTCGATTACGGGGCTTCATGACATTTTGCCAACGCATCACCTCATACCAATCGAAGTCCTCACCCAACTGCTCTTTGTATTTCGCTAGTTCTTCAGCTTCGGCTTTTTGCTTTCTCTCTTCTTCAGAACACATTGCCTTCATCGCATTAGCGTTGTTTCTAAATTCTTGAATTTTCTGATGCAAAGATCGTCTGTCACTATCCAACTCTTTTTCATTTGGTAACAACATCTTCTTAACAACAACCTCGAAAAAGTCCTGATGGGAAAAATTCACCAAAGTATTGGTTGAATAGGTTTCGAAAATTTGAGTCTGCAGAGCATAATAGTAAGTGTACATGATTTCTGTAGAATCAAGCTTTTCGCCATCGTTTCCAAAGTTGAACCAAGGAGCAAAGTGTCCTGAGAAGAAATACGAAATCACGGTCAAGCTATCCACCGTAAAAGTACCCCAAAATGAACGGATTGTATCTTTCATTTCCAATGAAGCCATAACGTGCATCAAAGGAAACATGTTGGGATAAGTAACTAAGAACTTAATGTTCTTTGTCATGGCGTCGACACTTGAGTTGATTTGATCATAAACTTTCGCCCCCTCAGGAGAGAGGGTGTTCGCATTGACAACTCGTGTGATAAAACTTTTAACAGCTTTTGAGCGGACAATCGTTTTTGTCCAAGCCTTACGAATTTTACTCGCTTCTTTATCCGACTCGCGTAAAAGTTCGATCAACTTTGTGTTTTCGTTCCGATTATAGAAGTCGTTCATGCGAACGTTTGTCAGCACAATGTTGTTAACAATTTGAATTTTAATAAGTTTTTGTACCTCTTCCATCAAGCGATTGACATCTTTGCCTGTGTTGGACCAAAAGGCGGTCGCATCATCTAAGTTGAAGTGACCATAAAAGGCACGGTTAGCTAGATAAAAATATTCATCAAGATCTTCACCATCAAAAGACACATCTGAAAGCAGGGTATTAAGAATTTCTTTGCTTTCACTGCCGTAAAGCTCAATATCCAATCCGCCTTCGATTTGCGGAAACACCTGTTCTTGCAAAGGTGTTAAACCTTCTAAAGAGGCGCCAGATTGCTTCGCTTCCAAGTATTGGTCGTAGGCCTCTTTCCATTCTCCTTTAATATTCGATTGAATAAACTGAACTCCTTGTTCGTAATTTTTACCAATCGAATAGAGCATCTCTGGAATAACATCATTACTCATCTCTTCAGAAAGATTGCCTTGGTCATCATAAAGAAGCTGTTCACTTGCCAATGCGATAATATCGGTCATTGCAGGGTTTTTGGAACTATCAACGTTCCGAGACAACATCCAAGGATTCAAAGACTTCACGAGTTCAATATATTTTTGATCTCCCGTGATATTTTCCACATTAATCTTTAAAATGTTGGCAAAAAGATCGGCGTCTTGACGACGTCTTTGAATGCTTAAATTCCCCGATCGTTCAGCATCAAGAGAGCCGGCGATACGCTCAAGCAGCATAAAGCGTAGAGCCGCATCCAAACGCCGATTCTTAAGGTCAAAACCAGCGCGAATGAGGCGTAGTTTTTCGGCGTCATTTGTTTCAGGTAAGTCATGCATCATCTTTACGATTTGAGTCATATTGACGCTGTCGTAAGATCTGAAAAACTTTACAAACTCACAAGAGCCTTCAAGGTTTTGATCACAATCCCAAAACAGGATCTCTTTATATTTTTGCAAAAGATCTGTTGAGGTAATGATCTCAGGATTGGCTTGATAAACCATTATAATAGCTTCGTTAAACAGACTCACCAGGCGTGGCACAATATATTGCCCGGCTTCAGTTCTCGCATTTCTGTTTCCGTCCACCATTAAGTAATCGACGTTTAAAATTACGTCCTTAAGGGGAATGATCACTTTTGTCATCAACATGTTCGCATCGACATTCTGATCAGCCCGGCTCATCTGTCCGGTCACCTGAATTTCAGTGTCATTCATCATGACTTCAAGGCGTTCCGCCTCGGCAGATTTCAGTTCGACCTGTGAATCTTCAGAGCCGACTTCTACGGCTCCATCCACATAGGAACGCTTTCGGGTTGATTGTTCTGGAGTACAATTGACCATCACTAGTGAAAGGGCAACGGCTCCGACGATTTTCAAAATTTCTCTATTTGTCGTTCTCATTTTGTTGCTCCTTACTTTTTGATGTACTCAAATACGTGCGGAAGATAGAAACCATTCAACGATAGAGCGGTCGAAGTAATCAGACCGACACCGTTGAGTGACTCTTCACATCCCCATTGCGCTGGAGTTAAGTCTTCTCTGTTTTGGTAGGCTTCGAATGCATCATTCAAAGATTTTTCAAAGTTTGTTTGAGCGTCAGGATCAACCGCAATTGATGGGTCAACCTGAAAGCCCGAAAATTCTTCGTTTGAATTAAAGAAGGTCGCTAAGCCCGCTTGACCGGTAATGCACTTGTCCAATTCTTGGGTTGTTAATTCGGCAATAGCATTTTTAACCGTAAAACCTTGCAGAGGGTCATCATAAGAGGTTTTGTCATATGTCACCTCAAGAGCCCAAACATAGGCGGCATCCTGATTTAAGAAACGCATTTTAGTTAGTGGCAAAATAATTTGTGAATCATTCCCGCGTACAATGACCTTCTTATCTGGAAGCGCGTAGGCTTCAGGCAGATCAATCAACTTCCGTTGGGCAAAGTTGAAAAGCTTTGGACGGAATCCAAATCGTTTGTTTGTTGGCTCGCCAGGAATATCAATACTTTCTAGAAGAACTGCCGCAATACTGACTCGAAATTTTGTTTGGGCCTTAAGATCTTCAATATAGTTTGTGTTGAAACCTCTTGCCTGATTGTCGTTACTCCAAAAGTATGTTCGGAATAAAAAGTAGTACATGTAAAGGTTCGCAATACTCATAGTGGCGGAATCCTGAAGCTGAGTCCCACCAAAACCCATATTGTTTTTAACGGCCGTTCCAATAACGTCGGTGAATTCTTCTGGATACATTGCAAAGTAACCGAACTTTCCATCGTTTGAGTCGTTATAAATTGGCTTACCAACTCTCCACCACCAGAACTGGAGGGTAGATGATGTCGCTGTTAAAACGTCCAAAGCTGCGATTTTGACTGGCAGTAGACCAAGTTGATCGTAAGTACCAAAAACTCGCGAGTAATCCGATGTTGCCTCTCCGCCACGAAGACCTGTCGGCACGATTGACGCATCGTAATTCATGATCGGATGGTCTGGGCCTTTCAAGCTCAACAGAAGCTTTGCTACTTCCAATGATTTTTTTGAAGCACGACAAAGCTTTTGAAGTTCAGTGTAAGCCAATCCATTTTCATTCAGCTTTGCCTCAAGCTCATCAAACCCTTTATCATCAAGTTCTCTGGTATTGGTATCGCCAACAATTGACTTATACTGAGAGTACATTGAACGATAAGAAGCCGTTGTCTGCTGTGATTGAAGCTCTTCGACGGTGTTGACTCCTGAAGTGGCCACCATAGGTTGAAGCGCTAGCTTCGCATACTGAAGGCCCATGCGGTCATTCGGCGCCAATGAAGGATCGATACAGGCTTTCGAGAAGTTTAACAAAGCACTTTCGTCTTTTTTAATGTCGTCAAAAACTTCTCTGTACACTTCATTATTTGTCAGCTGATATCGCATCTGATCATAAAAGGTTCTATTTGTGTTCATCAAGTTGTATGTGCTCCACCACAGTCTATAGCGGGCCCAGTAAGGATTACCACCTGTCGCCTCTGTGAAAGAGTTAAGTCGCGAAACAAAGGAATCGGTGTATTCTTTTAAATTCTCTTCAACAATTGAGGGAGCATCGTGACCACGATCCCAACGTCGACAGTAAGGACTGGTCGCTAGCCATGCATCAAAATCTGAACATTGTGGCATGTAACGAGTCTGATACACATTTCCCTTCGACATCGTTTGATTTGGAATAACTCCATTTGAAGGTACATCGAAGAAAGTCCAATCTTCATCACCCGATTTATAAGATGAATACTTTTGGTTGTAGAGATAAGCCAAAGTCAGCTCATCTTGTGCTTGCATTTTCACTTTATCACGAGGAAGAGAGACCTCCGTATGTCCACTCATATAGTCCATGATCGATGAGTAGTTGTGGTTTGTTCCCACCTCAGCGGCAAGAGTGTCATATACAGAAGGAGGAACCATTCCTTTTTCAGGCATTCGGTTTCCTTCGAACTGGTGACCCAGCCCAACAACGTGACCCAATTCATGCAATGTCACATTTTTAATAAATGATTGAGCGGCCTCAAGTCTTTCCAGACCTGACATTTGTGAAACGGCGGCACTTACGGCATCGTAGTGATTTTCAACTCTATTGTCGGCGTCGTAAGCCATACTTTGGTCGCTAAGAAATTCTTTTACCAACTCCTCAGCTTTTTCCATAGTCATACTATTATTAAGAACAATGTTTTTAGACTCTTGTTCTTTTTCATTGTAGGTGGCGCCTTTTGTAAGACCTGCCACTTGGACAAGGTCAGAAAGAAATTCGTCTTCATTGACTTGAGCGTAGGATGCATCAAAAAGAAGGTCTTTGTCGTTTATACTAAGAGGCTCAATATCGTGTCCGTCGATATTCAGACTTCCGATGGCATCAATTTCTTCAAGCTGAGTCATCATCTCTTGCATCAAGGCTTCACGCTGCTCACCCTCGGCACCTTGGAACTGTTGAAATTGTTGAGCAAGTCGATTTCTGAAATCAGACAATGTCGCTTGATCTCCACCACCGTTGTGCTGTGCCATTGACATGTTTACGAAATCATTAAGGTTGCGGAACCCACGTGACCAATCTTTTAAGCGCAATTGTGCTGACAGATCTTCATAGTAGGGATTGTTTTTTGCCAACTCGATATCCTGTAGCATGGCGTGGGTTTCACGAGCCAAAGCATCGGCTGTCGATTCGCTGTCCCGATTAACAATATAGTCAATCAGTCCACCCCAAATAACGGCTCCACCCCAAAGAATTTCACCGGTTTTGATGTTGGTGTTAACGAGTCCGATTCCCAATGGAGCACGGAAAGACAAGATAGGATCATCCACCCAAGTAATAGCGGGGCAACGAAGGTCAAAATCATATTTTAATTTTCTTTTAGAAACAACAAAGGCTTTCTGCCCCTCTTCAACAGCACCAATTCTTTCCATGGCTTTGTTCATTTCATCGATAACCTCTTCACCAATTTTTTTGTAACCGCGGTTATCATCGGGAAAACTGTTTAAGCAAAACTCAACAGGTTTCGAAACATCCCAGTGGGCGGCCCAGTTCACTTCTTGAGCTTGGTTTCCTGTTGGTTGATAGCCTAAGATATGAAGGATGTTCATGTGTTTAGCGTTTCGCTTGTTATAAGGAGTTGGTTTAAAGTTGGGATTGTCTTTAATCTCCAAGAAATTGAAGCGATAAGTGTGTGAGACCAACGAACCATAAAGTCCGTGAGTCATCGAACCACTGAAAGCAAGGAATGCTTTATCACCTTCGGTGGTGACTTCGACGTCAAAAGCATCATTGATTTGTCCACCCCAAAAACCGTAGGGGCGCTTGAAGACATCTTGGAATTTAATATTTTTTAAATCAAGATCCATCCAAGGTCGCAGTTTCCAATTGGCACGGTCTGAAACCTTTTTGTATTTATTCAGCTCACGACCGCGAGAATCGACATCTCTTTCGTAATAGTAGTGGGATTGAATCGGAATAGAAAAAAGTGGCTGCCACCGGTCGTAGTCATTGGGAAAGTTCAGGTTGATAAGTTTCGCCTGAAGTTCAGAACCATCTTTTGAGATTCGGATTTCAACGTTACAGTGACGAGAACGGTAAGGAGTATTTGAAAGCCCACCGGCTCCATGCCAACCACCACTTTGAGTGACTGGAGCCCAACCGCATAACCATGTTTTAGGGCTGTAAGTGACCTCTCGACTGCTTTCACTAATGTCGTATCCGAAAAAGCTTTTTTTACAGGAAAGAACTCCGTCTCTGACGGCACAGTTCTCTGTGCTTTGTAGTTCTGGGTTTGGATCTTCAGCTTCTGGAGTCACATAAGTACATGAAGTGACTAAGATAACTGAAAAAGATAACATCAATGACGCAACGGCGGCGGCGAAACATCGTTTCATAATAGAGGCCCCTAAAAGTTTGTACCCCCCCGTTAATCCCAATAAATAGGGCCTGAACTTCTATCTAATAGGTCTTTTATTCAATGCTAAATCTTCGCTAAGAAAAGGTTACAGTGTGCAAGGGGGTTATTTTGCAAGAAATTCAGCTAATAATTTCAGTCACTTATGGCACCCATAAGAAAAACTTTGGCTAATTTGATGGGTTTTTGCGAAAAAGACCCTGTCAATTTTATCTGGTTCAAAAGCCATTTTAGTACGGTTGCTCGCTCTAAATTGTGACAATCTTTGCACTTTTTAAGCAAATTTTATAAACATGGTCGTCCCCGAATCAGTACTTCTTTCGCTGCAATGGCCTTGAATGCACTGTTTAAAGGGCCCCTTCCGAAAAACACTCGGTTTGACGCATGGCATGACTCTTGAACACTAATCTTTCGTGATCATTAACTGACCTTTTTCTTTGGAGGAAAAATAACATGTCCAAATTCAAAATAATTTTTGCTGGCCTGGCACTTATCGCATCTGCAGGCTTAATCAATTGCAGTGAGTTTCAAGGTAACCACAACACTCCCGCTGACGGCCCAGCTTTGCCTTCGGAAAATCCCAATGGCCCCTCGGCCGAAGAACAACAAGCGGCCCTTGAAATGCAGCAAAAGCTTGAACATCGTTCTGGGATAACGGCCGATTTAAATGTAATTGCCAATATCAATTATTCGACAGAACAATGTGCTGAAAATGAACAAGTTGCTTTAGCCACCCAACAAGAAGTGGTTAATACAGGAAGCCAGACTTTCACTTTCGCTCCTCCACTTGAAAGAATTATGGACACAAATCAATCAGCTCAACAGGTTCAATTTGCAGCCTTAGCTTTAGCTCGGTCCCTTTCGGAGGCTGACAACCATTTTTGTGCACTCAATGTTGCTTCCCAGGCCGCCGCATACGCTGTATCAAACCTAATGGCTAACCCCGCCCTTGATGTCATAACAACAGAGCAATACGAAGTTATGGTTCAGAAGGCTGAGAGTATTCGAAATGCACTAAGCCCAGTCGTTGATACTATACAAAATGAAATCAACGCCGATATTAGAGCGCCATGGATTGAAATGGCTTCTGAACACGAAAGTCTTCGGACTCAAATCAGCGAGAGCATTTCTCAACTCAACCAAATGATTGCCACGATTCGTTCCAGTTATCAGTGTGATGATACTTCTGGAAATTGCACCGCAAGCGAAATGGCTCGTGGATCAGCGGTTGTTCGAACGGAAGGTATTGTATCGCAAGCTCAAGGGGCCCTTGCTCAGTTTCAAATTCAAGAACCTGGTGACCCTCGTTTAACTGATGCTAGAAATGAAGTTCTAAGAGACAATCTTCGTGAACTTACTATTCGAGTCAACGTAATGGGAAGTATCGTTGAAGCCATCGAGAGTGAACAAGGTGGACAATAGGATTCAGGCTTATCCAAAACCCAAGGGCTTTGGAAAACCTTTAACATTCAAACTAACAAACAATTGATTTAAAAAGAAAAGGAACCGGAAGGTTCCTTTTTTTAATGCTTTTCTACAACATTGATTCGAGCTTCAGCTCGTCGACGTTTTTTATCGTACTCAACGATATCCTCTGGTGACTCGGCTGAGTCTAAAGCTTGTTCAATCTCTTTTAGGTTATTCTTAGCCTTCTCAAGATCGATATCCGATTTTTTCTCAGCCGTTTCAGCCAATATATTCACACCATTTGGAGTCACTTCAACATAGCCCCATGAAATGGCGACAGCATTCATTTCTGTTGAACCCTTTAGACGATATTTTAAAACTCCCGGATCTAGGGTTGAAACCAGGGGAGAATGGCCAGGGAGAATGTTTAATTCTCCACGTTCTGCTGGAACGAAAACCTCTTCCATTTCCGCTCCTGAGACCAATTTTTTATCCGGTGTTACTATACTCAATTCAAACATTATAGAGTTTTCGCCTTTTCAATTGCATCTTCGATTGTTCCAACCAGGTAAAAAGCTTGTTCCGGAAGCTCATCGTGCTTTCCATCAAGAATTTCTCTGAAACCCTTTACGGTATCTTTAATATCGACATATTTACCAGACATTCCAGTAAACTGCTCGGCCACGAAGAAAGGCTGAGACAAAAATCTTTGAATCTTACGAGCTCTAGATACCACAAGTTTATCATCTTCAGAAAGTTCGTCGAGTCCCAAAATCGCAATGATATCTTGTAGCTCTTTATAGCGTTGTAACAAAGCCTGAACATCACGGGCGACTTTGTAGTGTTCGTCACCAACAACATCGGGAGTCAACAATCGAGACGTAGAGTTCAGTGGGTGAACCGCAGGATAGATACCCATCGCAGCAATATCACGATCCAAGTTGGTCGTCGCGTCCAAGTGAGTAAATGTCGTCGCTGGAGCAGGATCCGTGTAGTCATCCGCAGGAACGTAAACAGCTTGAACAGAGGTGACTGAACCTTTTTTTGTGGACGTAATTCGCTCTTGCAACGCACCCATATCCGTTCCAAGTGTTGGCTGATATCCTACCGCTGATGGAATTCGTCCAAGCAGGGCCGAAACCTCAGCACCCGCTTGAGTGAATCGGAAAATGTTATCGACGAACAATAGAACGTCTTGTCCCTCTTGGTCTCGGAAGTACTCCGCAATCGTCAAACCGGTTAGTGCCACTCGTTGACGAGCTCCAGGAGGTTCGTTCATTTGTCCAAAAACGAGAGCCGTTTTTTCAATAACTCCACTCTCTGTCATTTCTAGCCAAAGATCGTTTCCTTCACGAGTTCTTTCACCAACTCCGGCAAACACTGAATATCCACCGTGCTCGGTAGCAATGTTTCGAATGAGTTCTTGAATCAAAACCGTTTTACCGACCCCGGCACCACCGAACAGTCCGATTTTCCCACCCTTTGCATAAGGAGCAAGAAGGTCGACAACTTTAATTCCTGTCATCAACATTTCGGCTTTTGTACTTTGTTCTTCGAATTTTGGCGCCTCTCTATGAATAGACCATCTTTCTTTAGAAGTAACGGGTCCTTTGCCATCCACAGGCTCACCAACAACATTAATAATTCGTCCCAAAACCTCTTTACCAACGGGAGCCGTTATTGAATCACCGGTAGGACTAACAGATTGTCCGCGGGTTAAACCCTCAGAGGTATCCATCGCAACCGTACGAACCAAGCCGTCCCCAAGATGCTGAGCCACCTCAAGGACAAGATTGTTTTCTTTTTCATTGATCGATTTGTTTGTCGTCGTCAATGCGGAAAGGATCGGAGGAAGATTGCCCGAGGTAAACTCAACGTCCACAACAGGTCCCATAACTTGTTTAACTGTTCCCTTTTCCATTATTTTCTCCTTCTAAATGTCCTAGAATCTTTTTCAAAAATATTAATTATCCGTTTAGTGCTTCAGCACCCGTCGTAATTTCGATGAGTTCTTTAGTAATCGAAGCTTGTCGTAATTTGTTATAAGTAGTTGTTAAACCTTTGATCAGCTCACCCGCGTTTTTGGTCGAACTCTCCATTGAAGTCATGCGTGCACCATGCTCAGAAGCCACACTCTCAGACATGCATCTAAAAATTTGAATAGCAAAATGCTTG
Organism: uncultured Pseudobdellovibrionaceae bacterium; assembly: GCA_964588335.1. Classification (GTDB taxonomy): domain Bacteria; phylum Bdellovibrionota; class Bdellovibrionia; order Bdellovibrionales; family JAGQZY01; genus JAGQZY01. Next base: position 20,501 of record CAZPOV010000019.1, on the reverse strand, counting down.
TCGAGTAATTCTTCGATGATCTCTTCTGGACTTGGCTCAAAAATAAGATCTTTGGCGAAACGACTTTCACTATCCTTGTCAAAACTATTGACCTCAGAAGTGTCAATCGGCAACAGGCGCTCAGAAACAACATCTTGAGCAATTGCTGATTTAAATTCATTGTAAACAATGTGAATTTCGTCATAGGCACCGGCTTTAAAAAACTCGATGACTCTGTCAGCAACTCCGGCTGCGAGTTCATAAGAGATATCTTTATCAAGACCAGTAATGTAGTCGATAGGCTTGATATCTCTACGTGCAAAATATTCTTTAATCTTTCTGCCGACGAAAATGAAATCCAACTTTTCGTAGTCCGCCTGTTTATTGCGAATAACGGACTCGGTGTATTTGGCAATCGACGAGTTGAAAGAGCCGCACAGACCTCTATCTGAGGCAATCACCAAATAAAGGACGGCCTTTGGATCTTCATTTTGTTTTAACAGCTTGTGCTCGACTTTTTGGGTTTCGGCAATGTCTGCAATAAGTGTCAAAAGACTTTTTGCGTAAGGCCGAAGGTTAACAATATTGTGTTGAGCACGACGAAGTTTAGCAGCCGACACAAGCTTCAATGCACTTGTGATCTTTTGCGTATTCTTCGTACTATCGATTCTTGATCGAATATCTTTTAAACTTGGCATTCAATCGCCCTATTTGGTTGAGGGTTCAAAAGTCGCTTTAAATTCAGTGATCGCAGCATCAAGCTTTGATTTGATGTCATCCGTTAGTTTCTTTTCGTTATTGATTCCAGAAATAATGTCGGAATGCTTTTGCTTTAAGAACTGTAAAAATTCAGCCTCAAAACGTTGAACATCGGAGACAGCATAATCATCAACAGCCGAATTCGAGGCCGCATAAATACCAACAATTTGATCAGCCACTTCATAAGGAGTGTACTGAGGTTGCTTCAATAGCTCGACCAGTCTTTCTCCGCGAGCCAACTGAGCTTTTGAAGCCGGATCAAGATCCGAAGCGAAAGCCGAGAAGGCCTCGAGCTCACGGTATTGAGCGAGAGCTAGTTTCAAAGTTCCACCGACTTGCTTCATGGCTTTGATCTGGGCCGCTCCACCAACACGTGACACTGATTTACCAACGTCAACGGCGGGTCGAATCCCTTTGTGGAAGAGGTCTCCTACAAGGAAGATCTGACCGTCCGTAATTGAAATCACGTTAGTAGGAATATAGGCCGAAATGTCTCCTGCCTGAGTTTCAATAATAGGCAGAGCTGTTAAAGAACCACCACCTTCGGCATCGGACATTTTAGCGGCTCGCTCAAGGAGTCTTGAGTGAACGTAGAATACATCCCCTGGATAAGCTTCTCGACCTGGAGGACGACGAAGAAGAAGTGACAACTGACGATAGGCTTGTGCTTGTTTTGTTAAATCATCATAAACAATCAAGGCATGGCGTCCAGAATCGCGGAAATATTCTGCCATTGCAGTTCCAGCGTAAGGAGCCAAATACTGCATTGGTGCGGGGGCCGCAGCGCCGGCTGCAATAATTGTCGTATATTCAAGGGCTCCAGCCTCTCTCAATTTTTCTGCGACAAGAGCAATGGTCGATTGCTTTTGACCAATGGCCACATAAAAACACTGAACATCTTTACCTTTTTGGTTGATGATCGTGTCGATAGCAATGGCTGATTTCCCAGTCTGTCTGTCTCCGATGATCAACTCACGCTGTCCGCGTCCAATGGGGATCATGGAATCGATGGCTTTAATACCTGTTTGAAGGGGCTCATGAACGGGTTGGCGCTCAACAATTCCAGGTGCTTTAACATCGACCACTCGCGTTTGCGATGATTCAATGGGGCCTTTCCCGTCAATAGGGTTTCCTAACACATCAACCACTCGACCCAGAAGACCTTCTCCGACAGGCACTTCAACAATCGTTTGAGTTCTTTTAACAGTATCACCTTCTTTGATGTTTTTATCTTCACCAAAGATAACGACACCGACCGAATCTTGTTCAAGGTTCAATACCATACCAAAAATATCACCAGGAAACTCGACAAGCTCTCCGGCCATGGCTGTTTGCAAACCATAGACTCGCGCCACACCGTCACCAACAGAGAGAACGGTACCGGTTTCTTTAACTTCCAGCTGAGTGTTATATTTTTCAATTTGCTGTTTCAGGATACGGCTGATTTCATCTGCGCGAATTTTAGTAGCCATTTATTGTACTCTCCTCGTTATAAAATCATTAAGTTTTTGCATATGAGTTTTAATACTGTCTTCAAAGATATAGGACCCAACCTTCGCTTCAATTCCGCCGATCATTTTTTCGTCCACGGTATAGGAAAGATTAACTTTAGTTCCCAATTCTTTTTCGATTAGTTCTTGAACATTCTTTTTTTCAGCGTCGGTCAATTCTATAGCGGATCGCACAGACCCACTTGCAACACCTAAGTCGCTAGAGACTTTTTCCTCTAAAGCATTGACGATACCAGGTAGCTCTCCCAGCCTTCCGTTTTTGGTTAGCAAAGCAAAGAACGTCGCTAGTTCGTCATTTAAATCGTCACCGACTGAGCTTTTCAAAACCCCTTCTTTTTCGGTGTCTGACATCAATGGTGTTTTTAACATTTCTAGAATTTCTTTATTTTCTGACAGAGATTGTTTCAGTGCTTTTAAAACTTCCACATCTTTACTGAGGTTTCCATTGGCTTTCGCCACTTCGTAAAGGGCCGTCGCATATCTTTCAGCTATTTGTGACATTAGTGAGCCCCTTTCGCATCAGTGAAGTGTGAATGCCACGCTTTCAATTGCTCTGGAGTAAGACTCTTTTCAAGTTTTTCTTCGGCTTGTTCAGCAGACTTTTGAAAAGTCTCAACACGCAAGTTTTCAACCTGTTTTTGAATCTCAAATTCTATATTATTCAAGGCGGAGCTTTTCACTTTTTCAGCGTTATTACGAGCATCGGAGACCTGCATTCGATAAGCCTCCTCTGCATTTTTTTTCGCTTCTTCTATCTGTTTTTTAAACGTCGCCTGCATTTGATTAAGGCGCTCGGAAACTTCGTTCAATTTATTTTCGGCCTCTTTCTGTGATTGTGAAGCCGCTTCAACACTTGCTAAAAAATTCTCTTTTTTTTCTTTGAAGGCTTTCGCTATAGTTTTTCTTTGCGAAAAGTAAAGTCCACCCACAAGTAAGCTTAAGTTGGCAAGCTGAGAAATAACCGTACCCATGGGAACGCCATCACCTGCTGCAAAAACGACTGAAGATGTAAGAGATGCTATTATAAAGAGAACAACTTTAATCACTACTGCCTCACAAACTTTTTTTCGATATTTTTAGAGATTTCAGGAATGTGGTTTTCCATCTCTTTTCTTGCTTCGCGAACAGAAATTTCCAATTCCTTTAAAGCCTGATTGGTTTTTTCATCAGCTTCTTTTTTTGCAACCGCCATAATCTGTTCGATTTCTTTTTTAGCTTTTGAATTTTGTTCTGCGAAAATTTCTTTTATTTCACCGTTTAATTTTTTGGCCTCTTTTCGATAGGCTTCTTCTTTTTCTCCAGCTTCACTTAAAAGCTGTTCAGCATGCTCTTGTCCACCAACAGTTCTTTTCACACGTTCGTCGTACGCATTTAAATAGGGTTTAAATACGATATATTTCATAGATATAAACGCGACAAAAAATATTCCGAACTGATAATAGAACGTACTATTAATGCCGAGGGAGGTAAGAATCTCGATAACTTGACTCATATATACAACCGTTCTTTGAAAATTTAGGTATGATTTAAGCGTCTTAGCTTATAGGGTCAAGTGGTTTCGGCAAAATTAGCCCACGAAAAGACCCATATTTCCAACGGACTTTGCCCACTGAATCATCAAGAGCAGGACCCCTATTGGGACCCTCTTTTCGAACAGAAAATTATCTTTTGATGTTTTTAATCTTTTCACACAAGCTAGAAAGCTCATCGTCAGAATAATAAGAGATTTCTATTTTACCCTTACCATTGGAATACTTGATCTGAACCCGAGTCCCAAGAATCTTTTGTAAATCCGTAGCCAAACCTTTAGCCAGTCTTTCGCTGACATCTAAGCCATTAAAATCTTGAGATTTTTCTGAAGTCGCCTTTTTCACTTCTTTTTCAAGGGCGCGAACAGAAAGCTTCTTTGAAATGGTTTTTTTCGCCAAACTCACTTGATCTTTAACATCTTCAACACCCAATAAAACTTTGGCGTGCCCCAAGGTAAGGAGGCCTTGGCGCAACATCTGTCTGACATCGCGCGGCAGAGTTAGGACTCGTAGGCTATTGGTCACTGAAGACCGACTTTTACCAACTTTTGTGGCTAGTTCCTGTTGCGAAAGATCATAATCGTCCATCAACAACTGATACCCCATGGCTTCTTCCACCGGATTGAGGTCTTCTCTCTGCAAGTTCTCAATGAGAGCGAGTTCCATTGATTTCTGATCATCAACGTCCTTAATAATGGCAGGAATTTCTTGAAGCCCTGCCACTTGGGAGGCTCGCCAACGCCTTTCGCCGGCAATGATTTCGTATTTTTCGCCTTTTTTTCTCACCGTAATTGGCTGAATCACCCCTTGCTCTTTAATAGACTGGGCCAACTCCTCTAAAGGTTCTTTTAAAAAATCTTTTCTTGGCTGAGTGCTGTTTGGGACAATCTTTTCTACCGCTAAACTCCAAATTCGAAGATAAGGGCTTATCTCTCTAGTATTGCTCGTATTTTGTGGGACGGGCTGAGCTTTTTCTGGAGTTTTGGCTTGGGTTTTCTTTGCTTCATCCTGAGATGGACCCGGGGAGGGTGCCTTTTCTTTTAATTCTTTCTTCTCTGTTTGTTGCTGAGGCTTAGCTGGTGAGTCATCATTAAAGTCGTCCACATCGGTGCTGAGTAAGCTGCCTAACCCTCTGCCTAATCGTTTTTTATTACTAGTCATCTTCGCCTTATCAGTATTGGGCATGCTGCTCTCCTTGGCTACTCACACCCTGGTCTGCTGGTTTGTTGTTTTTTAGTATTTCTTCAGCTAATTCCATATATTTACGCGACCCAACCGACTTCGCATCATAGTCAAAAATGGGCATACCATGACTAGGCGCCTCGCTCAGTCTGACGTTGCGCGGTATGATTGAGTTGAATACTTTATCAGAAAAGTGACTACGTATCTCTCCAACAACTTGGTGAGATAGGTTATTTCGACTATCAAACATGGTCAGTAGAATACCCTCAATTCGCAATTGGGGATTCAAGCTTTTTTTGACGAGTCCCGCAGTATTGAGTAACTGGCTGAGTCCTTCTAGGGCATAGTATTCACACTGCAATGGGACTAAAAAGGATTGTGCTGAGGTCAATGCGTTTAACGTTAAAAGACCTAAAGATGGAGGACAGTCTATAAATATGAAGTCAAAATCTCCATCTATTTTGCTAAAGGCTTGTTTTAAGCGGTACTCACGCTGGTGCTCATTCACCAACTCGATCTCAGCACCCACTAAATCAGCATTGGCAGGTATCACCGATAAGTTTTCAAAGGCTGTTTTATAGATAACATCCTTGATTTCTGCTTCATTAATAAGGAGATGATAGACATTAGAGTCTTGAAACTCATGCCTTTTCAATCCTAAGCCGCTTGACGCGTTTCCTTGGGGGTCTAAATCAACTATGAGTACTCGCTTACCCATTTTTGCTAAAGCGGCAGAGATGTTTACTGAGGAGGTCGTCTTACCGACGCCACCTTTTTGATTCACTATGCATATCGTTTTGGCCATAAAAACTTCCTTTTCATCAAAAGTATCTCTTCATTACTAAACTTTTCAAGGGAAAATGCCGATGTTCCACGTGGAACATGACCAATTTATGCCAGAACCTCATTATTTTAGCTTTCATCAGTGTATTTTTGGGCTGTGAGTCTAAAAATTCCTATGATATTAGTTCTGACAAGGCTGTGAATGACTTGAGTATTCGCATAGCCTCTCTAACTGAAGACTTGAATACTCTGAAAACCGAACTTGAAGAGGTTAAAAAAGTTCTTGATGACCCTGATATTGACGCCCAATTAAGGGGGAGTATACGAAAAGAGATCCATCAAGGTGAAAAATACGAAAAAGAGATCGAGCAGTGGATTTCGTACCTCAAAATCAAGAGAAAAAAGAGATACAACTCATTGGTTGACCGAAAAGGGCAAGAAAACTTGAAATCTCAGGCTGAAAAAGAAGTAGAGGCCTATTTTGTCGATAAAAAACTAAATCCTATTAAAAAAGATTGGAAAGATCGATATCGAACGGCCATCGAACTATAAAAAGCCTCTCTTCTTCCTCATATATCAGTTCTTTTTTCGAAATTTCCAGTATGTTCCACGTGGAACATGAAATTAAAGACAAAGAATCGTAAACAGTACTAAACATTTCCTCAGCCCAAAACTTCGCTTTTTTTAGCCTCTCAATCACTATTTTTTCAAATCTGAAGCATTTTCTCGTCTGTGCAGACTTTATGGGCTCTGAAGGCGGGTGCAGCGAACGATATATCGAAAGCCCTCGTTCTCAGGTAATTCATACTGACTAAATAAATCGACGTCCCAAAAATCAAAAAGCTGGGCGGGCATGGCACTGTACTCTGTGGACCAGTGTTCTCCCTTGAAAAGAAAAACACTTCCTCCAGAGGCCATCACATGACGTGCTTCCAAAAGAAATTTGGGAATAGGGGCCATCGCTCGGCTGATAACATTAAAACAACTGCCGTTTTCAAGTTCAGCAACCGAACCACTGTGAACCTGTGCATTTTTTATTTTTAAATGATCGATGGCTAATTTTAAGAATTCGGCTTTACGCAAATCTCTTTCAACCAGAATCAAAGGTGTGTCTGGTAGGAGTAAGGCCGCTATTATTCCCGGAAATCCATTGCCAGCCCCAAAATCTAAAACCGGCTTCTCTTTTATAAATTGATCTTTCACTGACTCAACACCGCGAACCGAATCTGTGAAATGTTTCGACCCGGCCTTTGCGATTGTGCTCTTCGCAACCAGATTAATTTTAGTATTGTATCGTTTTATTAATTCTAAAAACTCATTAAAAGTACCGATTAAATCGGAACTCAATTCAGGCATTAAACTTTCTAAACTACTGTTATCACTCATTATTTCCCGAACTCTCTGCGGCTATACATAAGAATAGCTTGAATAGCACTCGGATTGACTCCGCTGATTCTTTGAGCTTGCGCTATGGTTTTGGGCCTTAAAGAGTTTAATTTTTCCATCTCTTCTCGTGATAAGCCCAGGACTTTAAAATAGTCCATCCGCGGATCGATCTTCATGTTTTCAAGTCGTTTCGACTGTTTAATAAACTCATTTTGCCGCTCTATATAGCCACGATATTTCACTCGAATTTCAACCGGCTCTAAAATAAATTCATCTTCCTCAATAGTATCATCGAACACCTTTAAATCTTGAATTTTAATTTCTGAACGTCTCAATAAGTCGGCCAATGAAATTTGTTTATTTATTGGTTTTGTTCCAAGCTGATTCAGTTTTTCAAGACAAGACTCAGTGGGACTTATTTTAGTCTTTTCTAAACGAGAAAATAGCCCTTCTCGATAGGCCAAGATCTTCTCTGCCTTACTAATGTGTTCTTCTTCTAACAAACTGTGTTTTTTAGCTTTAAAGTGTAAACGCTCGATATTATTGTCTTCCCTTAAAACTAAACGATGTTCAGCTCTGGAGGTGAACATTCGATAAGGTTCTTTTGTTCCCTTGGTGACAAGATCATCAATTAGGACACCGATATAGGCTTCATCTCGACCTAAAATAAATTCATCAACACCTAGAACTTTTGAAGCGGCATTGGCTCCAGCGACTAGACCTTGTCCAGCGGCCTCTTCGTAGCCACTGGTTCCATTGATTTGACCAGCGAGAAAAAGATTTTTTAACTTCTTCGTCTCAAGGGTATTCTGAACTTCTGTTGGAACAATGAAGTCGTACTCTACAGCGTAACCCGGCCGAATCATTTCAACTTCTTCTAACCCAGGAATGGTTTTCAAAAACTCGAGTTGAACCTCTTCAGGTAAGCTCGTTGAAATTCCCTGAAGATAGATTGAATTATCACTGAGACCTTCAGGCTCTAAGAAAGTCTGATGACTGCTTTTTTCTGCAAAGCGGGTGATTTTATCTTCGATACTTGGGCAGTACCTTGGTCCAAGGCCCTGAATTTGACCTGAAAACATGGGTGAGCGATGAATATTCTTGTTTATGATCTCGTGAGTTCTCTCATTTGTATTTGTCAGATAACAGGCTATTTGAGGTAATTTAAATACCTGTTCGCTTTTAAAGCTAAACGGCTGATACTTTTTATCGCCATATTGAGCCGACGTTTTTTCCCAATTGATAGACGATTTCTCTAGCCGAGGTGGGGTCCCTGTTTTTAATCTTAAAACCTCAAATCCTCTATCGAGCAGTTGATCTGAAAGACCGATGGTCGCCTTTTCGCCAACTCGACCTCCCCTGAAAGACTTTTCACCAATGTGCATGACACCATTCATAAAGGTGCCAGTTGTTATAATAACGGTCTGACTCTCAACTTTGGAGCCATCACCCAAAACAACCCCTTGGACGGTCTCTTTACTGATTATTAGTGACTGGACATCTTGCTCCAACAAATCCAGCCCTTCTAAAGAGCGCAAAAACTGAACCATCTCTTGGCAATACAGGTTTTTGTCACACTGAACACGAGTTCCTCGCACCGCGGGACCCTTTTTCGTATTGAGTTTTTTAAATTGAATTGTCACACGATCGGCAACCATCCCCATGGCACCACCAAGGGCATCGATTTCTTTGACTATATGCCCTTTACCCAAACCTCCAATGGATGGGTTACAGCTCATAAACCCCGCCTTCGAAATGTCCGAAGTGATCAATAAGGTTTTAAGACCTCTGCGTACACAGGTGTAAGCGGCTTCTATCCCGGCGTGTCCTGCACCGACTACAATGCTTTGGTATTTTGATTCCATTACTTACCTATGCAAAACTGACTAAAGATTTTATCGAGAACTTCGTCGTCATATTCTTTCCCTAAAAGTTGATGAACTTCCGATAAACCGAGCGCCAGTTCTTGGGAAATTAAGTCTGGACTTTCCTGTCCTTTAACGAGTGTTAAAGCCTGATTTAAATATTTGTTGAACTCTAATAGATGATTGTAATGACGAGCCTGTGTTACCAAAGCGTCGCCATCAAACTCTTTAATATCACAGACAAGAAGTTCTTCCGATTTTTTCAAGAGCTTATCTAACCCATAGCCAGATACAGACGATACAAAACAGACCTGATTTTCACTAAATTCCTTACCGGAAGCTTTAAATACATTATTAACTATTTGAAGTGCTTCTTCTTCCGAATGAATCAGATCAAATTTATTGAAAACCATTAAAACTTTTTTATCTGGAAGCGATTGAACAACATCCAATTGCCCGGGTTTCTGTAGATCTACGACGTACATTATCAAATCGGCATTTTTTACTTCATCAAGACTTTTTTGTATTCCAAGATTTTCGACAGGGTCGGCTGTTTCGCGTAAGCCCGCACTGTCTATGAACTCCACTGAACTAGATCCTAAATACTTCTGTCCGGTTACCAAATCGCGAGTCGTTCCCTCGATATCCGTAACGATAGCGCGATCCGCTTCAATGCATTTGTTGAAAAGACTGGATTTTCCAGCATTTGTATTGCCAAGGATCAATATTTTAAGATCTTTTTGAAGGCTTCGTCCAATATCGTAGGAGTTGATCAACGTTTTTGTTTGCTCCTGGGCTTTATTTAACACCTTTTCTACCGCTTCCAATTCATCGGTTTCTATGTCCTCTTCAACAAAATCAATTGAGGCTTCCAAATGCGCCATGGATAAAACGATGTGTTCTTGCAGGTTCTCAAACTGGTTGGATAGCTGTCCTTTCAACTGTTCAACAAAGGCTCTCGATCCCGTTTGCAAACGGGTGGTCACCAAACTTTGAATGGACTCCGCTTGGACTAGATCAATCTTACCATTGTAATAAGCACGAAAGGAAAACTCACCTCTTTCAGCGGATCGACAACCCAATTGCAAAAATCGTTGAATGATAGAGTTTATTAATAATGGGTTTCCGTGACATGAAATTTCCACTGTTTCATCGCCGGTGAAAGACTTTCCTTTCTCAAAGAAAGTCAGCAAGACTTGGTCTATCTTTGTACCTTGCTCATCGACAATCGACGTTAAATAACAATGGTGAGTCTCTGGTTTTAAGCGACTATTTTCTATTGTCTGTAGTGTGTAACTAAACGCTCTGTCGCCAGAAATCCGAATAACCGCCACGCCAGAATGCCCTGGAGCTGTCACAGGGGCACAAATCGTATCGCTAAGCAGATCTCGGTATTGAATCATTTTACCTCGCGGAAGGGCGATCTCCATCCTTTTTAGCAGGATAAATTTTTATTTTTTTATACAGTCCATCACCCACAGACCGGCTTTTTACTCTTTCATCTTCAGCTAAGAATTGATGCACAACTTTACGATCTTTCGGAGGCAAAGCCCTTACATAAACTGATTTTCCTTGATCGAGAGCCCGTTTCTTTAACTTTTCTGCCAACTCAACAAGAGATTTGTTCGCTTTTTCACGAAAGCCATTGCAGTCACAAGTCAAATGGGAGGCGTCTTCCGGTTGGTCATGTTGTAATGCTCTTTTTAAAAACAACTGAAAGGCATCAAGGAGTGACCCATCTTTGTTGGTAAAAAGCTTTTCATCTTCACCAAAAAAATCGATTTTAATAACAGATCTATCGTTTTCTTTGGTTGATTTAATTTCATAAGAAATATCAAGACCGGCCTTCTCAATAGTTCCATCTAGCAAATCTTTAACTAGCTCTTGTCCTTCTGCATTTTCCGATTTCCCGCCAAATATCTTTGTAAACAATCCCATCTTTACCTCCTTAGGCTGCAGCTTTTCTTTTCTCTCGCTGAAAAATAAATGTCTGACCGATTCCAAAAACAGTGTTCACAAAGAAATAGAGTGTGAGTCCACTGGGAACCGTAATCATAAAAAAACAAAATAATAGTGGTATAAATTTCATGACCTTTGCCTGAGCGGGGTCTGTCGGTTGTGGCGTCAGACTCATTTGAATGAAGTACAACCCTCCAACAGCGATCGGCAAAACAAAGTAAGGGTCTTGATAACTCAAATCTTGAATCCATAACATAAAGGGAGACTTATAAAGCTCCACGCTTTGACCCAAAACAGAATAAAGAGCTAAGAAAACGGGAAGCTGCAGAAGCATGGGCAAACACCCGCCCAAAGGATTGGCTTTCTCTTTTTTCATTAATGCCATGGTCTCTTGGTTAATTCTTTGAGGATCATCTTTATATTTTTCTTTTAAAGCTTTTAATTTGGGTTGAAGCTTCTGCATTTTCTTCATTGATTTCAAAGAAGATATATTGATCGGCAGTAGCAACAATCGAATACAAATAGTTAGGAGAATAATTGCTAGTCCCCAGTTTTGAAACAAGCCGTGCAACCATTTTAACATCGACAACATAGGCTTACTCAAAATGCTGAACATTCCGTAGTTGATCATCTTAACGAAATTAGGCTCCAAGTTTTTTAAAATGTCATATTTCTTTGGGCCAACAAAACCTGTGTACTCAATCTTTGTGGTGTTTCCCTGAGTCGCGGCCGGATAGGTTAACGTCGCGTAAGCCACCTGGCTCTCTGGGGCAAAGGCGACTTTGGTTTTTGGAATCAGTTCAGACTGATCATTAAGTGCAATAGCGAAGTACTGGGTTCCTATGGCAGTTAGAGATGTTTTGTTAAAGTTCGCAGAGTAGGCCTCTTCAATATCTATTCTTTCTCTTTCTTCACTCCCGTCATCGATAGCAAAGAACTCGGTGCCTTCGTAAGCCGGGGTGAACATCGACGATTTCACCTTTAAAACTTTATTGGCTATTTTAGTTTGGATAATGTCGTTCTGAGAGGCCGATCCAGTCAGTGTTTTTATCTTCACTTCAACTGTGTAGGTTTGAGGATTGAAAATCATCTCTTTCATAAGAGTGTTTCCATTGGCTTTCGCCGTTCCTATAAAGTGATATTCATTCTTTTTCTCTAATTCGAAATTTAATTCTTTTTCATTATAGTAGGTCGAAAAGCTTCTTACGTTCCCCGTCGGATCGGTAAATGTTATATTATTACTTTTCCGGTCTGAATAATTTCGTAACTCCGCAGAAACCAAACCCATACCCTTCGAACTTAATTTCAAATCCCAGGTTGGAGATTGAATATCAAAAATTTTTGCAGGCTTGTTTTTGTCTTCAGGTTTATTTTCCCCAGCCATTTCAACAGTGTCTTCTGTTTCAACAGATGGCGAAGTGGCTTTGCCATCGACAGTTGATTGACTCTTCGCTATGTTCTGTTCTGCGTCCTGTTTTTGCTGGGTGATCTTTTCTTTCGGTTTGTAAGAATCAGGATATTTTTTTTGTAAGTAAGACTGCCAACCTATAAAAAACAAGATAGAGAGTACAATGGCTACAAGGGTGTTTTTATCTAAGAAGCTGCTGTTGTTATCATCCATTAAGGACCTCTTGTTTAGGAGGAACAGGATCATACCCACCGGAACAAAATGGCTGACATCTTAATAGCCGCCAAGTGGTAAGCGCCAATCCTTTAACAAAACCGTGATCTAAAAAAGCTTGATGAGAATAGTTTGAACATGTTGGTTGAAACTGACAAGCGTTGCCAAAAAGCGGACGTAATCCCACTTTATAAAATGCATAAATGTACTCTAAAAGGACATTAGCCGATTTTTCTAAAGGCTTTTTTAAAAGCTTCATCAAATTCTTTATGAGAAAGAGATTTGTAGAAGTCTTTCCCTTTTGTTTTAAAGATGAAGTTAATGTCGTTTCCATTTTCGCTAAACTCACGTACAAACTCTCTACCCCACCTTTTCAGGCGGTTCCTAATCACAGCATTTCCAACCCTCTTTGAAATGGACCATCCCCATTGCAAAGAGTTTTTTTTATTTTCTTTAAAGCTAACAGCGAGCCAGTGTGTGACGTGAAGGAATTGACCTTCTTGTTTCAGGAGCTGAAAATCTGACTGACGTTTTATTGACGGCAAATTACTTACCGCTAATAGTGACTGCCAGTCTTTTGCGTCCTTTAGCACGTCGTCGAGAGATGACTTCTTGACCACTTTTTGTGGACATTCGGGCACGAAAACCGTGAGTCGTTTTTCTGCGTTTTCTTTTTGGTTGATACGTTCGTTTCATTTTATACCTCTTTACGACCTAAATGTACGTCTCTCTTGAAGTTTCTGGAGACGCCGTTTAAACCATAAAGCGTTAAAAACGTCAAGCTGTTGAATGTGTATGCATGACTTGCTATGAACTGTGGAAATCTGAATTTTTTTCAGTTTTTTGGGGACACACTGTGGAAGAAAATAAAGAACAATTTTGGGGACTTGTGAAGAATAATCTGACTTCCAAGAACTCTGGCAACAAACTCTTACAAACCTGGTTCGAACCGACGGATTTGTTAGAAATAGAATCGCTGTCTGGCAATTCTCAAAGATTCAAGCTTGGGGTACCAACGGAACTCCATAAGTATTGGATATCAGAGAACTTATTTGACCGAATATGCTCTGAAATCTCATGTTTGATTCAAAATCCATTTGAAGTGGAGCTGGTCGTAACAGGTAAATCACTGCCGGTGGACCCTAAAAGTCCGACAGCTTTGCACCAAGCCATGAACAGTAATGAGTCTTTTGGACAACAGCGAAGCTCCGAGCAGCCCTCGATTCAGCAGGTTACAATCAAACCACCGCAGAAAAACATGGATTTTCTCAACTCCGAGTACAGTTTTTCCACCTTTGTGGTTGGTCGCAACAATGAATTCGCCCACGCCACATCCTACAGAATTGCCCAAAGACCCGGATCTGAAGGCTATAATCCACTTTTTATTTGTGGACCCACGGGTATGGGAAAAACCCACTTATTACACGCTGTTGGAAACCATATTCGAGAAAATCTACCGCATTTAAAGATTTCTTATATTTCTGCAGAACGATTCCTAAATGAATGTATTTCCAGCATTCGGCGAGGCGAAATGGATAAGTTTCGACACCGCTACCGCGAAAAATGCGACCTCCTTTTAATGGATGATATCCAGGTTTTAGGAAAAGGTGAGGCTGTCCAAGAGGAATTCTTCCATACATTGAATGATTTTTTTGAAAAAGGCCGCCAGGTTGTCGTAGCGTCTGACAGAATGCCTAAAGATATCAAGGGCTTAGAGGACAGAATCCGAACGCGCTTGGAATGGGGGCTTATCGCTGACATCCAAATGCCTGAATTTGAAACTCGTTTAGCCATTCTTCGCTATAAGGCTGAGAAGAAAATGATGTCGATCTCAAACGAAGTGGCTACATATATAGCTAAAATTTCGAAACGATCGATTCGTGAACTGGAAGGGAACCTCAATAAAGTCAAAATGTTCTCGGATTTGCAAGGTCTTCAGATCAATCTAGAGCTGACCAAAAAAGTTCTGGCTGTGCACGATGAAACCACGACAATGACCATTGAAGACATCCAAAAGCTGACAGCCGAACATTTTAGGGTTCGTGTTGTTGATTTGAAATCTAAAAATCGAAGCAAACCTTTGTTGCTGGCACGCCAACTCAGTATGTATTTAATCAAAAATCATCTTGATAAATCACTGGTTGAAATCGGTCGAGCCTTTGGAGGGCGCGATCATACAACTGTTTTGAATGCGTTGCGGAAAATCGAAAAAGAACTGACTAAGAACTCTGATTTAAAGAAAGATTTCGAAGACTTACAGAGCCGTATCCACAATATCACAGGGGTGTGAATATCGTATGTGGAAAAACATGTGGCTAACAGAGTGAATTAAATAGGGAGAATTTTTATCCACATTTTTGCCGAATTTAGAGTGGCTTTTTTAAGATAAAATATCCACAGCGATTGGCTTGAAATTTTAATAACTTAGGGAATTAACCCTGATTTTAACAGGGCCTACTACTACTACTAGTTTAATTATTAATAGAGGTAGCTATTAAAAAGAGGGTAAAAAAAATAAAAAATTCTCAGAGACAAGCGTTGGTGAGATGGGTAGTATTTTCTCACTTTCGCTCAAACAAACCCAAAGGGGAGCAGTATGAAACTCAAAGTTGATAAAAAAGATCTTGTGGCGTTGTTAAGCAAAACACAAAACATCGTTGAGAAACGAAACACCATGCCCATCTTAATCAACATTTTGCTTCAAGCCGAAGAGGGTAAGTTGCAAGTTTTTGCAACCGACTTGGAAGTCAGCCTGACCGACCAAGTGGATGTTGAAATTGAAACGGAAGGTAAAATTGCAGTTAATGCAAAAAATCTTTTTGATATTGTTCGTGAGCTAGGGGAAGGCGCCATTGTCCTTGAGTCAAAGGCTAACAATCGCCTTCAAATTAAACAGGCCAAATCTGTGTTTAACATTGTGGGTATCTCGCCAGAGGAATACCCAGTGTTTCCCACATTCAAAACCAATGATTTTATCGAAGTGAATCCCGAAGTGTTAAACGACATGATTGAACGCACGATTTACAGCGTATCGAACGATGAGACTCGTTACCACTTGAACGGCGTGTACTTTGAAAAGAAAACCGTTGAAGGTCGTACTCAATTTCGTATGGTCGCTACCGATGGACATCGTTTGAGTTTAGTGGATCGTTTTACCAACGATGAAACAGCCAACATTATCAACACCGGTGTGATTATTCCTAGAAAAGGTTTGGCTGAGGTAAAGAAAATAATCGATATTAGCGATATGCCTATCCAAATGGCTGTTGAAGGTTCACAGCTTATTGTGAAAACAGGAACTACGGTTTTGATGGTTCGTTTGATAGAAGGTAAGTATCCCAATTATCAACAACTTATTCCCCAAAACTTAAAGAAAACGGCTTCCATAAGTCGAGAATCCTTATTGAGTTCAATCAAACGTGTTTCACTTTTATCCAATCAAAAATCGAAAGGCGTTACCATCGCTTTGGCGAAAGGGAAAATGGAAATTTCTTCGAACAACCCAGAATTGGGAGATGCAAAAGAAGAAATTGATGTGGAATACACTGGGGAAGATCTGAAAATCGGTTTCAATGCAAAATATATTTTGGATATCCTGAATAGTTTCGATGATGAGACATTGGAATTAGAACTGGATAGTCAGCTGTCACCCGGTTTGATCCGACCGTCAAAAGACAAAGACTACACCTGTGTTGTAATGCCTATGCGCATATGACCTGATTAAGTAGAATGATTTTTGTCGCTGAAGGGTTTGATAAAAAATAAACAGAGTTAACCACAGAAAAAACCTTTCGGCGAAAAACCTTTTTATAAAAAACCTTCGGCAGGATTTTTCAAAAAGTTGCGATCAAAAGGTTAATATTCATGAAATTTACCAGACTTTTTATGAGACAGTTTAGAAACATCGAAAGTCAAACTGTCGACTTGAATTCTGGATTAAACGTTTTTAGAGGACAAAACGGACAAGGCAAAACCAACTTAGTTGAAGCTCTCTACCTACTGACCCATGGTAAGTCGTTTCGAACCAACCGATGGCAAGATTTTATCAACAAAAACCATTCATCAGGCTTTTACATCGGTGTGAAAAACACCCAAAAAGATTTAGAAAACACTATTGAAATCAATAGTTTAAATGGAAAGAGGCGTTTGTTGGTGAACTCTAAGCCAACCTCATCGCCACGGCTTAGGCAGACTTTTCCATCATTACTATTTTCTCCGGAAAGCTTACTGATCGTGAAAGATGCAGCTCAGAAACGTCGCGATCTGATCGATGATTTATGTCTGTCAATTTTTCCAAGTTTTGCTCAACTTATGAGTGATTTTAAAAAGGCATTAAAGCAGAAAAATAATCTTTTAAAAAAATTAAGAGACGGTCAAGTTGACGAAATTCAAGGCAAAAAAATCAATAAAAATCTGACCACAATACTTTTTGAAAAAGGGGCCCTCATAACTCACCTTCGACTGCAAGCCATCGAAGAGATAGAGCCTTTGTTATTGGACGAGTTTTTAAAAATAATGGATGAACATTACGGCAACATTTCGATTCGTTATTTTATGTCCGGCCAGCGAATCAAGGCCCGAACCGTGGCGGAAATTAGTAACGCTATGTACAAAAGATGGGATCAGCTAAGAGAGCGGGAATGGGCCTCTGGCGTGTGTTTGGTGGGACCACATAAACACGATATTCAGTTCGATTTTAACGGCCAAGAAGCCCGTTTTTTCTGTTCACAAGGCCAACAACGAGCTATTATATTAGCTTTCAAAATGGCGCAAACTAGGATACATTACAGGGCCCACAGAGAGTTTCCCATTTTGCTCCTCGATGATGTTCTTTCAGAGCTGGATCGAGAAAAACAAATGAGGTTTGTAAATTATTTGCTTTCAACGGAGGCACAAATTTTTTTAACAACGACAGACGCGACATCGATTCCCCAAGTGGCTAGTCAATCCGTGTTTGATGTTAAAGAGGGTGTTTTTGCTGAAAGCGACAGGTTGCTTACGGGAGGCCTGAGTGTCTGAAAGTCAGGAAGTGGTAGTGGATAAACCTACGGAAAATAAGAAAAAATATGATGCGGATTCGATACAGGTCCTAGAAGGTCTTGAGGCGGTTCGAAAACGTCCCGGTATGTACATTGGAGATACCGGTGTTCGTGGATATCACCATTTGGTCTACGAAATTGTGGACAATGCTGTGGATGAAGCCTTAGCGGGATATTGTAATAATATAAAAATCAATATTCACAATGACGAGAGTATTACCATCCAGGATAACGGTCGTGGTATTCCGGTGGCGAAACACAAAAGTGGTAAATCGGCCATGGAAGTTGTTTTTACGGTTCTCCACGCCGGTGGAAAGTTTGATAAAGACACCTACAAAGTGTCTGGAGGACTCCACGGGGTTGGAGCTTCAGTCGTCAATGCCCTTTCCATTTTCTGTAAAGTCGAAGTCCACCGTGATGGACGTATTTGGAAGCAGGACTATGAAAAAGGAAAACCTGTTTCTGAACTAAAAGACTCTGGGGAGACTGATAAAACAGGCACGATAGTAAGCTTTAAACCAGACAAAGAAATCTTTAAAGAAGATGGTTTGGCGTTTAGTTTTGAAACTCTGGCCAATCGATTTCGCGAAATGGCCTTTTTAAATGCCGGGTTGCACTTTGAACTCACCGATGAAAGAGCCGAGTCGGAAAAGAAATCGGATTTTCAATATGCTGATGGGATTAAAGAATTTATTAAACACATCAATGGAAATAAAAAACCGTTGCATAGTGATGTGGTTTATTTCCAAGGTAATAAAGAGGGTGTTGACGTTGAAATTGCCATGCAATGGAACGACTCTTACTCTGAACAAATATTTACCTATTGCAATAACATCAACACCCATGAAGGTGGATCTCATTTGGTTGGGTTTCGTGGAGCATTGACTCGTACGACGAATGCCTACGCTCAGAATAAAAATTTATTAAAGAATCTAAAAACAAACTTGGATGGTGATGATATTCGTGAGGGATTGGCTGCGGTCGTCTCTGTAAAAGTCCCAGAGCCGCAATTTGAAGGTCAGACAAAAACTAAACTTGGAAACAATGAAGTAAAAGGTATCGTTGAGTCACTTGTTAATGAAAAATTAGCGGACTGGTTCGACCGGAATCCAGGCAGTTCGAAATCGATTGTTGGTAAGTGTGTGGATTCGGCGAGAGCCCGAATGGCGGCTCGAAAAGCCCGTGAGTTGACGCGAAGAAAATCTGCGTTGGACTCCCATTCACTTCCTGGGAAAATGGCGGATTGCCAAGAAAAAGATCCATCTCTTTGTGAAATCTACTTGGTTGAGGGAGATTCTGCCGGAGGCTCTGCGAAACAAGCAAGAGACAGAAGGACGCAAGCGGTTCTTCCTTTGCGAGGTAAAATTCTTAACGTAGAAAAAGCACGATTTGATAAAATGCTTTCAAATGAAGAGATCAAAATGATGATTTCTGCGTTCGGAGCAGGGATTGGTAAAAATGAAATGAACCCTGACAAAGTCCGTTATCATAAAATTATTATTATGACGGATGCGGACGTCGATGGATCACATATTCGTACATTATTGCTGACGTTCTTTTTCCGTCAAATGCCAGAGATTGTTGAAAGAGGTTATGTCTACATCGCTCAACCACCACTTTATAGATACAAAAAAGGTAAGGAAGAAGTTTATCTCAAAGATGAAAAGCACCTGACTGAGTTCTTATTAGATAATACTCTGACTAATTTGAAGATTGAGGGATATGGAACACCGACGGATGAGAAATTTAGAAATTTCATCATGAATGCTCTAAAATTTTCTAAGCTCCTAAAAAACCATGCCCATACGATGGAACCCGATTTAATTAAATATCTTTTAAGAGAGAGTATTAAAGTCGACCAACTTCTTGCAAGCCGACAAAAAAGTGAAGAGCTTGTCGCCGGACTTAAAAAGAAAATTTCTGAAGAAGAACATTACAATATCACTGATATCGAGTTGGTCAGTCATTCTGAGGACAGCGTTGTCTTTAGAACAAGCCGATTTGGACACTATCAGGATAATATGTTGAATGCGAAAAAAGTCGCAGCCGCCGATTGGCAACAAGTGTGGCAACTTTGGGACAATTTGAATGGTGTTCTTAAATTACCAATCGTTATTGAAAACGAAAAGTCTCAAGAAACTTTTTACGACTATGGAAGTTTTTATGAACACTTTATGGAGCTTGGTCGAAAAGGCGCATACATTCAACGATATAAAGGTCTTGGAGAGATGAATCCGGACCAACTTTGGGAAACCACGCTGAATCCCGCCAACCGTCATTTACTACAGGTGACGATTGATGATGCGATCGCAGCCGATGAAATTTTTAGTGTTTTGATGGGTGAAAGCGTTGAGCCCCGTAAAAACTTTATTTCGGACAATGCACTTTCTGTTAAAGAGTTAGACGTTTAGGATTAGACAATGAGCGAAGAAATAAACGAAAATATTTCGCAAATAGATATTAATAAAGAAATGAAAGATGCTTATCTTCAATACTCGATGAGTGTCATTGTTGGACGCGCCCTTCCCGATATAAGGGATGGTTTAAAACCTGTTCATCGGCGCATTCTCTATGCCATGCATGACTTGAGAAACACTCACGACAAGCCTTACAAAAAATCGGCTCGTGTGGTCGGTGATGTTATCGGTAAGTACCATCCCCATGGAGATACGGCCGCTTATGATACGATGGTCCGCATGGCGCAAGACTTTTCTCTTCGCTATCCACTTGTTGATGGACAAGGAAACTTTGGATCGATTGATGGAGACAGTCCAGCCGCCCAACGTTATACCGAAGTGCGTATGACTCGTTTGGCAGAAGCCTTACTTGAAGACATAGAAAAAGAGACTGTTCCCTTCCAACCGAACTATGATGATTCCCTTTTTATT
>CAZPOV010000018.1:0-67268 GCA_964588335.1 uncultured Pseudobdellovibrionaceae bacterium | reverse complement strand
CCTAATGGAAACAAAATGATTAAAATAAGTTTTCCCAACATTTCCTTCGTCCTTTGCTACAAAAATTTAACTACGTTCCGCTAAAATCCCCTTCAATGGGCGGAATTGAACTCCTACCGGTCTTTTTCTAATTAAGAAAGTGACAATTACTGATATGAATAAATTGAGACATTTTTTGCGACGCATTATGTTGTTTGAAACGCAATCTCGAAGATCTAGTTCGTCGTGACGAAAGTGTCTTTCGTTTTATCACCGATCGATTTCAACATTCGTTTTCTGAGATTTGGAATTCCTTTTTACTGAGAATCATTCGGCCATCGTCGGCTTTTAAAAAAAGAAAAGACCCCAACTCGCACCTTGCGGAAACCGTCAATTTTTACCATTGGGTAGGGATGCCATCTTTTGCAAAGAAAATACTGAAGGCCTTTCAGAACCTCCCCACCCCATTAAGTTCTCGATTAATCCGGCCGATAAAAATCCATGAAACTTTTCTCTTTGTTTCGAATTGAGACTGTCTGGACAGGTGTTTTCTGTCTCGCCTTATTGGGCTGCGGAAGTGGCGGTTCGGACGTCGGCGGAGCCGGGGCTGATGGAATCTATCAGATTTCCGAATTGCCCAATCGTGCGCTCACCGCTGAAGAGGTAGAAAGCATCACCATCAATTGTGATGATTATCCCTTCAGCTCGTCAGCTCCCACCGAAGAGCGTTGCGCTGTCTTCAGCATGAGAAGCAGTGATACCCCCGATCGTATTGAATCCGGGGGTGGCGGATTTTCAGAGCAAGATTTGATGGATCGGTTGGAGATCATGTTTCCCGATTTCGACACCGCGCCCGTCATTGTTATTGAAGGTGACGGGGTTCTTGAAGACGGCCTCGTCAACAACGGTTTTCACATCTATTTGGTTTAACGGTTAAACTCGGAACGAGATTCCGCAGGCGCAAGTTTTCTTGGCATTGGGATTGTTGAAAACAAAGCCTTGCCCGTTCAGACCCCCCTCATAATCGAGAATCATTCCTATTAGGTGCAAATAACTGGTGGTATCCACCACAAGTTTTTCACCACTGGCTTCAAAAACCTTATCGCCTTCTTTGGGTTCGGTGGTGAAATCCATTTTATAGGACATACCAGAACAGCCACCCTTTTCGACATACACCCGCAGCATGGCTTCAGCGGGTTGATCTTCATCTTCTTTCAGGCGACGGACTTGTTTTACAGCTTTTTCAGTAATTTCAATCATAGTTTCATCCTCTTTCGTCGGTGACATTTTTCACCGAGAACAAGTCTTCTTTTTGCCATTCCTCAGCCGATCGTCTGTTCAAGACCGATCCAGCTCAGTGCTTTACTTCCGACAGCCAAACATAGGGCTTTGCGGCTGGCAAGCGAAGTAAGACTTATTATAACTTATTTGCCTGAGGATTGGAAGTTTTCGGCTTCCTCTAATGCTTCTAATACTTTATTTGTGACGTATTCCATATCATCTTCACTGGTTCCATAGCCCATGCCAAAGCGGACACTTTGGCGAGCCTCCTGATCCGAGCGGCCAATGGCCTGCAAAACATGACTGACAGTGGTCTCACCAGAGGTGCAGGCAGAGCTTGAGCTAAACCCCACTTTTGGTAGTTTTAACAATAACTTATCAATCGTCATATTTTTGAAAGTAAAGTTGAGGTTGTTGGGAAGACGTTGATCGGGATGACCGTTCAAACGAACCTGGTCGGTGGCCAAAAACTGGCGGATGACTTTATCGCGAAGTTGGGTCAGACGCTCGCCCTCTTTGGCGACGTTGTCTTGAGCCCAAGCGCAAGCCACCCCTAAGGCCACAATTGACGGCACATCCATGGTTCCGGCTCGCTGCCCTCGCTGCTGACCACCGCCAGCAAACAAGGGGACCAAAGAGTCTTTGTCATTCATCACCAAGCCTCCGATCCCTTTGGGACCGTAGATTTTATGACCGGAAAAACTGAGATAATCCAAATTTAAAGCTGTGAAATCCACCGGAATTTTACCCACCGCTTGCGCACCATCGGCGTGCACCTTCAAATGCGGAAAGGACTGTTTCAATTGGCAAACTTCAGCAATGGGATTGATGGTTCCAATTTCGTTGTTCGCAAAAATCACTGACAGAAGCGTGGGACGCTGATCTTGTAGCTCATCACGGAGCTCATCCAAATCGATTCGACCAAACTCATCGACACCCAAAATTTTCACTTCGGCGCCCAATTCTTTTGCGAAATCGGCGGCTCCGAATGTGGCTTTGTGTTCGACTTTGGTTGTTAAAATTTTTGGATGTTGATTGTTTCGGGTCCAGCCGGTCAAAACCCAGTGCAAACTCTCGGTCGCCCCACTGGTGAAAAAAACCTGGGAGGCTTTGCAACCGACAAGATCTGCCACCTGTTTGCCTGATTTGGCTAACGCCATTTCAGCTTTCCAACCCCATTGATGAGTCGAGTTGGCATTGCCAAAATGAGTGCAAAAATAGGGACTCATCGCCTCTAAAACTTCGGGCAAAACTGGAGTTGTGGCATGGTAATCAAGATAGATTTCTTTTTTTTCCTGCATCACGAATTCCCGCCTGATCCGGACGGTTTGCTACCGCCCCCACTGGGTTTACGCCGACGTCGGCGCTTGCGATTTTTATTTTTCGCGGCTCCGCCCCCTTCGGCTTTCTGCTCACCATTGTTGTCTCTGTTGCGCCCTGAGGCTTTGGCTCCATTGCGGTTTTTACCAGACCTTCGATTTTGCTTTTTCTTTTTCTTCTTTTTACCGCTGTAAAACTCGCCATAAAAAGAGTCTTTCTTATCGAGCCTTGGCTTGCCTTTTACAGCCTCAACTTCGACGCGCTCGACGTCTTCATCAAAGTCCTCTGGAACCTCAACATCGGCCGCCACAACGTTATCCAGGATTCCCCCCAAAACGGCACGCGATTCTTGTCCGTCTTTTCGGGCCATCCGATCGTTGGGTTTTTCTTTATTTCTTTCTTGTTTTGCTATTTGTTCCGACAAATCAACCGTCACATCGCCAAAACATCTTAGCTGACAAGACAGTCGTGACAAGTCCACGTAATGAGCCGTTCCGATCAGATCAATTTCCTTTTTATTAGGTGGAAGAACATGGTGTTCTCCCTCTTTGATCTGCACTCGGCATTCAGCACAAGATGGGATTCCTTTGCACACCGACTGGATGTGCAATCCCACTTTTTGCGCCAAATGCAAAATCGATTCGTTAGCTTCAATTTCGTGTTCCTCGCCTGAAGGCAGGAATTTCACTTTCATGTTCGCTCCAGTCGCAAATTAACGGGCGTGTTCAACAGCACGAGTTTCGCGAACCACCGAGATCTTAATTTGACCAGGGAACTTCAGCTCGCGTTCTATTTTGCGCGCAATATCCCGACTCAACATCACAGACTGTTCGTCGGTCACGCGCGAACTGTCGACAATCACTCGAATCTCACGACCGGCTTGAATAGCAAATGTTCTTTCAACACCGTCAAAGCTATTAGCCACAGACTCAAGGTCTTCAAGTCTCTGAATGTAAGATTCCATAATCGATTTGCGAGCACCTGGTCGGGCACTGCTGATCGCATCGGCAGCGGTCACAAGGTGAGCCAGTATGGTTCGCGGCTTTTCGTCTTCGTGGTGAGCCCGCACGGCATGGCAAACGGCTTCGGCCTCGCCATAACGCTTACAAAGGTCGGCCCCGATAATCGCATGTGAACCTTCGATACTGTGATCTAAGGCTTTACCCAGATCATGAAACAATCCAGCACGACGAGCGGCTTTCACATCCACTCCCATCTCGGCAGCCATCAATCCGCAGAGCATTCCCACCTCAATGGAGTGAGTGTAGTTGTTCTGAGCGTAAGAGGTTCTGAACTTCAAGCTACCTAGGGTTTTATGAATCTCTCCATGCACACCTTGCAGTCCCAACTCCAAACAGGCTTTTTCACCTTCGGATTTGATATATTTAAAAAGGCCTTTTTTGGTTTTGTCGATCACCTCTTCAATGCGTCCCGGGTGGATGCGGCCGTCTTCCATTAAGGTCTCTAAGGCTCGACGAGCCACTTCGCGGCGAACCGGATCAAACCCAGAGATCACCACGGCCTCGGGCGTTTCATCAATAATTAAATCGACACCACATAAAGATTCGATGGCACGAATGTTACGTCCCTCTTTTCCGATAATCTTTCCCTTTAGATCTTCGTTAGGAAGCGGGATCACAGAGACAGTTTTCTCGGCCGTAAACTCTCCGGCATATCGAGAGATCGCCATTCCAACAATCCGTTTGGCTTTGGCTTCAGCCCGCTGCTTGGCGTCCTCTTCAATAAAAATCACATTCTTCGCCACTTCTCGCTTCGCATCTTCTTCTAAAGAACGCTTGAGCTCTTCTTTGGCTTCTTCTGGGCTAATGTTGGCCGAGGTTTTCAATTTTTCAGTCAATTGATTGATCTTCTCTTTGGCTTCACGTTCAAGAGCTTCCATTCGACTTTCATGGGCCTTCACCGTCTCTTCACGCTTTTTGATTTCGCTTTCAACTGTCAGCAAGCCCTCTTCTTTTTTTCTGTACTCTTTTTCAAGCTGCTTTTGCCGATCTTTCATTTTGCTTTCTTGCTTCGCTAGCTCTTCTTTTTGCCGACGAATGTCTTTTTCGGCATTCTTTTTAGCGCGAATTTCAAAGTCTTTACCTTTACGCTCGGCCCCTTTCATAATTTTCTGGGATTCGCTTTTGGCGCGATTGATAATATTGTCGGCTTCGGAATGGGCAGCCTTTTTTTGCGACGTCTCCACCATTTTTTTGTAGGCGAAAAACAAGGCGGCTCCGACGGCCATACCAATCACCAAACTCAATATACTAAAATCCATTGTTAACCTCACTTGTATCAACTTCAATCCAGGCGTCTGGACTGATCACTATATTCATTATCTGGTCATGAGACTTCCTAGGTAAAGCCTCGCTTGATAATCCTTCATTAAAAGTCACCCCTAGTTTGCGACCTTTAAAATTCTCTAAATAACGATCGTAATAACCGCCACCGCGCCCCAGGCGTGTGCCGAAACGATCAAAGGCCAATCCAGGCACCATGCAGCCCGTGATATCCGCCCGTTCCACCCGGTCACTTTCATCTCCCTTGGGCTCATCCAAGCCAAAAAGATTGGTCAGCATTTCTTCTGTGCTTGTGACCTTGTAGAACTGAATGTGTTCTTTGTTTTCAATTTTTGGAAAGACCCAGGTGATATGGGGAGTCGCTTGGATCAGGTTTAAAAGATTGGGTTCGTCATTTAATGGTGAAAAGATGGTCCAACACCCGTCTTGGTTGACAAAAAATTCGCGCAGTTTGTTTACCATCTTGTCCGACTGCTGGCGCTTTTCTTGTTTCGAAAGACTGATCAGTTCTTTTTTGAACCGAGCCCGTAAGCTGTCTTTTTCAATGACCACAATATTCCCTCGGCCCCTAACGACGGCCCCAACCAAAACACTAGTTAAAAATAAGGGACTCTCCCTTACTCCTTTTATTGGACAACTGTCGCAACAAAGGAAATGAAGGCTTAAGATGGAATGGCTTTTGGGATTGCATTACCAATAGATAGGTTCACAATTTCAAAAAATCAAAACTCCTAAGTCTTCAAGGAGCTTGTTGAATATGCGCAATTTGCTCAAGGGTATGAGATTCAAGATTGTCCAGTTCTTCTTTGGTTTTTCTTCTTAAAAGATACAGTTCCTCAGCCAAGCGTAAACAGGCCAATAAAGACGAGTTTCGCAAAGAGGTTTTAGCAAGCTGAGGGTCCATTTGTTCTTCTACCATTTTCAAAATTTTATCGACTGTTTCTTGATCATGACTTGATTTTAAGCGCAGAGGAACACCCGCAATTTCTACTTCAAAGGTTTTCAGATCTTGTTGCATGGGGTCCTCTTTTCGACAAGTTCCTATAATTATTAGTAATATCAAAAAATGAACGGGTCAAGAAAGGGTCTCAAAAAGAGAGCGGATCGGACCAAAACCAGAGATTTGACCCCTGAACCTTTGTCGCGGCGCCCCTTTGGCCGTCAGTACCCCGACTCAGGCTGCCGGACGAAAGGAACGAGACAGCTTTAGGATTTTCTCCAGCAGTTCATCGTACTTGAGGCCACTGGCACTGGCGCCATTGGCAAAACATTCGGTTTTGGCAAGCTCTGGATTGGGGTTGGCCTCTAGAAAACAGACCTCACCCGACGCGGTCACTCGAAAATCCAGACGAGCATACCCACTGAGCTTAAGGTGGCGAAAGATTTCGCGACTAAAGGTTTCAATCTTTTTAAGGGTGTGAGGGCTTAAATTGTCGGCCGGTCCGCGCACAATTTGATGGCGGTCCGTGTAGACCTTACTGAACTTGACGTTTCGGGTCGCAATCGGAAAACCCTTCTGCGGTAGCTCGCCAAACTTCAGCTCCCATGGATGCAAAACCTTCAGTTGTTTGTTGCCTATCACACCCACATAGATTTCACGCCCCTCGATGTACTCTTCCACCAAGGCTGGGGTCTGCAAGTTTTTATGAATAAATCTCACCCGATCTTGCAAGGCCTCAAAATTCATCACCACCGACTGTTGACTGATTCCCAGTGAGGCCTCTTCGGTTAACGACTTCACAATCAATGGATAGTGGACGTCTTCAGGCTTTCTGACCTTTTTACCGACAGGAACCGTAAAAAATCCGGGGGTGGGAATGCCATGATACTGAACAATTTTTTTACTGGTGGCTTTGTCTCGCCCCAATGCCAACCCCAAGGGATTGCAACCCGTGCAAGGGACCCCTAAGAGTTCCAAATAGGCCACCACATGACTTTCGAAATGGGCTTCGCCTTTAAACTCTTCCAATAGGTTGAAGGCGACATCAGGTTTGAATTCCTGAATCACTGACTGCAGTTCCGCCAATTGGTCTGTGACCGGGAACAGACGCACCCTATGCCCCAACCGGCTCAGGGTTTTTTTCACATAAAATTCGGTTTTCCAATGGGCCCAGTCAGCCGATTGTATGGTCGCTCCTTCGGGAGGAACACAATCATGGTGGACAAGAACCAAAACCTTCAATGCGCTCATCGCAAACACCTCTAACTCTGACTTATCGGCTTTTCCGATTTTTAGATTGAATCGCCTCGACCTTGGGCCCCATGAGATCGGCTTCCAGTTTCAATTGTTACGACTGTTAGGGTGAGCTCAAAGCGTGCAGAAGTGTCAATTTTTGGCGAATGGAACCCACAAAGGCTTCCAAAACAAAGGGAGAGGCCATTCGGTGGCTTTGATCTTGCATTTTCTTTTACTATGGCGAAACACGCTTTTATTCTATCAATCCTAATTTTAACCCTCGGCCCGCACGTTATGGCCGACGATGTCTGCTCTCTATCCGACGACAACCAATCTTTTGTCCGACAGGATGGAACCAGAATTCACCTTCTTTTTGATACCCACCAAGTCCCCGGTGAAATTGGCTTGGGGCATATTCAGCAGCGAATTCAGAACTCACCAAGCTCACCTTACAGCCTTCGGCAGTATGTCAATGCCTTGATCCCTGAACGCTCAGAAAGCGTTGAAAGTATTGAAAGGCAAAGCCTTCGCTTGCAGCAACTGAGTGAAGCTGGTGAAATTGATTGGGTCGGCTGGGAGGCTCTTCCTGAAAATTTTAACTCCCAAACCGAGCAAAACTGGATATTAAGCAATCGCAGAATCATGAGCCAAATGGGTCAATATGGTGTTCCAGAAAGCCAGATTCAGTCCCTCCTTTCTTATTCCTGGGGGCCTTATTTTGATGACCTAACCAGAGGCGAAGCTTGGGCGCGGCGGTTACAAAGCTATGCGATCGACAACGATGTTGCCAAGGCCGAGTGGCAACAAATCATGGCCGAAAGCAATCGCATAACCGAGGAGTATAATTTTAGCCCAACAAACCCAATGATAACTCCCGACAACTTCGAAAAAATTGCGCGGGCCGTAGACGTGGTAGAAAATCATGGTGCGCGTTTGACCCTCAGAGATATTTCAAACTTTGAAGCCAGCTTTCCGGAAGAATTGCAAGAGCCTGTGAGACGCTGGATCCGACTTCTGTATCGACAGGGACAACTCAACGTCATTCGCGACCGCAATGTGGCCCGTCGCTTGCTCGAGTTTCCGGGCAACGGAGCTATCGTTATGGGTCATTCGCACCGCCAAGGCGTCCTCCACTTTCTTCAATATTATTGTAACCAGGAGATTCAAACCGCTGCAGGGGCCATTGATAACGCTCCTACGATCTCGGCATTTTGACCATAAATCGAACAATTACAGTATCTTAATAATCTCAGATGGAATGTGTTTGTTTTGATTACATCGCTGATTGCACTCCTGCCGGAAAATCAGTACAAGAGGCCCTCAAATTTAAATAAATCAATCCCATCAGGGTCCCCTCAAACGGGTAAAGAAAGGGTCAGAGTATGTCTAAGATTTCATTGATCGAAGAAGCCATCGAACTCGGCGTTGCCAAACTCAGTCAAGCCGGAGCCTTGATTGTGGAAACCGGAAAGTTCACCGGGCGCGCAGCGGATAAACGCTACATCACGAAATATCCTCAATTAGAAAATAAAATTAATTGGGCGGGCAACAAGTCCATTGCAGTGGAAACCAAAGCCCAACTCATGGCCGGCATTCAAAAGAAACACTCTGAAAATAAAACTTATACCTACAAAGGCTTTGTCGGAGGTTTTCCTGTGGAGGTCACTTCAACGTCTCCCTGGCACATCCTGTTTGCCAACAATATGTTCCGCGATAAAGCGATCGATGAATTGCAAAAAAAATGTGAAAGCTGGGGCACCATTAAAATTTATCACGACCCTTATGGTACCACCTCTGAGCATGGCCTTGATGTGGGCACCGACACTATGGTGATTCTTGATCCTGTGGACCTCACCGTTTGCATCTGTGGAACGGCCTATGCGGGCGAAATCAAAAAAGCCGCATTTAGTCTTTGCAACTATATTTTCCCAGAGATGGGAATCTTCCCTATGCACGCCTCGGCCAACTGTCGCGAAGGTGGAAAACAGTCCTCCGTTCTTTTTGGACTGTCAGGAACTGGTAAAACCACTTTAAGTGCGGCCAGTGAGCGCATGCTGATTGGTGACGATGAAATCATTTGGTCGGACACCGGC
Organism: uncultured Pseudobdellovibrionaceae bacterium; assembly: GCA_964588335.1. Lineage (GTDB taxonomy): Bacteria > Bdellovibrionota > Bdellovibrionia > Bdellovibrionales > JAGQZY01 > JAGQZY01. The sequence continues at coordinate 58,116 of CAZPOV010000018.1, read as the reverse complement.
CTTTCTAATCTCGAGGGCGGTTGTTACGCAAAATTGATCAATCTTTCCGAGCGTGCCGAGCCGCAAATTTACCGGGCCGCCAATAAATTCGGTTCGATTCTTGAGAACGTGGTCCCCGACGAAGAAACTCGCAAAATTGACTTCACTGACAGTTCTAAAACAGAAAACACACGCGGCTCTTATGACATCAAAGCCCTTGAGAACTGTTTCAATCAAAATGCCGAAGCTCAACAACCCGAAACCGTTGTGTTTTTAACAGCCGATGCGTTTGGGGCTCTTCCTGCGGTAGCGCAATTGGACTCTTTTCAAGCGCAGTATCACTTTATTTCTGGATACACAGCCAAAGTGGCTGGGACAGAACTGGGCGTGACCGAGCCCGAAGCGACTTTCAGCGCCTGCTTTGGTGCCCCCTTCATGCCTCGCCACCCGTCTGAGTACGCCAAACTTTTAGCCGAGAAGATTGAGAAAAACAAAACCACGGTCTGGTTATTAAATACCGGTTGGACAAAAGGTTACGGCAAAGGTCCTCGTTTCCCTATTTCTGTGAGTCGCGAACTGCTTCGAGCCATTCAAACCGGCAAGTTAGAGCAGCAGCCAATGGTGAAACATCCTATCTTTGGCTTTAATGTGCCCACATCTTGCCCCGGTCTGGACGAAACTTATTTGAAAGTCCCCACGGGACCAGAAGTGATGGAACTGGCTAAAAAGTTCATTAATAATATGGACGCGATTGGAGCTGGCGTTGTTAGCCCCGAAGTCCTTCTTAAAGGTGGCCCTGTCCTTAATATGGAGTCTTCGGCGCAACCGGAAATGACTCTTTAATTCTTAAAGATAAACCCTCAATTGCTCCTGCTCTTTTAAAACCCGAAAGTTTTTCTTGAGCAGGTCGGGGGTTTTGCGACGGAATTCAGAAACGTTGCCTTTGATATTTAAATTTTCAGCCCGTTTAATGATTTTTCGCAAAGCTCTTTCTGCCTCGTACTGATAAACACCCTCTTGTTCAGACAATTGCTTTTTCAAGTCGTGTTTCTCTTTACGAAGGAAAAAGGAGAAGGACATTTTCTTCTCGCCTGGCCATTGAAAGGCCTGGCGCAACTCGTGATCCACGCGACGCAAAGCCGCCGTGTTTCGCGCTTTGTGATACTCTTTGTAAAAGTCCCCGATGGTCGTCGTGTTCTTTCCGATCGGATCGATGCGAAATCGATTGTTCAGTACCGGCTCTTGCGCACGCACCCATCGCATCAGACGGTCCACACAGTTGATTTTCTCAGTCAGTGTTTTCGAAAAATTTTTCATCCGCCACTTGCGATTGGGATCAAGCCAAAAGGCAAAAGTCTCGGCGAAGTCTTCGTCCGGATGACTTTGGGCATAGCCCTCCCCGAGATAGTGCACATAGTTTCTCGAATAAATTTGTGGATTGTAATGCTCAGGGTACTCGCGATTCGGTGATCCGAACACACGCTGGCGCTCTTTGCTTTTTCGCAAGCCATAGGCGTTGTCTATGGCATGACCCAACTCATGGCGCATCAGCTTTAGAATTTCAAATTCCGTTCTCCCCTCAACAGCTCCAGTTTCGTACTTATGAATTTTCATCAACTGGGGGTTAAACAAATAAAAGGGCAGAGCAAACCCGGGAACACCATCGGGGCAAAACCATTCGTCAGACACCCAAAGGTGAAAATCAAAAGCAATGCCATAGGACTTCAACTCGCGCTGCAAAGTCTGTTTGTACTGAGCGAGTCGTTCTTCCACGGCGTACAGAGGCCATTGATTTAAAGGTTTTCTTTTGTCATAGAGCATTTTCATAACGATCCCAACTTTGTCCCCACTATGACGCATATCCTTCAATTTTTCCAGCACAACTGTCAAATTTTCAAAACCAAATGGGGTTGAGAATTAACAACCCCACTGACCGCTTAAAGCTTGATTCAGAAAGGGCCTATAAAAAATGAAAAAGGGCGTCCTAAAGAGTTCTCACTCGGCAGACTTAAGAGGGCTGACTGAAGTTTCATCGTGCCATCAAACAACTAAAAAAAGGAAACAGACTCTGTTTCCTTCTTGATCCTGATTAATAAATTCAATTCATCTTTTAAAATTATGAAAGCCCTGCCAGCAAGGCTGGGCTTTCAAATGTAAGGGCTAATAACTCACTTACTGATTAAGAAAATTGTTATAAATAGAAATCAATTCTTTAATTCGTGCCGCAATCTTCTCATTCTCGCACATCACCATGTCGAGGTTATGAATACTGCCACCAACACTATCCATATTTGCAAACTCACAAGTCGAAGTGACATAGTTCGCCCAGTTCTGTTCACTCACTGCCATTTTAGAAAGTTTGGCTGCGGCATTTTCATCATCAGAAAAAGAAGACACCAATTCCGTAGACATATCAGCGAGAGCTGATCGGTAGTCTGAATTCGCGACATCAGCACAACTCTGCATTCCCAGTTGGCTCATATTCGTATTGAGGCACTGCTTGAAGTCGCCGTCTATATTAGTCAATTTTGCATTCATTGCGACTTCGACAAGACTCGCCTGGGACACGGTTCCGACAAGTAATACCGCTAAGGTTAGAAGGGTTTTTCTCACAACAGTTCTCCTTTGTTTTTAAAGTTCCAGAACCCTAACATGGTTTTCGAGGAGCAAAGAAAAAAACAGCGACAATTGAAAAAGATCAAGGGACGTCCAAGAAATTGACAAACCTTTGGTTAACTTCTTACTTTTCAACAATGAGAATTCTACAAGAGTCTCCCTGCCTTTCAGGGAGGCCTGGTCCTAAGCGGATTCCCAGGAGATCACAGTTCGCCCCAGCTCGCACAATCGTTTCAATCGATTGTCATCGGATTAGCTGAAAGAAAAGGGAATGATTAACTCAAAAGTGGTGCCCTTGCCACTGGTGGATTTTAAATGGATCTCACCACCCCACTCTCTGACTTTTTGACGCGCAAAACTCAACCCCAGGCCGTTGCCATCTTCTTTAAAGCTGACATTCTCTTCAAAAATATGGGCGACTTGATCTTCGGAGATGCCATCCCCATTGTCGGTGATCAATAAAGACACGTCTTCCGGGCGCGGGTCGATGACAATTTTAATCCTTTTCTCGGTCTGCCTCTGCATGGCGTCCATACTGTTGTTGATGATGTTTGAGAGCACTCGATAAAACTCGGTTTTTGGAATTTTCACCTGATTGATCACCGGGGCGGTCACTCGGTACATGATAAAGAAATGGGGGATATCCTTGTACTCTTGCCTTTTGTCAGCCACGATTTGAGAAATGTTATTCTCAATATCAAAGAAATCCGACTCCACCTGCTCGCGTTTCTCGCGATGCTCTGCCAACAGGTCTCGACTGATATCTTTGATTCGTTCCACCGACGATTGCAACATCTTATAGAGCTTCGGATCTTCATATTTGATCTTTTCAGCCACCCCATTGATCGCAGAGACCGGAGAGGAGAGGTCGTGAGCGGCTTGAAGGTTCATTTTGTACTGCGTTTCCAGCTTTCTCTTCGATGATTCAGAAGCTTGCTGCGCCCGACTGAGGGCTTCAAACAGATCTATTTTTAAAATTGAGGCTACGTAAATAAAAACACCGATGAAGGCTAAGTTCATCAACTGAGTAACGGTTGAAAAATAACCTTTGATTCCAAGACCAACAATAAATGCCATTGGAAGCGTGACAACGAAGTAAAAAAAGAGGTGTTTTTTGTTAAAGAGCATTAGACTACAAGCAATAAGAAGTAACGAAAACCCCTGAAAGTAATCGTTCCCGTACGGGGTCTCAGACACGATGTACAAGAAGTGCCAACTGAACATACATATACAAAATAGAAAAATGAATTCTGCCACCCTTTGCGAAATACGGAATACTAAAATAGATAATGATAAGCCAATCGCAATGATTGCCTCAGGCCACCTTGCGGCCAAAGGCTCTGCCGGCTGAGGATAATAAAAATATCCAAATGTCCCATACCAAACGTGGATCAAACTACCGAACAAAAGATAGTAAGCGTAGAGTTTAGGACTGAGCGGACGCATTGACTCTCTCCAATATTCATAGTTTAAAAAGTTAAAAAAGATACAATACACCAATTCTCAAAGAAGATAAAAATTTGATCCCATCTTAAATAAGAAAAGACAAAAAGGTTGCTGGAGAGTGCGATCTCTTTACTCATTCTTAAAATTCTTTGGGCTCTAAAGGTTTGATATTGTGGTCGAAAAGAAAGTGTCGACAAAGGTTTTGACAGTCCTGTGAAAATTTCATGGTGGCTGTGGTTTCTAAGGATATAACAATATAATTGCGATGTGAAGATATTGAGTGCGTTTCTCTTTGTTTTACTTGCGCTATTGGTGGCTTGCGGTCCGAGCCCCTCACCTGAAAACAGTGCCCTGCCCAGTACCGAATCTTTAAATCAACAACAAATCCAACGCTATCAACAGGCTTTGAAACCGGCTTTCTTTCACTGGGGTGAAGTGGAAGACAATTTGCCCCGTTATCAATTTGATTGTGCCGATTGTCCGGCCTCAGTGGGACAGTTGTTTGCTATGACAGTGGACGCAACCCAGCCAAAACCCGTGCAGATCACCTCCAGCTGTTTTGGCGGCTTGATCAGTGAGAATCAATTTTTAACCAGTCGCCACTGCATTCCAGACGATTTATTGGTAGCGGAACAAAGCTGTGAAAATCGAATTCAGGTGATCTTACCGCAAACCCAAAGTGCCCTTCGCATAGAGCGTGTGGGTTGTGAAAAAATTGTCTCTTTCTCAGCACCGGTCGCTGATCTTGCCATTGAGGAGCCTCAGCCCGATTGGGCCATTATTCAATTAAAGCAAAGCTTTCCCGAGCGGTTCATTGAAATGGAGCCCAGCCCTGTTCCTGATCAGCAAGAACTGTTGGCGTTTGTACCCCTACAGGATCAAGATTCCATGGAACTGATCTTGCAAAAAATCACCTGTACCAGTCGGCAAAACACCTTGGCGGTTCCCGAGTACAACTCTGACATCAGCCCCATCGCTCTTTTGGATTGTAGTCAAGATATCACCAAGGGCTTTTCTGGAAGCTTGCTGTTCAAAGCTACGGACCAGGGCTATCGGCCCGTCGCCGCCCTTTCCCATATTCATGACACTCAGATCAACCAAGAAGAAATCATTGTCAGCCGATCGGTGGTGGCGAGTCCCTTTGTCTGCCTTCCCAACGACGGCGAGGAGCCTGAGTCTTGTGGCTTCGACCCCTCTCACCATCAAAGCTTAAAAGAGCGCTTGATCATCGAAGCCTTGCAAGCCAAAAATGAAGAGATCAAAGACAGGGTGGAACAAATTCTGGGAGACAATCATCCGATCGTGTGGGACCCCATTGATGCAAATAAAATGGAGCAAGGGGATGGCACAGTTCACCTCCTAGCGAAATGGGAGCGCATTATGAGCCTTCGTTCCAATACTTTGGGACCAGCGGCAAAACGCACTTTCTTTGAAACTCTGGTTCAGGTCACCCCACGCTGTTTACGTCCAGACAGTCGCCCTGATCGAACCCAGGGCCTTGAGGTTTTCACTCAAATGCCGCTCATCCGTTTACGCGTCCAAGAGACGGCTTCACGACAGATTTCAGTGACTTTCACCGTAGCACCCGTGGCTGTCCAGATTTTCCAAGATCGAGAAAACCCCGAGGTTTACAGACTGGGGGTCAATCGACAAACTCCTGAGCCGCCGCATCCGCCTAGGGCTCTGATTTCAGCTGGCGTGAATCATGCGGCCACATCCCTTGCCGTCTGTCAGTGACCGAGGTATATCGCAGCATCCAGTTTTAAGAGGTGCTTATGATTGAAATGGAACTGCTGATTTATATTGTATCAGGTGTTGTCGGCCTCAGTGGCGTCGGGGTTGGTTACTATTTTTACCGTAAACCCAGTCAGCCAAAATCGGTTGAAATGCCGCCTCCGACTCCGAAAAAAATCGACAATCGCAAGGATCCCCTCGCCGACACTGAAGAGTTTCAAATTCCAAGTCAACCGGACACCGACAAACCGAGTGTTGAAGAGCCGGTCATTGAAAAACCAACGGAGAAAATTCCAAAGGATCGAAAGCAACTCAAGTCCCTTGAGGACGCCCTGTCGAGAACACGAGCCGGATTTTGGGGAAAACTAAAGAGTCAATTTTCGGGCAAACCCTCCATCGGTTCCAACGAAATAGAAGATCTTGAAGAGGCTCTTTACACCAGCGATTTAGGCCCCAAAACCGTCGACCACTTAATCACCAACGTCACCGCGCAAATGCAAAACAGTTCCATGAGTGTGGAGTCTCTGCACCAGTCCCTGAAACAAGAACTCAATACCATTTTCGCTTCGGTCAAGACCAGTGAGCTGGACACCCAGCCCGGCCAGAAAACCACGGTCTGGATGGTTGTTGGAGTCAACGGAGCGGGTAAGACAACCACGATTGGTAAGCTTGCCAGTCAACAGGTGGCCAAAGGCAAAAGAGTTCTGATTGCCGCGGGCGACACTTTTCGGGCCGCCGCCGATGAGCAATTAAAAGTCTGGGCGACACGAGCCGAGGTTGAAATTTTTAGCCCGGAAGGTCTTAAAGACCCAAGTGCGGTGGCATTTGACGCCGTCAAAAAGGGTGAAAGTAAAGGCTTTGACCTCATCATTATTGATACTGCCGGTCGCTTGCACACTCAGAAGAATCTGATGGAAGAGCTTAAAAAAATGAAACGTGTGATGAATAAAGCTCTTGAAGGCACGCCTCACGAAACCATCTTGGTTCTCGATGCTAATTCTGGCCAAAACGCCTTGATGCAAACCGAGCAGTTTCACCAGGCTCTGGGAGTCAGCGGTGTGATTTTAACAAAAATGGACGGCTCGGCCAAAGGCGGCGTTGCCGTTGGTATTGCCTGTGAACATAAATTGCCCATTAAAATGATCGGCGTTGGCGAAAAGATAGAGGATTTACGACCCTTTAACTCAACGGAATTTGTCGACTCTATATTGTAATTAAACCTCGTAAAAAGGGATCTTTTTTTCGCGTTTTGGGAAGGCGTCGGTTGCAATATTTTCAGCCAAAGAATTCTATTAGCGAATGTTCGGCGAATCCACTAAGCTCCTTGTCATAGATAAAACAAAGGAGCTTAAACATGAAAAATATTATTTTTATAATAGCCCTGCTGACCTCATCCTTCGGTTTCGCAGAAGACACATCTTTCATCAATTTTCTCGGCTTTTCTGACGATGGTCGTTACATGGCTTTTCAAGAAGCGATTCTCATGGACGGATCAGGCGGCCACTATTCTATGATTCGCATATTGGATGTCGAAGATGACAAATACGTCGACTCCCAAGAGAAAATCATTGCCGAACCTGAAGCCGAAGGCGTGGTATTACCAGCTTTCACTGTTTGGGTTGAAGGCGCTCAGAACGACGCCGAAGCTATGCTGAATAATTATGGCATTAAAGACAGCAACGGTGAAGTCCTTCATATCAGTGTGGCTCCTCGTATTTCGACGATGAATTACAAAGGAAAATACATTGGGATGATCCTGTCTAAAATGGCCGTCAATATGGAAAACGATCCGTACATCAAGGCTGACGCTCTGAAAGAACGTTTCGAAACCTGTAAAGCCTTTTCTTTTGATATTGCGGAAACCTCAGCTTACCCGGCTGAAAACTCATTTTTGGGTTACAGTGTGCGAGCTTTTGGTTTTGATTCTTACACTAGCACTCAGGTGCTTCATGAAGACAAACGGGTTCCATTCTCTCGTTGGTGCCCTTACGATTATAGCTTGAACTCCGCCTTTGCTTTTGGCGATCAAGTTGTTGTTTTAGTGTCTTACAATAATTTTGGATTCGAAGGCCCAGACACCAGCTTCATCACTATGCCCTTCAATATTCAGTACTTTTAACTTTCGACCAATAGAAAAAGACGAAGTGAAAAACCTCCGATGCCACGTTGGAGGTTTTTTTATGAATAGCCACTCCTCAGATTTAAAAAGTGGATGCCACAGTTCCCATGGCTTTAAAAAAGTCTTCTATTTGAGTGGTTGCGGTCAATTTATCGAAGGTCGAAACATCAACTGTAAAATTTTAGATTCATCGATCGATAGACTTTCAATGGTCGTTTCAGACTCGGCCGCAATGATTCACAAACGATCCTTCATCAATCTCAATTTGATACGCCTTAATTGTAGACAGTCTATCGCTTTGTAAACACCCTAAGCCTATGAAATAGCTTAGGTTTACCTATAAAATGGTATGGTAATTGCTTTTTACAATGATAAGTCTGTCTTGAAAAGAACGGGAGTAAAAATCAAAACGGCTTGAGAAATGGCGAAACGGAGCAGCGAAATGGAACGACCCAATTTATTCTTTAACATTGGCGACCTCATTGTCGTCTTTCTTTACGGCCTCGCCCTTAGTTACTTTCACTCTTTTATTTACCCACTTGAAACTGTTCACCTATGGATCGCCTCGGGTCTTTTGGCGTTTTTTCTTGGCAGCTTCGGTCCAGAAGTTGACGAAATTTTAGAGTGGATTATCGGTTTTGGTTTGGGTGTTATGATCGCGCTCATGGCTCCCCAGGGACTTCACTACTTTAAAACCGGAGATTTGGAAATTCGAGCCATCCTTGATACCGCTTTGCATGGCCTTCCTTTTATACTGATGCTATTAAGCCCTTGGATTGTTTCCCTACCCTTAGGCTTCTTGCTTTCGAAAATTTACAATAGAAATTATTACCGTCACGCGCGCTTTTTCTAAAATAGGTAAGACTCTGTGTTTATCAAAATTCTAACCGATCAAAGACAAAGCTTCGAGACATTGACTCGGTTTTTTTTAAAAACCAGTCACTTAGTATAGACAGAGTCTCAATCCGTCTTCTTTTCAGGCAATAATGTTTGTCAAAAAAAAACCTCAGTGTAAACTGAGGTTTTTGTACATAAAAAAATAAGTGTCGTTATCAGGGCTCTGTTACAACGCCCTCAAACAGGGTTTCTTCCGATTGTTTATCGCGAATCGCGAACGCGAAAGGACCATTCACAAGGAGCTCACCCTGTGGCATGACAAAAGATTCAGTTGTGACAATTCCAACAGAAACGGCAGCAGCCTCGCCACCTTTTTCGTTTATAATAATCTTGGCTTTCTGAAAAACTTTTGAAAGCTCAGCTCGAGGATCATCAACCATATTCGACAGTGCTCCCTTATCGAACAGCGTTGCCAAGCCGAGATCAGCCAATTTTTTCTCAATGTTATTTATCTCCGTCTCAATCTCAAATTTTGGCATTTGAAATTTTTCGTAATCCTGGGTCATCCCATAATTATAAAGGTCATCAAAGGCTCGACCGTTGGCAATATAGTTTGCAAAGACTGAATTTACGTCCATAGCTGTCGAATCGTAGACGTAATCATATGAGGAATTGTTTTCCATCATTTTTGCCGGCATGGCGATCACCAAAGAATGGGTCTCACCTTTAAATGGCAATTCAACAATCAGCACTCCGTCCGTCGGGTTCATATAGGCCATTAAAGGCACGTAGAGTCCGCCCGACGATTGTTTCGTCATCATGCTAACATCGCCGACGCCGTAAAACGGAGCCTCCACGGTCTGTTCAGCATCAAAAGACTCTTCCCATTCACCTTTGAAGTACACAGCATTTGCCAAAATTGAAACGGTGTCACCACTCACTTGATCGGGACGCAAAACTTTCTTGATTAACTCGTTGGTATTGTTAGAAGCCCATTGGTTCACTTCATCGGCTACAAGGGTGGGTTGACTGACATCCATCAGTTGAGGGGAAATACCAAAATTGAAATCTAACGCTGAAACATACTGCGGCAAGAACTGAAACTGATCATTGAGCCAGACTTGATTATTTACCGAAACGATCAACCCCTCCTCATCACGATTCAATCCAAGAATTTTCTGGCTTTTCTGATCCAGACTGACGGAATTCCAATACTGCTCGAGAGTGGCAACCCGACTCGCATCGTATCCGTACCCGACAAGCGTTAATAGCCCATCGATTGACGTGTTCGAAAACACGTAGTTAGGGTTCTCTGATAGTTTCTCCTCCATAACAACTGTACTGAGGTTTTGCGCTTGTGTTGCAACGGTCACAAGCAGTGATAAAAAAAGTAGTAATTGGCGCATTCTTTAACTCCTTTGGTCTATGAAATTAGAACAACTTTGCCTTGATACTACTGATCTTCTTCGCGATGCCTTGATATTTTTCGGGAATTGAAAAAAAGATAATGGCCACTGTAGGAAATTTATAGGTTTGGTCGAGGCCGCCAGAAATTACATACTACAAAACACAAGAGCTCTTGCTTGTGCGGAAAAACTGTTTGCCAAGCAGGTTCTTTTTCAAGTCCAAGCCACCTAACTCTCAACACTTAATCAGCCGTCAATAATCTAAACAGTTGGACCTTGAAAATCAGTTAAAACCTCTGTCTACCCCGTCTCATTTTGAGATGGCATGGAATGCTCCTTGCAATTTTAACGGCTTAAGAGAGTTCGCAAGACGAACTTAAACGCAACGGTCTTTCGACCAAGGAGTGAAAATGGACCACAATCCTTTTGTTAGCAGAAACAACGATTTGTTTATTATGCTGATTGCTGGCAGTGGCATCGTTTTTTTAAATTCATACCTCTTACCACTCTCAGTACAGCACCAATTTGTTTTAGTTTTAGGGTTTGGTTTTTTATCCGGCCTGTTTATGAATTACCTTTATCAATCGATCGAGTGGGCGCTTTTGTTCGCCTTAGGTATTTTGCTGATGACGCTTTTTCCATGGTTTTTAAGAGCCTTTTGGATGGATCATTTACCGATTTTAGAAGTGATTCGCGCAACCATCGCAGCCGGTGAGTACAGCTTGTTCTTGCTCTCTTCGTGGATCATCGCCATCCCCTCTGGATTCATGTTGCAAAAACTTGTGATGGGGAACTATTACCGAAGGAACACATTGTGAAACGACTGATTTGGATAACACTCTCGTACTTAGGACTGATTGGATCATTGGCGGCCTTCGCCCCCACCAACTCTAACCCTAGCGAAGCGAGGGATTCAAAAGGACCAATCGTCGTTGAAGCCCAACAGTCGCAAACAGCTTTACGCCCTCTATTAGCACTTATGAAGCTGGATCTGGAAAATTTTGAACATGGCTTAGAGGCGTCCGATGAAACCTATTGGTGTGAACCCATGGTCAATAATGGCGAAGCCTATGTCGAAGCCCTTGAGAATGACCTTAAAAAAGGCGTGGGCCAAACCCTGCACATAACAGCTGTGGATGCTCTGTCTGACGCTTTTGCTACACTCTATGAACTTTGCACGCTGGCCGATGCTCAAGATTACATCGACGAGCCAAAGTATTTAGACGCTTTCAACACCGTCGTTGAAATTCGCGAGATTGTGATTGAAGAGTGGCCCGCAGCACAGCCTTAAGCTATCGTAAAGGTCTCAACCTGGGTCGCCCCCGGGTGACGCCCTAAATTGTCACCGCTATCATATTATTGGCATTTATTGCTCGCCACGCCTTGTTTGCTTTGATTACAGCAGGCATCGCTCTTGCTCTTTATTAGGGTAGGAGTCGAAATGATGAGTATTTATAACCAAAACAGAGATTTAGTGTTGTTGAGTTTCTTTGGGTTTATCTATTATGCCATTGTCGTCGGCATGAACGGTCATCTCACTAAAGTTCCGTTGGGAGAGTACTTTTTAGCCCCGTTTATCCTTTCAGTCTTTATGGGACTATCCATTCGACGCTCCAGCCAAATGCTCGAATGGCCCTTGTGTTTCCTATTTGGTGGCGTCACAGGATCCATCGCTATCATTGGCGTCCTCAACTTCTTTGGAATGCCTTTCGATTTTTATAAAGTCGCTTTCACGATCAGTAACACGTTTGCCTGGTTTGGTGTCGTTTCGGTGATGCTTCTTCTAGGGATTCTTTTGGGTGCCTTTTTAAAAGCCACTTACAACTTGATTTTAGGTTCTCTTAAAATTACCTTCGATTGAAACTGGTGCTACGAATTGACTTTTATCCCCTTTTTATAGTTCTTTTTATCAACCTGGTTGGCTCTCCCGCCTTGGCCCAGGAGAGATGTTTCGATGTTTACCGTCCCCATTTTCTGGTGCGAATGGCCGCGCAACCCCAGTTTCCCAATCTTGAACTGGCAAGAGCTGAAGAGTTCGCAGAGACTACTGCAGCCCGAGTCTTCCTAAAATTCGCTGAACGCAATATGCTTCTGCAACAGTTGGCGCCTGAGTTGAACTCTCGCGGTTTATTGGAGCCCAATGGGGGCTTGTGCGCCTCCACCTGTATCACCAATGTGGTGGGTGCTATGACCACCCAGCCTCACAACTTTCGTCAGTTTACGAGGAATTCGCCAGAAATATTAGAAATGGTGGTTCGCGCTTATAACGAACAAACCGGAATGGACGCCCGTTTGGGTGCGTTCATGCCGCAAATGTCAGAAGCCACTCTGTCGATCATGATTCATCTTCTGCAGCGAATGCAGTACGATTCCATGGGCCAAGAAATCAATATCTCGATGGTGCCAAGCGTGCGCGAATTTCAGGCCAGCCGGCTGTTTCAATCGATGCGCAGTGATGCTATCTCGGTGGTGTCAGTGCATCCGGCCCGCCCCCGACCGGACCAATTGGATTCGGCCCACGCCATTGTCGTACTGAAAATTGATTTTGATGCCCGCAAAATCTATCTTTCCGACCCCAACCTTCCCAACCAAGTCATCAAAGCGGATTTTTGGTTTACCGACGGAGCCAACATCCAGTTTCAGGTGCCCTTTACATATGGCGCTCAACCGGTCATCCCTTTTGAGTATCATACCTTTCGCCGCACCTTCCACGACCAAGGCTAGCGTCCGATCCCTGTTTGAAACAAGAAATAATTCATTTGTTTCAATGGTTTATAAAATTCAAACGATCGTTTAAAATAGTTGTTTACATCAATCCAGTGATATGAGAATTTCAAACAAACGTTTGAATGAGGTATCCATGATTCGACTAGTGCAAACCCACCTTCTAATTCCTTTGTTGCTCAGTTTCATTTCGACACAGTCAGCGGCTCAGGTTTTATTGACCGAAAAACAAGTGATTGAAATGGCACAATCGGCGTCACCCGCCCGACAGCAAATTGAAGCCACTCAAAAAACCAACACGGCCAAAGAGTATGCTGTTAAAAGTCAGTACGATCCTAAACTAGAAGCTTCATACTCCTACTTCTCTTCAAACGAAAATGCGATCATTCAATTTGCGCCTGTGTTTCATCCCCAAAAATTATTTAATTTGGGTGTGAGCCAAAAAACATCCTTAGGAACCACCATAAACACCCGACTGTTTTCTCAACAGATCAGTACGGATGATGGCTTTATTAACAACGCCACTCAGGTCGGAGTGCAGGTTGGAGTTGAAATCGATATTTGGAAAAACGCCTTAGGACGTTTGGATCGAAGCCAACTCAATTCAGCAAGAATCAATAAAAAGATTTCCGATTTGCAAGCCGACGTCAATCGACACGGGTTCGTCTTGGATATCCGCAAAATTTTTTGGACCCTGATGGCAAACGAATTGTCTTTAGATTTATCCAAACAGCTGGTGAAAACTGCGACTCGTCAATTCAATGAATCAAAACAAAAGCTGCGAGAAGGTTTGGGCGATTCCGGTGACGTGGCTCGCAACCAAGCTCAACTGGAGTCTCGAAAGTCATCGGTGCTCTTCTTTTCTTACCAGAAAGAGCTTTTGGTCGGTCAGTTAAAATCGGCGCTCCCCAACCTAAGTGCCAACGCCATCACTTTTAATAATAACGAGGCGGAACGAATTGAGGAAACAGCCAAGCGCTGTATGGGGCTTATTATTGGTCAAAACCAAATGAACCCCAGCTATTCCCATTACGACGATATCGTTAGTTTGCTGGGTGAACAGAAAGCTCACGAAATGCGTCTTGCTAAAGCCACTGATTCAATGGATGTCAAATTGCAAGCTCGCTACCAAGCTTCGGGCGTCGAGAACAGTCACAACCAAGCCTTCAACCGCTTGACCGAAGATTTTCGGAATGGCTATCAAGTCGGCGTGGCTTTGCAAGTTCCGTTAGGTGGTGACATCTCGCGCAGTCGAGAGGCTCAAGTCAGCGCCACCCAAAGTCAGTTCGAAGCTCAGAAAAACAAATTGGCCTTACAACTGAAAGCAGAACATCAAAAAATTCAAAGGGCGATTTCACTTTTAATTGAAGCCTCAAAATCCCAAGATCAGACTGTCGAAAGCTTGCGCAAGAGCTTGGTTCAAACGAAAAGAAAGTATCGCCAAGCTCGAGTGTCGCTGAATACTTTTATTATTGAGCAAGACAATCTATTCAACTCGGAACTGCAGCTGATCGACACCAAACGCCAAATCCTGCATCTGCTTCTCGACTATTTCAAACTTTTCTCAAACCATCCCTGTGAAATCAACACCGCCCATGGAGTCCAATCATGACGAATATCGCTCGTTTTTTTCTAGAGAACTACAAATTCACCACCGTTGTGACATTGTTTTTCGTGTTTTTTGGTTACGGCGGGTTAACCTCTTTAACCGCCGAATCTTTTCCTCCCGTGGATATTGGTCAGGTCATTATCTACACCCAATACCAAGGGGCCACCGCCGAAGACATCGAGGCTAAGATTACAAAACCGATCGAGGATGAAATTCGTTCAGTCACTGGAATCAAAGAGGTGAAATCGGTCAGTCAACCAGGTCAATCCCAAATCATGACAATTGTCGATATCGACAACTATCCGGTGGATGAGGTGATTGCCGACTTGCAGCGCGCGGTCGACCGTGTTCCCGACCTCCCCACCGACCTAGAAAACCCGCCCGAGTTTCAAGAGATCAATACAGAGGAGTTTCCTGTTATCGAACTGGCCATTTCAGGATCCAATGAGAATCGCTTACGGGACCGAGTCACCATTGAACTTGAAGAAGCGCTTGAAGACAACAAGGCGATCAGTACCTTAAATAAATCGGGTTTTCGAGAGAGGCAGTTTTCGATTTATGTCGATCCTATGAAACTTAAAAAATATCATGTCGGACTCAGTGAGGTCACTCAAGCGGTGGCGACCCACAACGTGACTGTGCCGGCCGGAAATCTTGAGGCGGATCGTGTGCAGACCCTGGTCAAACTTGATGGAAAAATCAAAGATCCAACCCAACTGGAAGAGGTTGTGGTGCGCGCCAATTTTTCCGGAGGTTCGATCAAGCTCAAAGACGTCGCAACAATTGTTGATGACGAAGAGGATGCACGAATTTTAACAAGAATCAATGGAGAGCCGGCCACCCTTTTAATCATCAGTAAAAAAACAGGGGCCGACATTATTGAGCTGGCTGACGATGTAAAAAAAGTCATCGATCGTTTTCAAGAAAAATACAAAGGACGCCTTAATTTCCATATTTACAGCGATGAAGGGATACGAGTCGGCAATCGCTTGAGTGTTCTGTCATCGAATGGCTTGGCTGGTTTGTTTTTGGTGGTCTTTTTCTTGATGATATTCCTTCCCGGACGCGTCGGCTTTATGGCCTCCCTGTCTTTACCATTAGCGGTGTTTGCAACTTTTGGATATTTACAACTGGCCGACATGAGCTTTAACACCATCACGATTTTAGCCATGGTGATTTCCATTGGTATGCTCGTTGATAACGCGGTTGTTATTGCCGAAAACGTTGTGCGCTTGAAAGCCGAAAGTATGAATGGAAAAGACGCGGCATTAGAGTCGGTAAGAACACTTTGGCTACCGATCACCGCCACCGCGTTTACCACGATTGCCGCCTTTGTTCCTATGCTGGTCACCAAAGGAATCATGGGTCAATTCATTCGCGGTATTCCGTTAGTGGTCACAGCCTCGCTGATTTTGAGTTTGGTTGAATGTTTTATTCTGTTGCCGATGCGCTTAGTGACAAAGAAAGATCGTCAGGAGGCCGACGACCCCAACCACAAGCCCGGCGAAGCTTACGAAGAAAATGATTGGTTCACTCGTAAAGTACGCCCCGGCTTTTCTTCTATGGTTCGCAAACTGATTGTTCATCGCTATATCAGTGCGGTGGCCTTCTTGGGATTGATCATCTTTTCTATATTTATGATGACCGTTGGTAATAAATTTATTCTGTTTCCCGCCAACCAAACGGAAATCTATGTTGGTCGTGTCGACATGCCCCAAGGCACAACCATCGAGGCCACTAACGAAGCCATGAAGGTTTTGTCAGAAAAAATTAAAACCAAATTGGGAGACGATTTAAAAGCCGTATCGGCCGTTTCCGGAAAAGCTGAGGACGACCCCAATGACCCTAAAGGGAAACGCGGTGAGAATGTCGGGCTGCTGCGAATGTTCATGACCGAAGAGGCAAAGAACACTCGTTACACAAATGATGTGCTCGATCAACTCCGAGAGATCGAACACGAAGACGCTGAACTTTCGTTTGAAGCCAAAATCAATGGCCCTCCGGTAGGAGCCCCAGTCACGGCTATTTTTCGCTCCAACGATGCGGAACAGTTGCAGGCCGCCATCGAACAAGTGAAAAAAGACTTGCAAGAGGTCAAAGGTGTTTTTGATGTCAAAATCGACGACGTGTATGGAGAGCGAGAGGTTCTGGTTAATGTCGATACAGTGAAGGCAAAACGCTTAGGTCTTAGTACTTTTGATATTGGCGAGACCTTACGAGCCGCGATTGCCGGAATACCTGTGGCCAATGTCAATGTGAACAACCGTGAGGTGGATTACTTTGTCCGCTTGCAAGACTCAGGACGCCGCTCTTCAGAAAACCTTCTCGATTTGAAGGTGATGAATAGGCAAGGCGACCTCATTCCACTTTCCAGAATTGCCACACTCAAAGAAGTGGGTGGAACTCCTCATATCAAAAGGTTTGACTACAAACCGGCTAAAACTTTGACTGCCAATATCGACGATGATGTGATTACCTCGGTTGAAGCGAACAACAAAGTGGCCGAGTCGTTTGCGGCGATCAGCAAAGAATACAAGGAAGTGTCACTGAAGTTTGGTGGAGAAGCCGAGCGCACCGCCGAATCCTTTGAATCGCTGATGCAGGCTCTACTTCTGTCACTGATCGGTATCTTTGCTTTATTGGTGTTTTTGTTCAGCAGCTATATCAAACCCCTTATTATTCTCACCACTATTCCTCTTGGTCTTGTGGGAGTGTCATTGGCGTTTTTCTTTCATCAACGGCCTATGAGTTTTTTAGCGTTGATTGGTATTGTCGGTTTGGGTGGAATCATTGTTAACTCAGGAATTGTTCTCATCTCCTTTATCGAGACGCTACGCCAAGAAAAACCCAAAGCCCCACTGAATGAAGTCTTAGTGGAAGCCACCGGACTGCGCCTACGAGCGGTGGTGGTCACTTCACTGACCACAGTCAGTGGACTTTTACCAACAGCGTACGGGATTGGTGGTTCGGATGAGTTTATCATCCCGATGACTCTGGCCATGGCCTGGGGTCTGGTGAGCGGCACCGCACTGGCTTTGTTATGGGTTCCTTGTGCTTACGCTATCACTGAAGATGTGGCTCACTTCTTTAGTCGTACCAAGGCTAAAGTTAAAGAAGTAACCGTTGATCAGATCAGCACCCAGGAGGTCACCTAATGACAGCCGCAGAGAAGAAAGAAACCAAACAGAAAATTATCGAAACCGCCCGTATTCTATTTTCGAAGCATGGATTTAAAGGCACTTCGGTGCGCCAAATTGCCGATGAGTGTGAAGTCAACGTTGCCGCCATCAACTACCACTTCGGTAGCAAGGAGGCCCTGTATTGGTCGATCATTGATGATGTTTATGTGTGGATGAACAATTCGGTTTTAAAATTAATAGAGAACTCAAAAGACGAGAAACAATTTGCCAGAAATCTTTTTCGTTTTATGCGTGAACATCGAGATTATGCCACCGCCACCATGAAGACCTTTCTCAGTGATCAGGCTCCACCTCCGGAGTCGGACAATCCTCATGTGCAAAACATGCAATGTGAGTTAGGCCCTCCGGGTGCTGTGCATGTCGGTGCATTTCTCAAAAAACTTTATCCCGAAGCGACAGATGAGGGACTGGAATGGATGGTGATGTGTCTTTTTTCCAGTGTTTTTCACTTTGCTGTTATGACATGTTCCGTGCATTACGACGCCTTAAAAAAGCAATCCATGCCTGTGGATAAAATAGAAAGTCATTTGGTTCGACAGGCCGAAGCTTTGGCGAATCATATGGCCAACAAGGCCAACTGGAAATAAGCTCAACTTGCTTCGAGCAAAAAAAAAGCACTCCGTGGAGTGCTTTTTTTTTCATCGCTCAATCACTTTTTATCCACCGAAGTTAAAAGGGAAACTAGCGACCAACATCACTGTGTTGACTTTCACTTTTGGATCCAGATCGCCATCACCAAAGCTATTATCGAATTTGTCGTAAGAGGTTGTGATGTATTCAAGATTGATGGCAAACCAGTCGATAATTCGATAGCCGGCCCCTAACTTAAATCCCACACCCGTAAAAGTGTTATCACCGGCATCATCAAGAGCCAATGCACTTCGAAAGACACCAATATAACCACGGATACCTAAAGGACTTTGGTAACCCAAATAAGGACCAATCCCAACATCCACCGAGTCGATATCATTTAAAAAGACCGTGTTGTCTTGATCAAAAGTACCTGTACCGATTTGAATTTCTCCACCGACTTGCAATCCCATCGGTGCTTGATAGCCCAATTTGATACCAGTGATTGTTTTAGAGAGGTCTCCTGAGCTTGAACCCTGCTCCCATTTGTTACTGAGTCCTAAACCAATATGGGGCTCCATATGAAAGCCGGCTTGGGTCAGCGAAGCCATTCCAAAAACACAAAGAAAAGCCATTAAAGTTGATAATCGAATCATTGATGCGCCTCCAGGCAAAAGTTGTTTGAGGTATCATCCCTTAGATTCAGTTTGGACTTCAAGCTCTAACAGCCCGCCCCAGACAGATGGAAAATCGGTGACTCTGCGTGGGCTGTTGACGACTAAAGAGACGTCAATGAAGAGGAGCAGCGAAACCGAGCCTGCATATCCATCTCTTCAAAAGGTTGTTTCCTGTCACCCCGGCGAATTTCAACTTCAACAGAGGTGACTTTCTGCAGTTCAGGATCAACCAAAACCTTGTATTTTTCGAACAAGCCTTCTCTTTTACCAGTGGCTTCATGAACGCTGATAAACTCAAAAGTGCTGGGGTCATAAGACCATACGCCATGTTGGGTTTCCCAGTCCGATGATTTTTCAATTTCTTTTCTTAAGTTCTCAAGAGGTCCCCAGGGATAGTCGTGCGAGTAAAAACCCCAACCGAATTCGCCTTGATTGCCGTAATATTTGGCGATTCCATAGTTCCCAGTCACCGAAAACCCGAAGCGAGGCCCTCCCGCGCCGATGCCTAAACGTTTTTCGATGGCGACCTGACAGGGCACGTTCTGCATTTCGGGATCGGCTGTGAAACTGGAGTCTTCGGGCACAAAGACTTCGGAGTTTAAGGTTAAATTCTTAGATTGAAACTGAAGACCTTCTTCAGGATTCGATTCCGTCTTGTCTGAAAAGACTTCCAGAGCTTGAGCGGGCTCGCGGGCCTGGCGGCGATCTCGCAAATAAAAAACGTAGGTGTAGTAGCCGTCTTTGGTCTTCACATCGGTGCGATTGCCGTAGCGGTCGACGTTTTCGATACGCTTCTTATCAGCCGACTGACAAGAAGCTAAAACAAGTAAAAGCACAATCCATTTCATCAAACCCCCACAGATCATTTAGCGGATGGATGGTAAAGAGAGGTCTCCAAGGTTAACAGATACCATTTTTGAAACACCCTTTTCTTCCATGGTCACACCGTAAAGTTTTTCGGCGATTTCCATGGTGTACTTGTTGTGGGTAACGACGATGATCTGTGAACGCTTGGCCATTTCTTTGACCAAGTCATTGAAACGCATAACGTTGGCATCATCCAGTGGAGCATCAACCTCGTCCAGTAAACAGTAAGGCGATGGCTTCACCAGAAAGATAGAAAATACCAGAGAGACCGCTGTCAGAGCTTTTTCTCCCCCCGAAAGCAGAGACACACTTTGCAGCTTTTTACCCGGAGGTCTAGAAACAATATCGATTCCCATTTCATCTTTTTCCGGATCTTCAATCAATATCAAGCGCGCCTCACCACCACCAAAGAGCACAGGGAACACACGCTGAAAGCGATCATTGACGGCTTCAAAGGTTTCTTTAAAACGTTTTGAACAAATGCGATTGATACGATCAATCACTTTCGTCAACTGTGTTTTGGCCTCAGTCAGATCGCTGTACTGTTTGCTTAAAAACTCGTAGCGATCGGCCAGTTCGTCGTATTCTTCAATCGCCGACAGGTTGACTTCCCCAATGCGACCCAATTTTTCTTTCAGTGATTTCAACTCGCCTTGCGATTGTTGAACGTCGCCTTCTCGTTGCGCGTACTCGTCTGCAATTTGGCTGAGATCCTTTTGGTATTTTTCCTCAATATGAGTCAGCAGGTTCTCTTCTTTCATTTTCGCTTGCTCAAGAACCAGTTGGCTTTCATTCATGATCGACTGTTGCTTGTTCTTGTCCGTCATCATTGCCGACAACTTATCCTGAAGCTCAAACATACGAGCGTTGGACTCTTCAAATTCATTGCGCATTTTTGCCAATTGCGCTTCCTGTTCTTCCACAGTCTGGATGAGAATTTCCAATTCGACTTTCTTCTCTTCCATTTGCACTTGGCTCTCACTCATCACTTGAGTGTTTTTGTTGGACTCTTCGTCCATTTTGCTCATTTGCTCACGCACATCTTGCAAAGAGCGCTCCAGTCGATCATGTTCGGCGCGAACTCCAATCAACTCTTGTTGCTTTTTGGCGCTGTCGACTTGTAAATTGGTGACTCGCTCTTGCAAATCATCGATACCCATTTTCTCTGTTTCCAGAGTTGTGGTTAATTCTTCGATACGGTTTTCTAAGGCTTCCTTTTTGGCGACCATCTCTTCGATGACTCGCACCAATTCGTCAAATTCATTTTGCTTGGCTTTTTGACGATCCAGCACAGCGTCCATCTCTTTTTCTTGCTTTTCAAAGGCGATGTTCACATTGCGAACTTCGGCTTCGGAGCGCTCAAGATCTTTTTTAAGACCAGCCACAAGAATCTCTTTTTCAGTCTTGTCACGCTTGGCCTCTTCCAAGTTCTGCTCAATCTGCTTCATTTGCGAGTCAACAGACTTCATCGCAGCCGTTGCTAGGGCCAGCTTTCCTGACCACTCTTCTTTTGATCGGCGCAGCTCATCGATTTCACGCTCGCGCTTTAAAACACCACTGGAGGCGTCACCTTTGTGACCACCACTTAACATTCCCTCACGGGTCAGAACGTCTCCCTCTAGAGTCACGAAAGTCCATGAGGGGAACTGCGAGCGTAGGTTGATTCCATCGCGAATATTTTCAACCACAGCGACATCACTCAGCAGTCCTTGCACAGTTTTTTGATGTTTTTCTGGTACGTCGATAACTTCACTTAAAAGGCCTTCAACCCCTTCACAGGACTTCAACATGGAAACTTCAGAACCGTCGTGAGTTTCTAAAGCGCCTTGGGCTGTGTAAAACGTGGAACGGCCCGACTGCTGCTCTTTTAAATAATCAACAGCTTCTAATGATTTATCTTGGTCTTGCGAAACCAGCATCTGAAGCTTGGGTCCCAAAGCCGCTTCCAAGGCGACTTCAAATTTCTCTGGAACACGCACGATATCTGAAACCGGTTGGAAGCTGCGACGCGCTTCACGCTCCTCTTCTGGAAGACCTTCAAGGCGCTCTTTTTGCCAAAACATGACAGACTTTACACCTTCTTGAAATCCTTCAAAGTTGTCGCGCAAGTTTTCCAGACCGTAGAGTCGAGACACGACCTCATTCAACTTGTCTTTAAACTCGGTGACCTCTTCTTCTTTTTTCTGATAATCCAGTTGTAGGCTTTCTCGTTTTGCCTCTAAGGATTCCACATCATTTAGAATCGTCATTTGCATTTGACGTTCTTTTTCATAATTTTCAAAAACTTTTTTGTGATGGTCGTCGAGCTCTTTCTTTTTATCTTGAAGCTCATCCATCACCAAGCGCACCTGGTTGACCTCGCGTTCAAGGTTGGCGACCGCCTCTTCAAGACTCCCCTGCTTGGAACGCGTTTGGTTCTCAGCACCCGTCAAAGAAAGGTGTTCTCGGCGTTTATCGCTCAGCTCATTATCGCTGCTTTCGATAATTTGTTTACGCTCTTCAAAATGACTTTTTTGAGTTTCGTGATCGATTCGCAACTCTTCGGCGACTTTTTCGATGTCGGCCAAACGCTGAGTGACTTCATTAAATTCTGACAATAATTTTTGCTCGCGCACTTGGTTTTCGCTAAGAAGAGATCCCGCCATTTCGTTGGATCGCTTGGCCTGTTCGATCTCAAAGCGCAGCTCTTGAATTTCATTTTCGCGAACTCGAACCTTGTCTTGATTTTCTTTTAAACGGGTGCGGAAGTCTTCGATGGCTTTTTCGCCCTCAACGGCCCCTCCGCGCAGTCCCGATACCTCGGCTTCTAACTTTGAAACTTGCGCTTCACTTTCCACCGACTGGTTTTGGGCTTGTTCAAACTCTTGTTGCGCTTGGTTCACTTTTTCTTTAAGAGCCACGTACTCTTTCGACGACGTCCAAAGCTCGATCTCTTCCACTTCTCTTTTCAGCTTGCGATAGCGCTCGGCTCTTTGGGCTTGGCGCTGCAAACTGTCCAACTGGCGCTTTAATTCACCAATGATGTCCTGTAAGCGCACCAAGTTGGCGTCCGTGGCTTTTAATTTTCTTTGTGATTCTCTTTTACGGGCTTTGAATTTGGTAATACCAGCGGCCTCTTCGATCAGAACTCGGCGCTCTTCGGGCTTACTGGTTACAATCTTACCAATCATACCCTGCTGGATAATACTAAAGCCTTTCGACCCTGCCCCCGTGTCCATAAAGATTTCTTGAATGTCTCGTAGACGAGCCGGCTCGCGATTCACCAAATATTCAGAGTCGCCGGAGCGATGCAAACGACGAGTGACCATCACTTCAGAGTGATTCAGATATTTAACTGGAAAAGCACCACCATCGTTTTCAAGAGTTAAAGACACTTCGCACATTCCCAAAGGCGCATAGCCTTCAGCACCAGCGAAGATAACATCTTCCATGGACGATCCACGCAAATGTTTGGCGGACATTTCACCCATCACCCAAACCAAGGCGTCCACAATATTGGACTTACCACAGCCGTTGGGGCCGACGACCCCAGTGATGCCAGCATCAAAATGAATGACCGTACGGTCTTTGAACGATTTAAACCCTATGAGCTCTAGCTTTTTAATCCGCAACGTCGATCCCCTCTAGATGGTGTTCAGTGACTCAACGCGGCCTGGGCCGCAGCCAATCGTGCAATAGGCACTCGGAACGGGGAACAACTCACATAATCCATGCCCGCTTGGACAAAGAAACGGATGCTGGCGGGGTCACCACCATGTTCTCCACATATTCCGACTTTTAAGTCTGGCTTGGAGCCTCGACCAAGGTCAACACCCATTTTTACCAATTGCCCGACTCCGCCTTGATCAAGGGACACAAAGGGGTCGGCGGCGTAAATGCCTTTAGAAACGTAGGTATTCAAGAAGCGTCCGGAATCATCACGAGAGAGCCCTAAGGTGGTCTGCGTCAAATCATTGGTACCAAAGCTAAAAAAGTCAGCATATTCAGCCACTTCATTGGCTGTGATGGCGGCCCGAGGCAATTCAATCATGGTTCCAATCAGATACTTGAAGTCCACTTTCTTGTCGGCTTTCACTTTCTCCACCGTCTTCACAACCAGCTCGCGCAACAGAGAAAGCTCCTTGGCTTCCCCCACCAAGGGAATCATGATCTCGGGAATCAATGTGGTTCCCTCCTCGGTCAGCTGGGCGGCCGCCTCAGCAATCGCCCGGGCTTGCATCACGTAAACTTCAGGATAGGTGATGGCCAAACGACAGCCTCGATGGCCAAGCATGGGATTGAACTCATGGAGTATTTTGACCTTGGTGCGCAAGTCACTGTAAGGCACGTCCAAACGCTGAGCCAACTCTTTGGCCTCGGTATCGTCATGGGGTAAAAACTCATGGAGTGGTGGATCGAGCAGACGAATGGTGACGGGTCGATCACCCATAGCTTTGAAAATTCCATAAAAATCATCCCGTTGCATGGGAAGAAGTTGATCCAAAGCCCGCTCTCGCTCCTCTTTATTTTCCGCCAGAATCATGCGGCGAACCCAATCAATTCGTTCGGGAGCAAAAAACATATGCTCGGTTCGGCAAAGACCAATGCCCTCGGCGCCAAACTCCACAGCGGTGGCAGCGTCAGCCGGTGTATCGGCGTTGGTTCGCACTTTCACTTTTCGATATTTATCCGCCATTTCCATAATTTTCTCGAATGGCCCTTCCAATTGCGGCGGAATGGTTTTCACTTCTCCAAGGAAAACCTCACCGGTGGAGCCGTCCAAGGTGATCATTTCCCCTTCTTTCACCACGTAGCCATTGGCGCGAAATTGTTTGTCGTGTTCACTGACAGTCACATCTCCACAACCGGCCACACAGCACTTACCCATGCCACGAGCCACAACCGCCGCGTGCGATGTCATTCCTCCACGCGAGGTTAAAATTCCTTGGGATGAGACCATGCCATCGATATCTTCTGGTGAGGTCTCAACCCGCACCAAAATCACTTTTTCACCCTTTTCTTTCCATTGAACCGCGTCCTCACTGGAGAAAACCACTTTACCAGAAACACCACCGGGGCTGGCCGGAAGACCTTTTGCCATCAAGGTTCTTTCACTTTCTGGATCCAAGGTGGGGTGCAGAAGTTGGTCCAAGGCCATCGGATCAATGCGACGGATGGCTTCCTCTTCGCTGATCAGTTTTTCTTCGATCATTTCAACGGCAATTCGTAAAGCCGCGCGGGCGGTGCGCTTACCGGTTCGTGTTTGCAGCATCCAAAGTTGACCATTTTCAATGGTGAACTCGATATCTTGCATATCGCGATAATGCTTTTCTAATTTTTCATAGGTTTCCACCAAAGTTTTGTAAACGTCAGGGCATTCCACCTCTAACGACTGCAGGCCTGTGCCTTCAGCGGCGGCTTTGGTGATAGGTTGCGGCGTTCGAATACCAGCCACCACGTCTTCACCTTGAGCGTTCATCAGATACTCGCCAAAAAAGACTTTCTCGCCGGTTGATGGGTCGCGGGTGAAAGCCACACCGGTTCCTGATTCTTCACCCAAGTTTCCAAAAACCATGGACTGAACATTCACAGCCGTTCCCCACTCGTCGGGGATTCCGTTCAAGCGGCGATAGGAGATCGCCCGGTCATTGTTCCAACTGGAAAAAACCGCTTCAATAGCCCCCCACAACTGTTCGGTGGGATCCATTGGAAAGGTTTTTGCTGTGGTGTCGGTGATCTGAGTTTTAAAGGATTCCACAAGCTGTTTCAGATCCTCGGCCGTCATCTCGGTATCTTTGGTATAACCTTTGGCATCTTTCATATCTTCAAAAGTCATTTCCAATAACGAGGTGTTCATACCCATCACCACGTTGGAGTACATTTGAATAAAACGTCGGTAAGAATCCCAAGCAAAGCGTTCATTTTTCGAAGACTGAGCCAAACCTTCAACGGTTTCATCATTCAACCCAAGGTTGAGGATTGTATCCATCATCCCCGGCATCGAAGCACGAGCTCCTGATCTCACACTAACCAGCAATGGGTTTTTGGCATCACCAAATTTTTTGCCGATTTTTTCTTCGACTCGTGCCAAAGCATCGGTCACTTGAGCGCGAACCTCTTCGGGTAAGTTTTCTCCCAGCTTGTAAAACTCGCTACAAACATCGGTAGCAATGGTAAAACCGGGAGGCACAGGAATACCTAAGTTGGTCATCTCAGCCAAGTTGGCACCCTTACCACCCAGTGTGTTTTTCATGGAAGTGTTACCTTCGGACTCGCCTTGGGCAAAAAAGTAAACGTATTTTTGACTCATGCTTGAACCTCTCCCTTTAAAAGGAAATTAGCTTCTTATTGATGGTATCGGTGAGGGACTCGATGGGAACCCGCTCTTGCTCCATGGTGTCGCGATGACGAACAGTCACGGCTTTGTCTTCCAAAGTGTCAAAGTCCACTGTCACACACAGGGGCGTTCCGATTTCGTCTTGGCGACGATAGCGCTTTCCAATACTTTGTGATTCATCGTATTGCACACGCAGATTGTTGGCGCGCAAATCACTATCGATTTTAAAACAGACATCTTGCAATTCCGTTTTTTTACTCAATGGCAAAACTGCGATTTGAACCGGCGCCACAATTGGATGAAATCCCAAAACCACTCGCACATCGGCTTTTCCGTTTTTGTCGGTGTGTTCCTCACGGTAGGCATCGCAAAGCACAGTTAATGCCAGGCGATCACAACCGATGGCGGTTTCGATGACGTAAGGAATGTATTTTTTGTTAGCGGCTTGATCGAAGTATTCTAAAGATTTACCGGAAAGATTCTGGTGCTGGGTTAAATCGAAGTCGCCTCGGTTGTGAATTCCCTCAAGCTCTTGCCAACCAATGGGAAGATTGTATTCGTAGTCTCCAGCCTCTTTTGCGTAGTGAGCCAATTCGCCTTCACCATGGGGATGGAAACGAATGTTGTCGGTGTTGAGGCCTAAATCTTTATAAAACTGAAAGCGAATCTGTTTCCATTCATCGTACCATTTCGAATCTTCACCCGGTTGCACAAAAAACTGCATTTCCATTTGTTCAAACTCACGAGTTCTAAAAATAAAATTTCCAGGTGTGATTTCGTTACGAAACGATTTTCCAATCTGAGCGATTCCAAACGGCACCTTCATGCGCTGGCTGGACTGAACATTTTCGAAATTGACAAAAATTCCCTGCGCAGTTTCTGGCCGTAAATAGACGATGGAGCCCTCGTCGGCGACCGGGCCCATATGGGTTTGAAACATCAAATTAAACGAACGGGGCTCGGTGAGTTCATCGGAGCCGCATTTAGGACACTTGTCACCTTCTAAATGGTCGGCACGATGGCGCGCTTTGCACGACTTACAATCGACCATAGGGTCAGAGAAATTGTCGACATGTCCGGAGGCCTTCCAAACATTGGGGTGCATAAGAATACTGGCATCAAGGCCGACCACATCGCGCCGGGAGGTCATCGCCTTCCACCAGGCATTTTTAATATTGCGCTTGAGTTCGACACCCAATGGCCCATAATCCCAACACGAATTCAGGCCACCATAAATTTCGGAACTTTGAAAAACAAAACCGCGGCGTTTACACAGCGAAACTAGTGTTTGTAGATTCTCTAAGCGCTTAACTTCCAAAGGCCCTCTCCCGTTTGTATGCAGGATCAGAGAAGTAACTCTGAGGCCTCTTTTAGTCAATAAAAGGTGTAGGAATTTCAGCAAATTAAAGGCTTTGTGACGCCTGTAGAGCGGTTAAATTAAGCATTCCCGAAATCCAATCATGGACTTTGCAGGCACCTTCCATTCTCCGAAAAAAGGTCTCTATCAAGGATTTGAGAGGTTTTAACTTTTCGTGCCCTGTTTCTCGTGAATGGCATCATAGGCCATCTCGAGCACTTCTTTTGACTCTTCGTCAATCCGCGTGCGGCTTTTTATGTAGGCCATTTCAACGTCGCTCATGGGCGAGCCGGCCGGGACTCCAATAATGTCATAGGCATCCCAAAGGTAACCGTTGTGCATGAAATACACATTCAACTCTTGCTCATCATTTACGTCCACGTCTTTGACGGGTTGGAACTTTGTCTTCTTCATATTCAACTTCGTGGGTCTGGGCTGTTTCGTTTGACCTCGCATAAAAAAGAATGCCAAAAGGATGACAATCGCGGCATTAAGGACTAGGAAACTGCCTATGGTCATAGACTTGATTGTCTCACGAGTTACCAAAAAAGTAAGGTACTTAACGCCTTGCGTAGGAGGATGAGATGGCTCAAAATAATCCGTTCGATCAACAGAAACCCATCGAAGGTGTGGATAAGATCATTGCCATCAGTTCGGGCAAAGGCGGGGTCGGAAAATCCACGGTGTCTTCCAATATCGCCATCAGCCTGGCTCAGGCCGGAAAACGGGTGGGACTTTTAGACGCCGACATCTATGGCCCCAGCCAACCGCGCATGATGGGAGCTCTTAACCAAAAACCCGAGATCACCAAAGATAATAAAATCAAACCCATTGAACGCCACGGTGTGAAAATCATGAGTATGGGATTTTTGGTGGATGAAGACATGGCGGTAGCCTGGCGCGGACCCATGCTTTTCAAAGCCATGAACCAACTCTTTTACGATGTGGAATGGGGGGAACTGGATTATCTTCTCGTCGACCTGCCTCCCGGAACCGGCGATGTTCAGCTTTCGATGGTCCAAAAAGTGCCGGTGAGTGGCGCCTTGACGGTTTGCACCCCACAGAATGTGGCCTTGGCTGATGTCAAAAAATCCATCGATATGTTTGAGCGAGTCAACGTCCCCATCTTAGGGGTCGTCGAAAACATGGCTTACTTTGTTAATCCGGAAAAGCCTGAAGAAAAAGTTCAAATATTCCCTAAGGGCGACCTGAAAAGCTTTCTTGATTCGCGAAAAATAAAACACCTTGCCAAAATACCAATGATGGCAGCGGTTGCCATGGCCTGTGAAATGGGAATTCCCTACACGGCTCAAAACAGCGGCGATCCGGTGAGTGAAGCCTATAAAACCATGGCCAATAATCTTATCGAACAAATATGAAAACCTTTCGCGCTTACTTCTTCGTCCTTCTGCTCGTCGGAACCAGTCTTTTATTTTTTGTCGGGCGCAGTGTCGCGTATGATTGGATGAGTTTTACCAGCACATCGATGTTGCCAACAATCAAGCCGGGCTCGTTTCTTTTGATCGATAAAGCCGCTTACGGTTGGCGCCTGCCTTTTTCAAAAACCTGGTTGTCAGGCCCCGACCTTCCCCACCGCGGCGAACTGGTGGCTTTCCGCTACCCTCGCGATCCGAATATAATCTATGTCAAACGGGTGATTGCGGTCGCTGGCGACTCCATTCAGTTTTTTAAGGATGGGCAAGTGATGGTCAATGACGAAAGGCTTTCGCAAGAGACCTTGGCCCCCTCAAACCGACCGGACGATCAAAATATTTATTATTCGGAGAAAAACGCTTCCGCCACTTACGCGATTGTGAAAACAGAGGATGCAGCGGTTGATTCCGACCGCATTCAACTGCAGGACGGGCAAGTTTTTGTCGTTGGCGACAACCGTAATTTTTCTAGCGACAGTCGCCACTGGGGACCGGTGCCCGTGGAAAATCTTCTCGGACGTGTCGACTACTCGGAAAACCGGGTTTTTCCATTCGTGATGGAAAACAGACGCTAACCGAGATTTGTAAGCTCAAGGATAAATAATGAGTTAAGTCGGATTTTTCGAAATCAACGGGCTTGATCCGATAACCGTTGCAGGATGGATTGAAACGGTATTTCTAAAGATCACTTTTTATGAATTTAAAACGTTCCTCTGCGCAGAACGCAGAGGCAACGGTTGTCAACTAATGAGTGGTTGGAGATTCAAGCTCTTCAATTTTTGCATGCACGGCTTGAATGTGCTCTTTCATTGATGGCGTCAAATGTCCGTTATTTTCTGAATACTGCCAAAGGTCATCAGACATTTTTTTTAAATCATCCAACTGCCTTTGGAAAATATTGGGTTGCTCCTCGGGGTCTCCCATCTGACGAATCAGATTGGCCATAGCTTCCACCTTCTCGGTGAAATCGTGAGGCATCCCGCCACTGGCATCAACACGAGCCTCTGTATCTAAAACAAAAGCCTTAATATTTTGTAATTCACTTTGTGTTTGCATAAATCCTCCAAAGGTTTGCCCGCGGGCAAACCATCTTAGTTGTTAAAAATCTGCAATGCTTTAATGTTCACAAATTCGTGGAAACCAAAACGGCCATGTTCTCGTCCGTACCCTGAATCTTTAACGCCTCCAAAAGGCAGGTGAGGTTTAGCGGCGGCGTAGCCGTTGACATTGACCATTCCGGCATCGATTTTTCGTTTGGCGACTTCCATAACTTCGTCTTCGCTTCCGAAGATTCCGGATCCGAGACCGAATTGAGATTCATTGGCGATCTCAATGGCATGATCCAAATTGTCGGCATGAATCAGACAAGCTACTGGCCCAAAGAGTTCATCGTCGTAGGCTGGCATGCCGGCTTCTAAATTTTCAAGAACCGTGGGCTCAAAAAAGAATCCCTGTCTTTTCGCGATGTGGCCACCAACCAAACATTTGGCACCAAGGTCTAAAGACTCTTGCACTTGGTTGTTCAGCTTTTCCAACTGGTCTTTGCGCACCAAGGGACCCAGCTTTGTAGTTTTTTCCATAGGGTCTCCCATCTGCACTTCCTTCATCATTTCGACAAACTGATTGCGGAACTCACGATAGACTTTGTCGACTACGATAAAGCGTTTGGCAGCAGTGCAGGTTTGTCCATTATTAATGAGTCGTCCCATCACACAGGCCTTCACGGCTTTGCCGATATCAGCGCTCTCGGTGATGATATAAGCATCGTTGCCACCCAATTCAAGGACGGTCTTCTTTAAATTTTTCGCCGCGACTTCGGCGATCTTGGCGCCTGTCTCAGCACTGCCTGTAAAAGTCACTCCACGAATTTCCCGACAAGCGTAAATCTCTTCTAGGTCCTCTGAATGAGGATAGATAAGTTGAAAGACGCCTTCTGGTAAACCGGCATCACGCAAGGCCGACTCTATTATTCGAGCCGATCCCCAGACGCTGGAGGCGTGACTGAGTAAGGTTGTATTACCAGCGATGATATTGGGGACAAGATAACGGATGGCTTGATAAAACGGAAAATTCCAAGGCTGTATAGAAAGAATAACGCCCTGAGGTTGATAGGTTATCAAGGCGCGTCCACCGTCTAGGTCTTTTTCCTCGTCGGCTAAAAATTCTGGCGCCGTTTCAACACAGTAGTCGCATATGGCAATACAAAGATCCACCTCTTGCTTGGCTTGATCGTAAAGTTTTCCCATCTCGGTGGTTATAGAGCGGCTGTACTTGTCTTTATTTTTTTTCAAAATATCTGCAAACTTTTTGATGGGCTCGAGGCGGTCTTCGAGCTCCACTTGCGACCAATCCATAAAAGCACTGTCGGCGATTTGCATTTTCTCAACGAGGTTCGCAAAACTATCGTAGGGATATGTTTCTAAAACTTTTTCTGTGTATGGGTTGATCGATTCAAAAAAATTCGAATCGTCTTTAGTTGGTCGGGTTGATTTTGTTTTTGCAATTTGATTAAGCATTAATTTGTCCTTTCTTTTCTTATGGAAAGGATAAAACGCCCTCAATATTCAGGCTTGAAGTGGAGATGAATTAAATGTCTGTATTTCTACAAGAAACAGTTTACTAAAAACCGAATGGTTTTTGAGTTCACAAATTGGCAGAATCTAAAATCGCCGAAAGGCCAGGTTGCCTGCGAAAAGCACGGCGATGGGCGTCGCCATTGTCGGCGACGCTCATTTTCAATGGGGAAAATCAGTTGACAGCTTGAACATCCATTTCAATTTTTGCATTGAATAGTTTTGAAACGGGACAGCCTTCTTTGGCTTTAGTAGCTAGCTCTTCCATCTTTTTCAGATCGGCATTGGGGATGTTCATCTTGACCGCAAGATGAACCGTTGAAATCTCAAAGCCCTCACCTTTCTTTTCAAGTGTGACAGTCGCCTTGGTATCGATCATCTCAGGGGACAGATCAGCCTCGCCGACTATTTTTGATAGAGCCATAGAGAAACAAGCCGCGTGGGCCGCACCAATGAGTTCTTCAGGATTGGTTCCGGCTTTGTCTTCAAAACGAGTATTGAAGCCATAGGGCTGCTCTTGTAGAGCGGTGCTTTCTGTTGAGATGACACCTTTTCCTTCTTTAATCGGACCTTTCCAGGTTGCGTGGCCAAATTTTTTTATTTTCATTCATTCTCCTTAGGTTGACACTCTGAATCCCCGAGGCTAAGCCCGAGCTCTTTGATTGTCACCCCTGAACCTGTTTAGTTTTCTAAACATATGGTTACACCATCACCGACGACTACTCCTTCGCTCGTGGGTTGGCTTCAATAAAAGAGGCCAACTTCTCTCTCAACTTGGGGTGGGTCATTCCCATATCTTTGGCAAGCTGTATCGATTGGGCTTTTGAATAGGCATGATCCAAATAAAAATGAGCCCCGGCCCATAATGCGGCTCGGTTTCCACTGGAGCAGTGAACCAGAGTTTGACCTTTGGCGCGATGGGCTTTCACAGCCTGAGTCACCGCCTTCACTTTGGCTTTTGTCAGTGGTTGTTGCGCCTTGATGGGTATCTGCGTGTACTCGACGCCCAATTTGGCTAGGGCTTGACGTTCTGATTTTTCATCGTATTCATCGTCACCGCGCAGATTAATCACATGGGTAAAGCCCTGGCTTTTCAATTCGGACCAACTGTTTTTTTGCGGCTGACCACTGAAGTAAATATTGGAATAGCGACTGGCGCGTAAATCGTCGGTTAGAACAATATTGGATTCGTGCAATGTCTTTTCGTCTTTAGAACCATTAAAGGCACAGCCACTTAAGAAAAAAACCAAAACTAGTAAAAGCTTCATAGCAAACCCCTTGGTTTAAAGTTAATTCAATTAGAAATTTCTAAGCTTAAGTTCTAACTTTAATGAATTTGAGTCAACCAAAACACAGAGGTACGATGGTGTTAACCAATGATGGTTTTTGTTATACAGGAGGTAACGATGCTTAAGCTGGCTGTTGTGTTTTTTATTTTTTCACTGATTGCTGCTATTTTCGGCTTTTCAGGATTGGTGGCGGCCTCGGCCGGTGCGGCGCAGATCTTGTTCTACACCTTTATCGGATTGTTTTTCGTCGCCATCGCCGTATCACTCTTTCAAGGACTCTTCCATTCTCCCGATAAACATGTTTGATCATTCTAAGGTGGCGGGTGTAGACTTGTTGCAATCTATAGAAAGGGACCCATGAAATTCATTCCGACTCTTCTCGCTCTAGCACTTCTAGCTTTTCTGTTACCCGCCGAAGCATCTAACAAAAACACATTTCAATTTGTTAAGTGGCAAAACAACGTAAACAACGAGATCAAATCCATCGAAAATTCTTTTTATAAGTGGAGGGAACAAGCCAAAGACGACGAGCTTGATCCTGAAAAATTCGCTGCCATGAATGATGTCGCCGAACTAAAAAAAGTCATCAATACTAAATTTAAAAAACTGATGCAGGCCCCGTCTGCTGAGCAGCCAAAGCTTACGGCTGAGATTAATATCGCTCTTTCAGAGATTCGCAAGAAATCTCGCAACCACCTAGAATAACTTATGTTTTAAAACTCTCGACGAAGCTTTTCTGCGCCGGAATTCGTCTTATTAGAGCCTTTATATGGAATAATTTCTTCACTTATTCACGTCTCAAAATTGGAAAAAAAATCGACATTTTTCGACTGAAGATAAGACGGTTACGAAAAAAAATTTAGGACCTAAGTCTGAGTGTTGTTATACTAAAGGTGTTCAGAGATGTTCTTTCTTTGCCAAAGGCTAATCCAGGGAAACCTGGAGACGCAAAGCTAAAGGGACTAAGGCAGTGATGCTATGTCAGCCAGCTACCAAACGAAAGAGACCTTTTTTGGTAACCTAGGCAGGAGGATATTCATGGACATTACGCCCATTTTTCGCCCGCCTACCCCCCCCCAAGGCGGGCTTTTTTTTTAAACTCCATGATCAGCAGAGCGGGGCACCATGAAAAGACTTTTATTTTTTGTGATTTTTTTATCTTTGAACCTGGCTGTTGCGAAAACAGAAAAAAAAATTAAAAACTCAAACACTCCATTCCTGCTTCTCTATCAGCCTCTTTTTGAGATGAAATCCAAAGAAGCCGCCAATTATATAGTTAAGGTTCGTCAATTGTTTACTGTTTACCAAGATCCGTCGATAGACAAAGTTCTTGTTGAGGAAGAAACTCAGCCGAGGTGTAAAGACCGAGGTCTGAACACGTGTGCAAAGGCTCTGTATTTTCATCACCATTGCATCCCTAAAGAAAAGAAAGCTAGCATTTACTGTAACCGAGGGGCCAAACCGGTTCCGGATGCTCATTTTAAAGAGCCGGTTTTTAATCGTATCGAATGGAACAAGTTTGCCATCGGTGTGAACAATTTTTGTAACAGAAACTCGGCCAAGGTTTGTCCGAAACTGGCCAGTCTGCATGATCAATATATGAAACAATATATGGCAATGATGGCCGAGCGACGAAAACAAAAAGAACTAAAGTCTTTAACTCCCCTTGAGAAAATAAAACGGTTAAAAAAGAAGTCTAATAAATAAGAGACGGTGTCGACCAAGGCAGTGCCAGCGGGCGAGACTGTTCTGTGGATTGCCAAGGCTGAGGATTGTCAAAATAAGTGAAATTCAAATCCTGGTTTTTGATCGATTGGTAGATATTTTTCCAGGTTCGAGGGCCTTGCATGACCGTCTTCCAAGAACTCATCTGTCGTGGATGGTGCAGGTCCGAATTGGCGATCATGGGTAATCCACTCTCAAAAACCTCTTGAAACATATGGGCGCCGCTGGCCACTTCCCAGGCGTCAATTTTCTTTGATAAACGATCGCGATTGTACCAAAGATGGTAAGTCTGAGGTTCAATTTTGCGAGTCGATACTGGGTGGGCAGCAATCGCCAAGCCTCCTTGATGATGGACTCTATCGATAATGCTTTCCACACTATCATCCGGATCAACAAATGCATTGATGCCCAAACCAACAATATGGGCTGAGTCTTTGTGAGAAAAAGAGTTCTTGGTAAATTCAACTCCCGGAATCACCAACATATGAAACTGACGCCAAGCTCGTTCTGCTTCAATGTGAATTTCATTCAGGTAACGATTCCATTGATTACGCAAAACAGTCTTTTGCAGATAATGGGCCGATTGCCCAAGAAAAGTGTGAGATTCACAAAGATGGTCGGTGATTGCGATGGCTCCGAAGCCGCGCTGACCAAAGTAGTCCACCAACTGAGCGATACTTAAACGGCCATCGCTGTTCACCGAATGCACATGAAAATCACAAAGGAACATGATAACTCCTTCGGGCTTTCTTTTTACGACTCAGACAGCAGCAGCCTGACATACAACTCCTTTATACCGCTGGTAAAAGATTGTTGAAAAACTGTTTTGTGCACTTCTCCCACGAAAAATTAAGAGCATACTGACGACATCTTTTGCGAGATTTTTGAAGGGCCATTATGGTGGCTTTTTTTAAATCTTTATCGAGACAACCGACCTCACTGGATTGAATCACATCAATCGGACCTTCCACCGGATAGGCGGCCACCGGAGTGCCGCAGGCCAGAGCCTCTAACATGACAAGCCCAAAGGTATCGGTTCGCGACGGAAATACAAAGGCATCAGCCATCGAGTAGTAGTGGACCAGATCCTCACCGAATTTTGCACCAGCGAACAAGACATCTGGATACTTGGCTCGTAGGTAGGACAGTTGCGGGCCATCGCCAACAACAATTTTACTGGCATCGATATCCATGCTTAGAAAGGCTTCAAGATTTTTTTCAACAGCCACCCGACCCACATAAAGCAGATTGGGTTTACTTCCCATGTAAGACCGGGAATGGGGATGAAACAGATGGGTATCAACTCCCCGCGACCAGCTGGCCAAATTTTTAAAGCCTTCAGCCTGCAATTTTTTTTCCATGGAAAACGTGGTCACCATCACTTGGCGGGCTAAGGAGTGAAAACGGCGCAACACCCGATACGTCCAATGCGTGGGAATGCGTGTTCGAGCGTGAATATATTCGGGAAACTGGGTGTGGAAGGACGTGGTGAATTGCAGATTCTGATTTTTACAGAACCTTCGAGCCGACCAACCCAACGGCCCTTCTGTGGCGATGTGAATCACTTCTGGTTGAAACTGTTCCACGGTATTTTTCACCAGCCGACTGGGTGAAAGTGCTAATGAGATTTCATTGTAGGTGGGACACGGCATTGACCGACATCCCTGAGGCGTTATGAGCTCAACCTCGTGACCCATTTTCCGTAGGTGTTGGCTTGTCGAATCAAGAGTGCGAACCACTCCATTGACCTGCGGCTTCCATGCATCTGTGACAATCATTATTCTCATCATTTCCTCCAAAGGACCATCCCTGAGTTTGCGTCAAATCTTTGGAAGGACCTTTACAGGCTTAATGGTAGCAAATCGATTTTAAGGTTTGGTTGGAGGGTGATTTTGAATTGGTCAGTTTCGAGTCAGCGTTTTATTGGAACACACGCTGACCCTGGACCAAGGAATGGGATTTTACTTACCCGCGGGGATGACTAGGATTTTGCCGATGTTCAGTAAACTACGACGACCTAAGCTATTGCGTCTTTGGATTTTCGAAAGGCTCACTCCAAAACGCTTAGCAATGGTGTAAAGATTGTCACCGCTGCGAACCGTGTAATGACGCTCACCTTGTTTCAGACTCGGCTTTGCTTCAGAGCTGCTTGTCGCCACCGCACGTTTGCCGGGAATTATCAGTTTTTTTCCAGGATAAAGAACGGCTCGCTGGCGCAAGTTGTTGGCCATGCGAATCTCGTGAATCGAAGTTCTAAAACGACGGGCAATGTGGCTTAAGGTGTCACCGCGACGGATGCGATAGGTTCCATCCGAACCGGCAGCCACCGACATTGTGACTTTGCTTAAACTTTTACTTAACGCCACTTGAACTTTATCGTCGACAATATGTGATGGCACTCGCAAGCTGGTCTCTTTTTTTCGTTTCGGAATAATACCGTGCTTGTAGGATGGATTAAGATCGTAAAGTTCCTGGGTTGGGATCCCTAAGTGTTGCGCCATCTTTTTTAAATTCACACCTTTATTAGAGATTTTTACGGCTTTGTAATCCAAGGGCGCTTGCCAATCGACGTTTTCAAAACCATATTTGCGAGGATGCTTGGCGATCAGGCGCGCCGCCAAAAACTTTGGAACATAGTTGGTGGTTTCACGAGGCAATTGTTTTTTCTCTGCCAGTTCCCAAAAATCTCGGGTGTAGTTTTTCATAACCATGCGCTTGATTCGATTCTCTCCGACGTTGTAAGACGCGATCGCCAGATACCAAGAGCCAAAAAGATTATAAAGAGCTTTTAGATACATCGAGGCAGCTTCGGTGGCTTCCTCAAAATCACGG
Organism: uncultured Pseudobdellovibrionaceae bacterium; assembly: GCA_964588335.1. Classification (GTDB taxonomy): domain Bacteria; phylum Bdellovibrionota; class Bdellovibrionia; order Bdellovibrionales; family JAGQZY01; genus JAGQZY01. The sequence goes on along the minus strand of CAZPOV010000018.1, from coordinate 20,807 downwards.
CGCTCATCAACGTAATAGTTTTGTTCAAGGCCATAGCGGCGACCCGTTCCTCGGATAAACTGCCAATAACCGACTGCGCGCGCCCGTGAGTGGGCTCGTGGATTAAATCCGGATTCAATCAATGCAATGTAAACCAAATCCTCAGGCAGGCCATGAGACTTAAGAATCTCTTTCATGCGAGGGATATAACGTGAAGAACGGGACAGATATTTTTGCATATGGGGCTTTCCGCGGCCCTGAAAATATTCAATCCACTTGGTCACTTGCTCGTTCATTTCTTCGGGCAAGTTTTGCATGTCCGTTTCATTATCGTTCAGATCTTTTTTGGCAGGCACAGGCTCTGTCTGCTGATGCAATTGAGCCATTCCCGGAGCTCCGGGAGCCATAGGCATCACCACTGGGTCTTCCTGTCGAGGAGCCGACGCACAACCAACACAAAACGCACAATAACCAATAAGGAGCAGTCTTCTCATGGAAACCTCCGATATCCCTTTATTTTAGCTAATTTCTCACAAGCCTTCAATGGAAACCAGCTAAGGAGACAGTGAGTCTCCAGATGGTCAAAAAACTCGACTGAAAACCCGGGCCATCCCCGCTTTGATACGCTCTGAGTGGCTTTTGAGGGTTTTTTGTAGAACTTTTAGGCTGTTAGCGAAGCACTTCCGCCCACGGGGGTGACGACAACTTGTCATCCTTATCATGGATGATTTTATAAAGGAGGAAATTTCGCATAACAGCTTTGACGTAAAAACTGGTCTCAGCCCACGGCAGTTCGTCCATCCAGATGTCATCGTCAAGACTTTGACCGATTTTATCCCAGTCTTTCAAGTCGGTTCGATGGCGCAGCCAACGGTCCAGGTTGCCTGGGCCGACGTTGTAGGAAGCCACCGCCAGCGGGATTACACCCTTATATTTGCCGACCATACGGGAGATAAAATGAGTACCAAAGCGGATGTTGGTTTTCGGATCAAAGACGTCGTCGGAGACCTTAAAGTTTTTAACCCGCAACCAGCGCGCCGTTTCTTTGGCTGTGCCACCCAACATCTGCATCAAGCCGTAGGCGTTGGAAGGGCTGACTGCGGTCTCTCGAAAGGCACTCTCTTGCCGCATAATAGACCATATTAAATTTTTTGAAATTGAGAATTCTTTTTGTGCAGCTTTCACAAAAGCTTCGTACTTCTTCGGAAAAGTTTCGTCTAAAACGGTGCGGTTGATGTACTTGGGTTCTAAATCCACCGCGGCTGCGAAGTCCTCGATCGCACGATTGGGACGCCCACCCGCCTGCCATAACTGGGCACGCACTAAAAAGCCGTCGGCGGTTTTGGGATCCGGTAGAAAATCGATTTCGGTTTCGGCCTGATCCAACCAGCCAAGCTCAATCAGTTTCTTAATTCGCTTCCAGCGTTTTTTCGTATGCCCCGTCCACCAGTACTCGGCTTGACCTTTGTCGTCGCCTTTACCAATCAGGTTTTGCAGTCCCTTTTTCTCTTCCATCCTGACAATTAATCCGTAGTAGGTCAGTGGGAAAATTCGAAAAATGGTTTCGGCGATATCACTGGCGCGACTGGATTCAATTTTTCGCAACGAACGCCATAACCAGTAGCGCACCTGCAACTCCCACTTGTCAGAGCCAGAACTCATCAAAAACGAGTCGTAAAGATTAATCACCTTTTTGTATTCTTTTTCTCGATAGTAAAGCAACCCCAATAGATACTGGGCCTCATCACTGGCTGGATGGCCACTGAATTTTTCTATCAGTGTATTAAAATGACTGCGAGCTTCGGAGCGTTTATTAAGGTAATAAGCCGAGCGCCCAGCAATCAACAGGGCATCAGCGGCATAGGCCGTGTCTTCCCACTTGTCGGCGGCTTTGTCGGCCAACTTGTAGCTGGAATTTTGATATCCGCGTTCGTAAGCTTCGGTGGCCCAAAACAAAATATGTTGCGGTGGAGCCTGCATCAGTTGACGTTCAAAATCTCTTTTCACGGCCTCGTACTTTGGTTTGCGTCGGTACAGAAGTCTTTTATAAAAGGTGTTTACATCGTCGCGCACCTCTTCAACTCTTTTTGATCCGGGAAACTGATTGAGGAAGTCCGATCCATATTCCGCAACTCGGTAAGTTTGCCCTTTTTTCACAGCGTTGGCGAATTTACCCCAAAGTTTGTTCTCTTCATCCGATTCGCTAAAGTCTCTGGAGTATTTGTCCAAATGCAGTGAATCTTCGGCTTTCAATTGCTTGATTCGAGAAAGGACATTGGAGTTTTGACGAAAAAAGTAACTGCGCAGAAAGTTGGTCTTGGCAATCTCATTTTTTTGCCGCAACCAAGCAATCTCTCCCATGATGCGATAATATTCAGCGCGCTGGCTCTCATCCATGTAGTCGACAAGATGATGGTTATTTTCCACCAAACTATCGAATTGATTTCTCGATTTTTCCAGCGACAGATTGGCCAGATCTAAAAAAACTTGTAAAACCTTCTCACGATGGCCAGAGTATGGCGAATTCAATACCTGGTCGACCTGACCGGACAGTTTGTTGAAAGACTCGATAAAGCGACTGACTTTCCACGGACTGCGAAAAGAATAGGCTTTCTGCAAACAATCCAAATGCTGATAAGGAACCCATACACCTAAACTTTGATTGCCTAAAACCGCCTCGCTGGCTTTTACACAATCGGTCCATTTTTCTTTGCTTACGTACCACTGAATTTGCGAGAGCTTTTTAAGCTGACCCACTTTCCCATAGTTACGCACATAAAGGGCTTTCGGAAACTTATCCGTCGATTTTAGAACTTTTTCTTCAATCGCCAATGCTTGAAAACAAAACAATACAAGAGCAAGTGATAAACACTGTTTTCTATAATTCATTAGAATCTAACTTTCCTTTGCTGAGCTGACAGGCCTTTAGCAAAAGACCTTTGAGTTCAGCGATTTTACTTTTAAGACCTTTCTGATCTTTGAACTCATCAACGTAAGAGGCTGGACCAAATCCTAAAACTCCAAAATAATCGACCAATTTGGTCAAGGGTGACTCAATTTCGCGACGCACACTGGGAGGTGTTTTGGCCAAGAGCTTATCAAGCTCTTCACTGGCGCCCCCCTCACCGGAGAGATGGCCAAGAACTAGGTAAACCGTGTTGGTGGCTTCGATACCCATCTTACGAAGGTGACCTTTGCTTTGCAGACGGTCTATTTTAGCGAATCGAATGCTGATCATTTCATCAAGACTGGGATTCTTGTCGAGAATTCCAGAGTCACGAATCGATTTAAACAACAACACCAGCACAGTTAACGCGAACAAAAAAGGCCAAATAATAAAAGTTGAGGCTCCGGCCTGATAGCCCGGCTCCCATTCTGTCATTAAATCCGGTAAGACTTTCTTTTTGCGATCGGACTTGAGTCGCTCTTCGCCAATCGACTGTTGTTTAGCTCCCGGCTGCACAGTCAGCTGAATGGGTTGTGACGAAAGAGAAATGTACTCTTCTTTGCGTGGATGGAAAAAACTGGTTTTCAGAGAGTCAATCACGAGCGGGCCGGGCTCCCGTGGAATTAATAAAACTTCAAACTCTTTAAAGCTTTGTCCGTTTTTAAAAAACTGCGACTCATTTTTTATATCGTAAATCTCTAAGTTATCCCCTAAAGGCAGCTCAGGAAGTTCGATTAACTTGGCATTGCCTCGCCCTTCAAAGCGGATTTTCAAAGGAAAAGGCTGGTGCGTGACAATGGTTCCCCGCGGTGGTTCAACAGAGAATTGAAATTCTCCCACGGCGCCAGCGAAGTCGTTGGGCTGTCCCTCTTTTGGTAATGGTTTAATCAGAACCGGAATTCGGTCACTGGCCTTGGTGGCTGAGTAACCGCGGCCAAAACCAAAGCCACTAACAATGGTCGCTTTGGCTTTATAGGGGTCCACCACCTGCTTGCCTTCATCAATAGGAAACAGGGCGTAGGAGGCCAACAGGGCACGATTGTAGGGAACGCCATTGATAACATCTTGCTCAAAATTCAAATGCGTGGAAATCTGAATATCCTCTTTCCAAAAACCTTTAAGAGTCGGATATTTCAAAGTGTCGATGTCGCGCACCCGCCCCCGCGTGTAGAGATACCAAGAGGCTGTGATTTGCTCTCCTTTAAAAGCCTGAGTTTTATCGACCTCAGCCAAAATAAAAAAAGCCTCTTTGGCATTGCGGGGCTCGGTCATAAAACTATCATCACCGGGCATTCCACCAAACTGGCGACGTAGAAGTTTGTTAAACTGATCGGCGAGATCCTCCATCTGATCCCGTGGATCCGGGTTCTGTGGTTGTCGTGGTTGCCCCTGGGCTTGTGGAGTTAAACCAGCGGCCACCACTTGCACAAGAATGGGCTCGGTTTGATAGCGCTTACTACCCACTTGGACAGTGATCGGATCAATTTGGATATTCTCTTCTTCGAGGACGGTGTATTGATAGCTATGGGTTTTGATTCGCATGGTTTTAAATGTCATGCCTTGACCCTGGTTGGTGAAAGACCCCCGCGACTGAGTGCCAACCCAGCTGTGCAGAAGCTGCACATTGTTTATCACTGGCAAACTGGGAGGAGCCGCACGCTCAGCCCCTTCAGACGTTATCGATACCTTTAAAGTGAATTGTTCGCCAACGCCAACCGGGTTGCGATCGATGGTGGCCTCAACATTAACATCAGCCTGTGCCCAAGACAGCGAGAAAAACAGCGCTAAAAACACGAACACCAAGGACGCAGGAAGAGAGTTAGCACTACCAGTTCTTGTCACGGTCGGCCTCCTTTCCACCTTTACGATCATGCTTGGCGCGAATCCGCTGCTCCTGTTTTTTTAACTCTTCTAGAATTTTCTTCACATCATTTTTTGACATGTCTTTACTATCAAACTGATTGGGCTGTTTTTTGTTGGTAAACTTTTGTGGTTCTTTGGGTTGTTCGCCGTCTTCGCCTTGCTCTTTCGACTTATCTTCATCCTCTTTATCGCCCTTACCACCGCCCTTGCCTCCTCGCATGAGCAATTCGATATTGATTTTGATCTCCTGACTTTGCGGATTGAAAGCCAAAGCTTTTTGAAAGTAATCCAGGGCTTTTTCGATATCTCCACCTTCTTCAGCCGAATAAAGAAATCCCAAATTGAACAGGGCCAAAAACTCAACGGCGGGAGGAACAGGTTTCCTGCTAAGAATCTCTTCAAACATTTGAATCGCTTTGTTTCGCTCTTCGACAAATATGAAAGAGGTTCCCAGATTGTATTGATAAACAGGCTGAAACGGATGGTCAGAAAGCAATTCGACAAATTGATCTTGAGCTTCTAGGAACTTTTTTTGTTTTTGATACTCGGTTCCGGTATTGTTTTTCCAAATTTCTCCTAAACCAAACTGCGATCCCAATGCGATCTCTTGGTCGACGCCGATAGCCGCCTCGGCCGGACTCGAAGGCTGAAGCAGAAATGCGGCCAGAATTGTCGCTGATCCTTTGGCGAAACGTCCTTTCCATTCGCCAAGGTTGCGACGTCGAGTACCGATAAACAGCTCAATCAAGGCAAACAGAAAAGCAAAAAATAGAGGTAACTGGTAGCGCTCATCAAAACTTTCTGATGTCAGAGAATCAAACTCTGCTTTTTCAAGTTTATCCAAATCCTCTTTCAGACGTTTCATCTGACTGCCGCCAAAAGTCACATGATAAAAACTGCCTTTTCCGGCTCGCGCCAACTGCTTCATCATTTCATCATTCACTTTTGTGATAATCTCTTCACCACCGCGGCTGCGCACATAGCCCTTTAACAACCCACGGGCATCCCGCTTGGGAATTTTTCCGCCACGCTCAGAGCCAAACGCCATTGTGAAAACGCGGACACCATCATCGGCCAGTTCACCGGCGGCTTTGATCGCACCCTCTTCGTGGTCTTCGCCATCAGAGATTAAGATCACAACACGGGTCATTTTTTGGTTGGGCCCGACCTCTTCCCCACCCCGCTTAAAGGCTTCATGGGCCTCACGCAGGGCTTTGGCCAACTCCGTTCCTTGAGTTTCTACACTCTGCGGTGACAAAGTTTCTAAAAACATCTTCAGGGCTGATTTATCGGTGGTCATGGGAGATAACAGAACGGCGGAACCGGCAAAAGCTAAAATACCAACCTTATCGCCGCCTAAAATATTAAGAAGATGGGAAATTTCTTTTTTTGCATGCTCTAAACGCGACGGCTTCACATCTTCTGACAGCATACTTTTAGAAACATCGACGGCAATCATCAACTCCACACCTTGACTGGTGATTTGACGTTTGCCTTTGCCCATCTGCGGGCGCGCCAAGGCGATAATCATAAATGATAGAGCGACAACGATTAAAACAAACTTGACGTTCTTTTTAAAAAACGAAAACCGAGCTGTAAAAAATGGCGCCATTTTCCCAAACGTCTTCTTTAATTTTCTCTCCATCATTTTCGAGTTGAAAATAAAGTAGACAACCATCGCAGCCAGCACGAAGAAAGCGAGAAACCAAGACTGATCAGCAAAACGAAACATCTAGACGCCCCTCCTTAAAACAGTGAACTGCAGCAAAGCGCCCAAAGCATAAAGAATAAACGCCCAGAGCAATATGTTTTGGAACATTTCGGTGTATTGAGTGAACCGGTTTTCTTCGATCTTAGTTTTTTCAAGCTCATCGATTTCAGAGAACACACCTTCCAAAGCATTGGTGTTGGAGGCGCGATAGAATTTTCCACCCGTCTCATCAGCCAATTGCTTTAACAGGGGCTCGTTCACTTTACTGTGAATCGGTTGATAACGTTTCACTTTGCGGCCCAAAACATCTGTGGAGTAAATCGGCAATTGCGCCTGGCCATCTCGACCGACGCCGATGGTGTAGATTCGCACTCCATAACCCTTGGCAATTTTTAAAGCTGTTTGAGGATCGATGAGACCGGTGTTGTTTTCTCCGTCCGTTAACAGAATCACCACCCGCGATTTTGCGGTCGATTCATTCAGACGCGAAACCGCGTTTCCAAGTGCCACCCCAATGGCGGTCCCCATTTTAATATTCGTCGACGTTTCAACAGCCATGATATTCTGTTTTAACAATTGATAATCCAATGTCAGTGGCACTCGAGTGTAGGACTCTCCTGAAAAAACCACCATCCCTATACGATCGGAAATTCGCTTTTCTACGAAATCGTGAATTGTTTTTTTTGCCGACTCCAAACGATTCTCAGGTTTCATATCTTCGATCAGCATGGAGTGTGAAATATCCAGTGCGATCATGATGTCAATGCCCTCGACATTGCGCTTGATTTTTTCATCGGTCTCTTGTGGGCGAGCCAAAGCGACGACCACAAGAAGCAGCCCCAGATATTTGAGTAGGTCTGGCAGATACTTTAAGCGAGCGCGAAAGCTGGTTGTTAAGTTCTTCACCAAGGGTAGCGTGCTCAGCGGCAAAGCGCCATAGCGGCGCTTGCGCGCATAGACCTGCATGATCAAGGCGATAAAAAGAAAAATGAGAAGGCCAAAGGCCCATGCCGAGTACCAAATCATTTTTTAAGAGGCCCTCCGCACACGCCAAATCGACTGACTCACTCGCTTTGCCATTTGGGTGAGCTGCTGGCAGTCGTGGACTTGCAGTTTTTCGACGTCGGCTTTGGCGCGATCCAACTCTTTTAAGAACTTTTGCAAATCAGTGCCGTAACGTTGAAATTTCCTTTTGTCTTGCTTTGCGATCGTGCGAACCACCAACCCGGAATTCCAATCAAGAGCTGGAACGTAGAACTCTCGCAAAAGATACATGCGAAAGATCTCATCCAAGTTTTCCAGATAACGCTGTTTCTTCATCTCAGACCAGGATTTCTCGTCGCCGAAAATATGTTTGCGACCTAAAGTGCGTAAGTCTTTATTGAACTGATTGAAGGCGCCCAGAGCGGTGTTATGGGCTTTCAGCTCCTCGATCACCCGTCGCATCTGGGTCCGACGATTGATACGAAACAAACCAAAAAAGGCCGATCCTAATATCACGGCCCCTAGAACCAACCAAATCCAAAGCGGATAACTCATTTGAATAGCGGCTGCTGGTCCAATAAACTTTTGCTGGGGGTCGGTGATCAAACTTTTGACCTGCAGATTAAAAGGCTCCACTTTCACCACGGGTTGGCCTTGGTCTTCGATGGTTAAGGCCATAAATTGATGAGGCTTGGGAACATAAGTGGTCGCTATCATGTCCAACTTGTTTTCAGTCTGCTGTTTGACTTCCAGGATACGAAGCTCATAACCCGATTTGTTTTTTTCTTTAAAGCTTAATTCTGTGGAATTAAAAGACGCTGTTGGTCCTTCGCAAACCAGACCAAAGATTTCGCCAACCGTCCATTGCTCATCTTGCGGGGCTCCCTCGACTCGACAATTCCACACCGGCAACTCGCCAGTGTCGGCGGCGCCATCCTCGGAAACCTCGTTGGCATCAGAGACTTGAGTTGAGGGCGCCGCTTGAGCTTTCGCTTGTTCAAGCGTATCAGCGGCCTCTTTCATTTTATCCGCCAATTCCTTAGCCATTACCCCTTCCTTCGCTTGAAGTAATTCGCCAGGGGTTGCACAAAGTCTTCGCCGTTACGGACCTCGATCAAATCAACTTTGGATTTACGAAGTTCAACACTGATATTTTGCTGGTAATTAAGAACCTCTTGTCGGTAGTATCGCTTAAAAACAGGCGACGAGGTGTCAACGGTCAGTAGGTCTCCCGATTCCGGATCAATGAAGTCAACCATACCAATCGACGGAATGTTCTCTTCGATCGGGTCAAAAATTTGCACGGCAATGGTTTCGTGGCGTCGCGACAGTCTTTTCAAAGACGTGGCAAAGGGCGATGGATCCATAAAATCGCTGAACAAGAAAACTGTGCCGCGTTTTTTCAAAACACCAGAAAGGTATTCGACGACAGCAGAAATGTTGGTCATTTTACTTTTCGGTTGGTGGAAATATAAATCTCTTAAAATTCTTTGAATATGACCACGACCTTTTTTAGGTGGCACATAGTGCTCGACCTGATCGCTAAAAAGTAAGAGGCCGACATTGTCATTGTTTTTAGAGGCACTGAATCCCAACAGGGCTGAAAGATGAGTTAGAACTTCACCTTTGAAATACTCTTCGGAACCAAAGTTCACCGAGCCGCTGACGTCGACCGCCAAGATCATGGTTAGTTCGCGTTCCTCTTCGTACTTTTTGATATAAGTGTTGCCGGTGCGGGCGGTGAGGTTCCAGGAAATAGAACGCACATCATCACCGGGGACATACTCCCGGAAATCAGAAAAGGTCATCCCCTGCCCCTTGAAGCGGGAATGGTATTGGCCAGCAAAAGTTGAATTAACAAGTTTCTTTGTGTTGACCTCAAGAAGCTTAATTTTTTTTAAAACTTCAGCAGGTATGCTCAATCAACTCTCCTTAGGGTACTTCAATTTCACTCAACATATCTTTGATGACCATTTCACTGACCACCTCTTCAGCTTCCGCTTCAAACGTAAGAATCAATCGATGTCTTAAAACATTGTAGGCCACTGCTTTGACGTCTTCAGCAGTGACATAACCCCGCCCACGAATAAACGCATTGGCTTTCGAGGCTCGCATTAAACTGATGGTCGCACGCGGCGAAGCCCCCACCTGGATCATGTTCTCCAGCTGTCCAAGGCCATACTCTCCGGGTTTACGAGTCGCCATGACCAGATCGACAATGTAGGTTTTGACATTATCATCAACATAAATTTTATCGGTCATTTCACGGGCGCGTAAAAGATTCTCTTTGGTGATCACCGAGTTCATGGAGGGGGTGTCGTCGGTGGCCATGCGATTCATGATCTCCAGTTCTTCACCTTTATTGGGATAGTCGACCACAATTTTAAACATGAATCGATCCATCTGAGCTTCTGGCAAAGGATAAGTTCCTTCTTGCTCCAATGGGTTCTGGGTGGCTAACACCAGAAACGGTTTTTCTAATCTGTAGGTGGTATCGCCAATGGTCACTTGTTTTTCGGCCATCGACTCAAGCAGTGCCGACTGCACCTTGGCCGGAGCTCGGTTGATCTCATCGGCGAGAAGAATATTGGTGAAGATCGGTCCTTTCTTGGGACTGAATTCGCCCGTCTTCGGATTGAAGATCATGGTTCCGATCAAGTCAGAAGGCAGTAAGTCTGGGGTGAACTGCACCCGTTGAAAATGCAAACTGATGGCTTGTGAAACCGACGATATGGTCAATGTTTTCGCCAATCCGGGCACACCCTCCAAAAGGACATGGCCCCCGGTCAATAGACCCATGACGATACCTTCGACCATTTCTTTTTGACCGACCACGACCTTGCTCACCTCTTGGAGCATTTGGTCTACAAATCCACTCTCTTTTTTAACGGCTGCATTCAGCGCCATTACATCAACATCCACGCACGACCCCCTTATCTAAGGATAGACCCTATCATTCTCAATATTGAGTTTCAGTTAATCAATCTTTTTAGCCGTTTGCGCCCCGCAAAAGTCCCTCAGTGGCGACATTGACAGCCCGGTCTGAGTGCACATACTTATCTTTACATTGATAGAATCATGCCAAAGGAGAATTTCTTGGACAATCAACAGCAATTAGAAGCCACTTTTTCAACCTTGGTCTTGTCGGTCGCCTCGTCAGCCGCCATGAGCTTGGGTTTAGCGCCAGATCCCGCCACTGGGCAAACCTCTGTCGATAAAAAAATGGCCCAATTCAACATCGATTTATTAGAGGTTCTGAAGAAAAAATCAGAGAATAATCGGACCGATGAAGAAGAAAAATTGATCAATCAACTGATTTCTGATTTGAAAATGAAATTTGTATCTCTATGAAGCTTCTCGTCGTTACCAGTTTATTATTGATTAGTTTTTCAGCACTTTCTCGTGCTCCCATGGATGAAGCCAAGCTCACTCCTCCTCTTCCCGCCAATATTTGGATGGAAATGTCGCGCCTCACCCAACCCGGGGTGGTGGGAGTTTATTTGGATTTCGACATCCGCAACACCCGCATGCAGCGCGACCCTCTTTTCGACTTTGTGGAAGAATTTTTTGGTCGCGGTTTTCAGTACGAAGACCCCCGCGAGAGCAACGAAGAGTCCTCCCCCATTGGCACCGGTTTTATTATCGATACACAGGGGCATATTGTTACCAATTACCATGTGATTCAGCCGGTTGATAACAAACGCCTGCGCACCAAATTACAGGTGCAAATCAATGGCGAGGGCAAACTTCTTGATGTCGATGTCCTAGGCCGTGACCCGCGAGGCGACCTTGCCGTGTTAAAATTGCGCAATCCTCCCAAAGACCTTCACCCCTTGAAGTTTGGCAACAGCGACCGATTGAAAGTGGGCGAATATGTCGCCGCTTTCGGAAACCCCTATGGGCATAGCAATTCCATGACTGTCGGGATTGTTTCAGCCAAAGGGCGCGCTATCAAAGAAATCAACCGCTTTCCATTTATTCAAACCGATGCCAGCATCAACCCTGGAAACTCCGGCGGGCCCTTGCTGAACACCAAGGGTTACGTGATTGGCGTTAACACCGCCATTGATGCCAGAGCTCAAGGGATTGGTTTTGCGATTCCTTCAAACTACGCCAAAAAAATTGTCAACACCTTGAAAAATGGTGGAACCATTCGGCGTGGTTTTTTAGGAATCGGAATGGCGACTCTGCACCCGCGAGTGGCTTTGAATTACGGTATTCCTAAAAATGGAATTGTTATCACCCGTGTCGAACCCGGTTTTCCAGCGGCCAAAGCCGGCCTTGAAGAAAACGACATCATTTATGAATTCAACGGCAAACCCGTCCGCAACACCGAGCACTTTATCGATATGGTTCAAGACAGTGAACCAGGCAAAGAGGTTTCTATTAAAATTATGCGCCCCATGGAAAAGGAATTTCAAAAGCTCACTTACAAAGTGACTTTGACTAGCTTTCCAGACCCAGGCCAGATGGCTCGGTTCACACCACCCAGTAGCGAAGAGCCGACATATCCTAAAAAAGAAAAAAATTATAAAGGCAAAGGCGTGCCCTACGACCTTGGCTTTTATGTTGTCGCCAGCACCTCAGGAAACCGAAGAGAATTCGATGTCCCCATCCGCTTTCCCTTTGGCCCCATTGTTTCAGGCGTCATCCCCGGTAGTCCCGCGGCCCGTGGCGGCTTTAAGCCTGGGTTTGTGATTATGAAGGTCAATGGCAAAACCGTAAACTCGGTGCCGGAGATTCTTCAGGGTCTTCGCCCCGGAGTGAATCGATTTTGGGTGCACACACCTATGGGCGAAAAGAAAATATCACTTAAAGGGGAGTAAATCCCCCTTGGCGCCAGCTTCCCGCCTGGCGCCAACCTGAAGTTTCTTCACATCTATGAAAAAATTGACTGGTTTGACCGATTATTTGGCGGAAAAGCAACCACATCTTTAAAGGCGCGCCTTAGGTGTGTTATTAACTCTTTGTGAATATGTTGAAGTTCAAAAAGTTATTGATCAGAATTGGTTCCCTCTTACTACTTTTCAACGTGGTGAATTTTGACTTTGTCCACGCCAGTTGCAGCGCAGTCGACTCAGCCACCGATCAGTCCATCGTTTTAGCCGTCGATATTTCAAGCTCAGTGGAGTCCCACGAAATGGCATTCCAGCTGGGCGCCTACCAAGCCGCACTGCTTGATCAAGAAGTTCAGGATAAACTTTTAGGATGTGGTTGCAGCGAAGTCGCGGTGGTGTTTTTTGGCTCAGAAGGTAAAGTTGTGTATGAGCCACGCAACATCGTTGATGCGACCGATTTAACTCGACTGACTGATTTTTTTGGTCAGCTGAACAACCAAGAGTCGCTGGAGCTGTATCAGGTTTTTGAAACAGGTGGTTCCACCGATATTGCCAAAGCTTTAGAGACAGCACTGTCTATTGTGAATGATGAAAGCAATCCCTCATTTCGTCGGGCTATTTTGGTTTCAGGCGATGGAGTCAGCTCGACTTTTTCAGAACGGGAGCTTCGCTCATTACAGGAGCTAACAAATTTCAATGGCATTGAGGTGAGCGGGCTTCCGATTACTTTGGACATCGATCCTGAAGATCTTATTTCCTACTTCCCCGGTGATTTTGCTTCACGCCCGAGCCTCGACCGTCGTCTGAACGTTTTGCCACTTTTTCAAGATGCCGTTTCAGGAAAGAGCTATGAATCGCTGACGGCGTTTTATGAAGAGTTTGTCGTCAATGACTTTGGTACTTTGCGGGCCGCCGAAACCTTTCAAGACCTTCAGGGTGTTCTTACTGAAAGTATTCGGTCGATTGCCTGCCGCCCGATGATGTAAATCTCAAAAAAAGCGACATTTTACAGGCTCTTAACCAGGGCCTAACAAGTGTTGGAATTCTAATAACTGTTGAGCCGTATTTTGTCTGGTCGCTTCATTGACAGTGCTATTCTTGCTAATAAATCTTCTGCAAGCCCTCCCTGGTTTTCGCATCTCACTTTGAGACACTGGTCGTGGAATTGTTTTTGCACCTTTAAGAGGTCATCGATGCAAAAGGAGAGCTTTCAATGATTTCAAAAACACTTCTTACAAAGCTAACGACGGTTTTATTCACTACCGCATTACTGAGCCTACTTCCAACAGTGGCATGGTCTGAAACAACAACCGATGATTTTCCGTTCTTAAGCGGCTCCGACCCAACTCCACCCAGCGTGACCGTTAACAATTCAGCCGGATGTTATGACCCCACCCAAGAGAATCGTATCTTAGAGATTTACGGACAGGCTTTTGTTGACCGCATTCAACCTTTGTTGCAAGAGGCCTATCAAGAAAACAGAGTCGACCCTCGCTTGATCTATCACCGCATGGTGGGCGAAGGCTTAGGCAACCCTGAAATTCGCAACCCCTCATCGGGAGCCTATGGAATTTTCCAATACCTGGGTGCTTACAGCGGCCGTCCCTCTCATGAGACCCGGCTGCGAACCCTTTATAATCAGCACAACGCCACCTCTGTCGGTGACCGACGTTATGTGCAGGTGCTCTATCATGTTCGCCATTATGTGCGAGAAGGCATTGCTGGGCTTGGTGGATGGGCAAGTTGTGGCCCTGGCAGTGGCCAGAGTGTTTGGAACAATATGACAGCTTTGCAACAAGCCACCCTATTGGGCTGGGGCAACTGTTCGTCAGCCAGCATCGAAGCCGAGCAGCATATACTGGGCGGCGGCGTCTCCTCTTATGACACTTCAATCGTAAAAAGCTTAATAAATGATAACCAACCTCTGTGCGAGAGTTTCACCCAGTAGCAATATGGGAAAATGACTGAATAGTGTCTCAAATTGAGAACGCCTCTCAACTTTGGTCTAGGTTATCCGATATAATGAAACCTGGATGTGCCACATCCGAGAACGACAGCAAGGAGCTCTGCAATGGATATAGAACTCACAGAGATCAAGATTTTCCCGGTGAACGAAGAACGGCTCAAAGCCTACGTCACCATCACCCTCAATAATTGTTTCGTGATCCGCGATCTTAAGATCATTCAAGGTCACAGCGGTCTGTTTGTCGCAATGCCGAGTAAAAAGCGCAAAGACGGACAGTTTCGCGATATTGCCCACCCTCTGAATCAGGAGACGCGGGAAGATATCGAAAAACTCGTTTTCAAAGCCTATGAGGACGAACTGAAAGGAATTGGTGATTCTTTGGGCGAAGTGTCTAAGAAACTCCAATCATAGTTTTACTTTTAACCCATATTTGATTAAAAAATTTGCAACACGGGGCCCCTGCTCCGGCTTTGGTTGCCTCTGATTTTTCAGAGGCAACTGTTTTTTTCTTGATCCATCGCAAAGATTTCGCTAGCTTAAGCCTCTCAAAATTAATGGGGTATCGCCAAGTTGGTAAGGCACTAGATTTTGATTCTAGTATTCGCAGGTTCGAGTCCTGCTACCCCATCCATTCTTTTTGTTTCATGTGAATAATTTAGGTAACTTAGGTGATTCTATTCACCATTTTAGGGGAACTACGGGAACTACGGGAACTACTCGTTTAAGGGTGTAGTGCGCCTTTTTTCTGAGTCATGAAGAGCAGTTAAGCACTTTCAATCGATAATTTTCAAAGCTTTTAAACCCAAAAGCGTTTCTCTGCAAGAGTTTGGCGATGTTGTTAAAGCCTTCGGTGCGTGCGTTTGTGATGCCAGTTCTGAAGTAGTTCAAAATTTCTTGACGCCATTTCTTTAAGGTTTTCCGTAGTCTTTTTATTTCAGGAAGTTTTGAGAGTGCCATCCGATCAAGCAGTTTGTTCATGGCTTTTGCGGCTCGGTTGTAACCTTTAATTCTGTAAAAAGCGTGTAGGCTTTCTTTAAAGGCGTAAACTTCCTTAAGCTCTGGGTACAGTTCTAGGTACTCCCAAAGAGTTTTCCGGTCGAAGTAATCAAGGTGGATGTTGGACATCAGGAGTAACTTTCGCGCCCTCCACGAGGCTCTATCGCCGGTTATTTCTTTACACCTGCGCATGATGCTTGTGTTTAAAAGACGCAAAACGTGGAACTTATCGGCGACGATCTGAGCATTTGGGAAGAAGTCTTTGACGAACTTTTTGTAAGGATCGCAAAGGTCAACGGCCACTGAGGTGACGTTTTCTCGTCCTGGTATGTGACTGAGCTCTGCCATCAGCTCTCCACAAGTTTTGCCCTCTACAAGCTCCATGGGACGCTTATTCGTGAAGTCTACGATCATGGTGGCAAAGATCGTTGCATTTTTTCTAGAAGCTCTTCTAAAGGCGTGTTCATCGATGCCGATGGTTTTAGGCCAAGGGTAGTTTAAGTTTTTCCGATGCTTCAGCTCAAGTTGCCTGTAGTGGGCTTTGTAGACGGTGTCAGTAGAACATCTGTAGGCTTTTCGAACACGTTTTAGGTCTCTGAAGGTTTCACAAGCCCAGTTTAAAGACCTATTAAATCTTTCCGTAAAACGAGCTCTTTTCCGAACGCCTGGAAGAGGCTCCATAAAAGTTTTCTTGCACTGCTTACACCTTAGACGACGTTTCCTAATCTTCAATATTATGTTTTTACCTCGGATGGGCTCATCACGAACAGTGACCTCTTTGTACTGATGCACCCAGTACTCACCAGAAGCACAGTGAGGGCAATATTCTTGGCAAGGCTTCTTTGCACAGTGCAGAACTTTATGTCCACCGGGTAAATATTTTGAGCTGACTAATTTTAACTCAGGTAAAAGCACAAAGTTTGATATATTCAGACCTGCAGACATTGGGATCCTCCTTTCCTTTCAATAATTTAAGTCTTGAACAACTCAATATTATCGATTCGAAAGGACCTCTGTCTGCTTTTCTTCTTTTAACTCAATGCTTTACACCCCTATCCGTGAAGAACCACACCAAGAAGGCAGAAAAGTTTTGCTTGAACAATTTAAACTGAAAATCCCTCTGATATGGCCGAGACTATGACTAATGGAGTTTTCAGAAGGAGCTTTAAGACCCAAATCTCCCACAGAACTTCAAACCTCGTTAAATTTCTAACAAAACCAATCTAATCTAAGATTAGAGCGCGGTACTTCCCGGCAGAGTATCCGAATCCAAATTCTCATCATAGCTCGCTGGTATCAATTCAAGTTCACCACAGAATGGTGCTTTATCGAAGTCAGCAATCTCAGGAAATAATTCTGCACCCTTGCCAATGTCTAGGACCGGGTCATCCATCAAATGAAAAACAAGTTCATTAAAAGTCATTTGGTATTTTGCCCCCGAATGTAAAGACTCAATTTCAATTTCCGTTGGAGCAATCGCCGAAATAGTAAATTGATCTTCTGTAGAAATTGCTAAAGCCGATTTACCGGGGAATTCAGACCGAGAGAGCTCGATAAAATTTCTGTCCAGCCTGAACCGGTGAGTGACGTTAGTTGGGTAATTTCCAGAGTTGATCATCGTGAAGCCTTCCTTAAATGTGAAGGGTATCCTCTGCTCATGCATGCGCGAAAGACTAGGTGTCGTACAGTGGGAATATGTTTCAGCATGAGAGGCATGACCAACTAACCAAAGACATGAAACTAAAACCATCCTCAAGATATTGTGATTGATAAACATTGCTTCTCTCCTTTAACCTAAATTCTTTGCATGTTTCATGCCATCCTGAGCATCATAATTGCGGGCTATACAATAAGAATATGTCCAGAAAAGACAAAGTTTGTCAGTTTCGTGTATTCGGCCTGTATTCTGCCAGGACCTGAAACGATCATCAATTCTAAGATTCCACGCAGGCAATCCCAATTCCAAGTTCGATTTTTGATCATTACGAATAAACGAAGTTGAGAGATGGAGCCCCATTCTCTAACTGGAAAATTACCCACACTTGTTAAAAATTTACAGGAAGAAATCGGTATCTCTCTTTACTAGGTAAGTTCGTTCACTCTAACGAAGTTAAGAGATGCTTAAATCAATTTGAAAGACTCCAGAGATCACAGGTTCGAGTCCTGCTACCCCATCCACTTTTCCTTCGGCCAACCCATGGTCGCTCTCGCTTCCCCACTTCTCGTAAAAGTTTTGTTTATTGGCTCGCTGCGCTCGCGTGGATGGGGTAGCAGGACTCGAACCTAAAGTGGGAGGCGCGTGATGCCCCATCCACTTCTCCTCCCAGAGCTCTGTTTATAAATAAACCATCTTCGTCGACGTTTGAAATGTTGGTCGGACACTTACGTGTCCTCCTGTGGATGGGCTAGCAGGACTCAAACCTGAGGCGAGAGGCATGGTGCCCCATCCATTTTTTCAAATACCGTATACAGCTAACCGATAACAGTAAACGGTATACCGAAAAACGATCTTAGAACACGAGCCTAAACTTTCATATTTAAGCCCTTCATTCGGTCACCCCTTCTTTGAATAAATAAGCGTCCCCCCCCAAAAAAAAAGCCCGGGTGTCCCAGGCCTGTTTATAAAATTAAGTAACACTCTGAGGCTAAGGATTTTGCAATCCAAAACCCTGGCGCAGATAATTGTTGGCACTGCCGGCCGTCCATCTTGAATCCCATGTCCACTTTGACAAGCTACGGGCGCGTAACATGAAAGCCTCAGTGCTGGCTGGCTCTCCGAAACTCTGCATGTAAGTTTCAATGGTTCGATCAGGGTCAGGGAAGCTTGCTCCTGAGCTATCATTATCCAATGTCGCATTTGGCAGTTGGTAACCACCATAAAATTCGCTAGTCGAAAAACCGGGGGTGACTAAATGATTATTTCCACCTGTAAAGCTTTCTACCTCATTGCTGTTCATGCCGGATACGACTCCGGAACCTCGCCAATTATAAACAACGTTTTCATAAAAATTGATACGTTTAGGACCCATGAACAATGCCGGATCGGTATTGTCAGAGTCAGAGGTGTCATACAAATCGATAAAGAAAGCGTTTGAATCGGCCATACCAGGACGCTTATGTACGACCATGTTTCTAAAAACACGAACTTCGCCAGAAGAACTATCAGTGAGTCCCCAGGAGCGAGGACCGTAACTGGGGTCTTTACCGCCGATAACCACATTGTAACTCATTTCCCCACCTGCACCAGAAATAAAACCGGGGACGGCTTCGTTCAAAAACAAGTTATTGCTTAACACCCCACCAGGTCGTAGTTGAATTCCAGTGGCTGCACCGTTGGAAGTAATGTTGCGTCTTGCGATCACATTTCGATTCGTATGCTGAATGTAGACGTTGTGATCAAAAATACTGGCTTCGGCTCCTGGTACATTGTTATTGAAACCATTGCTATCAAAGACATTCTCTTCAACCAAAAGTCCATCAACCCCATGAACGTAAAGACCCTGAGCAAACCCATAAGCATTATAATTATCGGCAACAACATTTCTACGAAAAGCAATGCGAGACTGAAGACCCTCCCAACCTTGGATGTTGACTTGCCCAAAACGAGTTTTAATATTTTCAAACAATACATCCTCAATTTCTTCAAGCACCGCAAAGGCCTCAGACCCTGAGTACTCATCAACCGGGCTATAGTCACTGGAGCTGGGATCTTTGTGCGAGGGATACGAATCCAAATCAGCAAAAATCATAAAGCGAGTTGCGACGTCGGGACAACCAATGATAAAGAATAAATTTGTACTCGCAGTACTACGAATCAGGGGTCGAGGACCCGAGCTTCCGTAGGCTGCAACAATGCTTCTTTCTCGGTTCGAGAGCCCCCCACCAGCACACCATACACCTAAAGACTGCGTCCATACGTCACCACGTTTCAAGAGCAGAATATCTGCAGCTCCTTGGCGAATTTGACGTTTTGCAGCTTCAATACTGGAGTAGGCTTGAACATTTCCGGCGGGATCAAAAGGGTTTCCCCCTAGCTCAGGTGAATACTTGTTATAAATCTGCCCCGTCGAGTCGTTTCCATCTGAACTTGACACGTATACGATTCGAGAGTCATCGTACATTCCCTCTGTATTGACCATTGCACGAAGATCAGTAAAACCGTTGCTGTCTAATGGAAGGCCCGTGAAGCTGTGGATATTTCCAGTGGGCTCTGAGGGCGAAGCGACATCCACCCTGCAGGATTCGAACTGGAAAGTCTGTGGAATGTATTGTGAAAGAACCCCATCGTCACATGTTCTTGTTTGAATTTGTGATTGGCACTCGTTTCCGAAAGGAACATTCATTGACTGATAGCGCGTTCGAACTTCACTTTCACCATGGGCTAGAGCGCCACAATTTTCAGGCTCGGTTTCTGTCGGCGGAGGCGCTGTGGCGACCGTGCAGGAATCAAACTGGTAATTATTAGGAAAAAATTCAGACAGCTGCCCATCATTACACATTCTAATTTGAGTTTGAGATTCACAAGAGCTACCCAATGGAACTGTCGAGGCAAGATAGCGTGTCCGAGTTTCGGTGGTCATATGAGGAATTTCCCCACAATCAACGACCTGGGGACTTCCCTCCTGTGCCATCACGTTGATCTCAAGACTATCACTGAACTGTTCTCTCAGACGGCCATTCTTACTTCGTCTTATAACAAAACGATAAGAGCCAGAATCAGATAGACTGAGGTTTGATAAGGTCAATTGCTCACTATTGATACCGAGACTCTGCCAGCTGTCTTGCTGATAAAATTGCCAGTCAAAACTGTCTATCTGGCTGCGGTTTCCAGAGATCGCGGCCACAATCACCAGGGTGTCACCCTCTTGTATATCGGTGCCGGAAACTGAACTTATTTCGACCTGCGTATTCGACTCATCACTCGCTGATCGAGATTCTGATGTAGCATCAAATCCTCCATCCACACAGCCAAGTATTGAAAGACTAACCATCATCAACAATAAAGTTATTTTTTTAAATTTCATTTCGACCCCAAAAATTTTTAATTAAACTAGTTGAAACCCCTGTTTCCTACTAGCTTTAATAAATGCAAATCGGAGTCCAAAAGATTTGATCTCTGAAAACCAGCGGCTTGTGATGTTGTTGCCTCAAAACGACATCAACATGACTGAGCTTTAAACATTGAAAACTTTTTCAACAATCTTGCCGTTAAATATTTTATGAAACTGGTTTAATCTTTTAGGAAAACTTGTAACGTTTTGAACGTCCAGAACCAAATTCTTTCAACTTATAATAATCTTTTGAATTTACAATCAGACGCTGAGCGGTTCTCTGACTTACGTTGAAAGTTTGCATGACATCTCGACTAGAAAAAGAGTCTCTTAAAAAGATCTGCCTTAATTTGGCTACATCTCCAGGCTTCTCTGAATTAAGAGATTTATCTCCGACAGTGACTCGACACCTTGACTTAAAAAGCAAACGAATGCCTGCTCGACTGAATTCAATATCCAGCACTTCACTCTT
>CAZPOV010000017.1:0-71115 GCA_964588335.1 uncultured Pseudobdellovibrionaceae bacterium | reverse complement strand
GGGCTCATCGGTGGTGTCTTAGTGTTTGTGTTTATGCTTATCTATTACCGATCTTATGGACTTCTTGCCGACTTGGCTTTGGGATTTAACGTTTTGATGATCCTGGCCATCTTAACCTCATTGCAGGCAACATTAACCTTGCCGGGGGTGGCCGGTATCGTATTGACCATCGGTATGGCTGTTGACGCCAACGTGATTATTTTTGAGAGAATAAAAGAAGAGTTGGCGAAAGGGGCCGGACTGTTGGGTGCGATCAAAGAGGGATACGCCCGAGCTTTCACGGCCATTTTAGATGCCAACGTGACCACAGCCGCGGTTTGTGTGGTGCTTATGTATTTCGGTACAGGCCCCATTCGTGGTTTTGCGGTGACCCTGTTGATCGGAATTATAACTTCAATGTTTACCGCCATTTTCTTCACTCGTACGATTTTGAATTTTATGGTTGGGAAACTCAAACTGAACGTTAGACCTTAAGGAAATTGAGATATGGCTAATGATAAGAATAACAAAGGAATGAATGATCCCGGGCGTTTTGCCTTTATGAAAGTCGCTCCGGCGTTTTCCATCGTGTCACTGGTACTGATTGTACTTTGTGCCGGGATTATCTTAAGCAACGGTTTTAAATATGGAATTGATTTTGCCGGCGGCACCGAGGTTCAGGTGCAGTTCGCTAGCAAGCCACCCGTGGGTGAGATTCGAAATTTTCTTGAGTCTCTGGTTGGCAGTGTCATGGTGCAGACTTTGGGTGAAAACAACGAAGTCCTGATTCGCATGAAAATGGCCGAAGGGGCTGACGAAAAAGAAGTGAATGAAAAGAACAACGAGAGGATTGCTTCGGTCACAACCGGCCTTATTGATAACTTTTCTTTAAGCCAAGAATCCATTCGACGAGTGGATTCTGTGGGGCCACAAATTGGGGCGGAGTTGAAAACCAAAGGCCTATTGGCTGTGATTTACAGTCTCATCATGATTTTGATTTATGTGGGGTTGCGATTTGACTATAAGTACGCTCCGGGCGCAGTGATCTGTCTCTTTCATGATGCTATTATCACTCTTGGTATTTTCTCGCTCCTTGGAAAAGAAGTGAATGTGCAAATCTTGGCGGCGATTCTTACGATCATCGGTTATTCACTGAACGATACCATCGTAAACTTCGACCGAATTCGTGAAAATGAACACGTCTTTAAAGGGAAGGACTTGCCTTTCATTATCAATCGCTCGGTCAATGATGTACTCAGCCGAACCGTTTTAACATCGGTCACCACACTTCTTGCTGTGATTGCGCTTTATGCCTTCGCTGGTGGAGTTATTGAAGACCTGGCCTTTACCTTGGGGATCGGAGTTGTTGTAGGAACGTATTCCTCAATTTACGTTGCTTCACCGTTAGTGATTTTAACAGATCGTTTAGGGAAGCAGTGGGGACTGACCGCTTAATAAATCCATAAAGCGGGGGGAAAGATTCAGCAAGAAACGCCTTGGGAGTCGTCGACACAGACTCCCCAAACCGAAGAAGAATGGCCCATGGAAGTTCCAGCCATCGTGCAGCGGTGGATGGCAGCCCGTGGTATTACCAGTTATCAAGAGTTTAAAAGATTTTCTGAATTTAGCCTGAAAGATTTAACAGACCCTTCGGCTCTGCAAGATATCGATAAAGCTGTGGAGCGGTTGGTTGCAGCCTTTGAGAATGATGAAAAAATTTGTCTTTATGCTGATTTTGATATGGATGGCACTCCTGGCATGGCCTTATTGATTCGAGGTTTACAGCTTTGTGGATTCACTCATCTTGTTTCCTTTCAACCCAATCGTTTTGACGACGGGTACGGAGTGCACGCCGAAATCGTCCAAGACTTTATTGAGAATCACGGGGTTTCATTATTTGTGACGGTGGATGTGGGAATCACAGATGTTGCGGCCATTCAGACCGCCGCCGATTTGGGTGTTGATTTTATTGTTACCGATCATCACCAGCCCAAAGAGATTAAGCCTCCCGCCTATGCCATCGTTAATCCTAACAATGATGGCTGTTCTTCAGACCTGGGTCATTTGTGTGGAACGGGTGTGGCCTTTTATTTAATACTGGCTCTGCGTCGCGAGATGACGACTCGCGGGTTGTTGACGAAAAACTTTGATCCCAAACAATTGTTGGACTGTTTTGCCATTGGAACCTTAACCGACATGGTGCCATTGGTGAATGAGAATCGTCCCCTGGTTCAGCATGGTTTGTTGCAGCTGGCGCGCACCGACCGGATTGGATTGCAAATTCTTATGGAGCGCTTGGGTTTGCTTGGCAAAGGCCTGAGCTCATCGGATGTGGCCATTCAGATGGCTCCGAAACTCAATGCCCTTGGGCGGATGAATTCAGAGGTCCAGGCCTTGGATCTTTTTTTAGTTCAAGATCGAATTCAAGCCAATGAGCTTGTCGACTCCACTTTGCAAGCCCAGCAGCAGCGAACCGACATTCAAAAAAAGTGTGAGAACTTACTGTTTCAAGAACTGGCTAACACCGACGAAAACCGTTTTGTCTTTGCTTACTCCCAAGAATTTTACAAAGGCATTGTTGGTTTGTTGGCAACCAAGGTGGTGAAGTCGAACCACTGTCCCAGTTTTATTGGAGCTGTTATTGATGACAAGATTGTGGGTTCGGCACGAGCTCCAAAAGGTGGTAATTTACTTGCCGCGTTTGACGCTTGTTCCCCAGCTTTGAATAAATTTGGTGGGCACCATCAAGCGGCGGGATTCGAACTATCCATAGATAAAGCCGATGAGTTCCGCCAACGTTTGTCTGATTATTATCATGGCACTCCAGCCGAACCTGCTAAGATAACTTATGATTTCGAAGCCGAATTGGCGGAACTGAATTCCACCTTCAAAATGTGGTTCAAAAAATTAGAACCCTATGGGGTTGGGTTTCAAACACCTCGAATTCGTATCAATCATCTTTTTGTTGCATCCACCAAGGTTTTAAAAGATAAACATATCAAGTTTGTTTTCAAAGATATGCAAGGAAATCGAATAGATGGATTGTGGTTCTTTGTCGACAACATTGAGGAAAAGAAAAAATTAACATCGAAGAGAGTCAGTGTGATTGTCGAACCATCGATTAATTTTTATCTGGGAAAAGAAAGTCTGCAGACTTTCGTTCGAGAATTGAAAGTGGAATATAAATAAATGCTATGGGTCTTTGTCTTTCAATTAATCATGAACGGGGCGTTGGCTTTGGATATTATTGAGCCCTATAAAAAGCCGGGTACCACCTTGCGTTTTGAAGACCTCACTCTGCAGTTTTTTGAAGAATTCGACGGCAAAAGCGACAAGCCCACTGGTTGTGGCTATGAGCTGGCCGACTGGAAAAACCACCGATTGCTCATTGGGTCTTTGGGGAAAAACACCTTTGAAAAATGTCAGTCTTTAGAGACTCGTCTGATCAGTCAGGATTGGAAAAAAGTCGAGGAACGTCAGTCTGGACCCAGTAAGTTTAAAAAGCAGTATTTGAGTTACGCACGGGCCTTTCAGTACGTGCCTTGTGAGGCCTCATTAAAGGGACAACTGGCCGTATCTCCACACATGACCCAACTCAATTTACAGACCCAATATAAACAGCGCCAAATCGAAAAAAATTATAAAATCATGGTGAAACCCGACGAGGCAGCTTTATTTTCTAAAAACCAGATGCCCATTGAGTTTGAAGGTGTGATTCATTTTATTATCGATCGTCCGCAAAAAGTAGAATTCTATTTTAAAACAATTTCTCTCCCTGGTGATAGCCCAAGCAAGGATTTGACCAAGCAATTCAATTCCGAAGTCAAAGTCGTTACCAAAGGCGATCGAGCCGCCCTAAAGTCTCGTCTTCGTGCTAAGGATGCTAGCTTGCTCGACGAGGTCATGGCAAAGCTTTAATTCAGCCTTTGCGTGCATGGTCTTTCGGCCTGTCCGTTTCAAAAAAAAATGTGAAAAAGTCTTTTTAAATTGAGCCTTTGTGCTTTTTTGCCGATAGGGTCTTTGGAATATCAACCATACGACAACACAGATTGAAGCGAGACACCATGGATAGCAAGTTCGTAGAGGAATCAACCGAGAAAATTGATAAATTGTTAAAGCAAATCGGCGAGGTGATCGTCGATAAGGACGAGACCGTCAAATTGTGCGTGACCTGCCTGTTTGCCGGCGGACATTTTCTATTGGAAGACCGGCCAGGGATGGGAAAGACTTCTTTGGTAAAAACCATCTCCAAGCTTCTTGGCCTTAAAGAGCAACGCATTCAATTTACCAACGATTTATTACCCGCTGATATTCTAGGGACTTCGATTTTTAACAAAAATTCTCAGACTTTCGATTTTCATAAAGGACCTTTGTTTTCCAATTTCGTTCTTGCTGATGAGCTCAACCGTGCGACTCCAAAGACCCAGAGCGCTTGTTTGCAAGCCATGGAAGAGAACCGGGTGGCCATGGATGGAAAAATTTATGAACTACCACGACCTTTCTTTTTGATCGCCACTCAAAACCCTCAGGAAAATATTGGAACATTTCCATTGCCTGAGTCTCAATTGGATCGTTTTTTGATGAAGTTGAATTTAGGGTTTCCCAGTCGCGAGGCTGAAAAGGGTATTTTGAAGGGTAGAGATCGAAACGTTTGGATTCAAGAGCTAGAGCCTATAATGAGTCCTGATGAGGTTGTGAAAATCATCCAAGCCATAGAGGACAGTGTGACCGTTTCAGACAGCGCCTTGGATTATCTACAAGACATTGTCGAGAAGAGTCGAACTTTGTCTTGGGGGCTATCGCCACGTGCCGCCCGTGATTATAACAAAGCGGCGAAATCCCATGCCTTTATTCAAGGTCGAAGTTTTGTGATTCCCGAGGACTATCAAGCTGTGGGAGTGGCTGTCATGAACCACCGATTGCGCAGTCATGAAGACTTCGGCGATAAGAATCCAGAGCAATTGGCCCAAGAAATTATTCACTCGGTTCCCATTCCTTAAGGGGGAGAGACGTGAAGCGCGAGAAAATTTACATTGTTCCCACAGAGTACGGCTTTATGTATGGTGCCGGGATTTTTGTGAGTCTTATCGCAGGCGCGATTTACAACAACAACTTGGCTTTTATATTATGCTTTTTCTTAGTGGCCTTATTCCTTATTGGCATGGTGCAAACTCATGCCAATCTTAGAAATATTAAAATTGAAAAACTCATTATTTTCCTGTCTCCCAGCGAAGGTGTGGGTCATGGCGTGGTTTGGTTGAAAAGCAACAACGCCGAGGGGCACAGCCAGCTGAGGTTACAAAGCAAAGGCGGCGACGATCAATTTGATATTCGCATTGATGAAATTTTCAAAAAATCCCTGCATCCTCAGTATTTTGACTTCACCACAGGTCAGTGGGGAAAGAAAAAACTCAAGCGACTGAAAATGTCGACTCGTTATCCATTTGGCTTCTTTTATGTTTGGCGCTACTTCGATATTCCCACCGAGTATCATATTTTTCCAAAGCCCAGCGGAGATCGACCTCTTGAACACTCAGTCCACGAGGGCATCAATGAAGGAGTCAATCGTCAGCTCAATGGTGATGATTTTTCTGAACATAAAAAATACGTCTTGGGGGATTCCCAGAAACATATTGATTGGAAAGCTTACGCTCGGGGTCGCCCTTTGTTGACCAAAAAGTTTGAAGAGGGACAACGGCAAACCTATATTATCGATTATGATAAAGCTCTAGGCAATGAGGAAAGACGTGTCCGCCAACTGTCTAAATGGATCCACGACTGTGAAGACGACCTCAATAACTATGGGTTGGTGGTGAAAAATAAATCCATAGCCATCGGTTCCGGAGAGCGCCATAAGGTGGCTTGCTTAAAACTTCTGGCCAGCTTGCGGGAGGTGGAATGAGTCCAACCCCCAATCGTTTCTTCCACTTAAGTTTGGTGTTTCTCGTCGCCCTCAATATGGTTCCCCATTTCAGCGACTTCACCGTGCCCGTCTTGGGAGTCGGGGGATTGTGTCTGATTTGGCGCCTGCTTTATGAATATCAAGTGGTGCCGCTGCCAAACTTTCTCACTAAACTGGGAATGGTGATTGTTGCTTTTTATTTGGTCTATCAGAACTTTGGTCAGCTGTTAGGGCTTGAGGCCGGTTCGGCTTTGCTGATCTGTGCGGTTGGTCTAAAGCTGATTGATGGGGTGGGCTATCGAGCCGCCATGATTCTATTGTTTTTAAATTTTATGTTGTTGCTGGCCCGCTTTCTTGAGTCGCAGTCTCTGGGAATAACTATCTTTGCTGGTTTCGACCTGATCATAACCACCGCTTTGTTGGTTCAACTCCACAACAGTTCGAGAGTGAAGTTCAATATTGTGACTCTTTTAAAAACCGGTTCAAAACTGTTTCTGCAGATTGCACCCTTCATGATTCTTTTGTTTTTTGTCTTTCCTCGCTTCTCCACTGGATTTTTAAATGCCCGGTCCAACCGACCGGCCTTGGATGGGTTTAAAGAGACTATGGAGCCAGGCTCGATGTCTCGGTTGGCACAAACCAACCAACCGGCGTTTCGTGTCCGATTTCCAGAGGAGGTGCCAGTCCAGGGTGAAATGTATTGGCGAGGTGGAATATTAGCGACCAACTTAAACATGAAGTGGGAGCGAGGTACATTTGATAAGTCGAAGCCAACCAAGCCAGGGTCTCTTTTAAAAGGAGCCATCCAATATGAAATATTGTTGGAGCCTGTATTTAACGATTGGATCTTCACTTTGGACCGAGGCATTTGGGTGGAGCATCGCAATCGTTTCTTGCAAATGAACACCATGGTCATGGACGGTGGAATATTTATCCTTAAAAAGCCCCATGATAACAAGTACCTCTACGAGGCCTATTCAAAGCCTTCGGTGCAAGAATCCCTGAGCGACAAACAGAGAAGGGTGTACCTGCAGGCTCCGGATAATTCGGATCCGAGAATTTCGCAGCTCATTTCTCGGATCAGTAAGAATACGAAAAACAATGAGGCCAAGGCGTTTCGTCTGATGCGCTTTTACCAAAGTCAGTTTCGCTACACGCTAGAACCTGGAGCCATGAAAACCTTAGAGCTCAGTGAGTTTTTGTTTGAAAAGAAACAAGGCTTCTGCGAGCATTTTGCCGTCAGTTTTGCCTCACTCATGCGGTTGGCCGGCGTTCCGGCACGCGTAGTTGTTGGCTTTCAAGGCGGCCGCAAGAACAGTTTAAGTGATTATTACTTGGTGACAAGTAAAGATGCCCACGCCTGGACCGAAATTTGGTCAGAAGAAAAAAGTCAGTGGATTCGTTTTGATCCCACCACTATGGTGGCTCCTTTGCGTTTTGAGTTAGGCGGAGATCTGTATCATTCTATGTCTGAAGAGCAGTTAGCACAGGCTCAATCCGGTGATGATTTTCTTTCGAAATACCAACCGGGATGGATAAAACAAACCTATTTTGCATTGGATGCCTTGGCTACCAATTGGAATATGTTCCTTTTAAATTTTGATCGTACCGGTCAAAAAGATTTCTTTGCCAAGCTTGGTTTTAAGAATATCAATCAAAACCTCTTGTTGTCTGGTTCACTTCTAATCCTGCTGAGCTTCTTTTTATGGGTTCGGTTGCGCACCCGTAAAAACAGAAAAAAAGAAAATCCGGCGCAAAAAGCCTACCTGCGATTACGCACCCGTCTGGCTAAAAAAGGCATTGAAAAAGAATCCTATGAAGGGCCCTCGGATTTTCTCGACCGCGCTCAACGGGCCTGGCCGGAACAAAAACAGGGGCTACAAAAGTTTAAAGAACTGTATCTTGAAAGCTACTATGGTATGACCGATCGCTACAAAGAAATTGATCAGACTCTCAAAGAAATTCGCTAGGTTAGCTTATTTTATTCCCCGATACACGTTGGCAGGCGGAATATTACGAGCGATGGATTCGCATTTTTCAAACTGTGAAAAAGCATCTTGAAAAACTTTTTTTGCTCGTGGAGCGCCGGGGTAGGAAAGGGCGTGGATACAAAGAAAGGTGGTGAATTTTCCGCCCGGTTTTAAAATTCGTAAAATCTCTTGAGTGATAGACTCTTGCAAATCACCGGCGAACATAGTCCAGGGCAAAGAGCAAATCACAGCATCGATCGATTCATCTTTAATATGTTCACCCAAATGATCGGCCGAAATAGCCAAAAATGTCTCGTCGGGATAACTGTGTTTCAGAAAGTCCACCAGATCGGTATCAATTTCAACACCAAGATAAGAACCCAATTGTGATCTTTGTTTTAAAATCTGTCGAGTGATAGCTCCGCTGCCACAGCCCAGCTCAAGAACATGATCTCCAGCTCCGACCTCAGCATGCCGAATTAAAGCCTGGGCCAAATATTTGAGGCTCGGAAAAATAGTCGAAACATTTTTAGGGTCACGGAAGGCCGCTTTCACGAACTCCTTGAAACCATTTGGGCTTTTATCCATCGGCAAACCTTAAAATCAAACCCCCATAGAGTCTAGGGATTTTGCCGGAATGCATATATTTTAATCTATAAAGATCTGTCTTTTGGTTTTTTTAACAAATACGAAATTTTCGCGTCTCTACCAGAGGGGGGGCGGGTGGGGCTTTGCCAGTCAGAGGAGTTCACCAGAGCTTCGGGCAGCAAGCTATGGAATAAAAGCTTGAGATTTCGCAACACCATCGCTAAACCTGGGATATGTCTACGAAAGCCATAGTTCTCCTATCAGGAGGGCTGGATTCTGTTTTCAATCTCTACAAAGCTTGCGAGCTATGGCCCGGAGAGGTGGCAGCCCTAAGTATCAATTATGGGCAGCGCGCCTGGCCTTCAGAGGAGCGGGCGGCCAAACACTTTAGTGAAGAGTTACAGGTCCCTTTGCAAAGTTTGCAGTTGGCCGAGATCTTTATTGGCGATCGCAGCTCATTGACCTCGATGGAGCAAGAGGTGCCCACCCAGCAAGTGGATATCGAGAGTTTGGCCAGGTCTCAGCAGACGGCTCAAAAGGTTTGGGTGTCGAATCGAAATGGTGTGTTGTTGAATGTGGCGGCCTGTCGAGCCGAAATGATTGGAGCTCAGTGGATCGTTCCAGGCTTCAATGCTGAAGAAGCGGCCACCTTTCCCGATAACAGTGTCGACTTCATTGAAAAAATGAATGCATGCCTTCAATTGTCGACCGCCAATGGAGTGCAGATTCGCTGTTTTTCGCAAACTCTTTATAAAGCCGAAATGGCACAGTATTTAGTTGAAAAAGGGGTGGCGATGGAGCAAGTTTGGTCTTGTTACTTTGCCGGAGAACAACCCTGCCAAAAGTGTGAGTCTTGTCAGCGATTTCGGCGAGCTCTCCAGTCCACCAAACAATAGGAGCGGAATTCGATGCAAACGTTTTGGATTGATGAAGTCAAAACCTACGATGGTCAACAGTTGGCCCCCTTATACAATTATTTACAGCATGGCGTTTTGGGGGATTCCATCGTCAGTTGGCAAGGCCCATGCAAAATTCCAAAACAACATATGATTGATGGCGAAGATCTAAGAGCCAACAGTGTGATTGAAGGCGATGAGATGCTTCACTTTGTGGTCGAACTTTTTCAATTTCCTTTATCGACCGCGGTTTTAATTCAGCGTCTTTTTGGTGAGACCTTAATTTTATTGATTCAAAAACTGTCGGGAAAAAAATGGGATATGGTTCGCCATGGTGATGATGTTTATTGGCAAAAGAAAAAACTCAACATCAGTATTGCCACTTGCTCGCAAACCTCCTCGCTTATTCATTACGGGGTCAATATCAGCAACCAAGGGACACCTGTGGAAACCTGTGCCCTACAGGATTTCGGCATCACTGATCCAGAAGCCTTTGCCCAAGAATTTATGGATGCTTGTAAGAATGAAGTGATTTCTTTGAAGCGGGCGATGGTGAAAGTGCGTAGTTTTTAAACCAGCTTTGCCGCCGGCCTCAGAAGACCTTGTCATTGCTTTAAAGTCTTGATTTCAGTAGTTGATATGACTAGTGTAGACGGCCTAAAGAGATGCTGTTCACTGGTCCTTCTCGCCATTAAGAGGCTCGCCTACGAGGCTTCTTTGGCTGCTGACCATGGGTGATATTTATTAAGGAGACGATCTGATGACGCCAAGAGTAAGAGAGATTCTTAGCTGGTATGGGGCTGATAACCCTGGAGTGTTAACCAATATGGCCCGTGTGTTGAACCACGGTCGTTTGGCAGGAACGGGAAAGATGGTTATCTTGCCCGTGGATCAGGGTTTCGAACATGGTCCGGCCCGTAGTTTCGCCAAAAACCCCAACGGTTATGATCCCACCTATCACGCGGCTTTGGCTGTGGAATCGGGATGCAGCGCTTATGCCGCACCTCTTGGCTTTATCGAGGCGGTGGCGCGTGACTTCGCCGGAGACATTCCGCTTATTTTAAAAGTCAACAACTCGGACTCCCTGTATTCCCCTGAGGGCCCCTGTTCGGCGGTGACATCGTCTGTGGATGACGCTCTTCGCTTGGGCTGCGTTGGAATTGGTTTTACAATTTACCCCGGCAGTAGCATGCGAAAGCAAATGTACGAGGAGATTCAGCACGCCGCTCAAATGGCGAAAGAGGCCGGTCTTTTGGTTGTTATTTGGTCTTATGCGCGAGGCGAACAGATTTCAAAAGAAGGGGAGACTGGAATTGATGTGATTGCCTATGCGGCGCAAATTGCGGCCCAATTGGGAGCTCATTTCATTAAGGTCAAACCGCCAACAGCACATATCGAACAGGATGCGGCTCGAAAAGTTTATGAAGAACAAGGAATCCCGGTAGCCAAGTTGTCTGACCGAGCCAAGCATGTTGTGGAGTCTTGCTTCAATGGACGTCGCGTGGTGATTTTCAGTGGAGGCCCAGCCAAGGGAACCGAGGAAGTGTTGGAAGAGGTCAAAGAATTGGCCCAAGGTGGTGCTTTTGGAAGCATCATGGGGCGCAACGCCTTTCAACGTCCGAAAAAAGAAGCCATTGAACTTCTGCAGTCTGTTATGGATGTTTATACCGGACAATCTTAAAGCCAAGTAAAAGGACAAAGCATGAGCGAAAATCAAGACAATCCGATCCGCGCCGAAAAACGAGCCAAATTGCGCACTTTGAAAGAAAAGGGAATCGATCCTTTTCCTCACAGTTACAAGCGCGACGCCATGATCAAAGACATTCGCTCCAAGTATGAGAGTGCGATTGAAGCGGGCGAAAAGCGCGAGGGGGATGTGTTTCGAATTGCTGGACGCTTGATGACGAAGCGACCCATGGGGAAAGCGGCGTTTTTTAATATCCAGGATCAATCGGGAACAATCCAGTGCTATTTAAAGAAAGCGGAGTTGGATGAAGTCGGATTAACCTCTTTTGAGAATATCGATATTGGGGATTTCATTGGAATTGAGGGGTTTGTTTTCAAAAGTAAAAAGGGCGAACTGTCTTTACACACTCAAAAATTTGAAATCCTTTGCAAAACTTTAGAGCCTTTGCCTGAAAAATACCATGGTGTGCAAGATGTGGAAATCAAGTACCGGCATCGTCACTTGGATTTGATCATGGATCCGAAAAGCCGTAAGGTTTTTGAAACCCGTTCGAAAATTATTGCTGAAATTCGCAATTTCCTTAATGAGCGTGGATTCCTAGAAGTGGAAACACCGGTGCTGCAGCCTCTTTATGGTGGAGCCGCGGCTTATCCCTTTTCAACCCATCATCGTGCGCTTGATATGAAACTTTACTTGAAGATCAGTCCTGAGCTTTATTTAAAGCGATTGATTGTCGGTGGTTTTGAAAAAGTTTACGAAGTTGGTAAAAACTTCCGCAACGAGGGGATTGATCGCTCTCACAACCCCGAATTCACGATGTTGGAATGGTACGAGGCCTACACTGATTACAATGATCAAATGAAACAGTTTGAAGAGTTGGTGGCGCACTTGGCGCGCCAGGTGACAGGCGACACAAAAGTGAATTATCAGGGGCAAGAGATCGACTTTGCACCACCATGGCGCCGTCTTTCTGTTTACGATGGTGTTCGTGAGTATGCTGGAATTGATCCCGAAAAAGCCAGTGCCGATGAATTGTTTGCGAAAGCCAAAGAGCTGGGAACCCATCTTGAAAAAGCCGCCAGTCACGGTGAGATGGTGATGGAGCTTTTTGAGTTAGCCGCTGAAAGCGAACTGATTCAACCCACTTTTGTTATCGACTTTCCGGTCGAAGTTTCACCACTAACCAAAATGCATCGGGATAAAAAGAATCTGGTGGAGCGTTTTGAGCCCATCTGTGCGGCCATGGAAATCGGCAATGCCTACACTGAGCTTAACGATCCCGAAGATCAACTGAGTCGGTTGAAGCAACAAGAGGCCAAGCGCGTTGTCGACGAAGAGGCCCAGCCTATGGACAAAGATTTTATGCATGCCATTGAAGTGGGTATGCCGCCCACTGGTGGTGTTGGCTTGGGTGTTGAGCGGATCGTTATGCTGCTGACTGATCAGCATAGCATTCGTGACATCTTGCTTTTCCCAACCATGAAGCACAAAAACCAATAGCCAATCCTAGGGTGCCACAATCGACGAAGCGTCTGTCAAAAGGATGTCTTCCAATGGCGCCGTTGGCTGTCTTTTGCTTCGTTCTTGATCAACAGAAATGGATAGCGAAGGACTGTTTCCTTGGAAATTTAATTTTTGTTTTCCTGCATCCCTAGCAGAAAACCCTTGTTTTTTTAGGGCGTAATTCAGAAGCGCTTTTTGTATTTTGTAGGTCGCAGGTCTGTAGAAATGCTGGTGGCGAGCTCTATAGAAATGCTGGGGGCGAGGTCTGTTTTTCGATCTTTTGTTTTGGTCCTAAAACAAAAGTTCTTTTTTAAGGCGCCAAGGTCCATCGAGATACTCATGGATCAATAAGCCGATAATTTCACCAGAAAACGGCGACCACTGACTTTTAAAGTCTTGAAAGAACGCCTTGGCTTGGTTGGCTGGAACTTTGTTTTGAATGGTGACATGAAATTTTTTAAGCTTAAGATCTTGCCGACTTAAGATTTCGGAGAACTCATTTTTCATCTGTGCTCTAAGCTCAGAGAGCTTAGGACAGCGGACCTCGATGGCCGTTCCAAAGCCCATAAAGTACGGCTCAGTGAATTCAGCAGGCAAAGGTTGGGTGGGAAGATTCGTAGGGTCGAGATCAAAAGATTCGGGAAGCTTGTGAAACAAAGTGATGTGGGCTTGTAGGAAATTACGCTGTTTAGGAAAGTGTTTCTGCCTTAACGAATTGAGCTTTTGAAAAGACTCATCGTCCATCTTTGCAGTTATAATGGTCGCACCCATGGGAGTCGTCCTTCTGTAAGGGGTGATGAAATGGCTCGTCGATGGGGAGAGTTGACGACGGTTACGATCCGGTTCGCTTGGCCGAACCCGAAACTCGCGATCCTCCTTTGGATTGGACAGATTCCTTGCGACTTTTGATCTCCACATGACAATTGGTTCCAGTTGTCATTTCATAGATGTATTCATCCACCTTTTTTTCTTGCAGGATTGAAACTTTGTAAGTGTCGGTTCGAACCTGAGTGATTTTACTGATCCCTCCGCCACCGGCATGGGGATAAACCTTGCTGAGGTCTTTGAGCATGGCCTCAATCAGAGTGCGGGATCTTTGCAGTGCCGATTGTCGGCAGGCTTGTGCGGTTGAGCTGGCGGAGATAATGAAGGCGGCGAGTACAATCAAATTTCTAATAACCATGGTTTATCTTTAAATGGGATGACTCGACTGTCAAATAACAATGATAGGGAGTCAGCGAAAGGGGTGAGCTGACGATTGGGTTGGAAAATGAGGTGATCTTGTCGAATTCTAGCTATGGAACAGAGCACCTATGGAGGTCATCGTCGCCAATCTGGGGTAACTTCTCGCTATGTTGAAAAAGATAAGAGTCATCGCCTATTGCCTTTTCGTTCTGTTGTCCCTTAACGGCTGTCAGACGCCCACCCAAGTTTCTGAGAAAGATGGCAGCCTAGAAGATCGTGTTTTCTCGAAGATCGAGTACGGTCAACCGAAGGAATTGAAGCGGGCGATCATCATGGATGTTCGGTCCTCTTTTGACCATCAAATGTCGCGGCCGCCACGCAGTTTTCATGTTTACTGGAAAGATTGGCAGCTGCAAGGTTTGCAAGGCCAGCGCTTAGAAAAAAAGCGCCAAGAGCTACAAAGACTTTTGGCTCTGCATGGCGTGGAGCCGTTCACTGAAGTGGTGATTCTTGGAAAAGGCCTGGCGGGACAGGGTGAAGAGTTTTTTATGGCAAGCACTCTTTACAGTTTGGGGATTGATCGCCTGCGTTTTATGACCGAGAAACAGGCCAAGAAAGCCTTTGTGGCGCGAAATCTGCCGGAAGTGGCCAATGCGCCTGTGTGGTCGCGTCCATTGCGAGGACAGCTGACCTGTGGCAAGGAGTCACCTGAGGAGGTGGCTCAGGCCATGCAAAGTGCTGATGTGGTGATCAGCAAAAAATTTATGGAAAAAGGCGGTGGGCCTGAAACATTTTTTACCGAAGAATTGAAACTGAAGAAATACCGATATCCCAAATCCATGCGACTGCGAGTTTATAGCCCTCATTCTCATTGGGCCTATGGGGTGGCCATGTATTTAAAAGAGCAAGGCCGACAGGCTTGCGTTTTATAGGAGTTTGCTAATGAGTGAAGTTTTCCATCAAAGTTTTCATGTGCGCTGGTCTGATCTTGATCCTAACCTTCACATGCGCCACACCGCCTATCTCGATGTTTGTGCCGCCACACGATTCAGCTATCTTGAGAACTTGGGTTTTGACATGAGAAAGTTCTCGGAGCTGCAAGTGGGCCCCGTCATTTTTAGCGAATACATTCAGTACAAGAGCGAAGTGCTGGCCGGTGATAAAGTCCGCGTCAATGTCCGTATTTCCGGTTTAAGTGAAGACGGTCGAAAGTGGCAAATGCATCAAGAAATTTTCAAAGAATCCGACGGCAAGCTTGCGGCAACATTGGATATATCAGGCGCCTGGTTCAGTCTGCTAAAAAGAAAACTTCAAGAACCCCCAGAGATCCTA
The DNA here is from genome assembly GCA_964588335.1 of uncultured Pseudobdellovibrionaceae bacterium. GTDB lineage: Bacteria > Bdellovibrionota > Bdellovibrionia > Bdellovibrionales > JAGQZY01 > JAGQZY01. The sequence goes on along the minus strand of CAZPOV010000017.1, from coordinate 56,073 downwards.
AAATCCAAAATGAACGAACTCCCAAAAACCGAAGACTTCAAAACACTATAGTTTAGAAACTAAGTCCTCAAAGAATCAATGGGCACAAAGCTTATCTTTATAAAAATGGCAATGAAGTTTTCGAATTCAAGTTGGTAGAAAAAGATGATTTGTAATCTATGGATTGGTCTTTCGTTGCACCTCTGTTTTCAAGACTCCGGCAAGCGTGACGCGCTCTCACCCGCAGGGTGAGATGCCGGCGAGGGCAGGAGCCCGCTCTTGAAATTAAAGGTGCAACGAAAGGCCTCAGGCAAAAAAAAGAAATCGTTTATAAAAGTTGGCAACGATCGCCAATATTAAGCTTGGGACCAAGAATGGCCGTATGTTGGCAGTTGTCTTTTTTAACCGCACTGATGTAGTAAGCATGGCACTGCTCAGTCTCCTGATTTTTTAAAACCGCGAGGTAGTGGCTAGCGCCTTCTCTGGATGATTTCATTTTCATTTCCAATTTTGCAAGGGAAGCGTCGGGGTGGTGTTCGCGAATCAAAGAAGCGACTTTTTGAAAACTGGCATGAGCGGCGTTCAGGTCTTGGTTGGCTGGACTGTCTTTGCAGGCACTGACTTCGTAGGCGACTAATAAGGTGGCAATGGCGATCAGTAACTTCATAAATCCTCCAAGTGTTGGATTACGATGAATCGCTTTGATTATTAAAAGTTTTTTTACGGACAGTGTAGGAGTTTTCGACTGGTTTGTGGCCGGGAGGGTCTGGCTGGTACGCCGACCCCAAGTGTGAAAAAAGGCAAGGGCGAGCCCTTGCCTTAACAACAACAAATATATGAAATCGATTTATTGGTTTTGAAGTTTATCAATCAAGTCAATAAAGTCGATAAGAACATCCAATTTACCATTACGACGTTGGCAGCGAACAATCTGACAAGTGCCTGGACGCAATGAGTGGCGACGGCATTGGCGAAGGGCACGACGGCGAACCCGCATGCGGTCAGGGCCTTGGGCTTTAAAGCGACGACCCCGTCGGTTTTGAGAAACACAGGTGAAGTCTCTGTGACCAAAAAAGATGTCATCAACGGCTTTTCCACCTTTAAAGCCTTCAAGATCAAACTCAGGGACTGATTGCAGTTCTTGAAATGAATTGATTTGGTCAAGGTCGGTCTGCTCAAAGGCCATGGCTGGTGAAAGCATCAGTGTTGAGATGACCATCATTAAAATTGTTTTCATAAAATCCCCCTCGGATTGTTTGTGTTAGGGGTTCTGGATAGTCGTGAAACCCACCGAGTGGAAATGAAAAAAACTGACAGAATTTCAGTTTTATGTAAGACACCAGTGATAAACAATCGTTATTACTAAGAGAATAGTCTGAAATGAAATTTTATTTATTATAAGTCAGTTTCTTAAATTAACTATTTTCAAATATAAGCTAAAGCTCGGATTGAGGTGGCCTTGAGTTTCGGGCCACCTGGGGTGGTGTCGGTCTTGGAGTGGGTTCTACAAAACTGTCCCCTGGTTGTTGCGGTTTGGGAGCCTCAAGGACCTCTTCGAGATCTTCGTGGGATGACTTTCGCTTGCCGGTGAGCCGCTTTTTAAGAAAACCGAATCCTTTGCCAAAATCGCGGCGGATTTCAATAAAAGCCGGTAATGCAAAAAGTGTGAGGAAAGTCGAAAAGAAAAGACCCCAGCCAAGAGAGAAGGCGAGGGGTTCAGTAAATCCAGATTCGCCCCCTAAGGCGTAAGCCATGGGAAAAACACCACCGAGTGTGGTGACTGTTGTTAAGATAATGGCTCGCAAACGACTTGAGGCGCCGTCAATAATGTTTGCGCGAGTCAGACCTTTCAGATTCTTTTGGCCCCGTTTCATGATTTGGTCCACCATAATTAAAGAATCGTTCACTGAAACACCGACAGTGCCGATCAGTCCGATCAATGACATAATTCCCATGGGCATGTCGTGCAGATAGAGGGCCCATACGATTCCCATCAGTCCAAAAGGAATGGGGAGGCCAACGATAAAAGGCAAAGAAAGGGACCCGAGCACCAAGGACAGAGTGAACATGACCAGCATAATACAGAGCAAGGCCACTTTTAATGCCCAAGCTCGACTGCTGGCTTCGGCGCGGTCGGCATCGCGAAGTTCAACGTCGTAGGTTGGAAAGTTCTTAGCCAGGACATCGGTGATTTTCTGACCCTGTTGTTTGGCGACTGTGATATTGACGTCCTCGGTCGGTTCGAAAGACAAATCAAAAGTGAACTGGCGTTTGCCATCTTTGTGTCGAATCGTGCCCAGTTGTTTCTTTTTTGACCATTCGCCCAAGGTGCGAAGGGGCACAGCTAATCCTTTGTTGTTTAAAACAGTCAGACGATTCAATTGTTTTTGTGTCACGGCATTGTCACGATCGACCTGAGTGTAAATCCATTTCGATTCGCCATTCATGCGCACTTGAGTCAGTTCATGGGGTACGAAAAAAGATCGCAGTTGGGAGGTGATTTGGCCAACCGACATTTGGTGGCGAGCCAAGCGTTTTGTGTTGGGAGAGAAAACCCATTTTTCGTCAAACTCATTCACCTCCTTAACCAATTCCAAATCCATTTTGTTGGCTTCGATCTGTTGAGTGATGGTGTTTTTCAGGTCCAAATACTCAACGTCTTCATTGCCAGTAACATCAATCGAGATCATTTTCTTTTTCTTGTCATCCTGGTCATTCATTTCCCAACCGACTTGGACGTTTTCAATAGAGTCAGGGGTGTTTTTCGCAAAATAGTCTTTCAGTTTCTTTGTATACTCAGTTTTTACACTGCCGGGGTGGGACAGGTTTTCATTGATGTGCAGGGTGATGCGGGCATATCGGTATCCCACGTAATTGCGGCCATGCTTCCACATTTCACCAATGCTGGCTCCAACACCTTGAATTTTATCCTTAGGAAGCGTCATTAAGTAGTCTTCAATGGGTTTGATGACGTTTTCGGTATAATCCAAAGAAGGACTTTCCTTTAAAGTGATGGTGATTCCGATTCTTTCCTGATTGGCCCCAAACCAAAACTGTTGCTGGATTTTGTTTTTTGCCACCCACACCGAAACCGCAAAAAAAGCGACAAGCAAAACCACGGCAACATAGCGAAAGCGGAGGATCTGGGTCAGCAGCCTTCGGTAGGCGGCTTTGGTTTTTAGAAAAAAGCTGGTGTCGGTGGAGTGCTTAGGAACAGTTTTTATGAAATGCTGCATGTGATTGGGAAGAATAAAAAAGCTCTCCAACCAACTCATCGCCAGGGAGGTAATGATAACAATGGGGATGGCGTAAAAAATCACCGCAATTTCACTTTCTATCAGGATCATGGGGCTAAAGGCGAAAACGGTGGTTAAAACGGTTCCGGTCACGGGCAGCATCAGGTCCGAGCTGGCGGCGCGAGCGGCTTGTTTGGGCGTCATGCCTTCTTCTAAATTTTCAACATAGCGTTCAGCAATAATGATGGCGTCGTCGACAAGAATTCCTAAAACTAAAATCATCCCAACAACCGAGATGATATCAATGGAGATTCCAAAGGCGTAAAGAGCCACCAGAGTTCCACAATAGGCTATTGGAATTCCAAAAGATGCGGCCAAAGAGACTTTCCAATTGAAGAACAGAGTTAAAATGATCAACACTAAAATCAAACCAAAAAGTCCGTTGTTGGTCAGCGTGTTGAGCTGTTGTTGAATGAATTTTGGGCCGTCAGCAAAGATACTGGCTTGCAGGCCATCGGGAAGATTATTATTGAATTCATCAATGATTTTAACGACCTCCCCTTTCAGAGAGATCGAATCCGATGTGGTGTCTTTACGGGTGTAGAGATTAATCACCGAGCGACCATTGTAGCGGTGATGCTGTTTGATCGTGTCGATTTCCAAAGATATAACAGCCAGGTCTTTGAGGTAAAGAATGTCACCAGTGGCGTTGCCTCGAACCGCCAAATTGCGCAAAGCCTCGAGCGCCTCGGCGGGCCGCTCAACCTCGACCGAGTAAGTCTTCTCGTCAAAATCGACACGACCGATGGGCGAGTAGTTCAGTGCCTGCTGGACGCTGTTGCGAATATCAGCTATGGAGATTTCGTTGCGGGCAATCGCCTGGGGATTGATTTTAATATAAACGTTTTGGCTACTCATTTCCTCGGAGACTCGAATGATGCCTGTCACATTGCGAATCTTGTCGGATAATTTTTTTGTGAGTTTGCGATGCAGACTATTGGTCTCGTCAAAGCCTTCCAGGGCAATACCCATGTGGAACACTTCATTCACCTTGTTCTGTTCAACCTTCACGTCCCGAGCCTGTTCAGGTAGTTGCCAAGAAATGGCACTGATTCGACTGCGGATTTGCTCCACCGACTCGTTGATTTTATTGTATCCGGCGTTGAAATAAATTTTTGCATAAAGCCCACTGGAATTTGAGCGTGTTTCAATCTCTTTGGCATGAGGTAGGCCTTGCAGAGCCTGTTCAATGGGGTAGGCTAAATATTTTTCAACTTCGGTGGCCGAGGCGCCGGGAAGGCTGATTGTGACTTCCACCGACTTGAACTCAAAGGGTGGAATGGTGTCGCGTTTGATCATTGAACCTAAGGTGATGCCGCCGATAATAATAAAGGCTGAAATCAGATTCACAACAAAAGGTCGAGAAATAAAATAATCAATAAGGCCTTTCATGATGCCACCTCACAAAGTTGTGGGGATTGATGAGCATATTCTTTCTGTAAAGCAAACCGATTGAGCCAAAGATCTTTTTTCAAATTAAGAAAGGTGCGTTGTTGGTTGAGGTAGGCATTGCGATGCAAAAGATAGTTTTGAAAATCCAACTTGGCTCTTTTCATTTGATTGAAAGCAATCCGCATTTTCTCTTCAAGCAGTTGCACCTGTTTGGCACTGCTGGTGACCTGTTGACTGAGAAGAGTGTTCATCGCGATTAAACTTTCGATTTTGTTTTTTTGAGTTTTGTTGAGGGTGTGTCTTTCCTTTTCTAGACTGTTTTTTTGAAAGACTGCGTTTTTGAGTTGCGCATCCTCGGTGTTGTTCAAAAGATCAAAGCCGACTGTGAGGTTGGCTCTTAGGAACTGTTCGTTATAGTTTACCAGGGGTCCATTAAGAGCCAAGCGTCCAAAATTTTCTCCGACTTCGACCCCAAACTGCAATTCGGTCCAGCGGTCTGAGCGCGCTTTTTCGACATTAAAGTTCTGACTTTTAAGGCGCAATGCGATGATCTCCTCCGGGAGAGTTGAGGAAGTCAGTTCAGGTTTTTCGGGAAGAAAGTCCGATGGGTCTTGTAAAATGAAATCCAGGGAGTTCTGGGACTCAATAAAAGCTTGAATTTGTCTTTTTGTATTCAAAAGCTTTTGTTGAGCCTGCTCTACTTGTAGACGGGTGTCGATAAAATCGTTTTCTGATGTTAATTGATCGACTTTGTTAATCAACCGATCTTTAAAGAGTTTGCGCGAAACATTCACGGCTTTTTGTGCGTCTTTTAGCTGGGCTTGTAAAAGGTCAGCGATCTCCTGTTGAATGTAAGCGTCGGCATACAGAGAAAAAGCATCTTCGCAAGAGTTGACAATGGATTGTCGGTATTCCAGTTCGGCGACTTTAAAGTCCATTTGACCTTGTTTCATCAAAGCTCTTTGGCTTTTACCGAAGGAATTGCGAATCAGGTCTTGAGTGAGTTTGGCTGAGTAACGCCGATCGATGGAGTTGAAAAGAGGATTTTGAGTTTCAATAAATTTTTGCCCGCCGACTTCCAGTTTTGTTCCCGTCGGCATGTTCTGGATAAATTGTCCTGATAAACTGTTGGTCCGATTCGAATTGTCGGGACGTCCACCACTTTCAAAACTCTGTTTTTCGAATGAAAGGTTTTCGGTCGCCTCAAGGCGGGAGGTCCATTGATCCTGGCGCTCCACTTTCAAGCGTTGAGCCGATGACAATTGTCGACGGGCTCCAAGGCTTTCGGCACTTTGTTGCAGGTAATTTTTTAAAAAAGCGTTAAAGCTGATGGCGGGGAGTGCGGCCGCTGTGGGTTGACTGAGCCCCAGTAGAAGTAATGCAATTAAAAAAGGTGACGTGGCTAACAACTCTTCCCCCCAAGAATAGCTTTGTGTTGGTTACTTCATTTTGGGGGCTCTGTCAGCTTTGGCTAGCCGGATTTGACCAATAAGAAACAAAGTCACACTGGATGGTGACTTTTCCACCCCTAAGGCTGAATTTATTTCACAAATGAAGACTGTCGACTGTTTGAAAAATAGGCCGTCTCGGCCGGTGGGCTGTTTAACCTTTGTGTCGGAAGGTGATTAAACCGTGGGTGGGATCGTAGGGAGAGAGACCAACCGTGACCTTGTCGCCAACGATCACGCGAATTTTAAAACGTTTCATTTTACCGCAAAGGCGTGCAGAGATCTCGACCCCATTTTCGAGTTCTATTCTGTAGTTACCACCACCGGTAACATCTTTCACTGTACCATCAACTTGTATGAGGTCGTCCTTCGCCATAATTCTCCCTGTTTGAACGCCATATTACTGAATTTCTTGTAAAAATCAATAGCTAAGGTTAAAGTTTGAAGGATCAAAATGGAGGCATTTTATGCTCTACAACGAGCTGAAAGAGCGAGGTTTGATCTACCAGCAAACTTCCGACGAGTTGGCGCAAGTCCTTGAAAAACCAACGACATTCTATTGTGGTATTGATCCGACGGCCGATTGTTTACACGTTGGTTCCCTGTTGCCATTGATGACCATGCGCCGCCTTCAGGATCGCGGCCACAAGCCGATCCTCCTCCTTGGAGGCGCCACCGGAATGATCGGAGATCCCAGTGGCAAGAGCAGTGAGCGAAAACTGTTAACTGCTGAGGCCATTCAAAACAATGCCGAGGGTATTTATTCAGATGCCAAGAAAATCCTTCGATTCGATGGTCCCAGCGCCGCTGTTATGGTCAACAATCTGGATTGGATGGGAACTTTTAGCTACATCAATTTCCTCCGTGATGTGGGCAAGCACTTTTCGGTCAACGCCATGTTAGCGAAAGACTCAGTCAAAAGTCGTATCGAAAATCGTGACCAGGGCATTTCCTACACCGAATTCTCCTACATGCTTTTACAATCTTATGATTTTTATCACCTCAACAAAGAGATGAGCTGCCAACTGCAAATCGGCGGCTCTGACCAATGGGGCAACATCACGGCCGGTGTCGACCTTATTCGGCGTATGCAAGGTGATAGCCAGGAAAAAGACACTGTTTTTGGTATGACTTTTCCCTTAGTGACTCGTCCCGACGGCTCCAAATTCGGTAAAACCGAACAAGGTAACCTTTGGCTCGACCCCGAGCGCACCAGTCCCTATCAGTTTTATCAATTTTTCGTGCGCTTGCCTGATGATGAAGTGATCAAGCTGATGCGTCTTTTCAGTTTAAAACCGATGCAAGAAATTTTAGAGCTGGAGAAACGTTTTCAAGCTGAGCCCCATAAACGTGAGGCGCAATTGGCGTTGGCCTCTGAATTAACGGAAATTGTGCATGGGGCTTCTGAGTTGAGCAAAGCAAAAAAAGCCACCGAGGCTTTGTTCTCCGGTGAATTCAGTTCCCTGGATCTTGCCACTATCAAAGATATTTTTAGTGATGCACCGTCAGTCGAGATCGCCGCCAGCCGACGCCGTGATATAGACTTGGTTGAAGTATTAGTGGAATCAAAACTTTGCTCTTCGAAAGGTGCGGCCCGCAAGGATATTAAAGCCGGTGCTATTTATTTGAATAACGAAAAATTCCAGGGCGAAAACCTTGCCGGCAACGAGCTGCCTTTGTTGCATGAATCAGTTTTGATTCTACGCCGAGGAAAGAAAAGTTACTGCCTGGTTCGCTTCCAATAGGATATACAGATGAAACTTTCCATCACTTGCATCGGCCATAATGAAGCCTACCATTTGAAAGAGCTGCTCCCCGAATTGTTAAAATGGGGTGATGAAGTGATTTACGTCGACTGTGAAAGTAAGGATGGGTCCTTTGAATTGGCCAAATCCCTTGGTTGTCGGGCTTTTCAGCGTCCTAACACTATGAATCTTAATGTTAATAAATCGTTTGCCATGGAACAGGCGACCGGAGATTGGATTTTCTATGTCGATCCCGACGAGCGTTTTGGAAAATCTTTGATGACTGAGGTCAATGACCGAATTGCTGTGTCAACAGCCGCCGCCTTTAAGTTGCCCCGTCGCAATCACTTTTTTGGTCAATGGCTGCAGCACGGCGGCCAGTATCCAGACACTCAACTGCGCTTGTTTCGTCGAGGCAAAGGTCACTTTCCCAACGAGCATGTCCATGAGTCCTTAAAAATCGATGGTCCCATCGAGATGCTACAAAATCCAATGTTGCATTATCCTTATCTGACAATCTCGCAATTTCTAAAAAAGATGGATTTTTATTCAACTTTCGAGGCGCAGCACCTTTATGAAAAAGGTGTGCGGCCCTCATTGGCAAATTCATTCAAGTTTCTTTGGTTTAAACCAAAAAGCCGAATTTTTCGTCGCTACGTTTTAAAGGGTGGTTTTCGCGACGGCATTCCTGGATTGTTCGCTGCTGTCTTTGACGGTATTGGCTGGATGCTGCGCTATTTTAAGCTTTGGGAAATGACCAAAGGAACCACCCAAACCTTCGACATGAGCGACAACCATAAATCTTAGTAGAGCAGCGCCACTTTAACTAAAAACACTCCGGGCGCGCCCAATGAGCTTTTGTCAAAAATATGAGTGTACTCACCACCGACGGCAAAATTCACTGTCGATGTTCGAAAGAACTTGATGCCCCCTTGTAAACTCAGAGCAAAGCCTCCGGCGGCGTCGTCACTGATTAAAGTGGTATCGGAGTCATGCACACTGGCCCAGCCGTAGCCGAATCCCGCACCGATGTAAGGACTGATATCATTCGATGAAAAATAATAATTGGTCAGAATGCGCCCACTCAGCATGTAGGCATCGGTGTGTTCTGTGGAAATCGCAAAGTCGGACTGCAAACCTAAATCAAAATGATCATCGATACTCCATAAATAACCGGCTTGAAAACCAATCCCGGCTTGTGACGTGTTCATGTTGTTGAAGTATGCCGGTCCGAAACCCACCAAGACTTGGCGGCGGGCGGGCACTCTTTCGTTGTTTTGTTTGCTTTTCTTTTCTGCTGCTTGTTCTCCTAAAGACTTTTTGTCTTCAAACAAAACGGCGGTTCCCGAGCTGGTTTCGGAGTTCAAGATTTCGCCGACCGCAGTGGCCAGCTGTTTTTCTAAATCGGCGGAATCGGTGGCTCGCCATTGTCCGGTGCTGACTTTTTTATTGCCTTGCCAGCGCACCATAGAAATATTGTAACTATCGAATTTGATGACTTTGGTTTGAATGTAGAAATCGGCTTGGTCTAACACATCCACCAGCTGAAAATTCGATTGGCTTTGAACTTCCGCCTTGATCAGTTCGCGGAGAGTTTTTGTTTCACCTTGTGAGATATTGGTTCCCTGCACTGGGGCCACGTAAATATTCGCACCCAAGGCGGCCTGAGAGCCGACCAAAACAAGCAATGCGCTGAGTATTTTCAACATAAGACACCTCTTTGTAGGCGACCATAATAGACCCGGTTGCCGCCTCTGTCACGATCGTTGAGAAGTCATTATGGGCCATTGGTGCCAGCAAATGCCTTTTGGGTGGGCATTTTACGTCATCCAGCTAAAGGTCTAGTTCTATCCGGAAGTTCTGGAGTTTCGCGCAAAAATTGGTAGGTTGCCGGAAGCTTTTCAACCAACCGTAAAGGACGCAAGCCAGGTATGGAACTTTTTTTTGTAATTTTAATTTTGTTTGCTAAAAAACAACACAAAGCCGGTTTTTCCCATTTTGATGAGTCCGGGCAAAAGACAGTGTTTTTTTACAATCCATGGCTTGATGGACAAATATTAGTGAATGGTTTTGCCACCGGAATAACCGGTTCGGGGTTTTTAAACTTTCCCAGTAACAGCCGTTCGATTTTAGTTGAAGTCATCAATCACGGCATTTTGGTTTTTCAGCAAGAGTATAAATTAAATGAAGACTTTTTAATGATCTTTTTGCCGCAGGACAAGAGAGCCCATATTAAAAGAGTGCTGCCCTAAAAAAAACGAAGAGATCTTGTCGGTTCCAGGGGGCTTGTGTAGACTTGGCCCCTATGAACGATATAGCAAAATTTTTTAAAAGTTTACCGTGGTTAGTTAACGCTCAAAAAAGTGGCAGTCCAGGTAAAGGGGCCACCCATCGGATGATGCTGGTGGGGCGAGATCAAAAAGTGCCTGCGGCTTTTATTAAATCGGCGCCAAGCTCTGTAAAGCAAGAGATTCGTAGTAAAAATTCGGTGGTGTCTTGGAAGACTTCCAATGCCACGCTTTGGCTGGTGCAGTGTAAAACGGTGGATCCTCATGATCATTACGGTCTGTTTGTTCCTTCGCCCTATGCCATGGCTCGTGACTTGGTCGGCACTTGCTTTCGACAAATTTTAAAAGACAAACCAAAGAACTTCTCCTTGGAGTATATAGGAGAAAGTGAAGAGGAGTTTCAAGGCGGCTGTGTTGGGCTGGAATTGGCACAGTATCGCTTCAAAGATGTGTGGCCAAAGAAAAAAGCACCACAAATAAAAGTCAGTTTAAAATCAAAACTAAAAAATCAAAAACAGTGGATGCAGTCGGCTGCGACTTTAGGTGAAGCCACCAACTTGGCGCGTTTCTTGGTCGACCTTCCGCCCAACCTTTTGCAGCCCAAAGATTATGCGATGGCACTTAAGGGATTATTCACTGGACGCAAAGGTGTGAAGGTGGATATTTGGAATAAGGCCCGTTTGGAAAAAGAGGGAATGGGTCTTCACATTGCGGTTGGCCAGGGCTCAGTGCAAGAGCCGCACATGGTTCATATTCGGTATCGGGGTGCTGGCAAAGACAAGCCTGTCGCCTTTGTCGGTAAAGGTATTACTTTTGATACTGGCGGTGTCGATATTAAACCGGCGGCCGGAATGCGTTTAATGAAAAAAGATATGGGTGGTTCGGCCTCGGTGGCTGGTATTGCCTATTGGGTTGTCCACTCAGGAGCCAAGATCAACTGCGATTTTTATTTTTCAATTGCCGAAAATTCGGTGTCAAAAGAGTCGTTTCGACCCGGCGATGTTCTAACCGCTCGCAATGGTAAAACCGTGGAGATTCATAACACGGATGCCGAGGGGCGTTTGGTTATGGCCGACTCTTTAACCGTGGCCAGCGAGCAGAAACCCAAATATTTGATAGATATTGCGACTTTGACTGGAGCTATTAAATACGGTTTGGGGTCCGACACGCCCGGACTGTTTTCCAATCGCGACAACTTAGCGGAATGCCTGTTGCGTTCCGGCCAGCGCCGCGGCGATGTCTGTTGGCGAATGCCTTTGGTGCCGGAAGAGCGGTCGCGTCTCCGTTCTGATGTTGCCGATATCGTCAATTGCACCAACGGCTATGGGGGCGCTATCACCGCCGCTCTTTTCCTGGAGATGTTCACCGATCAGGTTCCATGGGCCCACTTTGATATTTATGCCTGGAACGAGAGTCCCAAAGGACCCTTTGCGTCACCTGGCGGTTCCGGACAAATAGTGCAACTGATGGTTGGTTTTCTTGAGCAAGAAATTCAACAGCCATCATGAGTGTTTAGCCACCCCAAAAAAATCTTACAAGGCTGTCACCCAAACCGGTGAGGCCTCTTAGAAAATCTTATAAACCCTTGAATAAAAAAGACTTGTTATTTTTTCATTGTTCTGTAAGTTTTGACAGACTTTCCGTGGGGAACTGGAAAGTCTTTCAATTGAGGGGGGATGATGAACAAACTTGCAAAAGTGGCAATGGCTGCGTGTCTATTAGTTTTTACGGCTTGTGGATTGCCAACAAATCAACTGACAGCGAAAGAGCGTAAAGCTGACATGGAGTGGGCCTTTACAATTTTCAACCACAATTACGCGCCGGCCGAATTGAAAAAAAGCAATTTTGGAGTCGAAATCAGCCAGGTTGAAGCCGACTGTGTGACCATGGCTCAAGAAGAAATGGACAACCAGGCCTTTCTTAATCTTTTTCAAAAATGTATCCACACTTTTAAAGATGCTCACGTGGGAGCCCAGCAGATGAACAATGGCGTGCTTCCAGAGTACGCGCAAGTGGCTCATTTGGGGTTTGTGACCATGCGGACAAAAACCATGGTTGATGGTCAAAAGATGGATGCCCTTCGAATCGTCTCTCCGCTGAAAGGTAGTGAGGGGGCGGGAGCCCCGTTGGTGCCCGGAGACCTCATTATTCAGGCCGATGGCAAACGGGTCGCCAGTTATCTAAGGGAAGAAGTGGTTCCCTTTATTGATGTCGGTCAAGATGAAACCAGTCTCACCGTAGCCTCCTTTCGTTTTGGTCTAAGAACCTCCATTGATATGGCTTTGCCTGAGCAAGATGAAATTGAATTGGTGGTGGCTCGTGGGCCCATGGTTTTCACTATTGTGCTTCCTTGGATCAAAGAGGATATGTTGGCTTTTCAGTTGAAACAAAATCCTCCGGAGGAAGCGGTGCCGGCCCCTGTCGATGCCCCACCGTCGGCGCAACTTGTGGCGACACCCTCTATTGAAAGTATCGAGGATGTGGTTAACGATTTTGAATCCGGCTTACAGCCAAGTAAGGTCTCGGTACTGGATAAAAATCCATTGGCCCACACGTTTTTGGGCTATTCTGAACTCAAGGAGATTCTCAATTATTTTGAGACGCCTTTAGAGTTTGCAACCAACCGTTTGAAACTGATTGGCTTGACCGGTTACCAGTGGGTGAAATTCAACCCCGTTATGAAGTCTTTGTTCGATGGTGATTTGGATAAGGATCAACAGTTAGATATGGCTTTACGTTCTCGGCAACTTCCGATGTCGAACACAGTGGCAGACTTGATGGCAGAGCCTCTGTTTACTGCCAAAGCCGTGACCACTGATTCGGGTGAAACTTATGCCTATGTTCAACTGAAGAATTTTCCAGCCGAAGATAAAATATTAACCGAGTGGTTTCGTATGATCACCGCCATGGAAGACAAAGGCATCAAAGCTCTTATCATTGACCTTGTCGATAATGGAGGAGGATCTTTGGTTCACGGGATGCGCATGCTCAACATGCTTCGCAAAAAACCAATCGATTTCCCATCCATGCAAGTGCGCTTGAACAACAATTGGATGAACTCGTTTAAAACCCAGGCCGCGTTTGCAGAAAGTGACTACCAGAAAGCCATCGCCGGTCGTATTGTAAAACAACTGGAAGAAGATAGAGACAACGGTAAAAAACTGTCGCGTCCTTTTTCAGTGAAAGTTCTTGATCCCTTTTTCTTACAGAACCCAACAATTGGTTTGAGTGACGATGTAAAAATCGCGGTCATGGTCAATGAGATGTGTGTCTCCATGTGCGATATCTTTGCCAGTGTTTTTCAGGAAAATGAAATGGGCCTTGTGGTTGGCCAGAGAACAATGGGCGGCGGCGGAAACGTGGCTCAACATGGATTGTCTCCAGTCAGTAAAATAGGAATGGCGTTAACCGAATCCTTGATGATCACCAGCGGCGGACAGTATATTGAGGATGCCGGTGTGACGCCTGATGCCTTGGTCGATATGGTTGCCGACCGTGAAAAAGGTTTTCAAACCGCGTTTAAAACAGCCTACGACTATATTATGGCACCGAACTAAAAGCATCCACTCGAGTATTTATTCAAAAAGCACAGACTTTGCTCTGTGCTTTTTTTTGCCTTATACGCGTAAAGTATTGACCTCATTCACAGAATTCAGGAAGGTAACAGAGCTCATACCATTTGGAGGTCTTAATGAGAATTTTCTCAGCTCTAATTTTCCTGTTTGTTCTTTCATCTTGCACAACTTCCGATGTTCGTGTTGACGGCAAAGATGATCCCAATCTTTGGCTTGAAAACGTCGAAGGAGAAAAAGCTCTCAATTGGGTGGAAAAGCAGAACGAAAAAACTTTAAATGAGATCACTAAAAGTAAACGCTACGAACAACTGCAAAAAAATGCTCTAGAGATTCTTCAGGCGAAAGATAAAATTCCAGAGGTCGCTTTCCGTGGCAAGTATTTGTATAACTTTTGGCAAGACGACGAGCATGTTCGAGGCCTGCTTCGCAGAACGACTTTCAACAGTTACCGCCAATCCAAACCCCAGTGGGAGACCGTCCTTGATATTGATAAACTAGCCAAAGCGGAAAATGAAAACTGGGTCTACAAAGGATCAAAGTGTCGCGCTCCAGCCTATGATCGTTGTTTGATTCGCTTATCCCGAGGCGGCAAAGACGCTTCGGTGGTTCGAGAGTTTGATTTATACAATAAGAAATTTGTTAAAAACGGCTTCAACCTGAAAGAGGCAAAGTCTTGGGTTGGATGGTATGATAGAAATCAAATTTTTGTGGCCACTGATTTTGGTAAAGACACTTTGACAGAATCGGGATATCCGCGCCTGGTCAAACTCTGGAGGCGTGGCACACCGTTGTCTTCAGCGACGACTTTACGGGAAGCCAATCCGAAGCAAATGTCCGTTTTTGGCGAATCTTTTGTGGATGAGTCTGGTAAAACAGCGATCGTCGCGACTTGGGAGACCTTTTTCACCACTTCCAATGCCGTTTTTGAAAATGGAAAGCTCTATCCTATTCCTTTACCGAAGAGTGCAAAAATTCTGCAAGTGTACAAGAAGCACTTTATTGTTGAATTACGTAAACCTTGGAAGGTGGAAGGTAAGGAATTTTCCCAAGGCAGTCTTATAAGTGTGAAGCAAAGTGTGGCGAAAAATGAAAAAGTGACCCTTGCCGATGTGAATCTTCTTTTTGAACAAAATGATTCCACTTCGATTCTGACGACTGGAGTGACAAAAAACAGTCTGTTGATCAATGTTTTAGAGAATGTAACGGGCAAGATTTACCAAGTCCCTTTTAAAAGAGGAGCTTTTGGAACGGCGAAGGAGATTCCTTTTCAGAAAAACACCCATGTGGTGTTAACAGAAACTAGCCCGTTTAAAGACGATTTCTTTTTCCGCGTCAGTGGCTTCCTGAACCCGGATGCCCTTTACCACTATTCTGGAGCCTCGAAACAGTTTGCCAAAATTAAAACCCTGCCAGCCAAATTTGATAGTAAAGGAATGGCCGTGCAACAAAAATGGGCGGTCAGTAAAGATGGAACAAAAGTTCCTTACTTTATCATTGGTAAAGAAGATGTTTTAAAAAAAGGCAAGGCTCCAACGTTGCTCTATGGTTATGGTGGGTTTGAGGTTTCTTTAACTCCCACTTATAAGGCCGTCGTCGGAAAACTTTGGCTTGAAAAAGGCGGGCTTTACGTGATGGCTAACATCCGTGGTGGCGGTGAGTTTGGTCCCCGTTGGCATCAGGCGGCTTTGAAGAAAAACCGTCAGCGCGCTTATGATGACTTTATTTCAGTGGGTGAGAATTTGGTAAATGAAGGAGTCACCACAAAAGAAAAATTGGCCATTCAGGGTGGTAGTAACGGCGGATTGTTGGTGGGGGCTGTCATGACACAAAGGCCTGACCTTTTTAAGGCCGTTCTCTGCCATGTGCCTTTACTGGATATGGTCCGATACTCCCAACTTCTGGCCGGTGCCTCTTGGGTGGGGGAGTACGGTGATCCGAAAAAACCAGATATGCGCGAGTATCTTTTGACCTATTCGCCTTATCACAATGTCTCAGCCGACAAAGAGTATCCGGAGCTTTTTCTTTTAACTTCAACAAAAGATGATCGAGTCCATCCGGGTCACGCTCGCAAGTTTGCGGCCAAGATGATGAATTTGGGGCATGACAACATTCGTTATTATGAGAATACCGAAGGGGGGCATGCGGCCACGGCCAATCTGAAGCAGCGGGCGCGTATGCGAGCCTTGACCTACGAGTTTCTCTTTAAGACGATCTATTAGTGAATCGACCTGTCTATTTTTTAGAGGACCGCAGTCCTGACCATAAAGTCAGTTTAAAGTCTTTGGTCCTCAAACAATTGGAAAAAATCAATGAGCCCCCTGAGCGAATAACGCCGCAGTCTTGGGCCGTCTATTGCCGGGATCGTCGTATCGATGACTGGAATAAAAAGCTCTTACCGCGAACCAAGGTGGTGATCGCAGCCCGATTTGCGCCGGCGATAGATCTGTTGGTGGCCTATGAAGATAAAAAAATCGTGATTTCCGATAAACCTATTGGGTTGCCAACTCAGAAAACCTTAAAAGCTTACGAGGACAATCTCTACGACCGCGTTCGTCTGCACTTTCTTCAACAAAAAAGTTTTCCAACCGGACTCCCTTATGTCGGACTTCACCATCGCCTGGATCGTGACACGTCGGGTTTGGTTCTAATGACAAAACAGCGACAAGTGAACAAAGAGGTCTCCGATTTGTTTAAAAACAGGAATATTAAAAAGCAATACCAGGCCTACGTGGAGTGGGGAGATGGCCGACTTCCAAAGCGATGGGTCATGAAGGACCCTATACAAAGGATCAATACTAAAAAGAAAAAGTTTTTCTTTGCTGTCGATCCGGCGGGTCGTCCGGCTCATTCCGAATTTGAAGTGATAAAACAAGAGTCGGGGAAATACTATCATCTTTCCTGTTTCCCGAAGACAGGACGCACCCATCAATTGCGTGTGCATTTGGCTCACGCAGGTCATCCTATTTTAGGGGATGTTGTCTACGGAAAGAAAACCACGGCCCCCCGCATGATGCTGCAGGCGCATCGCCTGCTTTTTTCACTTAACGGTCAAGAAATTGAAGTCGAATCGAAGCGTGGGTTTGATCTAGGTTGATTGAAGCTGGCAGCTGGACTGGCAGCGGATGTCTTCCGCTTTGCACTCATCGACACAAACCTCAGAAAGAGTTTGGCAGCTAGCAATACCTCGACTGTTGAGTTCTTTTTCAAAATGTTTTGCCAATGAAAGTAGTGCTTTTTCCTGGCGACACGACTGAACACAAGACTCTTTTTCAAAGCATTTTAGTTCACATGGCGCCTGGTAACCGTCATAAGCGGTTTGAAAGGCAGTGAACATCTTGTAGCGGACCGCAGATAGCTCGTGGGAATCGGCCGCAGGGCAAAGGTCCTTTGCCATTAAAGAACTGGCCGAGGAGAGAATTGTGACCATCACGAGGGCTTTTAAAAAAAGGCCAATTTGGCTGAAAAATGAACCTAAAAACTGGAATTTTATCATGAGGGCTCTCCTTGCTGACACCTCGTCTTCGGTCGTAGGGATCAATGTCTTAAGACTGTTCCAAGATTGAGACGCAAAACAGTGTGTAGCCCTTACACAAACTGGACCTTTGTGAAAAAACTAAACACTTTTAAATAAAATGGATGTGCTAAAAGAGAGAAAATTTTGTTTGAATTTGGTTAATAGTGATCCCTAAAGGACTAAAAAGAAATAATTTAAAAACTTTACATATTGCTTTTAAGTTCACATCGAGGGAAGAAAAGGTGCGTCTAAACAAGGAAAAGAAAATGATTCGATTTATTCTCAGTTTTTCGATTGTGTTCATAGCTTTTCAATCACTCGCCGATTTTTCAGAAGAAGGCCTTGGTGACTACACCGAGAATCAGCTTTCAAAATTGCAGGAGTGGAGGATTGAGGAAGGGTTTGTGCTGGTTGAACAAGAAAACAATAGCTTTTGTATTTTATCGCATTCTGGTGGTGGAGACTCTGGGGGCGGGATTATTAGAAACCTAGAGATGCCGCTAAATCCACCTGAAGATGACGAAGATGAGGACGGATTCGATAGTTGGGAGGATAAAAATAAATCCCATCGAGATAGGGATTTTTTCGACGTCACTTTACAGACGTTGCAGGAAGACATGCTTCACTCCGACACAACTTTTGACGTCCTTGAATTGTTGAGTTGCCAAAATGGTCAGGGTATTCCCTTTGAAGTCCGCAGTAGTCTAAGGTTTTTGTTATTGGAGATGCGTACCCATGCCTTTCGACAGGGACGAAGAGACGACGTACGCTTCCTCAGTGATGTTATAAATCTCCTTGTCGACTCTGAGGAGATTTAAAATGGAACCTATTTACAGCTATCAAGACTATAAAGAGTATATCAACGATCGAATTCGCTCACAAAAAAATCGCGGGCGAGGAACCTATTCGAAAATTGCAAAATTTTTAGGGGTCTCTAACGTATTGGTCTCTCAGGTTTTAAATGGTGATCGCAACTTTGTAAGAGACAAGGCTTTTAGTTTGTGTTTGTTCTTTAAAATGAATGAATTGGAGACCGATTTTTTTATGACTCTCTACGAAGCCAATGTGGCCGCCGGCGAGGAGCACAAAAAGTTTTTAATGACCCGTTTGGGGCGCATTAAGATTGAGTTAATAGAAAATCAGTTGGATAGAAAAGATGTGGTTTCTAAAGAATTTCAAAAAGTTTATTACTCATCCTGGCTTTATAGCGCCACTCGCTTGAGTTTAATGAAAGCGGGTGTTGACTCAGTGGATGATATCTCACGTTTTTTAGGTTTCCCGGTGTCTACGATCCAACCAATTCTCGACTTTTTAGTCGACGCTAATTTGGTCTCCAAAGGTTTGAATGGTTCTTATCATGTCTCGGACAAGAATTTGCACATCCCCAAAGACTCTGAGCACGTCATGAATCATCATATGAATCTAAAAAATCTCGAAATCAATCGGATCATTGATGGAGTCAGCGAAGACGAAGTTTGCTACTCGTCACTGGTTGTCACCTCCCGCAAGGTGGTTGACTCGCAGATTGCGAAGCTCAAAAAAATAATTAAAGAATCAAGTCGCGAATTCAGTAAGGGTGAGTCAGAGGACTTAGTACTTTTCAACTTGAGCTTATTAAACATGTCGAAAAAAGGTCAGGCTGCGGAAGTCTCGGCCTAAAAAAAGGCCTCAGTCTTGAGGCCTTTGATAAAAGCTTTTTGTTCTTATCAGAAAGTGTGACGGTATCCGACGTAATAGCGTCGCCCCAGTGGTTGAAACTGACTGGCGTTGAAGCCACTGGTGAAATCAACAAAAGGTTGGTTGCGTGTCACATTGGGGCGGTCATTCAGCAGGTTTTTGACTCCGAAAGAAAGACGAGCCGACCACCAAGGGATACTGTAGCCATAGTTAAAATCATAAAGTGTTTGGGTGCGGGTCGCACCAAAAGTGCTGGTGTCCCCAGGAAGAGTTCGAGCTGCCAAGCGATAAGAGTGACGCTGGGTGGATAAACTCATGCTTGAAGTGTTTTTCCACTCACTGTCTCCGTAATTGCGGAAGTCCGAAAATTCGGTGTACTTGGTTTTTCGAACCAGCATATGGGTGTGGTCGGAGCGCGCGCCAAATCTCATCACGCGTCCAAAAAGTCGAATCGGACTTTTGAAAGCGATGTTGAAATCAATACCGCGAATGATTCGAGTTCCCATATTGCGAACCGCTGGGAAACGTCCAGAGATGATCTCCCCAGAAGAGTTTTTGTCGAAAGTCACTCCCGCCTGATCCTCAAGCGCTTGTTCATCATTGCCAAGGGCATTGAGTAGCTCGGTGTAGTCGCGGCCACTACGAGCGGCCAACATTCCATCCCCTTCGAAGTTCCATTGGTCAAATGTAAACGTCCAGTTTTTGTTGGGCTGGATAACAGTTCCAAAATTATAATTCACGCCTTCCTCAGGGCGAAGTGTGGGATCGCGATAACGTGTGACTGGGATGAACTTGCTGTCGCATTGACTTTGACCGGGAGGGCAGATGCGAATCTCTTCATAGTCAATAAAGTCTTGTTGGATCATGTTACGAACACTGGGAGCGTTGAAGTTGGTTCCCACCGACGAGCGCAGCAATATTTTATTATTGGGTCGGTAACCCACAGAGAGTTTGGGGTTGAAGGTGCTGCCAAAATCGGAGTAGGTGTCACTGCGTCCAGCCAGCTGAACTTCTAAGGAGTTTAACGGATAAGCGACGACTTCCATAAACGCCGAGTTTACGGTCCGAGTCCCTCTTTGGTTGGGGAAAAACTGAACGTTCAAAGGATCTTCATAAAGAACAGAATCGTGGGCGTCGGCTGTCATTTCCCATTGGCCTTCAACACCAACAGCCATCGACACAGGACCGCCGGTACCAAGAACGCTGTTCATGTCGAAAAGTTCCCCTGTGGTCATCAGGCGAGCTGTTGTCATCGATGCTTCGTAGGCTTCAGTAGCGTTGACACCAGCCCCAGAAAAGGCCCCGGTGTTGCGGCCTCCAAACTGCCAGTCAGAAGAGCTGGTGATAATTTCACGGGCTTGGTTCATATTCACCAAACCATTGCGATGATCTCTTTCCTCTAGAGAGTAAGCATAGCTTCCGGTGAGGTCCCATTTCCAGGTGTCGCCGTAAAAGCCTTCCATTTTTGCTTGGGCAGAGTAGGAATTTTGTAAGACTTCAACCTCACGAGTGCCCACCTCTTCCAAAGGCATGATCGTCAGTTCGCCAAACTCAGCGCCGTCCAATTGTTGCTGAACGACTGTGGAATTGAAGCTTGAGGTTTCAAAAAGTGCTTGATCGTTTTGTTGGGTGAAGTTCATAAATCCCGGGCGCCCATAGTCGGTACGCTTGCGTCGATTATACATCCCAATCACCGAGACATTGATGTCACTGGTGACATCAAACTGACCACTCATCATGGTTCCAATATTCTGACGGGGATCGCGGACGTAGTCGATGCCGCGGGTGTCGTTGCGGGGACAATCGCGACTGCTTTCTGCTGAACAGCTGGCGCGAAAAAACTGGGAGTCACCGGTATTGGTTGTGCCATCCGCATTTTTCGTGACTTGGGTGAATTCATAGTCTGAAGCAAAGGCGACAGTGTCACCACTTTGTGTGAAGTTTCCAATGTCGGCTTGGGTGTATCCCCGTTGCTCAACAAATTGAGTGGTTAGAAACCAGCTGCCACGGTTGTAGCTTTGACCAAACGCCAAGGTGTGATTCTGTTGCAGACCTTCGCCTATTTCGGGAACATTCACTCGCGTCGAATACTCGGCACCGTCGTAATCTTTTTTGGTGATAAAGTTTATGACTCCGGCCATGGCATCCGAACCATAAAGAGCCGAGCTTCCATCTTTTAAGACTTCAACACGCTCGATGATATTGGTGGGGATGTTCTCAACCCCCGAAAAAAAGCCCCGCATCGGGTTGGACCCGCCGCCTCCCAATTTGGGAACGCGCATACCATTGACCAAAACCAGAGTGCTACCTGCGTGCTGGCCGCGAAAGTTGAAGTAACCGTCACGGTCACCACTGTCATCGGTACTGGAAAACATCGGGCTTTCTCGCATATAGTCGGTGACGGTATCAACACCTGCGACTTCAAAATCTTCTTTTTCAATAGTCACCACCGGGGTGGGTCCTTCAATATCAATGCGACGGACATAGGATCCGGTCACTTCAATCTTCTCAACATTTTGGTTTTGATTGCTGTTTTCTTGCTTGTTTTGATCGTCTTGGTCTTTTTTAACTTTTTCTGTCACGGTCAGCTGAGCCTCTTGGCCAGCTTCAACCACATCACTGTCCTGTCCCCATACTGTTAATGAAAACACAAATAGAACTGCTAAAAGCAAAAGTTGATACATTCCCCATCCCCTAACTTAGAAGGCTTTTGAAAAGCCCGCTATTGATCATTGGTGGGGAACTTATCGGATTGAATCTTGTTGGTAAAGCAAAAGACATTCACAGCAATGTTAAAATTCTGTCAACGCACTGAATGGCCTTTTAAAAGGCTTTCTGGCGTGATTTCAAAGGCTTATTGCTAAAATCAAAGGCGTTTAAGCAATCAGAGTCTTACAAATAAGGCTTCACTCTTGCAGGAAAATGGGCCTATGTGTCACAAGCCCAGCAGTTTGATGATTAAAAAAGAAACATCAAATTAAAATAGGGCGTGATACTTGAGAACTCGTAGTCGACCGAAGAGTCGAAGCCGTTCACTTCAAGTGTATCAAACTCTACGGACTGGTATGTCAGCTGGGGACCGATGCGGAAGTTATCAGTCACTGGAACCGCATAGGCCACATCAATTTGAAAGCCATTGACGCCAGTCATTTTACCGCTACCGTCGGTAAAATCTTTTTCACCAAATATATAGTAGGTCCCTACCGCTAAGAATCCTGAATTGTAATAGCCAACACTAGGTCCCAAGTAAGAGTCAGAGGAGTCCGAAAGGAAGTCGTGGTCTTGAATCGAGTAGAATCCACCGACGTATAAACCAAAATCGAAAACATATCCTAACTTCATATCAATGACTGTTAACTTTGCTTGGCTTTCAGGATTGGCGGCGACCTGTTGCGACTGTTCCATGTAAGTGATGGAGGGGCTGAACAGGATATTGGCGTGAGCACTCGCTAGGCCCATCAAATTTATTAATAGAATGAGTGTTATTTTTTTAAGCATAAAATCTCCTGAAAGAACCAGTGACGGTTGCTAAAAAGTCTCAGTCAGCAACTCATCGATTCGGATGAATGCCCCACGGATACTGTAAAGAAGAGACCTCGGTCAACGCACCAAATTAAAAAAAATCAAATCCGAACAATGGCAGAATGTGACGACGTGGAGCGATGAATAACGCCAAGTATCAGTTATTTTAACTTGAGTGTCGTTGGGGGGCTCGCTAGAAACCCCCCTTGTAAGGTCTTTCAGAAGATCGTTAGGGATTCATCATTTTTCAATGGGGTAAGAATATGAAAAAGTTAGGGACACTCATCGTGGCTCTTCTTGTCGCACCAATGTTTGCATTGGCCCAAGAAGACACAGGATCGGAAGCCAATACAAGTGCTGAAGCTCCTGCTGAGACAACAACAGAACAATCAACAAATGAAGCGAATGACAGCAGTGAAGCTGCACCACGCGGCAAGGTTGAAAAAATTCAGGTCACTGGTTCACATATTAAGCGTATTGATGTGGAAGGTCCTTCACCGGTCCTCACCCTTGATCGTGATTATCTTGATAAGACGGGCTACAACTCAGTGGCGGATGTTCTCCGTGATACGACGGTGGCTGGTTTGGGAGCTGACCGAGAAGCGGGTTTAAGTGGCGGAGCCGATGCCGGTGCAGCCACCACTTCCGTGCGCGGGATGACGTCCAACAACATTCTTGTCCTCCTTGATGGCAAAAGAATGCCAACCATTGGAGGTTCAACTCGAGTCGATTTGAACTTGATACCGATGGCGGCCATTGAACGCGTTGAGATTCTTAAAGATGGTGCTTCAGCGATTTATGGCTCTGACGCCCTCGGTGGAGTGATTAACTTCATAACCAAACGTAATTTCGATGGAGCCTCTGTGACCTTGCGGCACTTTCAACCCGAAGAGCCTGGAGGACAACGTACGGACGTCACAGGAACTTGGGGGACAACCGGCAGCAATTATGATTTTCTTGCCGTTTTAAACTATCGCAACAATCGTCCGGTGGCGATGCGTGATCGCGATTTTTTCATCCCAACAGACCCTTATTTGAGTCCGACCGGAAGCCCAGGAAGCTGGAAGAATCACGACGACCCCGAAACCGCTTGGAATGCCGGTGGCGGAGCTGCACCTTGTACAGGCTCTGTGGACGGACGCGGTCGTTGTCGTTTCGATTACTCTCCTTACATGAACGTGATTCCAGAAATTGAGCAGTTCAGTACGTTGCTTAACGGTGGCTATGAGATCAATGAAAACTTAAAAGTCTTTGCCCGTGGTATTTACACTCGACGAATTGTAAAAACTCAGTTAGCGCCTCCGCCAGATGGATTCCTTGACGAAAGAGATCCAGGAACAAGTGGTATCGATACTCGAATTCCTAAGGCTGTTGCTGATGCTTGGGGTCTTCCTCCTGGAGCCACTTCTGTTAATGGTGCATCACCCGGAAACGACGTTGACGTCATTTACCGTCTCGTCGAGGAAGTGGGGCCGCGAAAAAGCGAAATCACCAGTGACAGTGTCGGTATTTCTTCGGGTGTTGAAGGTTATCTCTGGAACACCTGGGAATGGGAGTTTTCTGGAAACTACGCTGAAACCAAAACCAGCAATCGCGGTGTTTCGGGATTTGCTAATAAATTGCAGATGCGTCAGAAAACTGTCGCCGATCCCACGTATTTCAATCCTTTCGCGGCCTCTGGCAACAAAAGTGATATCAGTGATTCGACCTATGTTCCTGTTCTCGATATCAATTCCAGTGTTGCGACTGTTCTTATGTCGGCCACAGGAGAGATTGCCAGTCTTTCAACAGGCCCAGTGGCGATGGCCGTCGGTGTTTCAACCAACTGGCAAACCTTCGAACAAACCGCCGATGGTGTGACGGCTTCGGGGGCTCAGTGGGGTGGTTCCACAAGTGCTGAAGGCAGTGGTCGACGTGATTTCCAGTCGATGTACACCGAGTTTTCGGTTCCAGCTTTAAGAAACCTTGAATTGCAATTGGCCGGACGTTTCGACAATTACAGTGATTTTGGTTCAACAGTGAACCCGAAGGTGGGTTTTCGATACAAACCTCTTAATAGTTTCATGCTACGAGGAACATGGGGAACGGGATTTAAAGCACCGGCTCTTGAAGACTTGTACGAGTCAGGCACTGTTTCTTATCCTTTTGGTTATGATGCAGTGGCTGACGAGAATGCCCAGTTCAAAACTTTTGGAAGTGGTAACCCTAATTTGAAGGAAGAAACTTCAACTTCGTTTAACGTTGGTTTTGTTTGGCAAATTTTGGATAGATTGTCGTTCTCTACAGATTATTATGTGACTGAGCAGAATGATGTTGTTCAACGAGTATCTTCTGACACGGTTCGTGACCTCTTTCGAGCTGAAGCTGCAGGTATCGATCTTAGCCAGTTCGGAATCGAAATTGTGCGAAACCCCGCTGGAACTGGAGCTGTGGAAAGAATTGTTGCGCCAAACTTGAACTTGGCTTCACGAACCAGTGAAGGACTTGAATTTCGTTTGGCCTACAACACACCTGTTTTTGGAAATTGGACACTGACTTCCATCGTTGATTATTCTTATTTGCTGCGAATTGATGAAATTGCTTTTCCAGGATTGTCGGCGCAAAACCGCGTTGGCTGGGCTGGAAATCCTTACTGGAGAAACAACATAGCGATTGGAATGTCGAATAACACATGGGGTATTAACTCATTGATTCGAACAATCGGAGAGCAAAACGCCAGTGCGACAGCTCCTGGAACTGTTGGGAAAACCAGAGACCATACTGAACTTGATCTTCAAGCCAGCTATGCAGCCTCTTGGGATGGTGTTTTCAGTCTAGGGGTGCGCAACGTGTTCGGTACAGACCGTCCTTGGCAGAATGAACATTTGGCCAATGGATTTATCAACACCAGCCTTTACGACCCCTTCGGTCGCACGTTTTGGGGTTCTTATACGCAGAATTTCTAAGCGTCTGACAACTTTTTAAGAAACTGTCAAAGCCACTGATGCTCATATCAGTGGCTTTTTTTGTATTTAGAGCTGTAAGAGTCTGTAATTTCTAAAGAAATGGGTCACCATGAATTTCGGTTAATCCTTTCTCTGGTTTTATTCAAATCCTTGATTCACTAGACCTTTGGAGGGTAGGATGGCACTTGCGAAATTTCGAGGGGTACTATGAATAGTTTACAAAAAAAACAAATGTTAAAGACGGTGAGGCTGGCGCTTCTTGCGTTCACAGCAATGTTCGTTTTGGCCTTTTTAGGGACACTACAAAAAGCCAATGCACAGGAAAAAAAGCTTAAAAACACTCAAGGAGAGCAAGTGAAGGTCGATGATGCTGCGCGCGCTCACCAAAAAAGAGTGTCTTCAACAGCTGATAAAACCAAAGACATTATCGATGAATATCGAGCCACGCTCAGAAAAATTGAAAACACCAAAGTTTACAATGAGCAGCTTCGAAAACTCATCGAATCACAAAACAAAGAAATGGTTTCCATGCGTGAGCAAATTGAGGAAATCAAAACCACTAATAAAGAAATTTTCCCACTCATGCATCGCATGATTACCAACTTAGAGAAATTCATTGAGTTGGACGTGCCGTTTTTGCCTGAGGAAAGATCACGACGCTTGTCTTCCATTAAAAAGTTGATGGATAAAGCCAAGGTTTCGACTTCCGAAAAATTCCGTCGCGTGATTGAAGCTTATCAAATTGAAAATGAATACGGCCGAACCATTGAAGCTTATCGTGGACTGCAGAAAGTCGATGGTAAGGAGTTGACGGTTGATTTTCTTCGCACCGGTCGAATCAGTCTTGTTTATCAAACCCTTGATGGTGAAGAGCAAGGGTACTGGAATCAGAAAGAGAGAAAGTGGGAACCCCTTTCCAGCAGCTATCGAAAATCCATCCAACAGGGTCTAAAAATGGCACGTAAACAATCAGCGCCAAGCCTTATGACTTTACCTGTTCCAGCTCCAGTGGAGGTGCAAGTTGAAACTCTTTAAATCTTTAATCATCCTATTTTTCCTTGTTCCTTCAATTTCGCAAGCTGCGACCTTGGATGAGCTTTTGCAAAAAGTGAAAAACGAAGCTGTTACACAAACAGCAGAGTTTAAAAAGCGTGAAGCTGAGTTCAAACGTGAAAAAGACAAGCAACAGGCCCTTCTTAATAAAGCCAAAGCCGAATTGGCCGCTTTAGAAAGAACGACTGAACAGCTCACCAACGACTTTGACAGCAACGAAAAGAAATTGGCGAAAGTTGAGGAAGAACTCAACATGGCCATGGGCACCTTGGGTGAAATGTTCGGAGTTGTTCGTCAGGTGGCCGGTGATCTGAAAGGTCAGATTGAAAATTCCGTGGTATCGGCTCAGATTCGTGGTCGTAAAGCGTTTGCTGCTAACTTGGCAGAGAGTAAATCTCTACCGAATATTCCAAAGCTGGAAAGACTTTGGTACGAGCTTCAGCGTGAAATGACTGAAACTGGTAAAACCACGCAATTTAAAACCACAGTGGTTAAGTCCGACGGTGAAAAGTCTGAACAGATGGTGACCCGTGTTGGAGCCTTTAACCTTGTGAGTGACGGCGAATACTACAACTACCAGCCTTCAACAGGTCAAATTGTTGAGTTGGGTCGTCAGCCCTCATCTCGTTACACAGGTATGATCGATGATTTGGCCTCCGCCAAAGGATCGACTTATGAGGCCTTTGCTGTTGATCCGTCGCGAGGCTCATTGCTTTCGATGTTGGTGCAAGCGCCCAGTTTTTGGGAGAGATTGCAACAGGGTGGTCTTGTTGGTTACGTGATTATTGCATTGCTGTTCCTTGGAATCGGTCTTGTGATTGAGAGAATTAAAACTCTTAAAACTGAGGGTGATAAAATCAAAGCGCAAATGGGTAATCCCAATGCCTCTGAAGACAATGCTCTTGGAAAAATCATGATGGCCTACGAGGCAAACAAAACTGCTGACCTTGAAACTTTAGAGTTAAAAATCGATGAAGCCATTTTAAAAGCCACACCACCTCTTGAAAAAGGGATTGGGACTGTGAAAATTTTGGCTGCAGTGGCGCCTTTGTTGGGTCTTCTAGGAACTGTGACAGGTATGATTGCCACGTTCCAGTCGATCACTCTGTTTGGTACTGGAGATCCTAAGCTAATGGCGGGTGGTATTTCTCAGGCCTTGATGACAACTGTTTTGGGTCTGGTTTGTGCCATTCCATTGTTGCTTCTTCACAATGTGATTGCCAACAAGTCGAAAGGTCTTGTGCAAATTCTTGAAGAAGAAAGTGCTGGAATGATTGCGGCTCGCGCTGAAAAAAGTAAGGCATAACGACTATGTTTTTGATTGATGCATTTGACGTCATTCGAGATTTTTTAGAGCGTGGGGGAGATGTCCTTTGGTTGATCTTCTTCACTCTGGTTTTGCTTTGGGGCTTAATCATCGAGAGATTCATGTACTTTAAAAATGAATTTCCCGAAGACCGCAAACATGTCATAGAAGCTTGGAAATCTCGTCAGGATCGTTCGTCTTGGTATGCTCATCGAATTCGTGAGGCAGAAATTTCTCGAATGTCCACAAAGTTAAAGCACAATATTTCATCAATTAAGATGTTGGTGGCGATGTGTCCTTTGATGGGGCTTTTGGGAACAGTGACGGGAATGATCGCGGTTTTTGAAGTGATGGCGATCACCGGCACAGGTAACGCGCGTTTGATGGCGTCTGGAATCTCGATGGCGACAATTCCAACCATGGCAGGAATGGTCGCGGCACTCTCTGGACTTTATTTTGGAAGTTTATTGGAGACCAAGGCGAAGAAAGAACAACAGAAATTGGCCGACGCTCTTCCTTTAAGTTAGAGCGGATTTGTTAAGGATGAATTTATGAGTAGAAGAAGAAGAAAAAATCAGGAAGAAGATGCGGGAATCGATTTAACACCCATGCTCGATGTGGTGTTTATCATGCTTATTTTCTTTATTGTGACCACTTCTTTCGTGAAAGAGTCGGGGCTTGATGTCAACCGTCCCTCGGCGTCTACGGCAAAGAAAAAAGAAAGAGCTTCGATTTTGGTGGGGATCTCGCAAACCGGTGATATTTGGATTCAGAAACGGCGAGTGGATATTCGCTCTGTTCGAGCCAATATTGAAAGGTTGCACGCGGAAAGCCCCGAGGGCACCGTTGTGATCCAAGCCGACAAAATGTCTGAAACTGGAATTCTAGTTGAAGTTATGGACCAGATTCGATTGGCGGGCGTCGAAAGCATTTCCGTTGCTGCGTCTCCGGGTGTGGGACAATAGGGGAGTTTGAATGGGTGCTTTGAAACAAAACCCCGTGGTGAAAGCCGTGGGTGGTTTTTTCAAAACGAATAAGGTTATCTCGGCGGCTGCGGCTGGGTTGGTCGTAACCTTGTCTCTGTTTTATCTGATGTCACAATTGATTTCAGGGGGAGCCAACTTAAACAAGTCCGATGATAGCGAAAACTTTATTGAATTTGTGCGTATCAAAAAAGAGAGTATGGTTCAGGAGAGAAAACGGCAGAAGCCGAAAAAACCACCAGATCCAAAAAAACCGCCACCACCACAGAAACTTTCGTTGGCGGCTAATGAGCCAGCGAAACCACAAATGAATATGAAACTACCAAAGCTCAGCACCTCATTGAAAGGCAACGGGCCTTATTTGGGCGGCGCTGGTGGAGCGGCGACAGGAAACATGCTGACTCCAATCGTTCGTATTGAGCCTCAGTATCCGCGAAAGGCGGCCATGCAAGGTCTTGAAGGGCATGTGGTTCTTTCCTTTGAAGTGACAGAAAGTGGAACCGTGGACAATGTTGAAGTGGTGGGATCGAAGCCGCGTCGTGTGTTCGACATGAGTGCAAAGCGCGCTGTTCTTAAGTGGAAGTACAAACCACAACAAGAGGATGGCAAGCCGGTGCGTGTGGCCCAGAAAGTCCAACTGGACTTTAAACTCACACAGTAGAAAGGGAAACTTGAATGGGATCGATTTTTAAATTTGTTGTACTTATTTTAACGACCTTGTCGGTAACTGTTTCGGCGGCTGCCATCAACAAGGAAGAATTGAAAAACAGAAGTGCGGCTTTGATTTCTAAGGGAACACATCGGCGTTTGTCGCGAGCCCATAGTTTAATGGCGAAAGACAAAATTGCTGATGCGATTGATGTTCTCAATCGTCTGATGAAATCCACTGAAAATCGTCCTCACGAAAAAGCTCAGGTCATGCAAGCTTTGGGTTTTGCTTACGCTCAAAAAGATGATTTCAAAAAAGCTCTTAAGTATCTGCAAGGCGCGATTGATCTTAAAACCCTGCCGTACAGTCCGACGATGTCGACTTTGTATACGATTGCACAGGTTCATGTGACTCAGGAAAATTATGATGTGGCTCTTCAGAAAATTGAAGAGTGGTTTAGTATTGCCGATGAACCGAGTCCTGATGCCTATGTTCTGAAGGCGACAATCTATGCTCAGAAGAAACGCCGCAAAGAGGCCTTAGACCTGGTGACTAAAGCGATTGATATGACCAAGAAACCAAAAGAGTCGTGGTTGGCTTTCGCTGTTGCCATGAACTATGAACTTGAGCGCTTTCAAGAAGCCGGCCGTCTTTTGGAAAAACTTGTTGGAATGTTTCCCGAGAAGAAGAAGTACTGGAAGCAGCTAACAGGGGTTTATTTGAATTTGAACAACAATGAGAAAGCCTTGGCGACCATGGAGCTTGCAGAAAAAGGTGATTACCTTAAGCAAGATTCTGAGATCATGAATTTGGTGAGTCTTTTTATTTATGGTGGTATTCCATTAAAAGGAGCCCGTCTGTTGGAAAAAGCTTTGGCCGATGGGACCGTTAAAAAAACTCAAAAGAATTATGAAATTCTGGGTGATGCTTGGGCGCAAGCTGAAGAGATGGATAAAGCCCTGGTGGCTTATGACCAATCCTCGAAATACGCGAAAGACGGGCGAATATTTGCTAAACAAGGCCGCATATACCTTGAGCAAGAGAACTGGAAAAAAGCCGACGAGTTTTTAACCAAAGGCCTTGCAAAAGGCGGGATTAAAAATCCGCAGCATGTTCACATGGCATTAGGTGTGGCTCGTTTTAATTTGGATAAGTTTGAATCGGCCACCGCGGCGTTTATCAATGCTAAAAAAGCCTCTAAAGATGTTATGCGCCAAGCCGACCAATGGATCAGCTACGTCAAAGCTGAGGACATGCGGATCAATCCTGACAAGTATGCCAACGAGGCCGAAGAGACTGAGGCAGTGGAAACCACCACCCTTTAAAATAAGAACATTCTAAGCCAGGTGATTCAGCAGCCTGGCCTCCCGCTGCCAGCAACCACCCTTTGGGCGTAAAAAAAGCCTCGTACGAGAGGCTTTTTTGTCGATCCATTCTCTAGCTTTTAGAGATGTGGACTATTTGATTTCTTTGTGAACCGTGTGCTTACGTAAGTTCGGGTTATACTTCTTCTTTTCCAAGCGCTCAGGATGAGTTTGGAAGTTTTTGCGAGTTGTATAACGAGAAGGGGGCTGACCAAGCTTGCGAGCTTCAGTGCATTCCAACGTGATGATTCTAACTTTCCCTTTTTTGGCCATGATTCAGTCCTTTTCAAACGAAAATTGAATGTCTGGATATAACACGCTCCACCGGTGTCGACAATAAAAACTTAACTTTTCCTGAGGCTTCCAATACCTAAGAGGGATGGGTGTGTCGCAAGAAGTGCAAGATATTTTAGAAATAACCCGTAAAGCCGGAGAATTGCTACGGATATTGAGCAAAGACCCGCTGATGCGGCAGCCAGTGAAAAAGGCCGATGGCAGTCCCGTCACGGCGGCTGACCAGAGGGTCAGTGACTTTCTGGTCACCGGGTTGAAGCCTCTTGGTTATCCTGTGATCAGCGAAGAGGCCCTTCCAGAGGTTCCCCCGGAGGCGGGGTCCTCCTATTTTTTAGTCGATCCTCTGGATGGCACCAAGTATTTTGCCCGGGGTGAGAAGGAGTTCGCGATTTGTGTGGGACTTCTTAAGGAGGGGCGTCCCTATATGGGGGCTATCTTTGATCCGACCGCAAACCTTCTGTACTGGGCGGTGCGAGGCGAAGGGGCTTATCGCGAAGATCAGCCCATCTCGCATCCGGGCGTCCAAGGTGGGCTGACGGTGTTCTCCAGCGGCTTTCACAAGAGGCCCGAGAAAAAGCAGATTGTTGAAGCTTTAAATATTGCTGACATCCAAGAGAAAGGCTCGGCGTTAAAGTTTTGCGATTTGGCCTCGGGACGAGCTGATCTGTATTTGCGATTTGGTCCGACCAGTGAATGGGACACCGCTGCGGCTCAGGTTTTATTGGAAGAATCCAATGGCTTTCTCTTTGAGGTTAAGACTTTAGAGACAATGAAGTATGGCAAGACAAGATATTTAAATAGAGGAATTCTCGCCGGCCACAAATCCCAAGCCGAACCGGTGGCGGAGCTTTTGCGAGCCATGGGGCCTTTCGAAAAAAAGAAATAGGAGTCGTAATGGATCAAGATGCGGCGATTGCACAAATGAAAGATCAAGTTCGTGAGTTCTGCGAAGCTCGTGATTGGGACCAGTTTCATGGCGCCAAGGATTTAGCCATTGGTGCTGTCACCGAGGCGGCTGAGCTGTTAGAACCTTTTCGTTTTCAGAGCCCCGAGCAGATCGAACACATGTTATCTGATAAGACAAGCCGACAAGCCATCGGTGAAGAGTTGGCGGACGTCCTATTTTTCATTTTAAGGTTTGCGCAAAAATTTGATTTTGATCTTAGCGAGTGTTTTCAGGAAAAGATGAAGAAAAATGACAGCAAATATCCGGTTTCTAAGTTTCGCGGACAAAACCACAAGGCGCCATCGGCGGACTAAAGGAGCCTGTCGTCAGACGACGCGCTAAAGGACGGTTATGGATATTGATTCCACAGATTTTGATTATATTCTTTCATACGTTTTAGGTTTTTCTATTTTCATCATGCCGGTCATTATTTTTGTTCGCCGACAGCGAGAAAAAAAGCGTTATACCGGCCCCTACTATGGAGACGGTATCAATCGCGAAGTGTTGGAGAAAGCCGAGGCGGAGGTCAAAGATATGGATCTCTTGCAGCTCTTGCACGAACGATACATCCATTTACAGAGCTTTGCCACTATCAATGGCCACGATCGCAGCACCATGACCAATCTGTTAGTTTTTCTTCAGGAAAAGGGTATCGATTGCGATTTTTATTTCAGCCAGGCCTATCCCGCCGGATTTGCTAGTATGACTAACGGGATGGGTGAATATTTTTTGTTTGTCGATCCTGATAAACGACAAGAGGCTCTGCAAGCCCTTGAGCAATACTTCAAATAAAAGGGCCACGGTTTCATAGAACTGTTCAACCCATTGTTTATTAATTGTTCATTGAAAATGAAAATAATACCGACCTTGCCAGTGACTCTAGGGAAACTCCTTCTTGGGCCTTATACTTCGCCATTGAAATGCCATTGTAAAACAAACCAAAAGGAGCCCTAATGACTCAATTTATAAATCAAATACTAAAGCCCACAGCTATTTTAGTCCTTTGCCTGGCAACCAGCGTTGCTCACTCACAAGGCGAGGTGCCAGAAGTGATCGTCGAGTCCAACGATGGTGGTGGTGCCGACTCCTCTGAAATTGTTATTGAGAACTACCTTGGTGAGGTAAAAATGACCTGTCAAGAGCGGGCCGGCAGTCTTGCTGCTAGCGGACTCACTGTCAAAATTTATGAGAACACAGACAGTCCTGGTCTTTACATTGCCGAGCTTAAAACGGAAGGTGAGTCGTCCCAGTGGCTGATGCAGAGCTGGCTTCCTCAAATCGTCTACATCTCTGGATTCTACAATATGGACACCGGTGCTTATCAAGCCGAGCCGATGGCCGAAGTTAAAGTTCCATTCACCAATCCAAACACTTTCGAACAGACCATTTTACAAATTCATGAAGTCGATGGAGATTTGAATTCGGTGGTGGTGCCAACCGCAATGGGTCTACAAAGTTATTCGGCGGAAGAGTGTCAGACGTCGATGGTATGGACAGACAGTCATGGAGCCCCGAGAACAGCTCCGGCCAGTCACTAAGAAATATCTTTAAGGCGGCGGATTTCGGCAAACACTTGCCAGTCTGCCGCTGCTTCCAACTCCATGGCCTTACGGATGGCCGGATCATCCCAGCGTAAGAAGGGATTGTATTCCTTCTCAAAGGCCAATGTGGTCGGCACTGTTGGTTTTTGTTCGACCAGTAATTTTTGTATTTTAGTCTCCGCTTCCAGCAATTTTTTGTCTTCGGAAAAAAGCCCACGCGCAAAGATCAAATTCTGTTCGGTGTACTCGTGAGAGCAAAACAGCACAGTGTCGTCAGCAAGGCTTCGGACACGTTTAAGGCTTTCAAACATTTGCTGAAAAGTGCCCTCAAAGACGCGACCGCAACCAATGGAAAAGATGAGATCGTTTGAAAATAGCAATTTCACATCTGAAAAATGGAAAGCACACAAACCATGTGTGTGGCCAGGAAGATGCATAACGTCCACTTCATGCTCAAGGATGTTGAGCTTTTCGTCGGCATAATAACTTTTGCTGAGGATGGGAAGACGCTTTTGGTCTCCTTGAAAGCCGATCACTTCGCAGTCTAAAACTTTTTTCAAACTCTGAGTGGCCCCTGTGTGATCCGGGTGGTGGTGAGTTAAATAGATGGACTCCACTTTTAAACTGTTGGCTTTAATGGTTTTTAAAATGGGCTCTTTCTCGCCAGGATCGATAATAATGGCACGATTTCCACTTGCTACGATGTAGTTGTAATTGCGATAGGTGTTCCAAAGCGTTGGTGTTTGGTAAACGGTAAGATCATCAAAATGATATGTGTAAAAATCCTTCATTTCACTTGCAATCGGTTTTTAATCATTGATTCAACGTCGGGCTTGCAGGTTCCACAGCCGGTGTTAGCCGAGGTTCTTTTGCGAATTTCGTCGACCGTGTGGGCTCCAAAGACAATGGCTCGATCAACTCGCTGAGTGGAAATTTTTCGACAATGACACAACTCTTCATGCTCCACCGGGATTTTCCATTGTCCTTGAATTCGGGCAATCAATTCGCGCCAAATCACCGACCCGTGATCGGTTCCGGGAGGGGGCAACAGGTCAACGATCGGACCGGTCAGCTTGGCCTTCATTTTTTGGCAAAGAAGCAAAAAGTCCATGCAGCCTTTTGCTTGCATAGCGACTTTCAAAATATTTCCATTTTCAATTGTCAGCTTAAGCTGAAGACTTTCTCGTCCCGGTTCTGACCATTCAAAAGTTTGCTCCATACGCCTAGTTTAGCAGAAAAAAGGCTCCCACGGGGAGGGAACCTCGCGTTTTGTAGGAATCTGCGTCATTGGGATTATGGGAATTGCAGTCAGAGTCAGTGGACTGTGCTATTGAGAGACTATGACTCCAGAAAATGAACAAATGTTGGAGAGCACTCGCAAGCAGGCCTTATATCTTTGGGCGGGATTGTGCCTCTCGATGACGCTTTTTTACGTGCAAAGCCAGATCGTTTTTGTCAATCGTAGCCCGTTGCCATCGTCAAACTTGGAGTGGATCGTCAGTGTCTTGGGCGTTATTACGTTTGTACTGGGTTTGCTTTTCTTTAAAAACTATATGGCTCTCCGTAAAAATAGAATATTAAAGATGCCACTGAAGGACCGGAAACAAAGTGTTCTGATCGCTATGGTGTTGCAATTTATTTTATTTGAGACATTGGGCCTTTACGGTGTTTTGTTGTCGGTTTGGACACAGAGTGGTTTGAAAGCTTTACCGTTTTTGATTTTTGCTTATTTTGGCTTTTTCAAAAGTTTTCC
Organism: uncultured Pseudobdellovibrionaceae bacterium; assembly: GCA_964588335.1. GTDB lineage: Bacteria > Bdellovibrionota > Bdellovibrionia > Bdellovibrionales > JAGQZY01 > JAGQZY01. Next base: position 20,803 of record CAZPOV010000017.1, on the reverse strand, counting down.
GAGAAAAAAACGGATTGTACCTTATTTTCAGTGATTCATAAATCAAGAGTCGGCTTTTTTGAGCAGCTCTCGCATGGCTTCAAGAACTTGTTGCGAGAGCTCAGCGTAGTCACCTTCCATGGGCGCACCGGAAGCATAATGGTGGCCACCACCACCAAATGTTTCAGCGATCGACAAGATCGGAAATTCACCCTTGCTACGCAGACTGAGTTTATGCACATTCGGTGAATCTTCCCGAAACACCGCCGCCGCTCGCACCGATTCAATATTCATTATCATATCGATCAAGTCGCGACTGTCATCAATATCCAGGCCCATGGCGTTGAGGTCTTCGGTTTTAATGTGGAGTAAGGCAATTTGCTCGTCATTGAAGAATTCAACCTTCGAAAGGGATTGCGCAATGAACTTCAATTTAGGCGCGGTAAAATTACCAAACAGGCAGCGATGAACCTCGGCCGGATTTTTTTCGTACTTTAAAAGCTCGATACTGACTTCATGAGAGCGGGGAGAATTGCGAACATAGCGAAACAGTTGGGTGTCAAAGACGATGCTCGTGTAAATGGCCCGCGCTATTTTGGCATCCAAAGGAATCTGCAAAGCTTGAATGATGTCGTAGGCCAATTCGCCTGTGCTCGCTGCACGAATATCAATAATCGAATCGGGGGTCGGAGAAGGGCCTTCTTTCAGTACGGGATGATGATCGACAAACACAATATCTTTACAGGCTTTTTCAAGTTCTTCGTATAAAGGCTCGATCAGACGCCGATCATTGGTATCAAAAATAAGAGCTAAGTCGGGTCTGCCAATCGGATCAAAACTGCCATCAAAATATTGGATGTACTCGTCGGGATTCAGGTAATCGTATTTTTTAGGTGTGCCATCAACATTCAGAATGCGCACATCTTTGCCGACTTTTTTCAGAGCGTGATAAATGGCAAGTTCAGATCCTAGACCGTCGCCGTCACATTGGCGGTGAGTGGTCAGGAGGATTGAATTGGCGTTGTGAATTTTTTCTACAAGCTCTGCTGTCATCGAAAGTCCGTCGCTTAATGTCCCATAAGGGTTTTCTGTTAAACAATTCATCTGTAAGAGTACATGAGATTGTTAGACATGAAAAGGCTTTATAATTATCTCAAAATGGAACTTTCACTGTAAATTAAAGTGTTTAACTTAGTCCGAAGTAGGGCATCGCTAGGGTAGCAAGACCTAAGAATGACATGAAACCAAAGATATCGGTAATAACGGTCACGATGACTCCGGACCCAACGGCTGGGTCACGGTTTAAATGTTTTAATAAGATTGGAACGCCCACCCCAGTGATGCAAGCAACAAAAGACGTCGCGATCATCGACAAACACATGACGATGCCGACCAGAAAACTATAACTGAGGTCGCTTTTTAAAAAGTAAATGGCGAGGCCAGCGACGCTACCGGCGATCAGACCGAGGGTGGTGCCGACAATCGTTTCCCGTAGCATCACCAATTTTTTTGTTATGTATTGAAAGTCATTAACAGCCAATCCTCGGGTCGTTACCGTCAGTGATTGAATGGCGGCATTGCCGCTGGTGCTGGTCACGATGTTTTTGGTCACAGCCAAAATCACCAACTCTCCTAAAATCCCTTCAAACATGTGCAAGACGAAACTAGCGGTTCCGGCGAGCACTAAGTTTAATAGCATCCAGGGCGTGCGGCTGGATATTTTCTGAGCGATGGGGGAGTAGACGCGGTCACTCTCTTGCAAACCGGCGCTGGCATAAATATCAGCCGTGGCCTGTTCTTCAATAATGTCGAGAATATCGTCGACGGTGATAATCCCGAGAATTTTTCCAACATCATCGACCACCGGTAGGGCAATAAAATCATAGTGGCTCACCAGTTGGGCCACCTGCTCCTCTGGCATGTCAGGGTGAACGGTCACGATTTCTTTTTTAGCGATGTCGTGAATCTTGGTATTGGGGTCGGAAATCGCCAAATCGCGCAAGGACACCACGCCGGTGAGACGGAGATCATCAGACACACAGTATATGTAGTATATGCTTTCTTCTTTTGATTTCTGCCGAATCAATTCGAGGCCCTCTTGAGTGGTCAACTCTGAGGAGAGGGTAAAGAAGTGAGAGTCCATGATGCGTCCCGCAGAATCCTCGGGATAGTTCAAAAACTGCAAAAGTTTTTCTTTTTTATCCTCTGAAAGGTTGACCAGAAGGGGGTTATGACGGGCGTGGTCAACGAACTGCAGCAAATGGGAGCCCTCACTTATGGAGCTATGCTTCAAGATTCTGGCCATTTTTTCATCATCAATATCTTCAAGAAGGCCTTGTAACTGGGAGTCTGGAATCTGCACCAGCACCGAACCGGCCCGGTGGACTGTCACCAAAGCCTCAATCAAGCGTCTTTTTTCGAGTTTCGTTAACTGAGTGAGATATGAGGCTAAATCAGCCGGTTCGACCCGTTGAATGATGGACTTCAGAGGGCGAGAGTTACGTCCAACCAGCAGTCTTTTGAGAATGGCTTTGTTGGTTGGATTGAGCTTCATCCTCTTCCCCTTGATCACGAACTAAACTACTGTCTTCACTATAATAATATCTTTAAATCATTGCTAGGAATAAAGTCTTTCGCTATAAACGAAGTTTCTTTGCAATTATGGAAATTGCCCAAGACCATAAACAAGGGAGTCGGAAATGTCCACAGCCTTACCACTAACGCTAAAAGGTAAACAGATGCTTGAGGCTGAACTCAAGGATTTGATCCACCGTCAGCGCCCCGAAGTTATTAAACAAATTGAAGAGGCTCGCTCCCACGGTGATTTGAGTGAAAACGCAGAATACGATGCGGCCAAAGAAAAGCAAGCCCTGGTCGAAGGTCGAATTCAAGACATCCAAGGCAAGTTGGCCGGCGCTGAGATCGTTGATCCCTCTAAGATCAAGAGCGATTCAGTGGTTTTTGGTGCTAAGGTTAAAATGTTGGATTTTGATACCGATTCCGAAGTGACCTATCAGATCGTTGGTGTCGACGAGTCGGATGTTAAAAAAGGTTTGATCTCTATTTTGTCTCCCATCGCCCGTGGTCTTATCGGTAAGAAGGTGGGTGATGTGGCTGTGGTCTCAAGCCCTAAAGGTGAAAAGGAATACGAAATCCTTGAGTTGATTTTTGAATAAAAGAGAGGTTCTGTGGCGAAGCCTTCGGCAAGACCCGTGCGCAAACAAGACATTCATTTTAAACAATCCTTGTTTCGATTCACTCTCTCTTTCATCCTTGTGTGTGTTGTCGGGCTGTTCACCCGCGTCTTTCTTCACAACTACCCCCTAAAACAAAAGCTTCTTGAAAAAATTGAGGTTCCGGCACGTTATCAGCTGAAAATGGATGATGCGGCCTTCAGTTTTCGCTCTGGCTTTATTCCGGTGATAGCGGTGACTGTGAATCGTTTTGATCTGCAGGAAAAAGACTGTTCGTTACGAAAGCTTGGAGCCCAAAATCTCATGTTGCGGGTCGACCCTTGGGGCTTGTTATTCGGCGAATTGAAGTTGGGACGGATCGATCTAGAGTATCTGGAAGTGACTGGCACCGAAAATTGCGATTTGGAAACCGAGCCAGAAGAAGACGAGATCAACAGTGATGCTAAGGCGGGGCCCAAGAATTCCGCAAAGGCTTCACTGCAGGAAGACCCAAAATCGACAGTCGAAAGTGGGGGCGACGGCAAAGATAAAAGTCTTCTGAGTCGGCTGCAAAAAAGCACTGGCAAAATTTTGCCCAAAGAGCCGGTGTCTCGTTTGTTCTCAGATATTGAAAGCATTGCTAAGACGGCGCCCTTCAGAAACCTTGTTGTCGAAGAATTTCAAGTCAACTATCAAACCAAAGGTGCAGCACCGTGGAGTGTTGAAGGTGAAATTCGCTTAGAGCTTAAAAAAGAGTGGGTGGCAGTGCTTGAAGTCGACAAAATTCGCTATGCCAGTCGGGATCTTTCATTTTTAAAATCCCGTTGGAAGGCTCTTTTAAGCCCGGACAAAATTCACTTGCGGACAGAGAGTTCGGTTCGAGAGGGTGATTTATTGGCACAGGTAAGAATCGAAAATGACGCCGACTTGAGCACCCATGTGACGGGTCGGTTGCGTCGGATTCCGCTGTCTGCTGTGACCAGTGCTTTTCTGGGAGACGTTGAATTCAGTTACCTTTGGGCCAATTGTGAATTTGAAGCCAATGGGTCTTGGCAAAAAATATTACAAAAAAAAGTGTCTTTAGGGAACTGTCAAATTGATGGGCCTTATGGTGAAATTCAAATTAAAGAGTTTGAATCCACTTTCAATAGAATTGAAAAATTAGACATGCAGGTGCGCAACGTTGTTCTTGATAAAGTCTTTGAAAATAAACGTGATTTGGCGCTGTCTGGAGTCTTTTCAAGCTATGGTATCCTTTCGGGTCAATTGTTGTATGTTGATGGGGATTGGAGAGGAAGCGGCTTTTTAGAAAACTCTGAATTTATTTTTTCTAACAATAACTTGCGCGATATTCAAAAGGTCAAAAAAATTCCATTTGAGTTTTCCAGGGTCAAGAAAAACACCCAAGCTTTGATAGGAAAAATGGAGCTGGATGGGGGACTGTTTGAAGGAGAGATCCGAATCAATCAGCAACAAGATGGTCAAACCTCAGGGCGAATTGCCATCCATAAAATTCAACTTCATCCTCGGATCTACAAATTGATTTTAAATTCTCAGCCCACCGAGTTGCGTATTTACGGAAAGTTCAATTGGGCTCCCAGGCAATTGCCGCAATGGTCAGCAATGCTGGCCACCGAAGAGTTGCAGTCGGAGTATTATGATTTGAAATTTCTTAAGGTGAAGGGAAACAGTCAGGAGAATGCTGAGGCTCGTGTCAAGGTCACTATCAGCGAAGGTGTTATTAAGCCCAAGGGGCCGTTTTTAGATTGGATTGAACCGACCTACCTTGAAGCCAATTTTCCGGAAGACAGTATTGGTTTTACCGAACTCTCCACCCATTTAACAATTTACGATAACCGAGAGGTGGCATGGAATCGTGGTTATGTGCGTTTGTCCAATGGTTGGCAACTTTCGTCGGAGGGAAAGAGAGATAGCTCAAAACAAGTGGCGGCCTGGTTGCAGTGGGATCGTCCGGATCGCAAATACCTTCGGTGGAACTACATAGGAAGTTTCTTTAATGGGAACTGGGTTCCGGAAACTGATTGGGTGAAGAGGTGGTTGAGTGAAAACCCTGATTTTTTAAAAGACCATGAGAGTGTGGTCTATGCTTCAACAGCAAAATCCACTCTTACCGATAAGATTAACAAGGCGGGTAAAAAAGCCATCGAACGAGTGAAAGAAGTTTTACAGCCGCAAACGGGTGAGGGGTCAAAATAATGGACTTCCCAAAGTGGCAGTTACACCGTGGCTTTTGGAAAGAGGGGATTCGAGAGAACACCATGGAAGCTTTTCGCCAGGCTAAGATCATGGAGTGCTCAATGGTTGAGTTGGATGTGCAAAGAAGCCGTGATGGTGTTTTGCACGTTGTACACGACTGGTCGTTGAAGCGCTTCTTTCATGTCGAGCAGGATGTTTCGCAAACCAAAAGTGAGGACCTTTCGGGACTCAACATTCCAACCTTGATTGAAGTATTAGAGAGCGATGAGGTTCCAAAGTATTTGAATATTGAAGTGAAGTCGAAAGGCTGGTGGAGTTACGGAATTTCCTACGAGCTTCTAAAAACATTAAAAGACTTTAACGTTAACAAGAAAGTCCTGATTTCTTCTTTCAACCCTATGGTTTTGCACTGGATAAAGAAATTGGCTCCAACCGTTCCTCGAGCTTTTATTGTCGGGGATCCCAAGGTTTTAAGAGGGCGAGCCTTTGACTGGTGGATCAAACTGGCGGATCCGCACTTTATTAACTGCCATTACAAATTGATTGATGATGAATACCACCGTGAGCTGCTTTTGTATTACGAAAGACCGTTGATGGTCTGGACGGTCAACGACCATAATAGAGCGCAAGACTACCTCCGCCGCGGGGCCGCCAGCATCATTTCAGACCTGCCTCCACGCCTTTAATTTCGTTTTAAAAAGACTTCCCCCTGCAATGCTTACACACCCCGGATTTTTGATTGTTCAGCATCATTTTTTTGTGATTCTGTTTTCATTAACCGGCGTACCGAGGCGGCGCCAACAGGGGGCTTTAGCCGTTTTTCTAATGGATTCACACATTTCACTGTCTAGATTTTTTACACCCCAATCACCAGGCGTTGCTGAAATAAAAACTAGAGGGGTTACAATGGAACGGAAATCGCAATTAAATTAGGGTAGTATGAGCAGGTCTTTGAAATTATTAAGTTTTTTAAAGAAATTCCAAACGCTTCGAAGAAGCGGGGCTCTGCTTATTGTTGGTTTTGTCGCTGTTTTATTGAAAACAAGCACAGTTCAAGCCGAATTTGGCTCCATTGTTGATGTGGGAGTGGGGGGTGATCTCTATTTTACGAACAGTAGTGCCAATAATGGTCAGGGGTTTGTAAATTTACTGATCCAAAATACATGGTCATCAAGTCAGCTTTGGTTGGATGTGGGAGCCGGAGGATTGGTTGCTGATACGGCGGATTCCTACGTTAAAATGCCCCAGTTCTACTATCGCCTGGGTCACATTGGAAAAAGTCATTTAACCATCGGCCGAGCCCTGTATGATTGGTCTTTTGCCGATGAGTTTTGGAATCTGGGCGTCACCCAGCCCATCTTCAAGTGGAATGAGGCACGGCCGGAGACTCAAGGTTTGACGGGAGTTTTCGTCAGTATTCCATTGGCCGAAAAAACCTTTGAGCTGACGCTGTTTGGATCCCTTCTGTATATCCCAACGCAAGGCCCTTCCTATGAGTTGAGTAATGGTAAAATCACTTCCAGTAATCCTTGGTTCAATGAACCTGTTGAAGTCATAAACTTGAATGATGAAAAAGCCGAACTGACCTACGACATTGATGTGCCAAAAACCAGGGAAGTGATCAGCCAAAAATCATGGGGTTTTTTATTGGGAACCCCCATCAATAAAAGGGGTTGGTTGTTTAACAGTTTTTATCTAAACAAACCCCGCAACGAGTTGCTTTTACCCTTCGAAGGAGCTTTGAATTTAACCACTTTCAATGGCGACATCACCGTTCTGCCAAGAGTCGCAACTCACCAAGTCGCCGGTGTCGATATCGGTTGGAACTTTAATAATTATAAAACTGTCTTATCTTGGATTTATGAAGGCAATATAGACTACGATATTCCCGCCGGTACGACTTTCCCAATACTTCCTGATCAGAACATTTTTTCGGCGACACAGTTGTTTCGAATCAGTCCGACTCAGAAAGTTTGGTTTGGATATATCAAGGTTGACCGCCAACCAACAAAAATTGGTGGAACCTTCGCTAGCTCACAGATTTCGACCTTTTTGGGACGCAATCGTTTTGAAGAAGCCATGCAGTTGAAATGGGAAGGCTTGCTTTTTAAAACCCAAAGCCTTTATCGTGTGAATGCCTCTTTAGCTTATACTCAAAGTATCAACAACGATAACATTTGGCTGAGTTCCGATATTCGATGGTCGATTTCAAAAGGTCTTGAGTTATTTAATCGATGTGATTTTTTTGGCGGATCTGAGGAGTTTATCATCGGCTCCGACTATATGAGTACTTATCAGAACAACGATCGCTGTTTTGTTGGAGGCCATTATGCTTTCTAAGCGATCCTTAAAAGTCATTCGCCTCATTTTACTTTCAAGCTTTTGTTTGGCCGTCGTTCACTGTTCTTACTTTTTTGGAGAAAAGAAAAAGGAGACAGAAATTGAATACAGTGGGCAAATTGGCTCTTGTGTCGGTCGAGTCAATCAGACCATGGCCGATTATTTCTCCAGACAAGAGGTCGAGGATCTGACTACTGGCAAGATTAACGAGTTCTCGAATTGTTATAGTGAGGCCCTCGAGTCTTTTGTGACATACACCAAGAGTGGTCGGGTCGAATCCAATGATTTCTCAGCCGAGAACATTGAACAGCTGATCAAGAGGTTTCATCCAGAGGTTCAAATCACAGCCGATCGCATTCGCGGTTATATACGATTGAAGGCCTTTTTAATTGGTGGCGACAAAGAGACAATTTCGAAGCAGGAATTAAGAACAATTCAAGAGCTGTTGCCATTGGTTACCAATGGATTAAAAAATCTCTTACCGCATCGGAAGACTTGGTTGCGCATACAGCCCTTGCCTCGGGACGAAGACGGCTACCGGCAGTTTGATGAAGCCTTTGAAGCCCTGAAGCACGAGATCGGCACGGTTTTATCTGGTCTGGATGCTTATCAGGGACGCCGAAACCTTAATATCGTTGAAATTTCAGAATTCTTATTTCAGGAGTTATTTGGAAGTGATGCTGCTAGCTATTTAAAATATTTGAACTTGATTCAAACTTTTAAAAATATGGTGGTTTATGAAAATGGTGAAACCTTAAAGCGAGGCAATCTCAGTCTTTTTACGCGACAGGCTGTGTTGACTTACGAGTCACTGACCCGTTTCGATTATTTCTTACAAGATGAATCCGAGGAAGGTGTTTTTAACAACGTCGGTACTTTATTAAGTTTCATCACTCGCGTACCAGCGCAGTTAAAAGATTCGAGTGTTTTTAAAGGAGTGGGGCTGCGTGCACTGAATGATATTTACAATTCCGGTGAGGCTGTGCTGACCTATGCCATCCGGTCTCAGCCCAATCAGTCCCTGTCTATGGACCGACTACGGGATGTGCTGCTGTCCTTGGAAGATGCAGAAATAATGAATGGTAATTTAACGGCAGGAACTTTAAGTTATTTTATTCGAGGTTTCTCACGAAAATGGCTGAATCCAGGAGGGCCGGATGATTCGGCTTTCACAATGGAGAAAGTCCAATATATTCGAAGTCGCTTAAACAAATGGGTGCGCCGACAACAGATTGTTAACACTTTGTTCGCCAATACTGATGATGATACAGTTTCTCTTCTTAATTATCAGGACAATCTGCCGAATTCGCCGTATCTCGATGAGTGGTATGAAATGTTCCGTAAACATGAAGACGGTAAAGAGTTGAGTGCTCACCAGTGGGACAGCAATAACCGTATTCAGTACAGCCGGGATATCACCCACTTTTCCTACCAGGAGCTGACGGTCTCAAATTCTATTTCGCTTTTGGTTGAGCTTTTCATGAAGCCGTTCAATGTGAATGAGACCAACCCCTTGCGCTACAGTGTGACCGATCAGCAGGCCCAAGAGATTTACGAATCCATACGAATTCTTGGTGTCGAGATGGCGTTCATGGACTCTCGGGTCGATGATTCTGGTTTTCGAGCTTTTCGTGAAACCAACAATTTTTCGACCCAGAAGAATTCCGATAATCAGTTGGATTTTTATGAGGGCTTTGAGTATCTGTCGGTGGCCATGTCTGCTGGTCAACTGGCTGATTGGATTTATGAAGATCTGCCAAAAACAAACCAGTGTGCACGTGATGTGACAGGAGTCCATGGCTACCAGGTTATTGATGCCAATTGCGTTCGCCAGTTTTTGAGAGAGAATTTCTTAACCTACTTTGGACACCTATCGACAATAGCCAACTATTGGCGCGAAGCGAGCAGCTTAGAGAAAACGGTTTTTCTTCGTTCTTTAGAAGTGGCGGCACGAGCCGGTGTGATTCGCGAGAAACCCTATGATCTCAGTGAGATACGAACAACAGTTTCTATTCTGTCTTATTTGCAGGCGATATTTTATATGTTTGATCGAGAGCATCGCAATGGCTATGCCGATGGCATTGAAACCAGTCCGGGCGATTCGGAATTGCGACGAGCTGAGATTCATTTTCGTCCCCTTATTTTAGACTTTTTGGTGAACAAGAAGCCAGAAGTTCTTGCCGATAATGATTGGATCATTCGGCGCGCCTGTGGAAGTGATGCCAGTCAACAACAGATACTCGATTGTATGGCTCCAAAAATATTTATCCATTTACTAAGAAGAGGCAATTTGCCGTTGGATGCCAACGATGTTTGTGGTTCGGCCTCGTTTGCTTGGATCCTGTTTGAGATCAATGAAAACGTGGCATTTAAGGAAACCAAAGCCGATCCGGGTGACGTGTTAAAAGTTTTTTCTGCCTTATCTAAGATCACTTTGGAATCGCACCGACAGCGAGTCCAGAATTTTATTGTCAACCGTCGTCAGGAACTGTTTGATAGTTTGAGTTCGCCGACGCCGCCGGACTGTCGAGAAGATCCGACTCAGGTCTTTTGCCGCTGGGGACGTGAGCTATTTTGTAATGAAAACATCTTTCCTAATGTTTACGATTTCTTCAGAGATAATAAGTATCGCCTGTTCACGGTTCCTGATTACAGTGAGGACCCTGAGGCGACGTCTAGGCAGACCATGATTGAAATTTATGAGGAGTTCACTGACGGACCCCGCAGCACTCACTGTGGCTTTCCTCCGACCTTTCCAGAAAAGAGGTTTTCTGGGGTTCAAGGCGCTGCACAAGATTGCGCCTTGGGCGAAGAAGAAGACGCAACTCTTTTAGAAAGGGGTGGGCAAACCATCCATGATGTGCGAGAGGGTTTAAGAAATCTTTGGGAATCCCTTTAAGCGACGTCCTGCTCTTGCTTCTGCTGAAGAATAAGATTTTGCAGAAGCTTTTTATTCTTTTTACTCAGATTGACAAATTCAATTCCAATGCCTTTTGGGGGTAAATTATTATCCGAAAAGTTATAGCGAATCACTCGGGCTTGACAGTTGAACTGAGAAAAACGACCGATATAAACTTTGATGTCGACCAAGTCGCCCACTTTAATGCCCGAACGTTTACCAACCAAACTGGTGAAAGCCATGCTATTTTTTAGGTCGTCATAGGGTAAAAACGCGCCTGTTAACGAAACATCAAATGTACGGACCGAAAACTCTTGTGTCACCGGCGTGTTGATTACTAGAGGCAAAGACATACGGTATCGTTCGGAGCGTTGGGTGTTAGCATAGCCGCGCTTGTGTTTTTTTTGATTGTACAAGTGTGACAGTCCAGCGCCGAGAAAAAGAAGCATTAGAACACCAGGAAAAAACTCCCAATTCGACATCTCAATTTGAGATCTGAGAGGACTGCTGGTTATCAAATGAGCGATGGTTCCGGTTGGATTCATGGTTGCCAAGTTGCCTTTCAAGTTATCAATCAATGGTTGCACAGTTCCTATCGTCAATTTGCTAAAAAAATTAAATCAAAATTCATTGGTGATCCGCCTGAAAGCCCCTTTTTGGGCCACTTGGAGAGGTGCCGTGAAGCGGCGCAAGAGTTCTTTTCTGGTCAGGTTTTGGTAGAACCATGGCTTTGGAGGTGGGATGGCTAATATAGAGGCTTGGGAAAAAGCGACCGCGGAACTATATCAAAAGCAGAACTTAAGCAACTGCCATAATATGTTCTCTCAACTTGAGATCGAACCGCTGTCGACAGCCGACAATTCGAAAGTAAAAAGCCAATGGCGTTCACAACCCCATGTTTTTTACAATATAACACCATATCAAGATGAGATTTTTGATGATGAATTTATTGCTAATCCTGGCTGTGGTGTTTGGATCAATGATGAATGGCCGGATAAGCTTTCGACAAAAAATGCGTTTATTTATCTGATTGCGAGTCCGGGGCTGACGGGCTTTAAAAAAGCTCTGTTAACAGAAAAGCGCTGTTTTCGAATGAACGCTGGTATTGACCCTTATAGTTTGGGGTTATGGAAAGCAAAATTGTTTAAAGCGGAAATTGATTCACAGCATTTTGCAGCCGCCTTCGATCAAGAGTGTGCTTTGTTTCGCCTGACCAGTCAGCCCTATTCTCTTTGTGGTGCCAATGACGTTCAGCAGTTGGCTATTTTAATGGCTTCAATGGTTCAACTTCTTAACGACTATGAAGGGCAGCAAAGTCATCAAGAGATTTTGCAAAGTCTCTCTTTTGAAGTGGCAATGAAGCCTCATCTTATCAACGGAGTGTCTAAACTGCGGGCCTTGCAAAGTTTATTGGCTCGACTGGCTGAGCTCTATAAATTTGAAGCCTCTTCGTTTCCTGTGTTTGCCACACCTGCAGCCCGTTACCTTGGGAGTCGTGAACCTTGGAATAATATTTTAAGAATGACATCGATCACAGCCGCCGCCAAAATGGCGGGCGCTGATGGTGTGGTGGCGTACCCCTATGACATATTTTTAAAGAAAAATCGTCAGGGCTTTCGAACCTCTAGAAATATTGCTGAGGTTCTTGAATTGGAATCTTTTCTTGGCCAGGTCAACGATCCCTTACTCGGTAGCTACACGGTGCAGGATTTGGAACAGCAGATGATTGAGAAAGCTTGGCAGTTTTTTGTTGAAATTGAAAACAAAGAGGGTCTTCGGTCGGTGTTGCGCTCGGGATGGCTTCTTGATCAGATTGAAGTGGAAGCCAAACTACAAGAAGCGGCTTTTGCCGCTGGAGACTGGGTGATCACCGGCGTCAACGATTATCCTTTGAGTGAGTCGCTCAGTGCTGAGAGCCCATTACCGACAGAGAGTCAATGTTTCAATGTCGAAGATTGGTGGGTGCGCCAGTACACGGAAGGGGAGACGCAAACTCTTTGCGATGTGGCCCGATTTGTACCCGTTGGTTTGGCTCGCTATTTTGAAAGTTGGCAGTATCGTGCTGATCGATTAAGAGAAGCTCGAGGCCAAGCTCCAGAAATTCCGATTTTGGTGGAAGATGGTCCACAGTCTATTGCGAAATTAAAAAATGTAACAAAAGCGCTAGCCCTGGGGGGATTGAAAGCCAAGAGAGTGAAAGATTTAAAAGAGATTCATGGGCCGGTGGTGGCGATTGTTGCGTCAGACCCCGAAGGGGAATTCGTAAAAGGTCTTTTAGAGTCACTTGCAAAGTCGAAAGTGTCCGTGAAACTTTGGGTGGGCACGCGCATTATCCCAGGGTTTGATTATAGCATCGATATGAAAGTCAATCTTCCCTATGTGTACGAAAAGATTTTCTTAGCGTTGGAGGACCAGTGATGGCTAAAATGGATTTTTCTCAAATGGCTTGGCAGCCAGCGGCACCGGTTGCAGAGCCAAAAGTCACGACTTGGGTTTCTCCAGAGGGGCTTAACTACAAAAGTTATTATCAAAAAGACGATTGTCAGGCTTTTCAAGCTAAGGAATCGTTGCCAGGCTTTGCGCCTTTTTTACGTGGTCCTTATCCCAGCATGTACAGCACTCGGCCCTGGACAGTTCGGCAGTACGCCGGATTCTCTACCGCCGAAGATAGCAATGCTTTTTATCGTCGCAATTTGGCAGCCGGCCAAAAAGGCTTATCCGTGGCTTTTGATTTAGCCACACACCGAGGCTATGACTCGGACCACGAACGTGTGCAAGCCGACGTCGGTATGGCCGGAGTGGCGGTTGATTCGATCATGGATATGAGAACCCTGTTTCAGGGTATTCCTCTCGATAAAATGAGTGTTTCGATGACAATGAACGGTGCCGTTTTGCCGGTGTTAGCGCTCTACATTGTCGCTGCTGAAGAACAAGGCGTGGCTCAAAAAGATCTTTCTGGAACCATCCAAAATGATATTCTGAAAGAGTTTATGGTGCGAAACACCTACATCTATCCGCCTGAACATTCGATGCGAATCATCGCTGATATTTTCAAATACACCTCTGAGTATATGCCAAAATTCAATTCGATCAGTATTTCCGGGTACCACATGCAAGAGGCCGGGGCGACGCCCGATCTCGAGTTGGCTTACACCTTGGCTGACGGAATTGAATATGTAAAAACCGGTGTGGCTGCGGGTTTAGAAGTGGATCGCTTTGCACCACGTCTTTCCTTTTTCTTTGCTATGGGAATGAATTTTTACCTTGAGGTGGCCAAGTTGCGGGCAGCCCGCAACTTGTGGCATGAGCTCATGCAACCTTTTAAGCCTCAGTCGTCGAAATCGTCGTGTTTGCGGACCCATTGTCAGACCTCTGGTTGGAGTTTAACGGCCAAAGATGTTTTTAACAATGTGACTCGAACTTGCATTGAGGCGATGGCAGCAACTTTCGGTGGAACTCAGTCCTTGCATACCAACTCACTGGATGAGGCGTTGGCTCTGCCAACTGACTTCAGTGCCAGGATAGCTCGGAACACCCAATTGTTTTTGCAAAACGAAGTTGGATTGTGTGACTTTATTGATCCTTTTGGAGGGAGTTATTTTATAGAAAATTTAACTTCTGAAATTATCGCCAAGGCCAAAAAACACATTGCCGAAATTGATGAACTGGGTGGAATGTCGAAAGCCATTGAGCAAGGACTGCCAAAGTTAAAAATTGAAGAGGCTGCAGCTCGAACTCAGGCTCGTATTGATTCGAAAGCCCAACCTGTGGTCGGAGTGAACTGCTATCCGAACCCCAACAACGAATCGATCCCGGTGTTGCAGGTTGATAATCAAGATGTCCGAGACAAGCAAATCAAGCAATTGAAACTGTTAAAAGACAAGCGGGATCCTCAGCGTGTGGAAACCAGTTTAAAGCGTTTGACCGCCGCTGCCGAGTCAGGAGACAATTTATTGCAAGCCTGTGTTGAGTGTGCGCGAGCACAAGCCACTCTCGGTGAAATGAGTTTGGCGATGGAAAAAGTCTTTGGTCGGCACCAGGCCAAGGTTCAAAGCTTAACGGGAGTTTATCAATCTGAAATGAAAGATGACGTGGAAAGTTTCAAAAAGGCCCGAGAAAAAGTTCAATCGTTCACCAAAGAAACAGGGCGACCGCCGCGAATTCTGCTCGCCAAGATGGGGCAAGATGGTCATGATCGAGGTCAAAAAGTGGTGGCCACAGCCTTTGCCGATTTAGGTTTTGATGTTGATATCGGTCCCTTATTCCAAACCCCTGAAGAATCGGCCAAACAAGCGGTTGAAAATGATGTTCACATTTTGGGAGTCTCGAGTCTGGCTGCAGGTCATTTACACCTGGTGCCGGCTGTCAGAAAAGAGCTCAAGCGTTTGCAGCGGGATGATATGTTGGTGGTTGTGGGCGGCGTTGTTCCTCCGCAAGACTATAAGAAATTGCAAGACTTGGGGGCCGCTGCGGTGTTTGGACCAGGAACTGTTATATCAGAAGCTGTTTTAGAACTTTTGAAACTGTTAGAGGGTTGATTGTGCAGACTGCCGAATGGGTCAAGGGCCTCACCAGTGGTAATACCACAACACTCGCCAAAGCCATCACCTTGCTTGAGAGTCAAAGAACCGATGATTGGGATGCAGGAAAAGAGATTCTAAACAGCCTTCCCAAGCTTGATTCGCAAACCTTCCGTTTGGGGTTTTCGGGACCTCCCGGCGTCGGTAAAAGTACCTTCATTGAAAAGTTAGGATTGGAACTGGTCAACCAAGGTTATCGAGTGGCGGTTCTGGCTGTGGATCCTTCAAGTCAGGTTACCGGCGGCAGCATCCTTGGAGATAAAACGCGCATGGAGGAGCTCAGTCGGAAGCAAGAGGCCTTTGTACGTCCGTCGCCCACCCGGGGTCATCTGGGAGGAGTCACTTCCAGTTTGCCTGGCGTCATTCAATTGTGCGAAGCCGCTGGGTACCAGTGGATTTTGGTGGAGTCGGTGGGAGTCGGACAGTCGGAAATTGATTTAAGTCGAATGGTGGACATTTTTACCTTAATCTCTCAGCCAGGGGCTGGAGATGAACTGCAGGGAATAAAAAAGGGAATCTTGGAGTATGTGGATTTGATTGTCGTCAATAAGGCCGACCGTGATCGTGACCTTGTTAACACCACTCGCCAACAGTATCTTGCCGCCCTAAAAATTATGCGTGGCTCGGACGTCAAAGTTTTTTCAGCTTCAGGCTTAAAAGGCACGGGAGTTCCTGAAATTCTTGATCACTATCATGAGATCTTTAAAAGCTTTGATTTTAGTGCGCGCAAGGATGTGGCGTTGTTTTGGTTTCAATCATTGCTGCAGTCGGAGTTCAAAAAACGTTTGCTGCAAGACGGTCCAATGAAGGTCGCCTTTGAAAAGTTTCAGCAACAGATCGAGGCCGGGCAGTGCAATCCGATTGATGGCGTTGATCAGTTTTTTGAGAAAATCCGGAGCACATAGACCTTAGTCCCCGCCATCAAAGTCTAGTCCCTTCAGGAAATGCGTGTTCGATGGCGCATATATAGATAAAATAGCCTATGACTTTTCGTTCGCCACTCCGATATTTTATCTTTTTTGTTTTGTTTGTTGCTCTACCACTGAGTCAAATCTCTTGTACCTCCAGCGAAGACGAGGACGTTTCGGTTTTAGAAGAAGAACTGGAATCCATGGGAGGAGACTCGGATCCCTTAGCTGATGATATTGAAGGTCTTGATGATTTTGCGGAAGAGGATCTTTTAGATGTGGTGGATGAAGGCGATGATAGCCTCGCTGAGCTGGATGAGGAGTTCAACGAAGGCGGTGAGTTTGATGACGAGTTTTCTGATGAAGGTTTTGATGATGAGTTCGCCGATGAGGATTTTTCTGACGAAGATTTCAGTGACGAAGAATTTTCTGATGGGGGTCAGGTTGCCGAAAACGAGTTTGATGAATTTAATGAGTTTGATGAATTCAATGAATTGGAGCAAGGCGGGGAGAAAGACCCATTTGCACAAAGTGAAGAGTCTTTAGCTAAAGAATTAAATAAACAGGGCGAGGACTATCCCATCACCGAAAACGCCAAGCCGCAATTCCCTGAAGAGGTTATCGGTAGCAACCCGCCTCCAGGGTCTGAAACTGTTCCTCCAGGTCAGAGCATGGGAGGACCATTGCCTCCATCCAACGGTCCGTTGATCACCAGTGAGACTCAAGAGTTAATGGACCTGCCGGATCCCATAGAGCCTACCATTCCACAAGATGACCTGGGTATGGCCGATCCAATTGTGCCATTGGATGATGGTGAAATGCCTGATGAACAGAATTGGGTTCCAGTTGTAAAAATAAAGACCGATCCCTTTTATCGCAACGAGCGCTTAATGAACGCGGTTTACATCGCAAGACCTGATGACACTTTGGGAAGTATCAGCCAGAAAATTTACAATGAAGACCGATCCAAAGAAATGTTGGCTGACAACGTTCATTTAGAAAAAGGCATCGATCCGGGTGATAAAGTTTATTACAACTCTCCCAACCGATCGGATGACCGCACCAATCTAAAGTTTTACTACGATGATATTGGATTGCCGCCACAGTTTTACAAGACCAAGAATGCCGATAATATGCGTCGCCTTGGTACCAAGCTTCTTGGCTTTTCTGAAGGTTGGAAGGAGATTTGGGCGATCAATCCTCAGGTGGATTCAAAAACCATTTTACCTTCGGGAATGGAATTGAAGTATTGGACTGGTAATGAAAGTAAACCTCAGCTGGAAATCGCTGATACCACCAGTCCTGAAGAGTATCCTCCATCGGATCCCATTGAAGATGATCCGATGAGTGCCGGGACTGTCAATGACCCCTTTCAGGAAACCGAACTGCCACCTGAGCCGCCTCTGCCGGAAGCCCAAGTCGGTGGCCCAGATCCCACACTTGAGCCCGAGCCGGTGCCAGACATCGAACCGTTTCCAGAAGACGGTGTTGAAGAAGCTCCGATTCCACCACCTCAGCAAGCGGCGGTTCAACCGGTTGAAAACAATGGGTCGTTATTATCCATCGGAGCCATTGCTTTGCTGATCATGGCGGGTGCCGGGTTGGTGGCTATTCAAATTAAGAAGCGCAAAGATGCCACCGGTATGACACCGGCCAGTCTTGAATACACGCAGGTATAATCGCACTCACAGCATCACCTGCGTCGGCTATTCTAGTTTTTTAAAATTCTTGAGTTCAAATCGAATGTCATCGCCACGTTTTTCAAATTCACTCAATTGCACGCGGTCGCCGCGATAAATCAGTGGAGCCTTGCCTTGTCGCTTGAGGAAGCTAAGAAATTCCCGTTCTGGTCCCTGACAGATCATCCAGCGGGTTTTGCCTTTTTCAATTTGAGCATCGCCAACAATGCGTCCAAAATTGGGTTGCGGGTGCGGTGTCCGACTAGCCAGCAAATAGGAGAAAGTCAGAGAGTGGTTTTTAATGGGCAGGCTGTTTTCAAGTTTTTGGAACCACTCGGGCTGCTGCCAATAAACCCGATCATGGCACCAATCCTTTTTTGAAGTTGATAGCGGGCAGGTGTGAACGTGAGGACAAGGCGCGACAATGTCATAGCCATTGTCTAAAAGTTTTTGGCGTATTTGTAAGAGTTTGGGAAAAGCTTGTTTGGTTGAAGGCTCTAAGATCATGACTTTTTCAAAGTCAAAAAGCCAGGCTGGAATGTCTTTGGTCTCATTGAGGGCATAAGAAGCGACGAGCAAGCTTCCTTCGCCTTTCACTTTCGGCATCTGTCGTCCGAAGCTAAGGCTTGCTTGAGCTCCTAAAGTGTCCATGTAAAGCAATTTGAGGTCGTCATAAAGATCAACACCGTGAAACCGACGGATATTGATATCACCATCAAGAAGTAACGCCTTTGTGGTGGTACCGGGGCCACAACCGTAATCGACCACTTCCTTTATGGTGTCAAAAAAACCCCAGCGTTTGGCCTCATCCATCACCTTCAGGGTTCGGATAAAGTTCAATGGCAAAAAGTAGGCCAGGTAGGCGGCATAGGTGTTGCGATCGGTCCAAGGCGTTGTTGAGGCCACTTCTTGGTAATCATTGGAAACATTCAGGATGCTTTCAGCAAGACTCTGGCTCTGATTGAGTTGGAAACCCAAAGCTTTCAATTTTTGATCAATCCAAGGGGCCACAGGGGCAGGGAGATGGTATTTTTGCATGCTCGCTACCAGTATAGGCAAAAGAAGCGGCCCGTCAACAGTTCTAAAGCTTGGGAATGGTCGTATAATCGCCGAAAACGGACCATAAAGGAGAGTAGCCATGGCTCTGAAAACAGCGACAGTCGGAAAGAAAGTCCCGGCCTTCAAGCTTCCTGCAACAAGCGACACCCAAGTTCAAATGACCAAGCTCAAGGGCAAAAAAGTCATTCTCTATTTTTATCCAAAAGACAGTACACCTGGCTGTACCAAAGAGGGCGAGGCGTTTCGCGATAATTATAAGAAATTTAAACGCCAGGGCGCTGAGATCTTTGGTGTTTCTCGAGATTCACTGAAATCCCATGAAAAGTTCAAAGAAAAATACAAATTTCCGTTTGAATTGATCAGTGATGAAGATGAAACACTTTGCCAGATCTTCGATGTGATTAAAGAAAAGAATATGTATGGTAAAAAAATGATGGGTATTGTCCGTAGCACATTTGTGATCGACGAAACTGGCAAGTTGGTCAAAGAATGGCGAAAAGTCAAAGTTCCTGGGCACGTGGATGAAGTTTTAGACTTTGTTAAAGGAATGGAATGAAGTTGATCGACATAAGCCCTCTGATTTCTGAGACCATTGGGGTGTGGCCCGGCGACACCCCTTACAGTCGCGAGGTTCTGATGGATACCGACGGCGGCGATCATTTGGGACTGTCGAAAATGACCACAACTTTGCATCTGGGAGCTCACACCGATGCGCCCAATCACTATGCGGCACAAAGTGAGGGGATTGCTGAACGCTCTTTGCACTATTACTGGGGCCCTTGCCAAGTGATATCGGTTCGGACTCCGAAAGGACAACGAATTCAATGGCAGGATTTGCAAACCCAAAACATTGAGGCGCCACGAGTTTTATTGAAAACATTAAGCTTTCCTGATCCTGAAAATTGGAATAATGATTTTTCAGCACTTTCGGAAGACCTGGTGGATACCTTAGCCGAAAAACAGGTTTTGTTGATTGGGATTGATACGCCTTCTGTGGATTTGTTTGACTGTAAAGAGTTGCTGGCCCATAAAAAAATTCATAAACACAATATGGCAATTCTTGAAGGGGTGGTTCTCAAGGACACTCCAGATGGTCTTTATCATTTAAGCGCCTTGCCTCTGCGCCTGAAAGCGGCCGATGCGTCGCCGGTGCGCGCGATACTGGTGCCCCAGTCTGAGACCGATTTCTGATAAATCCCAAAATTTTCAGATGGCCATAAAATACATAAGTGATTTCAGCTATTTAAAATTTTATTTTGATCCGCAACTTTTTGTCATTGTCAGCGTTTTCCCTCTGTAACAGGAATACTTTTTACAAGGAGAATACAATGAAGCAATGGATGGTCTTAGTTCTGTCAGGTTTACTGGTCGTTAACTGTGGAATGCGTGACAATGTCGCCTCGACGACGGATGAATCACTCTCAACCTCCGTTGAGGATGCCGTAACAACGATGAGTGCAATTCTCGATGATCAAGAAGGGGAGTCCTATTCGGTAAACAGTCAAAAATCCTATCCAGAAATGATGGATGAGATTTTATTCCCGAAAGCCTATGCCGCGGGCTGCATTCGTCCTGTTCTGAAAGTTTGTGATGAGGGATTGAAGTCTTCAACCTTTAGTGATTGCACGGGCTATCGTGGAAAAGTTGTGGCCAGTGGACAGATCGATCTGGATTACAGCGAAAACGACTGTTCGATGACGGCCGTTGGTCATCAAGTGGCGCGAACTTACGAGTATGAGTTGGTGGGGCCGCGCAATGGTCAGCTGCTGGTATCAAGTGCCGATCATGCTGATTACTCTGGTGAAAGTGTTGGTGGTGGTGCTGTTCTGACTCGCACCAGTTCCGGTTATGATCTAGAGATTCTAGGGAAACATAAGATTTTTACGCGCAATGGTCGTCAACTCTTAGACCGCAGTATAAAGACTCTGTCTCCACTGGAAATCACTGGCGGCCTGCGACGGTCGGTGCG
>CAZPOV010000016.1:20396-74471 GCA_964588335.1 uncultured Pseudobdellovibrionaceae bacterium | reverse complement strand
CTTTAAAAAATCGTGGAAAGAATAATCAGATTCACTATTCAGGCCTTAAGAAGTGTTCCCGGTTGATGCAGTCTGTGTATCGATTTGAAGCGTGCCCACCCAAGGTCTCAATTAAAGACAGGACTTAGACTCTTTGAAAGTCTACTGGGCCAAACACCAACTTTGCGGGAGAATCAGTTTCCATTGGTCGCGAAATCTTTTGCGGGCAATCTTCGACCCCAGATACAGGTAAAGATGACCGTTGATTGAAGGGTAACTGGTGACAAAGCCAAGGCGTCCAAAGCCGCTGGAGTTTGTCGAGGTGAAACCTCTTTTTGAACCTTTTTTCCAACGCAGTTTGGTGCTGTTGAGAGGAGTTAGCGTGACCCGCTCAACTGTGCCTGTCGAATTGCGACACATCACTTGAAAATTCAGGCGGGCCACATAAAGCTGTTGGCAAAGGGGTTTGGGAGATCGATTTGATTCAACTTTACAAGTGTTGAAGGATTTTTCCTCAAAACCCAAACGACTCATAGGGTGATCCATATGCAGCTCTTCAAGTAACGCGTTGACGTCGATATCGTTGTATTGGTTGGATCGATAGTCGCGGTTGGAATAACTGGACTGACTTTTTGGTAATAAAACTTTCGGCTTTTTCTCGGGTGGTGTTGTCGTGCAGTGAGCGAGCAACAGGAGAGAACATAATAGAAAAATTCTTGTAATTGATTTCACGAGTCTCTAGTAGACTCTGTGCATGAAGAGGACGTCAACTCGAGTCAGTTGATTCCGGTCATAAACACAGTTGTTCAGGACCGAAAAAACTGACTTTAGTCCAAAATGCTTAAAGCAGAATCACCAACCACATTGGAGGCCTTGATTTTTTTCTTTCAGCCATCCTTCAAGAGGTTTGAAGTAATCACGAAGAGCTGTGGCATCCATTTTCGGCGATCCTGTGACGGCTTCTAAAGCTTCAGGCCAGGGGCGCGAAATTCCCATTTTCATCATATTCCAAAGTTTTCCGCCGGCTTTCTTGCTTCCAAAAATAGAACATTCATGAAGTGGACCTTGGTGTCCCGCCTCTTCGCATAAAGCTCGATGGAACTGGAACTGTAAAATATGTGCTAAGAAATAACGAGAGTAAGGGGTGTAGGCCGGAATGTGGTATTTTGCTCCGGGATCGAAGGCGTCGTCGGGGCGTCGGCTCGGAGTGCGAACGCCTTGATACTGCTCTCGCAGTTTCCACCAATCGCGATTGTAATCAGCAGGCTTGGTGCGACCATCAAAGACTTGCCAACGCCATTTATCGATCATCAAGCCGAAAGGTAAAAACGCGACTTTTCCAAGTGCCATTCTCAACAATGTGCTATTGGCATTGTCATCGCTAGTTGGCTTTTCAAGAAGATTGATATCACTAAGATACTTGCCGGTAATGGAAAGTTCAATGGTGTCACCCAAGGCTTCATGAAAGCCATCGTTGGCACTGCTCTGGTAAATTGCCGGCAGACCTTTATAGGCCAAGTAATAATAAATGTGCCCCAATTCGTGGTGAATGGTACGGAAAGAATCTTCGTTAATTTCAATACACATTTTGATGCGTACGTCATCTTTCAAGTCCATGTGCCAAGCACTGGCGTGGCAAACCACATCGCGGTCTTTGGGTTTATCAAAAAGTGAGCGCTCGTAAAAAGTATCTGGTAACTTTGGCATTCCCAATGAAACAAAAAAGTTTTCGGCTGTTTTCACCATCTTCGTCGAATCATATTCTGCTTTTTCAAGAAGCTTGGTAATGTCAGTGGATTTATTGCCATCTATGCCAACAATATCAATAATGTTGTCCCAGGCTTGCGCCCACATGTTGCCAAGGAGATGGGCGGGGATGGCTTGGTCCATTGGCACCACTTCATCGCCATACTCTTTGTTCAATTGCGAACGCACATAACAATGCAGTTGCTCATAGAAAGGCTTCACCTCGCCCCAGAGGCGATCCAATTCTTTTTCGAATTCCTCGGGCGCCATATCGTAGTTTGAGCGCCAGAGATCGGCCATGTTGACGTAGCCCAGTTCACGGGCTCCCTGGTTTCCGAGCTCAACAGTTTCAATGTATTTGGGTTTCATATCGACCGCGACAGTTCGCCAGCCTTCCCAAGCTTCTTGCAATTGTTTGGGATCACGGGATTTCTTGATGACTTTTTCCAAATCTCCTAGGGACTGACAGGAGTCTGGAGTTTTGCAGTACTTGCCACTGCCGTACATGCTGGATAGTTCCGATTGAAGATTCGATAATTTTTTATTTAGTTTTTCATCGCGAGGCGCTGGCACCGTCAAAACTTTTAGCATCAGTTCGAGCATTCGTGATTCGTCGTCGGTTTTGCCCGTGTAGTTTTTCGAATCCATCGCCAGGTTGGTCGCAAGTTTTGAGTACCTGGCATTGTATTCGGCGGCAATCTGGGTCGTATCTGGTGTGATAAAGTTGGCTTGGATCCAGCTGGCTAAACTGGCCGAATGGGATTCTTCCATCAACTGTGAATTGGAATTTTCTAAAAATTGTTTGCTGGAGAGTTTTTTATCTTCTTGGGCGGTGCAAGAAAGAAAAACACAAGCACAAAGAAACACTAGGATCCGACCGGTCATTTTTTACCTCCTCGAAATGAAGAGTGAATTCATAACCTTGTGTGGTTGGTGGAGCAAGCCGTAGTGCAAACAGATGAAACCCAGGCAAATGGGGTAAATATCTAATATTACTTTAATCGCCAAAAGGTGGCATCGAAATTGCCCGAATTATTTTCAGAAAAACCACCGATATAGAGTTGATTGGACGCACCCTCAACAACACTGGTGCCCGAATCAATATCAAAGCCTCCCGCCGCTGAATCGTGAGAGAAGAAGCCGTCGGTGTTAAAGTCTTGGTCAAGGCTGCCATCCTGATTGTAACGCCAAATGCACATGTCTTCGTTACCGCTACCGGTAACAACAATGCGACCTTGAGAGTCAATGATGATATCTTCGCCAATATCATTGGTGCCACCGCCAACAATATCAGAGACGTCAAAAACCACGAAGCCAACAGCATTGAATGTGGTATCAAGATTGCCGGTGGATAAAACTTTCCAAACCACCATGTCGTTATTGCCGCTGCTATTACGAGAGAAGCCGGTAATCACCAAGCGACCTTGCGAGTTGATAACAAAAGCCGTGGCCGAATCCAGACCGGCGCCGCCGGCGGCGTCGTCGTGTGTGAAAATTCCGTCTCCGCTAAAGCTGCTATCAAGCAGACCGGTACTGGTTAATTTCCACACCGTCATGTCGCCCAAGTTGCCAACCGAGTCGGCGCGACCGACGACATAAATGTTTCCTGAAGAGTCGGTGAGGATATCATTGCCGAAGTCATCTTCGCCGCTGACTATGGAGCCGGTACATTCGCCACCGGCGGCACCGTCACAGACAAAAATTCCATCGCCATCAAAGCTGTTATCTGGAGTTCCATTGGGTAATAGTTTCCAAACCGCCATGTCACGATTGGTGGCCGTGCGGTCAGAAAACCCGGTGATAAAAATATTACCACCGGCATCAAGGTGAATGGCTGAACCTTGATCATGAATGCCTCCACCTGCGGCGCCATCATCAACGAAAACTCCACTGCCATTAAAGCTTGTATTGAGTGTTCCATTGCTATTCAATTTCCAAACGGTCATATCGAAGTCGGCTCCGTTAAACGAGGTTCCAGTGACGTAGATGTTGTCGCTGCTATCAACAGCAACACCGTACGCCACGTCGGTACTGGTACCACCAGCGGCCGAATCATGGATAAAAACTCCATTGCTAGCAAACGATGAATCCAAGCCACCGTTGGCATTCAAACGCCATACCGCCATATCAAGATCACCACCGTTAAAAGAGCTTCCAACCGCGATGATTCGGTTTTGACTGTCTTTGGTTATGGCGTAAATATCATCTTGCCCGCTGCCACCCGCTGAGCCGTCAATAGAAAGAAAACCGGTGCCATTAAATGATGTATCGAGTTCTCCAGAATTGTTGGTGGACGAAAGCGGTGGCGGGGATTCTTTGTCGATCCCGCAGCCGGATAAGATAATAGTGAGAATAACGATTAAATAAATTTTCATAAAAGCGCTTTAAACTTAAAGGCTTATCGGGTTTTCAGCGGATCTTTTTAGAAAAATACAGGGACCAATGGCTGGGAAACCATGAAATAAATGAAGAAAATATTAAAAAGCACAGACTGACGGTCCTTAGGTCGAGCTTTTTTTTAATAGCAGATAAATTTTAATTATTTAGAAGTGAAGCGAACAGACAAGAATTCCAGCGCCACGGCGTAAAATTTTTCGACAAATCGATCAGCGTGAATTGTCTCTTTGCTGGCTAAATCTATTTGAAGGCGTCACCAGCGTGAATGGATTTTGCATTTCAGGGGTCTTATGGACCGTCTTCTTAATCATTTCTCTGTGTCTTCGCTTCGTCGAATTTTAGCTTTGCTGGTTACCTATACGGCGGTTTTAGCAATTCCTTTGCAGAGCGCTATCGCCACCATGGACTTGACCTGCCCTCGTCTTGTTCACTCGGACTCTTGGACGCGTTACTCAGCGGTGACACAGGCTTTGAATGAAAGCGTCCACCCCTATGAAGTTATGACTTCGGTTTATGATCGCAATGGCTGGCCTGAAAACCGACCGACCGAGGCGGAGTCGCGCTTGCAAAAGGTTTCGGAGCTTATTGGATTGATTGAGACGGATGTCGCCGAAGAGGCTTTGGCTTTTACTGTTGAAGCTCTTTATAAGATTTACGACCCTCAACAAATACCCAACTCATTTTATCGTACCGAAACCAATCGTATCGCCAGCCGAGTCGCCTACCTGATGTGTCAGAGTGGATGTTTGGGAACCTCACGCGAAAAACTTATCGAGCGGGCACAAGTCTTCGTTGATCAATGGGTCGACAAGGGGACGCCCCGCATGAGTATCGCCTCGATCGAAGAGTATTTAAAAATCAACTATCAAGGTCTTAATAGTATCCTTAATCATCGAACCTCTGACCTCGGACTTCCGCATTTTGACTCCTATCGACATCACTATCTCACTCTCCTTTCAGAATTTCCCGGACCGTTAATGCGAACATCGGTGATGGAGAACCGTGCCGGTCCTCTTTACACTCGCGATGATCTTGATGTTCGAAACGGAGAGGTCAGAACCCCAGAATACAAAACCAATTTCGCAACCTTTCGAGTGAGGCAGGCTCTGGATGAATTTTTTGATGACATCCGCTATCGTTGGCAAAACTTTAATCATGCTTCCCTTCTGAAATTTTCGGCCTTTGAACAGATGAGTGTTTACAATCTTCTGAATCGATTGGAAGGGACTGACAAGATTGACTTTGATGGTCCTCCACTGATCGAAGAGCGCTTACTGTTGTTAGGGAAATACATGATTTCAGCACCCGTAGCAGTGGCGCGGGTTCTGAAAGAGAACGAAAATTTACAAGATGACTTTTGTTGGATCGTTGAAGAGATGGATCGCGTGATTTCCACCAATCATATCAACAGTTCTGTGCTTGGTTTGAACAATTACGTGATGCCTTTAACGATTGGAGTTGTCCTATTTATGGCGCCTTTTAGTGCGACTCTATGGTGGGCTGGGCTCATCGTTCTTAATATCGTCACCATGATCGACCTGATGGGACGACGGGCGGCTAACCAGCGCTTGCATCAAGAGATTGATTTTTACCGCCGCCACGAGCTACCAAACACCTTTAACCAAGCCAGTCTTGATCACACCTCTGCGCGCACTGCGGAATATGAGCAGAACCAGAGGATGATTCGCAATATTCTGATTATGGAGGTGGTGTTTGGTGGGGTTGCCATCGGAGTGTCCCGGGTCTCGCGGCGGATCATTCAAAGAATGAGTCGACAACAGCAGAGGCAGGTTTTGCAGCGTCCCTTTGTCAGCACTCTTGATGATTATGGTCGACAGGGGACCCGTGGTCGCCGTAATCGTCGGGCCCGCCGCGCTCAACAGGCTCGCTCTGCCACTCGCAATCAAGTCGACCAGGTGATTCGACGCAATGAAGAGCTTTACGGTCAAGCTTTAACCCGCTACAGCCAACAGTATGGAGCCTTGGCAAGCGATCAATTGATGGCCTTTAATATTACTTTTTTTCTTAAGCATGGCAGTAAAGACGAAATTCTAAATCTCTTAGTCAAAAGTCGACACACCGGTTTTGGAAGTATCTCGTTGAATATCGAAGCGGCCAATGAGTTGGTTGAACAGGTTTATGTTCACTTGAACACTGCACCTATGAGTGATTACACGGCGGTCACTGTTATTCTTGAGGGATTCTCTCGTTTAGCCGATGGCCGCGGACTCTAGAGCAGATCGCCGATCTGTCAAAAAAGGAATTGGATTTATTTCACTTTAAGGGAGAGCTCGAGAACAAACTCAGCCACCACTTCACCGTCGACTTCAGCTCGCGCTTTGATCTTTTTATGGGCCCGCTCCCCAGTCTCAAGAGTCTCAGCAATCAAGTTGTCAATCTTTTCTCCGGCGTCGCAAATAAACAGTGTTGGTCCTTCAGCCCGCTTCAGAAATTTCGCTTCAAAGGACTTAAAGACCAAACTTATCTTTTCACCACTGTGATGAATTTTGTGAGCCGCAAGGAAGCCCACGCAAGCATCAGCACCAATTGCTAAAGCTCCAAAATAGAGACTGCCTAAATGATTTTTCACAAGTTTAATGAAGGGGATTCGAATCACACACTCGGTGTCCGTGATTTTCTGAACTCGGGCGCCAGTAGCAAAAAGCAAAGGCACTCGTGTCAGACTGAAAGCCTTTAACATTAGGTTGGCTTTGCTCTTTTCAGGTATGTAAGATTCCAGTTGCTTCCTCATCTCATAACTTTTAACCTGGTTTCGGTTTATTGTAAATAAAAGAAGAGGAATCTATGGAAAAGCCCCAACCGTTGTCGACCGCTCTGACAAAAATGTTTTCAATGGACTATCCCATCATTGGGGCTCCTATGTTTCTGGTCAGTAACAAAGAGATGGTGCTAGCCGCCACTCAGTCCGGAGGTATGGGAACCTTTCCCGCCTTAAACTTTAGGCCCATCGAAAACTACAAGAAAACGGTTGATGAACTTAAAAAGGATCTGGGAGCAAAACCCTTTGGTATTAATATCATTGTGCAGAAATCAAACAAATACCAACACGAGCAAATTGATTCGGCCATCGAAAAACAAGTGCCCTTGATCATCACCTCACTTGGAAACCCGAAAACCGTCATCGAAAAAACCAGGGGCACCAAAACCAAGGTGTTTTGTGATGTGGTGGGCCTGGAGCATGCAAAAAAAGTCGCCGATTTAGGGGCCGATGGTCTGATTGTTGTCGGCAGCGGAGCCGGTGGGCATGGCGGTGACACCTCGTTATTTGCTTTGATCCCTTGGCTAAAGAAACACATCGATTTGCCGATGGTGGCGGCCGGCTGTATGAGTGACGGTAAAAGCATGGCGGCCGCCCTGGCTTTGGGTGCCGATGGGATTTATATGGGGACGCGAATCATCGCCAGCCACGAGGCGCAGGTTAATCCCGATTATAAGAAGGCCATCGTTGAAGCCGGTTGCGATGATATTGTTAGCACCGACCGAGTCGATGGTTTTCCAGGAAATTTCATTAAAACCGAAGAGCTAAAAAAAGTTTTAAAACCCAATTTGGTGGACAATGTTTTAAGCCAAAGTAAAAAAGTAAAGAGAGCCGTGTCTTTGTTTCGGGCCGGCCGGGCTCTTCTTGGTCCCACCAATCAGAAATTGTCCTATAAAAACACTTTCAGTGCGGGGCATGGGGTTGGGGTCATTGATGATGTGAAAGATATTCAGACCATTTTTTGGGAAACCGTGACAGAATACAGGCAAATCTTGAAAGATTTTCCTAATTGACGCAATTCGCTGAATCCTACTTGCGCGGCCTATACTAGGTTAGGATTATGTCTTGTTCCATGGAGACTTTATGCTCAAAAAAATTCCCCTACACACGCAGATACTGATCGCTCTTGTTTTAGGTTTGGTTTATGGTGTGTTTGCCATTCAAGTCGGCTTGGTTGAGTTCACCAACAATTGGATCAACCCGTGGGGCACAATTTTCGTTCGACTTTTAAAACTGATTGCTGTTCCTTTGGTCTTGGCCTCATTGATCACCGGTGTGGCATCGCTTTCTGACTTACAAAAACTATCACGCATCGGTGGTAAGACCATCGCTCTTTATATGATGACGACGGTCGTGGCTCTGACGATCGGGGTTCTGGTGGCCAACGTGATCAACCCTGGGTTATCGGTGCCACCGGAGATGCGCGACCAGTTGCAGTCTCTTTATGAAAGTGACGTGGCCGAAACCTCTGAAACCGTGGCGAAGACGAAAGCGCGTGGTCCCTTGCAGCCGTTGGTTGATATGGTGCCGTCCAATATTTTTCAATCGGCCACCGATAACCGGTCGATGTTGCAGATTGTTTTCTTTGCGATTCTATTTGGTATTGGTTTGATTCAAGTCGAGGTGAGTAAAGCCAAACCCATGATCGATTTTTTTCATAGCGCCAATGACGTGATTATTCATATGGTTGACCTGATCATGCTGATGGCTCCCTTAGGCGTATTTGCCCTGCTTGCACAAACGGTCACCGCCTTTGCCGGACAGGGATTGAGCCAAGTGTTAGAACTGTTAGGAGCCTTGGGACTTTATTGTTTCGCTGTTCTCTTAGGTCTTGGAATTCACTCTCTCTTGTTTTTACCCCTATTATTGAAATTGCTCAGTCCGATGAAGCTGTTCACCTTTTTTAAAGGCATGGCACCGGTGCAACTTCTGGCTTTTTCAACAAGCTCTAGTGGAGCCACTCTGCCTTTAACAATGGAAAAGGCCGAAGAAGAGTTGGGGGTTTCCGAGGAGGTGGCGTCGTTTGTGTTACCTCTAGGTGCAACCATCAACATGGATGGAACTGGACTTTATCAAGCCGTTGCCGCCATTTTTATATCGCAAGCTTTGGGAATTGACCTCACCTTTGGTGGTCAACTCACAATTATTTTGACCGCCGTTCTAGCGTCGATTGGAACCGCGTCGGTTCCTGGAGCGGGTATCATTATGTTGGTTGTGATATTAGAATCCATTGGAGTTCCCAGTTCAGGTATTGCTCTGATCCTAGGAGTCGACAGAATTTTGGACATGGTGCGAACTGTGACCAATGTGACGGGTGACGCAGTTGTTGCCACAATCGTTGCGTCTTCGGAAGGACAACTTAAGGCGCCCGCCGAGCAGTAGTCGTATTTATGGGGTCCTGTGGCGACATCTTCCCGAGTGTCGCATTCTTTTTTTTTCACAGGTATATATGGAGAATGCTTTTCTTCTTTCGAATCCTATTCATTCTGATTTTATTGTGCAGTCCCAAAGGCTTTGTATGGGCTCAAGACTCTGGGGAATCCCGCACCAGACCAGCAGACCAATCGACGGACGAGTCGGCTGACGGTTCTGCTGACAAGCCTGCAGGCGAGCCGAGTGCTCAACCATCGACTTCGACGACCTCCAGTCCGTCGGGGCAGCCAACGGCTTTATCAAATCAAGGGGATGGCAAAGAGAAACTCATGTTGCCGACATCAAGTTCCATTAATCCCTATTTTTCTGAGGATAAACAGTGGATTTTTTCCAACACCATGAAAAGGGCTAATAAAAGACGGGGCTCAGTGGTTTGGTTTCCACTTTTGTCTTACGTCGCGCCTGGCGCTGGCCAGTACATGAATGGTCAAGTGGGGGCTGGATTGGTTTATTCTGGCGTCGCGCTGGCGGGCCTGGGCACCGCGGTTTCGGCGGCTGTTGAGATAAACAACGACCCCAACCGAGATCAAAGATTGGATGCCATTGACAGTTTCGACCCCTTGGTGCGCCGATACGTGTGGGGGCTTAAAACCTATGATTTGGCGGGCAGTTTAAGTTTGTATCATTCCTTTCAAACAACCCTTTTGTTTCGAAAGCAGGAGGGGGATTATGCCTTTTTACCGCAACAAGCGGAGACCACTGATGAATTGATGCTGGCCCCTTTTGAGTTTTCAAACTTGGGACGGTGGTCGACAATTCTTCCATTGGCGATTGGGGCCGGATTGGTCATTGGCGTTGGCGCCAACGATAATTACGACACTCGCCAATTGAATGGGGGAGATTTGGCGTTTGCCAGTGGAATCTCCTACAATGCCGGAGTCGGGGAAGAGGCCTTGTTCCGAGGTTGGATGTTTCCTTTGCTGACGGAGGCTTATGGGGTCGAAAATGTATTTTGGGCGAACCTGACCCAGGCCGCTATTTTTGGGGCCGCCCACCTTTCTGAGGATAACCGCTTGCCGGTTTTTCAGTTGGCGGCTGGCTATTATTTTGGTTGGCTCGCCAAGAAAAATGCCTGGAGTTTGAGAGAGGCTATTTTCGTGCACACCTGGTGGGATGTTATTGTTTTTACTGCCTCTTTCACGCAAAAAAATCGCAAGGCCTCAATTTACGTCCCCCTTTACCAGACCCAGTTTTAGGGATTCCGACGAGAAATTCTGACATCTTCGGCAGCAATTGCCAAAAGGGGTTGCGGAAATCGGCGGTGTCCATTACACCCGAGGCGTAAACTCAACCCTGGGGAGTCCCTATGAAAACATCTTTTCTTTTAACGTTTCTATTTTCTGTCTTTGCGGTGGCCGCTTCTGGAGCCCTATCAGTCTCCGATTTTCAAAACAACGAGTTGTTTAAATACGTCTACGTTGAAGAGGCTCAGCAAGTTTTTGATAATGAATTGACGGGTGAACTGCTTTTCAAAGTGACCTATCTTGTTGAAGGTGAGTGTGCGGCCGCTGGCAATGTCGACGCCTGTGAGATGGTACCTTACTGTGAATATGTTTGGGTGGATCCTTATGTCTCTGACAGAGACTATTATATGGAATCCACACAAAAGAGTTGCGATACTGACATCGAAGACATTATCAAGCCAGCAATTATCGACGAACTTTAATAGCGCTTAAAGTGGCAGGTGTAACCGCCAGGATTCTTTTGTAAATAGTCCTGGTGGTAGGCTTCGGCACTGTGGAAGCCTGAGTAGGGCACCACTTCCGTGACAATCGGGTCTTTCCAAAGACCTTTTTCTTTGACTTCGGCTATCACATTCAAGGCCGCTTGCTTTTCTTTTTCTGATTGATAGAAAATGGCAGAGCGGTACTGACTGCCTTTGTCATTGCCCTGCCTATTCAAGGTTGTGGGATCGTGGATACTAAAAAAGAAATGGAAGATGCTTTCATAACTGGTTTGGCTGAGGTCGACGGTTATTTCCAAAGCCTCAGCATGCCCAGTGGAACCGGTTTTCACGGTTTCATATGTGGGGTTCTCGGTGCTGCCACCACTGTAGCCAACGCGGGTTTTTATCACTCCTGGTTGTTTGCGAAACAGTTCTTCGACGCCCCAGAAGCAGCC
This sequence comes from uncultured Pseudobdellovibrionaceae bacterium, assembly GCA_964588335.1. Taxonomy (GTDB): domain Bacteria; phylum Bdellovibrionota; class Bdellovibrionia; order Bdellovibrionales; family JAGQZY01; genus JAGQZY01. The sequence continues at coordinate 63,016 of CAZPOV010000016.1, read as the reverse complement.
ACCAGCCAATACAATTGTTGTTTCATTACTATTCATAAGGTTTGTTTTAGAGGGAGATGATTTTTGAGTCAAAGGGAGACTGAGGTGTCTCAAAAACTGTCTCAGAGTGAGAAAATCGGAAAAAATTGCCTCGACCTTAGCCCATAAAAATTTTTTATAATGGGAATTGTAGAGTAAAAACAAATATTTATAGAACTCGACTCAATACTAGGCAAAAAACTCCTCACGTTCTCAGTATGATCCGCCGATAGGTTCATTGTAAGTCAAAAAGACAAACGTACAACTGTCATAACGAAACACTAAGGGTTTGGGAGGTATTCAGTATGACACAATCTAAGTTTATCATTGTAAGTGAAGATCCGGTTTTGATTCAAAAGGCCAAGGACTTTGCTGCAAACTGCGGTATGGAATGTGAAGTTAGAAATCCACATTCATCGAATAATGGTTTTTATCCGAGCTTGGCTTCTGGAAACAATCCATTGAACCAAGGAAGCAGTATTTCAGGACAATCCAATGTTGTTCCTTTTCCATCTCAGAACTCTAAAGTTTCTAAGATGAATGATTTGGAAGCGCAAGCCATCGAGCAAGCAATTCACGCTTACCGAGGCAACCTGACCGAAGCGGCAAAAGCTTTAGGTATTGGTCGTGCGACTCTTTATCGTAAAGTGAAACTTTACAATATTGATCCTTCAGCGGCGCGCAGAAAGAAAGCCGCCTAATTCAATGAAAATTTGAAGAGACTGAAAAGGCCGTCATTCGACGGTCTTTTTTTTTTACTTGGCATTGATTTGTTTGGGGCGCAGCAACCACTTCAGGTAAGAGCGGCCATCTTTATAAACATCGACTTTCGCCATTCCTGACTTTTTAATTGGAAAGTGATCGGTCGCCTGGCGATACAGGAGCCAGCTTAAAAATTGTCCCAAATCGGGCTCGTGACCGATAATTCCTAGAGAGTTGACATCGTACCTCTGAATTTCTTCGTAAAGTGATTGCGCTGAGTGGTCCGGGCAAAGGTTGTCGGATTCAATGAACTTGGCATCAGGAAAGTGGGCTTTAAAAATATCAGCGGTTTGGACGCAGCGATTGAAAGGGCTGAGCAGAAACACTTCGATGGGATCTTCTGATTTTTTAAAGAACTCGATGACGGTTTGTGTTCGCTCTTTGCCTTTGCTGGTGATCGGTCGCAAGTGGTCGGGTTGACCGGTGAGGGCAAATTCGTGGCGAAGTTCGGCGGGCGCATGTCGTATCAGGTATAGCTTCATAATTGTCTCACATTGAAACGTATCATATTGAAACGTCTAACTTTTTTTGTCACTTGTGAAATTCACTGGCCCTCAAATCTAAACAAAAAACAGAAGGGCTGGCAAGACGATTGCATAAGAAAGGTGTGTCTACAATTTCGGGGGGACAAATGTCTGATGATAATTTGATTTTATTTCCTAAAAAAAGTAAACCTAATATAACGATGTCCGAGTCAGAAGCGAAATGGATGGTTGCGGGGAGTCTACTTGTTGTCCTCACCGTTGCCATAGGAATTAATAGCACTCTGTTCTCCCAAAGGGTGAATCCAGAGACCACCGTGGCGGAAGCCCAGGTTGCTAGCTCGTCGCGTGCACCGGCCAGTATCAATCCCTTATTTCGTGTGTCTTGGGAAAAGAAAGCGTTTGAAGTTTTGAAGAAAACCAAAGCCCGCGACCTTGCCAATGTCGGCGAAAAACCTAGTATTTTTGATACATTCGCCATTGGGACCCTGGAAGGGAACTACAACATTCGCAAGATCGATGGCAAAATCTCTGAAATTCAATTTTCAGAAAACCCCAACAGTCAGCCAAAAAGTCTTCGCCAGAGGCAGCAGTTTCTTTCAAAAAACTTAAGTCTGTTTGCTGATGGAGCTGAAAGTGTTGAGAAAATTCATATCGAAGAAAATGCCGATCGCCTAATCGAACGCTTTCAGTTGAAGAGCGCTCAGGGACAGGACCTTGGCACCGTACAGGTCTTACTCGACCAAGATCAAAATTTACTTTCTATGACGGTCCAATAGGACCGCCTTGGTTTTATATTCTCTTTAAACCTGCCGATAGGTCCTTATGGCGAAGGATCCTATTTTTCCAAATTCAAATTCCAGCAACGCCGATGCCGTAATCGGCTTGGCGTCTCCGAAGGATCGTTTAGCCGCCTATATATTAGACTGTACACTTTTATTGCCATTGGTGCAGTTGGTGCAGTCGCCCATTAAAAAATGGATTCTTGAGTCGGTTCTTTTTGGTGAAGGCGCCAATCTTTCAAGTTTACGAATCGTCAATTTGGCCATTTTTATTTTGCTATTTGTTGTTTACTACACCGTGATGATCGCTTGGCGTGGGCAAACTTTGGGTAAAATGTTTTTCTCAGTGAAAGTGATTTCCTACAATGGAAAGCTTGGCGTCGTTGATTCCTTCCTTCGTTCGATCAGTATTTTCTTTGAATTCGTCGCTTTTGGAATCCCTTTTACATCCATTTTTTCACATCCGATGCGAAGACCGATTCATGATCGAGTCGCCGACACCCTGGTTATCAGTGATAGAAATCCAGTGGGCCTTCCAAGTAGAAAAGAGCGATGGGGTGCGCAGTGGGTGAGTGGGGCCTTGTCTTTTATTTTAGGCTTATCCGTTTTAAACTACGCACTGACCGACTCGAAGATGTCGGTCGCAGCTTTAGATGCCGAAGAAGCCTGTGAACGGGCGACAACGCGAGTTGAAAGTCAGCTTGAGAAAGTTTACGAGTTGCATCTTTTGGGTGAAATCTCCAATGAGTGTTTGCATGGAGTGGCGCGCGATAATCTTTGGCAGTCCGGTCAAAAAGCACTAGCACAATTTGCCATGGCCATGTCGTTACGTGACGACTTCGAAAAATCAAAAGAGTATTTACAAACTCTTTGTAAAGAAAATAACAACCATCATCTCTGTGATCTCAGCCGATGGGTTTTAACCGAGCCAAAAGCACAGCAACAACAATTAGCCAGCCTTATTAAAAAACTTAAGCGGAAGTCGCCGTATAATTTTGTGCGGGTTTATTTAGCGGCACAAATGAATAATAATCGCAATTACCAAGGCGCCGAACGAATTCTCCGCCCCATTATTAAGCCCGGCCTGTTGGAACCGGTGGTGGGTTCACTGACTTTCCATAGCTTGCTCGGGCAATTGAAATGGGAAGAGGCCTATTGGGTGGCAAAAACCCATGGTGAGGTTGGCGATTCTAATATTTTATATTTTATGCAAATGGAGCTGCGCAAGAGTCAGCTGAGTATTCAACAGCAGCTGCAGCTTCTTGATTATTTTTATCCGGACCTTTCAGAAAAATCTTCGCGATTGCCGGCGTCGGTGCAATCGATTCCCAGTGAGATTCGCGATATCTATAATATTCTGGAAGGCCGATTATGATCATTCCGTTTCTCGACGGTTTTATGACATTCAGTCGGGTCCCAGTGACTTGGATTCTGATCATGTTGAACGCCTTTCTTTTTTCACAAAATTATTCTTTATCAAAGGACTGTCAGCAAGAGTTTCAGGCGTGGTACAAAAATGAACAGTTCCTCTACACCCAGGGCCAACTGTACAAACAGTTCAATGGCAGCCGCGATGTGGCTCGTGTCAAAGATATGGAAACCTTGGGACGCTTGGCTTTTCGCGACGAAGCTTTTATGTCTTCAGCACCAGCCAAAGACTGGAGCGGTGATCAAGTGGCAATTGATCAATGGCGCAATGAAGTTCAGGAGTTTTTAGTTCTTAGGGCTTATTATCCGCCGCTGATGTTGGGCGTGAGTGAAATTCATCAGGACTTCTTTGCAACCATTAGCTATCAGTTTTATCACGAAGGCTTTGCCCATTTGTTGGGGAATGTGCTTCTTATTCTGATTATCGGCGGTTTTCTAGAGCGAAAGTATTCTGGATTGGCCGTGTTTTCAGTTTATCTGGTTGGTGGTAGTTTGGCAGCCTTTGCCTATATGGTGTTGGGCAACCTGAGTGGAGCGCCTTTGGTGGGAGCCAGTGGGTCTTTGTGCGCGCTTTTAGGTTTTCTGTTTTTCTGTGACTATAAAACCAAAACTCGCTTGTTTTATATCATCCTGCCTTCACGCAAGTATATGGGATTCGTTTTTGTGCCCACTGTTTATTGGGTGTTGTGGCTGTGCATGGCTGAGGATGTCTCAGGTTGGTTGGCGCAGCCGTCAATGTTTTCAAGTGGAGTCGCACACGCGGTTCATCTTTTAGGGTTTGTTGTTGGTATTGCCATGGGGTTTGTATACAAAAAGACTATCGAATCTTCCAAAGGCCGTCTTCAATTTCAAAACTCATAAACTCAGCACATTGAAACATTTTGTACTGGATGTCCAAGGCGTCGGTTGGGATGTTTTGTAAAGCCGTCGACAACCAATCGCTGTGTGAGCAGATAAGGATGTTTTCACCAAATTCTTTTTGTTCGATTCGATACAATAGATTTTTGACTCGTGAGTTAAACTCTTTTTCGCCTTCACCGCTTCGCATTTGGTCCAGTTCCTTAAAAGTTTTAACGGGAAGGCCGTATTTTTCGACCATCGGTTCAACAGTCATTTGGGCGCGCCGCTTCGGCGAGCTCAGAACCCGATCCAGCTGTGACCATTGCGGCTGTTCTGCCAGTGATTGGGCCTGGTGCAAGCCGTCGGCGTTGAGGGGCACATCGCCCATCGTGAAATTTCTGGTGGCATGGCGAAGAAGAAAAACAAGCATGCTGTATAGCCTATCCGATGGCTTAATTTTGACAAGTCTTTATCGACCGACATTGAATACAGGCTTGGACAGGATAAGCTGGCTTTTGCGACAAGCCGATGTTAAGTTATCGCCATGGAAGCCCATCCTATACAGAGCTCAGGCGAACTTAAAGCTTATTTATCGACAGACAAAACGGTGCGAGCCTCGGTCGTCGTTATGACTGATATTGTCGAGGATCTTAGCAAAATGCTGGGGGCCTCGCCGAGCTCGTCAGTGGCGGTGGGGCGACTTTTGGTCGGCACGGTTTTACTGGCCAGCCAAATGAAAGACGAACAGGCTTTGTCCTTGCAAATCAATGGGTCGAAATCGATTCAGAAAATTTTTGCACACGCTCAGTATGACGGCCTTTGTCGTGCCTATATCAGTGAGAAACAGGCTCCCTTGTCCTTGGATAAGAATGTTTTGTCACTCAAGCCGTTGATTGGTGAGGGCACATTACAGGCCGTGACCTATGTTCCAAAACAAAAGCACCCGGTGGTCAGTCGGGTGGAATTGCAAAGTGGAGAGATTGGTGAAGACATTGCCTTTTATTTAAATCAATCCATGCAAATTCCCTGTTTGGTTTCATTGGCGGTGAAGATCGGTCATGAAGGTCGAGTGACCGCAGCCGGTGGCGTATTGATTGAGCTGATGCCAGGGCACACTGAGGAAACATTACGAGCCATCGAAAATCACCAAAAGTTTTCGGTCCCGTTGTCGACGTTAATTGAAGAAGGCAATGATTTTAAAACTTTGTTGAAAAACCATTTGGGAGATATTGAAACCAAAGAGGTGAAACAGCATTCGGTGGATTATGGGTGCACTTGCTCGAAAGAAAAGGCCAGCAACTCGTTGCGCCTGTTGCCGAAACAAGATTTTGAAGAGATTTTGCAATCACAACAGAATCTGAACGTGGACTGTGAGATGTGCGGCATGGTTTATAGTTTTTCTTTTAAAGAAATCAATGTGATTTTTATCGAGTCTGGCAAAGCCGACGTTCACTGATTTATAAATTGGCTAAAATGGCTTGAGTGAAATCTTCGGTGGAGCCGGCACCACCAATATCCTTGGTGCGCGCTTTGTCCGATTTTAAAGCCTCAATGAGGGCCATAAAAATCCGGTCAGCCTGATCCTTTAGACCCAAGTGTTGCAACATCATGATGCTGGATTGAATGAGGGCCGTGGGGTTGGCGAGATTTTGTCCGGCGATATCAGGTGCGGAACCATGGACGGCCTCAAACACTGCCAAATCATCGCCAATGTTAGCGCCAGGAACAACCCCCAAGCCTCCAACAAGCCCAGCGCACAGATCGCTGAGAATGTCGCCATACAGATTACCAGTGACAATGACGTCAAAGGATTCGGGCCAACGAACCAGTTGCATACAACAAGCGTCAATGATGGTGTCTTTGAATTCAATGTCGGTGAAGTCGTTGGCAACCTCTCGGCAGCAATTGAGAAACAAACCATCCGAGAGTTTTAGAATATTGGCTTTGTGAGCGGCGGTGACTTGTTTTTTAGGGCGCGTCTTGGCTAGAGAAAAAGCGAACTTTGCGACCCGAGTGGAGGCCTTGCGGGTGACCTTTTTTTGTGAAACCGCTGTGTCTTCATCGATTTGTTTCTCGTCGCCAATATAAAGACCTTCCGTATTTTCACGGACAATCACCAAATCCACATCTGAATAACGGCAGGGCACGTTGGGAAGATTTTTGACCGGGCGAACATTGGCATACAGATCAAAGATTTTGCGAATCTGCACGTTCAAGCTGGTGTGACCTTCTCCGACGGGTGTGGTGGTGGGGCCTTTTAAAGCGACTTTGTTCTCTTTGATGGTTTGCAGAGTCGGATCGGGGAGGAGAGCTCCCATGTCGTTCAGGGCTCGGGCGCCGGCATGGATCTCGTGGAATTCGAGTGGGGCTTTTGATTTTTCGAGAACAGCGATGGTCGATTTCATGATTTCCGGACCGATACCATCTCCCGGGATAATTGATACTTTGTGTACAATACGAGTTGTCACTTCGTTAACCCTCATTGTTTTCAAGGTCGATAGCGGCCCTGACTTGGTTATACAGACTGTCTTTCGATTTTAACAGAATTTGCCCCCCAGTTCCGCAAATCGTCTAAAATCTAGACAGGCTAAAGGTTAGTTATTTTAATTACTTAGCCATGGTTTTTGTCAAATTGAAAGAGTTACAATTGAGGTGACACTGAAAGGCACCCTTGAAGTTTGGGGAAAAATCTTAAAGTCTAGTTTTATTAGGCACTTAGATAGAAAACCTCGGTTGGTCCGACCTTTGTACTAGTAAAGGGTATGAAACGGTCTTTAACACGCTCATTACTCTTATTGCCCTTTTTGTTGCTGACGGCTTGTCCTAATCCGCCTCCGGCCGAAGAGTCTTGTAACTTTGTCCAGAACTCGTTTCAGCGACGCGTCTCGTGGGCCAAATTGCCGGTTAAATTCTATATTCACAAAGGCTCTTTTGCCGGTCCCAACGAAGATGACTACTACATTGCCATCAAAGAGGCCATGGACGTGTGGAATGCGAAATTCGACCAACCTGTGTTGGAGCTCCTAGGAAGAACCGATGACGAGAAGCTCAAGCCCGCCCGCCTCAATGATCAAGGCCGGGTGATTGCCGATGGTTATAACGCCATTTACAGGGTCGATCGTGACGTTTTTGAAAACACTTCAGTAAAGGACGAACAGGCTAGAACCAGTATCAGTTTTCGTGGAGACTATATATATGAAGCGGACGTTTTAATTGATGCCTCAGAGAGATTCTACTTCGAAGATGTGGCCATCCAGGCTTCGGAAGCCCGCGTTCAGTTTAAAAGTTTGATGATTCACGAGTTTGGCCATGTGTTAGGACTTGGTCATATCGAGGATCCCAGTGTTGACTCAGTGATGTACCCCAAGCTTCAGTTTGGGGAGATGCGTCCCGCACCGATTACAACTCAGAGTGCCGACGGTACGGAAGTCAGCCGCTTGGAATTGCCGGAAATCGATTTTGAATCGATGTCCTGCGAGTATCAGTAAAAAAGATCGGCACTTGTAAGGTTATTTAATTTGTCAGGTCTAGACCATGAGCCTAGGCTTTAGAACAGAGGAAAGTTAAGAATGGGTTTACTTAAAAAAACGAATTCAAAATCGAAAATGGACAACACGGCCTCGGCCAACTCGCCCATTTCTCAACAATATCAAGGCCCTAAGCACTATCACGATGGTGACGTGGAGCTCGATGCTATCGAACGTCTGAAGTCGAATATTATGATGTTAGACGATCTTCAGCAGCGTCTTCGTTATATGAATGGCGAAATCGAGTCCATCATTGGTCGCCGTAAAAAATCCTAAATACTGAAAATAATAGAGCAAATGCCTAGGTTGACCGTCTTGTCGGCCTGATTTTTCCGAATATTTTGTGCCAGCCCGATTTGATGGCATAATAAGTTTATGTCGAGATTTACTGTATTTTTCATGTTTTTAGTGGGTGTCGCCTCGGGAGCTCAAGCTCATGAGGTCAATTTTCAACAGTTAGAAAACTGCTTTTCTTGGACCAATTTAGGTTTGCGTTCCTCGGAAATGAATGGTTTTCGAAACTCCACTTTTCTGGGGTCGCCCCAACATGGCACCAACGCGTCGGTGGATCTGAACGCACTGGTCACGTATCTTGATAACCCCAGTCGAGTGGCGGTGATTCAGCAAAATGGCGGTACAATGTATAACCTGTCGTCACCCAACATGTTGCGCAGTGCTTGCTCAAGAAACCAAGATCGGGGAGGCGTTGTGTTGCCGGTGTCGGGCTTCTTAAATGCCAATGAGAATTCTGAAAACATTGATACCAATATTCGTGTACAGGTGCGCGAAGTTCCTGGCGCCAGCAACGAACTTTGTCCGATCAACTCCGCCAGTGCCCGCATGACTCCAACAGGATTGCGAGGTCAAGAGATGTCTGATCAACAGATTGAAGCCACGGTTCGACAAGCCGTCCTTCAGCGCATGACCTGGCTTGAAAGCAATGTCACTCCTGAAAACACACGAATGTTACAAAGAAACTTTGGTAGCGCTTTGAATAATGGTGGTGCCTGTTTTCAAGTGCTACCGATGTTTCCGGGTTTGGATGAGGCGCGTTCACGAGTGCTTTGTAAAATGCAAGCCAGCCCTGGGCCGGAATGCCAAACGGCATCGACAGCACCTGACAGTGATGGCGCTGACACAGAGGCTCGTCCTTAAATTTTAATGGCTTGATTCTTGGATTACTTCTTCGGCTTGTAAGTTTTCGCCGTGACGGTAACGGTCCACCAGATTTTCATCATTACTAGGAAATGAGAACAGTAAGGCATGGCTGTTGGTGCCTTCGTCTTCTAAAGTCACGGCCATGTAATAAAGGTGCTCGGCTCCTTCTTCGGCCCGAGAAAAATCTTTGATAAAAGTCACCAGAGTGTAGCCGCCGGAGGTGGTATTGCGCCAAATCTCGTCGGCCTCTTCAATGGTCTCTTCGCGTAGCTCGGCATAATTTTGAAACAAAGACTCGTCGATATCGGTGGTGCTGCGAACGATAAGCATGGCTTTGTAAAGTCCCAAGGCCAGTTCGTCGCCTTCGCTTAATGCATCCCCTTCAATACCACCGTATCCCACTTCTTCGCGGGTGCGATCATAAACAAGTTCGCCGCGGCGATAGGTTTCACAAAGAGTGTCGAAGCGAGTGGGGAAGTGAAGGAAAACAAAAGTGGGCACATCGTCGGCCAGGTAGGTCAAAGCCACGTAAAAATAAATGTCATCATTCTCTTCATCTTCAAAAGCTTTGATAAAATTATAAATAACAGTGCCTTCGATGGTTTCGGTGTCTTCCCAAACTTCATCCGGCGAGTGAAGAAGATCTTCCAGCTGTTCCTCCATGCCTATGGATTGATCATCGGTAAAATCTTCTTTGGTTCTCAATTTGAGAAACTCTTTTTCTAGTTTTTGAATCGGTGTGGCAAAGTGGTTGAGCACTTCTTCTTCCGTATTGAATATTAGGTCATTTTCTTTGTCGATAATGATCGTCTCTTCTTGCATGCTGGTCTCTTTCTTCTTGCTCACCCTTCAATGATACCCGCTTTATCAGGCCCAAGGCTATGGCCATGACGGATAATGTCAAAGTGAGTCATTGCTGATTTCAAAAATACTCACAACTGTCTCAAGAAATGGACTTGCAAGCCAAGTGAATAATGTCTCAAAATGATATTAACCCAAATTCAATTTCAGGGATGACCCGATCGCAAGGAGGCGAAAGTGGTAGACTTGACGTACGAGTGCTTAGAGCAGATGGATAACTTGATCTTACAGTCCGCAAAGGGGGTCCATCTCCTCTTTGAAAAGTCTGAAATCGTCGCCGCCCTTAACGATAAAAATCGCCATAAGGATGAGCACGACATCGAAAAACTAAAAAAGATCCAAGAGGTTCTTTACGAGTTCATTAGCCTTCGGAATTATTCCGAGAAAAGAGATTTCTTAAAAACTTTAAGAAAAGATGAGCATTCTCTGCTGATCCGCGCTTATTTTAAAATTGTTGAAAATTCCATGCTCAACAAAGTTAAAATCCGTCATTAATATTACATTCCAATGAAAGCTTCTTCACCCTCTTCAGTGTCCTCTTCGGTCTCTGGAGCGGGCGCTGGCGATTGGGGTTCACCCACGGTTAGGCCGTTGAATGTGTTGCCAAACCCAAAATCACGGAATTGACTTGCGGCTTCGGACTCATCAAAAATTCCACCTCTTCGATAGTTCTCAGCATACTCCTTGAGCATATCGCCAATGGCAGTGAGATCTGAATCGGAGACGTCAGGCAGAGTGTAGGGGCGGCTTTCGCGAAAACCGGAGGGACCAATGTTGTCATCGCAATAGTCTCTAAGTTGATTGTTGCTGCTCGAGCAATGGGGGTATCCCATGCCATTTTCTAGGAGGGTGTGGCTGCTAAAAACTCCATTCTCTTCGCAAAGCATACGATCAAGAAGAGATTGGGCGGTGCCGCGGTTCATGGACTGGCTTCGGGAGAATCGGAAGCGTTGGCCATGTTCGGCATAAAACCGCAAAGTCAGACAAATCTGATCGTAGTGTCGTCTTAACTCGGTGTCGCCGAAACGGCGACCATTGACCTCGGCATCGGACACCGAAACCACAAGCAGCGAGAAAAAACTGATCACAATTAAAAACAAACGATTGCTCTTTTTCATAATAACTCCGGGCACTTAAGGCGTAGACTTTAAGTTATTGCAGCGATTATGCCGGCCCTGCCGCAACTGTTTAGAGCTGAGAACAGGGTGCCTAAGCACGGCGAAAATAAACAGTCATCTGTCAAAAAAATGGGAGGAACCGGGGGGGCGAGATTTCCTCCCGATCTCTCAATTGAAGGGACATTTCTGCCGATAGAGACGGCATGAAGTGGTGGATGCTATTGCTATTTATTCCTCAGGCCCTGTTCGCTGAGTATCGTGTTTTCGAATTGAAAATCATCAACGAAAAGACTCAGAAAGAGCGCACGGTTTACTCAACTTTGGACTGGCTTCAGTATCCCGAATATCACCATTTGAGCCGCGATGAGCGCATCGAGTTGGTCGATCATTGGATGTGTTGGAAGCGTTCCTATGGAATGTTCAAACCTCTGTGCAAAAGACCAGTCACGGCCGACACACTAAAGGCCGAAATTGAAGGGCCTTAGCCGCCGCAAACGCCTTTCCCGTGTTATTCTAAATGTCGAGGACCTGTAAATCCATGAAGGATTGCAGACAAAACCTAGGAAGGGTTGATCGGTGGCTTCAGAATATAATATTAAAAAAGCCAATCATCGCCAGCAACTGGAAATGCTGGATCGGGCGCAACAGCGCCAAGTGCGAAGCAAAAAAGACCGCCACAAACAAGCGATGTCGGAGTTGCGCAGTCGTCATCAAAATGAAAAGCAAGAAGTTCAGCATAATCAAAAGAACCAGTTGGAATCACTTAAACAGAAAAACGACACCTTTGTGCAGCAGGAACGTTTAAGTCACCAAGCCCGATTGGATAAACAACAACTGCAAGCGCAAAAAGATTATCAGCAGGCGGCCGCTGAGAAGGCGCGTGAGAACGCCCGCTTGCGACAGCAGGCGCAAATCGAAAAAGAACGTCAGATTGCCGTGCGTGAGCAAGCCCGCGAAGCCACTATGCAAAAAAAGCAAATGACAGCCAAGCAACTGGAGGAAATGGATCAAGAGTCGCGTTTCCGTCTCCAGCAAAAGCAAGCCCAGCTGCAAGAGCGCGAACAGTCAATGCAGAAGGCTCATAACAATGAGGTTCAGGAGATCGAACAAGCCGGGCAAGAAAAAATCAGAGACCGGCGACACAAATACCAGAAGACTGAGCGTCAGCAGGTGGAAGAGCACCAGCAAACCTTAAGACGTCATCAAGACAAGTTCGAAGGCGTTAAGAAAAGACAACACAATTTTTACCATGAGAAGCTTGATAAAGATGAAGAGTTCTTTCAAAAGCAAATTGCCCAGCAGCGCAATGAGTACACAAAAAAATATCAAGACAATGAAAAGTTCAATTCTGCCAGCTTCGAAAACCAAGAGAATCGGTTAGCCGAAGAGATGTTTAAACTGAAGCGGGATTTTATTTCAACGGCCCATTTTTATGAGGATCGCAAACAAGATCCGTTCTATTCCTTGGTGGATTTTGGCGCTGATATGAAAGAGGGAGAGGCCTTTTACGAAATAACGGCCCACATCCCTGAGCACGAAATGGACAACGTCCGTGTCCATATTCAGCCCAACAAAGTGTCTTTGCACGCCACCCGCGAGCATGAGCAAGAGTTTGAGCGTGACAATGAAAAGATTGGCTCCAACATTGCGCAGACCATTCGCCAAGAGTTCAAAATGGAAAAACCCGCCGAATATGAAAAGGCCGTGAAGACCTATAAAGATGGGGTGCTCACTATTGTAGTTCCTAAGAAGGGATACTATCAGTTCGGCATGAGCTAATTTAATATCCCGCAGCAGTAACATAACTTTTGTTGTGGCCGATGAGCGCTGACCAGCTCGCTGTGTAAGAATCTAAACTTGCCAAGTATAAGACCTTTATTAAGAATGAAGACACTTAATAAAGGGGGATGCGTGAAACAAATAATCGTCATTGCTATTTTTCTATTGTCTTCAAGCTGGGGATTTTCAGCCTCGATCGAAGTTTTAAAACAAGAGATCACGATGGTGGCCAAAGCCAACACCAATGAGGTTCAAAACCAAAAACAGGTGCGGGCCGAACTCGATGGATTGATCACTCAATTAACTGCGAATCAGCCTCTGGTCACGGAACAGGATTGGGTTCAACACGCTCCTGGAAGCTGGCGTCAGATTTGGTCTGATGAGGCCGACAATTCTCCACAGGGGGCGCCGCCGCGAAACCTTGAAAAAATCTTTCAATTTGTTTCTGCTGAAGGGCGAGCTGTTAATTTTGGAGAGCGCACTTTAGGGAATGGCCAAAAAGTGACCTTTGCTCTGGAAGCGCGCGGCCGTGTTCAAGACAACACCCAGAATACGAAAATTCTCAAAGCTTTTTCTCGACCTCAAGGTCTGATCAGTGGGGAGTTTTTAGGTTTAATGGCTCAGGATATCTTGTCTGGAACACTACAAGAGTTTCAGCCTGTGGCCGCTCAGCCTTTTCCCAAGGGTCCGATCAATGCCGAAAGTGATTTAACACTTTTGTTTTTGGATGAAGATTTAAAGATTGGAACCGCACCCAATGTGTTTTCCGGCGAAACCGAACTTTTTATTCTTGAGCGTGTGGTCTCGGTTCCATAAGCCAGTTAGGGAATTTCGATGAATTCGTCTTCGTTGATGACAGGATCAAACTCGCCCTGTTGCCAACGTTTTTTGGCGACTTCGATTTTACTGGCATCGTGACTGACAAAATTCCACCAAATATGACGGCCCTCTGGAAACGGTTGGCCGCCAAGAATCATAAATGTACAGGCCGATGGGCATCGAAACTGTAGATCCATTCCTTTATTAAAAACCACCATATCAAATTTTTTGTAACGGGTATCACCCACTTCCAATTCGCCATCAACAATGTACAAGGCGCCCTCTTCATCATCGCCAATAGGGAAACTCACGTCGGTGGGCCCTTCGGCCTCGCCTCGCAGGTAAAAAAGTGGAGAGTAGACCGGAAGCGGCGACAATTTGTCCAGGGCGCGGCCAGCAATCAATCTGAACTGACAGCCCTGATGTTCAATGAGTGGAAGGTCGGTTTCTTTTTGATGAACAAAGCTCGGTGCCACATCTTCCGATTCCACCGGCAGGGCCACCCAAACTTGTAATCCCTCGAGAGTGTGAGCTTGAAGATCCTTGGGTGACCGCTCACTATGAACGATGCCTGATCCGGCTGTCATCCAATTGACCTCGCCGGGGCGAATGACACGTTCGTTGTTAAGTGAGTCGCGATGAACGATTTCACCAGAAAATAGATAGGTGATTGTAGAGAGTCCAATGTGGGGATGGGCACGCACGGTGAGATTGTTTTTGGATGTGATCTCAGCCGGACCCATGTGGTCCCAAAAAATAAAGGGGCCCACCATCCGCAGACCGGCTTGGGGAAGACTTCGGTGGACAACAAACGTCTCATCAAGGCTGGTTTTCTTGGCTTGCAAAACTCTTTTTACTGAATGGTCCATAGAATTCTCCCTCGGGCAAGTTTACCAGTTTTACTAACAAACACCATGTTAAGTTTCTGTTGCGGCAGGCTAGGAGTGAGGCCAGTGGACCTTTTGCAGACAAGCAGTTAGACTGTGTGGCGATGTTGAATCTAAGTCTGATGTTTGTATTGAGTTTGTTCATTGTGCCGCATGCTGAGGAGGCGGGTGAGAGGCGCATCCTTATTCTTGGTGATTCGCTAACCGCTGGCTATGGAGTTGAGAAATCTGAGGCTTTTCCGGCGCAATTGCAAAACAAGATTCAAAAGCAGTACCCTAACACCGTTGTTGTGAATGCTGGTTCCAGTGGTTCGACTTCAGCCAGTGGCTTGAGTCGTTTACGTTGGCATATGAAGAAAAAGCCCTTCCTGTTGATTTTAGCTCTTGGCGCCAATGACGGATTACGAGGCACTCCTCTTGAGGCGACTCGGAAAAATTTGAGTGAGACTATCGATTTGGCGAAAAGCAATGGTATCAAAGTTTATATTGCCGGAATGAAGCTGCCTAAAAATTACGGAGAGTCCTACCGGCAAGGTTTTGCAAAAATATTTTCGGATATGGTTAAAGAAAAGAAGATAAATTCAATTCCTTTCTTATTGAAAGGAGTAGCGGTCGACCCCAAACTCAACCTTTCTGATGGTATTCATCCCAATGAAAAAGGTCACCAGATCATCGCCGAAACTGTTTACCAGCAGATTAAGGACGAATTGTGATAATTGATGTCAAAAATCTACAAAAAAGTTTTTATCAAGGACAGCGCCAGATCGAGGCCTTAAAGGGTATTAGTTTTCGAGTTGCAAGCAACGAAAGTCTTGCGGTGGTGGGTCCTTCGGGAAGTGGGAAATCAACATTGATGTCTCTGCTCGCTGGTCTCGATACGGTGACAGAGGGTGAGATTTTTTTTGATAAAACCGGTATTCATCAGTTGTCTGAAAAGCAGCTCAATATGTTTCGAGCAAAAAATATCGGCATTGTCTTTCAGCAGTTTCATTTGATGCCTCACCTTTCGGCCTTAGAAAATGTTGCCTTGCCTTTGGATATTCTGGGGAGTGATCACTCTGAAGATCAAGCCCGCAAAATGCTGGAGCTTGTGGGTTTGGGGGAAAGAGTGACCCATCGCCCCCATCAATTGAGTGGAGGTGAGTGTCAGCGCGTGGCCATTGCAAGAGCCTCAGTGACGCGACCGAAAGTGTTGCTGGCCGATGAACCCAGCGGAAATTTGGACACGGCTACCGGGCGAAAAGTCATGGACCTTCTCTTTCAATTGGTGGCTGACCAAGGTGTGACATTGCTTTTAATCACCCATGACGAGGCTTTGGCGCAACGATGTCAAAAGCAGATCCATTTGGTGGGTGGACAGTTGCAATGAGATGGTTGCGCTATGTTTTTCGCGAACTTTTAAACAATCGTCGATTCTCCTTTCTTTTTGTTCTGAACTTATCAATGGGATTGACCGGTTTTGTTGCCTTAGATGGCTTCAAGGTTTCCTTGGATCACACCATACGCGGCCGTTCAAAGGCTGTGCTTGGCGGAGACTTCGGTCTGTCAGCGCGTCGCCCTTTAGGTGACGACGAGCGGGCTGTGGTCGAAGGAGCTTTCGAGGGTCACTATAAAAGCTCAGCCATGGTGGAAATGTTTTCTATGATTGCCAACAGCCAGCGACGTTCAAGACTGGTGCAAATAAAGGCCGTTGAAGACAATTATCCCTTTTATGGCGATGTGATTTTGCGCGACCAAGGGGTCTTGACCCCAAAACTTCATGAAAAGCTGAAAGCTGAACCACGAGCTTGGATTTACCCTGAACTGTTGCGGCAATTGAATGTGAAAGTCGGAGACAAGCTGTATATTGGTGAAACTCAATTTGTTGTCGACGATGTGATCAAAGAGGATGCAGCGGCTGGAATCTCGACCAATATGGCTCCACGCATCTACATCAACAAAGTCAACCTTCAGAAAACCGGGTTGATGAAAAAAGGTTCCATTGCCTGGCATTCGGTGATTTACAAGCTGCCGGGAAGACAAAGCGAAACCCTTGATCAGTATCGTGATACGATTTTTAAAATCTTGGACTCTCCTGAGGTTCGAGTTTACACCCATGAAAACGTCAGCCAACAGATGACGGCTCTGATTACCCGACTCAATGATTTTTTGGGTCTCTCTTCTTTAGTGGCATTATTCTTGGCGGCTGTTGGGTCGGCTTTTCTTTTTCGCTCCTATTTTCAGAAACGGCTGAAGCAGATGGCCACTTTGCTTTGCCTCGGGGCCAGTCGCCGCTTGGCTTTCAGCTATTACGTTATTCAAATTGTTTGTTTGGGTTTTGTCAGTTCGTTGGTTGCCATTGTTCTGGGGTTTTTAATTGTCCCTGGTCTTGGTGCCCTGACTCAAGATCTGCTGCCTTTTCAAGTCGAATTTCAATTGGCACCGTGGACGCTGGCGGTAGGAATTGCCGTCGGTACTTTGGGGAGCTTAGCCATCTGTTTCCCCTTGCTTGCCACTATCAAAGATCTTCGGCCCTCTTTGCTGTTGGTTGCTGACAATAGTGCCAATCAAAGATTGAGTCTGTGGGTGGTTTTAGCCAGCGTGCCTCTTTTCGCATTGTTTTGGTGGATGGCGGTGTGGCTTTCCCATTCCTATAAAATCGGTAGCCTTTTCACGGTGATCTTTTTGGCAGCCGGCTTGCTCCTTGGCGGTGGGGCGATTTTGCTTTTTCGATTTTTAGAAAAAGCCAAGAAATGGAAGTCATTGAGCCTGCGTTGGGCGTTGCGCGATTTATCTAGAAAGCGACTGACCACATTGGCGGGCTTTGTTGCCATCGGACTTGGCGCCTTGTTGCTCAATATTATTCCTCAGCTGCAGAAGTCGTTGCAGTCCGAACTGGAGCAGCCCCAGCAGTCCAAACTTCCCAGTCTTTTTATGTTTGATATTCAAGAAGAGCAACTTGATGACTTTCACTCCGCCCTGAAAAAAGAAAATGTGGAAGTGGACTTTATATCACCTATGATCCGCGCCCGTTTGGTGAAAGTGAATGATAGGGGTTTCGATAAAGGTCAGGGGCTCTCCGATCAATTCACTCGTGAAGAGGAGCGAGAGATGCGATTTCGCAATCGAGGCTTCAATTTAAGCTATCGAGGAGAGTTGAGTGAGGCTGAAAGTCTTGTCGCCGGTGAGTCCTTTTCTGGAATCTATAAAGAGGGCAGTGAGACTCTGCCAGAGATTTCGGTGGAAAAGCGTTTTGCGGAACGCCTGGGGTTGCAGATCGGCGATGTTTTAGAGTTCGAGATCGAAAGCATTCCAATCACTGGCAAGATCGTCAACTTAAGATCGATTCGATGGACGTCGTTTCGCCCCAACTTCTTTGTGCAGTTTCAACCTGGAGTTTTAGAAATGGCTCCTAAAACTTATGTCGCCACTTTGCCTCACGTGGGACTTGAAAAAAAGCACCAGTTGCAAGACCGGTTAGTACAGAACCTTCCCAATGTCTCAATGGTGGATGTGTCTCGCATCGTCGAGCGCATCAGTGGAATCATGGTGCAGATGTCTTGGGCCTTAGCCTTCATGTCATTTCTTTGTTTGTTGGCTGGATTTATCGTTATTTATTCGATCGCCAATCACCAAGCCACGTCGCAGACGTGGGAGGTTGGCTTGCTTAAGGCCCTCGGAGCACCGTTCCCGGCTATCAGAAATCAGTTCTTCTGGCAGTTTGGACTTTTGAGTTTCACCGCCCTGAGTCTTGGTGCGACCGTAAGTTTGGCTGTTAGCTACTACCTTTCGACATTATTGTTTGAAAGTTTGTGGGTTTTCGACTGGAAAACCCCGGCGCTGACGATCGTGTTGGGAACTTTAGTGACTTTGCTTGTCACCCATTTAGCAACTCGTGGCTTTTTAGGGCGCAGCACCCAGCAGCTTTTTTCTGAGCCTATTTGAATTAGATTAAATCTAATTAAAATCTAAATAATAATCAATTTTTCTTAATCCAAAGAATGCGAGATAATGATTGTATCGAATCAAGGGGTCGGTGTGTTTTCGCACGGGCTCCTTATTAACAGCTAAAAAGGAGGATTCTTTGAAAAACGCAAGTACCGCAGAAGAACACAATTTAAGAGAATTGGCGAATGAGATTCAATCACCGGCGAAAGGTGAAAAGAAAGCTCAAGAAAAGTTTGATATCGCCACCATGAGCCTCGATGGAGGACTCAACGCGGTCTTGGCTGATGAGTATGCTCTTTTTACTAAGACGCTCAACTATCATTGGAATGTGACAGGACCTCGATTTCACAGCGTACACGAATTTTTAGAAGAACAGTATCGTGATCTCTTAGAGGTTATCGATGACGTGGCCGAACGGGTCCGTGAAATTGGCAGCCAGCCTATTGGAACACTTGCGGAGTTTTCGATCCGCACCAATGTCACCGAGAGGCCAGGGGTCACGCCAGACACGTCGGCAATGATTGCAGACCTGTTACAAGATCACAACTTGATTTGTGATGAGATTCGCAAAATCTTGTCGGCAGAGTCGCAAGCCGAGGTCGATATCGGAACCGAGGATTTTCTATCCAGTCTTCTCAAAAAGCATGAAGAAATGGCTTGGATGTTAAAATCGACGTTGAGTTGAACACCATCGAATGAACGTCGAAATGAATTTACGAATTGAAGGAGGAACTCAATGCAAACAATAAATGAAAGCACTTTCCAAAATAGAATGCATGAATTAGAGACTCGAATAACGCGACTTCGCGAACAGGTTAAATTTAACAAGGGACAATTGGACGAAGCGAAGGAAAAGCAGATTCGGGCTTTAGAAGATCAATACAAATTATTGAAGGCTGAACTTGAAAAGAAAGAAGTCTCGGCCAGGATGGCTTACTCAACCTTATCAAGCAGTGCAAAAAAAGCATGGGATGAATTATGGACTGGAGTCGAACGAGCGTATCACAACCTGCACTAGAGTTGAGTTGAGTTTGAGGAAGGGGTGAAGTTCGCACCCCTTTTCTTATTTATTTCCCTTTAAAGTAATCTTTAATCACTTTTGTGACCAAGCGTCGATTGGTGCTGACCCGTGGCGTGATCGCCCATAGATCAGATTCAACGCCTTGAACTTGCCCCAACAGTTTCAAGCGTTTATCGCGAAGTGCCTCTTTGACACTTCGACGAGGCATTATAGTGAAACAGGGTGAGGTCTCTGTAATCACTCGCATCAAAGTGATATCATCGACTTTTCCCATGACTTCTGGGTGCACATTGTGGCGGTCGAAATAGTAGTCAATCTCTGCTTGAAGCTGCCCTTCGTTGGAAAAAGCCAGGTAGGGAACATGGTCTAAGTTGCTGGGGAAAGGTTTGTTTTCTAACTTTAGTTTTGGATTGGCTACGGCCACAACATGGTCGCGCCCCAAGGGAGTGTTCTGATGTTTTTTTGATGAGGGGACAGGGCCATCGGAAAGCAGTATATCGATATCGGAATGATTCAACATCTTCAGAAGATCGGGCAATCGCCCTTGAAAAATCTCAATTTGAACCGATTCATCGCGCCACAAACGCGTCGAAATATCATTAATAAAAGAGTTAGACAGAGATTGAATAGCGCCAATGCGTATCTGAGCTCTTTCTTTTTTGTTTTTTAACGCTGTCGCATCGGCCAGACTGTCCGCCAAGCGAAAAATCTCATCGGCTTTCTTAAGAACTTTTTTACCATTGGTATTCAGCTCGAGCTTGCGATGTTTACGGTTGAAGAGTTCAAAACCGATGTCTTCTTCCAGTTCACGAACCTGGCCACTGATGGTGGGCTGTGTGAGGTTGAGAAGTTGACTGGCGGCCTTTACTGAGCCTTCTTTGGCGACCACATAGAAATAATAGAGTTTGTTAAGATTTATTCGTTGCATAGGTCATGATTAGTTTATTTCTTATTGAAATGCAAATAAATAACAATTTTTTTTAAGCGTAAGTCTTTGAGATAATTTAAATAAGGAGGAAGACTATGGATCTAACCATCAACTATAGCGGCGTATCGAAAAGCGCAGCGCTTGAGAACCACATCGAATACAATCTTAATAAACTGCAAGACAAGGATGATCTGGAACGCAGTCGGGTTAAAGTCTGGCTGGATAAAGAGTCAGCCTATTTGAGTCGAGGATTACCCGAATTTCAAACGCGCATTCAAGTTAAAAAACCTGGATTAAAAAAGCTATTTGTTGAAGCAAAGTCTTCACAGCTGGCCGACAGTATCAATCAGGCGGCTGAAAGAATCCAAAAGCGAATAATTAAAACCAAAGAGAAAGGAGGTCGAAATGAACAGAAAAATAAGAGAGCCAGAAAACGCTCCATCTAATCCGAGAGCGACCGATTCCAACTTCTCTGCAAAGGTTCTGGATTTCCAGACATCCAAGCAGCAAGATGGGATGGGGCGAGTGTTAGCACTAGGAGATGAGCGTCTGATGGGAAAAATCAAATCAGACCTCGGAGAAACCGGTATTGAAGTGATGTGTTTTAAAACCGCCAAATCTTTGAAAGAGAAAGCCACCGGACGCGAGCATGCAGTGATCTACTGTGCGCCCTTGGTGCGATCAGAAATTTTAAGTATCCACAAAGGGCTGCGTACGAAACCCAAGCTACAAGAAATGTCGTTTTTTGCGATCGTTCCCAATTGGGTGAATGCGGTGAAGGAAAGAGAGATGTACAAACGTGGAATCCGAATGGTCTTCGAATGGCCTCGGGAACGCCGAACCTTTTCTTCGACTTTTGCCTCCGCCTTAGAGACTGAAACACTCAAAGTTCGGTCGCGGGATTCAGACGCATCATTGCGTAAAGCCATTCTTAACCGAATGATGAGTCAGTTCGGAGAATTCAATCCAGAGCTTGAGATCGAGGTGTATAATGGTATCGCCATCGTGCGTGGCGCGGTGCAATCGCTGGGAGAAAAAAATCGATTGTCAAAATTTATCAAGGTCATACCCGGGGTCCGAGGTGTGGTGGATAGTTCACTGCATGTGGGTCAAGACCAATTGCCGGGCTTTATCAGAACCCGAGCCAATCAGCTGCTTGATGAAATAGACGGCGTGCCAGGAGAGACTTTAATGGTGCGCATGGGGCCTGAGGATCAAAACTTAACCATTGTTGGAACCGCAGCCAGTTTGCAAACTTTAAACCTCGCTAAAAGGAAACTGACGATGTTTAAAGGGGTGAAAGCCGTGGAAACGGATGTTGATATTTCACCACGTCAACACGCTCGCGATTTGGCCCTGGCGAAGAAAGCCCAAAGGGTCGTCAACAAGCTAACCATTGGCAGTCCTGATGTCGCCAAGGTTAAGGTTTTAAGGGGTGAGGCTTTTCTAAAAGGAGACGTGATCAACGATATCACCGCGAGCCAAATTGAAAATACGATTCGCGAGATGTCAGGAATCAAAGCCGTGGTCAATCGACTACAAGTGGAGTCTTCGCAATCAAGCATCGAGAACCCGTTTAACAGTTCAACCCAATAACTAATAAGAAAGGAGAAATTTTGTTACAGTTTTTATATAGAATCTTTGTTTTTACCGCCATGGTGGGAGTTGTTATCGCCGCGGCTGTGGGCTTAACCGCCCTGGCTCCGGGTGCTGCCGCCTTTCCGTTCTTCTTCTTGTTGTTGTTGATACCTGCTTTTGTTTTTATGCTGTTCACCTACCAAGTGATTTATGACGATACGATCCGTCGGGTCACCAATCGAGGCCGAAGAGGAATCGCTGAAGTCATGCGCAAGAGAGGACGAAACCTTAACAATGTTATTGCTAAGAAAGCCAATTTAGCGCGATTGAATCTGGAGGGGTTTTCTATGCAAGGTGCTAACTTGGAGGGTGCTAAGCT
Source organism: uncultured Pseudobdellovibrionaceae bacterium (assembly GCA_964588335.1). Taxonomy (GTDB): domain Bacteria; phylum Bdellovibrionota; class Bdellovibrionia; order Bdellovibrionales; family JAGQZY01; genus JAGQZY01. Next base: position 40,722 of record CAZPOV010000016.1, on the reverse strand, counting down.
GAACGGTTCCAGTGCGGCGTCTATTGATATGTCAAAAGCACAAGCCCGAAGGTCACGAATGAATCGTGGTATTTTCAAAAATGGAAGGTTTTTTAAATCGAACTTACGCAATAGTCGTATGCGATATTCCGATTTTTCAGGCGCTGACTTTAAAGATGCCGATATGCGAGAGGCCAATCTGAAGGGCGCCAATCTGAGTCATGCCAACTTGCAGGGGGCTAACCTCAAAGGAGCTATTTTCAACGCTCAGACCAAGTTGCCGTTCGATAGAAACAATGCTCTTGAGCGAGGCATGGTCTACATTTGATTTATTTCTTCCAGTTCACCGAGTAAAGGTCGTGCCTGCGGTCTCGCAAATTGCGAACAGCCCCGTTGGCGCGAGCTTCCAGTAAAGTGTCGACGCGCAAGTCAGCAATGGCGACCATTTCGACGTTGGGGGTGGTGTCAGCAGCGATGCCATCTCTGGCAAACGGAAAATCACAGGGGGTCAAGATGCAGCTTTGGGCGTACTGAATATCTAGATTCTTGACGCGTGGAAGATCGCCGACGTTGCCCGCCATCGCCACATAAATTTGATTTTCAACAGCTCGGGCTTGGCAGCAGTACTTAACTCGGCAGTAGCCCTGCCGGTTGTCGGTTAGAAAAGGCACAAACAAAAAGTGAATACCTTGATTCACCAAGTGCCGGGTCAGTTCTGGAAATTCACTGTCGTAACAAATCAAAACGCCAATTGGGCCACAGTCCGTATCAATCACTTGAACTTTGTCGCCACCCTCAATTTTCCACCAGTATCTTTCATCGGGGGTGGGGTGGATCTTCTCTTGTTCATGCATGGAGCCATCGCGAAGGCAGATGTAAGAGACATTGCGAACGCCGCCTTCTTTCTTGGTGGGGTGAGATCCAGCGATGATATTGACGTTGTATCGAACCGAAAGATCATTGAACAACTTTTTAACCCGTTCTGTGTATTGAGTCATTTGCTCAATAGCGACGTCGGGTGGCACTTCTTTATTTTCAATGGACAGAAGCTGCATGGTAAAAAGCTCTGGGAACAGAAGAAAATCCGCACGATAGTCGCCTGCCACATCGACATAATATTCAACAATCTGGGCAAACTCTTCAAAGCTTTTCACCGGTCGCATTTGATATTGCACCGACACCACACGCACAGAATTTTGTCGCGGCGGTCGGTTTTTGGGTGAACTGACAGACTCGTACTCAGGGTTCGACCAGCGTAAGTGAACGCCGTAACCCAAACTTTCACGATCCGTCGGCAAATAGCCTTCCAGGACGCCCACCACTTCAAAGCCGTAGCGCAATTGAAAGCCTAAAGTGTTGTCCCGTATTTTTTTGTCCATGACCTTTTGGACATAATCTTCAACACCATTGACCTTTTTTTGTCGCTTGTGAAAATTGGGAATGCGCCCGGCAAACACAATGCCTTTCAAGTTTTCAAATTTTACCAATCGCTCGCGAGCATTGTAAATTCTTTGCCCGATTCGGCGTCCGCGAATCGAGGGGTCAACACAGGTTTCGTAACCGTAGAGAATATCACCATCCTCATTATGGGTTGAAGCGTAGCCGTTGGCAGTGATTTCAGACCACGTGTGAGGAGCTAAAGCTTTTTCCTCTTCGATGATCAGACTGGCTGAGTAAGCGACAACCTTGCCATTCAATACGGCGACAAAGCAACCGTCTTGAAAGTTGGTGATCTGACCGCGAATCATCTCTTTTTTGTAGGCGGGCATATCAACATAAACCCGTTCGGCGAGGTTAACGATCTCATCAATGTCTTCAAATTTTGCGTTACGAACTTCTAAAGGAGCTTTTGATTTTGCCATGCTCCGATAATAGTCGAGAAATCCCTTAAAACAACTGTTGGGGGTGGATGTCATGGCTTGTTAGGGGCATTGAGCAATCGAGTTGACACTTTATTGAGCATGAATCTACGCTAAAGACACAGGTACTAGCAAAAAGGGCCCATGCGACTCATTTCAATTCTTTCTATTCTACTTTTTAGCGGCGCTTTGGCGGCCCGTCCAATAACTCCTCATCTGGAAGACGTCCTACAGGACAGCTCCAGAGTCGATGTGATGGTTTATTTCAAAGGGCAGCCCGATTTATCAGAGGCGCCCTCGATTCTCAACCGTAGTGACCGAGTCGCTTTTGTCTTTGAAAAGTTGGTTCACACATCAAAAGTGAATCAACAACCGGTGATTCAATATTTGAATTCCATACAGAAAGATTTCGAGTCCTTTGTTGCCAGCAATTCGATTTTTATAGCAAACGCCTCAAAAGAGCTTATCGATAAACTGGCTGGTTTCTCTGAGGTGCGACAAATCGGATTGGACGTTGAAAGTTCTTTAAAGTTACCCTTCCCCGAATTTCCTCCACCCAGTGAGCCAGAGACTCAGAAAATTGGTATTCCTCCCCATTTGAAAACAATTAAAGTCGATCAAGTTTGGGAGGACCTTCAGGTCTACGGTGAGGGTATTGTGATCGCCGGGCAAGACACCGGATATTTTTGGCGCCACAATGCTTTGATAAATAAATATCGTGGCAGCCAAGCCCAGGGCCTATCTCACGACTACAACTGGTTGGATGCGGTGATTGATTCACCCTGTTCAACGGGAGGCTTACAGCCCTGTGATGATAAAGACCATGGCACCCATACCATGGGAACCATGATCGGTGACGACGACCAGGGCCAACAAATCGGGGTTGCTCCGAAAGCCCAATGGATGGGTTGCCGCAATATGAAAAAGGGTGTGGGAAAAGTTTCGACTTATCTGCGTTGTTTTGATTTCTTTTTGGCGCCTTACCCTTTGGGCGGTGACGTTGAAAAGGATGGACGACCGGAACTGGCTCCTCATATTGTTAACAACTCATGGAGTTGTCCTGTTGATGAAGGCTGCACCGGTGAAGAGTTTTATGGTTTGGTAAAAGCTTTTAAAGCGGCGGGTATCATGTTGGTTGCCGCGGCCGGAAACAATGGCCCCAACTGCGGAAGTATCAGTGATCAACCCGGGCGTTTTGCGGGCGACATCATTGTGGTGGGAGCTTGGAATTCGTTTCTTAATGAAATTGCCTTTTTCTCTGGGCTAGGCCCCTCGTCTTTGGATAGTCGGTTGGCTCCCAGTCTGGTGGCCCCAGGGGCTTTCGTAAAATCAAGTTTAGCTTCGGCGGTGGATGCTTATGATGACAAAGCGGGAACCTCGATGGCTTCGCCGCAGGTGGCTGGAGTCGTGGCTTTGTTGTGGTCTTACCGACCGGAGCTTATTGGTCAAATTGACTTTACAATTGATAGGCTGCAGCGTTCAGCAACACCCATCAAAGCGAAAACCTCCTGCCCTGGTTTCCCTGGCAGCGCCACTCCCAATGCTGTTTATGGGCATGGAATGTTGAACGCATATAAGGCTCTTACAATTAATTAAACGATTAATTCTTGTTCCCTCTGATGACTGAGTTAAGATTTTTGTGATCATCCCTTTTTTAAGGAGGAAACAATGGGTCTTCTCGTAACAACACTCATCGCTTGTGCGCAATGGGCCGTGGCTTCGGTTCCTTCTCCCACAGACACCGCCCATCCTGGTAACGAAACTGCGGTTTTAAGTTTTGAACGAAAAACCATCAGTGCTTTGGGGCGACAGTCTTTTCTGTATTTGCCAGTAAAACCCCAGGGGGAAACCTCACCCCTGATCGTGTTTGGTCACGGCCAAGCTCTCAATGAAAGTCACTATGATAAAACCTTGCAGCATTTAGCAAAAAAGGGCGTGGCGACTCTTTTTGTGCAGTACGATGACGGTTTCTTTGATCAAGACTGGCGCCGCATGGCTGATGATTGGAACAATATCACCGCGGTCACTGTTAATAGTTTTCAAGATCAAATTGCCGCCGATCAAATTGTTTTTTCGGGTCATTCAAAGGGTGGGTATGTCGGTTTGATGGCGGCTGGGGCTCCAGGGCATCCCGACTTGAACGCCGGAATCTTTTTTGCGCCAGCCGGTTTTGATGCAGACTACTTGAAAAATGTTGATGCCAAGACGGCGATCACTTTGGTGTGGGGAGAGAAAGATTCAATTATTAAGAAAAACGATGTTTTGGAAATCTTTAATAAGCTGTCTGTTGATCACAAACAATTTATCGAGGTTTTAAGTTACCCAAACCAACAAGCCGACCATTATTTTCCGCAAAACAAGGCGACGTTTTTTGGCGGGCAGGATGGCGTGAGCGCGTATCATCACCACGGTGTTTGGCAGTGGTTGGTGGCGGCCGCCTGGGATGCTGAGAATGGAGCGCCATTGACCCAACCCTACCTGTATGGGGAAAAAGTCGGGGACAGTGGCAAGCCAGGACTGTTTCATAAGGTGACAAGAAGTTGGCAAACTCGGTTTGAGTATGTTTTTAAATTAAAACAAGCCGAGCCAGGCGCAAAAGTTTTGAGCTTGATTCCAAGAACCGAAGTCATTGGTCATGGTTGGTTTAAAGCCATCCTCAACGAGTCGCAAAGACAGGCCGTCAAACGCACTGGAGATGTGCAGTACATCGGTCGCAACATTGAATTCAAGATGTTGGCCGAGCCCAATGATTTGCATCGCAATCAATGGGCGTTTTTCAACGACAAGGGATTTGATATTTCAGCCTTGGCGGCTTGGGACCTTTCGGTGGGCCACGAAGACATTGTGGTTGGAGTGATTGATTCTGGGATCCAATGGAGCCACGGTGATTTGAAAGAGAACATTTGGAACAATCCGGCCGAACTCAACGGCACTGCCGGTGTCGATGATGATCAAAACGGTTACGTCGACGATATCAAAGGCTTTCATTTTCTATTGAACAGTCCCGAGTCCAACGACACCCGCGGCCATGGAACCATGGTCAGTGGGATGATCGGTGCAAAAGGCAATAACGGTTTTGGAATTACAGGAATGGCCTGGAATGTGAAATTGATGCCCTTAAATATGTTTCCCAATTTATGGGGGAATGCAACTTTAGATGCGGCGGTGAAAGCGATGAACTACGCTGTCGACAATGACGTTGATATTATCAACGCCTCTTTCGGCCAAGCCGATGATGATCTTGTTCCCGATGAAGGATTTAATATTTTTATTGAGGCTGTCGACAGAGCCGAACGCAAGGGTATTCCAATTGTTGCCGCCGCTGGAAACAGTTCGGGCGATAACGATAAAACGGGGATGATTCCCGCCACACTTCCCCATAGCAATATTATTTCGGTGGGGGCGATGAATCGTTACGGCGAAAAGTGGGCGAAAACCAATTATGGTCAAAACAGTGTGCATGTTATGGCTCCCGGAGAAGAGATTCTTACCACTCACACCAGTGGCACGCGCAGTCCGTCCGGAACATCGTTGAGTGCGCCGATTGTGACCGGCATTATCGTGCTTATGTTGGAACAGAATCCCAACCTGTCACCCACTGAAATCAAAGATATTTTAATTCAGTCTTGCGATGTTCATCCGCCGCTTGCCTCGATGAGTCAATGCGGGGGGTATATTAACGCTTACAAGGCGGTCTTAGGAGCGTCAGAAATCATTGAAAGTCCTTAACAAAAAGGCTTTTTGACCATTCAGTCGGGGCGGGAAGTGGGGCTTTTGGGATTTTGTTCTTTCCCCGGTTTGCGATTTTTACTAGGTTGGGGTTGAGCCAACAACCGTCATCCGAAAAACCAGGAGGATTTTATGTCTCAATTCAATCGTTTGCTTTTAATTTTAGTTATCATTCCGACCTTCGTGATCGGCTGTGATCGTTTGAGCAGTACCGATGATAGCAATAAAGATGGGGATATCTTTGCTGATGACGTCAATAATTCTTCTGCCAGCATCGATGAGTATTTAAAGTCAAACCGTCGCTTCGGTGTGTTTACGGATTTCTTAATAATGGCGGACCTTGACGACACTCTTGATATCCAAGGACCATTCACAGTTTTTGCTCCCACCGACGAAGCCTTCGACCGTCTTCCTCTTCGGGCCCGACGGATTTTACGACGTGATCGCGACATCCGACGGGAAGTTCTTCTGCACCATGTGGTGGAGACGGAGTTTTCGTTGTCTGAACTTCAAGACGAAGTGCGCTTGCGTCCTTTGAACGGACGCCGTCTACGGGTTTTTGTTTCCAACGGAGAGACCTTTGTAGGGCCGGCTCGAATTGTGCAAAACAATGGGTTTGTTCGCAATGGAGTGATCCATGTGATTGATGAGGTCCTAATTCCACGGCGCCTGCAGCCTACCTTAGGGCTTTAATCGCTCATCATATAGGCCAGAGTGACGCCGTCGCCCCCATCATTGGGGCTAGCCAGTTGCCAGCGTGAGATGTAAACACTGCGAGACAAATGGCTGCGCACTGCTTTTTTCAAAGCCTCGGAGCCGTGACCGTGAATAATCTTAACTCGTTCTAAATCGTTGGCTTGGGCTCGATCGAGAGTCACTTCTAATTTTTCGATGGCTTCATTGGTGGTCATGCCTCGTAAATCGATTTCGTCTTTTTTCGAATCATAGACAACTTCCACATTTTTATGGGAATTTTTCTTCTTAAGAGGATTTTGGGTTTTCTTTGGAGGCCGTAGTTGTTCCCAGTCGACAAACAGACGCATTGAACCTGATAAGATTGGAATTTCCCCTTTATTGTTGGCCTCGCCTTGGATAATACCATCTTGATTGAGCGAAGTGACAAAAACCACACTTCCCGGGGGGAAGGCCTTGCTAAAACTTTCGATGGTGTCATAGGTTTTGTCTTCGCTGGCGTTGCCAGAAAATTTGACGACTTCAGGAAAATCCACCGAGATTTTTTCTTTTCGCTCATGGGTTTCAAAAAGATTTTTCACCTGTCCCTTTTTAAAGTCTTCAGTGATTTTGGCCAATTGCTGTTTGACCTCTTTTCGCAAACGCTCTTCTTTTTCAAAATTGAATTCTCTTTGCAGTTTATCTAATTCTTTTTGGCGTTTTTCCGCCTCAGCGATTTCGGCACGCAGTTTGACTTTTAAAGAGGTGATCTCTTCTTTCATTCGCTCCACTTCTTCCATGGACTGCAGGCGTTTTTGTCCCGCCGGACTCAAGTACATCTTGGCATTGTTGTAGACGCTATCAAGAATTCCAATTTTCTTAGCGGTGGCAAAAGCCAAAGACTTCCCAGGGACACCGCGAATGAATTCGTAGGTGGCTTTGCCAGACTCGGTGTCATAATTCATTGAGCCATTAACGATGCCTGAGTCTTCTTCCCAGCCCATTTTCAAGGGACCTAAGTGAGACGTGATCAAGCCGAATGCGCCTTGGTAAGCGTAGTGATGAATAAAGCCACGGGCCAACGCGGCCCCTTCATCGGGATCCGTCGATCCACAAATCTCATCGATCAGAACCAGCGACTTCGCGCCCTTGGCGTGGCAGGCCTGGTCTAAAACTTTCAAATGTCCGGCAAAGGTACTCAGTGATTGATCAACACTTTGCGAATCGCCAACGGCCACAAAAATCTCTTCAAAAAAGGGAATCTCTGAATCGGCGCCGGCACAAATGGGTAATCCACAGCGCGCCATATGGGCGGCCAATCCAAATGACTTGAGGAGAACGGTTTTACCACCGGCATTGGGGCCGGAAAGAATCAGTATTTTTTCGTTTTGATTGAGGTTTAGGCTATTAGGAATAACCACCTCTCCATTGATAACCATCAAGGGATGTTTTAAGTGATCCAGACGAATGCGGTCCTCGCAAAAACGCACCGGATGGGCTGAGGTGACATTGGCAAATTGGGCTTTTGCCAAGTAACAGTCGACTTCTAACAATACTTCTTTGGTGCGTGAAAAATCAGTGATCAGGTTAAAGAGATAATCTGATATCTGTTTTAAAAGTTTGGCAATTTCCTTTTCGATATCAATTTCGATTTGTTTGATTCGATTGTTTAAGGGAACAATCTCTTGTGGCTCCATAAACACGGTTTGCTTAGAAGAGCTGGTGGCATGGATAATACCTTCTAGTTCATGGCGCATGCCACTTTTAACCGGAATCACCCAGCGCCCTTCGCGGTTGGTGACATATTTGTCTTGCAAATGGGGCTCATGATCATGGCCCTTGACCAAACCATCCAAGGTGTTTTGGACTTTGTTGGCCAGCTGCTTTTTTTCTTGGTTGAGTTTAAAAAGGTCTTCGGAGGCATCGGTTCGAATATCTCCCTGAGGAGTCATCAGATGGTCGATACTAGAGAGAGGCTCTTTCGCTGCCATCAGTTCAGGCTTGATGGACTGAATCCAGTCCCCCTTCAAAGGCTTTAGGATTTGTACCAGGTTTTCAGTTTCCAATAAGAATAAGCGAATGTCCTTCAGTTCAATGGTTTTAAGAACGGCATTTTTTCCCAAGCGACGAAACCAGGTATGGAAAAAGTCTAAGCTTTCCATGTAGGGTCGCTGTCCGGTTTTTAAAATATTTTGTGCTTCACCCAGAATCGAAAAGCTTTTTTCGGCTTCCTCTTTATCAAGGAGCGGCTGGGTTTGTCGGAGCCGCTCTTGTCCTTCTGATGATGTGGCAAATTCAACAAGGTGAGAGAGAGTTTTATCCCAATCAATGTTTCCCAGTTCTCGCAATCCTATCTCCTGCAATGATGAGGCCTATAAGTAAAAGCAAGATCCAAGGCCAATTCCCTGAAAGCTTAACATAAAAGGTCGAGGGGGGAGTAGAGTGAAAGGGAACGTCATAAACTTTATACCATTTTTCGTTACGCGGTGAAAAATCCAGCACCTTGCCATCGTGACGGATCACTGTCGAAATCCCGGTGTTGGTGACACGAACCAGAGAGCGCCGGTTCTCAACAGCGCGAGCCAATGTCATGTACATGTGCTGGTAAGGCTCGAACGGGTAGCCAAACCAGGAGTCATTGGTCACATTGATGAAAATTTGAGCGCCTTTTGTTTGCAAGGTTGTGGAAAACTCATCAAACAAGCCCTCATAGCAGATCTGAGCCCCAATCATGGCTTTATCAGAGGGAAAGACTGTGGGGCCAGGGCCTCGACCAAAGTCAGAGACCATCGGGAACCAGTCTTTGAGCTTTGGATAATACTGAGCAAAGGGAAAGTATTCGCCAAAGGCGAGAAGCACGGTTTTTTGGTAGGATTGTACGTCGGCGTCACCCTTCATCAAAACCAAGCCATTGTAAACCTGGCCGCGATATTCGGGGCGTTGATAGGCCCCCGTGAGCAGTTCGACGTTGTAAGTTTTAGTGAGATTGGCTAAGCGCTGGCGTTGGCGCCCTTGATAGGGGCCTTGAATGATCTCAGGAAAAGCGGTTTCCGGCCAAATCACCAGATCGACGCCGGGGTGTTCTTGCAATCCTTTTTTGGTCAGCTCGATGTAGTCATCGACAATTTTATTTATAAAACCGATACCCTCTTGGGCTTGGATTTTTTCTAAATTGCCGACATTTCCCTGCACCGCCAAAACTTTTAAATTTTGATCAGCCTCTTTGATAAGGTTTCTTTGCACGATCCCTAAAATGTTAACAAGGAGAAATAAGCCTAAGGCGGCTATGGTTCCAAGATGTCGCCACTGTTTGGGTTTACGATTCAACCAAAAGTGCACCAACAGCGCATTAATAATCAAAGTGATGAGGTTGAGACCGAAAAATCCAATCCATTCCGCTAAGTGTAGGCCTGGCAACCTAGCCCAAAGCCAAGGGTATCCAAAGTGCCAGTAAAAAATAAACGGGTAAACTCGTTCGCAAAGAATGAAGACGATAGGAAGGAGACAGAGCGAAGCGGTTCCACTTAAACGAAACTTTTGACTGAGCCATTTCCATAAAACTCCGGCCACTGGGTAGTAAAGGTGGGCTAACGTACAGAAAAGCAAAAGCACGGAAAAGCCCACCGGCCAAGGCATTCGTCCGAATTCAACAGTGGTGTGTGCAATCCAGTGGAAGCCGATGGCGTTTAAAATAAATTGGCTAAGCCAACCGGCAAAAAATATCTTTTTGTAGGAAGATTCTTTCCACCAGAATGTCCAAAGCGGAACCAAGCAAAAGAACAAAGCCCAAGGAGGGAAAGGTATATAGCTTGTGCCGATCAAAAATCCTGATAGAATAGGAGGAAGGTAGTAACGGACCCAATTTTGCATGACTTCATAATACTAAGAGAATCTGTTACGATCTATATAGAAAATGGATTTTTTACTCAACGGAGATATTTCATGGACGAATATCAAATGGAGTTTTCCACCGGATTTGGAGAGTCTTTTAAAGATTGTCCCGCCTGCGGTAAAGAAATGGTGGCCGGTCATAGCGAGTGCTTCAGTTGTGGAGTGGTCGTCGATCGCTTTAAAACACGTGAACTCATGAGTCAAACTCACGAGTCAATCGGTGGAATCGACCATCTAAGCCCAATCGATTTGAAAAAATTGGATAAAAAGTGGAAACAAGTGGTTGTGAATTATCACGATCAAAAAGGACATCAAGAGTTTATACGCCTTTGTCAAACCAACGGCGCTCTTCCTTTTGCCGTTTATCACTACACGAAAATGCTAGAAATTGATAAAGAAGACGACATCGCACAAATCATGCGACGACAGTCTTTATCACGCTTGACTGTGAATATGACGACGGCGGGAGATCCCGCCATTCATCAGAAGCCTGTTTTTACGGCCGTCGATATTCTCATTAAATGGGCCAACTGGATTGGCATCATTTTAAGTACAAGTTGTATTATGGCCGGTCTTTTGATTCCCAACTCACGCAATTTGGTTGGATTGGGAGTGGCTGCTTTGACATTGTTTATTTCATTACTGATTTATCGCCGATCTTGAACCTCATCATCAAGGGAGAAGAGCATGATGCGAACTCTTATGACTCTCGGGCTGCTTGTTTTAACAGCTTGTGCCTCATCACCAGAAATTGAAGAAACCCCCACCTCGTTTTTAGTCAGCGCGTCTGAAGACCAAGACGACAACTCCATCGATGACTCGTTGGTGTGGGCGCAAAAGCGAGCGGTGGATCGCATTCGAAATCGTATTCTTGACGAGCGCGAAGGCCCGGTGATGCAGGCTGCGCCCAGCCAAAGCCGACCAGTCATCGAAGTTGAATATCTGATGGAAACCAAAGAGGACCATCCAAAAGTTAAAAAATGGATTGAGTACTACTCGGTGAAAGATCGCAAACGTTTTCAGCGCTTCTTAAATCGTGGAGCCAAGTACAAACAGGTCATTCAAGATCTTTTGGTGACCAATGGTTTACCGCCGGATCTTTATTACCTAGGCATTCTTGAAAGTGGCTATGTTACCAAAGCTGTTTCTCATGCCGGTGCGGTTGGGCCTTGGCAGTTTATGGGCCCCACCGGGCGTCAGTATGGATTGAAGATCAACAATTACGTTGATGAAAGACAAGATCCCATTCGTTCAACAATGGCAGCGATCCGCTACCTGAAGGAGCTTTATCGTTTGAAAAAAACCTGGTACCTGGCATTGGCTTCCTATAATGCGGGTCCCGGTCGCGTGCGTCGAGCCATGCGCCGTGGTGGTGTTCGCAATTATTGGACGCTGACTCGTCGTCGCCTGCTCCCTTATGACACTCGCGAGTACATACCGCAATTCTTGGCGATTCTAACCATCGGTAAGAATCTTGAAAAATTTGGCTTTGTTGAAAAGCCCAAAGAGTATTTGCAACCTATGGAATTGGTTAAGGTTCCAAGTCCCGTGAAGTTTAAAAGAATTGCTCAGCATACCCAGTTTTCAGAAAAAGAAATTGCAAAGCTAAACCCGCATTTGTTTAAGAAAATGACTCCTCCAGGCAAACGCAAGTACTACCACTTGTGGGTGCCAAAGCAGCAAATTGATCAAGTCACTAATTCCTATGCGGCCATTGAGAAACACAGAATCAATGGATTGAAATTGCGTCGTCGCTATGTGGCCAGCTCCAGTCGTAGGATTCACCGTGTTCGGCGCGGACAGAATCTGTCGACCATTGCTCGACGCTACGGAACCTCAGTCGGTAAGATTAAAAGGTTGAATGGCTTACGAAGCAGTCGCATTTATGTGGGTCAACGTTTAAAGGTGAAAGGACGAGCTCGCCGTTCGGTGGCGTCCTCTAGGTACAAGCAGTACCATCGAGTGCGTCGTGGAGAAAACCTGACGCGCATTGCTCGCAAGTACGGAACCACAGTCGCCAAACTTAAAAGACTCAATGGAATGCGCAAAGGGCGAATTTACGTGGGTCAGAAGTTGAGCCTGATGCCTGGAGGCAAGAAAGTGGCTCGCAATAAAGTGCGTCGCTATCGCATTCGTCGCGGTGATAATTTGTCAACGATCGCCAGAAAGTTTGGCCTGACCATTCGTAAACTGAAGCAGTTGAATAATCTGCGAAGCAATCGAATCCTTCGCGGCCAGTATCTCAACGTGGCCGCGAATTAACAATCGATCGTTACTGGTTGGTGTAAAGAAGCTTACCGTTCAGGGTGCACATCACCTTCAATGAACGGTATTTGCTAATGCTTTTGCAGTGATTGTAGGCGTGCCCTTTAGACATCTTCGCTACTTTATAAGTACGGCCATTGATGTTGATGCGATAGATTCCTTGCTTTGCTAATCCATAAATATGAAATCCGTTGTATTTACACAAAATACCTTTTGATGGATTGTTGTCAGCATTGATTCGACAGTTCTTGTACGCCTCTTCCAAAGAAATGTTCTTGGTGGTGATAAACTTTTGCCACTTGCCGCCGTTGCTCATGTATCCTTCGTACAAACCACCTTTTGAAGAACCTGGTTTGGGTGATCGAGCGAAAGCCTGTGAGCTGCTGAAAATAATTCCGATACTGACGATTAGAAAACCAAAATTTTTAAGCATAATTCCCCCTCTATTGGATGCTTCTTTACTAGGTTAACGCGGAAGCGTGTCAAAAAGGGGGGTGTTCCAGGACGGTACACATGCGACTCGACAATGGCTTGTAAACTTTGCCCGTATTGAACTTTAAGGTGTTTGGATAATTTAACTAGGAGTTATTGATCAAATTATAATAGCTCATTGAGCGGTCCGACGTTGTGATGAAGCCGCCTTATTGCTTCTTATTTTCCATGGCTCGGATTAAGGAGTTACCAAAGCCTTTGAGAGTTTCTTTTTTGCCCTCGTCGCTGGGCGAAGCAAAAACATTGGCGTCGGAATTTCCAGTGTTGCCGGCGACAACTCCTGTAGCACCCACACCCTGATCCAACATTGTTAGAGCGCGATAGACATTGAGCTTGCGAGAGGTGCGAGTTTTTGACTTCAACCACTCCAGATTGTCGCCGGTGCGCAGAATGTATTTTCGAACCGCCTTGGCGTCAAAGTCTCGGTTGTGTGCCATCAACAACGCCGCAACGCCACTGACAAAGGCGGTGGCCTGTGATGTTCCAGTCATCGGTCCAAAACGACTATCGGGAAGAGTCGAATAGATATTTTCGCCCGGAGCTGCGATATCCACTGTGTTCACACCATAATTCGAAGAGCTAAGAACACGCAACGTGGGGTTGAGGGCTGTGACTGAAATAATATTGTCGAGGTCATAGTCGGCCGGGTAGTATTTGTTGAAATCCGAGTTGGTGCGCTCGTTACCGGCGGCAGCAACGAAAAGAATTCCTTTTTGTTCAGCTCGTTTCACGGAGGCATATTCCGGTTTAGAAAACTCCAGTCCGCCACCAGAATAATTGATAATGTGGGCGTTCATTTTCACAGCGTAGTCGAAAGCCTTGATTGTATTCACTAAGTTGTTGCTGGCCGATTGTGGATCAAAGTATTTTAAAATCATCAGGCTGACTTTGGGAGCGACACCGGTCACGCCGTAATTGTTGCCACCTTCAGCTCCAACGATACCGGCGATGTGGGTGCCGTGGCCATGATTGTCTTTAAGATTGTGATTGCCACTGACAAAGTTCCAACCATGAACATCGTCGACGTAACCGTTGTTGTCGTCATCAATGCCATTGGTGGCTTTGTCTTTACCATTTTTGTCTTTGCCAGTTTCGCCGGGGTTTTTCCAAAGGTTGTTTTTAATGTCAGGGTGGTTGACGTCGATTCCGGTATCAACAATGGCGACGATGATGTCGCGACTTCCTGTGGTCAGTTGCCAGGCGTCTAAAGCATTGGATTTTTCTAAGCCCCATTTTTTATGGATCGCGGGATCATTCATAATGACGGAATTCTTTTTAGGAACTTTGACGTTCATTTTGAAAACACCCAAGTTTTGCTCGCGCACAGCCCCTTCGGAGCGGCTGCCGTCAGTGGCACTGTTACGAGAAAAGGGGAGGGGTCGATCAAAAAAGACCGCAGCTACCAGACTTAGGCTTACAACTGTTAGAATCACTCGTAGGATCATGTCGCCCCCTCGCTACTGTCATAATACAGCAAATACGGGGCCATTCTCAATTTTTTTAACTTATTGAAATGACCGAGGTCTCATTATGAGACACTGTCGAATCAGAGCCCATCAGTGTCAGTTCTAAGACCCCAATGTCGAATTGAGAAACGGAAACACGGCCTTTATTCCAGTGGTGAGCATCTCGACACCGACGACGGCGAGAATCAGACCCATCAAACGGACAACAACGTTGATTCCCACTTGGCCAAGATACTTTTTAATCTCGCGACTGAAAATAAAGCAGACGTAAGTAATAAAGCAAAGAAAGGCAAACATAACAATAGTGATCAATGTTTTGGCGGGACTGCCATCGGACACAAAATTCACAGCTGTGGTGATGGTTCCGGGGCCAGCCAAAAGAGGAATACCCAGAGGGCTGACCGCCACATTCAAATCACTGCTGGCAGAATCTTCGGCAGCGGCTAAGTTGGGCACGCTGACTTTTGACTGCTGCCCTTTTAAGGCTTCAAAACCGATCATCATAATCAAAATCCCACCGGTGATTTTAAATGCCGGCAGCGTGATTCCAAAAACCAGAAAGATTTTTTGTCCCGCTAGGCAAAACAAAGCCGTAATCAAGAACGCGACAATGACTGAATTACGAGCGATTCGTTTACGGGAAATTGTGTTGCTATTCGAAGTTAGAGCTAAAAATAAAGGGGTGTTGGCAATTGGGTTCATGACGGCAAAAAACGCCATAAAAACACCCAATGCATAGCTTGTCCACTCGCTCAACGGTCACCTCCAGAAAGGGCCAAACATACTGGAATAGGATCGCATGTCAACTAGTTGAAGCGATCCAATCCTTGTAAACAAACTTCTGGAAAATGAAAGGGACCTTCTTTTTCTTCGAAGCGATTGTAAGTGATATAATTGCGCATCACCAGTTTCACATAGCCCTTGGTTTCTTCGTAAGGGATGTCCTCAATGAAAGTGATCGGATCGCCGTGGAATCGACTCTTTATCCAACCACGAACCGCATGTTCGGAGGCGTTGTAGGAGGCCACCGATAAAATAAAGTTGCTGTTGAATTTCTGAAATAGGTGATTCAGGCTGTTCGCTCCCAAGGGAATGACCACATCCGGACGAAACAAGTCATGAGGATTCTCGTAGTCCACGCTCGGCATTCTTTCGGCGGCTTTTTTAGCGTTCTGAGGAATCAGTTGTAGCAGTCCAAAGGCATCGGCGTGACTGCGCGCCTTTACATCAAATCCTGACTCCTGCTTCATAATTGAATATATCAGAGACGGAGAAACCTGGGCCATCTTTGCCGACTCTACGACTTCGTCTCGGTAAGGCTGTGGGAATAGCAGATACGGGTGATCCTCCATGACCGCCAATTGCTTTTTTGGAGGAAGACTGTGGTAGCGCACAAAAAACTCACGAAAGGCACCCGCTTTCTGTAAAAGGTTCAAGTAGCGCACCCACCAGTCCGTCGACCAGCTGTTTTTATGTTTGATTTTTTGTGCGATCGCCTCTGAAATTTCATACTCATGGGCCTTTACCAAGTCGGTGAAGAACTGTCGCTGGTCCTTATCGACCAAACTGATCATTTCACTCTCATCCATGTTGGGCTTGGGGGGCTTGGGGAAGGGCACCTTCAATTTTCTAAACGCCAGTGCCCCATAGTAACCATAGGGGTCTAAATCGGCCAAGCGAGTGAATGCTCCTTCGGCTTCTTGTTTCTTTCCCATGGATTCTAAGTTCTCAGCCTGCCAGTAAAGATATTTGGTTTTCGCAAAGAATGTGAGATCTTCACTTTTCTTCAATTTTTGTAAAGCTTTTTGTGACTCTTCAAAACGTCCCTGGCGTCTTTGGTTCCAAGCTAAAAACCAAAGGACTCGGTCACGGTCACGCAAGGTGATGGGTCTTTCGTCAGAGGCTTTGGCCAACCAATCAATCGCTTGCCCGTACTCTTTGCGCTCCTCAGCCATGCGACCTTTCAGCCAGTAAACCATTTGCAAGGAGTATCGACCTTTTAACTCTTTTTCCAGCTGCAATAAGGGAGGACGCGCTTGGGCCTGTCCTTTTTCGGTCCACAATGTGCGAATGTATTCAATATTGGCGTCGTGGTGCAATTTTGTCAGATGAGCGGATCTTTTGTATTTACTGCGCAGAAAATTGGCCCATTGTTGACTGGCTTTAATGTACTTTTTCATGCGCGCCCAGCGCTCAAGTTTGTAGGTGATTCGTGCGCCACGAAAGGCTTTCCAGCGATCGGTCAGGCTTTGTGCGGGATCATTAAGGACACGACGGTAGTAAAAAAGAGCCTTCTCAAATTCACGATTGTTGCGGAAATCGCGGGCCACGTCCCGGAACTCACTTTTTTTCGGGTTGGGAAGAAAGCGCGGCGAACGCTTATAAAGTTGGCTTCTGAGGCTGGCCTTTTCTTTTTTATTCAAACGTCCTTTCAGGGCCTCGACCGCCATCTCGTCAAAGTCTTTGTCATCGATTTCAATTACACTTTTATTGCGATCGTAAACTCGATAGGCCTCAGTATAATCTTTTTTAACAAAGGCTTGGCGAAAGTGGGCTTTGTGTAAAAATGGGCGCAGAATGGGATTGCTAATTTTTTTTGAAAGTCCCAACCACTGAGTGTTTGTTTCACAGTACTCGGCATGTCGGATGGCTGCCAATTCATGGAGGCTGAATTGGCGATCGTTGGCCAAGGTTTGCAGCTGTAGGCAATTTTCTTTTTGCCGCGGGTGCCGCATGGCCTGACGGTATTTATCAATCTTCCCGGGTTTTGGAAGGCTGACCTGTGAGGAAACCGCCGCCATTGAGGAAGTTACGAATAAAAAGAGGAGAGAGAAACGTATAATCATTTTGATATTGTCGAAGTAAACATGGCTAAGGTCAAAGTCTGACACAAGCCTTTCGCTGTTTGTGATGCTGGACCTAGGTCTTGGGCTTTTTCGCTAACACAAAGCGAATACCAAAAATGGCCACAATCGCCCCCAGATATCCGACCCAGCCGATCGGATCGGCAGGAATAATGGTCCATTGCATCCATTCCATAAAAGCGATGATGGCCAAGGTGACCAAGGGATTCATGGTTAAAATCGGACTCACCTGAGTGGCGGGCAGATAGCGAAGGGCCACGGACAGGCTGCCGTAAGCTAAAATCGTATTCATTCCTAAAAACACAAACAGGAGATGGATGATCAAAGAGGTTTCGGCCAAGCTTTGCCAATGGACCAGGGGGATGTAAAGAAGGCTCACCACTGTGTAGACATAGATATTCACCTGATTGCTGGTCCATTTTCCCAAAAGAATTTTTAAAAGGCTGGCAAACACGGCCCACGTGATAGCGCCGCCGATCACCCAAGCCAATCCCCAATAGAAGGTGTCGGTGCGCGCCGGGTGGCCGACACGATCGCTAAAAAACAGGGAAAAGCCAAAAACACAGGCGACAAGTCCCAGCCTCTGGGACTTTGAAAGTTTTTCTTTAAAAACAAAAAGTCCGGCCAAAGCCAATAGCAAGGGGCCTAACTGAATAAAAATCTGGGCGGTAGCGGGGCTCGAATAATGAATTCCCTGCATAAATCCCAAATAGTTAAACCCGAGGCAAAGAGAGGCAATCAGCAAACGGATATCACGGCTTTTGAAAACCATCAGCTTGGCTTTTTGCTGGCTGTAAACAAACCAAATAAAAAGAGCCAAGGCTGAAACCGTCATCCGATACCAGACAATGCTGTAAGAATCGGAGTGCTTCAGGGCAATTTTAAGAAAAATGGCGAGCAGAGACCATGTTGCGGCTGTGGTGCAGGCCGCCATCAAACCTTTGTGTCGATCGCTTAAATTGTCCCAAAAAATCACACGTCACCTGCTTGAAACCTATTGCACTGCGAGATAGTCTGCGTCTTATTTATCAGAGAAAATAGCAGTGTAACAGCACTTTCGAAGAGGTTGGCGTGAGAAAAGTTTTCTATTTGGTTTCAATTGTCGTGGTGGCCGGCCTTCTTGGCCTTGAGTATTATAACCTTGCTCATGTTCCCATGGGTGTGGCGATTGTGGTGGCTATCCTTATCGTTATTGGGTTCAATGACATTTTACAAACCAAACACGCGGTTCGGCGAAATTTTCCGTTGATTGGAAATTTTCGATACATGTTTGAAGCCATTCGCCCAGAAATCCAACAGTACTTTGTCGAATCCAACACCGATGGTCGGCCCATTGACCGCAATGATCGGTCGGTGGTCTATCAGCGCGCTAAAAACGAAGCTCAAGTTGTTCCCTTTGGAACTCAGGATGATCTTTATGAAGAGGGGCAGGATTGGATTTGCCATTCCATGTTTCCAGTGGAATCGGTTGAAGACTCGGATCGCGTGATTGTCGGATCCGAACAATGCAAGCAGCCCTACAATGCCTCGATCTTAAATATTTCGGCAATGAGCTATGGCTCTCTGAGCAAAAATGCCGTTGAGGCTTTGAATTTGGGGGCGGCCGAAGGAAATTTTTATCACAACACGGGCGAAGGTGGAATTTCACCTTATCACCTCAAAGGCGGTGATTTGGTTTGGCAAATTGGTACCGGGTATTTTGGTTGTCGAACCGAGAAGGGAGGCTTTGATGCGGATCTTTTTCAAAAAAAGGCCTCACAAGACGCCGTCAAAATGGTTGAGCTGAAGCTCTCGCAAGGGGCCAAACCCGGCAAGGGTGGAATGCTGCCAGCGGCGAAAGTGACAGCAGAGATCGCTGAAATCCGAGGCGTTCCTCAGGGTAAAGACGTTATCTCTCCGGCGGGGCACACTGAATTTAAAGACGCCGCCGGTCTGTTGCAATTTTTGCAACGTTTGCGTGAACTTTGTGGCGGTAAACCGGTTGGCTTCAAACTTTGCGTCGGTGATAAAAAAGAAATTGCCGAAGTTTTTAAACAAATGGACAAGACGGGCATCATTCCTGATTTCATCACTGTCGATGGCGCCGAGGGTGGCACCGGAGCCGCACCATTGGAATTCACCAATGCTGTGGGTATGCCTCTTCGCGATGGTTTGTTAGCGGTTTCGACTTTGGTGTCTCAACATAATTTACGGGGCCAAGTCAAAGTGATTGCGGCTGGTAAATCACTGACAGCCTTTCACATGATCCGAAATTTTGCCTTAGGAGCCGATATGGTGAACAGTGCTCGTGGCATGATGCTGGCGTTGGGGTGTATTCAGGCCTTGCGTTGTCATACCAACCATTGCCCGGTGGGAATCACCACCAACGATCCTGGTTTGATGGCGGGCTTGGATGTGAAATACAAATCTCATCGAGTCGCCAGCTATCACCGAGAAACCATCAAAGTGGCGCGGGCGTTGATCGGAGCCATGGGACGTCAATATCCAAAAGATATTCAAATGTCCGATATCTATCAGCGCCAAGGCGACGGAAGCTACAAAACCTACGCTCAAATTTTTAATAATCCCCTTAATTGACGCAAAGATTGCTTTGGGTGGGGTCGTCAGACTGGGCGCTGAAATCAATCACTTGCACGTCCAACGGAACATTGGCACTGGTCATGGGATAGTTCTGCCATGCAAAAGTGTTGTTGGGAGCCGCCGTCATCATCGGAGGATTGGGGATATTGGGACTGCATCCTAAAGGAATCTCACCAAACTGATTCAACAAGAGAAGGGAAGGGTTGAGAGTTCCATTGCGTTGTGGATTGTTGTTGTTAACAATCAAAGCGTAGCCATAGTCTCGACGCATAACCATGGAGTGAAACTGATTGGTGTCACCAGCGTTGGTTCCATACAAATGGGAAAAATCAACAACGTTCTTTGTGGGATCCTGAACTTTAACAATCCAATTGTCGGTATTACCACGAGCGTTCGAGGTACCGGCTAAAACCAGGCTGCCGTCAGGATGGGTGTTCAGGTCCATAAATCTCTCAAGGCTGCCGTTGCGACCGACGATTTGAGTGGAGAGGTGAGTGAGATTCGGATTGAAGCGATGAATCGCGCCGTC
>CAZPOV010000016.1:0-20296 GCA_964588335.1 uncultured Pseudobdellovibrionaceae bacterium | reverse complement strand
GATGTTAAAACTGGTATCAAACTTCACAGCCAACGCGGTTTTGATACCATTGCTGCGATTCAAATGGTAACCAACACCGACCAAAACATCGCCGTTGGCATCGCGGGTATAAATCAAATCGTGAAGAGCTTCGATATCGGTCGTTCCATAACGAAAGGTTTCGATGACATCGCCATCATCTTTATTGATCCGTACCAATAGAACGTCGGAAGCGCGCCCCTCTCCCTCTTCGACAATGGTGCGGGTGAGTCCGGCCACAACATAGGTGTCGGGAAGTTCTAAGGCTTTGTAGGATTGGTTTTCGTATCCATCACCGATGCGTCGTGAATAAACAAGAACACCATCTTTATCAAATTTTTTGAAAAGAACATCCAGGCCAACATTGTCTTGCGGATCATCTTTCACTCGACCAGCGGTGATAAAGCCCCCATCAGAGGTCTGTACCAACCCCCAGGCGCGTTCGTCGGCTATGGTGCTGCTGTCTTGGACAATAGAATGCAAAGGTTTTGAAAGGTCGGGTGGAGTGAAGTCATCATCGTCTTCACCACGCAGAAGACGGGGTGTTGTGTCTCCAGGTTGTGTTGTCGGTGAGTTGTTACTTGAAGATTGGCCCGTGTCATAGGGCGCAGGATTGGCACAGTTTTGGAAAACCAAAGCCACTGCGGCCATGCTAATAAGCAATGTTGCTAAAAACATTCGTCTTGCCAATGATCCCCCCAGATTACGGACCTTATCTTTATTATAGCAAGTTTTAATGAGGTTCGAAATATTCCTCCCTAATTGTTTTAATTCGAGACAAATGCCAACGCCATTGGCTCCACTGGCTATTGTCGAAAGAATTGTCACACTTTTTTACGAACTGGACCTTTGCGAAAAAATATTCGGTTCATCAGCAAGCAGTGGGAGATTCACCACAGGATTGGCGTTGCCACAGTTCCAGGGCTATAGAATTTGCTTGTGGTGCCGAATCCATTGTTGATGCTCTTAAGATTTTTTCTTCTTGTTTTTCTTATTTTCAATCTGGCAGCCTGCGGAGGTTACAGTTCCAATTTGGACAATTTAGGTGCTCAGTCTAGTTTTGCAGACGTCAACATTCCCGATGATTTCCAGGCTCCCGAGGATGAAGAAGAAGTGGATGTTCCGCTTCCAGAAGATGAAATGACTCCGCCTCCCGTGCAAGTGAGCTTAAAAAATACTTTTCATATTGATGATCCTCTTTTCGAACTAGCTCGTGGTCCAGCCGTGCGCTGGGACGGTTGTGTGTCGGGGAAATCCTCGCAGGGCGGTTACAATAGTGACAGTCAGTGTGGTCGCGCCTTTTTTCATCCCAGTTTTGCAGATCGCTTGAACGATGCCTTTTTTGATTGCGTGCATTTGTCAGCCGCAGAGGCCGGGCTTCCTGAGCCTCACCGCGTATTCGTCAGACATTTGGGAACGTATAATGATCGCAATGCGCGAAACTCGTCAAGTCTCAGCCATCATGCTTATGCCCGCGCTTGGGATATTGTGAACTTTAATCTTTACGACAAAGACGGACAAAGATTTAAAGTCTCAACCCTGTTGCGCGATTACAAAGATGAGCAAGCCATTTTCTATGACAGTTTTAGAGCCTGTTGGCAGCAGGCTCTTCCCACCAGTTGTGGTCCGGGCGATCGCGAATACCGAGGCTCCGTGGGGCATCAGGCCTCGCAAATGGGAGGCAACTCTCTTCACAACGATCATCTTCACTTAACCTATCCACTGTGTGCGGGGAATTCATGAGTCGTCGTCTCATAATCTTTTTTCTTTGCTTTTACTTACCCAGTGCTTTAGCGGAGGCCAGCGATCAGGAGTATCGGGTCTTAAAGAACCTGCAAGACGAGACTGGAGATGCGGCCGCGGTGGTGGTGCGTGAGGCGGGCCATTTGCACGGCCAGCCCTATCAGGTGGAACTGCGGGTTCGTTGCAATAACGTTTCGGAAAACCCTTTGCAGTGGTCGGTGCGAGATTCTTTTTCGGTGTGTGATTTGAGCCCCGACTCCGTGAAAGTGAACACTCAAGGCTCGGCCGTGGCTTTAAAAACAAAAATGGCCGATCACGCCAATTTTGAAAAGCAATTGGAATTGGGAATCAGCCAACCGCAAATCGGTTGCCAATCACAAACCACAATCAAAAAGTTCTCACTGCGCAATCTTTGTCCTGAATAGCTTCTAAACTTTTCTTAAGGTCAAAAATCAATTGTTGTTTGATATGAGCAGCTGAATCATCGGACGTTTGACGTAAGATTGCAGACGGATGCCACGATACCTTAATCAGCGAATTGTAGACCGATGACGAATAGAGTCTTTGCCGATCTTCAGAAATTCGAGGGGCTCGTCCTAAAACCGCGGTGGCTGCTGTTCTTCCCAAAGCCAGGATGACTTTAGGCTTGATCCGTTTGATTTCAGCTTCAAGCCAAGTTTTGCAGGCACCCATCTCGGGTCCGCTCGGGCGCTGATGCAACCTCTTTTTCTTGTTTTTGTCAGGCCGCCATTTAAAATGTTTGACGGCGTTGGTCAGGTAAATGTTCTGACGTTGAATCCCGGCCGCTTGTAAGCACTCGTTCAGGACTCTTCCGGCGGGGCCTTGAAAGGGGCGTCCTAACAAGTCTTCCTGATCCCCTGGCTGCTCGCCGACAATCATCAAGTTCGCTGTCAAACTCCCTTCTCCCCAAACCAGTTGGGTGGACTTCTTATAAAGTGGACAGGCCGTGCATTGGCTTGCCATTTTCTCAACCTCTGTCATCGATAGGTTGGGCGGGATTTGAATCTCCTTAAAAGCGGAATCTGACATCTGTTCTAAGCGATGATGATTTTCACGGACCAGTTTATAAATCTCTTCCGATTCGGGCATCGCCGCCCAGTACTTGGGAGCCATTTCCTGTTTCATGGCTTTCAAATTGATGCGTGCGGGGTTGTAAATCGAGCGATAGTAAGTTTTCCAAACCTTATCAAAATCGTCCTCCACATTGAATTGATGTTTTGGAAGTCCTTCTGAAAAGTTTAATTTTTTCAAATCCCAGTGAGCCGATTCATCGGGGGTGAAAATCGACCAGGGGCGATCCCCAAAGCGTCGCACAAAAAAAGGCGCACCCATTCTTAAAGTAAGATGCTCCGGTTGGTGCCAGGCCACGTAAGTTTCACCAAGATCTGTCTCGACTTTTTTAAAGCGGACAAAAGCATGCATTTTGTGGACATCTCTTGAAATGGATTTTTGCAATCGCAAAGCTTTGGCAACATCAGGATCAATGTTGATACTAAGAAGGTTTTTGTTTTCGTAAACCAATCGAAACAAGAGGCGATACAGCAAGTCCCACCGTTCCTCAACTCGCGCACAGCTCACTGTTTCAGCCAGTTTCAAAAACGCCGGTGGGACGACTATGGGGCCTTTCGGTTTGATTTTTGAAACTGAAGGACAATGGGATTCATCAAAAAGTAAATTCTCTTGCGACTGGTCCCAGTCCACCTCGCTGGGTGGAATCGCTTGTTTCAGCAACTCGCGGGCTTGAAGTCGCCAACTCGCGAAATTTTGCTCAAATTGAACCGAAACCATGACCATCAACCTGTCGAAAGCGAGGATGTCATGCCATCAAACAGCGACAATTGAAGTTGCTTCGGTTTTAAAAACGTTTCTAATTGCAAGCGGTCCAG
This sequence comes from uncultured Pseudobdellovibrionaceae bacterium, assembly GCA_964588335.1. Classification (GTDB taxonomy): domain Bacteria; phylum Bdellovibrionota; class Bdellovibrionia; order Bdellovibrionales; family JAGQZY01; genus JAGQZY01. The sequence continues at coordinate 16,628 of CAZPOV010000016.1, read as the reverse complement.
CCACTGCAAGTGGGGGTTGTAGTCCGCGGTCACTACAAAATATTTAGCGCGCTTAAAGACAGCATGCATTTTCTGTAAGTCTAAAAGACGAATGGCTTTAAAGCGTCTGAGTTGCAGAATGCGTTGAACTGTTTTTGCCCCCAAGCCTGGTACTCGCAGCAGAGTTTCTTTATCGGCGCGATTGATATCAACGGGAAAGAAATGACGATGACTGAGCGCCCAGGCTGTTTTCGGATCAATATCCAAATCAAGATTCGGCTTGTCGATAGACAAAAGCTCTTCAGATTTAAAGCCATAAAAACGCAAAAGCCAATCGGCTTGATAAAGACGATTCTCTCTCACCAGAGACGGACGAGAGGTTGGTAAAAGACTGTCCGCCCGGGGAATCGGGCTGTAGGCGGAATAGTAAACGCGACGTAAAGAAAACTTTTGATAAAGATTTTCAGACGAAGACAGGATCGTAAGATCGGGACTTTGCGTGGCTCCAATCACCATTTGGGTGGTCTGGCCGGCAGGGGCAAAAACAGGAGTGCTTTTTATAAAACGCCGATCACGAGTGTACTGCTGAGATTTCTCTTGGATTCCCTGCATCGAATCGGTGGCATCGGTCATGGTTTTGCCGGGAGCCAAAAGATCCAAGTCCTCTTGTTTCGCCATTTCGATGTTGGCGCTGACACGATCGGCCCATAAGCCTGCCTCATGAATCAGTTCATCGGAAGCACCGGCCACCAGTTTCAAATGAATATAGCCGTTAAAATGATGTTTCTGTCGCAACGTTTTCGCAACTCGAATAAGAGATTCCATGGTGGCATCAGGACTTTTAACGATCCCGGAACTTAAAAAAAGTCCTTCAATATAATTGCGTCGGTAAAATTCAAGAGTCAGTGTCACCACCTCTTCTGGCAAAAACGAAGCACGCGGAACATCGCTGGAGATGCGATTGACACAAAATTTGCAGTCGTAAATACAGACATTGGTGAGCAAAATTTTTAATAAGCTAATACAGCGTCCGTCAGGCGCATAAGAATGGCATATTCCCATACCTTCTGAGTTTCCCATGCCCCGACGGTTCCGTTTTCTTGAACCGCCACTGCTTGAGCACGAGGCATCATACTTTGCGGCTTCAGCAAGAATTCTTAGGTTCTTTTCTAAAGACTCTGGAAGACCATTTCCGATCGGGGAGTGGGACGACTGCTGCTGTGTACGAAACTCGGATTGACTCATCACTTACATATAACTTACACTCAATGGTAAGTCATCCCTTTTGTGGCGAACAGGTCGAGGTGGCCGGTTTTTTGGCCAGCAGACAGTACCTATAGGAAATTTCAATGGATTCAGAGCCTACATCATCAAATCGCAGTATAAACGCAAAGGTGTCTCGACCCGTCACGCTCTCTGAGTACTATTATCTTGAACATTTGGAAGAGGTGATCGCTAAAATTCTTAAAGCTTATAGGCTAAAAGACAAAGGAGCGGAATTTACCACGGCCAATCAGTTTATGGCCCTGAATCGAGACCAACGATGCATCGTGGTCCGAGCTTTTAACCGAAAAAAAGAACTGTTCACAGCCGATGACTTTTTATATCCAGAAATTCACCAGCCGATTCAGGCTTTCTCTTGTCTGTGCCACCTTGGCTTTTTTTCAGCCCCAGAGCCAAGGGACTTTCAAAAGATTCTACCGTCTTTAAGTAAAAAGCAATTAACGGATCTGTTGAAAGCTATGAGAGTTGACTTCAAAGCCTCATGGACCAAGAAAAAAATGATCGATTGTGTGACTGAACGACGTTTCGATATTCCTTGGCCATGGATGGCTAATCTGGGGCTGGTTTTTCGAGTGCGCTTGGACTTGTCCTTTTTACTCTATCTTTTTTTCGGCGACATACGAAAAAACATGGCCGCATTCACTTATCGAGATTTAAAAATCACTCAATCGTCGCGAACTAAAATTTCAAACAAACCACGCTTCAATTCTGTAGCTGCAGCAAGAGTGGATTTTTTTTATGCCCATCTTAATGAATCGATAAAAACTTGGAATTCCATTCCTCTTGACGATATCCAATTTGCTGATTGGCCAGAGCCTCAAACCGAAGCTCAAAGAAGACACTTCAATAAACTTCTATTAAAAATTGCCAAACCTCAGTCGTTGCCGGAGAAAGGGTCTGTATTAGCTCGTGCAACGGGGCATCCGGCGCGGATTGAGTTTGTACGATTCATGTTAAAACAGCAAGATCGAAGCCATGCTAAAGGTTTACTAGAAAAAATCCTGTCCCAGCCCAGCTGTGGAGAAGAGCTGGTTTTAGCGGAAAATATCTATGGCAAGCAGTTTGCCGGCGAGAAATTAAACATCACCACCCAAATGCTTCGTGATGCAGAGACCTGTAGTATCGACGAAGCCTTCCGAGGCCGGCCTGAATGGGGATTGCGAGAGCGACTGAAGGCTGAGGGTTGGGTGGTTGATCGGGCCGAAAATAACTTGTGGCGTGGGCTGTTTGGGCTTTTATTTTGGGATCTTCTGTATGGTGAGAAATCAGAATCGATCCATAGTGAGTTTGATACGATCCCAATGTCCTTAAAAGATAAAACCTTCTATAGGCGGCACCAAGATATTGTCAAACAGCGCTTGGCTCAGATTCAATCTCCACAAACCCAACTTTTTATATTAAAAAATTACACCGAATATTATGGGCAAAAAAATTCTATTTTCCGTTGGCGCAAAACTTTGTTTTTAAAAATTAAAAGGCTCATAGAGGGATCGGAGCCATCAGGCTTGCATTTTATTTTAGAAGCCTTGGCGCGCGATTTTAAGGCCAACCGCTCCGGGTTTCCAGACCTTGTCCTTTACAAAAATCGACAAATCGAATGGGTCGAGGTGAAATCAGAAGGTGATGTTTTACGTCCCAATCAAATGTATCAGATAAAACAACTTCAAAAAGCGGGTTACCTCGCTAGAATTATAAACACTAATTATGCCTACAATCCGCAACAGGTTTATTCTGTTGTCGATATTGAAACCACTGGCGGCTTGAACAAAGGTCATCGCATCACTGAGATCGGTGTGGCCAAGTTGAAAGGCGGTCAAATCATAGATACCTGGTCGCAATTGATCAATCCTGGACGTCCTATTCCACCCTTTATCACCAAGTTAACGGGCATCAACAATTCAATGGTGGCTCAGGCCCCAAGCTTTGCTGATGTCTCTGGCGACTTTCTAAACTTTATTAAAGATTCCATATTTGTGGCGCACAATGTGCGTTTTGACTATGGATTTATCCAAAAGGAGTTTGAACGAATAGGGCAAAGTTTTCGAAGTCCCTCGGCTTGCACCTGTCAATTGGCACGCAAGTTTTTACCGGGCTACAAATCCTATGGGCTAAAAAACTTATCTCAACAATTGGGTATTGAATTAAAAAATCATCATCGTGCCTTGGATGACGCTGTGGCCGCCGCTCGAATACTAATCCATATCAACAAGAAAAGACAAAATGGAAACTCAACCGATCAGCATTACGCTTTCTGATCACAGCCGAAGAGGAATCTCACTAGTCGAGCACCGATCGATGGGATCGGCTCGAGAGGAAAATTAAAAGCAACTGAAGTCTATATTTATAAATTTGTTTTAAGAGTAAGATCTTTTTCTAAAAGCTATTGCCTTTTCATTGACAGCCTATGAATTTATTAAAAATATCAATACTCAACTTCAGTCTCTAGTTCAACAGGCTGAGAGTCGACAGACTCATTATCAAGAGGTGTACTGCTTAATCCCACGCCTTCACAAGTCAGTTCCTCAGGAGGCATGGGTTGAGACTCTGAAGGTATAAAACTACCCAGTGCAACTTTAACACCTTCGGGATAGGAAGTAGCATAACAAGTGGCCACAACAAGCTTCTCGCCAGGAGCCAAGCCCCCTCGACAGAAAGCACTATTAGCAGATAGCAGAAAAATGGAAGTTAAAATAAAAAGACGCATTGGTTTCTCCTTTCAGATGTTAGGGAAACCAGAGAATTCGATGATTTCCGAACTAAAAACTGAATGCATCTTGATAGTGCAAGGTATGTGCCTGCAAGTGAAAATACATGTGTTCTTTTAATAAAGAAGAAATAAACAAAATTCCTTTCAATAAACAATTTTGAAGAATTAAGGACATTCAGTGGTATTGGAAAAAACTCAGTGATTAGAGAATAGACGTTGTTTATTACTAATGTTCTTAATTTCAATCTCTCTATGAAAGAGTGGCCTGATTTTGTTTCTTTCATAAAGTTAAAATGTCTGGGCGGTCACACGGACCAAGACTTTTTTTAATAAGTAAGCTGTAAAACAACAGAACACCTGTCAAACAAAGCACGCGGGTGGGTTTGGACTAAAGCAAAAACTCAGTGATATCGTCGACCTAGTGCTTAATACGAGCCCCCCAAATACCTCGATTCTGGCTCGACACTTGCACCACTTAAGTCAATAGAATTGCTGAGACATAATGAGGTTTAAAGACAATTGTCCTTATTTCAGCACTTCCTACTAATAGCAACATTAAGGAGAGTTCGATGTTTCACAGAGGAAAGACTATTATTTTTGTTATTGCACTTGGTTGCAGCCCGGTGATGGCCGAGTCCGAGGTGACTTCTTCGTCGACATCTCTATTGGTTGAATCAGAAGCGGATGTCTTTAATACGACAATCCAAAACGATAGCTTAAGACCGCGTTATGCCGATAGGACAAACATTGAAGTTGATGGTGTTGAAGTATTTCAGTTTTCCTATCCAGAAGTTGAACTGTCGGGAAGTCAGTATCCTCCTTTCAGTGAAGGGCAGACAATTCCACTTTATACCGGAGAGCGAAATGCCATTGGCTTTTGTGCCCTCAATGGGATGGACCCCCTTCGACGAACTTTAAAGCCGAGTGAAGATCCGGAGTTGACCTCTTCTGTTGTCTTTCAGCATTACAGTCGGAGTGAATATGGGTTTGCAATGTACTTGAATCCAGATGCTCGATTGTCAGACATTCGGAACCTAGGAAGATACTATCAGGATCCGTTGCCTTTTTTAAAAACTGTTTCTTGTGTTGCAAAGCCCGAGCCTTCGTCAGAGAACTAAGTCTTGAAGCCGAGTTGACTCCCACTGAAAAAGCCAAACCAGGCACCAGAAAGCTTCTTGAAAAGAAACTTTTTATAAGTGGCTGATAAGGGGAGTCAATTTTGCAATGATCACGGCTAAGCATCCGTACATAAAACCGCCCCAAGCGACGTCAGTCATGACAAACTTGAAAGGGTAGGGTGAAAACAGGGCGCTGTTGGTAAAATCAAAGATTCCAAAAACACACAGACCCATCACCGCGCCGATTGCAAAGGTGCTCAGCAGACCCATCGATGGAGACAGTCGAGGTACCAGAAACACAACGGCAATGATAATCATGAGCAGATAAGCCATGAACACAGAAGGGTAGTGAGCTTGCATTTTGCCATCGACCATATTCAATAAAGGACGCAGCTCTTTGAAGGCCAATTTTCGCATGAAAAGAGCAAACCACAACGAGTCCATCACACCAAAAACCACAGCCGAGACAATAAAATGAGCGATCCAAGTTTTCACAGGTCAACCTCCTGAGGCGTGTTGACCATAGCACTGATACTATTGATTTTGAGTGTAGATTTTTACAAATTTTGAAAATAAAAAACCCCGGTTGACAGACCAGGGTTGGTTGTTATGAGGTGTAAAAGCTTAGTGAGTCACTTTTTCTTTTTTTGATTTCGAGGTGCTGGTGCCTTTTGAATAGCTGATATTAATGTCTCCGTCTTTGATTCCAACTTTAGCGCGTCCTCCGTTAGAGAGTTTTCCAAACAGGATCTCCTCAGACAGTGGTTTTTTGACATGTTCATCGATGACTCGGGCCAGCGGGCGGGCGCCATAGACAGGGTCAAAGCCTTTATCAATCAACCACTCACAAGCTGGTTTCGAAACATCAAGCTCAATGTCTTTTTGTTTCAACTGTTCAGAGAGTTCCAAAATAAACTTATCAAGAACACGCTCGCAAATAAACGAGTTGAGAGGCGCGAAGTGAACCACTTGATCCAGTCGATTTAAGAATTCAGGTGAAAAGTGGCGCTTGATCGCCTCGTCACTGACTTTGCTAGGATCACCCGGAGTGATACCAATCGATTCTTTAGCGGCGTCGCGAGCCCCACAGTTGGTGGTCATGATGATTGTGGCGTGAGTGAAGTCGGCGGTTTTGCCATGGGGATCGGTCAGAGTTCCGTTGTCAAAAACCTGCAACAAGATATTGAGAAGATCGGGGTGGGCTTTTTCGATCTCGTCGAGCAAAAGCACACAATAAGGCGATTTCGATACGGCCTCTGTTAAAAGTCCTCCTTCTTCAAAACCAACATATCCCGGAGGCGCTCCGATCAAACGGGCCACCGCATGTTTTTCCATGTACTCACTCATGTCGAAACGGATAAATTTATTGCCTAAATGGTTAGAAAGCTGTTTGGCCACTTCGGTTTTTCCGACACCGGTAGGTCCCGCAAAAAGAAAGGAGCCCACTGGCTTGCGGTCTCGTCCTAAGCCGACGCGATTCATTTTAATGGCGGCAACCAATCCTTCAATGGCTGGGTCTTGACCAAAAATCAAAGATTTTAGACGCAGTTCAAGATTTTTCAATTTATCGATATCCGAAGAAGAAACCGTGTGTGATGGCACTTGTCCCATCTGTGCGACCACATCTTCGACATGGGCCTCGGTGACTTCAATGGGGTCGTCAGAGGTGCGCTTCAAGTTCAACTTGGCACCCACTTCATCGATAATATCAATGGCTTTGTCCGGAAGGTGTTTATCGAAAATATACTTTTCTGAAAGGTTAACCGCCGTTAATAGAACTTGGTCCGAGTATTTGACGTTATGAAACTTTTCATAGTTTTCTTTTAAGCCTTTTAAAATCTCAAGGGACTCTTCTTTGGAAGGTTCATCGATGTCGATTTTCTGAAAACGTCGCGAGAAGGCTCGGTCTTTTTCCAAATGCTGCCGGAACTCTTTGTAAGTGGTGGAACCAATGCAGCTGAGCTCGCCACTGGCCAAGACCGGCTTTAAAAGATTGGAGGCATCAAGACTGCCGCCTCCGGTAGCACCGGCACCCATTAAGGTATGAATCTCATCAATAAAAAGAATGGCGTGGGGTTCGTCATTCAAGTCACTGAGAACTTTTTTAAGCCTTTGTTCGAAGTCACCCCGGTATTTCGAACCAGCAATCAAGTTCCCTAAATCCAGAGAGTAGATAACCGCATCTTCCAATATTTTAGGAACGTTTTTATTGACGATCTCAAGAGCTAAGCCATCCGCCAAAGCGGTTTTACCGACTCCGGGCTCGCCGACCAGCAGGGGATTGTTTTTGGTGCGTCGAGACAGCACCTGCACCATCCGTTGGATCTCCTCTTGGCGTCCAATGATGGGATCAATCTTACCTTTTGAGGCTTTTTCGTTAAGGTTCGTAGCATAGTTGGCAAGCGAAGATTTACTCTCTTTGACGGGATCACCACCAGCCACAGGAATCATATTCGATGGACTTTGATTCAAACGACCGTGGGCCACCGCACTGATCACTTCGTAGGGCTCGACTCCCGTTTTAAGAAAGAAGTAGCGCGCGTGAGAGTCTTTTTCTTCGAGAATAGAAATCAAAATATGTTCGGGGTAGACCACCGACTTTCCAGAGTTCTGAACTTGGATAACTGCCCGTTGTAAAACGCGATGCACGGCAATGGTGAATTCCGGTTTAATGTTCTTATTTTCCGGCAGCTTGGGGCTGTTTTTATCGATAAAGTCTTCAAGGCGTCGTAAAACAAGGGCGCGGTCCACATCCAGGTCATCGCAGAGTTTGATGACCGGTGGAACCGTTAGCAGGGAGTGGAGCAGATGTTCGATGCTCACATACTCATTGTTTTTCAGTTGCGCCATGTGAATCGATTGGTTCAGGGCGACTTCGACTTCTGGATTTAGCATATCAGTCCTTTTCCATAGTACACTTAAGGGGATACTTGTTCTGTTTGGCAAGGTTGTTGGTCAAAAAAACTTTGGTCTCAGCGATTTCAAAGCTGAAAACCCCAGCGATACCTCGGCCCGATTGATGCACATCAAGCATAATCTTTTTAGCCTCTTCCGGGCTTTTGTTAAAAAACTTTTGTAAAACATGGGTGACGAAATCCATGGGTGTGAAATCATCGTTCAGTAGGATCACTTTATAAAAAGAGGGCTCCTGAATTTTAGCTTTATCAATCACACCCGTGTCTAAGTTTTCATCTAGACTTCCGTCTTGGTCTTCGTCTTGATTTGATACAATGATTCGGTTTTTCATAAGGCTTTTATACCACAAAAAAATAACTCGGTCTGTTCTTCTGACTAGGGGTGCTGGACCTAAATGATACATTTTGTGTTTCATTAGGAGAAAGGTAAAGAATATATTAAATAAGACTTTACCCTCAGAAATTACCGTCGATATAATAGACGGGTGTCAAATAACTAAAAACCATAAGGGGTGAACGTGTTATCAAATAATAAAGGTTTCTCACTAATCGAGCTAATGGTTGTGGTCGCGATTATTGCGATTCTTTCAACTATCGCTATTCCGAGCTATCAGATTTTCCAAGCGAAAGCTCGTCAGAAAGAAGGGTTTGCATTGTTGGGTGGATATTTCCAAGCCGCACAAGCTGCTCGTACAGAATATAACTTTTTTCCCGGAAACTTCGTTGGTTCTGGTTTCGCTCCTGCCGGTTCTTTAGGGTATCGACTGGTTGCTGCAGACGGTGGATTTACTCTTCCTTATAACCAGATTCAAGATGCGAACTGTATCACAACGGCTGCAGGGGTTGCCTGTAACTGTGGTACTGCCTGTGCCAACTTTAAAGAGTGGCTTGAGTGCGGTGAGGCGGGGACAACATGTTCAGCCGGGGTCGTAGGGACAACTGTGGGGCCTATTCAGCCGCCGAGTGCAGCTGCATCAGTTGTCAATCAGAACGATTTCTTGGTGCACGCCGCGGGAGTGGTGAACACCAAATCGGCGCGTGTTGATGAGTATTCGATCAACCAGCAGAAAGCGTTATCGATGGTGACCGACGGTACCAAATAATCGCTGTTAACATTTGATTTTTCTGTAAAGACCGCTATCCTTTTGATAGCGGTTTTTTTTATGAAAGCAATAGTTGGATTTTTTCTCGTATTTATCGCAGTTCAAGTTTTGTTGAGTTATGATCTCTCAACGAAGAGAACCAAGGTTTACATCGGCCCTTCGAAAAATATCAAAGGCTTCACCTTTGGTTACGACGACTTTTTGGCCAGCGCCATGTGGGTTCGTTTGGTGCAAGACTTCCACATTTGCGACCAAAACAGCCGCAAAGTGGAATATCCCGAATTCAAGGACAAAGTGAATCCCTTAGATGAAATCCTGACACGTGAACTTCCGCCATCCCGCTGTGAAGATGGTTGGGTCTATCAAATGTTGGATGTTATCACCGATTTGCAGCCCGAATTTCGCAGCGCCTATGTCGATGGTGCGACCATGCTCAGTGTGCTTGTCGATGACCGTAAAGGCGCGCAAAAGATTTTCCATAAAGGAATCAAGAACTATCCCGAGGATTGGGAGCTCTTGTACCGCGCCGCCTACCACGAAATGTTCGAAATGCAGGATGCTGAAAGCGCCAAAGGGTTGATGCTGAAAGCGGCGAAGCGAGGAGCCCCTAAGTGGGTGTACTCGTTGGCGGCGCAACTGTTTTCGCGTACTGGTCAGGGTGTGTTTGCTCTTTCGATCCTCGAATCGGTTCTTGAGCGGGATCTGGCTGGAAATTTCTCAGATCGCATAAAACGTCGAATAAAGATCATCAAAGAGGCCATCCAAAAATCACCCAATCAGTGATCGGGGTAGCCATCGAGGGCGATCCTTGCATCCTCAGCTAGTCTTTGAAATCTTCTAATATTGCTTAAAAAATAGTCTTTCCTAATTTCTCAAAAGCTTTCATTTATGCCGGCTTGACAGCCTGCAATCCCGACCCATATTGAGTTCAGCGCGAGGATCCTATTCATGAACAGAGACTATTACGAAATTTTAGGAGTTGACCGTAACGCCAGTTCTTCAGAGATAAAGAAGGCTTACCGCAAAATAGCGATGAAATATCACCCCGATCAGAACCCTGGGGACAAAGCCGCTGAAGACAAATTCAAAGAGGCCGCAGAGGCTTACAGCGTTCTTGGTGATTCCGATAAAAAGGCGAAATATGATCAATTTGGTCATTCCGCCTTCAATAACAATGGCGGCTTCAATGCCCAGGGCTTTGATAACGTCGATGACATCTTTTCCAGTTTTGGCGATATTTTCAGCGATTTCTTTGGAATGGGTGGTATGGGCGGCATGGGTGGCGGCCGTCGTCGCACCCGCTCAGGTCCTCGTCGAGGCGCCGATCTGCGCTATCGACTGGAAGTGGAATTGGATGAGGTGATCACTGGAATCGACCGCGTTTTAGAATTTGATACCGAGGAGAGCTGCAACCGCTGTTCCGGCAAGGGCAGTGAGCCAGGCTCCGATGCAGCCACCTGTCAGACCTGTGCCGGGCAAGGCCAGGTGGTCAACACCCAAGGTTTCTTCTCAGTGGCCACCACCTGTCCCACCTGTCGTGGGGCTGGGCAAGTGATCAAAAACCCTTGTCGTGAATGCAAAGGCCGTGGCCGTAAAACGGTCAGTAAAAAAATCACAGTCACAATCCCGAAAGGGGTTGATAATGGCACCCGTTTGCGAGTGGCTGGTGAGGGCGAAGGGGGCTTAAGAAACGGTCCTCCAGGCGACCTCTATGTGGAGATCCGCGTGCGTCAGCACTCCGATTACGACCGCCAGGGGCGGGATCTTTTAGGAAAAATCAAAGTCGCCTACACACAATTGCTGTTGGGAACTGAGGTGGAAATCACCACATTTGACGGTAAGAAAATGCTGACCATCCCTGAGGGCAGTCAGCCCGGCAGCGTGCTGCGTATGCGGGGCTTGGGAGTGCCGGATATTCGCTCCGGTCAACGCGGCGACCTCTGTTTGCGCCTTGAGGTGGAGTTCCCCAAAAAGCTCAAAAAGCAGGAAGAGAAGCTGTTGCGAGAAGTGGCAGAAATTCGCGGCGAAAAGGTCAATGAAAAGAAGGGGATATTCGGTTAAACCGGTACCTTGACAAAAATCAAACAGACCACAAGTTAGTAATATAAGGGATTTAGGAAATCCATTGAACAGCAAGTTGAGGAGACCTCTTATCGTTAGGCTCCAATATCAGCTCGAAATAAGAGGACTTTAAAAGGAGTATACGAAATGGGAAAAGTCATAGGAATAGATTTAGGGACCACCAACTCGTGTGTGGCCGTAATGGAAGGTGGCGACGCGAAAGTGATCGTCAATGAAGAGGGAAACAGAACAACCCCGTCTATTCTTGCCTATAAAGACGGTGAAAAACTAGTGGGTCAGGTGGCCAAGCGACAAGCTGTGACCAATCCTGAAAACACCATCTATTCTGCCAAGCGCTTTATTGGCCGCCGCTTTGAAGAGGTCCAAGAAGAGATCAAACGGGTGCCTTACAAAGTTGTGAAAAAAGGCAATAACGACTGTGGATTTGAAGTCAAAGAAGGTGGATCTAGCAAAGTCGTTTCTCCTGAAGAAGTGGGCGCGGCTGTTTTAGCCAAGTTGAAAAAAGTGGCGGAAGATTATTTAGGAACAGAAGTCACAGATGCCGTGGTGACTGTCCCTGCTTACTTTAACGATGCGCAAAGACAGGCGACCAAAGATGCCGGAAAAATTGCTGGTCTCAATGTTCAGCGAATCATCAACGAGCCGACGGCTGCGGCTTTGGCTTACGGTTCTGACAAAAAAGAAGACGAAAAAATTGCTGTCTACGATTTGGGTGGAGGAACTTTTGATATCTCCGTTCTTGAAGTCGGCGACAACGTTGTTGAAGTGAAAGCCACTAACGGTGACACGCACTTGGGTGGTGACAACTTTGACGAAGTGATCTTTGATTGGCTTGTTGAAGAATTTAAAAAAGAGCAAAGCATTGATCTTCGCAACGACAAGATGGCCGTTCAACGTTTGAAAGAAGGGGCTGAAAAAGCCAAAATCGAATTGAGTTCAACACAAGAAACAGAAATCAATTTGCCTTTTATCACCGCTGATCAAAATGGTCCGAAACACTTAAACGTTAAATTAAGTCGCGCCAAGTTCGACCAATTGACCGCCGATTTAGTGAAGCGCTCATTAGTCCCTGTTGAAAAGGCTCTGAAAGACGCTGGTTGGTCTGTTAACGACATCGATGAAGTGATTTTGGTGGGTGGATCGACTCGTATCCCGGCCATTCAAAAAGCCGTGACTGACTTTTTTGGTCGTCAGCCTAACAAATCGGTGAACCCGGATGAGGTTGTGGCCTTGGGTGCTGCGATTCAAGGGGGCGTACTTGCTGGAGACGTGAAAGACGTTCTTCTTCTTGACGTGACTCCGTTGTCTCTTGGTTTGGAAACTTTGGGTGGCGTGATGACTCGATTGATCGAGCGCAACACCACAATCCCAACCAAGAAGTCGCAAGTGTTCTCGACAGCCGCCGACAATCAGTCCAGCGTGCAAGTTCACGTTCTGCAAGGCGAGCGCGAGATGGCCGCGGACAACAAGTCCCTTGGAACTTTCGAGTTGGTGGGAATTCCACCAGCCCCTCGAGGTGTGCCACAGATTGAAGTGACTTTGGATATCGACGCCAACGGTATTTTGAATGTATCAGCCAAAGATTTGGGTACTGGTAAAGAGCAAGCCATCCAGATCAAAGCCAAATCCGGTCTGACCGATGATGAAATTGATCGTATGGTGAAAGAAGCTGAAGCCAACGCCGACACCGATAAGGCAAAGCGTGAGCAAGTGACAGCCCGAAACGACTTGGACAACCTGACTTATCAAACAGAGAAAATGATCTCTGATAACAAAGACAAGTTCCAAGACGCGACGGTGCAGACGGCTCAAGAGGCCATCGAAGAGGCGAAGAAGGTTTCTGTAAAAGGTTCGGAAGCCACCGTTGACGAAGTCAAAGGCGCTTTCGAAAGATTGCAGAACGCGGCTCAGACCTTGAGCTCTGAGCTTTACAGCTCGCAAACCCAACAGCCCGGTGGTGAGCAGCAGGCCGATGCCAGTGGCGATGCCGCCTCTGATGCAAAAGCCGGTTCATCGGATGACAACAAAGGCGATGATCCCATCGACGTCGACTTTAAAGACATCAACTAATTTCAGCGATCTTCGCGATGGTTGAAAAAACAAAAAGCCTTGGTTTCTGACCAAGGCTTTTTTTATGCTTAAAAATTTATTATCGATCGAAATTAAAAGTCGTAGCTGGCACCAAAACTTAAGTAGTTAAAAGAATCATCGATCTCGATTCCATACTCGACAAGGAATTGAAAATCTTTAAGGTTTGGAAAGTCCCAACGATTGGGCTTCCATTGCAATCCTAAAACAGCTTGCATACTAAACAGGGTGTCGTTAACGCTATCAAGCAAACCAAACTCAAAGGCGCCGTAAGGTGTGAAATCACCGGCATTGGACTCAAAACGTTTACTGATCATGGGTGTGACGTTCAATCCATAAGTGGAGTAACCATTGAAATCGGCAAACACGAAACCAACGCGACCACCAACAGCCGGTTGATCCAGGGTGTCTGGAATCGGCATCCATTTGTAAAACGCCCCCAAATAATAATCGATAGAACCGACTCCACCTTCAAACTGAAGCTCTGATTCTTCATCCAAACCGGTGGCAAAGCGGGCGTTCAAGTTAAAGCCTTCGGGCGGATCCATTAAAATTTGCCCTTCACCAAGGATGCGATACTCACCCTCGCGTTTTAAGTCGCCCGTATCCATCAAGCTCATAAAAGCCGAGGCCGGGACGGCGAAACTAAAAACCAGTAATGAAAGTAAAATTTTATTCATGTCGACTCCTTGGATACTTCTTCCAGACAGATTCTAAAATACTAACCATACTATGGTCTGCTTTCAAGAAAGGATGTGACGCACTGATAAAGATAAGCCCGCAGGAAGTCGAGTCCATCTGGTCGCTGACTTGGACCATTGGAGTATCTAACACAATCTTCAATTTCGCTGATCGGTCATCTGTGAAAAAATAGAGTCATGATCGGGGTTTGCCTCAACTTTCACCAGCAAAAAGCCGATCAGAAAGAGATATGAAACCAGTGGGATTCCTTTTTACAGTTTTATTGCTTAGTTTTCAGCCTCAAGTGTCAATGGCTGAGGACAGTCGTGACTGTGCCTGTCCGGTGGTTTCTTGTGGTCCCTGCCAAAAGAAAGTGACGGTTGGAAAGACCGTCAAGTTTTGCGATTGGGGAGATATCAACGTTTGCCGCAAAGTGGTTTGCGAAAACGTCAGCTCTTACTTTCGTTGTTTATCCAAGCAAAACAAGACCCCGGATTCAAAAGACAAGGATGAGCAGGGTGAGCTCGAGTTGGTCTACGATCAGCCACAAAACAACGAAACTAAAAAATCGTCGCGTGCACCGGCCTCGACTCGAGCCAAGAAAACCGTTCATAAGAAAGGTTCCTTTGAAACCGAGGGGCGTATTGAAGCCGACAACAGCTCTCGGGTGATCGAAGGCGAGCAATACTCGGATGTGGTTATGGGTGAGGTTAGCAGCCTCAGCTCAAACCTTGAGGTTTTGCATCGAGGTCGTCGCCAAGCTTTAAACAAAGGGCGCAAACTTTTTGTTGGTGATGAGATTTACAATCACTCAGGGAAAGTCAAAGACCTTCATATCAAATTTGAAAAAGGTGACGTTCACCTGAAGCTGAACGACAAATCGAAATTGATCGTCCACGACCCACACTCCATTGTCGGACGCTTTCAACCGTTTTTATACCTTGTCCATGGTGGCGTTGATTACAAGGTGACCATGAGTGAGGGATCATTTGATCTTCTGGCGGGTCAAATTCTGACGCGCGCCTCGGATGGTCATCACAACGTAAAATACGAAATGGACGCAGAGGGCCTTAAAGTGCGAGTCGAAAGCTTTGCCAAAGGGGCTGATGTGATTCGCGCTCAAGATCTTTCCGGGCAATCCATTCACGTGGATGCTGGAAACTTTGTCAGTTGGGTCAGCGAGACCCCCAAACACCTTTTCAGTGCTGATGAAAAACAAGCTTTAGCCGGTGAGGGTTTTATCACTCCGGTTTTTGAAATGTCGGAAGAGCGCCGTAAAAAATTGGGATTGATTCAAGAAAGACCCAAGCCCTTATTTGCCGATTGGAGCCAGAAGCCTGGAGCCCAGGAGTCGCGCGACCCGGCCTCGTTTTCAGGGGATGAGCTTTGCCAGGCGCCAGCCGCCGCTTTCCAGCAGTGCGCCTGGAGTTGTGAGGGCAATAGCCAAAATGCTGGGCACTGCCAGGCCGAAAAAGAGAACGTCCACTGTGTTCGCCGCGTCTGTAATGCCGCGGGTCAATGGGGCGTTCCCACCCCCTTCGCCTCATCCTACAAGGATCTTTGCCCCGCCACAGGAGTCAGAGTGGGCGACTGCACGCCCTAACAATACCGTATCCCGAACACCGTCCACGGTAACCTGTATACAAATCCCACAAATACAAAAAATCATTGATCCAAAACCAAATTATTGTAATATCCCAGGCTCTTTGTGGCGGCCGTAGCTCAGTTGGTAGAGCCCTGGATTGTGATTCCAGTTGTCGCGGGTTCAAGCCCCGTCGGTCGCCCCATTTTCTCACCACTCCTGGTCAAACAAGTTTTTCCCGTCTTTCGAAAATGGATGATGTTGGCAGTTTCTTCAAAACTGCCGTGGGTCGCCCGACGGGGCTTGAACCCGCATTTGGCAGGCTGTGACCCAAGCCGATGGGGTTAGGGGTCTAAGCGGAGTATGGGGTTTCAATTGATAATTTTCAATGCACTCAATTCTAAAAAGACTTAGGGATAATGAGATACAAACCGTCTTCCCGAAATCTTCCATCATAATCACTGACAACAACAAGAATAGGCGCTTTATCATTTCCCAGGTGGGTTTTCCATAGTTCGACATGCCCTCGATATTTATTTTTCCATGTCCACAGACGTTTTTGTGTCGACAAGCGAAACAGAATCGTTTCCCCATCAATTTCAATTTTATAAGAAGCTGAACCAACTCTCATCAAAGGTATATGCTTAACCAAGAGCATATATGAGTTCCAGTCATCAGAAGACAGGTAAGACGTTGCAAAATCTGTGATCTCGATATTAAAATCGTTTTCTTCCCAATTCATTAGATCATCAGGGGGACTATCACAAATAAAATCCAGGTCTTCGAGCGAACGCAAGTAATCAATGGCTCGTTTCAGTTCTTTAGGTTTCAATCGGGAGCGATAAAATTTAGCTTTTTCAGGGTCGCTTTTTTCCAACAACGACAGTTCTGCACTATTTAGCGAAACCAGACTTTTCTCAATAATGGCGATTATCGCGTCTTTTTTGACTTTCCTCTTTCTGTAATCAGGATATCCCTCAACTTGCTCTTTCATATAAGTTCTTGGTAACTCACCCCAGCTCCAAGACTTGATGATAACATCTCGTCCGAATCCTACGATGTGATAAAACTAACGACTTGGGGCTGGGG
>CAZPOV010000015.1:0-80471 GCA_964588335.1 uncultured Pseudobdellovibrionaceae bacterium | reverse complement strand
ACTGGAGCAACAGGTGCAACGGGAGCCACCGGAGCAACAGGAGCTACTGGGGCTCAAGGTCCGACAGGTAATACTGGAGTCACTGGTGCTGCAGGAGCAACGGGTGCAACGGGAGCAACTGGTGCCACAGGAGCTCAAGGTCCAACGGGAGCAACCGGTGCCACTGGACCAGTGGGATTGGTTTCGGGAGTTGTCACCTATGGTTCAACAAATAATCGAGCCTCTGTGTTTGCAAACAACTCTGAAGTGATTCGAGTCACATCAACTGGAAATGTTGGAATCGGCACGACCAATCCGGGCTCTAAGCTTCACGTCAATGGTACCGTGCAAGCCACATCGTTTGTCTACACGTCCGATGGACGTTTGAAAACGGACATTAAAAAAGCTCCAGGCTTAGAAATGATTCTGCAGTTGCGCGGTGTTGAATACCGTTGGCGAGATTCAGGTGAATCCGACATTGGGTTAATTGCCCAAGAAGTCGAAGAGGTTGCGCCAAGACTTGTTACCACAAGCTCTAGTACAGGTTTTAAAGCCGTTAAATACGGAAACCTGGTGTCGCCTCTGATCGAATCAACCAAGCAACTTTATGGAATGTGTAAAATGTCGCAGTCACAACTTAAAAAGATCCAATCGATTCAGCGAGTCCACAGCGATGATATCAAGTTCCTGAAACAACGGGTCCAGCAACTTGAGTCCGAAAACCAGCACTTCAGAAAAGAAATCGAGGAAATCAAAAGCCTTTTAAGAAAAAAAGATCGAAATTAACACCGGCAAAGGCCACCGATTTTAAAGCCAGTTATCAGTAGATTCCTTTTGAGTGAAAAAATATTAAACACTCCTGTATAAACTACCCTCAGTGCACCCCGTTTTTGATTTATTGACCATCTGTGGTACGACCAGCCTCTATGAAGAGTGGGATCGCAAGACGGAGGGATTTCTACCTGATGGTCTTTTGCGCCTTGGTGCTGTTGCAATGTCAACCGAAGCGGCAAGTGCGAAATTGGAAGACTATAACGGAACAGAAAACCCTCATTGTTTTGACTTTAAATTCAGAAACAACGTTCTTTGAAAATAGGGATGGAAAACAAGCGGGCTTTGAATATGAGCTTGTTAAAGCCTTTGCTCGTTACCACGGTTTGAAAATTAAATTTGTCGTTAAACCGACTCCAGCAGAACTGTTTCAAGCTTTAAAAAATGAAGAGGGCGACCTGATTGCTGCCGGTCTGTCGGTCACCGAAAAAAGGCGGCAGCAGTACGCGTTTGGACCGGTTTATCAAAAAACTCAGCAACAAGCTATCTGTCGAGCCGGCGTCAAACCTGAAACCATCGAAAGCTTACAAAATTTAGAAATTAAAGTCGGACAGGGCACCAGTTATATTGAACGATTGGAAAACTTAAAAAAAGAGTATGCCGGGCTGTCTTGGGAAGTGGCTCCTGATGAAACCAGTGCCGAATTGATCAATAAATTAGAAAAAGGTCAATTTGACTGCACCATTGCCGATGATCATATCATAAGAATTTATCGCCGTTATTTTCCATCGCTCAATGTTGGAGTCAGTGTTGGAAGCCCGCAAGATATGGCATGGGTGATGTCGCCGGCCGACACTCAGTTGATCGAAGAGGTCACAACTTGGTTTGCACAGTCGGATAAGAAAATTTCGATTCTCGTAAAAAACTACTACTCCTACCTTGAAGATTTTGATCCTTTTGATGTGCGCAAGTTTCGAGAGCGAATTAAAACTCGGCTACCAAAATACGAAAAAGAGCTGAAAGCCGCAGCCAAGAAGTATGGCTGGAGTTGGACGTTATTAGCGGCGATCGCTTATCAAGAGTCGCACTGGAATCCGAAAGCGAAAAGTCCGACAGGGGTTCGCGGTTTCATGATGCTCACCCGTGCAACAGCCAAGGCGATGGGAGTCACCAATCGTCTGGACTACAAACAAAGTATCGAAGGCGGCGCAAAGTATCTTCGTCAACTGGAAAAGCGGGTGCCGTTCTATATTCCATCTCCCGATCGTAAGTGGATGACCTTAGCTTCTTATAATGTCGGCTTTGCTCATATGCGAGACGCGCGGGCGGTGGCGGTGTGGAAACAAGAAAACCCCAACCGATGGGCTGGGGTTCGAGAAGCACTTCCTTTGTTGGCTGTGCAGAAAACTTACAAACGATTGCCACACGGTTACGCTCGTGGACTGGAGCCCGTTCTGTATGTCGATCGTATTCGCAACTATCACAATATTCTTATTCAGTATCTACGCCGTCAAAATTAGTTTGTTGTAAAATCGCTCACTGGGAAAGTGAATTCAGGTCGAGGTTGCGCCGAACTGAAGTCTTGATTCGGTGCTATTTCAAAACTCATTGTCGCCTGCTCACGATCGCCATCAATTTTGATATTCTGAATCGATCCATGATAAGTCTTGCTAACAACAGAGTTTTCGCCCCAAGTGATCACTGCCGAAACGGGTGCAGGATGGTCACACACTAAGGTTTTTGCTTCTTGGTCCAAATCACACGCCGATTTTCGAAAAGTCACGCTCACTCGGTCACGGGGCGTCCAAGATAAACCGACTCCGCCGACTTGATTGCCAATTCCCAAAGTTGATCCAGAAAGTTCAAAGGTGTAGAGGTGATCCGACCAGGGGTGAGATGTAACATTCAATTGATTGTACATGAAAGTCCCATCCCAAAATTGGATAACCTGTTCAGGTTGTGGATTGGATTGGCCTAAAGCTGTCATCGATGTCATTAAGATAAGGCTTGCAATTAGATTTTTCATTTTATTCCCCCTTAGTGGTTTTGGTTGATGTCCGCTTTGTCGCATTTTCCTATTATAAAGGATAATCAAAATAAATAGTCTCTATCATAGCCAAAAGCTATGGATTGGAAGTTATTAAAACAATTAAGATTTATAGAAAAAATCACAAAAATACGAAGCCTGATTCAATCCTCTGGATGGCATTTCACGTACCCTTTAGGTCAATCGGAGGTAACACATGGGAAACTCAACCAACAAATCAATCAGTGAACACTATGCACAGGATTCAGAGCCAAAAGATTCTGAGCAGCCTGATAGTGATATTGATAATGAAAATTACAAGACTCACACCCGCGACGGCGGACTGAAGAAGTCACATCAAGTGGAAAATCAACAGAGCCGCAAAGACACAATCGACAAAAAAGATCTGCATCGACCACGAGACAACGCCTAACCGAGGGTTGTCTCATCACTATGACCAAGTCCAGTGCCTGAACCCACGAATGCAGCAGGGGGTTCGAAATGGCACTGGGCTTTTTTTTACCCATTATCCCAACAATTCACAACATTTTCGTTAGCAGCTGTTGGTTCCTCAAAGCTCTGTTTTGGTCCATGATTCAGGACATAACAAGGAGGAATTCTATGAATTCAATAATCAAAAAAATAATGATCACAACAGCGATTTTAGTAATAACAGCCACCGCCGGAGCCGGTTCCCCCGATCCTGATAAGCGCCTAACGGGTGTGGTCACCTGTGATCTGGTCAGTGATCAAGACATGCAAATCGAATACGCGGCCTATATTGGACACGGCGAAATGCGAGTGATCGATCAAGGCCAGATCGTTTATCGTAAAGATATTTTTCTTTTAAAAGGAACTCGTTGCTCTGTTTACGGAGGCCAATGCTTCTCGGTGGTGAATGCACCCACTCGTTTAGGCAACGAATTTAAGATAACCGTCGACCCCGACGGTGAGGACTACAACTTTACCGACTTCTTTTCATTGCGTGTTGTCGATGGTACCAAGTTCGAAATTCGTGACACCGGTGAATATCACAGTCGATTGCATCTTAGCGTTGGCTACCAAGGCGCGCCGTCGCCCTTAGATGTGAGAGGCCAACAAGCTTTGGTTTGCAATGGTGATCTTTTCACCTCCGATCACAACAAGAAATAATTTTAAATTCAAAACATGAGCCACTTACTGGCTCATGTTTTATTGCTCAGCGTACCCGACAGCGGATACGATTCAAAAATTGAAGCTGAAATTTCATTTTTTTTTGCACACTCGTTCTTATCTGAAACTGGTGAAAGTTTATGTTTTTATCCTTTCCTAAGACCAGTTTTAAAGGTGTAAAAGATCAAATCGATAGCCAAAAAAACTCAGTCTAATAAGATTGGGGCATGACAAGAAAAACACGATCTTATTTCAGTAATTCGGAATTCCAAACCAAAATGCTAAAGATATTTGTTGGTATCAGTGCCGTACAAGGAGCTCTTTTTGCATTTATTGGTTTTGGTTTATTAAACAACATTCATAATATTGCACTCAAGTCGGGGATTGCAGAATCCCACCCGTTTTTCAAAGCCCTTAGCATGGAAGAAACTTTTGTCTATGTGGTGGTGTTGACGGGGGTGTTTGTGACGACAATGGTTTTTACCTGGTACGGGTTAAAGCTGTCTCATGACGCTGTCGGAGCCATCTATAGTTTGAGAAAAGATATGCAGAAAATGACGGCGACCAAAAAGCTTTATCAGGTGAAGTTAAGAAGAAACGATTTTTTCAAAGACTTTGAAGCCAGCTTTAATGAGATGGTGGTGGCTGTTAGCCCCCATATGGAGTTTGAGCAAGAGCTTGATGAACTCACACCAACGCCAGTTCCTAAAACAGATTCAAAGAAAACTGTCTAATGCAATGATAGGGGAAGGTGCCAACTTCCTCTTATCAGCCCTTCCTTTAACTAATAATTAACATTCCTTTTGCGATTACTGTAAAATCAACTTAATCTTAGATCTGTGGTTTTAAGACGGCAAACAGACGACTAAGGCTGTTCTGTGGTTGTTTCATTTACAAGGAATTCAAATGCAAAAATTTAATAATGTGTTCATTCGTGGTGTCGGTCATTTTTTACCCGGACCGAAAGTGGATTGTGATGAAATGGACCAGTACATAGGTTTAATCAACACACAGTCACAAAGAATCAAGCGTCGTATTCTCGGAGAGAATGGCATTCAAACCCGACATTACGGAATCGATGCCGAAGGAAAAACTCAGATATCTTTGACCGAAATGGGGGCTGAGGCCACCCGTCGGGCAATAGAAGATGCCGACCTTCGCTTGGAAGACATCGATTTTATCGCCACAGGAACAGTCAGTGGAGATGTGGTCGTGCCAGGGCTTTCCAATATGTTGCAAGGGGAGCTGGGAGCTCCGCCCTTAGAAACTCTTTCCGTCAATGGAATCTGTTCCTCAGGAATGACAGCTTTGAAAATGGCGGCTTCGCAGATCGATGCTGGAGAGCACGCCCACGCTGTGGTCAACGCCACCGAGTTTCCTTCACGACTTTTTAAGAAAACCCGTTTTGAAAAAACCGCCAATATTGACTTCAGTTCCCATTTCCTGCGTTGGATGCTATCTGACGGTGCCGGTACTTTCGTTGTTTCCAATAAAGGCAAAGATAAGGGCCTTCAGTTTCGCTTGAAGTGGATGCACAACAAATCTTTCAGTGGCGATTTTCCCACCTGCATGTGTATTGGTTTTGATGACACCAATTCTGGCAAAAGTTATCTTGATTATGACTCTGTGGCCGATGCAGAAGCCCACTCTCAGTTTTTTCTCCGGCAGGATATTCGATTGCTACCGAACCTGTTCGAAGTCGGGTTCGCTGAATATCTCAGCTTGGTCAAAGCGGGCGAAGTCAAACCCCTTGAGGTGGATCATTTTCTAGCTCATTACTCCAGCGAACGTTTTTCCCATACAATTAAAGACTTGATGAAGAAATCGGACGCATTTATCCCAGAGGAGCGTTGGTATTCCAATCTGTCGACCAGTGGCAATATGGGCGCAGCCTCGATTTTTGTAATGCTCAGTGAGTTCTTAAAAGAAAAAGTGGTCAAAGCGGGAGAGAAAATTCTTTTATTTGTCCCAGAATCCGGTCGCTTCAGTGTGAGTTTTGCCATGATCGAAGTCGAAGAGGCGGGTTCATCCTCGCAGTTGACGGATGCGATGCCCGAGACCATTGATCCGCCAATTCCTCAGTCTTTAAAAAATAATTTTCCCCATCTTTTTCTCAGTCTCTCCGAGATTTGGTCGGAGTACCGGTCTGAAACTTTGCGGACAGGCCTGGCTAAAAGCATTTTTTCTCGTACAATCACTCCTGAAATATACCAGCAGTGGATGTCCTATTGGATTCCTCAGGTTCGAGAGGGGGCGGTTTGGATGCGAAACGCCATTGCCCACCTTCCCGATGATTTAAAAGAGCTGGCAGGCCTGATTGAAACTCACGCTGGAGAAGAGCAATTCGACTTCAATATTTTATATAATGACTATAAAAGCTTAGGGGGGACATTGGCTATAGAAGACATGCAACGCTCTCCTGGTGGAGAGGCGCTTCACAACTATATGCTCGCCATGGGCCGCAGCAATCCTCTTGCTCTTCTTGGCGGCATTTTTATTATCGAAGGCACGGGACAAAAAATCATACCCAGTCTATTGCCATTTTTGAAAGATTCTTTGGGTCAAAACTTAGAAATCTATCGGTTTTTACAATACCACGGAGAAAACGATGAGAATCATTTGGAGCGATGGTCATCGGCGGTGAGTTTAGCGTTGGATTACTCTCCTGAAGCCACTTCCGATATTATTGACTGCGCTCGACAGGTCTCGCTATTGTACCGTATGCAGTGGAATAACATTTCAAGGTCAGTGGGACTGTGAGGTTGCTATGAAAAATTATCCGGGTCCCAGCTTTGAATATCACGATCCCGCCAATCCCAATCCTTGGCTGGCGCTCTCTCTAGAAACCCAAACACCGATACGGCCTGAGACCAAAGAGGCCTGGCTGCGCGACTCAAGTTCAAAGTCACGACAGTTCTTTCTTCCCTTTGTGCGTCCGGTGGCCCGTTTTTTTATTATTTTCAACCAGTTCTTAAAAGCCATCAGCCCTTTGCAATTGAATGTGCCTCGTATTTTACACCAACTGATCGTCTTCGGGCTAAAGACTTTTGTTCGACCCGAGGCCAATTACTTAATTCTACGTCATTTCAATATCGGCTCCGAGATTCTGCACTTCATCGCTGCCAACACCAAAGGCGTTGAAATCCCATTAAGCCCTCTGAAGCCAAAAAGCTTAAACGATTTAAAAGACAATGTTTTTCTAAAGCATGATCTTAACCTGTTCAATTTTGTGATTTATTTGAATCAACAACTCCGAGAAAACAACATCGATTTGCAAAGCAACGAAAAATTAGATTTTTCAATGATCACTGACGGTGACTTCGAGTTCGAGGCTTTCCCAAACCGGTTTTTGAACTTTGTTGATCTCGAAACGGCCATAGAATCTTACACTCCTGTTTTTCAGTTTTGCCTTCCCGATACCGATTTTTGGCGCTCGGTGAACTCACTGCAGTTAGATGAAACCATCGCTATCTATGTGGCAAAATTGGTGGGGCGCCCCGAACACATGGTATTACTTAACAACAAGCACCCTTTGGTGCCAATGAATACAATAGGTGCCGGCTACCGATTGGTGCTTCACGGATTATCATCAGAAATGCTACACCACTTACTTGTCCTAATGAAGAGGGAACAGGAACAAGCCAATGCTTGAGTACATCGAAAATCTTTCGTATTGGGGGTTTTTCTTTTATACCTGTTTGATCGTTTCCCTTCGCTATGTGCTGATCGCCTTTCCCTTGTATTTTGTTTACTGGATATGGAAACCGAAGGGGTCTCAACATTTTAAAATTCAGCCTCGCGACCGCATTAAACCCATTCCATTAACCGAATTGAAGTATTCAGTGAGTACGATTTTGGTCAATGGCTTTTTTGGCATGTTCCTGTTTTGGACATACAAACAGGGTTATTTACAAGTCTATATCGGGATCGAATCGACCTGGGACTCTATCTATTTTATTCTTAGCATTATGCTTTCCATGCTTATTCACGATGCCTATTTTTATTGGGCTCATCGTGCCATGCACACCAAATGGTTGTTTCGGAAAGTTCATGCCGTCCATCACAAGTCGATGAATCCAACGCCTTTATCATCGTATTGCTTTCACCCCTTTGAAGCTTTTTTAGAAATCTTTTTTCTGTTGCCACTTTTATTGATTGTACCCATGCATCCCTATGCGATCTTTACATTTTTACTTCTAACCTTTCTTTTCAATGTTGAAGGCCATACTGGCATTGAATTTATGCCTCGATGGGTGTGGAAGGCTTGGATCACCACTCCAACCCATCACAATCTGCATCATCAGAAATTTCACTGCAATTATGCCCTTTATTATCGTTATTGGGATGAATGGTTCAGTACTTTGTATGCTGAGACTGAAAAGACTTTTATGGATATCCGAAATCGTCCCAAATCCGACTGATTTCAATTCAAAATATATCCAACTCGACAATAGTACTATTTCAGAAATAATGGCAAAAGAACCTTCCCTAACGGCAAGTCTATAAATAAAATCAGTCTATGCCAAAAAATAATGCAATTGACAAATTGAGATTAGAATTCTTCTTACACTCGGCAGAAATGCTGTGTATTGCAAGTGGGGATGGCTATTTCGTTGATCTCAACCCTCGCTGGAGTGAAATTCTCGGCTATTCAGAAGACGAACTCAAGTCGAAGCCGTTCATCGAGTTTGTTCATCCCGACGACCGTCAAGCAACGATACGCGAAGCCGAAGCGATCTATGGTGCAGAAGGAATCACGGTTAATTTTGAGAACCGCTATATCAAAAAAGATGGTTCTTATATGTGGTTGGCATGGAACACCAGTCGGGTCGGCGACTACCTGTTTGCCTCAGCTCGGGATATCACTTTTTTAAAAGAACAGCAGATTTACTACCAAGATTTGCAGGAATCAGCACAGATTGGATACTGGCAAATCGATTTACAAACAGGAACTCCGGTCTGGAGTGAAAAAACTTACGATATCCACGATGTCCCTCGGGGTGCAGAAATTGATATGAGTAAGGCACTTGACTTTTATCCTGGTGAAGCTAGAGCTCTCATCGAAAAAAGAGTGCAAGATGGAATTGCAAATGGAACACCTTGGGACGAGGAGATCCCATTTTTAACAGCTAAGGCGCGTAGACTCTGGGTGCGTGCCATTGGAAAGCCGACCATGGTCGATGGCAAAGTTGAAAAACTGCATGGAACCTTTCAAGACATCACAAATCGCAAAACTGCTGAGCTTCGAGCCAAATACCTGTTAGATACCGTTGGCGATGGTTTTTTTGACTGGTACATTCAGGAGGACTTTGAATATATGTCGCCGCGATTTTGGGATATTTTAGGATTCAAGCCAGAAGAAAAAAGGCATCATCCCAGCGAGTGGCAAAAACTGATTTTTGAAGAAGACCTAAAGGTGGCCCTGGAAAACTTTAATTTGCATGTGTCCACGAAAGGCAAACATCCTTTCGCTCAAGAGTGTCGCTACCGGCACAAAGATGGTTCGACAGTGTGGGTGGTTTGCCAGGGTAAGGTTGTTGAATGGGATCAAGATAGTAAGCCCATCCGAATGGTTGGAAGTCACACCGATATAACCAAACTTAAAGAGGTGCGTGAGCGTTTGTCAGAAACCGCAAAATTGGCCTCGCTCGGCGAAGTGGCTGGCGGTATCGCGCATGAGATTAATAATCCCTTGGCGATCATTTCGTCGAATGCGTCTCTCATAAAAATTCTTTCGAAAAAAGGTCTGAACGACCATTTGGACAAGCACGAAAAAGCCGTTGATACAATCTTGGCAACAGTCAAAAGAATTTCAAAAATTATCGATGGTATGAAATTGCTAGTCCGCGACCAAGCGACCGTCGGATTCAAAGTTCATGATTTTAAGAATGTGATTGAAGAGCCCATTTCGTTATGTCTAGAGAATATGAAATCTAAGTGTATTGAACCAAAAATTGAAATTGATCAATCGGATCTGGTGCTCATCAACGCAACACAACTATCACAAATTGTTCTAAACTTAGTAGGCAATGCTATTGATGCCGTCGACGGCACTGAAGATCCTTGGATCAAAGTGACATCAGAAGTTAAAGGCGACGTTATCAGGCTCTATATTATCGACTCAGGAAGTGGAATTCCAAAAGAAATACTAAAACGGATGTTTGAGCCCTTTTACACCACCAAAGAGGTGGGTAAAGGAACCGGCCTCGGACTCAGTATTTCTAAAGAGATAATGGAAAAGCATGGTGGCCGTCTTTTTTATGATGAAAAACATGAAAATACCTGCTTCTGTATAGAGCTTCCCATTCAACAAACCGAGGTTTCCTAAATGGCTCATATTTTAGTGGTCGATGATGAACCTGAAATTTGCTCTGTGATTCAGCTGATTATAGAAGAAACAACCGAGCATCAGGTGGCGACAGCAACCACGGCCCTTCAGGCTTTAGAAATCGCCCAATCTCAGTGTCCGGACCTTCTTATCACCGATATTAAAATGCCAGGCAAAGATGGACTGTGGCTGATCGACCAGATTCGTGAACTGGCCTCAAACATACCTGTGGTTGTGATGAGCGGTTTTACCTCAGCCACCCCGATTGAAATTGAAAGCAGAAGTCCTGAGGCTTTTCTAAGAAAACCCGACGAGCTTTCAGGAATTCTTGCCGTCATTGAAAAATTGATATCTTAAACGCTCCTGACCGATCAGAAAAGGTGTCTCAATCTAAGAATGTCACAAAATCCTGTTTTCAGCGAATTCCATATCAATGGAGGCAGACTCCACTCACTTGGAGCCGATCGGTCTTTTCTACAGGCGGTATCAAAGGAGTCTCTTTCGATAGGGAATTTAGAGTTATAGAAAGGAGCCCGATGTGTTTTCATGTTCATCGTATTTGAAATATGGGTCATTGTTAGGGTTGTTTATCTTTGGCTTTGCAGCCCAGGTACAAGCCCAGTCTTATAAAAGTGGGGAGAGGCAGGTTTCTTTAATTGAGCTTTACAGCTCTGAGGGCTGCTCCAGTTGCCCGCCGGCGGATCGTTGGGTCGCAGGTCTAAAAGGTCACGCCAATCTTTGGAAAGACTTTATTCCACTGAACTTTCATGTCGATTACTGGAACCGTTTGGGATGGGTGGATCGTTTCTCTACTCAGCAGTTTACGCAAAGGCAGCGTCAGTACGCGGCGGAGTGGGGCTCGGGGCGAGTTTACACTCCGGGTTTCGTTAAAAATGGTGAAGAGTGGCGCTCTCGAACCTTAACAAATTTAAAGGGGCCAGCCGTAGGAACCCTTCAGGCTGAGCCAAAAGGCAAGCAAACCTATCAAGTCACTTTCCGTCCGAAAGATAAAGCGTCCAAAAAATACATTGTTCACGTCGCTCTGCTGGGGCATGGACTTTCGACAAAGGTAAAATATGGTGAGAACGCTGGCGAGACCTTGCACCACGAATTCGTCGTTCTTAAAACAATGAAGGCGGACTTAAAAAGAAAAAAAGGCGTTTATTCAGCCACTCTTCCGCTGCCACAAAACGCTAAGTCCGGCGCCAAGCAGACGAGTGTGGTTTTCTGGGTGAGTGTTGAGGGCGATCAGAAACCCATTCAGGCAGTGGGTGGCTATCTCCTCTCCCAGAAATAAAAAAATCCCGGTTTATAGCCGGGATCTAGGTCACTCAGCGGGTGGTGGGTTCTGAGTGATTGTTTGAATTGGAATTTTAGTTCACTAGCCCTCTTCTGAAAAAACGTTTGCCACGGATTACTGAACTGTTTCTAGGTTATTAAAAAACTCAGCCCAAAACCTTCCCCAAAAACGCCAAAAACTGTCTCAATTTGAATCGAATATTTGTCATTTTTGGGAAAGTCAGGGGTTTTTATCTTTTGTAAGCTTAAACCTGGAACATTCACATAAAAAAGGGGGCGGCATGTTTCTTAATAAAGTTGGCAATATTCTATCAAAGGGGATCACAGGTATGGTCCTCATTCTTTTTACAAGCGTGGCCATGGCAGAAGGGGCTTTGCTAGATCCCGATGTTTTTGATTGGCAATATTATCTGGTAAACAACAGAGCTCTTTTACCGAACAACATTGATACAGAAACGGAAGCTATCAATCATTGGCAGCAAACTGGTTTTCAACAGGGATTACCAGGGAGTCCTCGCTTTAGTGTTACCGAGTATCTAGCATTAAATCCCGACTTGCCCGCTTATTTCTCCAACAATTTAGTTGCGGCAGTCCGACACTACATAAATCACGGACGTGCAGCAGGCCGTCAGGCCTACTCAGGACAGGGTCTTTATGGGGGTGAACTCGCGTCATTGTCGACCAATGGACTCGTGGGGGATGCCGTTATCGGTAATCCTTTAATGAAGATTGTGACCACTTCAAAATTTGGTGGCGCTGTGACTGAGCTTTGGTATCGCAACCGCAATATTGTCAATCAAGGTGGCTTTGGATACGGACGCCTGTTTCAGATCGCTGCTTGGAAAAATGAAGCTCATCGCTGTAACAATGCTATTGAGGCCGGTGGTCGCTATTCTGCCACCACCGGGGGCACAGCCACCATCAACCACCGATTGAGTGCGCAACCGGGAGAGTTTAATAATAAAATTATTCCCTCGCTTTTTCGTACCCGTGAAGACACTGTCGGTGCATGCCCGGGGGTTCCCGTGCACAACTTACCTCAGTTCGGGCAGAAACGGGCTCACTGGGTTCATTTTGAAAAGAAGATTAAAATGAATGCCGGAGATGACCCACACATCATTAAGTTTGAAGTCACTTTGCACACTCAAGAGGACCTTGATCATTTAATTTTTCAGCTTTATATGGCACTCCCTGAAGTTTTTGACCAGATTCGTACCATTGATCTTCGGACTTGCGCCATCGGAGACAGCCCCAGTTCCAGCGGTTGTCAGCCGGTCCTGCGAACCTCCGAGCCAGCAAAACGCTATAGCAAGCATCTTATCCCTATCATCAGTGATCCTAGCGACGGTCAAAGAAAATTGAGTTTTGCGATGTTCACTCGCGAGTCCTTCCAGGGACAAGACTCGATATATGTCGCCAGTCCAAGAGGATTGCCATCATCTCCGCAAAGACCGGACCTCAATACAACGGACACGGCTGTGAATTTTGTTTCAGAAAATGTAACACAGGGAAGTTACACCGTTCCGATTTATATTGTTATCGGCCCAAGAAGTGTTGTAACTCGTAAAATGAAAAATATTATTACTGGTCGTAAAATTTTAGATTAGTAAGATTTTTATAAAAGAGCCTTGGTCATCAAACCAAGGCCTTTTTATCGACTTAGAAAAAATCTTTTGTAAAATTATAAGTTGAAAATAGCACCTGACGGAGAGTGTTTAAGAAAACCGTCTTGTCAGTGATGCCCATGTCGGCGGCTTGTGGTGGCAAATCGAAATCCAGTCCGTCGGTGGACTCTGTGGAATTGGGATCATCCCAACGGGCCCAGAACAAACAATCATGTTGAGTCACGGCTTTCTCGCTATAAACGGCAACCTGCGACTCACGGAACCCACCACTCATAGTCATGACATCTTTATTAGCCGAACCAGTGATCAAAACGGGTGCGCTATCATCCGGTGATTTTTCCTCACCCGTACGGCACAAGTCTGCATCCTGTTTTAAGACACCATCCACACTTAACGATTTGACGTGAAAAGTGGCTGAGATCTGTTGGCCAGGGTGAGCCGCACTGTCTTCAAGGATGGCATCCACTAACGACTGTGGGGGTTTTTGCCATTTCACCTCGATGCCGTTGGCAACCAATTCGGGAATGAATAAGCTGTTTGGCAAGTGGGCGCCGACTTTAGAAGCATCAGGCTCGTAGGGAGTCAACGACTCAAGAATCACATAAACTTCAACACCGTGCTCTCGTTTAGCTGCTAACAAGGCTTCAACCACCTTGGGATCATAGAGAAATTGATCATCAATCAAAACTTGATGGCGAGCCGTTAAAATCGCTTGAATGTTTTGTTCAACCGGCGACATCTCGGTTCCGTAGATATTATTTTGAGTGGGGGCGACCACCTCGTCTCCTAAAGCCACATAAGGGACGTCGTAATGTTGGCCTTGGTAACGATCGAGAACATCAATCGGCGCTAAAAGGTGTTCAATGGCTTTGCGTTTGCTAAGTTCAGGAAATTTGGCTTGCCAATGGTTGTAGACGACTTGTCCCGGTTGATTGTCCTGTGCTTCAAGTTCGAAGGCCTCAAGAGCATCATAATAGAAGGCATCCAGAATCAGCGCTGCGGCGGGACCTTTGACCTCGGCCATTTGGTCGTAGTTGGCGCCCCCTGAACCGTCGGTCCAATTTTTTGATCCCACATAAACCACACCTTTTTCTGGGTTTTTGCCATCAACGATCATTGCCTTGGTGTGATCCGATTTGGCTAAAAGATGGAAACCATCTTTTTCAAGTTGAGACTGTAAGGTTTGACTGCCTTTGATGTTGTTGACCACGTCATTGGTGATCAGAAGATCGACGAACTCGGGAAGAGCCGTACGTTTTAGACCTACGTTGGCTGGGACCATGTAAAAGTTTAAAGGTTGCGAGTCAGAGCCCGCAAACTTCTCTGAGTAGGCCTGCATATAACGAAAAATCATATCCAATTGAACGCCGTACTGAAACTTGTTTTCGTTGTCGGTAATAATAACGACGGTGAAGTCAGGGTTCTGGACGGTTTTCTTCATCAATTCTTTAGCCAAGTTCATTCCAATGGTTCCACCCATCCAAAATAAATCGATAAAGACGCTTTCCTCGGCATCGCGAATGCTTTGGATCATTTGCGCAAAGATTCCCCGTTGGCCATTGATGTTTTGAAAGCTGGGGTGTCCATAAAAACGGGTGTCAGTGATGTAACCCATCTCATTGAAGTTTTCGATAGAATGAATATTGCGAAAACCTTCTGCATCGGTAAAAAGGTTGTTGATAGCGCCCTCGGGTGTTG
This sequence comes from uncultured Pseudobdellovibrionaceae bacterium, assembly GCA_964588335.1. Classification (GTDB taxonomy): domain Bacteria; phylum Bdellovibrionota; class Bdellovibrionia; order Bdellovibrionales; family JAGQZY01; genus JAGQZY01. The sequence goes on along the minus strand of CAZPOV010000015.1, from coordinate 65,593 downwards.
CCATTAGGGCTTTGTACTCTTCAACCGATAACTGCGAATAGGGTTTATTCATGCCGGGTGCCATTGCTGTTTGAATCAAAGACAGCTGCTCTCCCAAAAGAAGAATATCCTGTGGAGCCATTGGGATGCGATCGTGAAGATCGACCTTGTTGCCACCGACATAACCTGAAAAAGAAATGGGGAAGGGCGCGCCGGGGTAATCGCGATATTTAAACAGCATTTCAAGGAGGCGGTTGAGAGTCATGACGTAGCGATCGTCACGAGCACATCGCTGCAGTCCTTTTCTTAACAACGACGAATACTCTACAGAAAAGCCTCGCTGCACATTTTCGCTGTTCAAAATCTGAGTGTAACACTCTCGAACATCATCGATTTTCGAAAGTTGTAAGGGGGGGAGCTTGTCTTTGATCGTCTCGACAGCGTAGCGATCAAAAGCTTCAGACTGCGGATCATGTGCAAAATTATCAAGAAGGGCGTGAGAGCTTAAGACATACAAGCCAAGAGTTTGACCCGCCTGCTGCACCTGACCGGTAACAGTGTAATAGTAGAGGAGGCGGCGATAATCTTGCCCGAACATCCAGTATTCAATATTTTTCATAGCCCGATCAAACGAGATCGCATGGTGACCATCTTTTAAGAAGGCACGGTACCAAGTTTGTAGAGCTTCTTTCTTGTTGATGTCTGTGAGAGCTAAGTATGTGTCGCGGTAACTACCATGCAGGGCGTTTTGGCGTGCGAACAAACTGCTATAATGTTGTTGTTTTGCAGCCAGCGAATCGGAGTCAGACCAGGCGGAAGAAGCGATAAGGGTCAAAGAAATAAAAATTAAAAATTTCATGGTTGCATCCCATTTTGATTTTCAAAAATAGTTAGTATCAATTCAAAAAGCTGAGCTTTTTTGTTGGGTTCAGACAGCAGGTCGCCGCCCATGGCGAGGTATGTTTGCAATTGTTCACGATAAGGTTCAATTTGCTCATTGCCGCCATCAATCACTTTTTGGGTGATCGAAGGAACTTCGGCTGTCGGCCAACGCAGACCTGGCTCAAGGATTGAAGTGATCCAATTGTACTCTTTAACTGGCAATTCGACAGTGGCTCGCATACCGGTGATTTTAAGTTCCTGCAGGTCTAGTTCCACTTCGTGAATATTAATTTGAATGTCGTAAAGGAAAGCCAAAGTGTTGTCCAGGGGGCCAAAGCCGCTGGCCTCGCGCACCTGTCCAAAGAGATGGGGAACATTGAACCGATTGATGAAAGAACGAACACCAAACTCACCATTCCATTCGCCAGGCTCAGATTCCAATGTATCCAGGCCGTCAGTCACAGCCCATCCCTGTTCGGTGACAACGCCAAGATTGCCAAATTTAATTTTCAATGTGGTCGGTTTGGGTTGGCCTGGAGAATAGAGAATCTCAACAATTCCCCCCTGAAATTCATCATAGTAGCGTTGACTTTCAGGACGACGGGGAAGGCGGATGGCGGTGAATTCGGCCTGTGGTTCAATCTGGCTGAAAGGCAATTCCATGTTAGAAGGCAAACTTCCCGTCAATTGAGCTTTAAAGAAGCTTTGTGAGCCCGCGAGGTGCAGATGAATCAATGCACCGACAAAAAATGGATCGTTTGATTGCTGATCCACATAATTGCGGTTGTAAAGAAATTGCATGGTCTCTTCCAGGCGATCATTGATCGGCCCCAAATAACCTTTGCCGTGAATTCCTACGTTTCGACTGTCAATAACAGCGGCTTTGTTTTCCGAGTAGTAATGGGCATAGGGCATCTGGCGATCAGCCTGAGCCGCTCGAGGACGTTTCGGTAAAATCAACACCATAAAGTCCATCGCTGTGCCTGCAGTGGCTTGCTGGTTTCCATCGCCCATAAGTTCGGTCAGAATATCGAGAGCCGGCAACTCAGAGGCCAAACTCACAAGGTTGTAGCCATCTGAGAAGTCAGAACCACTGAGCATAGGAGTGACATGTTTTGTGATCACCCTATAGACTCTTTCTTTGGATCTTTGAAACTCAGACTCTTCTTTAGCGCGAGTGATTTGACTTAAACTCATATCCAATTGCACCAGTGGCGGCGTCGATTCAATAACCACGATCTCATAATCGGGAATGGGGTAGGCCGCCAGGCAAAGGGATGAGAGACACATACTAAGTAATGGAATAATCAATAGTTTTTGCATGTGTGCATAATGACGGATTTTTATGGAATTCTCGAGACATTCCCTTTCTGGTGAAGACATTACAAAGACTGTTTACATATTGTTAGACAGTTCTGACTTTCGCCTAAGTCGTTGAATTTGTTTTACTGTTGAGTTCAAGGGGAAATCCCCGTATACCAGCTTCTTACCGTTCGAAACAAAAGGAAACACTTGGACGAATTTTCACTGATCGAAAATTTTATCAAACCTATCAGTCAACAGCCTGTGCTTCTCGGGCGCGGCGATGATTGCAGTGTGGTGGAATTGACAGAGGAAATCTGCCTTATTGAAACCACCGATTGTTTGGTGGAGGATGTCCATTTTCGAACCCGAGATTTTAATTTTTCAGAATTGGCCTACAAGGCATTTGCTGTCAATGTCAGCGACATAGCCGCCATGGGCGGACGCCCCCGAAGAGCGCACTTGAATTTGGCTGTCCCAGCCAGCGTGACCGAAGACCAATTTGCTGCCTTTTTTGACAGCTTTTACCAAGTGGCTGAACTTTTAGGAGTGGCTTTGGTAGGTGGTGACTTATCGGCCAGTCCCGGTCCCATTTTTGTTAATCTGCATATTGCGGGAGAGATCAACAAAAAAGAAATCAAATGGCGCCAGGGCTTGGGAGAGCCGGGCGTCCTTTGCGTAACAGGTCCACTCGGAGATTCCAGTGCTGGATTTCACTGCCTTGAGAATGACTGGGATGAGCCAGCACTGATCAAGGCCCACAAACGTCCGCCCCTTGAAGTTGCCAAGGGACAATGGCTGGCGCAACAGACAGCTGTGCAGGGGATGATGGACTTATCGGACGGACTAGCCAGTGACCTCAAGCGAGTGAAAAAAGGTGCGATCAGCATTGAATCTGAAAAGGTACCCATGAGTCTTCAACTGTTGAAGTTTTGTGAAAAACGAGGATTGGACCCCTTGCGATGGTCTTTATGTGGGGGCGAGGATTATCGCCTTCTTTTAAATTGCCATAAGGATCACTTGGATTCGCTGCTTATTGGATATCAAGAGCAGTTTTCGGAACCCTTGTCAGTGATTGGGTCTGTCGAGGAATCTTCGCAAAGCACTTTAACTTTTTTAAAGAACCAAAAGCCCTTTGCTTTTGATTGGACTCCCTTTCAGCATTTTTGACACATCATGTTTTCTTTGTCGGCCTCCTGTTTCTTTGTCATCATTGAGGCATGGATGATCGACGAAAAATCACTGGGTATCTTATTAATCCTAATTACCAAGGAAAGTTTTTACTGGTTTTTGGAGCCATTGGGATTTTACAAACCTTTGTATTCTTCTACGCCATGACGAAAGTGTTTGGTCAAATCCAACACTTCGTTGGCGAGGGCTTAGAGGTCGAGGCCATGCAGGCACAAATTCTGCAAATCCAAAGCAGTGTCTATATGCTGTTTGGAGGCCTGTTTATTTTAACAATGGTTGTGTTTTTGATCGTCGGTTTTCGCTTCACCCATAAAACCGCTGGAGCTGTCTATCACATGCAGCAAACCTTCAATGCCATTGAAAAAAGTGGTCAGCTGCAAGAGATGCATTTGCGTGACGGTGACTTTTTTCGTGAAGCTGAATCCAGCTTCAACAAAATGGTGAGTAAGCTTAAAAAGTGATGTTTATCGACGCCATCGATTGAAGCGTTCGCCCCAAGCCAAAGTTGAATCTGAAACTTGCGCTCGCTTCCAATTGCCGGCGGCAAACTTGTTGGCTTCGGCCAAGGTGGGATAGATATGAATGGTTCCTAGGATCTTATTCATCCCAAAGCCGTGTTTCATGGCCGCCACATACTCGGCGATAATGTCACCGGCATGGATACCAACGATGGTCGCACCCAGTATTTTGTCTTTTCCTGGTTCAGTAAGAACTTTCACCACCCCAAAGGCTTCTTCTTCAGTGATCGCTCGATCGAGATGATCCATGTTGTAGGTCACAACGTCGTAGGCGATGCCCTGCTGTTTGGCTTCTTGCTCATTGAGCCCAACACGCGCCACTTCAGGGTCGGTGTAAGTCGCCCAAGGAATCACCCGATAGTCCGCCTTAAAACCCCAAAAGGGTTTGATCATGGCGTTGACAGCACAGAACCAAGCCTGGTGAGAGGCCGTGTGGGTAAATTGATAAGGACCCGCCACGTCACCGCAGGCGTAAATATTTTTGTATTTTAAGGTGCGTAAATAATCATCGACTTTGATGGTTCCGTTGTCATTGGTTTCGACACCCAATTCTTCCAGGCCAAACCCCGTTGTGTTGGGCTTGCGACCAATAGCCACCAAAATAGTGTCGCAATGAATTTCTTGGCTTTGACCGTTGTGATCACAAACCACGATTTTTTGGCCGTCTTTTTCTTTCAGTTCTGTGACTTTATGGTTGGTTAAAACCTTGATGCCTTCGGCTTTGAATCTTTGCATGATCATCTCAGAGATTTCAGGATCTTCTTTTTGCATGATTCGATCGCCCATCTCTATCTGAGTGACCTCAATACCGAGTCGACAAAACGCCTGAGCCATTTCAGAGCCGATGGGGCCGCCGCCAAGAACCACCATATGTGTTGGTTTTTTTCGTAAATTCCAAATCGTGTCGGAGGTGAAGTGTTCAACTTTGTCGACACCTGGAAAAGGTGGTACCAAGGGGCGGGCGCCGGTGGCGATCGTGATGTTGCGCGTGGTTAAAATTTTACCGTTCACTTCAACTTCGTGGGGGGACTTGATCACCCCCATGCCTTGAAAGCAATCCACACCCAGCGATGTGTACCGCTCGACGGAGTCATGGGGCTCAATGGTTTTTACAACCCGTTGAATGCGTTCCATGACGTCCGCAAAATCAAATTCAACGTCGACTTTTTTAAAACCTAAGTCTTTGGCGCGTTTGGCATCTTTCATAAACTTGGCTGAGCGAATCAAGGCTTTGCTGGGTACGCAGCCGGTGTTTAAGCAGTCACCACCCATTTTATGCTTCTCAATCAAAGCCACTTTACCTTTGGTGGCCGCACAAATATAGGCTGTGACCAAACCGGCTGATCCCGCTCCTAGAGTCACCATATTAAAATCGTATTTAGACATTTGTAACCGGTCCTTTTTTGCGAATTTTTTGCATTATTTTTTTAGCCACCAACGGAAACAATCCGAGCACCACAAAGGAACCAATCACTTGCGGAGAAATGATTCCGCTGGCTGATTCAATCTGTGATAGCTGCGTGCCGGCGTTCACGTAGACGATGGTGCCCGCAAGCATCCCGATTTGTGATACTAAAAAGAAAGTGATGGTTCGCATGGGTGTTAGCCCCATAACAAGGTTGATCACAAAAAATGGGAAAGCCGGGATCAGACGAAGGGTGAACAGGTAAAAAGCCCCTTCCTCTTCAATCCCTTTGTTGATTTTCGTAAGATAGCGACTGAATTTCGATTGCACGTAATCACGCAGTAAAAATCGCGAAGCTAAAAAGGCTAGGGTCGCGCCGATGGTGCTTGCAAAGGACACCACGATAGTTCCGGTCAAAACTCCAAAAAGAGCGCCACCCAACAGAGTTAATAAGGCCGCTCCTGGTAGAGACAAAGCTGTGGTAATAATGTACACGGCCATATAGCTTCCAATTGTGGCAATTGGGTTGTCGGCGTAAAAAGCTTCAAAAGCATCCTGTTGATTTTTGATGTAAGACAAGGAAAGGTACTGCTTCAAATCAAAAATGAAGAACATTGCGATCAGCGCCATGATGCCAGCGACCAATCCTATTCGGCTTAAATTTTTCATAATAAAACCCACTTTTTTTAATCGAAGCTCAATACTACCGAATTCGTTGTTGGGTGGCTATTTGTGACCACAAATTTAGACTCTTTTTTTGAATCAAAGTTTGAACATGACTTCGCGAAGAATGCGCAGAAGTTCAGGATCGTAGCGATCTTTCAGTTTCGTGGTCATAAACTCAATCGCGTCTTTGGGCGTCATCGGCTGGTTGTAGGACCGCTGCGTGGTCATGGCATCGTAAGTGTCGGTGATGGCAATGATACGAGCCATGGGGTGAATGTCTTCGCCGGGAAGCTCCTGGGGATAACCATTGCCTAAAAAGCTTTCGTGATGTTCAAAGCAGCAGGCTTTAATAGCCTCACTGACATCGTATTCATTGAGGATTTGTAAGCCAAACTCAGGGTGTTTTTTCATCTGCGCCCACTCGACATCATCGAGGGCTCCCTTTTTACAAATGATGTCGACATCCACCCATTTCTTGCCAATATCGTGAAACAGGGCACCACGCCCCAGTTCTTCAAGTTCTTCTTGGCTATAACCGGCAAGCCGACCAATGCCCAGAGCATAAACACCAACATCCAGGGAGTGGTTGTAGGTGTAAAAATCATGGGTCGAAAGACTGATAAGATGATCCATGCCTTCGGGTTCTTGCTCCATGAATTTTACGAATTGGTGGATGATCTTTTTTGAGTCTTCAAGGGCTTTGCCCACATCCGGGTTCTCATAAATCTCTTCGACCAAGGACAGTGAACTCTCTCGTAAAAGCTCGGCCTTGGTTTTTGGATCCAAACTTTCATCGTCGAGTTGGCCATGAATAAAGTCTTTAAAGGCTTGGCGTTGAGAGTTGGGAACGAAGAGGCGATCGGAGTCTTTTAGTTTGTTTCTTTTTTCAGCAGAAATGGCATTGCCGGCGCGGATATAATGAACGTACCGACTCTGAATTTTTACATACAGATCAAATGGCAGATCAATACTGGGCTGCAAACAACCCACACGAACATTAAAATAATCCCAATCCATGATTCAAAATCCAATGGCCCAAGGCTTGCGGCTTCGACCCAAGGGTCTCAACGGCGTTTTGTTGCCACTTCAGCGCTGCAAGCGTTTTGATTTCACCCTTAAATCTTGCCACGATAAGCCATGAAATCAAAGAGAAGAATAAATGAAGGCGAGATGTGCAAATAGAGTCGACCTAATTTTGACAAGAAACCGGCTTTTTTCTACTATAGGCACTCTCCAGAGGGGGGACATGAGTCTCTATTTCGACACACCTATTCAATATCTCAAAGGCGTTGGCCCCAAACTGGGCACTCTGTTGCGAAAAAAAGGCATTGCCACCATCGAGGACCTTTTTCACAATTACCCACGCACTTATGAGGATCGGCGCGCGGCACGAGATATTGCTTCTTTGCAGGTCGGAGAAACCGTCAGCATTAAAGCCGAGATCTCTAATGTCAGCTCCTACAATTTAGGACGATCCAAGCGGCGCGCTTACGATGTCACCGTTCGTGATGGCTCTGGACTTATTCATTGCAAATTTTTTCGAGTGCCTTATCGAGGGTATTTCGAGCGCTTCGAGCCTCGGCAACAGGTGCGAGTGATTGGTAAAGTCACCCACTATCGAGGTCGTGTTGAGTTTCACCATCCGGATATCCAAGACATTAAAACCGATGATGAGATGAAAGATGAATTGATTCCTATTTATTCAGAGACCGAGGGTTTAACCGCCACCCGCTTGCGCAAGATTGTGGCCAAAGCCTCAGAGTCTTTACAGGCCGATGAAATTCAAGGTTTTGACGAAAAGCTGCCGCAATGGATGCTCGATAAATATCAATTGCCGGCTTTGAAAGAAACATTTTTATCGATTCACCATCCTCCCAAAGGAGCGGGGGATGCTTATCTAAACTATCGAACGCCTTTCCATCGTCGGATTATTTTTGAGGAATTCTTTTGGCTGGAAATGTTGTTGGCCGCCCGTAAGCAGGGTGTGCAGAAAGACGCAGCACCCTCTTTCCCAAAAGATTCTAAGTTGGCAGCGGAACTTAAAAAGGCTTTGCCCTTTCAATTGACCGCGGCTCAGGAAAAGGCTCTTGAGGAGATTCGTAGCGATCTGAAGAGAAACTTTCCTATGCATCGCATGGTTCAGGGAGATGTGGGGAGTGGAAAAACACTCGTGGCCTTGCTGTCGGCCTTGGTGGCTATCGAAAACGGCTACCAGGTGGCGTTGATGGTGCCCACGGAAATTTTAGCGCAACAGCATTATCAGGGGGCCATGAAACTGTTTGAACCTCTGGGATTGCGAGTCGGGTTTTTAAGTGGCCATATGAAGGCCGCTGCCAAGCGAGAAATCAATGAACAGGTGGAAGCTGGTGACGTTGATTTGGTGGTCGGCACCCATGCTTTGATCCAAGATTCAGTGAACTTTAAAAACCTGGGCCTGGTCATCGTCGACGAACAGCATCGGTTTGGCGTTGAGCAAAGAAAAAAGCTAAAGAAAAAAGGTCAATCTCCTCACTTTCTTTTAATGACGGCGACTCCCATTCCTCGAAGTTTAGCGATGACTGTGTATGGTGATCTGGATGTTTCAATTATTAAAGAAATGCCGAAGGGGCGCATTCCCATTGTCACCCGAATGACGTTTCAAAGTAAACGCGACAAAGTGGTTGGTTTTGTTAGAAATCAATTGCGCAAAGGCCGGCAGGCGTATGTGGTGTACCCTTTGGTAGAAGAGTCCGAAAAAATCGATCTTAAAAATGCCACCGATGAGTTCGAAAAATTAAAACAAGATTTTTCGGAATTCAAAGTGGCCTTGATGCACGGAAAAATGAAGTCGGATGAAAAAGACCGAATTATGGAGAGTTTCCGTAATAAAGAGTTTGATGTTCTGGTGTCGACAACAGTGATCGAAGTCGGGGTTGATGTTCCCAATGCCAATATCATATGGATTGAACATGCGGAGCGTTTCGGATTGTCACAATTGCATCAGTTGCGCGGCCGAGTCGGGCGGGGCGAACATAAAAGTTATTGTATTCTTTCTCTCGGCTATGCCGTTTCCGAGGAGTCTCGTGACCGCATCAAGCTGATGGAAGTGACGGCTGATGGATTTAAAATTGCCGAAGCCGATCTTGAGTTGCGCGGTCCCGGTGAATTTTTAGGAGCTCGGCAAAGTGGATTGCCTGGTTTTAAAATGGCCAACTTGGTTCGCGATATTGAAATTTTAAAGCAAGCCCGTGAAGCCGCCTTTGAAGTCATGAGACGCGACCCTGAATTGCAGCGCTATGAACATCGAAGTATTAAAGATGAAATCTTCAATAACAAAGAAATGATAGGCTAAAGGCTAGAGACTTTAGTCGAGACCGTTGCGACATTTCGTGAAAACCCCTTAATGATACATGGGATTATTACCAAACCTTCTTGTGGGCCATAAGTCTGTGTGATGAAATTATGGAACATTTAAGGAGGAATTATGTTTTTATCACGGACGATAAAAGTCATAGCGTTACTCGCTAGCTTTTACTCATTCACAGCCCAAGCCGGTCAGCAGTTGCATTTTAAAACCCAAGTTGTTGATACAGCAGTGGACTCAGCCCTGATTTCATTGAAAAGAGGACCTGCCACTGATTATCACGTGGTTCAGTTCGCCGATAAGATTTCACCCCAAGATCGTCAGGACCTGATGAACTCCGGTGCCGAAATCCTTCGTTATATTCCCGATGATGCTTACGTTGTAAAGATGGACGCCAACAGTGTTGACCGTTTGCAAAACCTACGGGGCCTTCAAGCCGTGTTGCCTTACGCGCCCGCTTTTAAGGTCAGCCCTAGCTTTGGTGTTGTTGATCACTTGAATGCGCAAGTGGTTGAAAAAATATCGATTCGCACATTTAGCGAAGACGCCACCCAAACCTTGCAAAAGCAGATCCAACAGTGGGGTGATTTGCAATATGCAAAAGGACAAAACATTGGAGTGGTTGCTCCGCTTTCGGCGATTGAAAAAATCAGTCAGTTGAATGGAGTGGAGTGGATTGAACCTTATCCAGAGCTTCAGTTTCAAAACTTTGAAATTTCGGCCGACTTGATTGATTCGGTTTCCCGCAAAACGGTCAATGACTTGGATGGTTTTGAATCAGGAACAAAAGTGATGAACTTCGAGGCGGCCTGGAATCGCGGATTCACCGGGCGCGGTCAGTTGGTTGGTTTTGCCGACACCGGTCTTGATTCAGGAAACGCGGCCAGCATCCATCGTGACTTCCAAGGTCAGGTGCAAAAAGGATATGCTTATGGTCTCCTTTCCTTTAGCTGGAACGACCCTATGGGGCATGGAACTCATGTCGCTGGATCAGTGGCTGGAAACGGAGCTGCTTCCAACGGAGCACTTCGTGGTGGGGCTTATGACGCCAAGTTGATTGCTGGTGGAATGTGGTCGCAGCTTCTGAATAATATGATTCCTCCGCAAGACATTACAAAAATGTTTTTGGATGCCTATAATGATGGCGCTCGTATTCACACCAACTCCTGGGGTTCTCCACAGAATTTGGGTGCCTACGATAACTTTGCTGTCACAGTCGACCAGTTCATGTGGGAAAAGCCTGACATGCTATTGATGTTTGCTGCCGGTAACTCGGGTGAAGATAAAAATAATGATGGACGCGTCGATGAAGACTCTATCGGAACACCGGCCACCGCAAAAAATGTTTTGTCAGTCGGAGCCTCAGAGAACTTAGTGTCTGATGGTGGTATTCAACGTCCGATCGGACAATTGAAAAAACAGGATGGCTCGCCCTTGTTTTCGGCGGAGCCCATTGCTTCAGATTTTCTGTCTAATAATGTTAACGGAATCGCCGCTTTCTCGTCGCGTGGTCCGACGGACGATGGTCGAACCAAGCCCGATGTTGTGGCTCCAGGAGCTAACATCCTCAGTGTGCGTTCGCAAGTTGATGGAGCCAATGAACTTTGGGGTGCTCTTAACCAAGATTACGTTTGGTCGGGTGGAACATCTATGAGTACTCCGCTGGTCGCTGGTGGCGCCGCTGTGGCAAGGCAGTATCTGGTTGAGCGCATGCAGAGAAGCAATCCTTCAGCCGCCCTGGTTAAAGCCTTGTTGATGCATACTGCGACTGATCTTTTTCCCGGTCAGTTTGGACAAAGTGGAAAGGCCACGGGGCAAGAGATGCTTGCTACGCGTCCCAACCCTCATCAAGGGTTTGGTCGTGTGAACATGGATGCTCTAACCGACTTTCAGGGCGCCATGATGGAGGGAACTGTTCTTCAGGGAGCTCCGGCGACAGCGACTCTTTCCAGTGAAACGGTTACAGATTGGAAAATCACCCTGGTTTACACCGATGCTCCAGGTGCTGCCAGTAGTGGACGGGCCTTGGTCAATAACCTTGATATCGAGGTTTATGAAGACGGCCAACTGATTGCTCGTGGTAATTCCGCGGTTAACAACAGTGAGTACCTTGAAGTGGGTGGTGTGACTGGAGAGCTCGAAGTTCGCGTGATTGCCACCAATCTTCCAACCCCTGCGGCTGATGGCGGGCAACCCTTTGCTCTGTTGGTGAGTGAACTGTAGATCCTCTTATTCATTAAAAACAACTCAACCCGATCCTATGGATCGGGTTTTTTTATGAATTTTACGGCGATCGATTTTTCTAAAAAACACATTTTCAAGGTCCGACTTTTCTATGCCAAACTGACAAACCATGAAGGAAGTTCATGAACGAAAAAACTTTGATCAACAGTTGTTTAGGCCTTGCCAAAAATCATGCCTAAGCTTTAATCTCCCCAGCTTCAAATCATCGAGAGTTCAGGCTCAACTTTGTCTATTCGCTGTACATAGCTGAAATAATTACAGATTTGCAAATAACTAAAGTGCGATAAACGTCACTTTAGGCATTGCCCAACCGTGTCATAAATGATATAAATCCCCCACGTTAAACGGAGGATCAATGGGTGAAGTAAAAGACGATGTTTTTAAGGTTGGGGACAATGCAGTTTATCCCGGACATGGAGTTGGAGAAGTCGTTGCAGTTGAGCAGAAAGAGATGATGGGTTGCACTCAGGTCTTTTACTCGATCAAAATTCTTGAGACAGGCATGAAGATTATGGTTCCAAAAAACAACGCCAAGAACGTTGGTTTGCGTCCCATTATTTCTCAGGACGAAGCCTCAAAGGTTTTGAACATCCTGCAAGAAACAGATGTAAAGATCGACAATCAAACATGGAACAGACGTTACCGTGAGTATATGGAAAAGATCAAAACCGGTTCGGTCTATGAGATCGCCGAAGTTCTCCGCGACCTTTTCCTACTAAAAGTTGATAAAGAGCTCAGTTTTGGTGAGCGTAAAATGCTCGACACCGCTCGAAATCTTTTAATCACAGAGCTTTCATTAGCAACAACGAAAACCAATTTAGAAACCGAAGAGGTTAAAGCTATCTTTGGTCTTGAGCAAGAAGCTTAATCTTATTGTGTCTCAGCACGCCCTTGAATATCATGGGGCGTGTTCCGCTTAATTTTCATTAATTTCATTGTCTTTATTTTTCTTATTGCCATGATCGAGGTCTCAGTCGGACTCTGGTCTCGTTGGCAATCCGTCGAGCGTCCTGACATCAAAGAGACCGTGCAGCAGTCTGGTGGAACCCAATCGCAAGTGAATGTCTCGGATACGGCACCTCCCATCGGCTACCTGTTGCCAGCTGGAGTCGTGCAGAGAGCAGTAAAAACCGTGGATGGTAAACCGATCTATGATGTCGAGTACGAAATCGATGATTTTCACCGCCGAATCGTTCCGCAAAATAGGGCTGAGGAAAAAAAGCGGGCTTTGGTGTTCTTGGGGGACTCCAATCTTTTCGGGCAAGGTGTGAACAGCGATCAAACGTTGCCCGCACGCTTGGCTCAATGGTTTCCGGATCGACAGATTTATAACTACGCTGTGCCGGGGTGGGGACCTCACAACATTTTGGCGTTGAGCGAATCACAACGTCTTAAAACGGAAGTGAAACAAGACTCTGCCATAGTTTTTTATTTCTATATGACCTCATTGGCGGATCGCTTGATTGGGACCACTGGTTATTTTCGCTGGGCCCAGGGGCGAGCGCCTGAATATCAATGGCAGCAAGGGCGGTTGGTCAGTCGAGGTTCGTTTTTGGAGGTTTCACCGCTTCGCACCCGTATGTATCAGCTGATGGGGCGATCGAATATCTTTCAATACTTCAATATCAACTATCCCAATTCCTACAGCGCCAGCAACTTCAAGAAGGTGTGTGCTAGTTTTTGGCAACTTCGTGATAACCTCAAAAAGCTTCGTCCCCAGGATCAGTTTGTCGTGGTTTTGTGGCTGCGGGTGAAGGAAGCCGTTCCGAGCTTGGAAAAGTGTTTTCAGGAACATCAGATGGCTTGGGTTTATTTGCAAAATGACACGGGAAAATCCTTTCAGATTCATAAACATGAATCTCATCTCAGCTCAAAAGGACACGCCTTTTACGCAAAAAAACTGCGGCAGTGGCTGTTGTCGCGTGGCCTCATCGGCGAATAACTTGAGATCAAAGCGGGCCTTTGCTAGTTTGGCAAGTTAACTCAGATCCCTTTGAACTGGAGAACCCATGTCCCGACCCATTCGAGTCCGATTCGCCCCAAGTCCCACTGGCTATTTACATGTGGGAGGCGCCCGCACCGCTTTGTACAATTATCTTTTCGCAAAAAACCAAGGCGGCCAATTTCTTTTACGTATTGAGGACACCGACCTGGATCGTAGCACCGATGAATCTTTGCGCATGCAACTCAACGATTTGAAGTGGCTGGGGCTCGACTGGGATGAAGGAGTGGACTTCGACACCCTCGAGTCGAAAGGTGATAAAGGACCCTATCGTCAAAGTGAAAGGTTGGAAATTTATCGCGAGCACTGTGATAAACTTTTGGAGCAGGGCAAAGCCTATTTTGATTTCCGCACCGATGAGGATTTGGAAAAAATCAAAGCTGAATCGAAAGAGAAATTTGCCCGCATCCCTCGCCCTGACTCTATTCTGCCTTTGGACGAGGCGCGCGCCAAGGTGGCGTCGGGAGTGCCAGCGGCGATCCGCTTTAAAGTCGACGGCGGCAAAGATCACGTTATTCAAGATCTGGTGCGCGGTGAAGTGCGATTGCCAGAAGACATGGTCAGTGACTTCATCCTGATGCGATCCAACGGTATGCCGGTTTATAATTTTTGTTGCGCTATTGACGATGCCTTGATGGAAATCTCTCATGTCTTTCGTGCCGAAGAGCATTTGAGCAACACTCTTCGCCAAAAAATGATTTACGACGCTTTGGGTTTTGAGCTGCCCGAGTTTGGCCATTTGTCTCTGATATTGGGAAAAGACAAGCAGAAGCTAAGCAAACGCCATGGCGCCACCAGTTGCCACCAGTATAAAGAATTGGGCTATTTGCCAGACGCCCTTCTCAATTTCGTCGCTCTTTTGGGTTGGTCGGCCGGTGGTGATGAAGAGATATTTACACGGCAAGAACTGATCGAAAAGTTTGACGTGGCCAGACTGCACACTGCGGGTGCGGTTTTTGATGATGAGAAATTCAAATGGATGAACTCAGTGCATCTTCGCGCCCTGTCTAATGCTACTTTGTGGGATCAATTGAAACCCATTTTGCAAAAGGAAAATATCACCTTGCCTGAAAGTGAAGATTTTATTTCGAAATCTTTAGATATATTTAAGCCGAAAATGGAAACGCTTCTCGACGCGGTTGAATTATTTCGACCGATTGATTCCAAGCATTTTGAAATCACTGAAGACTGTGAGGAGGTTTTACAGTGGGAGACCACGGGTAAAGTCTTTGCGACTTGGAAGTCGCAGCTGGTGTCTTTGAACTCCATGTTCTTGTCGGCTGATGACTTTTCTGAAATCCAGAACAAAGTCAAAGATGAAGCCGGAGTCAAAGGCAAGCAACTTTTTATGCCCATACGTGTGGCAATTATTGGTAAACCTCATGGTGCCGATTTAAAGATGCTGGTGCCTTTGATTGAACGGGAATCATTAATCAAGAGGGTTGATAAAGCCATAGAAGCTTTAAAGTAAGGAATTTGAATGAAAAGTATTTTTGAATTAAGTAGCGCCTATCAACCCGCTGGGGATCAACCCAAGGCTATTGCTCAGTTGGTTGATCGTTTTCAGCAAGGCAAAGCTCATCAAACTCTGTTGGGTGTGACGGGGAGTGGAAAAACCTTCACCATGGCCCATGTGATCGCGCAGATGAACCGGCCGGCCCTGATTTTGGCTCCTAATAAAACATTGGCAGCGCAGCTGTTTGTTGAATTCAAAGAACTTTTTCCGAAAAATGCAGTGGAGTATTTTGTCAGCTACTACGACTATTATCAGCCCGAGGCCTATATTCCCTCAACCGACACCTACATTGAAAAAGATTCGGCTATTAATGAACAAATCGATCGCATGCGACATTCGGCGACTCACTCGCTGCTTGATCGTAAAGACGTGATTATCGTTAGCAGTGTGTCTTGTATCTATGGCTTGGGAAGCCCGGAGGCTTACGAAGGGATGCTGGTGCAGGTGATATCAAACACCGAAATGAAACGCGATCATCTGTTGCGTGAATTGGTGCGCATCCAATACACTCGCGGTGACCATGATTTCCATCGTGGGACATTTCGGGTGCGCGGTGATGTGGTCGATATTTTTCCACCTTACGAGGATTCAAAGGTTATTCGCATCGAATTTTTTGGTGATTTCGTCGAAAGGATCTGTTGGTTTGACCCACTCACCGGTGAGGTTTTTGAAGAGTTGGATCAGGTGGCGATTTATCCAGGGAGTCACCATGTCAATACCGAAGAGCGACAAAAAATCGCCATCAAAAGTATCCAGGAAGAACTTCAGCAACGCTTGGCTTTTTTAAAAGAAAACATGAAGTACGACGAAGCCAAGCGACTTGAACAAAGAACCTATTATGACATTGAGATGATCGAAGAACTGGGTTTTTGTCAGGGGATAGAAAACTATTCAAGGCATTTTACTGGTCGTGGAGAGGGTGAGCCGCCTCCAACTTTGATTGAATATTTTCCCGATGATTTCTTAACCTTTATTGATGAGTCTCATGTGACAGTTCCACAAATTGGAGGAATGTACCGCGGTGATCGGGCCCGTAAAATGACTCTAGTTGAGCACGGATTTCGACTGCCATCGGCTCTTGATAACAGGCCACTGAATTTCCAAGAGTTTGAAAAACTTGTGGATAAGGTTGTTTATGTTTCAGCCACTCCCGGTAACTACGAAAAAGAGATTTGCCAAAACGAATTCACCGAACAGATCATTCGACCCACGGGTCTTGTTGATCCTTTGGTAGAGGTGCGACCGGCGACCACTCAAGTCGATGACCTTCTGGGAGAGATCCGAGCTCGAGTCAAAAGGAAAGAAAGAGTTCTTGTCACCACTCTCACCAAGAAAAGTGCCGAGGATCTGACGGGATACTTTAGCAGTGTCGGCGTCAAAGTGAAGTATCTCCACAGTGATATTAAAACTGTGGAACGGAGTGAAATCATTCGCGATCTGCGTTTGGGACTTTTTGATGTTCTTATTGGAATCAACCTTTTGCGAGAAGGCTTGGATATTCCAGAGGTCAGCTTGGTGGCCATCACAGATGCCGACAAAGAAGGCTTCTTGCGCTCAGAGCGCTCTTTGATTCAGACCATTGGGCGTGCGGCTCGAAACTCCAACGGTCGGGTTTATCTGTATGCCGATCGAGTCACCGATTCGATGCGCAAAGCCATGGACGAGACGGCTCGGCGTCGGCAGTTGCAGCTGGAGCACAACCGCAAACACGGCATCACTCCGATGACCATCAATAAGCGCATCTCAGAAGGGCTAATGGAAATTTACGAGACTCACTCGACACGGAAAAATGTCAGAGGCGAGGAGGTTTCTAAAATTGTTGAAAGCCCGGGTGAAATAGGCAAAGAGGTTGCTGAATTGCGCAAGAAGATGAAAAAAGCGTCTGAGAACCTAGAGTTTGAAGAGGCGGCGCGGTTCCGAGATAAAATCAAGCGACTGGAATTGTTACAGCTGACCTTGCTTGAGGGTGGAATGGATACTGAGGCTTAATGTCGAAGCTTTCCGAGCGTATCGAGCGCCTCAAATCAAAAGTCACAGATTTTCCCCAGTCGCCAGGGGTTTATTTGATGAAAAGTGCCAACGAGAAAATCATATATGTTGGTAAGGCGAAAAAACTGCGCAATCGGGTTCGATCCTATTTAAATCCCAATCTAGATAATCCAAAAACCCAATTGTTAGTGCGACATATCGAGATGATCGATTATATCCTCACGCAAACCGAAGCCGAGGCGTTTTTGCTAGAGGCTTCGTTAATAAAAAAACATCGGCCGCGTTACAATATCCGATTGAAAGACGATAAAAGTTACCCCTATATTCGCTTGAGTCTGGGCGATAATTTCCCTCGCTTTTATTTAGCTCGCAAGGTGGTCAACGATGGGTCACAGTATTTTGGGCCCTACACCAGTGGCTATGTGGTCCGTAATACGATACGCTTTTTGAATCAATCCTTTCAAATTCGTGATTGCACCAATCATTTTATGAAATCTCGCAAGCGTCCTTGCATGACTCATCAAATAGGGGCTTGCACGGCGCCTTGCGTGCGTCTTGTCGATGAAAATGATTATGGCAAGCAGGTCAAAAAAGCCAAAAAATTTCTCGAAAAAGAAACCACGACTGTGATTGCTAAACTGAAAAAAGAAATGTTCCAGCTAGCAGAAGAAGAAAAATTTGAGCTGGCGGCTCGTTTTCGCGACAGTATCGGCGCCATTGAGCGGGTTTTAGAAAAACAAGCGGTGATCAATGCCCAGGCCACTAATAACCAAGATGTCTTTAACTATTATGGCGACGAACGCGGCACCTTGATTGAAACTTTGCACATCCGCAAAGGCCGGGTCATCGGACAAAGGCATCAGTTTTTTACCCAAATCGATCCTCAATCCGATAAAGATGATATTCGTGAGTGGTTGCCCTCGTTCATCAACCAGTATTATCAAGACAACATTGTTCCCGATGAGATCTATCTGCCTGTGGATTTGGGTCGAGATATTATCAAACTTTTGGAAGAGGTTTTTGCCCACTACGGGCATCAAAACATCAACATCATTTTTCCCACTCACAAACAAGGACAAAGACTTTTAGAGATGGCCAAGAAAAACGCTCAAAGCCATTTTGAAAGTCAGGTTTCAAAGTCTCGCAAACAGCGCGAAGCCTTACAGATCATTGCCAAAAAGTTGCATTTAAAAGAACCTCCGGAGCGTATCGAGTGTTACGATATTTCCCATTTTCAGGGCGGTCAAAGTGTGGGCTCGCAAGTGGTGGTTGAAAACGGTGTCTTAAGTAAAGAGCACTATCGTCGTTATAAAATCAAAGCCAATGTGGGAGGCGATGACTATGCGTCTTTGCAAGAGGTCTTGAGTCGACGTTTGGCCCATGAGGAGTGGCAGGAACCCGACCTTATCATAATCGATGGCGGAAAGGGGCAGTTGAATGCCGCCGTGAAAACTCTTAAAGACCAAGGCAAATCCTATCTCCCGGTTGTCGGTCTGGCGAAAGAACGAACCAAAAGAAACTTCAAAGGTGAGCAAGTGGAGCGCACCGCTGAGCGCTTCTATTTGCCGGGGCGACAGAATCCCGTCACTTTTGCCGAGGGCTCCGAGGCTTTTAAGATTCTGGTGGGCTTGCGCGATGAAGCGCATCGGTTTGCCATCAGTTTCCATCGCAAACTGCGTGATCATAAAAGTTTCGGCAGCCAATTGGATAAAATCAAAGGCTTGGGGCCGACAATAATCAAAAGACTGCTGACGCACTTTGAATCTGTCTCTGAAATCAAAGAGGCTAGCGTCGCAGAACTCTGCGAAGTTCAAGGGATCACTGAAAAGCTAGCCAACACCATTCTTGATCAACTGAATGGTGAAGACAATGAGACCCAATAAGAGACCTCTGTGTCAAAATTGAAAAAGCATACCATTCTGTCAAGAATTGCCTATAATCTTGAACGGTAGAATTCCTCAATGAACACTGTGGGAGAGCCTTTTGCTGGGTTTGATTCGTTATTTTGCTGAGCGATCCTTTGTTGCCAATGTGGTCATGTTTGGGCTGATTCTTTCGTCTTTATTTTTCTGGGATGTTATTGGCAAAGAGGAGCGTCCTGAGTTTGCTCGAAAGTGGGTGCGAGGCAATATTCCTTACCCCGGTGCCTCAGCAGAGGATGTGGAAAAGTTTGTCATCAAGCCCATCGAAGAGCAATTTAAGGGAATATCAGGACTTGATGAAGTCGGTGTGACCGCTGCTTTTGGGCAGGCCAGTTTTTCGGTTTTCCTGGATCCGAACATCGATAATCTGACTGAAAAGTACCAAGAAATAAAGGACGCCGTGGAAAGGGCGGATTTGCCCCTTGAGACCGAGGATCCTGTCTACCACCGGTTTAATTCATCAGAAAAAGCGATTGTTGATATTGCCATTTACCTGGAGGGAGAAGAACTTCTGGATGTTTCGGCACGCCAAAAACTCCAGCAGTACGCCTTAACCTTTCGCAATCAATTGTTGTCTTTGCCCGAGGTCAGTGGCGTTGAAAACAATGGCTATCTGAAGCCGGAATTACAAATCAAAGTTCAACCGCGCAAGCTTTTAGACTACGAGCTGCCGTTGTCGGAAATTGCCCGACAGATTGAAGCCCAGCATTTAAGAACGCCTTTGGGTGTTTTAGAGGACAAGTATGAGTCCGAAGTGGCACTCAAGTCTTTTTTAGACGATATCGAACCACTCAAGCAAACAGTGCTAAGAAAAAGCTTTCAAGGAAGTCGAGTTTTATTAAGTGATCTTGCCAACGTCGAGCATGGATTTGAAAGAACCACTTCGATTTTAAAGATTCAGGGCCACGAGGCGGTTGTTTTCAATGTTCAGAAGAGTCGTGGTGTGGGAATTTTAAAAGCGCGCGAGGCTGTGCAAAAATTGTCAACGCGTTTTGCAAAAAGCCACCATGAAGCCAACATTCGAGTTTTGCTTCTGGACGATGAGTCTTATGATGTCCGCAATCGGTTGGGTATCATTTCGACGAACGGTTTGGCCGGTTTTGCCATTATCTTGCTGGTGCTGTTTTTCTTCTTAGACTTCCGGTCCGGCTTTTGGGTGGCAATGGGACTGCCTTTTTCTTTAGCCTTCACTTTGCTGGCTTGTTTGATGGCTGGCTACACGGTCAACAATGTCACCCTGGCTGCCGTCATTATTGTGTTAGGAATCGTTGTTGATGATGCCATCATCGTCGCCGATAACATCGCAAAGTATAAGAATAAAATTTCAGACCCCATATTGGCAACCAGCCAGGCCACGCGCAGTGTTTTGCAGCCCGTTCTGGCTGGCGTTTTAACGACCTGTGTGGCATTTATCCCTCTTTTATTCTTTGAAGGACGGTTTGGCTCAATGGTGCAGTATATTCCATTGGTCGTAAGTTTTATGCTTCTTGCCAGTTTGATAGAATCTTATTTTATTCTACCGGCTCACTTGGTTGATAAAAAAACTCCCGCCCAAAAGCGAGGCGCGTCGCAAGAGTCGACGATGACTCGTATTCGATTGAGGATCATGGGTTTTTTAGAAGCAAGGTACCGTCGGGCTTTGACTTTCACTCTGCGTTGGCGAATTCCTGTTTTAGGTCTGTTTCTTTGTTTTTTAGTGGGTTCTTTTTTGGTTTTTAAAAACCAATTGAATTTTGTGATGTTTCCTCGTGAACAGCCCAAAGAGTTTGCTGTGACTGCGATTGCCCCTAAGGGGACAACGCGCTGGGAGATGGCAGAGAAAATAAAAAAAATAGAGAAACTTTTTATCGATGATAAATTCAACGCCGTTGTCGGCTTTCGAACCTCCATTGGCCAAAGTCGGCGGGGCGGGCAGGTTCATGAGAATCGTGCCAGTTTACGAATCGAAATTCTTCCTCCTTCAGAGCTCGAAACCCCCTCCGATGAAATGATGGCCTACTGGGAGGCTGAGGCAAAAAAGCTCAAAGACTTCGATGAGGTTCGCTTTCTCGAAAGTTGGTGGAGCAATGACAGCGGCAGTCCCATTGCCATTGAGGTGTTAGAAAACAATGATGAAGCCAGGCGCAAGGTCTCTGAACGTTTGAAATCCGAGTTGGAGAAACTTTCAAGTTTAAAAAATGTTGAAATTGAGCGTCCCATTAAGAAAAACGAATTCGCATTGGATCTTGACCGTGCCAAAGCCATGCGCCTGAATATTGATATCGGTCAGTTGGCACGAACTTTAAGGGCCTACATTCAAGGGCAAATACTGTATCGACTGTACACAGAAGAGGAAGTCGATGTGCGCTTAACAAGTATCGAGGGCGCAAAAACCAATATTGAACAGGTCTTGGACTTACGGGCGTCCAACAACCAAGGGTATTTGGTGCCGATGCGACAGGTGGTGACAGTCCGTGAGCATCGTAAGCCGGCCAATATTCAACGAGTCAATTACAAACGGGCGAATATGGTCTATGCCGACCTGGACGAAAAAACCGAAGAGACACCATTGAACATCGCTCAGCACCTTGAGGAAGAGGTTTTTCCTCAGCTCATGAAAGAAAGTCCAACAACTCTGTTTAATTTCCGAGGCGAAATCCAGGATTCAAGAGAGTCTCAAAGTGATTTTGTGGTGTCGGTTCTAATGACTCTTGGATTGATTTATATAATTCTAACATTCATGTTTGGGTCCCTGACCATGCCTTTGGTGATTGGCTCGATTATACCGTTTGGTGTCGCCGGGGTGATATATGCCTTTTGGGGACATGGTATGAACCAATTTGGATTTTTCGCGGTTATCGGCGCCATCGGAATGTTGGGAGTTGTGATCAATGATTCTATTGTTATGGTCGACTGTTTTGAAACCGACTTAAAGGCGCAAGCGGATTCCCAGAAAATGAATAGCGCCATTGTCGAAGTGGCTAACACGCGTTTGCGTCCTGTTCTTTTAACCACATTAACTACGGTGGCTGGTATTTTTCCTACCGCTTATGGTTTAGGAGGTTACGATGCCATGTTGGCGGACATGATGCTTGCGATGGGTTGGGGATTGATATTTGGAACAGGTATCACTTTATTTCTAATGCCGATCATTTACTCGTTTTTAATGAGTGGGCGTCAGAAGCTCAGCGAGGTGTTATGAAATTTCTACTAACACTTCTAGGTCTTTTGATCTTACCTTCGACAGTTGTGTTTGCAACCGGTGCCACCAGCGGCAAAGGGTTACCCGATGTTGCATCGACATCTCCAATTTCACAAATTTTGACAGTTAACGATTACACCAACATGCTAAAGCAAGAGGACGCTGAAATTCAGCGCTACGTTCACCAAAGAATGCAAACCCGGTTTCAAGCGGATTTAGCTTTGGCTGACAGTGCTTGGGTCCTGTCACTGACGAATACTCATGGGATCGCCATTGGCAACAATCCCACAACCCGACGAACCGATGTGAGCTTGACTAAAAATTTTCGCAGCACCGGAACTGATGTTGAAGTGGGTTACAACACCAACACTTTGGCCGATCGACAAGAGGAGATCCAATTTTTGCAACTCCGACAGAGTCTGTTGCGTAACTTTTTCGGGCAAAGACTGAGAACCCAAGAAGAGGGTCTTGAATTGCAAAATCAAGTCACGCTTTGGCAGGTTGTTGAAACCTACGAAGACTACATGGCGGAAAAACTGGGACAGTATTTGGACTTTGTTTTGGCTTGGCAGAATTACAGCACGGCTCAACAGCAACTTCGTGAGATCACCAGCATTTGGAAAGAAGTGAAGCAGCGAAAGAGCAATAATATTGCTCTGGCGGTTGATCTCAATCGGGCTGAGGTTCAAAAAATCTTATATGAGCGTAATCTCTTAGAAGCTAAGCAAGAGATGCAACGGCTGCGCAAACTTTTGCTGGCGCGGATTGATCGGCCGGTGACTCGTTTCGAGCCCGACGGAGAGGTCCCGTTTATTAATGAAAACCTGGCTTTCTCAAAACAAAGAGCCGAGTTCTTGAAGAAAGGGCGAACCATCCGAATTCATAATACCCGTCGTCAGTCGATGCAAAAACTCAAGGAAGCCACCGAGCGTGGTTATTATCCTGAGGCGCAATTGATTCTTGGATACAGCCAAGACCAATCGCAACGTTTTTCGACCATCATCAATCGCGAAGAGAAAGTGGTGGGCTTTAATTTTACCTATGAGTTTGATAGTTCTCGGCGGGGCGCGCAAGTGGCTCAAGCCCAGTACAATGTGCGCCAAACCGAATTGCAGAACCTTTCCGAGAGGAAACAGATAACAACCTTAATTGATAACCTTCAAGATCAAATCGTTTTGCAGAAACAGAGGGTGGATCTGTTGCAAAGGCAAGTTTCGGTGTCTAAGAAGCTGGTGCAAGGGGAGACTGGACGGTTTCGCAAAGGACGAGTCGATCTGGAAACCTTGATTACCACTCAAAATAGCTATCATCAGGCTCGCTACGATCTGTTGGCGCAAAAAGTCTTGTTAGCGCGTCACACACTCAACTGGAAAGTTCTTCTCGACCAATTGGTGTCTTCAGAGATTTTTAAGGATTAGGTTTTAGTTTTTGAAGAACTTGCAAGTTCAATTTGAAAGATAAATTTGTAGGAAATTTAATAAACTCTGGACGATTCCCTTATGTAAGCCTCAGTCATTCGTGTTTCCATAGAGAAATCCTAACAGGAGGATGTATGAAGCCCGAAAAGCGTTTTTTCTTTAAACCTTGGTTTTTTGCCGCCGTGGTTGGCGCCATTATCGTAGGGAGTCTGACTTTTGGTTTTTTAACTGAAACCGAAGTCGAGGACGGCCCATCGACGTCTTATTTTCGTGGAGATATGGAAATGAACGGAATCCATCGTGATGACGTTGATTACGAACCACGATGGGAAGACGATGAGGACAAAGAAGACAAAACCGAAAGTGATTCAGAGAACTGATAGAGAGGATTTGGTTTCACTGTTTTTCTATATAGTCAGCGACGACATGACGGTTTTTATAAAATGAATCGCTGGCCTGGCCCTGAACCAAAACCCGATCACCCAGTTGAAGTTGAGTGCCCTCCGAATTTTCAAAAACATTTCCTTCTAATTTCTTGGCAAGAACTTTGAGTTTCCTATTTCCGGTGTCGACAGTCAGCCAAGGTTTAGCCAAGTAAGTCACTCGGCCGGTCACAGTCACCCGTGAGCTTTTAGGGGTGCTGTCACCATACAAGCGCATTGGGGCAATGGCGTAATTCGCCTCTTCGTCCGCGGGATTGGCATAAATGATGGTCTTCAATTCGTTAACATAAACAGCAGCGGCTTCAACAGTGTTTTTGGTCCATTTGTTTTTGTCGACCCGGCCTTTAACAATAACGTCGTCACCGATGCGCAGCCGACGAGCATCGCGATCAAAACTTTTATCGTCCACTTCAATAGTCAAACGGTTTTCGCCGTCGCTCATCTTAAAGCTCTGTGGGGATGTGGATAAGACTTCGCCGACCAGAGTGACCCACTCACCATCTTCCTTTTTGTTGAGTTGGGCCGATGCAGTAAAACCACTGACAAAAAATAAAAAGATCATGAATTGTTTCAAAAAAATCTCCTTCATCTGATAAAAAGGCCCTCGACATCGGGCTGTCGAGGGCCGAACAGAAAGGGCGCCCCTACAGGGACAAAACTGCAGGGGTCACTGGTTTACGTGTCTTTAAGAAGCTAGCTAGAATCAATGCAAAAAAAATCAACATAGATTTGTTAAATTTTTTAATTCTCTAAACATTTGAATGAAACCCCAATGGAGTCAGGAAGTCTCAGCGTTCGATTTCAAAACGTGTTGGAACTAATAAAGCGGGAGGGGCGACTTGCGAGTCGTTGCCTAGGCTGTGGACATTCTGTGGTCCATCCAGACTCGGTCCCGGATCGCCTTGAATGCATATTTGCCGATTTTGCGGCTGCAAAAGACAAAGAATTCTTGAGCTCAAAGCACTAACAGCGGGGGGAGTGGGAGATATCACATTGTGACAGCTGCCATCCGGCGACAGAGCATTGATAATATTCTGTTGGTCCAATTGGGTGCCCGGCTGTGCCACCATGGTTTGCAGATAGTTCAATCGATCGACCAGGGCTCTTTCAACCACGTCTCGGGTTTGACTGAGAGGCAAATCCCGTCTTTGACTGAAACCTCGACGTTCTCCGAAGGAGTGAGTGACGCCGCAAAGACTTTGCGGTCCATTGGCACTGACGGTAAAACCAATACCAGCCGTAGTCGGGCAGGCTTGACTTCCCTCGGATTCAGCTGTGGTGTAAGTGCAGGTGCCTCCCACCTGAATGACATTTTGGGGTTGGCGAGAGTCACAACGAGAGGCGAGTTGCGAATTGTTAAAAACAAAAGTTTCTCTAATATTGGGAGTGCGGCGATTCAAGCGATTGCTTAAACTTTGAAAAAGAGCGCCGCCATTGTCACCGGGGCCGCCCACATCTTGAATCACATGCACTAGAGTTTGTGAGGCCTGGGTTTCACTAAACATGAGGGCATTCAGTTGATGATTGTACTGCGTGCCAATGTCCAGTGAGCTTTCATCGATTAATGTCGAAACAAAACGAGAGTGTGATTGTACATCCGGATGATTGCGTTCCGGGTGATTGCTATTGGTCTGCAAAAAACAGTTTTTCAAACTTTGAAAATCAAAATCGTGAGGTCCATTGGCTTGAGCCGACGATGTTGAAAACACAAAACAAAAGATTAAAACACGGCTCCAATTCATAGACTTGGTATCGGAATTTCTATTGGCGAACTCAACAACTTCAGAGTTGGTACAGACCTATGTCTGAATATCATTCAAATCTAGGGCCAGGGACTCAAGTCGTGATAAAACCAGACTATAGGTCCAAGGAGGGATTTATGCAGAAGCCGCTCTTATTTGGTTTCATGTGTTTCTGGGTTGCCGTCATGGCCTCGGCTCAGAGCGGATCGCACCTTCCCCAGGGTTATTGTCCTCAGGTTGTCGAATACACTTATTATAAAATTTGCTACGACAGTCACCATCGCCAAGCCCGCTGGGTGCAATATCACCTGACTCAACAATCCATCAATGGCAAACAAAAGCGCACCAACGACTATCGAATGGACCCCAATATTGAAGACCCGGTTTTTGCAACCGACTATCGAGGTTCGGGCTTCGACCGGGGGCACTTGTTGCCAGCCGCGGATATGAAATTGAATTACCGGGCCATGAGTGAAACTTTTTTTATGACCAACATGTCGCCACAACGACCGGGCTTTAATCGTTATATATGGGCGTCGATCGAAAGACGGGTGCGCTCACTGGTACGACAGCACGGTGAGGCCTATGTGGTCACAGGCGGGCTTCTTAATCCCGGTCTGCCGATGTTGCCGTCGGGAGTCAGTATCCCGGAGGTTTACTTCAAGGTCATGTACTTTCCAGCGGCTCGGATAATGAAGGCTTTTTTAATCGAAAATCGCAGCTATGAAAAAGGCACCTATTACAGTGATTTTTTGGTGCCGGTTGACGATGTTGAGGATCTGACGGGCTATGATTTCTTTTCCGACCTTGCCGATTCCTTAGAAAATCATCTGGAAGCCACCCTGTTTCGCGAATAGCGCAGAGCAACAAGCCCCCCGTTCTTGAACCCTGTCCGGGTTTTAGACAAAATAAAACAACTAGAACTGTCAGTAAGGGGCTTCAGCATGAAATTCGCAACACGATTTGTTTACTTCCTTATCATCCTCATGTTTTCGGCTCCTGTGATGGCACAGGTCCGCTGGAAAGAGCCACAAGTTTTAAAAGTCAGGCTCAGAAAAGCGCATCGGAAGATTGTTCGATTTGCGGGAAAAACCAAACCCAATGCCGTGGTTCGCATACGCAGCAATAAAATCAAATTGTATCTTGATTCGGGGCAAAGTCGTTGGGTGGAAATACCTCAGAAGGACCGCGTCCAATTTCCTATGACCGCCGATGGCAAAGGCGAATTCAGTTTTCAGCTTTATCTGCCCACCACGGCTATCGAAATTCCGGTGCAGGTCAAAGCCAACAGCAAATGGCTTTTGACCAATATTAATTATCGGGTGCCAGGTGGTGGTTTTGCTGATGACTTCAGGGCGACAGAGGCCAGCTTTCGGGCCACCGACGAAAAAATAAGTCGTTTGGATCAGGACGACAATTATTATTCACGGAAAAATGACAAAGGCATGATCATACAAGATCGCGGCGGTAAAGAGGGGTATGATAACTCAAAGCTTGAAGCTTGGGCGGGCCTTGGGTTTAGCTATTTTCGAACCTCTATTGATTCAACAGGTATTGTTAACGTCAGCGCCTCCGACGGTACCTTGGTGCTGCCGACGTTTCGAATCGGGGCTGACTGGGAGTACTCCGATAAGATTCTTTTAAAAGCAGCGATTCGCAGCACCTCGGGTTCAACCGATGACATCACCGGTGGTAGTGCCGACGTGACTGGTAAAGACTTTAGCTGGTTGGGTGTTCAGGCTGCTGGAGTTTGGTTTATGGACCAGTTAAAAATCAAAAAGGGGCGACTGGGGCTGGATTTGGGTTTTCAGTTACAACAGGTGCCATTCTTTAGGGAGCGTCCTGATTTTGCCAATTACTCTTATTTTGACAACAGTGTTTACAATCTTCATATCGGTGTTTTTTATGACAAAAAAGCCGATCGTCCAGAGGCGATGGGTTACGAAATGTACGCCCGTTATCTTTATCCGATCTCAACCGGGGATGCTTTTGACATGAACACCAGTTTCCCATTGATGTTTGAATTTGGTGGGGGAGTGAAGAAAAAGATCACCCAAGGCTTAGCTTTTGGAGTGTTCGGGCAGATGCAATATTATTCAATGAGTGTGAAGTACGGGAACACCAGTCCAACTCGCGAGTACGAGGTGGATCTGTCTTTGGCTTTGTTGACTATTGACGCTCGAGTGATTGCTGACTTCTAAAAGTTAAGAGAAGTTAGTGAATCAGAAATTCTTTTTCCTTAAGTTGAATTTTACAACAAGGACAGTGAGCTTTTTCTTTTAGTTTGATGGCGGTTTCATCGTAGTTGTGTTCAAACTCGAGAGGGGTCCCGCAGAGGCAGCAATGGTTTTCAACCTCAATGTAGTCTTCTTGGTGGGGAGTCAATCGAGTTGTGCTTTTCTTTTCAGTTTCCATTTTGAATAAACTCCTGAGAAACAATGGTCTCTTTTTGTTACACAGTTTTCATCGGAGGCTCGGAGACGATCTTAAGGGTTTTGAGGTGAGTTCTTTGAGATATGGCCTGATTGACGGGGAAAGTTTTGCTCATGGGGCCAACCAATTGCGGCAATTTGCGTCTGACCTAGCCTTTTGCCTAGCGATCGACTAGAACATGGTATGGACTTTTGGAGCGAATTCACAGAACAATGTTTGCAGTCGCCTTGGATGGTTCAGCCCCAGGGGCATGTGAACAGTCTTTCTATTCCAACAACCAAGGTCTTTGTTTACCAAAGCGAGCTGTCCGATGAGGCTGCCACCATGCTGGGAAAAATGGTTGCGGCCCTCAATTACCAGCCAGACAGTGTGACTCTATTGAGTGCTGAAGCCCGAACCTTAGATTATTTTGAAGACGCTCAAGCCCGTCATAAAATTGTTTTCTTTGGCAACCGTTGTCCCGGTCGTTTTGGAGAAGCCATGCATTGGGCAGGGCACCAAGTGGTTAAAACCCACAGCCTTGAAGACTTGATTGCTAATCCGTCTTTGAAGAAAGAAACATGGTCGCACCTCAAACTTTTTGCGGGATTGTGATGAAGTTTTCGTTGATCCTACTTTTTGTGTCGCTTTTTGCAATTACAGGGCGGGCCGATTGCACCCTCTCTATTGAATTGCGCGATACCATAGGCCCCGCCACCTTCGATTACATGGAGCGGGCGGCTGAAGCAGCGCAAGAGCGTGGTTGTCATTCGATCATGGCAAGAATCAACACCCCAGGTGGCAGCTTGCAGTCGACTCGTAAGATAGTTGAACTGATTATGAATTCACCGATTCCTTATTTGTGTGTGATTTATCCCACCGGAGGCCACGCCGGAAGTGCTGGCGCCATCATTATGCAAGCTTGCCATGTCAACGGGGCCATGGCGGCCACCAATATTGGAGCGGCATCTCCGGTTACTGGCACCGGCCAAGAGATGCCGGAAGACCTGCGCAAAAAAATTTTCGAGGACACCCGCAGTTGGGTGGAAGGTATCGCCCATTACCGCGGCCGCAGCGAAAAGTTCGCCAAAGAAATTGTTGACGATGCTCGGGCTTTATCGGCCCAAGATGCATTAAGCGAGGGAGCTATCGACGTGGTCGCCTCCGACTTGGATGCGTTTTTAAAGTTTGCTGAGGGCAAGAAAGTTCGCATGGAATCGGATCAGACAGTGGCGGTGGTGACCGGGCCTGTGGAGGTGTTTGCACCGGGGTTACGTCATACGTTGCTACAGATTTTTTCCAACCCACAATGGGCTTATCTCTTGTTCATGGCCAGCCTCGGTCTTCTTTATTTTGAGATGACTCATCCGGGCACTTTTGCTCCCGGTGTGGTGGGTGCCATGGGGCTGATTATCTCTCTAATGAACTTTCATTTGCTTGATGTCTCCTGGGGTGGCGTGCTGCTTTTGTTCTTAGGAGTGGCTTTTATGTTTGCCGAGGTCTTTGTTCCAAGCTTTGGAGCCTTGGGCT
The DNA here is from genome assembly GCA_964588335.1 of uncultured Pseudobdellovibrionaceae bacterium. GTDB lineage: Bacteria > Bdellovibrionota > Bdellovibrionia > Bdellovibrionales > JAGQZY01 > JAGQZY01. The sequence continues at coordinate 35,908 of CAZPOV010000015.1, read as the reverse complement.
TAGGAGGACTGGTGTCTTTCGTTGTTGGCTCCCTTCTTCTCTTTGATGAAAAGTCAGGATATCAATTGCCGACCGATCTTTTGGTGACGACGTCACTGGCACTGTTTTCATTAATGGCGATGCTGGCTTACTTGGCTGTCACCGCCGAAAAGCGAGGCGTTCTCAATCGAGAAAGAGAGAAGATGGAAGGGCAAACCATTAAGATAAAAAAGTTTGATCCTATTAAAAAAAGAGGTTTGGCCCAGTTCCAAGGGGAGCTGTGGAAAATAAAGTCCAACCAGGTTTTAGAACCTGATGATCCGGCTGTCATCACTGAGGTGAAGGGTCTGACATTATTTGTTGAAAGAAAAAGGAGCAATTGATTATGGGTGTATCAGGTTTAATATTTTTAGGTTTTTTCGCCTTGGTGATTTTAGCCTCATCGGTAAAGATTTTGTCGGAATGGGAGCGCGGTGTGGTTCTTCGCCTGGGTAATTGTGTGGGCGTGCGGGGCCCTGGATTGATCCTATTGGTTCCGTTTGTTGAGAAAATTATTCGAGTTGATACCAGAACAGTGACCATGGATATCCAGCCACAGGATGTTATCACTTTGGACAACGTCAGTATGAAAGTGAATGCTGTGGTTTACTTTCGGGTGACCGATCCGGAAGCAGCGATTACAAAAATTGAAGACTACTACTTTGCCGCCAGCCAGCTGACCCAAACCACCTTACGTTCGATCATGGGGCAGTTTCAAATGGATGATATTTTATCTCAGCGAGACAAAATCAACCAAAGATTGCAAATCATTTTGGACGAAGCCACTGAGCCTTGGGGAATTAAGGTGACAACCGTGGAAGTGAAACACATCGACCTTCCCAAAGAAATGCAAAGAGCCATGGCGCGCCAGGCGGAGGCTGAAAGGGAGCGACGAGCGAAAGTGATCAGCGCCGAAGGGGAGTTGCAACGTTCAGAAAAGTTAAAACAGGCGGCCGAAATGCTGTCGCAATCGCCGACCTCGGTGCAATTGGCTTATCTGCAAACGCTCACTGAAATTGCAGACGAGGGAACCAACACCATTGTTTTCCCTTTGCCGTTAGAAACGATTGGTCGAATCTTCGACACAAAAATTTAAAAAGAATAGAAAAACCCACAGCCCTCACGAAATTGCCAAAGCTGTTGAGGGCTTCTTTATAAAAGATGCGGTGACACAAACGTCAAAAGAATCCAATGCGGATTTGACGGAGCGTTCACTGGAATCAATCATTTGCAAGTTCTGCGAAAAACTTCGCCGACTTGTCTCAATCCTTTTAAAAGACTGTAAGCTCAAGCTGTTCAGATGATATTGGTTAAAAAAACCTGGACTCAGGTCTGGGTGGCCGTAAACAGTTGGGTTCCGTTAAAAATCTGGGTTCGGTTGTGGAAAATGGCTGCCTTTTTGGTATCCTTAAAAGGTTAACCCAAGGAGGGGCGTCTTTGGTGAGAACCTGGTTAGGCTTCATCATTGTTTTGTATTGTGGATCGGCTGCGGCTTTAGAAGCTCGTGTTCTTATTGATGAAGACACTTTAAAAAAAGCAGTGACCGGAGACTTCCACTTGCATTGTTTGAAGGCCCCAAAACAAGGATGCCGAGGCCGAACCTTTAAGCTTCCCCATGGTCAGTGGCAGCTGCAGCGGGAGGGGACGGCGTTGGTTGTCCTGAACCTAAAGACCCAGAAAAAATATCGCATGCGAGGCCAGCATTTTCGATTCACTGGAAACTTCTCGGTGGATAGCAAACCCATACAACATTTGGAGTTGATTTTTCAGGGCAAGAAAACCGATTGGGTGGCGCACTTTCCGGTCGATCAGTATTTATATGGAGTGATGACGGCCGAAGTTCCATCAAGTTGGCCACTGGAGTCTTTGAAAGCCCAGGCGGTGGCCTCAAGAACCTATTTTCTTTTCAAAAAAATGGAGCGCTTAAAGCTCCACTATGATGTGCGGTCTGACATCATGGATCAGGTTTTTAAAATGGACGCCAAAAAACATCAAAGCATTATGACCGCCGTCAATCAAACCCACGGTATGGTCTTGGTTTCAAAGAACAAAGGACAAATTTTTCCGGCTTATTTTCACAGTGATTGTGGAGGGCATACCTCTTCAGAGGAAATGGTGTGGCGTAAGCCCTCGTCAATGAATCAGGCGGTGAAAGACCCTTATTGTAAAACCGCCAGCAAGAACAATTGGTCCTACGGGATCGACAAGCAACAATTGTTGGGTTTACTGCACAAAGCCTTCTATCTGCCAGCGGGAGTGCAGTTGGTGTCGATTTTGCCTCGAATTCATAAGCAGAGTCGTGCTCACATTGTGGACTTCCTATTTTCCAACAATATTTTAAAACGAATCCGTGCCAATGATTTTCGCCGACTTTTGGGGTTTGGGCGTCTAAAAAGCACCCAGTTTGAGGTCAAAGAGAGTTGGGATAAGGTGGTTTTTTCGGGGCGAGGCTTCGGGCACGGTGTAGGCATGTGTCAATGGGGAGCTCAGCGCTGGGCGCGCAAAGGCAAGGGTTATCGCACGATTTTGCAGCACTATTATCCGCAAGCTCGCCTGAAAAAGCTGGACTCACGCAGCCTACAAGCTCAGATCGGTTTTTAATAAAGAGTCATTGTCTGTCACTGCGATGTGCGATGCAGCCTTGCATTCCCCCTAATTCATGTAACAATATTTTTAGTGCGACTTAGACTTTAGCACAGGATCATCAAGCTTAGGAAAATGGACTGATACTATGGCTTTACCTTATTGGGTTGAATTTTTTGACGATTTAAAAAATGTACGAGGACGTTCTCAAAACACCATCTTAGCGTACCGTCGCGATCTTGAATTGTTCTCTGAATTCCTAGAAAAAAATAAAGATATCATGGGAATTTATCAGTACATGACCAAAAACAAACTGTCGACACGCTCGCAAGCTCGGGTGATCAGTAGCATACGAACTTATTATCGGTTTCGCGAGAAGCAGGGAGATAAAATCCCTGATCTGTCTCAGCTTCGTCCACCGAAAGTGGAAGCCAAGTTGCCATCGGCTTTAACCCTTGAAGATTTTAAAAAACTAAAAGCTGCTGCCACGGTTGATGATCCTTACAAATCGGCACGCAATCATATCACTCTCACTCTCCTTTTTGGTTTGGGGTGCCGGGTGACAGAGCTGATCCAGTTTAATCTTTCTGACTTTCATGAATCTGATGCTTGGCTGAAAGTGGAAGGTAAAGGCGGTAAAGAAAGAGCCGTTCCCTTAACTGATCATCTTTTGCAAGAGTTAAAAGTTTATTTGCGACAAGTCCGCCATCATTTAGCCAAAGAGACAGAGACATCAATTTTAGTCAATGATCGCGGTAAGCGACCGTCGCGTGTTGATATTTGGCGTTGGCTGGACGCTTGGTCCAAGCGAGCGGGTTTCGAGAAAACCATTCACCCGCACCAGTTCCGCCACGGCTGTGCCACAGCTTTGCTTGAATCGGGAGCCGATTTGCGATCGATTCAAAAACTGCTCGGGCATTCCAGCATTCAAACCACGCAGATATATACATCTGTCAGTACTCGCAAGATGCAAGAAACAGTGGACGACCATCACCCACTGTCTGACCTCACAGAATAAACAAACTGTTTTTCACTAGCCTTCATTTGCAAACACTCGGGTGTCGTTTCTAAGACTTGGCGCCTTTGCTAGCATACCTCCTATCAAGAGCGGGCCTCCTGCCCTCACTGGTATTTCACCCTTCGGGTGAAAACGCGTCACGCTTACCAGAGTCTTGCTAGGAGGTATGCTAGCAAAGGCTCCAATTAGAGAATAACCATCACTGATTAGTAGTGGGGGAGGTTCAGTCATTTTTTTTGTTTCGTTGAAATCTTTTGGGTGAGTTTGGTGGTTTGAGTCAATTCGGATGTGGGATTCATAATTGCTCTTCTTTTTCCTTTTTATCCGATTTCTTTCAGTTCCATCGTGTCCTTTTGATTGCATGAAGCGATGGTATGTTTATTCGATCTTTTGTTAAAACAGAATTCGGATTTCGTCCGATGACCGTTGAAGTCGTGCTCGTCCCGGGGGTTTCTCAGATTCAGATTTTGGGTTTGCCGGATCAAATGATTCGTGAGAGCTCCAAGCGTATTATCTCGGCGCTTCGCTACCAAGGTTTTCGTATTCCTCCGGGAAAGCAAGCCTTGGTCAATCTTCATCCCAATGATCTCAAGAAAAGTGGACAGGGGCTGGATCTGCCGATTGCTCTCGGCATCCTCCTTGAATCGGAGCAACTGCAAGTTGCCGATTTTGATTTCAAAAAGAACTACTGCTACGGCAGCTTGACTTTAAAAGGGGAGGTGCAAGCGCCACGGGATCTTGAGTTTCTTAATTTTGAAAACTTTCAGCATTTAGTCTTAACCGGAGTCAGTGAATCGCCATGGAGATTTGATGTGGAAGAAATCAAAGAACTCAAAGATGTTCCCAGTCGCCAATGGCGTCCGGGGCAGCCAGAGAAATTCAGGCCCATTGAACCAACCTACAATACGGAATTGCAATTCGATTCCACACTGGCGCGTTTGATGGCTTTGGTCGCGTTGGGTGAGCACAATTTGTTGATAGCTGGTTTTGCGGGAAGTGGAAAAACCACCATGGTTGAAAACCTAGCGACGATTTTAAACCTTCCAGATGAGAAAAGCTTTTTAGAAGCGAAAAAATATTGGATGCTCTCAGGCAGAGATTTAGCGGGACGCCCTGTTGTTCAGCCTCACCATTCGGCCACTCCATCGTCTATGATCGGTGGCGGCCGCCCCCTTAAGTTTGGTGAAATCTCGCTGGCTCACGGAGGAGCCTTGATTTTAGACGAATTGCTAGAGTTTCATCCTTTGGTGCAAAGTGCCCTCCGAGAACCCATGGAGAAAGGAGTTATCTATTTAAGCCGGATGGGCACGCGCCAAACTTTTCCTGCCGATTCTTTGATTTTAGCGACCACTAATCTTTGTCCGTGTGGGCAGTTTCAACCAGGAGCCACCTACCGCTGCCAATGTTCAAGCTTACGCTTAAGAAGCTATGTTGAAAAACTCAGTGGGCCCTTTCTCGATCGATTCGCTCTTTTTCATATCGTCGGCAAACCCAAGCTGAGTGTTAAGGTTTCCTTAAAAGACATAAAAGCAGAAGTGGACGAGGCCCGATTATTTCAAACAAACACTCGACAGCAGACTTTGGCCAACCAAAGGCTTTCTCTGAAACAGTTAAAAGCCATGCTGGCCGAAAGCATTGATGAGAGCTTTATTCCTCATTCGAAAAGTCATCGTCGAAGACTCAGTCTGTTACGAGTGGCACGCAGCTTGGCTGATCTCGAATTTTCTGAAAAAATAAAACAAGTGCACTTAGAAGAGGCGCAAAACTGGACAGCTCGCGATATTTATAAACTAGAGAAGTTTAAAACGGATGATTTTTCGATTTAATTCGTTCCCAAACAATTGTTCGTAAGTGAAATGATCTTGATAAGTGAGACAGTGTCGGTCAATATGCTGCGATGGAGTTTATAACAGCCATTTATCCAGGAATCGGTTTTGCCTGTACACTTGTCCTTCTCACTTTAGGGGCCGGGCAAGCCTGGATCTATAAAGCAAGGGGACACGCCAGGGCGCGTGACCTGGCTCTGTTCTGCTTTTTCAGTGCGCTCTTTGCTCTGAATATTGCCATCACCCATTCACGAATGTTCTCTGTGAATTTCACCTGGTACTATGCGGTTGGCTTGCAGCCGGTTCTTTTCATCATGTTCTACTATTACATGAAGTCCCTTAGCTATTTTGTGGCGATTCCTCGTTGGCTTAAATATTTTTATTATAGCGGTCAGATTGTTTTAGGAGTTCTATCTACCACTCCCTTATTGTGGTTCTGGCTCACAGGGCATGATCTTTATTTTCAAGGAGAACCTTTAACCACCGGAAACTTTTTTGTGGACTCCTATACGGCCCGTTTGGGAGCCCCAAAGTTATTTCCCAATATTCTTCTTGGGCTTTCAAGTCTTATTAATATCATCGCCACGTCTTATCTTCTTATTCGAGTCTACCTCGGCTCCAAAGATCCCTATATTTTAGCGGGCCTGGCGATGACGGTATTGGCACTGGCAATGGACCATCTGATGTTACCTTTCACTCTGTCTGCCTATGTTCCGTTGATTTTCTTTTCAAATATGCTTGAAGCCTTACGTATGTGTTTCTTGAGTGCTGAAGAAAACAGTGCCACCTTGCCTGATCGACAGTCACTGGACAAAACGAAAACCGATGGTGAACCTTATCAAAGTTCATCTCTTACTGAAGAACGCATCCAAGTTCTATCGGATCGACTGATCCATTTGATGGAGGAAACAAAAGTTTACGAAAACCCCAATTTAAAGCTCGAGGACTTAGCTCATAATATGACGATTCCCAGTTACTTGCTTTCGCAAGTCATTCGGTTTGGATTGGGAAAAAACTTTTACGACCTTATCAATACCTACCGAGTTCGGCAGGTCCAGGAGCTATTGACCGATCCGTCTCATGAAAGTGAGACAATTTTGGATATTGCTTTTCAGGCCGGTTTCAATTCAAAATCATCATTCAATTTGGCTTTTAAGAAAATCACGGGGCAAACTCCCTCCGAGTTTAGAAAGTCTCAATCGCCGAGCGCGTAGTCGAATCACAACATTGAGATCGTGCTTTCAATACCTTTTCAGTTAGACCCATTGTACATGGGGTGACCGGGTTTTCTTTTGACCGAAGGGTCGAAAGAGCTATATTAAAGGCCTTTGTCGGGAGGGGCTAATGTTTAAAGTCTTATGTCTATCACTCGTGGTTTTTACTTTTCAGTTGTCATGGGGCCAAGAAGAAGACCCTTTTGATGTTCAGTTGGGCGAAAAGCTTTTCAAAGACGATCGATTTTCTCACTCGTTTTTTAATCAGAATCAGGGGCAGTGGAACAGCCGTTTGCCCCATGGCGATGCTGTCCTAGAAAACCTAACCACACCTTCGGGTCTAGTGCCACATCCACTGAAGGGGCAACAGATCAGTTGTGCCTCCTGCCACATGGTGGACCAGGCCCATTCCAGTAACAATCCGCATTTGGTTTTTGCCTATAATGACTTTGATAGTCGCAGTCTTATTCCGAAACGATCGGATGCTGGGAAAAAGACTTTGCGCAACAGTATGAATATGGTGATTTCAACTCGACAAGAGGGCAAACCATTGCATTGGGATGGAGAGTTTTTCTCTGGCAAAGATTTAACCTGTGCCACTTTGGTCGGACGCAATATGGGGTGGCTTCCCCAAGAACAGACATTAGCAAAAAAACACATTGTCGATGTGCTTCGGAAAGATGATGGAAGTTATCCTCTGGATACCGAACTGCACGAAAGTTATCAGAAAAATTTTGCACAGTTGGGAATTAATCTGTCGCAGTTGTCTGATCAGGAGGTGCGTGAGCAGGTCTGCCAAACCATTGCGATTTACATGCAGAGTTTGGATTTTACAAGAGACTCACAGGGGCACTACAGTGGCACAGCCTATGACCAATTTTTAAAGGTCAATGGTTTGCGGCGAGGACCACGCAACAACGAAACCCCTCAGCACTATCTACAGTATCTGCGCGATCAACTGAACTACAAAAAACAATGGAAGTTTGTCGGTGCCTCGCCCTTGAATTATCATAACCACGATGCCAAGTTTGGCGAGCTTGAATTACGGGGAATGAAAACTTTTTTCACTCGCGGGCAATGTGTTTCGTGTCACCAGCCCCCTGATTTTACAGACTTTAACTTTCACAATACAGGTGTGAGCCAAATCGAATACGATCAGGTGCACGGAGGCGGTGCTTTTAGTCAGCTGAAATGGCCCGATTGGGAACAGCGCCAGAAACAAAGTCAGAAGTATTTAACGGCAACAGCCAAACACCCCCAATGGCAGGGTGTGTTCGCTCAGGAGCCTGTCATCACAAGCCTTGAAGCTGTCGACCTAGGGGTTTGGAATGTTATCGGTCACCCCGACAAACAGTCTGTGCAAAAACAATTGAAAGCCAATCTTTGTGAATCGGCTCGTCATCCCGATTGTTCGAACTGGGCCCCTGATGACTACCTCTCCTATTCGTTGGGTGCTTTTAAAACCACCACGTTGCGGACCTTGGGGCAAACTGGCCCATACCTCCACAATGGAATGGGTAAGGACCTGCGTCAGGTTTTGCGTCTTTATTTTGCGGCGTCTCACATGGCAAGAGATGGAAGGCTTGTGAATGCGGACCCGATGCTCAAGGCCATGCACATCATGCCACACGACTTCGAAGCCTTGGAGGCCTTTCTCGGCTCTCTGGATGAAGATTATGATTGAGGTTTGAAAAGAACTGACAAGGCAGACAGAGAATTTCGGTGGTAGATAAAACTCAGTCTGTCTATGTTTGACAACAATTGATGTTAACGCCCATAAAAATCCTTACACAAACGGCCATCTTCGACTAAACAATGGCAGACGGAACAGCAATGTCCGTTGTTATTTTCTAAGGGGAGGATTTTCATGAAAAAAATCATTTCAATCGTGACACTTGTGCTTTTTTCTTCGTTTTTAAACGCGGCAGACGTCGCCTCTTTGCAGGTTTCCGACAAATCGCAAATTGACAGTATTCTTTCGTCCTATGCATTGTTTTCGAACAAGATTCTTGCCAAAGGTTTAGCCTTCGGTTTTAGCCCGGCTGTGCAGCGGGTTGATATTTCGTTTGCACCGGTCATCGGTCATCCTGAATTTACCGAGTGCGAGATCATCCTCGAGGCCACTTTAGGGGCTCTTGAAAATGGTCAGGTGGTGCCAGTGGGTGCTGAAGTCAGAAAGCCGAAACAGAGTTACGTCGAAGAGGGGCATTGCCAAGACATCAAAGACACTTATCTGTTGTAAGATCAAGGCTGGCGTGAGATTGCGGAAAGGCCTTGTAAATCTTTCCGGATCTTTCAACGCCCTGTGGAAGAAGACGGTAAGCCTTTAAAAAGACAGGGCAATTTATCTTTCCTTTATTGACAGATAAAACCAAAACTGACGATGGGAAAAATTGACTTGTGACTGGAAGTTCAATAAAACCAGGTCAGAAAAATCCATAGGGGGAGATATATGAAGTCTATACTTACGTTTTCTATTTTATTATTTGTTGCCAACGCTTTCGCGTTTAACTTTCCAAACATTTCAAGCAATGATTTTCCATCGGAAGATGGTTGGGCGAAGGCCATGACGTCGCGTGCTTGTCAGGTGAAATTTTCTAAAAGTGATTTTGGAGTCATTGATAAGAATGCTAAAAAAGGCGTTGTTTATACTGTGTACAATCAAAACGGTCAGGTTTTGGCTTCGGCTTGGGCCCGTTCCACTTTTATCGGTGCAAAAAAACGCTGTTTGTTGAAGTAATCACCAAGCTAAAATACAAAATACAAAAACCACAGACCCTCTGTGGTTTTTTTTGTCTGGCTTGAGGCCTTTTATTCTTTAACGATCAATTGGTTTCTTAATTCATTCTTATCATTGGGCTGGATGGGAAAATGCTCTTCCAGTATTTCACCACAAAGGCCTATGGCCTCAGAAAATCCCTGAGCCAGGTTTTTTCGCTTAACACCTTTAAGGAGGCGATCCACGGTCTCTTGCCATTTATCCTGTGGAATCTTTTTTGATATGGCTTGGTCTCCAAGAACAACCGCTCGGTGTTCCATCAACGATACGTAAATTAGAATTCCAGTGGCGTGTTCGGTGTGATCCAAGCGATGGTTGTAAAATTCATTGATAGCCCGTTGTTCAACCTGCAAAGCCTGATCATCTTTAGGAGTCAGCATGCGCTCCACCCATGGTAATGGAGACAGGACTCGAACTAAAAGTACTAAGGCAAACAAATCTATGATGATTAATAGCCAGTGGGGGAGAGCGATCCATTCGGTTTGCCAGTAATCAATATCGAAAACAAAAAATAGCAGCGAAAAAGCAAACAGAAGAATGATCGGGACATGTCCCACCGTCGATGACCGTCGCACCACCATTGGCACCACTTCGCCTGCGGTTTTGGTTTCGGCTTGTTTTACCGCCGTCTCGATTTGTTCGTGCTCAGCTGCACTTATATAATTTTTCAACCATTTTGGATTGGCCATCACCATCCTCCTGAAGCACCGCCGCCACTGAAGCCGCCGCCGCCGCCAAGGCCACCGCCACCACCGCCAAAGCCGCCGCCACCAAAACCGCCACGTCCGCCGCGAAAACCACCGCCCATTCCACCCAAAAGTAAAAGGGGAAGGAGTCCGCTGCGTCCGCCGCCAAAAATAACAATGATCCAAAACAGGAGAACAATCCAGCGTTGTGGTGAACGCTCTCTGTTTGACGAGTTTCTGAGTTTACGAACTGGGACACCATCGTAAATAGCTTTGATATCTTTGTCAGGAGCGGCTCGGGACAAAGCCTGATAGCTGCCGAGTAAGACGGCATTTTCATAGTCTTGGCTTTTTAATAGGGGCACCATGGTTTGCTCTATGATTCGATTGCTTTCAGCGTCGGTCAGGTTGCCTTCTAAGCCTTGGCCCACCTCCAAGCGCAGTTTCCGATCATTGATGGCTAGGAAAAGCAACAGGCCTTTGTCTTCTTTGGCTGTTCCAAGTTGCCACTTGTCAGTCACTTGAATCGAAGCCATCTCGATAGGAACTCCATCGAGTGTGTCCACTGTCAGAATCGCCATTTCTATTCCAGCCTTGGATTTGACTTGAGCCAGGATGGCATTGAGCTTTCTTTCAGTTGCTGCTGGTAGAACCTTAGCGTAATCGTTAACGTGACTCTTTAAGGTGGGGACTTGAAAGTCCTGCGCCCACAGCATCGGGCAAAAAAACACAATTCCAATAAGACTCATTCGGACAAGTAACGTCACTAAAAATTAACTTCCGGTGTCTCTTCAACGTTTTCGCCTTCTTTAACATCCCATTGTGGCATTTTATCATAATGAAAAAACAGGCTGTTGGTTAAGTTGGTCGGAAACACGGTCACCAGATTGTTAAATTGCTTAATGGTTTCAATATAGCGTTGCCTGGCGATGGTGATTCGGTTTTCAGTGCCTTCCAACTGGGCTTGCAAGTCGCGAAAATTTTGGTTGGCCTTCAGGTCGGGGTACCGTTCTGCGACAACCATCAAGCGTCCTAAGGCCTGACCCAGCGAGCCTTGGGCTTGTTGATACTTTTGAATCTGTTCAGGACTGGCCTGCGATGGATCAATCGTGGTTTGTGTGGCTTTGGCGCGGGCGTTGATGACCGCCTCTAATGTTTCTTTTTCATGGCTGGCATAACCCTTCACTGTCTTAACAAGGTTGGGAATCAAGTCGGCTCGCCTTTTATACTGATTGGTTATTTCGGCGAGTTTTGCTTCCACTTCATTCTTTTGTTGAGGGATCGATTGAACCCCGCACGCGGTTGTAAATAGAGTCATTGAAAACAATAGAGTCATCAGTTTTTTGTTCATCACTCAAACACTCCTCATAGGGCTAATTTATGGCGATCCTGTAACAGATACCTACAAATGGCAAGGAGGGGTGCCGAATCGGGTTTGGCAAGGTGCGGAAATTAAAAATTTCAAAAAATTCAAGTCTATAGACAATGGGCCTTGTGCCAAGGCCCTATAGAGATAGGAAAAACGGGCCCTCAGTTGAGCCCATCCTGGTTTAAAGAGGTTCTGGAAGTTCGAGCTCAGGCAGAAATTCAAGGCCGCACCGCTCGAACTGAGCAGCGATGGCGTTGCTGGACCCACGCAACGAAAAGTCGACCGATTTAACCTCTCCAGAGCTGTCCAAATAATGGGCTGTTAGAGTTAAGTGTCGACGAATCGCAAAAACCAAATCCTCGCGTTCATCAAAAAGCACACGGGCGCCCACTAAGCTTTGGTTGTCCGGTTGTATGGGAAGTAGCTGAAAATCTCGACTGGTGCCATTGGTTGATGCGGTGACATCAAGAAAGCTAAAGTTGGCTTGGGTTACGACATTGACCTCTGGCTCCGAAAAGCTGTCAGTGGCGGCGTTGTAAAAAGCCACAACTTCTAGCGTTGATTGTTTGTCTTCGCTCATCGTGTAGGCCGAACAAGCGCCCTTTTTCCAAATTTCATGGCTCTGTACAAGCTCAGCATTCCAGTCACGTCCAGTTTCTTCAGCACTGACGATGATTTCATCGGTCAATTGAGCCCACGCCGTGACGCTTGTTATAGTGATAAAAAGTGTTAATAAAAGCCTTGTCATCTTAATTTCCCCCATTGCTTTGAGAGCTTATTGCCTCAATCATTTGTTCTTCTAATGTTTTCAGTCTTTGTTTTTTAGTGCGAATACTGGCGATCAAATCGTTGTAAGTCTTGATCTCTTGGTTCAATTTCTGTTTCGCCGTTTTCACTTCCGCCGTTGTGGTTTGAAGTTGATTCTGCTTTTCAACCAACTGCTTTTCTTGCTGCTTTATCAGGTCTTCTTGCCCTGGAATCTTTTGTTTCGCGACGGCGATATTCTGATCCTGAGTGATCAAATCCTGACGGGCGGCTTGCAGTCGGTTGCGACGTGCAATCAAATCTTTTTTGGCATTTTCCAATTGGCCAATCTCGTCTTCAATGGGACGAATATTGGCGCTGTAGAATTGATTGATTTGAGATTGCACCGAAACCAATTGGCTCTCAATCGAGTTGATTTGTGAAATCAAATTGGATTCATCAAACTCCAGATTGGATATCTCGCGATTGTTTTCGCGTATGTCACCCTCGATTCGAATCTGTCGAATATCTTCATCGGCGACCTCGCGCTCTTTACGAACAATTTCGTTTTGTAGCTGATTGATTTCTCGTTCATGGGCTTGCTGCCTGGCTTCAAGACGTTGGATCTCCTGACGATTGCTACGGATATCGCTGGTCAGACGATCAATTCGTTGATTTTGCTGCCGCAAACGTTGGCGCAGCTCACGAATTTCGGCCTGGATGGCTTGCTTGTCGGCTCCCTCTTGATTCAGTTCATTTTGTTTCTGCTGAATCTTCGACTTGGTTTGGTCCCGACGGTTTTCCACCTGACGCCGAGTTTGCACCTTTTGTTGAGTCTCCTGGCGGAGGCTTTGAATTTGATTTCGAATGTTCTGTATTTCTCTCTGCAGTCTTGGAATCTCCTGCTGCCGAATGCGCACAATACGAATGCGAGCTTGCTCTTCTCGACGTTCAGAGGCCGACAATTGCAAGCGCAATTGAGAATTCGAAAACTCCAAATTTTGAATGCGACGGCGAACCTCATCCAGCTCTCGGCTTTTAGCACTCTTGTCTTGACGCAATTGATTGCGACGTCGCAGGTATCCCTGGTATTCAGCCGAGTTCTTTAGATTTTCAATCTGTTGTTGAAGGTTGGCTATTTCAGATTGCTTGCTGTCGGCCTGTTGTTGCAGTTGGTTGGCCTTTTGAGACAAAGAACTTTGCGACACCTGTGACGGCGACGAGAACTCCCCAGAGGCCACCACCCGTTGTCTTATTTTATCTTTCTCTTGCTTGGAAAGTGGTTCAACACGTTTCAAGAAAGCCAAGTGTTGTTTCTGACCTTCAATGTCTCTTTGCAGACGTTCCACGTCGCGCTGATTGGCGATAAGAACGCTTTCTATGGAGTTGAATTGAACTTGCGTCGAATCCACCACCGATTTTTGGTCTTCCAGCTGCCTCGGCCAAAGTGTTTTTTCAATAAGAATCTGTGAATAGAGTTCGTTATAGTTCTGCTGTAAACTTCCCGGGTTGGTGGTTTGTGCTTGAGCCACCCCCCAGCTGAACACAGTCAGTAGAATACCGATAGATAGTGATCGCAAATTTGCCCCCCTTGCAATGAAACCTCTGCGGTTCAGTAAGGTGACTATCATGGAGGCATTCTTAAAAACAACGATAAAGTCAGGCATTGTAAGAATCTGTCTGACGAAACTCTGAAAATTTGTCAATCTGGTAAACGAATTTGCTGAGGTCGAATACAGGAGGTGCTGAAAACAAACAAACGTTCCACAATGATAAAAACATCAACCAAAGGCCAGGGGGCTGCCGAAGAGTTTTACTGGCGGGGGAAAGGATGGAGATCATGGGGATCGGTTCTTCAATAGATCTATCGTATTTAGGTTTTTTCGTGCTCGGTTTTCTGTGCATATTTGCACTGCTGTTGCGAGAGATTCAGAAACTCAATGAAGCTCTTGATGACAGTAAAAAATCGAAGATGAGATTGCATGAGAAAATGTCAGAAAAACTGTCTGATATTGAGATCGAGAAAATTCATCTAGAAAACAAAATTTCGCAGCTTGAGGAGACAATTTCTCTTTGGCAAAGTAAGTCACGCCAGCTCAATAATCATGTCAATATCTTAACCAACAGCGGACACGAGCCAAGTAAAGATGATGAAATCACTCGTGAGATCATTTCTTTGGCCTATCGCTCGGCGGCCTAGCTGTATTGTGTAGGGCCTCTGGCTTGAGGCCCTAGGGTTACTGAGGGTGATAACTTCGGCCGTCTTGTAAAGATTGAGACTCAAATAAATTACGCTGATCAGCGGCAATGATGTCGGTGAGGAAAGTTAATATATCATCCGAGGATTCTACCGACCAGTACATAACACCGTCTTCGTTAATCGTATGTTTTGGGTGACCAGAATCCTCGTGATCAGTGACCATAGGAATTCCATTGTTAACCAGCCCAACAGCATGGCCGATCTCGTGGACCACGGTCGCCTGTTCCACGTAACGTTGCGAGGTAGCACCTCCACCCACGCTTGTGACAACATCCTTGAAAATAAAGGCGTAGTGGCTGCCAGAAATCTGCACGCCAAGAACGCTGCTGTTGCCTTCAAATTCGCCGTTCAAAAAAATCACTGGTATTTGCACAGTTCCAGCGTTGGCGAGTGTCGGTGACAGACTGTCTCCCAAAGCCGCTAACTCCTGGCTGGTCCATTCGCTCTTGCCTTGATCAGCAATTTCAGTCATTGCCGAAAGTGTTTTTGGTACTGTTACCAAGCGGCTGGTATGTGAGGAGAAAAGCGCTGTGTAACTTTCCTCTGTAATGTCCCAAGTTTGATCGCCACTCAACCCAATCGTGCCCGTGTATGGTGTGGCGCCGACTTCATAAAAAACTGCCACTTGCCAATCAGTAACCGAATCACTGAAGATGATTTCAGAAATCTGTCGTTGTTGTTGGTCTGGCGACACCGAGTCCCCCTCGCTGTTGTTAGAGCAACCGAGAAACAGTGTCAAAAATGAGATACAAACAAATCGTGATATCATTGATTTAAGCCTTCTTTGTCTTTACTGATTGAGAAGAATATACTAGTGCCCTTTCCGGGTTCACTTTCCATGAAAATTTCTCCACCGTGTTCTTCTACAACTTTTTTACAAATCGATAAACCGAGTCCCGTGCCTGGAAACTCATCAAGGGAATGCAGGCGTTGAAACGGCTGAAAAACCTTTTCATAGGAGTCTTGAGGGATGCCGATTCCGTTGTCCTTGATTTGAAACCTCCAAGAATCTTCGGTTTCTGAATCGGCTGAAACGATGATTTCAGGGGTCGTGCCTGTCTCTACATATTTTATACTGTTTTCAATGAGGTTCTGAAAGATTAGGGTGAGGTGCAAAGGGTTGGCATAAATTTCAAAATTGAGATCGGAATATATCTTTGCTCCAGTCTCTTCTATTTTAAAATAAAGACTCGAGCGGACGTCGTCGATGATCTCTTTTAGATTGACCCATTCTTTTTTTAAAGGTGAGGCTCCCATCCGCGACAACTCAAGGAGGTCTGTGATCAGTCGGTTCAATTGATTCAATTGTTTTTGAATGATCGGAAGGTATTGATCGAGTTTTTCAAGTTTATTTTCTTTACTGTCTTCAATCTCTGAGAAGTAGGAAATAACAGTGCTAAGGGGGGATTTCAAATCGTGCGAGGCCTGGTAGGCAAATAACTCTAATTCTTGATTCATGGTTTGAAGTTTTTTAGTATGTTGAATGATTTCTTTTGTTCTTTGTTCGACAATGGCTTCGAGATTTTGATTTGCGACTAAAAGATTTGATTCAGCCTGATTTTTCTCGTCTAATGCCACTTTTAACTTTGCATTCAGTTCATCGAGCTCCTTGGGGCTTCGCAGTGCTAACAGGTGGGGCAAGATTGGGAACAGGGACAAAGCGGTGACCAACGACACGCCCGCCGTCACCCCTTTCGCCAGGCCTTCGATTTGGTAAACCGGGTCCCAAACCGTCCAAATGGCAATAAGGTGAGTCAATCCGCACCAAAAAATAAATAAGGCAAAAAGTTTAAAAATTTTAGGGTAGGGAAGGTTTTTCTTTTTCGAGACAAAATAAAACAGCATTAAGGGAATCGAAAAATAACTGATCGCGATTACAACATCGGAAACCACATGCAACCACAGAATCCCGGGCTTCCAAAGGTAACAGTGACCATGGGGCATAAAGTGATCGTGGGAAAAATAGTCAAATAAGGAAACTATCATCTGGTCCTCCAAGGACTGAAGAACCAGATGATAGCCAATCTAGAGAAAGGGTGCAATGGCTGCTTGAGGATGTCATTCAAGCAATTTTAGATCGCCATCGGCGTTAACCCAGAGGGTGCCCAGTGGATGCTCATCGTAGCCATCCACAAGGTCAAAAACACCGGTCGGCAAGTCACTTAGGGCAAATTCAGAAGTCTCCGAGGAGATCATCTGATGGCATAGGGGTTGAGGGGCGTCCTTAACAAATTGCACTAAAGTGATGACCTCATGGCGAGTATCAACAAACAGAGAATTACCTTCAATATGGGTGCATCCATCTTCTAATAAAATTTCTGCCTCCAAAAAAGGTGTCGCTGTGTGGGTTTTTATTGATATTTCTTTGATCGGATGAACATCAGCCAACCCACTGGACCCCCAAATTAGGATCCATCCAATCAAAACAGATTTCATAAAGCCTCCTTCAGTTCCATGTCGTTATCGGCATATCGATGGCGCTCAAGTTTTGCTTTCCTCCTTTTTTTATCACGTTTTTTGCAATGCTCTTCCCGAAGTCGGTGCAAGGTTGCATTTTTAACAATCTTTAATCCTTTATAAACATTTTTAGTTTGTACGGTGGCAATCACATCCGAGTCTTTCGATACAGCTCGTAAGTCAATGGCGTAGCCTTTCTTTTTTCCAAACTCTTTACGAAATGAAAAATGTAATTTTTCAAGGTAGGGTATTTTCTTTTCCAATTCGTGAGCGCATTGGTCCAGAACCTTTTCGACTCGTGAACCTGGAAACGTGAAGTTGATTCCTTTATAAGAGACTTCTTTTTGCATGCTAAGCTCCTTTTTAGATCGCGAAATCCAGCCTTTTGATATCAATTTTGGCATCTTCCAAGTCATTGATTGGGAGAGTGTCTGTATCAATAAAGTCATCGATGCACTTGTAGCTCAGTGTGTAGATCTGACAAGGATCGTCCTGATCTTTAGACGTGATCCCGGTCACCTGCACTTTAGTGTCAATCAGATTCCACATTTTAAAAGTTTTACGATTACCTTTAAGTTGATATTCAACGCCGTCTTCACCGATCAAAAGAAAATCAATATCACGTCCCCGTAAGGCCGGAGGAGCTTGAACTAAAAGACCCGTCGGTTTTCTCAATTTCATTTTAAATTTATTTCTCATAAATCGTCTCATTTTTATAACCTCCAATTAAATTGCGATGTCAAGGAATCGCGTTTGCTTCCAAGACTCAAATTGCCAGATCAAATCTTTTTTGATTTTCTCGGCAAGAGAGTAAATGTCATTGTCATAACAGGTGCTGACAAAAACTCTTTGCTCTGAACGAACTTCAAAAGTTCCTCGATGCAATAGACCTCTGCTATCAATACTCAGTTTGAATGAGGCATCGCTTGGAGCATAATCACGAACCGGTCGAAAAATCACACGCATGTAGCGCTCAACGACATCTTGGTCGGGCTGATTTTTATCAAAGTTGGTATTTAACCAATGTTGATTGTTACTCATCGTTACCTCCTAGTATTTAGGTCAAAGACCCATTTGATTAGTTGCAAGAGTTCGGTGGGTTTAAAAGGTTTTCTTAAAAGAATGGGTGGCGACTTCATTTTTGAAACCTTTTCCAGTTGATGGCTGGTGAATTGAGATGACATCAATATCACTGGAATGTTTTGGGGAATGAACTGGCAGTACTCCAAAACATCAAATCCAGATGTTTGGTTGTCGAGAAAAATGTCTAAGAAAAGAACGTCCAGGTGGGGCGCGTTGGTCAAGTGATTCTGCCATAACTCATGAATGGCGTCTTGAGAGTTGCTGAATTTGAGTCCTTCTACATTTTCAAACTCCATCTGAATTGAACCCATAATAAGGTCGTGTATTGAGACGTCATCTTCAATGATCGCAATCTTTAATCTATCTGGATTGGCAGTTATCAATTGTTTTGCGGTTTGAACCATGGTGTCTCCCTTGCTGCTCTGTTAAAGAGCAAGGGCTGTGCCATTGAAAGCAAGGCTCATCTTGTTATAATTTCGTTCTGAACAATAATATTGGGCTGATGGGGTATTTTGCCTCGTTGATAAAGCCCCAGAGGACTATGACGGGCGAGGGCTGGCTTCAAACTTTTTCTTTGCAGTTAATATATCAGTCTCTATTTTTTGAATCAGTTTTTCGCATGTTTCTTTATCAGCGTTTTCGGCCGCTTTCTCTAGCTCATAACTTAGGTCTCCAATTTCTTGAAAACCATAACTTTTTGCACTGCCTTTGACCCGATGACCGATTTTTTTAATGGTTGAAAAATTGCCATCTCCAATCGCTGCATTAAGCGTCTGCAGGTCTTCCATCCGGGTTGCGAAATATTGAGGCATCAGTTTTTGCAGCATTTTTTCTTCGGTCGTCATTTGCTTTTCCTCAGGAATTTTAAATTGAATGTTGAAAACGCTCTGAATGGTTTTGTAGACCTTTTCCCGGTTGATCGGTTTGGTTATTCGACCGGTAAACCCAGCCTCGATACATTTCTTCTCATCCACCAGCCCGGCATGCGCGGTGACTGCAAAAATCGGTAGATTGTGAAAATCCTTGCGAATTTTTTTGATTGCGGTGTAGCCATCCATGACCGGCATCTGAATATCCATAAAAACAATATCATAGTTCTTGTTTTTGACCTGTTCACAGGCCTCTAACCCGTTGCTCGCAAAATCCATGCAATCAGTGACCGGGGACAGTATCTCTTTAAGTAGGAAAAGATTGTCATTCGAATCATCAACGGCCAGGATCGACAGTTTTCTTCCTTTAATTTCAACTTTCAGAAATTCAAGGTGATTGGCGTCTGTGATCTCGTCAAAGCGAAAATTATTTGGCCCCATGGCTTCAAACATATGCCAACCTCGAAATGGCTTGATCAGGAAGTTTTTAAATCCGTTTTTACGAATCAATTCCATATTCTCTTTCGAGAAATTAGACCGCATGAGGGCATAAACATTCTCCATCGCGACATTTTTACTAAGCAGTGTGGCCGCGTTGATCATATTTATAATACCCAGAGAGTCATCGACGATAAACTTAGCCGACTTTGACCGGTCTATGATTTCATCAAGGTCTTTTATGCCACTGACGATAGAGTACTGTTTTGTTAGTTTTTTAATATAAGATTCAATTTTCTCAACGTTTTTTACTTCCGTTATGAAAACAATTTTCTCATTAATAAAGACATCAGCGGAGTCAGAATCTGTTGACTCATAATTAAAGTTCACTGCAAATTCGAATTTGGAGCCAATGTTCTTTCGGCTTTCAACGTTGATCTGGGCCCCCATCAGACTGACGATTTCTTTACAGATGGCCAGTCCTAAGCCTGAACCCCCAAACCTTCTTTTAATGGAGGAGTCTTCTTGCACGAAGCTGTTAAAGATACCATCAAGTTTACCGGCGTCGATACCAATCCCTGAATCTTCCACTTCGAAGTTCAAGGTGATGTTTTCTTCAACTGGATCCTCATGCAGGCTGCAGACCTTCAGGCGAATAAAGCCTTTGTTGGTGAACTTCAACGCATTGTTTAGAAGGTTGATAAGTACTTGTTCAATTCTTGAAACGTCTCCGTAAATAACCTTGGGGATCTGTGGATCAATGTCGACGATCAGTTCAAGATTCTTCTCATGAGCTTGAATGGACACGATGTCGGTCACTTTATCGACCATTTTGAAAATGCTGAATTTTGAACTTTTAAGTTGAATCGAGTTGCTCTCCAGGCCAGAGAAATCGACAAGGTTGTTCAGCATGTCGAGCAAAACGTGACTGGAGCGTTGCAGGTTATTGACATATTGATTCTGTTCGCTGGTTAAACGTGTCGACTTTAAAATGTCGGCCATTCCCATAATCGAATTCATAGGGTTGCGAATTTCATGACTTATACGGCTTATAAAATCCGAGCGGACACTCAAGGCTTCATTAAGCCTTTTGACAGCCGGTTTAAAGCCCCATAAAGCCTGCATGACCAGGACTATCAATAGAAGAAAAAGAAACAATATGTCAAGATTCAGAATCGTACGAGTTGTATTGTTTATTTTGCTATCAAGTCTATTGGTGAGGTTCTCTAAAAGACTGTGATATTGATTCACCGAGGTGAGAAGAGCTTCGACTCCTTCTGGAGACAGTTTTTCGAGGGACAGGTTTTTTTGAAACAGATTGGGTTCAGAGATTTTACGGCAGGGAGCATTTTTACAAATTCGAGAAGGTAAAGTGTTGACCAAAAGCGTGTTTTTTTCGACCAAAAATTGCACCGACTTCTGAATGCTACTCAGAGATTGCTCGAGATTAGTATTGATAGATATTTGAGCATCTAAGATTCGAGAGCGAGTTCGTTCCGAAAATATTTTCTGTTTCTCAACAGCTCGAATAGCTGCAATTGTTTCCAGTTGATCGGCATGAATTGCAAATTTAACCACTTGAAAGAGTATGGCCATTAACGCGATAGAGGAAAGTGCGAAGATATAAACTGCGGTTAGATCACGTTGTTTTTTATCAAATACTTTATCTATTAATTTTTTTACCATTGTAAAGACGCTCCACCCATAAATTTTGAATCTGTGTAACGAAAATCATCGGTTTTTACTTCGAGAAAAGAGTACTGTGTGCTTAACGAAATGTCGAACTCAGGACTTTGGTATACGCGAAAATTTGCGAACTCCCAAAGCATGCGCGATCCCCTAAAATCTGAGCGAAGAAAGGTGGGGGTGTAGCGAGCGCTCATTGAATAGTGTAAAAAGCGGGAGAACAATTGTAAATCGATAAGCCGGGCAATGATCTCAGGCCCGGTTAAAGTCAATTGTTTAGAATTCAGGTCATTCCACTTAATACCCTTAAAACCTATTCCTAGGGTGAGGGGAAGACTGGGGCTTAAGCCAAGCCGTCGGTTGTAGCTTGCCCCTAGTTCAAAGAAGTTATCGGTTTGCGATTGCTGAAAGTACCTTAGCGGAGTCAGGGCATAGAATGTGAGGTAGCCGGACGAGTGATCGGGTTTGTAATTCACTGACAGAAAAGCTTCGGCTCCAAGTTTTGAAGCATAGATTGTCGCATTGGCCAGTGTTAGCGAGGACCGATTGTTTTCTGTTTTTACCAATGGAGTCTTTGGTAAGGTGCCGGCGAGGCTTTGCTTTTTGTGGTTTGTAGGAACCGAGGCCAAGATCTGCTGTGGCCTGTTGTAAACAACAATGTTTGAGTTCTCACTGGAGCCGACATCAATAATCTCAATGGCAGAGTTGTTTTTTAAGTCCTCTTGGTCGAGAGATAAGACCATAGAACTCGGGCGTGAGGTCTCAACTTCAACTTTCGAGTGAGACGGAATTTTTTGAGTCAGGTTTTCGGAGCTCCAGATGGCAATTTTGAGGCCAGAAGTCACAGGCTTGCAATCAATGGAAATAAAGGTCTTAGCGGTTTCACTGCTATTGACTCGAATGCCCTGTTTTTCGCAGTCTTCCGAAACCGAAACAACGGATGCATCCAATAGACCGTCGATCTTTATCCGCACCGTTGATTCACCTTTGACGTTTCTTTTGTGCATCGGAAAAACGATACTGGATTCAAAATGCTCAAAACGTAAAACAGATTTAATATTTTTGTCAGAGAAGAAAGGGCTTCCTAGTTCTTCATCGTTTGGAATCGTCTTGAATTTAGGGTTCTTTGATTTGAGTTTAAGCAGTGGAGGAAGAGCCACCCAGGTTTGGGCTTTTTTATAGCGAAAATCCTTTTGCGATTTTTCAATAATAAATGTTTTGGTTTTCCAGTCCGCTTTTTTCTCAGTGCCCGAACTATCAATGTAAGTGATATTAGCTTTTGATTGGGCTTGAGTTTGCAAACTAATGAGAGAAAACAAGAATGGGAAAATAAATAGAGTTCTCAGCATAGCATTATCTCTCAATAAAATTGGGATCTCCTAGGGTTGTATTTCCAGTAAATCCATCGCTGAAAGAAAGGCCAAGTCTGACAAGGTCACTGGTTGTGGTTCCTAATTTAAAAACCATATTCCTTTTCTTTCCTGTAAAGAGTTTTTCGGTTGATGCCCAAGATTTCGGCGGCTTCCTCTTTTTTGCCCTCGGTTTTATCAAGAACGAACTGAATGTATTGTTTCTCTAGCTCTTTAAGCGGTAAAAGTTCCTTAAAAAGAAGGCTCGTCTGTTCATCGACTTCGATGGATCCTTCGATCGTTATATCTTTCTCGGCAATTTGGTTTTCCGTTGAAAGAACAACCGCCCGTTCAATTGTGTTTTCCAGCTCTCGAACATTTCCTGTCCACCTAAGGCGCTTTAGCTTGGCCAGCGCTTCATGGGAAATTCCTTGAATTTTCTTATCGTTAGCGGCTGCATACTTTTTCAAAAAATGATTGGCCAATATCGGTATATCTTCACGGCGGTTGCGCAACGGCGGTACGTTGATGGGAATGACACAAAGTCGAAAATAAAGATCTTCTCGGAATTCATTTTTTTTGATTAAAGTTTTGAGGTCTTTATGAGTCGCGGCCAAAATCCTAACGTCGATTGTCCTTTGTTGAGTTTCGCCCAGTGGCTTGATCTTGCGTTCTTGAATGGCGCGTAGCACTTTCGATTGTAAAGACAAGGGCATATCTCCGATTTCGTCGAGAAAAAGGGTGCCTCCATTGGCTTCTTCAAACAGACCTTTGCGGTCCTCATTGGCGCCGGTGAAAGCACCTTTTTTGTATCCAAACAGCTCAGCCTCTAAAAGGTCTCCCGGGATAGCAGAACAATTGATTGGTACAAATGGTTTGTCCCGACGTTTGCTTTTATCATGAACCGCCTGGGCCACCATTTCTTTACCGCTACCGCTTTCGCCATTAATAAGGATGTTCGACGAGCTGTTCGCCACCTTGTTAATCAGAACCAAAAGCTCACGCATTTTGGGGCCAGAACCAATCATCTCGGGTATTTGATTATTGTCGTTCAGCCGTTGCTTTAATTTTTCATAATTTTTTTCGAGATTCTGTATTTTGATCGCTCTATGAGAGAGGACCTCGAGCTCGGTAAAATTGAGAGGTTTTGTGATGTAATCATAGGCGCCTTGTTTCAGAGCCATCGCGGCATCGTCGACGGTTCCAAAAGCCGTGATGAGTATGACAGGGGTATCCACCGAAGTGACGGCCAACTCTTGAATGAAGTCGATACCATTTTTCTCTGGCAGATTGAGGTCACAGACGATGAGATCAAAGGTTTGGTTGTCTTCAAGGATAAGACGCAGTCCCTGCTCGGCGGTTTCGCAGGTTTCAGCAACGAACTCATGTTCTCTGTAAAACTCTCCCAAGAGATTGAGGATGGCTCGGTCATCATCAATAATAAGAACTCGAAACTTGTTCTTTTGCTTTTTTTCATGATTTTTAGGGGCTGACTTTTTTTCGGTCTGAATATCCATCGAACCTCCAATTTATAGGCTAGCACCATCTATTGAGTTCGTCTATTTTTGTCCAATATTGCCACGTGTTTAAATGTGGCATTTTTGGAATTGTGTACTAAATATACAATTTAATTGAATAAATATTCACAAAAAGACACCTTTCTGACTCCGCATTGAATTTGTTGGTTGGGGCAGAAGGGACATCTCTTTTGAGGCATTTTACCCCGAGCCCACCCAAGGTCCTTGCTCTTTAATGGTTTTTTTCTATCTGAGCTGGCATCAAGCTTGCTTTGTATAATGGTAACTCTGAAAGGGGGTTGATATGATGACTTCACTTGCAACAGATTTAGGTAACTACGAACCCGTAGTTCGTAGCCCTCGTAGACTTGAGTTAACTTCAGTCAATCGTATTTTAATCGTAGAAGATGACGTTTCATTAACTAATCTATTAACGGGAGTTCTTGAAGAAATAGCACCGAATGTCTCCATCGACTGGGCCACCAGTGGAGAAGAGGCCGAGCACTACTTGGAACGTGAGGGTGAAGTGTTTGGTTCCAGTCCTTATGATTTGATTATTGCCGATATTTTTCTTGAAGGCGATATTACCGGCTTGGATATATGGAAGTTGTGTGATCGGAAGTATCCCGATGTGAATATCTTGGTGACTTCAAGTCTGCCCATCGAAAAGTTTGTCTCATGTTTAAAGAATGAATACTCGTGTCCGCAATATTTGCCGAAGCCATTCACATTGACAGAATGTAAGGAGGCCATCGGTGAATTTCTTTGAAAAGACTTTGACCGAGAAGCCCGCTTGGTGGGGCTCTTTTCTTCTGAGTCTCATTGTTTCAGGGGGGATTTTTTTTGCACCCAGTGCCACCCAGTCTTCGGAAAAAGGAGGCAAAACATTCAATCATTCCGTTGAACAGATATTTGTACCAAACGGATTCGACGATAACGATGATATTGTGGTGATGGTCTACGGTGTGTACGACATGTCTTGTGAAGAGATGGTATCTCATAGTTTTGAGATCGATGAATCCAACTCTATTATCTATTTGGATTCAAAAAAAGTGATTCATGCCAATCAGCAAGGTTGCACTGAAAACTTTGAACCCTTTTACAAAGAATACAACTTAGGAACTTTGCCAGCCGCGGAATACAAAGTCGTGGCTCGAGGGGAGGTGCCGATTGTTGATACATTAAAAGTTCAGGCCAGCCAAACTGACAACAAAGATGTTTTCAATTATCCCGACATGGTTGAGATTCGAATTGCACTAAAACCCTCCGGTCGAGCCTCACTTTATATTGATGTTCCTTTGCAGAATAGCTGCCAAAGGTTGAGCACGGTATCGATTCAACGTCGAAGCCCGACCTTCTGGGAAGTTTATCCGATCATGGGTCAAGAGCAGCGAAACGATTGTGAAAAAGGACTTTTGATTCAGACCAAGGAAGTGGATTTAGGTGAGGTTCCTGTCGATACCCACATTTTTTATATTCGCACCAAACAAGGTGAATCGAATTTTTACTTTGAAGCACTTATTTAAATCGAGGAGGAGAAATGCTTGCCCACAGAAATAAGTCCAACTTAGGGATCTACGGATTTGATGCCGTTAATCTTTTCACTAATGATGAAATTTTTTGTGCTGGTTTTGAGCCCAGCCCTAGTGATGTGAATTTGATTGATCAGCTGATCTCTGATTTAAACGCTCTGGCATACTCGCATCAGCCGATCTGTCTTTATATCAACCGAAAAAACGATCTTTATTGGATGGACGTGAAGCTTTATTGTATGGGGGACCCTCTGTTTGCGGACAGTCAAAACCCAACCCTTACCGAGGCGATCAACAGTTTAAAGAAAAAAATTAAAGATCAGATTCCATTTGCCACATATAGTCTAGAAGATTTTCAAGCGATGGCTATCAATCAGATTTAGTGTCAGGAATTAAAATAGCTGCCTTCTTCTACCATGACGGTTTGTAGAGTCTTCAAGTCAATAGTGGCACAATTGTTTTAGCACAGCTGTGTTCTATTTTTTATTGTAATCCTCTTGTGTCTGCTATGGGTATCCCTTACCTTGTAACGAAATGTGATAGGTGTCAGGGGATTCAATGACAGGAAACAAAGAAAAGGCAGAATCCAAAGAGGCTGTCTTTAATGTTGTCGAACAGATGCATGAAGGGCTGCAGATCATCGATAACAATTTTTGTTATGTCTATATCAATAAGGCAGCCACCCTGCATGGTAAAAGGTCGGCGCCTGAAAATCTGATTGGTCATACCATGATGGAGTGCTATCCCGGCATTCAAGAAACCGAAATGTTTTCCATTTTAACGAAAACAATGGGCGATCAAAAAACCCGAAGAATGGAGAACGAATTCAAGTTTCCAGATGGTTCCAGGGGATGGTTTGATCTTTTATTTGAAGCCCATGATCAAGGCGTTCTGATTCGATCACTTGATATTACTGAGCGGAAAATTGTGGAGGGTCGACTGACTCATTCGGAAAAGATGAATGCGCTTGGAAAAATGGCGGGGGGAATCGCCCACGACTTTAATAACAAACTTGGAATTATGAAAATTTACTGTGAGATGGCTTCGCAAATCGTACCTTCGTCAGAAAAAAATCTTAAACAGTACATCGATCATATTTGTGGTGCGATTGATGAATCTTCGGTTTTAACCAAGCAACTGCTAGTAATGAGTCGCAAGCAGGTTTTAGAATTGCAACCATTAAACGTGAATGATGTTGTCAACAACCTGCGCTTGGCACTCAATCAAATGATGGGTGAAAATATCGAATTGAAATTCCATTTGGATCCCAACGTCCATGAAATCAACATGGATCCGTCGCAGATCGATCAGATTTTTCTAAACCTCATCGTTAACGCCAAAGAGGCTATGCCTGAGGGTGGAACATTAGTGATTGAGACGAGTAACATATTTTTGGATGAAGATTACGTTCGTCTGCATCCCGAAGCTGAAATTGGTGATTATGTGGTTGTTTCAGTGACCGATACCGGTGTGGGAATGAGCCCCGAAATGCAGAAACAAATCTTCGAACCCTTTTTCTCAAGTAAGGGTTGGGATGGTGGCACCGGTCTGGGGCTGGCGACAGTTCATGGTATTATCCGTCAAGCACGGGGTTTGGTTTGGGTCTACAGTGAAGAAGGCATCGGCACCACTTTTAAAGTGTACTTTCCGAAAAGCCAACAAAAGCCTTTGGCTCCCAGTAAAAGCAATCCGGAGAAAACAATGGGCGATTTAGTGGGTAGCGAAACCCTGTTGTTGACTGAGGATGACGATATGCTGCGAGAAGGGCTGACTGAGGCTCTTGAAGGCTCAGGGTATAATCTTCTGGTCGCCGCATCGGTTGAAGAAGCCAAACAGAAGTTTGCCGAGCACGACGGTGAGATTGCCCTCTTAGTGACTGATCTGATTCTGAAAAAGTCGAAAGGCAGTGATTTAGCAAAAGACTTGAAAGAGAAGAAGCCAGACCTCAAAGTCCTTTTTATCTCCGGTTATACTGAAAATTCGATCTCTCACCATGGTATTCTTGACGAAGAGTGTGTGCTCTTGCAAAAGCCGTTCTCTATTAAGACTCTCCTTGAGGTTATTCGTAAAATCCTCGATACCGAATTGGTGCGCGGTGTTTTTTAGCCATCCCTTTGGGATGGATAGTGTTTCGTAGATTTCTGCAAAATTTTAGGATTGTGAATTTATCTAAACAATTCCAAGGTGATTCCTGCGGTCAATTTGGGTAAATTCAATCCATGTCGACGTTTAAGGTGATAGTGGTAAGTATTTTGGGAGTTATTGTCTTAGGTGGTGTTGCTCTGGGCTCTCTCTATTTTTTTAGAAAGTCTACTGGTAATTATTTTATCGAAAATAGTCTTGGACCAGGCAATTATTGTAATAAAATAGACATCAGCTTTGATCCCACTATATTGGTTTGTCGCGATGCCAATATTCAGCTTGGTACCGCTGGTGAAGGTATTTGGACAGGGACCATTCAAAAAATCGAGTTGCAGTACAGTCCGGGCTCCGACATTACGAATCTTTCATTGACCTCTGTTAAAATTTTGCGACCCCGAATTTTATTGGCGGAAGTGTCGGGTGTCAGTTCCAAGCGGAAGGTTCCAGATTTGCCGAACACTCCAGTGACCATCAAAGACCTTCGCGTTGAAGATGGTATTTTCACCTATCAAAGTCGCAATCCTAACAACAACAGGAAGGCTGGCGAATTGACCTTTAGTCGAATTGCAGCTGACAGCCAGAACATTCAATACCGGGGGTATGACTCATCTCCTATTAAGGTGAACGTAACCGGTCAGCTGGATGAGGGCTTCTTGTCTTTAGATATGACGATTCGTCTTTCAAAGGCATCCTCAAGTTTTGAAATTATCTCTGAAATTGAAAATGCGCCACTTCAATCGGCCAACAGTTACACGCAACCGACTGAAGGTTTGTCGTTACAGGGGACCATTGTCAAAGCGCGAGCCCATTCAAACTATTCAGAAAGTCAATTAACCACTCGTTCGAGCTTGGTTTATCGCGATCTAGATGTCGACCTAGAATCCCAAGGCGATAGCTCAGCCATTGGGACCTGGTTCAAACAGGTGATTTTCAACAGTCTACTCTGTGATTCCCAAGAGCCCTCCCAGTTTGGAACTCAGAAGAGCGAAGTGGTGATGCAAGCCCGCAAAGGCAGTTGGGCTCAGTACGTTTTAACAGGCCTTTTAAAATCCTCTTTAA
Organism: uncultured Pseudobdellovibrionaceae bacterium; assembly: GCA_964588335.1. GTDB lineage: Bacteria > Bdellovibrionota > Bdellovibrionia > Bdellovibrionales > JAGQZY01 > JAGQZY01. The sequence continues at coordinate 7,279 of CAZPOV010000015.1, read as the reverse complement.
AAGTGGCCTGTCTTGAACAAGAAGTGGACATTTAAGAATGCACCTCAGTGACAATATTTAGATTCGAATATCGATGTTCGAAGTCTGCTGAAACAACCAATCGAAGGTTTCTGGTAAGACCTCTTGCCAATACTCACTGGAATGGCCATCGGAACTTTCAATGGGAAACCGGTCGATGGTCACCTGCGCATCAGGCGCGACACTGCAACGTTCAATAAATGCAAACAAGGCTGGATTCTCATGAAAATTCCGGTAGCCAAAATCTTCAGAATGGATGCGAACTAAATGATTGCTATTGGGAACAAGTGAGCAATCATTACCGGTTTGGGCATGGACCAGCTCAAAGCCAATACTGTTTTCTTGTCGATCTTGAAAAGAGGCGACGTCCTGCATCTGGGTTTCGGTTGATCGAAAGATAGGCGAGATGCTGGCGATCGCGGTGAACAGTTGTGGGTCCAGCCAGCCCAGTCGCAAAGCCCCATGGGCCCCCATGGAAATTCCGCTGGTTTTCCAGGTCAAAGGAGTTTGGGGAGAGCTCCATAGATCATTGATGGAAGGAATCAAATCTTTGCGAAAAAAGGCGCTCCAGTCGCGACCTTCAGTTCCTATCCAATAATCGCGACCGGCTCGCGGTTCACCGTTCACCATGTGTATAAAATTATCTTGCGGGGCCACGATGATCGGGGCGGGTAGACCTTGTTGTTGACGTTGAGCGATCCAGTCCGTGCCCCCCATGTTTTCAATCATTGTGGGAACGGTGGACTGATAGTCTCGGGTGTAGCCTTTACCGTGCAGAAAAAGAAAAGCCTGAGGAGCAAAAGGGCTAGGAATAAAAACTTTTACCGCCACGGCCTCCCCATTCATACTGTTGCTGGCTATTAAGAGCCAGCAGACTTCGCCGTTGAAATTGGCCGCTGACTCGCAACTTGCCGGCGCAGCCTCAGCCCAAGTCGGCTGAGAAAAACCAATGATAAATGCTATTGAGAAGATAAAAAGACCATGTCTGTTCATAGGTTTTACAAAAGCAAAACCAGAGCCATCACCGGAAAGAATTAATCAAGGGATTAGAAAAAATTTTGGAAGTTTTTGCCAAAATGTGACGAAAATTGTTGTCCCTCTCAGTCCAAGGGGGCGGTTCTCTTTTTAGGGAAAAAGGCAAAAGAAACTAGGAGCGGCTGTGTTTAATTTCCTGATAGGCCTGATTGATGCCCCGGGTTTTTTCGGCGGCTAATTTTCTAAGCTCCTCACCCAAATGCTCGACTTTGTCAGGGTGGTACTCAGCCAAAGCTTTGTAATAGGCCTTTTTTATCTCATTCTCGGAGGCTCCGCGAGTGACGCCCAGAACTTGGTAGGGATCAAAAGGGGTCTGGGAGGGGCGCGAGTCAGCTCCTCGGGCACGGGGTGGGGCCTGTGACGCTCTTCTGATCAGACGCTGGATCGCTCGATTGATGAGATAAAACACAAAAACAAAGACAAGCAGGCGGATTAATAAGAGCATTCTAGGAAATTAGAAGGACCCGCGCGTAGAGTCAATCACTGGTGGGCGTTGCCATTGCGGTTTTTCGAGCCTAGTTTCAGCCCTTACCGAAAACGAAGGACAATAAGCATGGCTTATAACAATGGACAGGAACCCGATCTGGGGACCGAAATTCAAAAAAGGCTAGAGGCGGTTTTTAACAACCCCAAAGGTGTTTTATCTTTTACAGCAGTCATCTTGGTTGTGGCAGGACTTTATTCCTCTTTCTATACGATTCAACCGGATGAGGAGGGAGTGGTTTTGCGCTTCGGTCGGTATCACGCCACCACCCAGCCCGGCCTTCACTTCAAGCTGCCGTTTGGCATCGATCAAACCACAAAAGTGAAGACAAAATTAATTCTGCAGGAGGAGTTTGGCTTTCGAACTCGAAGTGTGACTGGCAAAAGAACATCGTACAAAGAAGGTGGTTTCTCGGAAGAGTCCCTGATGCTCACTGGCGATTTGAACGTCGCTGATGTCGAGTGGATCACCCAGTTTCAAATTTCTGAGCCACAAAAGTATCTTTTTAACATCCGCAACCCTGAGCAAAACATTCGCGATATTTCCGAAGCCATGATGAGACGGGTGGTCGGCGATCGCTTGGTCAATGATGTGCTGACGGTGGGGCGAACCGAAATTGCCGCCGAAGCTAAAAAGCTGATTCAAGAGACACTGGACAGTTACGAGATGGGTGTGCGCATTGTCTCCATCAAATTGCAAGACGTGAATCCACCAGAGCCGGTGAAGCCGTCTTTCAATAAAGTCAATGAGGCAAAACAAGAACAAGAGCAGGCCATCAATCAAGCCGAAAAGTATTACAATCAAATCATTCCAGAGGCGCGAGGAAAAGCTGATCAAAAAATTGCCGAAGCGCAAGGGTTTGCAGCCGCTATTTTGAACCGGGCCAAGGGGGATGCCAATCGTTTTGAAGAAATGCTGATTTCCTATCAAAAGGCGCCTCGGATCACCAAAGATCGTATGTACATCGAAACCTTAGAAAAAGTGCTGAAACGACTTGATACAGTGACAGTTGTTGATCCTGAAGTGGAAGGCTTGTTACCAGTCTTTGGAGGGCTAAAAAATGAAACAAAATAAACAATCATTGGCCATCAGCGGAGCTATTGCTCTTATAGCAGTTTTAATTTTAATCACTTCCGCCACTTATGTGGTTCCTGAGGGACGGCAAGTCGTTATCACCCAATTTGGGAAGCCCGTGCGCAGTATTAACGATGCTGGTTTGCATTTTAAGTTGCCGTTTATTCAAGAGGTGCGACGCATTGACTTGCGAATCCTCAGCTGGGACGGCTACCCCAACCAGATTCCGACGAAAGATAAAAAGTATATTGAGGTCGACACCACGGCTCGTTGGAAGATCGTCGATCCTCTTAAGTTTATTCAAACGGTACAGAACGAAAGAGGAGCTCGTTCGAGGCTGGATGCCATTCTCGATGGTGTCACGCGCGATGTGATTTCAGCCAACAATCTGGTTGAGGCTGTGCGAAACTCCAACACGATTCTTGAAGTGATTGAGAAACGTAGAAAAGAAGTGGAGGCCGCTGAAAACGAGGCTGCCAAGACTGCGAAAGTGGGAACGGTTCCGGCCATTCAAGAAGAGGTTTCTGGAGAAGTCGAGCCCATTGAGATTGGCCGAGAGCGTCTTAGTAGTATGATTATTGAAAGTGCGGAGAAAGAATTGCTGCCTTTGGGGATCGATCTGATCGATGTTCAGCTCAAGCGGATCTCTTACGAGAACAGCGTACAAGAAAAAGTCTACGGACGCATGATCTCTGAGCGTGAACGGATTGCTGAAAAGATCCTTTCCTACGGAAAAGGGGAGCAAGCGAAGATTCGTGGGGAAACCGACAAGGATTTGAAATCCATCGAATCCAAAGCCTACCGAAAAGTTCAAGAGATCAAGGGGCGTGCTGAAGCCGAGGCGATTAGTATTTACGCCAAAGCTCTTCGTAAAGAGCCTGGCTTTTATCGATTTGCTCGAACGCTTGAGGCCTACGAAAAGGCCTTGCCGAAGAACAGTCGATTGCTGTTGTCTTCAAAATCCAGGTTTTGGGATGTTCTTAAAAACGGTGATGCCAGGTAGGACTTAGTCTTTGGCTTCCCAAATGTCCTTGATGGAATCACTTAAGGTCTGTCGAGGTGTGTTTCCGTCAACAAAATAAACCTTCACTTTTTCGTATTCATCGTAAGAAAGTTGAGGTTTGCCGGTGTCTTCGTAACCGCAAGACTTATCCAAAAGTTTCATAGAATAGCCACCTTGCAGGTACTCTGCCACCTCTTGATAAGACTCTTCGGAAAAATAGGTTTGAAAAGCATCGTCTTCAAACTTCGGCCCAATACATTTGGCCATGACTTCAAAAACCGCACTTTTAATTTCCAGTGTGACTGTTTGACTATCGGATTCTAGAAGTTTGGCGTTGGCGGAAAGAGACAGTGCAAGGATTGCAGAAATAGACACTAGCTTCATTGAAAGCTCCTTTTGCTGAGTTCTATTGCAACCGTACCACCGTGGCCATTTTCAAAGTATAGGTAAAAATTTCAATTTGAAAAACTAACCAAAGATAAACACGACTGAAAACATCTGTCCGTTTTTTAATAGAATCTGTAAACCAAGTTTGGCTTTGCTTTACGATTGAGCTCCAATTTGTCAAAATGAAATTTCTTCTATGGCCTTGTGGTGTTTTTGCGATTAGATATCGAAAAAGAAGTTCTTACTCGAAAACTAGGGGGTCCAATGAAATCACTTTTTCTACTGTTAATTTTTGCGACAACAACATCTTATGCAAGCACCTATCAGCTTCAATGTTCCGGTAAAGGCTATAAAAATAAGACTGACAGCTTCGAGGTGCTATTCGATACAGACAAACAATTGCTCTCAATCGACACCGAGGCTGAGAGCTACCCCTTTCTTTCAACGGTACCGGGAAAAAGCACAGATCTAGGAGCTATCGATCCTAAATTCTATCCCGCCCGTTTTACCGAAACCTCTGGAGTGGTCGAGGTTGAAGTGGATACCTACAATTACTTCGGTGGTCTTGTGCGATTTTTCTTAGGGGCTGGATTGCAAGCGATGACCAAAGATATTCAGTACTCTCTTGGAGGTGATAACTCGGCCTCCTATAAGATAGCGGTGGAGTACGACGATGGCGATGGTTTCGGTTTTCATAAGCGAAACTACACTTGTAAAGTGAGAAAATACTAAACATATAAATTTAATGAATGTTCTGAAGGAAGTGTTAAAGAAATCTTTATATTTCTTACCGCTGAGAGCAGACTCCTTTTTCTTCGATTCACCACGAAAGGGGAGAGATAACGGAAAGTGCGCCTCTATTCAGTGGCGCCTTTGTGGACCTTCTCAATAAAAGGTGGGGTGCAAGGGCCCTGCACCACCCAATGGTTTTTTGGTTTGTCCTTGGGGGTTCGACCATAGCCAAGCAGGGGACTACTGCAAGTTTCTTTTTCTGTGACCTGTCCGCTGCCAGCATTGGTGTAACGACGCATTCGACAGTCGACAATCTTGTCAAAACCCATAGGTGAAATCAGACCCACTTTTACTTTTTGACCAAAGCGTTTTTTAAATTCAGCCAAAGACGGACTTTCACCAAAGCTGCCATTAATCCAATGGGCTTTCACGGTCTTTACTTTTGTTCCCTTCAAAGTTTTTACAACATTGAATTCAATAACAGCGGGTTGCATTCCTTTGCCACGCGTCCGCATTTTTGACGGCCTGTAGGAAACGGCTTCGCCTTCAAATATCAAATCCGCATGCCCTTTTAACTCTTCGGTCAACTCCTGAGTCGTTAAGCAAGCCAAAGCCAAAGCAGAAAACAGTGATAGGGATAGGATAGCAAAAAGTCTTTTTATCAAATTCCACTCCTTTGAAATTCATCGGTCTATAAATTAAATTATAGCCCATAGGTTTTTAAAAACCACTCCGAATGATCAGTCCGGTGACATCCGTCTGGCCTATTCTCTGAGCTTGAGTGGGAATGATGTCGGATCACTCTTGTATTCTATTAAAAATGTTTTGAAAGCTTGAAGACAGTTGATCAACTCCGGTGGGGCGACCTTCGGGGGCTGAAGTCACAGGACAACCCAGACAGGAGACAGGCCCGTTGATGCCATTTTCCAGAACATCCGGTCTAAAATCCTCTCTTAAGTTTAAAACGTAATTTTTAAAAACCTCGGTCGGAACCAGGTGGCCTCGCTCACTCCTTCGTAACGGCTGTTCAAGGAAATGCCCGCGCATGGCAAACGGCCCAACCACCGCCATGGGCAGCGCTCGGGTTATGTGATTCAGCGGTGTTCGCCCTCCGTTAAGGGTAGTCAGTGAATTCACCAATCCTGCAGGGTTCAAGGGTGCCACCCCTTCGGCATGCATCATTACCATCAGCTGGTGCAGGCTTAAAATCCCTTCTTGCAGGGCCCAAAAGGTGGGGTGGTAGCGACTGGTGCCGCCGGTTGAGGGAATGCTAATGGTTTGGTGGCGACGAAAGAAGTCCACTTCACTTTGATCAATCTCTCGAATCAAAGGCTCAAGGCGGGCCGAGTTTTTGTGAAGTATGTGCATCAGCACGCCGGTGGTCACCAACAGGTCGTAGTAAACCTGAGGTTCCATTTTTCCAATCGGAGTCACCAGGTAGTCAAACTGCGAACTGCGCGATATTTCAAGAAAGTGGGATGTCCAAAGAAAGAACTCCGCTTCATAGCGGTGGCCTTCAGCCAAGCGCGCCGAGGGTCCATTGTTGGTGCCATTAAAGTAAAGAATTTTGTAGAGGAGCTCTGGAAGGCCGGCTTTTGAAATCGCATTTGGCGATACAATGTTTTCAGTGATTTGACTCTCAGTCTCTCGATGCACCCGATCGGGATAGCGAGCGATGTGAATATTCTGGCTGATATCCAAAACAATCTGCTCAATCTCCGCATCCCGCGTCGAACGGACAATCTCTGCAAAGGCTTCAACCAAGGGAGTGAAAGCCTCACTCTGATCTTTCTTTCGCGCCCGAAGAGCCCGCGCCGCAGCCAATTCTGCAATCTCAGCAACCTCTGACACTTTCATCTTATAGATTTCACGACAGTTAACAGAAGCCATCGCTGTATCGAACGAAAAACCGATCAAAAGCAGACTGATAATAAGCCGAAGAAAAACAAACAACATCTCAAGATTATAGAGGGATTAGAGGGGATTAAACAGACTCCTATCCAGCACCTGAAAAAAATGCTCAACCGTCAAAAGAATAGCCATAAAGAAAAAAGATGCATTGGTTTGTTTATTTGTTTGGAGGCTTTTTATTTTAAATAACGCTCAGGTACCAATACTTTGATCTAATAGAACAAGTGTTCCTTCAATTAGTAGGTAACCCTTCCGATAAATATACAAAATTGAATTTGAAAAATTAAAATAATTTTTAATTTGAAAGCATAAATATCTTCGTTAAATGCGGTTTTCTCAAAAACCATTTTTTTATTTTTCTAAATCGATTGTATTTTAATTTGATACACAGAATCAAGAGCTAAACTTTATTAAAGCTGTTCAAATCGAAAGTCATGGAAATATTAAACAAGAGGTAATTAAATAATGAAAAAAATATGTATTTTTTGTGGAAATCCACCCGAGGATAAATCAATGGAACACGTGCTACCAGAGTGGTTACTAAAACTTACTGGTGATAAAAAAAGAGTTTGGAGATTTGGGATGGATTATAAATCGGGGGAACCTTTTGAGTATTCTGTCGATAATTTTGTTTT
>CAZPOV010000014.1:82296-96374 GCA_964588335.1 uncultured Pseudobdellovibrionaceae bacterium | reverse complement strand
TGTTCAAAACTACACTTTCTCTATAAATTAACCAGATCTTATTTTTCGGGTCCTAAGTTAATTTGAGTTATCAAAAAGTCTTGCCCAAGAAAAAAAGCAAGGCTCATAAACTAACGAGAGGATTAATCAATGAATAAAGACACAGCACAAGGACAATGGAAGCAGATGAAAGGCAAAGTTAAACAACAATGGTCTAAGCTTACCGATGATGATTTGGACAAAATCGAAGGTAAGAAAGATGTCCTCGCTGGAAAAATCCAGGAGAGATATGGCAAGTCAAAAGACGAAGCCAAAAAAGAAGTGGATGCATTTTATAAAAACTAATTTTTAAAATACATTGCTGACTTTGCAGAAAAAGCCCCAGTAGGGGCTTTTTTTTATTCCCAAAAGGACTCTCGACAAACACAGCACCCCTTCTCTACCCGTCAAGATCAACGAAACCGCCGATAATCTAATTTTTTGATGCCTTCTGGTTGCCCTTCAATCAACTTAATGAGTCGATCGCCATCGCTCACTCTAGATAAAAAGCCCCTATTCGATGGGGCTTTTATTATTTTTTTACCGCTGATAAGTTCTTCTGTACGGTTTTATGCACTTAGCAAGCGATCACAGGATTGAATGCAATCTTTGCAAGCCTTAGCGCATATTTCGCAATGTCGCATGTTTTCGGCGTGCTGCTGACACTCTTGGGCACAAACTTCACATATTTTTTTACAAGCCTCTAGTAGACTTGAAACAGCACCTGATGTCTTGTTTTCAAAGCTCAACATTCGTGCTGTTGTCTCACAAATATTCGCACACATTAAGTTGTTCTTGATACAGGTGTTGAGATCAGAGTTTTCTTTGCTTAAACAAGCATCAGCACAAATGGTGCAAGCGCTGGCACAGGCTAAACACTCTGTAATGCATTTCTCAATCTCATCTAACTTTTCGCCATTAAAGGTAGGGTGGGATTCCACCATATTTCTCACGACTTCCATTGTCTCTCCTTTGTGAATAATAGAAGGATAGAATATTGAAGCTTCTTATCTTTGCCTTTAATAAGGTTCTAAAAATTGTTTAATAAACTAAAAAACAAAGAAAAGAACAGTTATACGCTGTTCTGGAGAAATCATTACCCTTTACCAATCCAAACCCAAATAGGAGAAAGTCAGATATCGATTATTTTATTTTCTGGTAAGAGTCGAATAAACGTTTTCCGTTGTGATGAAAAATTTGCTGCTTCTCAGTCTCACTCAGATAAGGATTGGTTTTGATAAACTGCAAACTTTCCAAGGTTAAGGCTTCTGAGGGACCATCACTACCAAAAACAATCTGTTGCATGCCAAGGTCGCGCCAAGCTTTGACAATTCTTTCCGACTCTTCTGAAGCCGCGTATTCACCGATCGAATCTTGGCAAAATTCAGCGTCTTCGATGGCATGGATTTCATGGTGGGTGTCAGTCATCACTTCATAAAGGTCTTTTAAAAAGCAGAGATTGGATTCCACATGTCCGACAACCACCGATGTTTCAACGAATATATTAGGCTTCAGTTGCGGCCGTGATCGAAAATAGTCACCAAAGAACTTGAAACTTCCTGGATTCACCATTGAGTTGGCTCCCGAGTGGGCAATGATAAAATCCACCTCTGGATTTTGTGCAGCAACCGCCAGTAGAGACTCAGCTTCAGCACCTTCTTCCGGTCGCCCGGTACCAAACGCCCCATACTGCACCATGGGGTCGAAATGGGCGAGGTGAGTAAAATGAATGAGGATGGGCCCACCCTTTTTCGCCACCTCGCGGGCCACTTGATTTAAAACCTGTTGTCTTTGGGTCTCGAAGTTAGCGATACATCGTCGACAATTCTGCAGTGCGGTTCCACTGACGTGCATGTGCAACTTCACCCCAATCATATTCGGAAGGGATAGACATTCTTTAATCTGCTTAACCACATCGGGATCGCGCAGACTGGCTCCACAGAGGCCAAAGCCATTAACTCCAGAAGCCCGGATGAGGTTTGAAAGGTCTTGATGCAGATCCAAGGACTGAAGGTCCTCTCGCTCATTGGCTCGCACCACAGGCATGTTATAGGCAAAATCCAATAACAGAGTGCCTTTGCGCTCGTAAAAGCTCGATTCTTGATTGAGAGCAGAGACTAATGTGTCGGCCTCGGTTGCGTAGGCGACATGAAAGTGAAAGTCGTAGACCTCCAGTTTCGCTTCTGCAACAGAAAAACCTAAGCAAAAAACAATTAAAACACGGATCAAAGGCACCCCCCAAGGATATTGGTGACTCTAGCATCAAAGAGGGGAATTTCAGATATCAACAACCGACTTTTCCCATATTGGTAGATTCTACAGTCGATAAATGAAAGTCGATTGAAAATCTTTTTTGAAATAATGAAGAAAACACAATCTGGAGGTTCCAAGGGGGGCCTCTTAACCTAAGACTCGCCTGAAAAAGGATCGACTTCAGGAACACACCCCGCTCCCTAATGTGAATTATTTTGGGTCAATAGGGTCAAAGGAATGGGATTTCTCGGTCTCTTTTCAAAATCACATTGACAACAGTTGCGTTTAGGAGAAGTCTAATGTAGTAGAGGCTTAGTTATGAGAACCGTTCCATTGTTTTTTCTAATCGTTTTTTTCTTCTGTTCTCTCAACGCCCAGTCTTCGACCTTCTCGGTCGAAAAATCTTTTCAAACCGCTGACACTATCTCACACCAGGAATCTCTTGGTTTCGATGATTTTTATCTGTACGAAGCTCTGGAAGAGGATAACCGATACGAGAGTTCCTCTGAAGAAGGATTCAATTCAGCATTCAAACCTCAAGGTGACAATTATCTTAAGTTTAAAATTGGTTCAAAAGATTACCCACTTTTGACCACGGTTCTATCCTCTGAGTTTCACTTAAGAGGCCCCCCTAACACATCTTCTCTATTCTAAATCTATTCAAGAACCAATTTCTGAGGAATATTGGGTCGGCCGACTGATGGCATGGCCTGTCCTCTAAAAAAATTTAATTGAGAGAAGAAAATGTATTTATTCAATCGCCATGCTGCCGCTGCAGTCATTTTATTTTTTTGTATATCTTTTACTACTGGATGCGAAAGCGAACATGTCGGACACAAGGGCCCTCACCTTGAAGTCACAAATCCGTGGAAGACCAGTCAGGACATTGTTCGTGAATATGTCGCCCAAGTAAAAGCGATACAGCACATTGAGCTGCGGGCTTTTGAGAAAGGCTACCTGCAAAATATTTTTGTCGACGAAGGTCAATTCGTTAAAAAAGACGAAAAGATGTTTGAGATTATGCCGATCGTCAACAAAGCGGAATATAAAAAAGCAAAAGCAGAAGCAGATCTAGCGAGAATTGAATATAAAAACACCAAGCAACTGGCTGACAAAAATATCGTCTCTGCCAACGAGCTTGCTCTGTCGAAAGCCAAGCTAGACAAAGCGGAAGCCGAAGAAGAGCTAGCAAAAATCCATCTGGATTTTACTGTGATCAAGGCGCCCTTTGATGGACTTATGGACAAGTTCCGTGTTCGACTGGGAAGCTTGATTGAAGAGGGAGAGCTTCTCTCAACATTGTCTGACAACTCACAGATGTGGGTCTACTTCAATGTCTCCGAGTCAGACTATCTGACTTATCAAGCCAGGAGAAAAGAGGGGCGACTCAATGAGGTGCAATTACGACTTGCTAATGGCCAAATGTTTGATCAAAAGGGTAAAATCGATACCATTGAAGCCGACTTTAATAACGAAACTGGTAATATTGCATTTCGTGCCTCCTTCCCGAACCCCAACGGATTGTTACGTCATGGGGAAACCGGCAATATTCTTGTGACCGTGCCCATCGAAAATGCGCTGATAATCCCCCAAAAATCGACCTTTGAAATTCTTGATAAAAAGTTTGTTTACATTGTCGACGAAAAAAACAAATTACAAGCCAAACAAATAGTCATTCGTGAAGAAATTCCTCATCTGTACATTATCGAATCGGGACTGACGCCAAAAGATAAAATTCTTGTCGACGGCATTGGAAAAGTCGAGCCGGGAATGGAAATTGAACCTGATTTTAAAGAGCCATCCGATGTTATTTCACATCTCGATGTGCCCGCTGAGTGATTTAATTTTGCCCGTGTATTGGAGATTTAAACGTGTTTCAAAAATTTATACACAGACCGGTTTTAGCCATCGTTGTCTCGCTGATCATTGTCTTTTTAGGGTTTCTTGCTAACCGGAGCCTACCGGTTTCACAGTTCCCACAAATCGCCCCGCCGCGGGTTATTGTCTTCATTTTTTTCCCTGGAGCCAGTGCCGATGTGCTGGTCCGATCCACCATCATCCCTTTGGAAAGGTCAATCAACGGGGTTCAAGGGATGCGCTATATGGTCTCAGATTCCACAAGCGCTGGAGAGGCGACAATTCAAGTGGTTTTTGACTTGGACACCGATCCCAACCGTGCGGTTGTGCAGGTCAAAAACCGTGTCGATCAAGTTCTCAACCGTCTGCCTCCCCTTGTTCAACTAGAAGGTGTGATCGTACAAAAAGTTCAACCGAGCATGTTGATGTACGTCAACCTGTACAGCGAGGATGAAGCTTCCGACGAAAAGTTTCTTTACAACTTTGCCAACATCCATCTCTTACCTGAAATTCGAAGAATCAAAGGAATTGGCCAGGCTTCTATTTTAGGCGCTCGCCAATATGCTATGCGAATTTGGCTCAATCCCGACCGAATGCGAGCCTACAATATCTCCTCTGAAGACGTTCTTAAAGCCGTTGACGAACAGAGTGTTATCGGTCGCCCCGGTCGAATTGGACGAAGCTCGGGCAAGCAGTCTCAGTCTCTCGAGTACGTCCTGACTTATCAGGGGCGCTACAACAAACCAGAGCAGTATGAAAACATTATTTTAAAAGCCAATCATGAGGGAGAGACTCTCTACCTGAAAGACGTGGCGAAAGTTGAATTGGGAAGCGAGTTTTTTGATATCTACTCGAATGTTGACAGTCATCCATCAGCGGCCATCGTACTGAAACAAACCTATGGCTCTAACGCCTCTGAGGTTATTGAGGAGGTTAAGGAGAAACTGCAGGAGCTAAAAGCATCAACGTTCCCTTCTGGAATGAAGTATAAAATTAGTTACGATGTGTCCAATTTCCTTGATGCCTCGATCGAGAAGGTTCAACACACATTGTTTGAAGCCTTTATTTTGGTGGCGTTGGTTGTGTTTATTTTTCTTGGGGATTGGCGGTCGACTCTCATCCCCACCCTTGCAGTTCCCGTATCATTGATTGGAGCTTTTGTTTTTATGCAAAGCTTTGGCCTCACTATCAATTTAATCACTCTTTTTGCTCTTGTTCTAGCTATTGGGATTGTGGTCGATGACGCAATTGTGGTGGTTGAGGCTGTGCATGCCAAAATGAGTGAAGAACATATTGGACCTTACTCGGCTGTCAAAAAAGTTCTTCAGGAAATCAGTGGCGCCATTATTGCCATCACTTTGCTAATGACCGCGGTGTTTGTGCCAGTCGCCTTTATGACGGGACCGGTGGGAATATTTTATCGTCAGTTCTCAATTACAATGGCATCAGCCATTGTTCTTTCCGGGATTGTTGCTTTGACCTTAACACCAGTTTTGTGTGCCATGATTTTAAAGAAACACGATAATACCCAAGTTAAGAATAAAAACTTTGTGACTCGTTTTCTTGGCCGTTTCAATCATTATTTTAATATAGGAACCGACAAATATATTCAATTCATACGCAAAATCGCTAACAAGAGATTAGTCACCCTTGGATTTTTCGTATTTTTCACTTTCGGTCTGCTTTTTCTTACTAAGATTGTTCCGTCCGGCTTTATTCCCAATGAAGACCAAGCCATGATTTATGCCATTATTCAAACCCCACCGGGGTCAACTTTAGAGCGCACCAATGACATCTCCAGAAAACTACAAGAAATCGCTGCTGAAATCGAAGGAATCGATTCAGTCTCGTCTCTTGCCGGCTACGAAATCTTAACAGAAGGTCGGGGTTCCAACGCTGGAACTTGCTTGATCAATTTAAAGCACTGGTCCCAACGCCATCAGTCCGTCCACGAAATTATTGAAGAACTTGAGAAAAAAACCCACAGTTTGGGTGCCGTGGTTGAGTACTTCGAACCGCCAGCGGTTCCAGGTTATGGGGCGGCCGGCGGCCTGGCTTTCCGTCTTCTCGATAAAACAACCGAAACCGATTACCAAAAGTTCGATCAATTGAACAAACAATTCCTGAAAGAGCTGGGGCAACGTCCCGAGCTGACGGGTCTTTTCACTTTCTACGCCGCCAACTATCCTCAATATGAATTATTGTTTGATAACGAACTGGCTATGCAGAAGGGTGTTTCTATCGGCAAGGCTATGGATAACCTGAATATTTTAATTGGTAGCACATACGAGCAGGGCTTTATTCGCTTTGGTCAGTTTTTCAAGGTCTACACTCAATCGGCTCCCGAGTTTCGCAAACTTCCATCTGACCTCATGAGCCTTTATACAAAAAATGAAGAGGGCGAAATGGTGCCTTACTCAGCTTTTATGAGTATGAGAAAAACTCAAGGACCTAATGAAATCACTCGCTACAATATGTACAACTCCTCGGCGATTCGCGGCAATCCGGCTCCGGGGTACTCCAGCGGAGATGCTATCAATGCTGTTAAAGAAGTCGCCAATGCCACTTTGCCACGCGGCTACAGCGTGGCCTGGGAAGGACTTTCCTTTGATGAAGAAGGACGAGGCAATGAAGCTTTTTTTATTTTCCTCGTGGTTCTCCTTTTCGTGTATCTGGTTCTGTGTGCCCAATACGAGAGCTTCATTATTCCGTTGGCCGTCATGCTGTCTTTGCCACCTGGTATATTTGGTTCTTTTCTTCTTATTAAAATGGTCGGACTCGCTAATGATATTTATGCCCAAGTTGGACTCATCATGTTGGTGGGTTTACTGGGGAAAAATGCCGTACTCATTGTCGAATTTGCGCGTCAAAAAGAAGAGCAAGGAATGGATACACTTGAAGCCGCTATTGAGGGCGCCAAAGTCCGCTTTCGCCCCATCCTAATGACCTCGTTTGCTTTTATCGCCGGCTTGATTCCTCTTGCCATCGCTACAGGTCCTGGAGCCCTGGGCAACCGCACAATCGGAACTTCGGCCCTTGGGGGTATGCTGATTGGAACAATCTTTGGGGTCATTATCGTGCCTGGTCTTTATTATATTTTTTCGTCCATGGTGAAAGGAAAATCACTTATTCATGACGAATACCAAGGACCGTTGACCGAAGGAGAAACGACTCATGAATAAACCAATCGTGCTCAATCTCAGTTCGTTGATATTCTTTCTATTGATCAGTTCAGGATGCGTGCCGGCATTGATGAACTCTCAAGACCCACGGCCTGCCAACCGCGCGCTTCCCAATCACTTTCCAAGTCTCCCAAAAGAGACCGCCGAAGATGTCGACACAAAAAAAGCACCAGGAGTACCGAATAATATCAGTTGGGAGCATTTTTTCAAAGACGCAACACTGGTCGAACTGATTGATCTGGCTTTGCAGAACAATCAGGAACTCAATATTTTTACTCAGCAGGTGTTTATTGCACAAAATGAAATCATCGCAAGGGAAGGAGAATACCAACCGAAATTGGGTCTTGGCGCAGAGGCCGGAGTTGAAAAAGTCGGAGAATACACCCATCGAGGGGCTACTGACTCGACAACAGAATACGAACCTGGCAAATTTGTACCGGAAAATCTACAGAATTACTCTGTCGGTTTACAGCTATCATGGGAGCTTGATATTTGGAATCGATTGCGAAACGCTTCAAAGGCGGCGGTCTACGAGTATCTGGCTACGGTGGATGGAAAACATTTTTTACAGACCAAATTGGTGGCCGAAGTTGCCAGCACGTACTATGAACTGCTGGCTTTGGATAAACAACTTGAAATAGTTGAGTCGAACATTGCCATTCAGAAGGAAGCTGTCGATTTAGTAAGGCTTCAAAAGGAAGCGGCTCGCTTGACATCGCTTGCTGTAAAACGATTTGAAGCTGAAGTCTTGAAAAATAGAAGTCGCAAATTTGAATTGGTCCAGAAAATTATCGAAACAGAAAACAAAATTAACTTTTTAGTGGGACGTTTCCCACAACCCATCGATCGCGATGCTTCGAAGTTTATTAAAATCACTCCTCGCAATCTATCCTCTGGTGTTCCGACGGATCTGTTAGCCAATCGCCCAGATATCAGAAAGGCCGAACACGAACTGGAGGCAGCAAAACTAAATGTGAAATCAACAAGAGCCCGGTTTTATCCGGCTCTCAGTATTGAGGCCAGTGCAGGTTATGACTCTTTCCGCAGTGAACACTTTATCACTCCTCAATCAATGTTCTATAATTTTGCAGGAAACTTGACCGCTCCCCTTCTCAATCGAAATGCCATCCGCGCAGATTATTACACAGCCAACTCCAGACAGATTCAAGCCGTCTTCGATTATGAGCAAGTCATGTTAAAGGCTTACACAGAGGTAGCCAATCAACTGACTTCAATCGAAAACATTCACAAAACTTTACAATTGAAAGAGCAACAAGTGAATCTTTTAACCGAATCAAATGACATTTCAAACACGCTTTTTAAAGCAGCAAGAGCCGACTATGTGGAGGTTTTAATGACTCGACGAGACGCCTTGGAATCCCAGATTGAACTTATTGAATTGAAACAGAAGCAGCTGATTTCCTACGTCACACTCTATCAAGCCCTCGGCGGAGGTTGGACAGTCACAAACAATCAATAAACAAAAGCCAATCATCATTCGGTTTCTTCTACGATTGATAGTAATCAGTTCTTTTTAAAACTTCTACCGAAGTCTAATCAAATTGAAACTTATGGCTTGATTCCTCTTATGAGAACCCGCTCTCGTGGGTTCTCACTTGAAAATCTCCTATCGACAAAGGTTTTCAATCAAATTAAGTATTTCCAATCAATCAACGTTTTACAACGCCAATTCCAAACGGATTCGCTCCCGTGACCACTGTTTTCAGAAACTGGGTACCATTGGAGATGTCATAAACACTGACAATATTGTTCATACCAGAGTGGGTAAGAAAGACAAACTGACTGTCAAAATCAGCCACTAAATTATGGGGCTTATCGGAAGCCGAATCTAGGGTACTCACCAAGTTGGCCGGGCCCAATTGTTGATTATTTATAACGTAAAGAGAGTTTTCGCCGAAACTAGCGATATTAGCACTATAGATAACACTGGCATCACTTCTCCAGTAAAGCCCGTGAGCTCCGGGGACATCGGTCACCTGTTTCACCACTTGCATATTGTGTCTGGTGAGAAAATGGATGATTCCTTCTTGCTCGGCAACAATCAAGTAGGGCGAGTCTTGAGGTAATCCGACATGAACATCGTCGGAAAACTCAACAACGCTTTCAACTGCTAAGCTCCCTCGATTCACTTTAAAAACTTTGTCAAATTGTTTTCCCGAAGAGTCGGTGGCATGAGCCGTCAGGTAGAAAAAGTCGGAATCAATGACCACATCATGAGGAACAGAGCCGGCATGGTTTTGCGGAATTGAGAAATGACGTTTGGTCAGCGCAATTGTTCCATCTTGGTTTCGTTCAATCTTTATCAAGTCGGCTCCGAGGTCACCATCGGTAGCAATCACCACTTCGTTGTCATCGGGCTGCGCCCATTGATGAAAAACACCTTTAGATACCGGTTGAATCATTAAAAGCTTACCGGTTGAGTCATCAAATATAAGAAGCTTACTCCCCTTTCGATCACCCACAACAAAAACTTTGGCCGAGCGAAGGTGTGATGCGTACATCGGTTCAAATTCAAAACCCACACTTTGAGCGTCGATGGTTTTCACCACTTGCAAGCGGGCCGAATCAATCAGCGATAAACTCGAATCGCCTCGATTGGCAACGACAGCATAGCTTTCCGGCAATGAAGCCTGTGCCCCGGCCGATACTATTAAAATGAGAGTGACTAATAAAGACTTCATAAATTCCCCCCTTGGGATTATTGGTTCCTAAAAGAAGTAGCCAGAAGTTTATTAGGCAGCAAATCCTTTAAATTCATACCCCTATAGCCACAAGCTATATGTGAAGATCTTTAAACTTTTTTAGGCATGACTGTTTTATAATTTGAAAGTTAGTGGAAAATTTTTGTTCAACTTCAGATTTGATTCTACCCAGACTTCCCTCAATGGGTTCTTAAGAAATTTAGTCTTTCAAATGTTCCATTTTAACACATCACCTTCGATGAAAAGTTTTAAAGAACCGATGAAAAAAATCATGCAACACAACAAAGCTTTTCTACTCGTGGTTTTTCCCCTACTCGTTATTGGTTTTCAAAACTGTGGCCCAGCCCTAGAATCCACTGGAGTGAGCAACAACACTCTTTCGGCGCAGAGTTTTGATGGCGTTTTTCAAAGTGTGATTGCGGCTCGCTGCACCCAGTGCCACAGTGGCCCTGGAGCCAGCGCTGGCATCGATCTCTCCTCCTATGACGCGATCATTGGCTCCGGCACAGTGGTTCCTGGAAATTCACAGGCCAGTACCCTGTTTTTAGAAGTCTCCTCTGGACAAATGCCACCCAACCAGCCTCTTTCTAGTGGCGATGTTGCGAAAATAGCCGAGTGGATCGACAATGGTGCTCAAGATCAAGGCGGTTCAGCAGCCAACGAAGTTCCTGTAGTCAATGCCGGCGATGATGTGACTCAAACGATGCCAGTGACCAGCGTCACCTTCAATAGCACCAGTCATGATGGAGACGGAACCATCCAAAGTCTTTACTGGAGCCAAGTTTCTGGCCCCAATTTAGCGAGCCTTTCGGGGGCACAAACTCCAGCTCTGACGGTTTCAAACCTTGTGGCAGGAACCTACACTTTCTCGCTCGAGGCCACCGACAACCTGGGTGCTGTTTCGTCGGATACTGTGGTCCTCACCATCAATCCCCAACCCAACGTGGCGCCGATGGCCAACGCGGGGGCTGACCAATCGATAACCTCTCCGGCCAATACCGCCACCCTTACCGGCACCGCCTCTGATAGTGACGGAACCGTGGCCTCCACTGTTTGGTCGCAGGTGAGTGGACCGGTCACAGCGACGATTCAATCCCCCACTAATTTGAGCACAATGGTGAGTGGACTGACCCAGGAAGGAACTTATGATTTTCAACTTTTGGTCACTGATGACTCGGGAGATAGCACGACTGACACGGTGAAAGTGGTGGTGAGTCCGCCTGACAATGTATTACCTGTGGCCAATGCCGGAGCTGACCAAACCATCACACTTCCTACCGCAATGATCACAATCAACGGCAGCGCCACCGATGCCGATGGGACTATAGCCGCCTATGCTTGGAGCCAACTCACAGGACCCAGCGCAGCCACTCTTACCGGAGTCGCCACAGCCAATTTGACCGCCTCCAATCTGGTTGAGGGTCAGTATCAATTTGAATTGACGGTCACCGATGACGATGGAGGACTTGGATCTGACCAAGTGGTGGTGACTGTTGAGGCGGCGCCCGCTCCACCGACTTTTACTGAATTGAATCAAACCATTTTTGGTCCGAGGTGTATCGCCTGTCATTCCGGAGGCAACCCCAGTGGCAACTATGGAATGGACGATTACAATCTTGTAGTATCAGAAGTTGTAGCAGGTGATGCTGACAGCAGTGACCTTTATCTTCGTGTTCTTGATGACTCGATGCCTCGGGGACAGGCCCCACTGAGTGCCGCCGAGAAAACCAAGATCAAAGATTGGATCAATGCCGGGGCTTTGAACAACTAAGCCCTGTCAAAGAAACCACCAACATTGTTATAGTTACAAGGCCACTAACTTCACCCTTACCGTTTTGATAGAACAAACCATGGTGAAGTTAATGGTGATATGGTTTTTCAGCCTAACGATGGCTCTGCCTTTAGCGGCGAGCTTTCAATGTCGAGATCTTTATGAACCCACTCCAGTGGCTAGTAGCCTTGTGCAGATCATGGCCAACATGAAGTGGGAGGGCCGTTATGAAGAAGGCTTTTGCGATGCCAACGTCAAACACCTTTTGTCGGTCATGAAACAGAGCGGTTTTGACCTCCGACAGGTCGAAGTTGTTTACATCATTCCGACGAAGGAAAACCCATGGGGTGATCTAGTGATTTATCCCCATCGCAATGTGCATTACGTGGAGTCTTGGGATTTTCACGCCGTAGTTCGTTACCAAGGAAGAATCTATGACCTGGACTCCACAGATCGCCCCACCGAAACATTGACTTATTTAAAGAAAATGTTTGATGCCAGTCTGATCAATGATCGAGGCATTATGTTACGCCTAATCCCCGGACGAGACTATCTTAAAGACTATCAAGACCACCGCCATTTCACTTCTGAGTTTCAGCGTGGCTGGAGGCCACAACCTGGAGAGTTGAAAGATGCAAGCTACTACTTGGGAGAGTTCAATCCCTACCCTCTGCGATCATTGTTTGAATCCATGTGAAAAACCAGTTGTTAACAATCTTGTAAAAAACATCTGTGCGAAATACTTGCAGTGCCAACAGAATAAAGAAGAATTTTTTAAAACCAGAAAGCTTCATGAAAGATTTTCTATTCACTAAACATCTTAAGAATTGAAAAAGGGGGAGTGATATAGATTTCTTTGAAAACTTAACAAAAAGGAGACCCTTATGAAATCTATTATTTTAACAGCCCTACTGGTATTTTCGGCTTCTGCGCAAGCGGAATTGAAGCCAGAAGGTTCTATTGTCACCACTGAGTGTGGAATCAATTCCCTGAATGGCATGTCCAACACTGAGTATCCAGAAAGTGTTTGTGTTGGTCAAATTAATGACCGTGGAATGATCACAAAACCCGTGGTTATTATCAAAAAAGGCGAAGACACTGAGTACCTTCTGGTTGTGGCCAAATTCGATAAATCAGCGACGGTTAAACAATGGCAAGCCTATCCAATCGATGTTGAAGAGCGCGGCGGCTATTTGTTTATGGTTGACATTCGTTTAGTCGGCGAGCCTGTTTTTCTGTCCTATGTTGGTGGGGTCACCGGTACAAGCCTCGACGGTCCACTTTTTCAGGTGAATTTGCGTCCTGTTCCTGTAACCAAATCCAATTGATATTTCATTTTAGAAAGGGGTGCTCTACCCCTTTCTTATTTGTTGTTTTTTTTACTACCACAACTTTATTTATAAAAAATGGTTTTAAAAAGACCCGACTCCAGATACATGTTGGCAATGGCCGGCTCCAAATGAAAATCGACCAATTCAATGATGCGCGGGTCGATGCGCAGAATGTATACCTTTTCTCCCTGCTCATTGCGCCGAACTTCAAAATCAAATAAAAGTTCCCCTTCTCTTCGAATTTCTCGATAGCCATTGGCAAAAAAATCGATTCTTTGAATTTTGGAGGCCGACAGCTGCTCGACCACCTCTTCGAAACTTTTCTTAAACAGGTGTTGCCAGTTCCAGCGACCCTCTGGAATCGCGAATTCGGTAAAGTCTTTGCTGCGTCGAATCCAACCCCGTGGATACTCATTTTGAATGCGATTGAAAATACGGAGAATGTCAAAGGTCGCAGACCCTCGGTAATCGATCTCAAAATTCTGCCGGAGCAAGCGGCCCGGATCTTCTATACTCCTGACAACCGAAGCCGTTTCGCCCCCTTCACGAAACGCTTGCATTGACTGGGTTTGGTAAACGTCGGCGCAACGCCGTGGCTGCCATCCCCAGGCACCACAAATAACCAAAAGTGCGAAATAAAGCCAGAAACGAAAGATCATCAGCTCTCCCGCTCCAGAGCCCACTGATAGCCACCTCGACCGTACTTTAAAGAACGTCCCACGCGCGTGATGGTGGCTGTTGAACAGCCGGTGGTCTTGGCGATGTCGCGATAATTTTGACCTTCGGAAATTTTTTGTACCACTTCCCAGCGGTCGGCCATTGATTTTAACTCAGCGGGGGTGCACAGGTCGTACAAAAAGTTACGGCAAGTGGCCAAATCATCAATATCGACGAGTATTTGCAATAATTTTTTGACCTGCCGGTCGCGACCGTTGAAAGCGTC
>CAZPOV010000014.1:39625-82196 GCA_964588335.1 uncultured Pseudobdellovibrionaceae bacterium | reverse complement strand
CGACGAGTATTTGCAATAATTTTTTGACCTGCCGGTCGCGACCGTTGAAAGCGTCTTTCATGCCTCACCTTTTGTTTTATTGTTTTAGTACACTAAAACACATTTTGGCAAGTTTTTTTGAACTGCGTTAACGGCCAATGCAGCCCCTAGCCGATCACCCATCCTGTCCCGGATCCCTCAGCCTCCACCCTCTTCATTGTTTTGCCTCATTCTGAACCAGAAAAACTGTCAGTCTCTTTTTAATGCCTTTTGAACTCAACCTAAAGCCTTTGGAAAATGTGGATATTTTCCGATAAGAACCCAATGAAAGGGTCATTTATGAGTCAACAACCGGCACCCCGACAAAAACTGTCTGATCTGCAAATTTTAATTGTCGACTATGACAAAGAGACTCGCCAACAGTCAGCTTCAGTTCTCCTTGAAGCCGGCTTCAAGGTGTCATTTGCCGAATCTTTTCAAGTGGCCAAGCAAATTTTGGAGGCCGAATCGGTGGATGTCATTGTCTCCGAGTTGGATATGCCTGGGCAGTCGTCAGTGGAGTTCGTCAAATGGGTGCGTCGCATTTATGATCGTAAACCGGAGCGACAATCGCCGACACCGTTCATCATCTTGACCGGGTCGCCGGAAAGTTTAGAGCAAAAAGGTTTGGACAATTATCGGATGCAGGGCTGCCTTTTTAAACCCGTTGACCAAGAGGATCTGCTTGAAAGAGTCCACACTGTTCTAAAACTTGATGAAGAACCCAACGAACAGAAGGTTCATAATCCGGAGCTCCTCGATATCAAGATTCAACCCTCCGAATACTGTCGAGTTCTCCTCGCCGATTTTGTGAGTCAAAAGCACTTAAAGATGAACGTTTATATTCGACTGGGTAAAGACAAATACGTGCAAGTGGCTAAAAAGAAAGATCCCGTCAACGAGGCTCAATTTCGGCGCTATTTGCAAAAAGGCTTGAAGTATTTCTTTGTGCGAACGGCCGACTACAAAATCATTGTCGATCACAACCTTCAACTGGCCCAAGCCGTGAGCGCCAGCTCTCAACTCCCTACCAGCAAAAAGAAAAAGATCTTAGCAGCGGCCAACGAGGTCATTCTAGAAAGTGTATTCGTTCGTGGCGTCAACAAAGACACCTTCAATGAAGCCCACACTTACATCTGCACCAGTATCAACGCCCTTATGGATGAAAAAGATGGTGTTGAGCTCCTAGAAATTCTGAATCAGCACAACGATTTTTTATATGCTCACAGTTTGGGTGTCAGTCTGTATTCAGTGATGATCGCCCAGCAGATGGGATGGAACTCTGGCAATAATCTTTACAAACTGAGTATTGGTGGACTTCTTCACGACATTGGAAAGCGTGAGATTGATCGCGAGATCGTTAATAAACCCCAATCGGATCTGACTTTTTCCGAAAAAGCATTGCTCGAGACCCATTGCGAACGGGGCCGCAATCTCCTTGAAAACATCAAATCGATCCCCAGCGAAGTGATCAACATCGCCTACGAACATCATGAAAATATATTAGGACAGGGTTTTCCACGAGGACTCAATAAAGCCCGTATCTCTCCGATGGCTAAAATTGTGCAAACTGCTGATGAATTCTGTCATCTCGCTATCGAAAACCCAGACCATTCGGGCACCGATGCGGCCTCCGCACTCAGTCTTCTCGAACAATACAAACACGACATCCTAGACCCTGAGGCTTTAAGAGCTTTGCGCAACCGAATTCGCATTTCTGAAAAAACATCAGCATAAACATAATTTGTTTTAACATGCTTGCTAAGAAATCACCCTATTTTCCATTTGTTACGGACCAATAGGTTCTGATTACCAAAGAGGAACCTCTTTTGGTCCGATATATGGAATTTAGGACGATCAATTCGGGTTTACGTACGATCTTAATATCTGTTGTGTGGTTATTGGTTCAGAGAATATTAAGGGTGTTTTGGGCAAGTTGAAGTTGAAGTTAAAATTCGTGTTGAAGTGAATCCAGCGGAAGTTAAAAGTTGAAGACGTTATTTGATATCACCCATGGGCGTTCAGAAAAGAACGCCCTTTTTTTTGCTTAAAGGCCAACCAATCCTAAGGCCTCATAGGTCTTTTGACGGGTTTTTGCCGCCACTTCGCGAGCGCGCTCGGCATTTTTCTTCATAATGCTTAAAAGGTGATCCTGATTGTTCATCAAATCGTTGTACTTCTCTTGCACAGGCTGAAAGGTCTCACAAACCAGATCGGCCAGAGCCACTTTAAGATGACCATACATCTTGCCATCAAATTCTTTTTCGATATCGGCCATGGATTGGCCGCTTAGAACGGAATAAATTGTCATAAGGTTGGCCAAACCGACCTTTTTGTCTGGATCATAAACGATGCGAGCATCAGGATCGGAGTCGGTCACCGCCGCCTTGATCTTTTTCTGGATCTTTTTAGGTGGATCGATAATGGAAACAAAAGCTTTAGGATTCTCATCAGATTTCGACATTTTGGCCGTCGGATCCTGCAATGACATGATTCGAGCACCGGTTTTTCCAATAAAAGGCTCGGGAATTTTAAAAACGGGGCTGTAGCGTTTGTTAAAGGTTTCTGCCAAGTCGCGGGTCAATTCCAGATGCTGTTTCTGGTCGGCCCCTACTGGCACCAGATCCGCCTGGTACAAAAGGATGTCAGCCGCCATCAAAACTGGGTAAGAATAGAGGCCATTATTGATCTCTCGCGTTTTTTCAGACTTCTCTTTAAACTGGGTCATGCGATTCAGCGCACCCATCGGAGCAATACAATTAAGGGCCCAACACAATTCGGCATGCTCGGGAACGTGGGATTGTACGAAGACCACGTTTTTATCGGGATCCAGCCCACAGGCTAAATATTGTGCAAAAAAACTCAGAGTCCGCTCTTGCAATGCTTTGGGATCTTGATAAACAGTCAAACTGTGTAAATTGGCGACCATGTAAAAGCAGTTGTATTGCTCCTGCATACTGGCCCAATTGTTGATCGCACCAATATAATTTCCCAAGGTCAGGTCACCGGTGGTGGTGCTAGCGCTTAGGACTGTCTTCTTTTTGTTTGAAACCTCGGGCATAGAGAGGTTTTACCGTAAGGCTGTTCTCTAGCCAAGTGAGAATTAAGAGCCCTGGATAGGATGGAGGTCGCCATCAGGCTGGACCGGATGATGCACTTTCAACCAGAGATCCTGCCCTTTCGCGGTGAGCTTCGCCCGCCAGCGACTTTTGGAAAAATCCAAGGGTTGCTGCAAAGGCAGAGATTTCAAAGTCCGACCCTGCTCGTTTAACATCACCAGTTCCTTAATTTTCTTGCCAAAATAACGGGCTCCCACCAGTTTTCGTCGTTGGGTGTCGAAATGAATGGCCATCAAACTGTAACCCACCCGCTGGGCAAAAACCCGCCAGGTATTAGTGACAACATTATAAGCAAAGACCTCACCCCCACGATCATCGTTGTAAACCAAAAGTTCACTGTTGAGAGGATTGAATGTCATCGCCGTCGGCCAGTACATGGCCGGCATACCCAATGGCAGGTGCAAAGGTTGAAATTTCTTTTGATGGTCATCCCAAGTGCCAAATTGATGATTTTTGATCACAAACAACGTGCCGTTGGCCATTTCAAAAAAGGCTTGAGTGGTTTTGTCGGGAACTGCCAATTGATGAATCTGACCATCGCGCTTGTAGCGATAGGATGTCGCTTGCAACTGATCACCCTGACGCTCCCATTGAAGACCCAATTCATCGGGGCTCTGTGAGGCCAGTGCTCGACCAGAAG
Source organism: uncultured Pseudobdellovibrionaceae bacterium (assembly GCA_964588335.1). Lineage (GTDB taxonomy): Bacteria > Bdellovibrionota > Bdellovibrionia > Bdellovibrionales > JAGQZY01 > JAGQZY01. The sequence goes on along the minus strand of CAZPOV010000014.1, from coordinate 78,419 downwards.
CTTCTTCCTCTTGGCGTTTCTCAGCAAGGAGATTGCGAAAGGGAACCTTAAATTGACGGCCGATCTCTCGCCCTTGGAAACTGCTGACATGAAGACCGGTGTATTCCTGTAAAGCCAAGGTCAGGCGACGAAATTGGTTTTCGGGATTGTGAATCTCTTCCCAAGCGGTGGGATAAGCACACAGTTGTTTTTGGTCAAAATAGGTCACCTTCGTCGATGAGTCTAAGCCTTCAATCCAAACCAAATCCGGGGCTATGATAATCACTTCCTCAATCGGCCTGGGGTAAGAGATGTTCCAACTTTCAGGGTCAATGTAAGCGGTCAACGAATCCAAACTGATAGGCTGTTCATCGATCTTTTCCCTAGCTTTTGACTTCAATGTGGAGCGACCGGTTTCCAGTTGTAAATCCCAAAGCATAAAGCTTTGACTGACCAGTACCAGTTTCAGCGGTTTGTCGTTTTGAGCGATTTTTACGTCGACAAAGTTTCCCCGCTTCAAATTCATGCCTTCCCACTGATAGGGCCAAGGCTTCTCCACGGAAAGAACGTGCAAATCAGTGTCTTGGTTATCAACTTTCTGACCTTTGTACAAAGACTGGGGACAATCCAAGTCGATACAAGATGATAAGAGTTCTGGCTGATTTTTCGAAAGATCCCAATAGTTTTCGTCTTTGTTAAAATCACCACATTGAAAGTTGACCTCGGCTTGGTTGTCTTTGACGTAGTTTTGCGCCTGATTGTAGCTGCTGCGCAAAACCAACAGACTTCCTAGCTGAAAGAACATTAGAAAAATAAAAAAATTAAGAGAGAATCGGAACCATTTATCATAACCAGACATACTCCCCTATCGGCTTTTGCTGCTTGCAAATTAAGCGAAAAGTTTTTGCCATTAATTAACGCAAATCACAGTTGTAAACTCTCAACATCGAGCAAAAAAAAATTTGTTTTTTCCTATACAAGTGTCTAGAAAATGAGCCAAATAAGCCCGTTAAAACCTGACAGTTCTTTAAATTCGCTGAAATCCCTAGACCTTTACAAATCCTGTTTGACAGCCCTAGGTTGTACAACTACCGTCTTTAATCAGGGATACACATCACACCTAGATGTAGTATTAGCGGAAAAAGAAAAACCTAGATTTAGTTATCTAAATAAAAAAATTAGGACTAAAATCAGGAAACAAAAAAGGAGGCCTCGGCCTTCTTTTAGTGTCTTATACGCTAAATTTTCCATACTAAGATCTAGGTGATCGAACTTCAAGCCAGTGGGGAGGGCTAAAGATGGAAGCAACAAAAGAAAAAACAACGCGAGCGAAAGCCAGCAAAAGTTCACAGGAAAATCTCATGCGAGTGAGAAAAAGAAACGGCAGTTTAGAACCTGTTGATGTCACAAAAATCGTCAAACGAGTGACCGAGTGCTCCGAGGATCTACGAGAAATTGATCCCCACCGAGTGGCTATCAAAGCGATCAGTGGATTGTATGACGGAGCCTCCACAAAAGAATTGGACAACCTCAGCATTCAAACCGCCGCCATGCTTATTGGTGAAGAGCCTCAATATTCGCTTTTGGCCAGCCGGCTTCTAAGCATCTATATTCAAGAAGAGGTCAAAAACAAAGGCGTGATGTCGTTCAGTGAGTCCGTTGAGTACGGTGTAAAGTGTGGGTTGATCGCTCAAAAGACTTTGGATTTCGTTAAAGAAAACAAAGAGACCCTAGAAGCGGCAATCAAACGTCGGCGCAATGAAAAATTTCAGTATTTCGGCTTGCGAACAGTTTATGATCGCTACCTGCTTAAGGATCCACAAACACGTGATGTTTTCGAGACCCCTCAGTACTTTTTCATGCGTGTGGCTTGTGGTTTAGCCCATTCTGCTGAAGAAGCTATTGAGCTTTACCAACTGACATCCAACTTAGACTATCTGCCCAGCACCCCGACCCTTTTCAACTCGGGAACCGTGCATCCTCAGATGTCTTCTTGTTATTTATTAGACTCACCCCAGGATGACTTACGCTCAATCTACGGAAAATACCAAGATATCGCCCTTCTTTCAAAGTTTGCCGGCGGCATCGGAGTGGCCTATCACCGCGTCCGTTCACGCGGTTCATTGATCCAAGGCACTAACGGACATTCCAATGGAATCGTTCCCTGGTTAAAAACCTTGGATTCCTCGGTGGCGGCCGTCAACCAAGGTGGAAAAAGAAAAGGCGCTTGCTGCGTCTATCTCGAGACATGGCATGCCGACATCGAAGAATTTCTTGAGTTGCGAGAAAACACCGGTGACGAAGCCAAAAGAACTCACAACTTAAACCTGGCCAACTGGGTGCCTGACCTTTTTATGAAAAGAGTTGAAGAGGACGGCATGTGGTCTTTATTTGACCCGAAAATAATGCCCGATTTAACAGACACTTACGGCGAAGAGTTCGAGCGAATCTACACAGCCGCTGAAAAGGAAGAAAAGTTTGAAACCCAAGTTCGAGCCCGCGATCTGTATCAGCGTATGATGAAGTCATTGGCACAAACCGGAAATGGTTGGATGACTTTCAAAGACCACTCCAACTTAAAAAGCAATCAGACTTCAGAGAAGAAGAACGTGATTCACCTATCGAATCTTTGCACTGAAATTCTAGAGGTCACAAATGATAAAGAAACGGCGGTTTGCAACTTGGGATCGATCAACCTTTCCCATCACGTGACCGAAAACGGAGTCAACTATCGTAAAATTCGCGAGACGGTTCGCACCGCTGTTAAATTTCTCGATCGTGTCGTCGACATCAACTTTTACCCTATTGATAAGGCCAAGAAGTCGAATAGCAAATGGCGCCCCGTGGGCCTTGGCTGCATGGGACTCCAGGATGTTTTCTTTAAACTGGGACTTCCATTTGATAGCGACGATGCTCGTAAGATTTCGAAGAAGATTCAAGAAGAGGTCTACTACGCGGCTGTTCAAACCTCGTGTGAGTTGGCCGCCGAACTTGGTGCCCATGAGAACTTCAACGAGACTCGAGCCGCCAAAGGCGAATTGCAGTTTGATTTATGGGGTGTGGAGCCCGAGCGTCCCGAGCGTTGGGAAAAATTAAAGGCTGAGATCAAAAAACATGGTCTGCGCAACTCTTTGATTATTGCGATTGCCCCCACCGCCACCATCGCCAGTATTTCTGGCTGTTACGAAGCGATCGAACCACAGGTTTCCAATCTGTTTAAAAGAGAAACTCTTTCTGGTGAATTCCTGCAAGTGAACCGTCACTTGGTGAAAGACCTTAAAAAGATTGGATTGTGGACGCAAGACATTCGCGATCAGATCAAAGCCAATGAAGGGTCGATTCAGAATATCACTGAAATCCCTGAAGCTTTGCGTTTGGTTTACCGAACAGCTTGGGAGCTTCCAATGAAGAGCCTTATCGAAATGGCCGCTGACCGTGGTGCTTTTATTGATCAAAGCCAATCCCTTAACCTTTTTATGGAAAGCCCAACGATTGGGAAAGTGTCCTCCATGTATATGTATGCCTGGAAAAAAGGGTTAAAAACGACTTACTATCTAAGAAGTCGTCCGGCCACGCGAATCAATAAAACTACAATCACCACCAAGCGCAAAGAGTACACTGATGAAGAGGCTTTGGTCTGTTCTTTAGAGAACCCTGAGTCGTGTGAGGCGTGCCAATAGGCGCGCCATGGGGCTCGCCTGTCGGCGCGCCCTTAGTTTGAATTTAATTTTGTTCCTCCGTTGAGAGACTTTTGAAAAGGAGTTGAGAAAGATGATATTAGACCCTGGATTTGATTTAACCTTACGCCCAATGAAGTATCCTGTGTTTTACGAAATGTATAAGGATGCCATCAAAAACACTTGGACTGTGGATGAGGTGGATTTTTCGAAAGACACCAGTGACTTAAAGAATAAAATGACCCCCGCCGAACGACACCTGATCAATCGCTTGGTGGCGTTTTTTGCGACCGGTGATTCCATCGTCGGCAACAATTTGGTCTTGAACCTTTACAAACATGTTAATTCCCCTGAGGCGCGCCTTTACCTTTCCCGCCAGCTGTTTGAAGAGGCTTTACATGTTCAATTCTATTTAACTCTTCTTGATACCTATATTCCAGACCACGCCGAACGCGCCAAAGCTTTTGCTGCCATTGACAATATTCCGTCGATCAAAAAGAAAGCTGAGTTCTGTTTTAAGTGGATGGATTCCATTGATAACTTGGACCGAGTGGAAACTTTAGAAGACCGTCGTAAATTCTTAATGAACATGATCTGCTTTGCCACCTGTATCGAAGGCTTATTCTTCTTTGGTGCCTTTGCTTACGTCTATTACCTAAGATCAAAAGGCTTGCTGGATGGACTTGCCAGCGGAACCAATTGGGTTTTCCGTGATGAGTCTTGCCACATCAACTTTGCTTTAGAAGTGGTGCACACCGCTCGTAAAGAAGACCCGGATATTTTCACTCCACAGATGAACGACATGATCACTCTGATGATCGAAGAGGCGGTGGAATGTGAGATGGCCTTTGCTGAAGATGTGCTCGCCGAAGGAATCGCCGGACTGTCCATGAAAGACATGCGAACTTACCTTGAGTCCGTAGCCGATCAACGCTTGGAAGCCTTAAATATTCCCAAGCGCTACGGTTCGAAAAACCCCTTTTCTTTTATGGAGTTGCAAGACGTTCAGGAATTAACCAACTTTTTTGAGAGAAAAGTGTCAGCCTACCAAGTGGGAGTGAGCGGGGATGTTTCTTTTGAGGAAGATTTCTAATCCCATTGCATTTTTTACGAAACAACAAAGGAGCCTCGAGGCTCCTTTTTTTTGCCTTTAACTCTCCCCGTCACCCTGGTCAGACAAACCCTCACTGAATGGTCGATCCCCTCCCCTCAGAGGGCGCAAATCTCAGAGGACACTCCATTTTCAGTAAATAATACCCCGGCGGCCTCCCTTTTTTTTTGTGAAAACAGCTCCCGCATTTCTTGGGACCTTGACGACTTCCAATAAGACCTCATAATAAAAGGGATATTAGGAGGTTGAGAAATGAAGCGTTTCTTCCTGTTTTTCTTAACAAATATTTTAGTCATGTTTTCGGTCATTGTGGTCTACAACCTGCTGGCAGCCGCTGGCCTGGTCCCCCAAGGGTACTATGGAAACATTCTGGTTTTCTCACTTTTAATTGGTTTTGGAGGTTCTTTTATCTCCCTTTTCCTATCAAAGTGGATGGCCAAAACCATGATGGGCGTGCAAATCGTCGACACCCGCGGCCAGTTTGCTCCTTTGGTTCATAAGGTTCACACTTTAGCCAAGCAAGCCGGTTTACCGAAAATGCCGGAAGTGGGTATTTACGAAAGCCAAGAGGTCAACGCCTTTGCCACGGGCCCATCGAAAAGCAACTCGTTGGTGGCTGTATCCACCGGTCTTCTGCAGAAAATGGATGATAATGAAGTTCAAGGTGTTCTAGCTCACGAGATTTCTCACATCGCTAACGGCGATATGGTGACAATGACCCTTGTTCAAGGTGTGGTGAATGCCTTCACTTACCTGGTCAGTATCCTGGTTACCAATGTGATCGCCGGCGCTCTTCGGGGTGACAGCAGCCGTGGAATTGCCGACAATTGGTTTGTTCGACAAATGATTTTCACCTTTGTTTACGGGCTCGTCGCATTTGCCGCCTACCCTCTAGTTGCCGCTTTCAGTCGTTGGCGAGAATACCGCGCCGATGCAGGCGGAGCGAAACTTGCGGGAACACCGGTTATGGTCGCATCCTTACAAAAATTGCGCGGCCATGTGGAGTCTGTTGAAACTCAAGAGGCGGCTTTTCAATCCATGAAAATTAACAACAAATCAAAATTTTCAGAGTGGTTTTCAACCCACCCCCCTTTGGAAAAACGCATAAAAGTTTTGCAATCAAAATCTATTTGATCGCATCCCGTTGAAGCGGCAAGATAAAAGAACTCCATGTTTTTTTATCGGCCGCTTTTTTTTATTCTAACGGTGTCAGTTGTTGCCGGCTGCGCCTCGATCACCAATCGTCATCAGTACGTGCGTGTGGTTCCTCCCGATACACAGACTGAAATTCACTATGATAATGAAAAAGTGGGCACTGGCGCCACCACCGTTCACCTGACCCGCTCAAAACGCCCAAAACTGACTTTCATCAAAGGCGATCAAAAGCAAAATGTTCAGTTAAAAACATCCTACCGCTGGGGCCAATCTTTCGCTGGAAACATTTTTCTTTACCCCTACACCCCGATCGGCTGGCTGGTGGACTATATGACCGGAGCTTCCTGGGAGACTGTGGATCGTATTGATAAGTCGAGAAAATACCAACTGAACACGGACTCCCGATTGCTTATTTTACCCACAACTCGCACCAACAGTGTTGATAGTCGTTTTATGGGTCGCAAAGTACAGAAATGGCTCGCCCATCAAAGGCCTGAACTTTTTGTTCTTCCCTTTGAAAAAACTTACAGTGTGGTTGTCGGAATGGGATTTGACAACGAATCCGCCGCCCTTCCGGAAGATGCTGATAGCTTCAATGAGCTTCTCCATAAAGAAAAAGTGACGCATTTGGTTTTCAGTGACTACGATAGCTATGCCAAAGAGATCCAAGTGCATATCTATAGCCCATACAACGAGAAGGTTGTTAAGCGTTACACCATTCCGAATGTTGAGTCTGAAGTCAGTCAATCAAACTGGTTTTGGTTTTACACCGAGCTTTTTGATGTCGTCCCGAACACGGTCTCTTTAGGAACTCAGCAAACTTTTTACGGCGGCTGTGCTGTCCAACCCGACGGCGTATTGCGCTACTGTGCCGACAGAGGAACTCGATCGGCACTTAGTTTTTTATCAAATTTTAGCCTGACCAGTGTTCTTCACTTTCGAAAACGAACCCCCTGGAGTTTTTACTTTCGATTCTATCCCGACTTTAATATCTCTTATAATCAGGTAGAATTTGACAAGGCCGAAGCCAGTCTCGAAGATTTGAAGCTCGACTGGGTTTTTATTAGCCTCGGCTACGGTCCACGCATGAGCTTTATCTTGCCGGTCGGAGAGCTGTTTTTGGAAGTTTCCCCTTTTGTCGCCACCAACTATCTGCGTCTTTATTCAGACCAAAACTATGACCAAACTCAGTGGGTGGGAAAAACCGGTGTCACTGCGCAATTCGGTCTAAACTCTTGGATCGCTAATCATTGGAACATGCGTTTTTTCGCTAAAATTCAGTCGCAGAATCTTCTAGAGAACCAGGATATCAGTAACTTAGACCCCGACTCTCAGTTTGCTGGCGGATTGACCATCGTTCAGTCTGGGTTTTCGATCGGTTATTATTTTCACGAAGAAAAATCCCTGTTTTTTGATTGGCTGAATCTTTTTGATAAATAAAAATTAACAACTGTGGCTGGTTCGCAGGCCAACGTCTCTTTGTCTCTCCCAAAGACCAGTTGATGCCACCCAGTAAACACCGATAAAGTATGTATGGGTCTTTTTGATAAGATATTTAAAAAACTTTCCGGAGCCTTGGCGGCGAAAGAAATCAGTCCCCACAGTTGGGACAATCCTCGCATCGAAAAACAAATTTTGGATGAGAGTGAGATTGAAAGCTTTCTGCCTCATCTTCAGATTTATCTGGGCGAAGATAATTTTCAAGCCATCTATGACAAATACATAGATTCAGCTCTTCACATTGAAAAAACACTGAATTTTATTGGTAACACGGGAGAGCCTCTCAATCGTGAGATTTCGTTTTTACTTTCCTTTGACGTTGCCAAAGTTATGGAAAAACAAAGACATAAACTCCACCAACTCCGATCTATCATCGTTTACCCAACTTACCTTCCAAAAGAAACAGAGGCGGCCGGATTTATGTACCCACGGGGGCCAAGGGGATTTGTCGAAGATCTTTCGACAGTGCGCGCCTCTATCGAGCTAACCAACTGGGTCATCAATCGTCCTCCACTAGAGGAAGCCTTGATAAATAACCCCGAGGGCCAAAGCCTTATTGACGGTCGACCATCCCGTGGCTTTAAAAATATCAACAAACATTTTTATCTTGAAACATTGTCCCTCGAAGAGCATTTCGAAAGTGTAAAAAAGGGCATGGACAATCAGTCCCTGACGCGCTGGAAAACTTTCTTGAAAAAAACTCAGGATTTTATTGAGAAAAACTACACTGAGGCAACGATCGCTGCCAAGAAAAAATCAGCAAGTCCTCAAGAGCAGGGTCTGCTGGACAATCTGGTAGCTCCCGAAATGATGATCAAACGAATGCAAACGTTTTGCCAACGTTGGGATGACGTCATCCCAGTCGACCAATTCTCCATTCATTTGTCCTGGGTCCAGCATCTTGAGTACATGGCCCATCAGGGGAAAAACCTTTTTATTCACGAACTGGCTCACGTCATCGATTTTCAAAACCTGTATTCTTTTTCGTTCCATGGAGATAGTGAGTGGGAAAAGCTTCGCCGTCACTATTTAGAGGATCAAGGTGACTCCTTTGCTTTGGGAGCCTACGCTTTGACCAATGCGAAAGAGCTGTTTGCAGTCGCTAGCGAGTTTTACTTTCGGAATCCAAAACTTTTACAAGACAACGGACCCGATCTTTTCCAGAGATTGAAGCAAATTTATGGCCCTGTGCCCTTTGAACAGCAACCGATCTCGGTTGGCAAAGTTCTATCTCTGGTTCGAAAAATCAGTCCCTACGACAGCTATAAAAAAGCCTCTTAAAGCACCCGCTTTTCAAGAACTGTCACTGGATCTATTCTTCGTCGGAACTTTTTTCGAAGTCTAGGTTTTTCTGCTTGTCCAATTTCTTAGGGTTTTCAGGCTCAGGGGGCTTATCTTTACCATCCACTTGATTCTCAGGTGGCACATTTTTGTCATGACTCTGCTTTTTCTGATCGTCGGTATTCATTTCTAATTTCATAGGTTCTCCTTTGCAATTAGCGGATTTCACGAATCATCCATAACACAAGTAAAATTGATAAAGTGGTTAGAGCAACAAACAGAAGAATCAGAAACAGAACAAAACCGGCAACAAACCACTTGGACCGTCTTTCCATTTTTTGAGGTTGGGATTGGTAACGTCTCATCAACTGAACGTTACGAATATTGGCCTTCCAGAAAAAATCAAAAAGGCTACCGAACAAGGGCACAATGTCGACAACATTCTCAATGAGTATGTTCACAATCATGCGCAACAAAACACTTAACGGATAGCCCTTAAGAGCCGCTTCACCAACAATAGCAAAGGCCATTGAATTGGTGATAAAATCGCCCACTCCCGGGATCAGACCTAAAAGACCATCCAAACCAAAACGAAACCCACCGGGTCCCTCAAATTGAGTGTCGAGAATCCTGGCGAGAAATTCGGCGCTGCTGTTGTCTAATTTTTTCTCATTTGTTGAGGGCACAGGTAAAGTTCTACTGGACTGGCGCGACCGGGTCATTTGATTTCGTCCTATTAATTGTGAATCTTTATTCACAAACCAAGAAATTCTTGCATGCCTTCATCGATCACGATCCGATCGGGTCTCGGTCTTTGACAATTCCTCACAAAGCCTTCTACTATTGGGTATGCGCCGGTCTCTTCTTGTTTTTCACATTTTATTGAGTGGCCTTATTGGCTTTGCTCTCACGGCTTGCTCGACAGCACCGCACGCCATTCCCAATTCTCCCCTTCCCCCTGGAGTTTCAATGACCCCCATGACCAGTGTTCAATATAAAATCGAAGGTCAAAAAAGTTTTAAAGAATTTATTGCGAAGATGGAAACAATAATAGAGCAGGCTTCCCAATCCGGAAGTCGATGGGTGTTATTTCCTGAACTGGTCACCTTGGATATGTGGCCGGTCGGCGACTCACGACCCGAAATAGAAATGATGGAGGATATCAATCAACATTTTGAAGCTTATGTCGAGGCCTTAAAAACGTTGGCCCGCCGGCACAAGGTCAATATTGTGGGAGGCTCGACCACTAGAAAAGTTAAACAAGAGATTTACAACACAGCTGTTTTTGTCAGTGACCAAGGAGAGGCCCACTTTCAAAATAAATTGACCCAAACTCCCTGGGAAAAAAAGGTTGGAGTGGCGCAGGGAGAAAAGATCCAATCAATCCCGACCCCTTTTGGCACAATGGTTATTTTAATATGCTATGATATCGAGTCTCCACAGGTGAGCCAAGCCCTGGTCGATCTAAAACCCGAACTTATTATCGTCCCTTCAATGACCGAAAGTGCTGAAGCCACTCGCCGTGTCCGTTTTACAGCACAAGCTCGGGCTGTTGAACATCACGCCTACACCGTGATCGTTCCAGCCGTCGGCGACGTTTCAAAAGACTGGATCATGTACGGTCGAACAGTGGTGACCCCACCACAGTATCCAGGCTATGAGGAAAATGTGGTCATTGGGCCCGAAAACCAGGGTTTTTCCCAGAATTTTCAGCTGGATTTCGATAAACTTCGAAAAACCAGAAAGGAAAATAGATTCTATCCTGCTGCTGAGACTTTAAAACTAAAAAATTGACCCATGAGACTTCTTAACGCCTCGATATAACTCTCAATTTCGATTGTGTTAGAAAATATAAGAAATATTGAAATATCAAAGACCCATATTTCAAGGCTCACCTCTATTCTACAAACGAACACGCAAACGCTAACAGGAGTTTTATTTTATGATGAAGATGCGTCTTACAGTTATCGCAGCCCTCAGTTTTTTTATCTCAAATCTAGCCATCGCCGGCCCGATCACGCCGGAAGTTCGAGTGGTACAAAATGAAGAGTTGTATCAACCCCACATCGGCTTTGGAGCCGCTGTCAGTAACCCTGAAGGTTCCTACAATCCTGGTGGACAGTACACTTTAGAATTTGGTTTACAACCTATTATACCCTTTTCCTATTCTTTAAAGGCAGGATATGGTTATTACACCGATGGTGCCGCCAACTTCAGCCGAACCAGTTTAATTTTTGAAGGTAAGTATAATTTCGGTGGCGACTTGCCTATTATTGAATATTCTTACATTGGACTTGGAGCCGGTACCGCCTGGGAAGACTCAACCACTGATGAGGGATTAGCCTTTGTTTATTATCCCCAGATTGGCTTTGATATTCCCCTGCGATCTCTACTTGATGCCCCGATCTCTGCCGGCCTTAACTACAACTACCTGGTATCCACGCGCAGCTTACCTGACACAGCAAACTTAGCCGCCGTTGTAAAATACTGGTACTAGAATATAAAGAAAAGACTGACACTAAAATCGAGTGAAATCATTTTGAGCACCGGCAGGCCTGTCGGTGCTTTCTACTTCAAAGTTCTTGCAAACCTAAAATTCGGTCTCGACCTCTTGCCCGGTCGCCTCATCACTTCCACCGATGAAATCAAGAGCCGTGTTAACGGAACGGCCAAGGCGATTCAATAAACTATTATGACCTATCGGATCGAGAACCAACGCCGGGTTGCGATCTTGATTGCGATGCTCCTCTGCCGGCAGACGCTGTAGGTGGGTCCGATTGTCACCTTGGTAAACGATCTCTTCCACCCACTCTTGTCCCATAGTGTCTCGGTAGTGGCGCCAAACCGCACACTGCGGATGCCCCTGGGAGTTTGTCTGTTTAAAAACAAAACTGAGGTAACGATAATTATCCGAACTTGGACATCGTGTGCCCGAAAAATAAAACTGCTGCATTGAAAAGGGACTGGATAATTCCGCATCTCCTTCAAGGCTTACTCGGTCCATATTCAAACGTAATACTTCTTGATTATCAAAAGAGTACTGATCACAGCTCTCTAAAATATCCTGATAGCGCTGCCGGCACTGTGTTTCCGCTTCGCTGTCAGCGAAAACTAGAGATGGCAACAGAAAAAAAGACAAAAGTATTCTGTATAGACCCATACCGTTTAAAACTTCAATAATAGTGCCAACAGATGGGTTGTTAGAGCAAATTCAGAGGCTTATAAAGGATGCCTGCGTCCATCTTGGTGCAGACTGTCGACAATAAAGACGTTTCAAAATAAGACGTTTCTATTTTTTAGGAGTCGATAGAATACTGCCCACGGCATCGTGCGCGTGCAGACTTTCATAATGATGTGTCTTCACTCGAAAACTTTCCACTGAATCAAAACCTTCAAGGGCATGCTTCATGATTCGAAGGGCATCTTCAACGAACATGGTGTTCTCACCATTCAGACGCGCAAACTCCTGTTCGTCTTCACGTTTAACAGCACTTTGCACGGGTGTCGCCAATTGGTCTTCAATCTGATCAATAAAAGACAAAACTTGGACATCGGCATCGGAATCTTTCATCAGCAACTCAATATCAGCCCGACTTCTTTGCGAATGAGGGGCTGCAATTTTACTTTTGCCCAACCACTCATACACTTTATCAAATGAAAGATTGTCGTCACAAAACTCTTTAGCAAAAGCCTGTTGATAAAGCTGTCGTGCTAAGGCCGCCGAACACGGGCAGGTACTGGAATAAAAAACTGAGAATCCCAAAGTTAAATCCATTTTCCCATTAACAATTTGAGCATCAAGAAAAACCGGGTACTCTTTCCAACCTTTGTTGTTACTGAGCAAAGCCTTTCGCTTATGCAGTTCCTGCCAACGCAAAACCACCTTAGCACCATCAGCTAGGCCAGCCTGCGAATCCACAAAGTCCTTTAATAACCTTTTGATGCCCGCGATATTTAGGCGCTGATGCTCAAGTCCCTTTTGCAAGTCCATGTAAAGGCGAGACATATGAATGCCTTTGGCGTCTTCCTTGGTTAGATTCACAAAAATATCGGCTTCGCACAAAACCTGGGCTCCATGGGAGAGAACAATGGGCAAAGCCACTTTTTCCATACCCACCCATTCCAATGGGCTCATCAACTCAGGAGCTTCGCTGGTCGCAACATCAGGCATTTCTTTTTTTTGATTTGGGTCTTTTAGCATCTCACTATCCATTTATCGTTTCGTCACCACTGTTTGTTTTCCACGACGCTGTTTCGCATCCTCTTTTATCAGATAAACAGCTAAAAACAATGGTCGACTTATTTGTTCAAGCTTTCTTGATCATATTATTACGTGTAGCGTCAAGTCAATAGAATACAAGGCAAAAAAAAAGGAAGTGCTTTCACACTTCCTTTAAAACTAGCAACAAAGACCATCGTTATTGAGTTGGCTCAATCAGTATGCCCATGGCGGTCAGTGGCAATCAAGAGAAACAAAGATGGACACATTATATTAGGACCTCCTAACAGAACACCTACCATGGTCCAGTCCCATTTGAATAAGGTCCCCTTCGCCCAAGCCTTTGATATACTTAAGCTCTCATGAAAAGACATCCGAGTCGGTCACTCCTTTTTTTCCTGCCTTTGTTATTCTGTTGTCAGACAGCATGGGCTCAAGATCAAACCACAACACCACAAAGTAACAGCAATGGTTATTTTGATTTGGGACTGAAAACAGGATCGTTTCTGCCCTATGACATCGAGGGCGTGCGAGAGCTTTTACCAATGTGGGGCATCAAAATGGGTCACGATGTCAGCCGTTCCCTTTCCTTTGAATATGACATCGATTTCGCCAACGCCAAGGGTGTAAAGTATTACATGGCTTATTTTAGTCTGCGCCACGATTTTGTGATCGGCAATGTCCTTCCCTTGTATTTCTTGCTTGGGGCCGATGCTCACTACTACAAAAGAAAAGACACCTATGGTGAAATCACTGGTCGACTGACTGAGTATGATTTCCAGTTCAGTAGTGGTTGGCACGTCGGATTTGGCACAGAGACCTCAATTTACGGCGACATCTTTTTTCGTACAGATTTTCGCATGGGATTCAGCCCTGGACGACAGCTGGTGGTTTCCCTCGGTGGAGTGTATCGCTTTTAACAAAGGATAAACAGCATGAGAAAACATCTTGGTCTTGTCATCACAACGATCTTTCTTTTTCACAGTCAAGGGCAAGCCAACGTTGTTGGTGTCGACGCTCAAAACTTCAATCCCACCAGCAATGGCCTCGATTTCGTAACGGTCCAGTCTTCTGAAACCCTTGAACCAGGAATTATCAACTTGGGTTTGTTTTTTAACTATTCTATTAACACACTCCCCAACTATGTGAACCAAACCACCCAAACCCGTACCGAACCGCAAGATGAATTGCTATCGATGGATTTAAGCATTGGTTTAGGACTGACAAAAGATTGGGATGTCGGCTTCACTGTGCCCCAAGTTCTGGCTCAGTCTGTCGATGATAACGATTCGGTTTTTCGTGGACGATTTGGCAACACAGGGATTACCGAATATCGAGTGAACACAAAATATCGATTTTTCGGAGACTCCTCTGGCGGATTAGCCACGATTCTATCGATGAACTGGTTTGTTATTGAAAACTACCCGTTCACCGGCCGCGACCCCGGACCGACCTTCAACCTTGAATTGGCCTATGACTTCACAGTCGGCGACTTCAACTTAGGGACTAATATTGGTTACCGCTTTCGCAACCCAGGCACTCCAGTGGATCCGGCTCTGATCCCGGTTGAACCTTATCCTGATCAATTCATCTTTTCGTTTGCAGGAAGTTATTTGCTCGACTCCATTAACACCAAGTTGATTGCCGAAATCTTTAGCGCGCTTCCCACAGAAGCCGTGCAATTCACCAGTGATCGTGAACTCTCGTCTGCGGAATTTATTTTAGGTGCAAAGTGGAACGTGTCAAATTCTGTAGCTTTACATGTCGGTGGTGGAACCGAGCTTTATCAAGGTGCCGCGTCCCCTGATTGGCGGGTTTACACGGGTATCAACTGGGCCATTGGACCTCTTTTTGGTAAACAGTATGAAGCCGAACCACAGGTGGCTTTTATTGAAGATTTAGACTTCAGTGCCAATCCTGATGGAAGCGAAACGTTCATCGCAAAGGACGTCCTTTTCGAGTTTGATAGCGACCGAGTCACCCCCGATTTTCGCGCCACACTTCGCCGCCTGGCTCAATACCTGTTGCGTGGACAGGGCTTTCAAACTTTGGTGATCACTGGTCACACCGACTCCATCGGCAGCCTGTCTTACAACGACAAACTCAGTGCCCGTCGCGCCCGCTCCGTGAAGCGTGAACTGCAGAACTTTCTCCCCCCCTCCGAACACAACAAAATACAATCCATGGGGCGTGGCGAGCGAGACCCAATTGCTGATAACGGCAACTATCAAGGTCGTGCCCTGAATCGACGAGTTGAGTTTAATGTGGTTCGCGGCACTTAAAATGAAATTTCCAGTTTATCGTGCTGTCTCGACATCTCTCACTTTTCTATTTCTTATTTCGATAAACGGTTGCTTAGAGCCAGGAAAGCAAACTTCCGATCAAACTTCAAAAAATGATTCGAAACCTTTACTGGCTTCGCAACTGAGAGCCTATCTGCACGCAGACTCTGGGACCGTCAAACAATTGCATGGTATGACTTTCAAAGCGATCAAAAATAAACTGGGAGCTCCCGTAACAAACCAGGACCTTTTCCCGAATAAGGTGGGACTTTTAGAATATCAAATCGAGATCTATAATTGGATCGATCAAAAAGACAAGCAACTGATAGTTAAAGAAACCTGCTGGCAAGCCCCCCGCGAGGGATCAAAACCAGGCGTCATTCTTTATGTTTGGTATCGTAAAAAAAACAAGGATTGGATCAGCTTCCACTCACTCGTTCATGATGAGCGAGTGGAGTTCTGAGTCTTTATTAGTCAACGCAAAAGCGGATTTCCACTTCTTCACCAAGAGTTGAAGGTCGAACCAAGCTGTTGCGAGAATCGATAGTATAGTTTGATCGACGTCCATCAACATACACTTGCATATTAAAACGGCCATCAATTGTCTCCACTCGATTCAAGCTGATGCGGTTTCCAGGACTGTCGTAAATCGGGTACTGAGTGTGTGTTCCAACACTTTCATTGGTGATATTGGCAAGCTCACCAACAATTCTTCGCGCCGTTGACTCCATTCCCCAAGAGCTCGTCGCTGTGGCAAGATCCACTGTGGCTCCTTGGCGGCCGGCTTTCGCGACCACTTCAAGATAACCGCGACCAATATCGGCTTGGCCGTGTGCGCTTGAAGGAATTGTTGAACGATCTCTATAAACCATGGCGCCAAGAGCATAGGGACGGTTCCCAGCGAATCGAACCGCTTCGGCATAAACTCGACTGGTACTAATTCCACCACAGTACCAATCCAGCATTTCAGCCTCATCGCTGCGATGAGAATAATAGCGACCATTGACTAAATGCGGGCTACGCGCTGAATAGCGATCAAAAGGAACACAGGCATCGTTTTCATCTGAAAGGAAAAGTACGACCCAAGCGTTATCGTTGGGAACGAAAGCTCGGTTGGGACCAGCGATGGCATCATAGAAGTTGCGCAAGCCAAGCTCGTCAGAACCGGAATGAGGTCCGCCCAGACTCCAGTTCTCGAAGTATCCATTAAGAACTTGAATGCTTCCACCGTTTCGTTTGGCAATGGATATGGGGCTTTCACGCATAAAACGATTTAACTTACTTAAAAGCTGATCGCGTTTGCTGTTAATTTCTGCAGTATTTCGAATTGTTACAGTTAAAGGTTCAGTGGTGTGACGATAAAAAACCTCGGAGTTCACCGCAGGAGCAGCAGAACGCACACCAGAGTAAGAACCGCTGGGTGCATGACCGGCGATAACAGAGATGCGTACAGGAACGTCCCGCACAAGGTTTCTTAAAAAATCATCAGCAAGAGCACGGCCGACGGCCACTCGCGCTTGGTCAAAAGATTCTGAGGAATCAACAACCAACCAAACGTCCACACCATTGATGGGATTTCGACGAGTGTCTCTGTAAGTGTTTCGATAACAATTTCCATTAGAAGTGACATCACAACGTGGCGGTGTGTAGTTGAGGTCAGGCACATTATCAGTCAGACCATCATCACCGCGGTCACAGAAAATCGCGTTGGTGTTGTCACAACGAACAGCATCAGAATCGTCAAACGAATCAAAAGGATCATCGACATTGTCGGGTTCTGGAGACTGCTGCAATTTGCTACTGTCATCGGCTTCAAAACTAGCATTGCTGCAAGCCATCTGGTTAAAGATCAATGCGGCAAAAAGTAAAACCAAAACCTTATATATTAAAGATTTGGATAACATGGGTTTCCTCCTCAATTCACACCCCAAAGGAATGCAAGAAACATCCCACGGGTTTTTACTCCGCAAATTATTGAAATCACTAGAACATCACCAAGGTCTGCCCCACCAAGTGCCGAATTTGGGCTATGTAAGTGTTACTGACTGCAAAAATTGTCACAAAGATGATAGATTTTCCAAACAGACAAAGTTACAAAAGCTTTGCAAGACCCTGGAGCGGACAACCTGTGAACCAATGGAACGATCTCGACAATCCTGAGCTGAAAAAAATCTTCCAGAAGCAGCTTTTTCGGGGCTTTCTTTTCCTCCTATTCCTGGTCGGGTTGATTTTTTTAATGGCCTTAATTTTTGAGCCACAAATCAATGAGTTTGCCGACTGGATGATTGAAAACTTTGGTTTTGCTGGCCTGGGTGCCTCGGTTTTCATCGCCGACCTGATGATTTCACCAATCCCCCCCGATGCCGCTCTCTACCTTATTGGACAGAGTGCCATGCACGAACAATGGGGCCTTTGGGTTCCTCTGTTGGGACTGGTGTCTTCCATCGCCGGTGTCTGTGGTTGGCTGATCGGTCGGCGTCTACAACATGTTCGCTTTTTTCGCAGGATCATTGTCACTTTTGGCAGAGAACATAAAGGCCAAATCCGGCGCTTCGGTTTTTGGATGGTGGTGATTGGTGCTTTAACACCATTGCCATTTTCTTTGACCTGCTGGCTAGCAGGTATTTTCAAATTGCCTCTGCAAACTTTTGTGCTGGCAGCGCTTGTGCGTGTCCCTCGCTTTGTTCTGTATTACTGGGCGATTTTCTATTCCAGTGAAATTGGCAGTCTGTTAAGAGACTTGCTTTAATCGATCAAGCACAGTGCAGACGTCGATAAACAAGATAAAAGTGATAGTCTTTGATTTCCATATCTTTATTATAGCTGTTGCACATTATTGAGGTGGGTTCGCAAATATGCTCCTCACTTCCCTGCAAATAAGAATACTCATCATCAAGCCCTAAAACATGACCGAACTCGTGAGCGATTGATGCCACACTCCAATTGATATTCCAGCGACTGAAGTAAGGCCCCCGTGTTTTGGACATTAATTTTATATTTCGAACATGGGCTTTCGCCGGGTCCGTGACAATCTGAAAAGCGAATTTCACCGGAAACGGGAAAGTGTGATTGCGTTCCCAGAATTCTGCAGCTTGTGCGAAACGATGCCGCAGGCGATTTTGATGAAACTCTGAAATTTCATCAAAATTGCTAAAGTGAACTGTGGTTTGGATTATGAGATGGCCTTGCCTGGAGTACATCCAGTAACCGTAGGGCCCGGCAACAACGTCACCATAAAAAACTTTGCCACGCACCTGTTTGGTGTTTTTTTCTAACCAAGGAAAATACCGTTCCATACCGACCACTGTTTCTGGTTGCGGCCGACAACCAGCATGACTGTCTCTGTAAAGAGATTTAGCAAAGCGATCACATTCAACGTCATCGTCACATTCAAAATAACACTGTATGTATTCCAGGGAGTTCGGCGAAACCCCCTTTGAACAATCCAAACCATAAAGTGGCAATGAAAAACTGAGGACCATGCAAACGGCAAGAAAGACTTTCATGCCTTCATTCTATAAAGGACAATCTCTTGTGAGTACTGGACCTAGGTCGCTTTTATGGGCTATTGGGTTTCAACAATAAGAAACGCCCATGCGGCTGATTCAAATTTGGAAATCGGAAAATCGTTGATGGTATTGAGACCGACGATGCAATCGTCGGCCCTAAAGCCTTCACTGAATGTCTAAGTCAAACGGAAGGCGCATATGAATTTTTTCGTGAAGCTCTTCTTTCTTATGAGTCTCTATAAAGACACGAAGACGCTCTGGAACCAGTGCCTTGATCGCAAACATTGAGGTTTGACCAATTTGCTTCATAAACTCTTTAAAAGGCGACAGATCTTTCGGGTAAACCGCCACTTGATACTCAGAAAGTTCAGCAAACTCTGCGGCTTTTGCAATCGCCTCATCAATTCCACCCATCTCATCGACAAGGCCCAGCTCTTTGGCTTTACTGCCAATCCACACCCGACCCTGGGCCAATTCGTGAGTTTGTTCTCTTGTTTCAAGAGCGGTTCGACCGTTGGTAACAACGTTTAGAAAATCCTCGTAAATCGTCTCAACCATGTTTTGAATCTTCTGACTCTCTTCTGGGTCTAACAAACGCGACAGGCTTTCCATATCCGAAAAACGATGGGACTTGGCACTATCAAAGGTCATTCCAATTTTCTTGTTCCAAAACTCTTTAGTAGCAAAAGTCACTCCAAAAACACCGATGGAGCCGGTAATTGTGGTCGGCTCAGCAAAAATATACTGGCTGCCCGCCGACATATAGTAGCCGCCACTGGCTGCGACATTTCCAAAGGATGTGACATAGGGTTTTGCATCTTTTAACCACTGGGTCGCCGTCCAAATGACATCCGAGGCCAGAGCCGAGCCCCCAGGACTGTTCACGCGGACCACAACAGCTTTGACTTTATCATCTTTACGAATCTCATGGAGAGTTTTGGTCAGCTCACGAGACGAAATGCCATCATCATCGCCACGCTCGGTCCGTATACCCCCTTCTGCGAAGACAACAGCAATAACATTGTCGGCGCCGAAATTATCTTCTTTCTCAACTTCTTTATAGTAGGAACGCCACCCGACATACTTGGGTTTATCTTCCTGTTCGGTCAATTCTTTGAGCTTCTCTTCCACCTCTTCAAAAGACGCAAGCAGGTTCACAAAACCTTTTTCATGTGCGTCATCGGCAAACATCACAGAAGCTTCGTCGGCGTATTTGTTAAGATCATCCTCTGGAAGCTGAGTTTTTTCTTTTGCATAAAACAAGAATCGCTCCCAAGCCCCCTCCAACAGAGCCATCACTTGTTCACGACTGGCTTCACTCATCTCTTCATTGATCAAAGGCTCAATCGCCGATTTGAATTTTCCAACCCGAAAAATTTGCGGAACCACATCCAATTTTTTCATAGTGTTTTTCACATAACTGATTTTGGTATAAAGGCCATCCCACTCGAAATAACCTTTGGGATACAAAATCACTTCATCAACAACCGAGGCAACCATATAATCAAGCTCAGAATAGGTCTCACCATAGGCGATCATAAACTTTCCAGACTTTTTAAATTGTTCCAACTGGCGGCGAAGGGCTTCGGCATTGGCAAGGCCGGTTTGAAAGTTCTGAAAGTTTAATAAAATGCCTTTAATCCGACTGTCATTGGCGGCTTTTTTTAAAACTTTTGAAATCTCGAACAACCCAGTCACGGGTGGTTCATCGTAGTTTAAAATTGTGCTCAGTAAATCCCGTCGCTTGATGTGGTCTTTAAGGGGCCCGTTCAAGTCAATCCGCAAAACCGAATTCTCCTCAATGGATGCCAGTTCGGTTTCCCAACTTGAACTGCTCAATGCCGACAGACCAGCGATAAACGCCAAACTGACGATAAACATAAAAAAGAGGGCCATAAAGGTCCCAAGCATTGAGGCTATTAAACTTCTCCAGAATTCTTTCATTCCAATCCTCCGAACTAAAAACAGTCCTATTATCCGTTTTTGACAAGCTCAACGCAAGCTTGGATCCAGCGCCGATCATCGTTAAGGCAGGGCCAATACTGAAAAGACTCGCCGCCTTGGCTGAGAAAGGTCTCTCGACCTGTCATAGCAATTTCCTCTAAAGTTTCAAGCCCATCAACAGGAAATCCCGGGCAAATCACGGCGATTTTCTTGTGACCTTCCTTTACCAAGGTCCCATAGCGATCCTCGGTGTAGGGCTCAATCCACTTCTGTCGACCCAAACGCGACTGAAAGCTAACCGAATACTGATCTTTCGACAGACCGGCCGCCTGGGCAATCCCCTCCGCCGACCGGTAACATTGCGCTCGGTAGCAGGACTGCAGCACAGCGCCTTGAGCGTGCGCACAACAATCGGGCTTTTGCAAACAGTGCTGACCGGTGGGATCCGATTTCTTGAGGTGACTTTCGGGTAAGCCATGAAAACTCATCAAAAGATGATCGACCTCACCGGCTTGCCACCGTTGTTTTAAAAATTCGCCGTAAGCCTTTAAGAAAGCCGGATGATCATAATAAGGTGGCACCACTCGAACCTTGGAGGGCTCAAAAAATTGAAAGAAATGGTCTAAACCGGTCTGCACCGTTGACGCCGCATACTGGGGATACTGGGGAAAGAAAATCACTGTCTCACAGTCTTTGAGCTGATCAGCACAGGTTTTGAAACTGGGCTCACCGTACCGCATTCCCACCACGACCTTGTAATCCGTACCCAACTCACGCTGCAGAGCCTGCGCCGCTTTCTCTGTTTCAACCAACAAAGGAGATCCCATCTCAGTCCAAACTTCCTTGTAATTGGCTGCCGATTTCTTCTTTCGAAACGGAACAATTATTCCGCGCACCAGCAGCCAGCGTAAAGGCCCAGGAATTTGAATCACATGATGATCCATTAAAAATTCCCCGAGGTAGGCACCGACGTCTTCAGGGCTGGGACTTTTAGGGGTTCCGAGGTTTGAAAATACCACTCCTATCTTAGGCAAAATAGCCTCCTTGAAATCGACGCAAATTTTCTTGGGCATGGAAGATGATCTTACTGAGCCCTAAATCTCCCAGATAATTTCCCACTAGGAGATAAGGCGGTTTCTGCCGTTGGTAATCTTCTAAAAAGTTTCGCAGAGCTGCGTTGTACAAAGGGATCCGCTGCGGCCACTGACTCACCTTCACGGCATCCGGTTGTTTTTCATATCTTTGCAAGAGACTGCGATCGGATTGCACGTAGCGCAGTAAAGCCGATGGGCTCATATTTGAAAACTCCATTTTCTGGTCATTAAGAATCCAAGTTTCACTGGAACCTTTTTCGACGCGGTCTGGGAAAATACTGTGATTGAAAAGAACGCCCAATGAATGAAATCCTTCAGACCGAGGGAAAAGACAGCCGAAACCCTCTTGTAGACGATATTTAGGAGATTTGAATCCTAGACTCACTGAAGTCAAAGACACGGACTGCGTCTCTAGAATGGATTTGGGAAGGTCTAACTTTTGCTCGTTCACCCAATTTTTTAACGTTCTAAGGTCGACCGCTAGAATTGTGGGGTCACTGCAATCCTCGACTTTAAAATCTTTAGATAGAACGAGATCCACACCTTTTCCTAAAAGGTAAGCTTGCATCTTGTCGATCCACTCTTGCATCCCACCCAATGGAGCAATCGAGCCTCGCAACTGGCCTTTGGGTCTTCGATGGGCAATACTATCGAGCACCAGGCGCGCATCCAAAGATTCCAGACGGCTGGCATAGACTCCTTGTATAGCGGGCTCTAAAAGATACTCCGTTAACACATCACTCAGCTGAATACGTCCCCACTGTTCCAACGACTCATCCGGGTTTGGAGAAAACTTTTTATTTTTCCACTTTTTAGAAAAAACGAATCGAATCAGTGGCAAAGATTCAGAAAAACCAAAAGGCCATCGACGCATTTGTCCATCGCGAAAGATATAGCGTTTCTTGGCCGCGGGTTGTTTTGACACCCAACGCACGCCAATGGTTCGCCCCACTCGTTCTATTTCTTTATTGGCGATGAAGGCATTGGCGGCCTGCTCAAAAAGAAATTCTCCCTGTTGATGTGTACCGAGCAATCCACCCAGTCGAGAGTCTTTTTCTATAAGTCGCGTTGGGATTCCGGCTTCAGCAAAGTAGAAGGCTTGAATTAAACCGGAAAAACCACCACCAATAACGTTCACTCGTTTTTCTGCGTTCAAAACAATCCTTACATTGATGTAGAGAAGATTTCAGAATCGGGCTTATTACGCAACAGTCTTTCATCCAAAGCCACACAGGCGTTGCGGAGGAACGGCTTGCCCTTTTTTGTTAAAACCAATTCATTGCCGTCAATCAAAACCAACTCGTCTCGAATCATTTCTGCTAATAAATCGGCGACATTTTTCTTTTGCGCTTCATCGACAAGCTCGACCCGTCCCCGTGTCATAAAATTCAATATCTGCTCGCGCCGTACCTGATCCTCAGCGGTCAGTTTGTGACCTCGCAGTGTCGGTATTTCAGGAATCCCCACACGTCGCTCATAAACCGGCAAAGCTTTCTCATTTTGATGGAAGCAATCGGGGGTCTCAGAAATGGCAGAGACTCCCAGGCCGAGAAGAACTTGAGTTCTCTCTTCGACATAACCCATGAAGTTTCGGTGTAACCGACTTTGGGCATCGCTAACGGATAGAGGATCTTGTGGCAACGCAAAATGATCCATACCGATTTCGACATACCCTTTAGACAGCAAGAACTGACGAGAGATCTCGTAAAGACGTCGTTTTTCTCGCCCCCTAGGAAGATCCTCGTCTTTAAAAAGCTTCTGGGCCGGTTTTATCCAAGGAACGATGGCCAAACTGTAGAGCGCAATCCGATCGGGCTTCAACTCCCAGGTTTTTTCCATCATCGACATGATTTTTTCTTCGTTCTGAGTCGGTAGACCGTAAATTAAATCAAAATTTATGGAATTGTATCCTAGCTCCCGCGCCTGTTCAGTGAGCTTTTGAGTCATTTCAAAAGGCTGAACTCGATGCACTAAACGCTGAACCTCGGCATCAAAATCCTGCACACCCAAGCTGACGCGAGAAAAGCCTATATCGCGAAGCCTCTGCAGATGCTCCTTGGTGGTGCGTCGGGGATCGACTTCAATGGAGCCGTGAAAATTTTTAGGAATTTCAAAGCCGTCCATCAATTTTGACGCCAACATCTGTAGATTTTTCGGGCTTAAAAATGTGGGAGTCCCTCCACCAAAATGGAACTGCTGCATCGGCGACTTCATCAAGTCAGGAACCTGCTTTTTGTAGGCTTCAAACTCCCGAAGGACCATTTCGATGTAGGGCTCTTCGCGTTTATGATTTTTTGTGATCGAAGTGTTACAGCCACAAAAGGTGCAAAGTGTTTCGCAATAAGGAATATGAACATAAAGCGACCACAGGGGATGATCTTTGTAAGCGCGATTCAAAGATTGAATCCACTCTGCCGTGGTCGGACTGTCTGTCCAATACGGCACGGTCGGATAACTGGTGTAACGCGGAACGGGTACATCGTATTTATAAAACAGTTCGTCACTCATTAAGAAAACACCTTTCGAACATGCTCGACAAAGTACTTCACATGAGCCTCCGGGGTTTCAGGGAGAACGCCATGTCCCAAGCCACACACCCAACCTCTTCTGGCATCCGGAGACAGTTCTAAAAAAGGCTTTAAGAAAGCATCCAAGTACGTCTTGAAGTCAGACTCTGGAAGAAAAAGCATGTTCTGATCAAAGTTGCCTTGCACGAAACCCCGACTTTTTCCAAACATCTCTTTCAAGTCCCACCGATGATCATAGCCATAGCCACCAAACTCCGCTTTCGACCAAAGACTCTGCAAATGCTCAGAAACCGTGTTTTTAGAATAATATCCCAATTGCCCAGAATAGGTTTTCGACAGGTTGAGGAGATAAGGATGCAGATGTTTTTCAAAGTCTTGAGCCGAAAGTTCACCGGCGGCGGTATCAAAAATCATCACCTTCTCGGCCCCTGCATCAAGCTGAATCTTGATATTGGCTTCCATCAAGGGAGTGATCATTTCACAGAAAGCGGGAAACAAGGCCATACGCTTTTTAACAGGCACCATGCTCACTTTATGGGATCCCGCCACCGCATAGACAAAAAGAGTCCATGGACTACCAACAAAGCCAATTAAGCTTTTGTCGTCAGGCAAACGTTGTCGGGTTTTCCGAACCGCTTCTCCCTGAAACTTCATGTGTTCAATGGCCTTATCAATAGACGTCATTTTTTTGAAATCGTCGACCTCTTGCAGGTGCCATCCAAGTGAGGGCGCTGGATTGTAATCAAGACCCATTCCAAGGGCTTCCAATGGAAACAAAAGATCGCTAAACAGAATGGCAACATCGAAATCAAAATCCTCAATCGGCCCCATCGCCACTTCAGCGGCGAGGTCGGCGTTTTTACAAAGTTCAATAAAACTGTGTTGTTTGCGCAAAGCTTGGTAATGCTTATGGTAACGGCCGGCTTGCCGCATCATCCAGATCGGTGGCACCGCTTGTGCCTCGCCTTTACAAGCCAATTCAAATTTTTTATTCGCCATCATTCATCCTTTGTGTATCCATTGATATCCTTCACCACGAACCGATCGAATCCATTGATGATCATTGTCCGATAGCATCTGCCGAATTCCGACA
Organism: uncultured Pseudobdellovibrionaceae bacterium; assembly: GCA_964588335.1. Lineage (GTDB taxonomy): Bacteria > Bdellovibrionota > Bdellovibrionia > Bdellovibrionales > JAGQZY01 > JAGQZY01. The sequence goes on along the minus strand of CAZPOV010000014.1, from coordinate 53,047 downwards.
ACCGCATTATCGACTGTTCTATGTGAAGGGGTTTGATCTTTACCATAGACATAGTCCATGATGTCATCTCGACTGACAACGTCTGGAGCCCGAGTTGTTAATATATCCAAAAGCCGAAAGTCCCTTTTGTTTAATAAATGGGTTTCATCTCCATTTTGAATTTGTCTTTTATTAAGATCTAAGGTGACCGTTCCAAGCGCCCAAACCCGGGACTTCTCAAGTTGCTCGCCAAGGGCTCGGTCAATTTTTAAGAACAGTTCCTGCAACAGAAACGGCTTGGGAATAAAATCGATGGCCCCCAACTCAGCTCCTTTCAAACGGTTCTCAGGGTCGCTCAAAGCACTCATTATGATCACTGGGCACTGCACTGGCCGAACCAAGTCAAAGCCTTTTCCGTCCGGCAAATTCAAATCAATAATTGCTAGATCAAATTCAAAATCTTTTAGTAAATTATTGGTCGCAGCCAAATCTTGAGACCAGCGGACTTCGTAATCTCGCTTCACCAACTCGTCAGTGATTAAACGTCCCAAATCGCGATCATCTTCAACCAAAAGAATCTTCATGCGGCACTTCCAGGGAATTCCATTTCAACTTGCAGCGCCTGATTGTTGCCAACACTTAAGTCTATTTTGCCGCCCAAGCGATGCACCCATTGCCGAACAATATAAAGTCCAAACCCAGAGCCTTCTGTTGAAAAACCAGGCTGCTTGCCCAGTTGGGAAGGGTCACCCTCGAAGGCCTTGCCATTGTCATGATAGACCAAATGGGTATTTTTCCCCTTGCGTTGCATCTCAACCGTCACCTCGTCTGCACCTCCATGAACCACCGAATTGTGTAGAAGGTTTTTAAAAATACTATGCAGGGCTTTTTTATCAATCGACAAATGCTCCTCGCCGCTGACTTTTATATGAAACTCGGGCCACTGAGCATGCAGGTCGATTAAAAAAGTTTTTAAATTCACTTTCTCTATATAAAGTTTTTTATCGTGCCCCACCGTCGAATCTAAACTGTTCTCTAGATTGATTTGCATTTTGCGGGTGTGATTGAGAATATTCTGGGTTTCGGTACTGTCACCCAATTTTTCAACTTCCAACTGCAGGCGAAATAAGGAGGTTTTTAAATCATGGGTGAAACTGGCAAAAAACATCTCTTTCGCTGATTTTTCACGATAGGTCGAATAGGTGAAGTAAAACAGAGCCACGCCCCCAACCAGGAGACTGACCAACAGTACCATGCCTTCAGTGAACAGCATTCTTTGGTGACGGGCTAACTCCGAAGGTATTCCGTAGCTGGCGGCTTTAGACAGGGTGGTGATTCCAAAGTACAACCACCAGCCCGCCAATGACATGACAAAAACGAGCCATGATAAGATGATTCCAAATACCCATTTCACTCGGTCCAGTTCTCCTTTAATTTTTTGAAGGCGCGTTTGAACCTGTGACTGCACTCAATAATTATTTTTTCACTATGAGCCCAAGATAAAAAGGAAACCTCATACCCATTGGGTGCTAAATAAATCCCTTCGTCCAAGCAGTTAAAAAACAAATGCTTGAAAAGATCACCTTGCTTTGGAGAGATTTCCTGCAAAGTGCGCGGTTCTTTTTTATCGGAGCCGTGAATCCACATCAAAGATCCAAACTGCACAATCTTTAATGGCAATTCCAATTCACGGATGTGCCCTTCTAAGGCTTCGACAAAATTGCTGGCTCTGGCTTCCATTCCGGGAATCACGCGGTCCCTTTGCATTTTTGTTAAAGTGGCCAAACCTGCAACCATACCGACCGGATTACCACTGAGTGTTCCTGCCTGATAAACCGGACCTGACGGAGCCACCGCATCCATATACTCTTTTTTACCGCCGTAACACCCCACCGGAAAACCACCACCAATGACCTTACCGTAGGTCACAAGATCAGGAGTCACTCCAGTGACTTCAGCCATTCCGCCCATTGCCACGCGAAAACCAGAAATCACCTCATCAAAAATAAGCAAAGCTCCATTTTCTTGAGTGATCTTTCGCAAATGCTCGAGGTTTTTAGGATCTTGTTTTAACAGTCCAAAATTGGCTGGCAACGGCTCGATGATAACGGCCGCTATTTCATTTTTATGTTTTTCAAAAGCTTTTTCAACCGCCTCTTGATCGTCCAACGGCAAAACAATGGTTTCAGAGGCGACGTTTTCAGAGACACCCGCACTGTCGCTGGCGGCGACTCCAGCCAGCCCACTGCCGGATTTTACCAAAAGTGAATCCACATGCCCGTGGTAGCAGCCTTCAAATTTTATAATCTTGTTTCGACCGGTCACTCCGCGAGCCACTCGGCAAGCACTCATGACAGCCTCAGTCCCAGAGCTCACAAAGCGACAGCTTTCAACATGGGGAACATTTTCTACAATCCATTCTGCCAGTTCAAGACTGTAGGGTTCACAGGCTCCAAACGTCCAAGCCTGACCAATCATTTCTTCAACACGAGCTGAAACATCAGGATCGCGGTGACCTAAAATCAACGGCCCAAAGCTTTGACAAAAATCAATGTAATCGACGCCATCCACTGAGCGTATGAACGCGCCGTGGGCCGACTTAAAAAACAAAGGCGCCTGACCAAGCCCCTTGAAGGCCCGAACCGGAGACTGAACACCTCCTGGTGAAACTTTTTTTGCCCGCTCAAAAAGACTTTCTGAAAGTGTACTCATTTTTTATGTTCCTCGATGGCTTGCAACCAAAGACTGCGCGATGGCAGGGGCTGCGGTCTATTGTTCATTCCATTTGCTTTTAACACGTCTGAGATTTTTTGGTACGTATGACCGGGCCCGCAAAAGTGCCGAGCCTGTAGAATTTGTGGCTGCAGATCAACGGCCCGCTCAAATTGAGTTCCACTCATCCAGTAGAATTCTTTATAAGGGCTTAAATCCTCAGCAAATGGCTGTGCAACAAGTGTGTAGGTGGCCCACAAAAACTTATCTTCACCAGCGGGCGCCAATGTGTGACTCCACCGGGCCCATGGGCCCTTATCACAAAGGGGACCCATATCGGAGGGATCCTCTTCGCCTAGACCGTCACTGCACCCAGACACCCAGTAGCCGCGATCGGCCAACTTCTCCCAAGTCGTGACTCCACTGGCCCAAAGCAAATCATCGTCGGTAAACTCCGTATTTTCTGGAACCGCTGTGTCTCTAGAAATAAAATGGCCTTTGACCGTCGGGTCTTTTGTAAATGAGCAATCCTGACGAGAAAAAAGACTCAGCCTTCCAACATAGGGGTTCTCTAACTTCAGAGGCATCGCCGAAAAACCGAGACGGTCTAACGGCTCACCGTTTTCCGTTTCTCCCTTGAGGTACTCGATGGTTCCGTAATCTTTTTGTAAAACCGAGATACCGATTTTCTGGTGGCATCCACCACCATGTTTTTTCAAAATACTTCTTTCAGAGCTAGCCTCTTGCCAGGTTTTCTCGCAATGAATCGCCGCCAAGGCTTTCTGTAAATCAGGGCGCCCTTTTTTGATCTCTATCGCTAAAGCGCCCTGGGCGGCCGCCGTTGGATTTAAGGAAAGCGGTAAAACTTGAAAAAGACAGTCTTGCAGATAAGTCTGCAACTGCTGTTGACCGTCTTTAAATTCATCGCCATCAATGGACAGCAATCGATCCAATGCAGCCTTGGCGACAACCAAGCCGTCAACACTGTCATCTTCCATCATTTTTCGCACCCGGGTCAGGATGTTGCCTCGCACGTTGCTAAACTCCACCTTCTGCAGATTTTGGGGAAAAAACTTTTTCAGTACCGGGTCGAGATTATGAATCCGTCGCGGACTGGACGAGAACACGCGAAGAGTTTCACTGGATTTTTGCAAACGGGTTTTCTTACACAAAAACACATCGCGCGCATCGGCTCTTGGAAGGGTCGCGACAATTTCGGTTTTTGGAAGAGGATCAATAGGAAGGTCTTTCCACGAATGCACCACAAGGTCCCACTGCCCCTTGATCAAACCCTCCCGAAAATCTTCGGTGAATACACCTTTTTCAGGCATCTCCCACAGTGGATCATCTTGATTGATGTCCCCTAAGGATTCACGAAAATGGTATTCAACTTTATGGGAGTTTTTTTTTAATGCGAGCCCCACTTGATAGGCTTGGAGTCTCGCCAAATCACTTTGCCTAGAGGCTATGAGTAAGTCCATAAATCATCCCAGCCAAACGGTCTGGGTCTTTCCACAAGCTTTAAATGATTGGCCTGCTCTTTGATCGCTGATATGGCTCTTTCTTTAATGGACTCTGCCTGACGACGGTTTTTTTCGATACTTTCAAAAAGACAATGCAAACCGGTCACATGGGTTCCTGAAAGACTGTCTTTTTTCGATTCGCCGCGAAGATCATAAATGTGGACAAAAGCTGAGAGATCGAAGTTTTTCTCGACCCATAGAGCTTCCACAGGAGCCGCAATAACTAAGATCCCACCCGTTTGAATGTTTTTAAGATTGTCGTATCCAAACAGCTCAACATTGTGCTGTTCTTGTAAGTTTTGATATTTTTGTGGTGTGCGGGTAAAAAGGTGCACACTATTTTCTGACTTAGCAAACCAAGGCAGAATGTCTTGTGCCAAAGATCCGGCGCCGACTAGGGTCAGCGGCACTCTTTGACCCTTCATTTTTTTTCGCAACAGGCTTCCATAGGATGTGCAGCCCAAATTCTGCAGGTATTTGGCGCGAATCTTTTTCGCATCACGATTGAGACCACTCAAAGTCTCACGCAGAGGCCCCGAGAAATCTTGCTCGTGGCGTTTGAAAAAATCTTTGAATTGACCCAAAACCTCGGTTTCTCCCAGAAGGGGTGAATCCAGGCCGCAGATGATTCTGAGAAGAAATTCGTAAGCCTCTTCCCCTTCCATCAACTCATGCTCTTTAAGGGCGGCTGGTCGTTTGGCTTGGTCCGAAATAACAATGGATCGCAGGCAGGTGGCCATATGCCAAAAGCCCTTTGGAATGGGAAGATTGGTATCCCCCGCTGTTTTCAAATGAAAAACCTTTAAATGATCGGCCATGTCTTGATTCAATATAGCTGAAAACCAACTGAGATTTGTCACAGAAACGTCAGTCTGGGTGGTTTTTGATGTCGCGTGTCACAATGGAACACTTCAAGTGTTACTTTAATTTTTTCTCTAAATCCTGCATCTCTTGGATTCTGACTTTTAGAAGTTCTTTTAGACCCTTAACGATGTACTTTTCAAGGTCTCCATCGGTCGCACCCGTATTAGAAACCACGCGATCATAAATTTTTCGAGTCTCCTCGGTGACGGATAAAGTGATCTTGAAATCGCTTAAATAATCATCAATAAGATCGCGGATCAGCCCGCTGACGTTAAGGCCCGAATCGAGAAGCTGCTGGTGTTGATCCTCACGGACCATGAGACTGATTCGGCGTAAATCTTTGTTGGCCTTTCCTGTGGTCATGGCTTCACCCTGTCCTTTCGTCAGTCAATTTATACATTTCATACTCAAAAAGGTAAAAGACAATTAAAATACCAGTCATGACACTCTTAGACTACTTCCCAGAGACATTTGCCCAACTTGACGAGAGCGCCCTTAAAGACCTTATGGGCCATGTCGAGGCGTTCTCCTTCGATAAAGAGAACCTTGATCAGGGATTAGACCTCTCGGGTCGCGTCGCCGTGGGAGAGGACATTCAAACCACCAGTTTTTTAAAAGCTTTTGTGGAGAACAAACTCTCGAATGTGGTTCAAACCAGCAATGATGATCTTCCCTACGAACTTTTCATTGCCTCGATCATTTTAAAAAAACCAAGGCTCTTCCTTAACAACCCATTGACCATTCTCAATTCCCAGGACACCGCCGCCACCGCCATGCGGGTCTGGCAAGAAAACTTCAATTGCACTGAACATAAAGAGCGCATTCTTGAGAGTATCCATAAATTCATCGGTCGCAACAAATCCATGAACCGGTTGGCTGATAATATTCTTATTGTTATCGATGAGCTTTTCTCAAATGCCCTTTTCAACGCCCCTGTCGATGAGAATGGCTACCGTATATTTAAAAATATGAACCGAAATGAGAATGTGAAATACCCGGGAAATAAAAATGCGAAAATTTTCGCCGTCCACACCTCAAATGACTTATTTATAGGCGCTGTCGACCCCTGGGGCTCTGTCGAACGTGACAACATCTGTCAATCTCTCTACAACGCCTACAACGACCGAAAAGTCTCGGAAGAGTCCAAGGGCGCGGGTTTTGGCTTAAGGATGATGATGGATCGAGCGCGTTCACTCTACTTTTTATCCGAGAAAGGAAAAAGAAGCTTAATATGTTGCCATATGCGGCTTAATATTAGCTTAAAGAAAGTGGAACATGTTCCGAAACAGTTTCATATCAACGTATTCTAAGTGGGCTAATTTATGAGCGGTTTTAAAGTTACCAGTAAAATTGATGAAAATATGAAAACACGCCTTCAGATCGATGGCGCAATGGATGAGCACTCTGACTATTCAAGCATAGAGGCTCAATTCACTGACGAAGTTGTTTTTGACTTTAATAACGTTGAACACATCAATTCAACCGGAATCAAACATTGGGTGCAATGGGTGGCCAGTGTCCGCGACGCCAATCCCAATTTGAAGTTTTTCTTTGTCAACTGCCCCAAACCGATTGTTGATCAGATCAATATGGTGGATGGCTTTTTACCCTCAGGGTCAGTGGTTAAATCTTTCAAAGTGCCTTATTTCTGCGAAGTCTGCGACAAAGACCTAACCAACACCTTTGTCCTCGGACGTGAGTATAACTACGAAGACGGTAAACTCACTCTGAACATCCCCGATAACACTTGCGACCGCAGCGATTGCGAGATGGAGCCCGATGTAGTCGAGCAAAAGTACTTTCGATTCCTAGGATCCAACAAATAGTAGACCCCAAAACCCAAAATATCAGTGATTTCTTCTCGATCTTGCGGTTTTATTGTGTCAAATTGAGACCTCCCCTAAACCATTAAAAACAATTGTCCGATAACTATTTGAGGAATTTAGGAGGGGACATCTATGTCTGTTTTAGCTCGATATCGTAAACCCGGTGGCTTCAAGCAACTTTTACAGTTGATTGAGACAAGCCAGCCTCTTAAGCAGGAAAAGCTCTTAGAAGTTGTTGAAAAAGAGGACCCAGCCTGGGCAGACCTTATTCGACAAAAAAAGATCACTCCTGATATGGTTTTATCCTGGAAGGCCGACGACTTGGTGGTTATTTTCGAAAATATGATGCCTCGGCATTGCGCTTGCTTATGCAAAAGTTTAGACGAAGACCGCTTCAAAGAGATCGCAGCCTTGTTTTCACCAGAAAAATATAGAGACGTTAAAACTATCGTTGGCGATTCCAGTCACCCTACAGAGGGCGAACTGGTCGCAGCTCACAATCATTTATTAGAGACGGTTCGCTTTCTTGATGAGGAAAAGAAAATCAATCTTCGTTATATCAATCCAATGCTGGATCTCAGCGAAGCCGCTTAGTGATCTTTTTTCGGGAAATAACAAATAAACTCACTACCAAGTCCAGGAGCACTTTTTAGATCAACCGAACCGTTGAGTTTTTGCATACAATTGCGAACTATCGATAGGCCGAGCCCCGTGCCTTTCTGATTCTTATTGGCTTCGTCCCTCACCCGATAAAAGCGCTCAAAAATTCGACCTTGGTGATAACTTTCAATCCCGGGTCCATTATCTTTTACACTGAGATAGATGAACTTCCCTTTTTCACCCCAGGAAATTTTCACTCGCGTGTTATTTGGCGAGTACTTCACAGCGTTCTCTACCAAGTTCATCAATACATGTTCAAGCAAATCGCGGTTTGCAAAAACAGTTTTGACATCAAAGTTTAAAATGAGGTCTTGGCTTTTATTTTTTATTTGCACTTGCAGATCGTGAATCACAGACTCGGTAACCTCAAGAGTATCAATCGATTCAAAGGTCATCGCTTCCGCTGATTCTATTTTTGATAACTGTAACAGATCTTGAATAATGGAATTCAATCTCTCCATGTTGGTCTCGACGATAGCAAAAGACTGATCAAGTTGCGAATTGCCTTTGAGCTGACCACGAATGTAATCGAGATAGCCCTGGATCGAGGTTAAAGGAGTTTTGAGCTCATGAGAGGCATTGGCCACGAAGTCCATGCGAACTTTCTCAACACGTTTGTGATCTGTAATATCGTGAAAGATGGCAACGGCTCCTCGGGGTTTTGATTTTTTTTCGTCAAAAAACGGAGAGATGGAAACTTTAAAATGATGGATTGTCGAGTCGACAGACATCTCTTGCTGAGCTTCAACCCATTGCGATTTGTGGTCCTTGATGGCCCTCTGAAATCCTTCCACAATTTTTTGGTTACGGATAACTTCAGTGAGTTTTTTACCCCAATTCCCCTCCTCTCTTTGATCAAAAAGAAGAGCCATTGGCGCATTGTAGTAGCGGATATTCATTTCATTGTCGACGGCCAGGATGGCGTCACTGGCGGCGGTGATGACGGCCTCTAGCTCGCCCCTCTCGCGAGCGACGTCGGCCTTCTTTTTCTTTAGTTCACGCCATATTTTATTGAGAGAAAGATCCAGCTGGTACCACTCGCCCCGGCTTTCCTCAATCAGTTCACTTTTTTTGATACTTAAATCACCTTTGAGAATGGACTTGGCTTTGCCAATAAGAGCGCCCAACGGGGCAAAATAAACCCGTGCAAAAAAAATGGCAAAAAACACAGCGATAAAAATAAGAGCCCAAAAAGAAAACACCAAGACTTTGTCGAGTTCGGACAGGAATTCTTGCTTCCATGGACCCTGGTCCATCAGTTTTTTGTTAATATAGATTCGCAACCCTGTGCCTAGCACAAGCAGATTCACTGCAAAATAGGTTATCAGCCACTTGATCGCACCACGGCTGACTTTTTCAGCCTTATTGAAAAAGATCATCCCGCACTCGGTACCCTATGCCTCGAACGGTTTCAATCAATTCGGCATGATCCCCTAATTTCTTACGGAGGCCAAAAACATGAGTGTCAATGGTTCGTCCAATAACAGAAATCCCCTCGCCCTGCACTTCTTCAATCAGCTTTTGTCGAGTTAGAACCCGGCCTCGGTACTGCAGCATCGTCGATAAAAGTTTGAACTCAGACGGCGTCAAACTTAAGGCCTCTCCTTGAATCGACGCTTTATAGGTTTTTAGCGAAACCTTAAGGGGTCCAATTTCGATCTCGTCATTCTCCTCGGTCGAAGTGTTCTTGGTCTCAACAACATCTCCTCTTTTTACTCGGCGTAACAGAGAGCTCATGCGGGCTTTTAAAATATCAGTGCTGAAGGGTTTCGAGATATAGTCATCGGCTCCCGCCTCGAGACCTTCAACGATATTTTCGGGATCCGATTTCGCTGTCAGCATGAGAATGGCTAAATCTTTCATAGAGTCCATCTTGCGGACCAACTGAGCAATTTCAATCCCACTGAGGCCAGGCAGCATCCAATCCAACAGCATCAAATCGTAATGATTGCGATTGAGAAGGGCCAAGGCCTCTTCGCCAGAGGAGACATGTTCGGCTTGATACCCCATGTTCTCCACTTGCATGTAAAGCAGTCTGCCAATATCCAACTCATCCTCGACTATTAATACTTTTGAACTCACTAGGACCTCCCCAAGATAGATTCGTTCACGTCAAATTTTTGATGTCTTACGTCTTCTCCAGATATCAGAAAAATAGCTTCTTCTGCGATATTGGTGGCATGATCGCCGATCCGCTCAAGATTTCTGACAATTGTATACAGCTCCAGCTGAGCGTCCAAATTGTGATTGCTTTGCTTCAGGCTTTCACGAATTTTTTTCGATAAATCATCACGGTACTCATCGACCGTATCATCCATCTTTAGGACCTCAAACGCACCGGCTTCATCATTTTGTAAAAACGAATCCAAACCTTTGCGCACCATCAAGCGTACCAAATCAGCCATCTTTGGAATTTCATTGGCTAAAGGCACCGGCTGTTCTTTCAAATAGTCGGTAATACAATGAGAGATCGAACATGCCAGATCTCCCATGCGCTCTAAATCCACACTCATCTTAGTGCAGACAATTAGCAGCCTTAGATCGGATGCCACCGGAGACTGACGCGCTAACAACTTGAAACAATCACGATCAATTTTTTTATGGAAACTGTTAATTTGCTCTTCCAACTCAAAGACGCGTTTGATTTCACCGCCATCTTTTCGCGCCAAGGCCTTCGTTGAAATCACAATTGTCTCTTCGACCAAACCCGCCATTTCATTGACTGACGATTTCACCTGATTTAAATATTGTTGCAGTAATGTATCCATATTACCCAAACCTTCCTGTAATATAATCTTCGGTCCGAGTATCCTTCGGATTCATGAAGAGTTCTGATGTCTTTCCGACCTCTATCAACTCGCCATTGAGCATGAAGGCGGTACGGTCGGAAATGCGTGCCGCCTGTTTGCGGCTACTGGTTGTAAAAATAATTGGTGTTTTATTAGATATCTCGCGGATCAGTTGTTCGAACACCATAGTTTTCTGTAGACCCACGGTGGATGTCGCTTCATCCATTAAAATAATTTTAGGTTTTAAAACCAAGCTTCGAGCCAAGCAAATCAACTGCTTGACCCCAAACTTTTGCGACTGAGGCGACTGATGCAACTGATCTTTGAGTTCATCCCAAAGCCCAACGGCATGCAAGGCTTCCTCAACAACTTCTCCGATATGGGCTCCTGACTCGATCTGATTTAAGCGCAAACCCAGAGCGATGTTTTCAAAAATCGTCAGATGGGGAAACGTGGTTGGTTCTGAAAAAAGCATCGAGAATTGCCTTCGAAGTTTTAAAATATTGTAATCGGCAGCATAAATACTTTTGCCGTTATAAAGAACATCCCCTTTAATGCGATTGCCAAGTCTCTCTTCAAAAAGACGATTGATACAGCGGAGGAGGCTGGACTTTCCACTGCCGCGTGGACCAATGATCGATAGGACTTTCTTGTTCTCCACCTTTAAATTGATTTTATCCAAGACTTTTCGCTCATCGGACCACGCCTCAAGGCTACAGACTTCTAGGATTGTTTTAGCCAAAATCAACCTCCCAGAAAGAGGTTTTTTGATCGATGTAAACTCGAAGTCCGTGCACCAACAGAATAATCAAAGCAAGACCTGAGAGGTACGGAGCTTCAGCTAAAACTGAAACAAAAAGGTAAGTCGGCAACAGATGATTTTGCTCGCTGGAAAACCCGACAAAACAAAGAACCGGGGTGACGACCACAAATATCTTGCAGAAAACGGCCAACAGGTGGGCCAAAAACAATTTCAAATATCTTTTTAAATACAACACTTGAACAATCTGTAAAACACCGGCACCCATCGATTGCAGACTCTCAATTTCAATCACCTTGACCTTGAAGGCCACTTGCTTCCAACGCCGATTCAATTCAGCGGCGGCCATAAGGATAAAGGTCAGCACAAAACTCCAATACTCGCCACCTAATAAAACCAGAAAAATCACTCCTAGAATTAAAACCGGAAGATTTTCGACGAAACGCAAACAACTTTCATAGACCGGGGCCTTACGAGTGTTTCTTAAAAACACCGAAAAATAGGTCAAACTGGCTGCCAGTGGAATCGCTAAACAAAGGGCAACCGATTGCACCAATAAACTGCGCTGCAACACCTCATTGATCATGTGCCAGCGAAAGTCGAACAAGGATCCCAAACTCCGACCCCACAGCGTGGCGATAAACGCGAACACCAAAACACTGGCGAAGCCGGATAGAGAGTAAAGACTTAGCATCATTGATCGACTTTTCTTGATTCTGACACCAAACTTAGACATCTCGCACCTCGCGAGACAGTTTTTGTCTTCGGTCCACCCAAGTAAAGACCAAATAAACCGCCAATAAAGCACCGGAAAGAGATAACAGGTGATCAAAGTTCACCGGAGTTTTTAAACTCTCAGCCAGAAACACCGAGCTCAAACTCGCACTCCACTGAAAAGATTGCTCTTGGCTGTTTAGAAAAAAGGCCTGCAACAAGGCAAAGGTTATGAGTCCCTCAAAAAAACAGATTTGAGTAAAATGCAGAATGATATCATTGAATTTTGTCTTCATCGCCTGCATCACGGTGAGGTGAACACTCTCCCATGGCGTGCCACCCAGGGACTTGATGATCTCGGTGCTGCGAGTGTTTTCATCGTCCATCAGCTGTTTACGCATATGAATGACCATTTTTGGTAAAATATAAAGAAAAAGTCCAACCCCCACAACTGTTGCGACAAGCCCCACTTCTCCAAATTCGATCACTGTCGAAAGCATATTTTTATAAAACACATCGATACTTGATTCATCGCCGACCCCTGGAATCGCTGTTAATGGATACAACAGGAGAGTTAACGAAAACGCAATGGCCTCGGTAAAAAAATTAGGCGAGGCAAACAATATGACCCACACCTTTTTAATGGCGATGAATCCTCGACTTCCAACAAGTGAAATGTAGGTAAAAACAAAAATAACCAAGGGTAAGCTTCCAAGATAGCTCATCACCTTTAGAAAAATTTTAGAAAATCGACGGGTCTTGTTGTGCTCCAGAAGTGTTGAGATAGCCAGAGCAAAGGGCCAAACCAACAGGCTAGCCAAGAGGGCCAAACTGATTCCCACTGTAAACCAGCCGATGATACTTTTGAGGGGAAGGCTTGAATGGCTGAAAATATCTCGAAAAAAGACTAAAAGGTAAAAAAACGAGGTGGCCGCAAACACGCTGAAATAAGAGATGACAAATGCCAGGACAAAAAGACCTAAAATTTTCTTATACAATCGGGGCATCTGACAGCCGATCCTCACTAGCAAGTTTGCTTAACTCAGTATGTATCGACTCCCCGGGTCGATGTCTAGCCCCCAATGTCAAGATTTGGTCAAGATCATGCGAGGGTACGGTTGTAAGTCATTAAAATAAGTGTTTTTTTCATTTCTTGCTATCTTAAGATGGCAAGAGTAGCTTCGAAATTATGGACTCGGCTCAACGAAAAATTATTCATGTGGATATGGATTGTTTTTATGCAGCGGTGGAAATGCGTGACCGCCCCGATCTTAAAAACACCCCACTGGCTGTTGGCGGGCGTCCGGAAGGTCGAGGCGTCATCACCACCTGCAACTACCCGGCTCGAAAGTTTGGTGTCCATTCGGCTCTCTCCAGCCGAGAGGCCCTTCGCCGCTGCCCCAATTTGATTATACTACCGGCTCGGTTTCAAAAATATCGTGAGGTCAGTGCAGAGGTTCGCAAAATTTTTGCCAGTTTTTCCGACTGCATTGAACCCATCTCGTTGGATGAGGCCTACCTTGATGTCTCGGACAACCATGAGTTTGACGGCAGTGCTACCCGTATGGCCCAAGCCATTCGCAAGCGAATTCGCG
>CAZPOV010000014.1:0-39525 GCA_964588335.1 uncultured Pseudobdellovibrionaceae bacterium | reverse complement strand
GAGTTTGACGGCAGTGCTACCCGTATGGCCCAAGCCATTCGCAAGCGAATTCGCGAAGAACTGCAATTAACGGCCAGTGCTGGCATTGCCAACAGTAAGTTTTTAGCGAAAATAGCCAGTGATTGGAACAAACCCGACGGTCAGTTTACAATTGCGCCACATGAAATCTCCGATTTCGTTAAAAAACTACCGGTAAAGAAGATCCCTGGGGTCGGCAAAGCCACCTTGGTGAAAATGCAAATGTTAGAGGTGGATTCCTGCGAGGATTTGCAGCGCTATTCCCTAACCGACATGCGACATCACTTTGGCAGTTTCGGGGACCGACTATACGATCTTTGCCGAGGCGTTGACCATTCTGTGGTCAAGCCCAGTCGGCCTCGCAAATCGATATCAGTAGAGACCACTTTTTCAAAAGACCTAGATTTATTGAAAGAGATCAAACAACAAGTCGACAAACTTTTTACCGAACTTGAATACCGGATGCAGAAAAGCAACGTTTCAGCCGGCGATTTTAAAAGCCTGCAAGTGAAGTTCAAAACCAAAGATTTCGCAATTAAAACCAAAGAGAAGGCCCTTCCCTTCTCTCGAGAAAGTTTCATAAAACTAGCAGAAGATCACTTTTACGAAACCGGCGAACCCATCCGCCTGCTAGGAATCGGCTGCAAACTCGACGTCAAAAGCCGCAAAAAATCAAGAGGCCAACTCGACCTATTTTAGTCACTCTAATTGTCCATAGGAGAATAGAGACTAAAAAAGTCTCTTTAACGATCAATAATCAAAAGAATCCATTGGTATTAGAACTTATCGAAGGCAGTTTAAATATTTTTGAATCGTTTCTTTCCAACCGTAGTCAAGAGCATCACACACCAGTGCGTGACCGATGGATACCTCTTCGAGTTGTGGAATACTTTTCGCAAAAAAAGCCAAATTATTAAGATTCAAATCATGGCCAGCGTTGACCTTAAGTCCCATGGAGCTCGAAACTTTGGCGCATTTCTGATAGGCTTCGATCTCTTGGTTTTGATTTCCTGCCTTGTAGGCGTCAGCATAAGATTCAGTATACATTTCAATTCTATCGGCGCCAAAATCCCGCATCGCCAAAAGCTCTTTCATCTCTATAACATTAGGATCGACAAACAAAGACACTCGAATCCCTTTATCTTTTAAGCGATGAATGGCAGTCTTCAGAATATCTTCGCTCCCCTTTAAGCGCCAACCGGCATTCGACGTCAAAACATCTGGCGGATCCGGGACCAAGGTGCACTGAGCGGGAACAATCTGTAGGACCTTCTCTAAGAAATGGGTGCTCGGATATCCCTCGACATTCAGCTCGACGTTGATTGAGTTTTTAAGTTCAACAACGTCGGGCCAACGAATATGACGTCCGTCCGGTCGAGGATGAACGGTGATTCCTTGGGCACCAAATTCAATAATTTTTAAAGACTCGTTCAGGACGTTCGGCAAGTCTCGACCTCTGGCATTCCGAAGAGTGGCTACTTTATTAACATTTACGCTTAAATTGGCCATACAGGACTGGATAATATACCTGCTTCCAAAAAACAACGGTAAACCTAAAGCAAGTCCTGTTTTTTGTTTTTTTAAACGAAATTTTGAAGACTCAAATAGACAATAAAATTTAATAATTTAGCGCTTTTAACCGAATAGAAAGTGTACAGGATTGAGCTGTTTACACGTGTAATACATCTGGGAGAGAAAATGTCTGATAACGTGAAACTTTTAAAACTAGAAAAGAATTCTAAGCTGACTATTTTTAGGGAAAAACGGATTGAAATTCCCGACAACATAGAATCAAAAGCACAGATAAAAATTGACGACAAAACAGTGAGTGGGCGAATAAAAAATCTGTCTGAATTTGGAGCAAGACTGTTGTTACCGACGCACTCCCTTCTCTTAAGAGCCAACACGACCATAAGTCATATCACTTTAGAACTGGATGGGCATAAAATTTTTGAAGGCTCGTGTAAAATTGTAGATGACAAAAACTTTGGAAAGATGCTTTCCGTTGGTATCTTTTTAAAATCAAATTTCATAAATCTTGAGAATGTGAAATCCATTCTTACCACAAACGATAAGAAAGACTATTTCCTTAAGCAATCAAAAGCACTCGATCTGGCTGAACACATTGAGGCTGACTTTAAAGTTTTGTGCGCTGACCTGATTCATCTATTTACAACAATCAAAGAATCACTCAATCATGAGCATACTATAATTAAAGCTATGGCAAAAAATGACTCATTTTACAATTCAATGATTGATCACACGACAGATTTAGCCATGGCTCTCTATGCCGACAAAATTCGTGGTTTTTTCGAAAAGTTCCAAGCTGTTGTAAACAACTTTAATCCACAAGAGCACGCTCTCCATAAGTCCTATTTCCGATCCATTTTCCACCCGATTTTACTTGGAGCTCCTTTTGTACGTCGCGCTTATGAAAAACCGTTGGGTTACGCCGGTGATTACGGATTAATGCTTATGTTTTATGAGTACGGCAACATTGGGAATGATTTGTTTGACAAATTTATTCACAAGTATGCGTGCAATGAGCCCTCGGCGGTTGCCAACCAAAATCGAGTCAAATTTCTTTCTACATTACTTACAAAAAACCTGATCGCAAAAGAATCCAGCAAAGATCGCATAAAAATTACCAGTGTCGCTTGTGGCCCAGCCATGGAAATCCGGCTAACACTGGAAAATCTTGTCAATTACAGCACAGATAAATCCCTCGATATAATCTTGCTCGATCAAGAGGCAGAGGCCCTCGATTACTCTCAGAAGAAGATAAAGTCCGTGACCCATGGTTCGGAAAATGTTTCCTGTGTCCCAATTCAAGAAGATGCAGTTCTAGGAATTATAAAAAAATCGAATTTTACTAAAATTCTTGATGATTCCGAAGCCATTGTTTGCGCTGGTCTTTTTGACTACCTGAGCGATCGTGTTTCAAAAAAAATGATTGAGCGCCTTTATGAAAAATTAGCGCCTGGCGGCACTCTCCTGATTGGAAATGTTTCTGACACGAGTCCCGATCGTTTCTCAATGAATTATCTAATGGAATGGAACTTATTTCTTCGGTCCCCTGAGGATTTGAAAAACCTAGTTCCCGAATCCATCAAAAAGGCTGAATCTCGATTTGAGGTTATCCAAGAACCACTTGGCATTAATCTGTTCTTGAGTATTACGAAAAACGGAAATGCAGACTAAAGACGTGACGACACCTCTATGGAAAGAGGAACAAGAGACTCTGGCCTCGCGAGGTTGGCTTGCCATTATCTACATGGGAACTCCTCTCGTGCTATCGTTTTGCTTTGTCGATTATTACTACGCCAATGAATTTTGGAAGGAATTGCTACTCATCCGATTGACAGTCATTCCTGCTACTCTCATTTATTTTCTGTTGTCAAAATTTACACGACTTCCCATTGAGTGGAGACTTCACTACTACGCACTCTTCTTTGGAGTGTATACAGCTATTCTTGTCGCAAAAACGGGATACGAATTGTCGGCCTATTATGCCGGCTTTAATCTTGTAGCCTTGGTGTCAGTCATTTTTCTTCCATGGTCACCCAGGCACCTTTTTGTTAATATCGTCTGTATTTATTCGCCGTACATATGTGCCTTACTTCTTAAGCCCAGTGGCGTCTATGAATGGGGACCAATCATTACTTATAGCTCTTTCTGTATTTCAACAATCCTTGTCTGTTCCATTTGCTGGTATCTTATCCGACAGGTTCGAAAAAAGGAGCATAGTTCAAGACAAGAAGTGAATGAACTGATAAAACATCAAGAACAGACAATTAAAGAAAAGACTCAAGAATCGGTGCTTTTACATAAACTTTCTAGACAGTTTACAGACGAGACCATTCAACTTGTTAAAGAGGGTGCAATAAACCTAGACGCACGAGAAAGACGCCATATCTGTTGCATTTTCATAGATATCGAAGAGTCTACATCGAAAGCCAATTCCATCGATCACCGAGAGTACCTGGACCTCCTCGATAATTTCTTTAATGCCTGCACCGAAATTTTCCTTAAACATCAAATCACAGTGGGCACCTTTTTAGGCGATGGTCTGTTAGCTTTTTCAAATGCACCAATTTCCATTGAGGACCATGAGCTAAAAGCGACGAATGCTTGTCTCGAAATATTAGAAAAAAGAAAAAAACTAAACACTTATTTTAAGAATACCTGGAAATCAGAGTT
Organism: uncultured Pseudobdellovibrionaceae bacterium; assembly: GCA_964588335.1. Lineage (GTDB taxonomy): Bacteria > Bdellovibrionota > Bdellovibrionia > Bdellovibrionales > JAGQZY01 > JAGQZY01. The sequence continues at coordinate 35,307 of CAZPOV010000014.1, read as the reverse complement.
CAATATCAGAATAGGTATTACCGCTGGGTATTGCTACTGTGGTTTCTTCCCGTCCGGAACCAAAGGGAACTACAGTGTGAATGGAACAATTGTGAACCTGTGCTCTCGACTCTGCGATGCCGCTCCCTCCAACTCCATATGCACCACTAAAAATTTCCTTATCAACATTGAACCTCTATTCAATGATCTTGTTATAAAGAAAATGTTCTTAGAAAGAGATTTAAAAGGTTTTGAAAACTCGACGCCTCAGCTTTACTCTGTGGCACCAGAAACTATGACAAAATCAGACCAAGAGGTCTATGGCACCTGCCCGCTCTGCCATGAAGATGTCTGGATCAATGACACTAATGATAATATAAAGCTCATAAAGTGCTCAAATTGCCACTACAATGACATTATTGAGCCTGAGATTGATGAGCAAGAAAAGGCTTCTTAGTAATTAACACCCTCAAATTGAATGATTCGGTCGGCGAATTTTTCTGAAACTTGTAGGGAGTGGGTGACCATTAGAGAGGTTATTTTTAACTCTTTAAAGAGGGTCTTTATTTCTTTAATCAGAAATTGAGTTTGCCCTGGATCAATACTTGAAAATGGCTCATCCATCAATAAAATGTCGGGGCGCAAAGCCAGAGTACGAGCCAATGCCACCTTTTGTTTTTCACCGCCACTCAACTGATAGGGCTTTTTTTGCAGATGACTTTGTAAATTCATGAGATCAATAAGGCGTCGAGCTTCTTCTTTGTCAGCTGCCGTTTTACAACCATAAAAGATATTTCTCTCGACAGAGACTTTTTCGAAAAGAGCAAAATTTTGAAAAACAAAACCGACACTTCGCTTTTCAGGAGGCACAAAAGTATGGACATCAGCAATAACTTCTCCACGCAATAAGATCTGACCGCTATCGGGCCGAGCCAATCCTGCCAAAAGCCTTAACAGACTGGTTTTCCCGCACCCGCTGGGACCGAGAACCGCAACCGCCTCCGTGCTATCGATGCGACAATTAAAATCACGAAGAACCTGTTTGCCGGGATGAGAGAAATTGACGTTTCGACATTCCATGGCCACACTCATGTTTGTGTCCTTCGCAAATTGATCAAGCTCACCGAGATAATACCCACCATTATTAACAATAGACTGGGTAAGGCGGCCTTTTCCCACTCTCCTTCAGAAGTGAAATTAAAAATTTTAATGGAAAGAGTTTGAAATTCAGAGGGTGCTAGCATGAGGGTTAATGGCATTTCTTTCATGACTTCAATAATCACCATAAGAAGTGCCACAATACAAGACTCCTTGAGAGACGGATAGAAAAAATCCCTTATTTTACGGCCCCAGGAAACATTCAAAACCCGCGAAATATCGATGAGATCTTGCGGCAAGCAGTACACAGTTTCACCGATCGGGCGCATCGCCACCGTTAAAAATTTATAAACCAGACCGACAACAAGCCCCATCAATAGAAACTCCGAGGTGATGGAATCTGTTGTCGTCAACAACAGCCCATAAATTGAAACCGCCAAAATACTCCCCGGAATGCTGTAACCAATGGTCGAAAACACGGTCCACAATTTGGGATTGAGGCTTTTTAAGCGTAAAGGAATCTGGATGGAGCAAGCCAGAAGCACCACCAAAACGCCAACGATGGCACCAACAACAATTGTGTTCAACGCCCCTTTAAAAGTATCAAGCCAAAGACTTAACTGACTGCCTTGGATCGCCCACAACGCTATCTGTAGAGTCGGCCACACGAAAGCAAGGAAGACGAAAACCAACATCATGGTCAACACCACAGCCCGCGCCAGCACCCCCAAAGGTTGGCCCTGCAGAGGGTCGCGATGGGTGCTCATCCCCCGATCCTGAAAGCCCTTAAAAACCAACTCAATCACAAGAAAGACCAAAATCAACAACGAGTATTTAAGAGACAGATGCACGGCCCCGGCAAATGAGAAAAGATCAAACCAAAGCTTATAAATCATGGTCGTAATCACTGGCACATTGACGACACTGGCAGCGCCAAAATCAGAGAGAGCTTCGAAAAGCACTAAGATTTGAGACGAGATTAAAAAAGGCAGCCACTTTGGCCCCACGTTGGCTGTAAAGAACTTCCACTTGCCGGCCGCAAGCAGAATTTCCGTTTCAACCTCACTTTGGGAAATGGTTCGAAAGCCCAGACATGAAAAGTAATAAACATAGGGCATCAGGGCCATACTTAAAATGACAATCAAAAACCACAGCTCACCTTGAACCTCTAAATAATTAGACCAGTGAGTGCTTGGCCCTAGAGCTCCAAGATAGATGAATGCCAAAACATAGGCCGGAAAGGCTAAGGGCATCAGCATGAAAGCATGGAGAATCTTTTGCCCAGGGTAACGATAAAAACTGTGGAGATAGGCAAAGACTCCTCCCAGAAGACTTGTTAGGAAAAGGACGCCAATCGCTAATATTACAGTGTTGATCCGAGCCAACTCAAATAGATCCCTGACAATGGGATCGGCCGAGGGGCGGCTTGAAAACAGAGCCAGCAACGGCGCCAACAATAAAAGCAAGAACAGGCAGAGAAGACTATTGGTGACCCACCGGCTGGAGTTTTTCGACATTACCGGTACTTAACGGAATCCATTAAAAGAACCGCTTGTTTTTGCAGAGGCCCAATAGCTTTCAATGGCACTGGCTCTCTTTCGAAGGTTCCCCACTTCTTCAATACCTTGGTCACTTCCACATCTTCGATCACAGGGTACTCGTGGTTCACACCAGCAAAGATTTGTTGGGCTTCGTCGGTCACAAGCCATTTTAAAAACTTCATGGCTTCTTGTTTTTGATCACTGGCTTTTACTATCCCAGCACCAGAGACGTTGACGTGAACACCACCCACTTCTTTCGATGGCCAAAAAATATCGACGTTTTTCGCCTGCCCCTCTTCGATAAGTCGGGCCATATAATAAGTGTTAGCGATACCAACCTGACAAATTCCTTTGTCGATGGCTTCTAAAAGTTGAGTGTCACTTGTGAAAACCGGCTTTGCCAGATTATTCACCCATCCTTTGACGATCTTTTTGGTTTTGTCTTTGCCATTCTTTTCAATCATGGCGGCCACTAAAGATTGATTATAAACTTTTCGGCTGGTCCGCAAACACAGTTTACCTTTCCACTTGGGGTCAGCCAAATCAGCATAACCTTTTAAATCAGCCTGTTTGACCGATTTCTTATTGTAAAAAATAGTACGAGCCCGCAACGATAAACCAATCCACTTGTTATCAGCTCCACGGTTTTTCTCACCAACTTTATCAAGAAGTTCTTTCGACTCGATGGTGGCAAGTAGCCCCTTGTCGGCGGCATTGGCAAGATTTCCGGCATCGACCGTCATTAAGATATCGGCGTTGGTTTTAGCACCTTCCTGGCTTAGCTTCTGAATAAGGACACCGTCATCACCATTGACATGGTTGATAGTTACACCCGTTTTGTCATGATAGGCTTTCAAAATGGGCTCAATAAGATGGGTTTTTCGCGAGGTGTAGACGGTCAGCTCGGTGGCGTCGACCTTTCTGGAGGCCCCATAGGCTAGGGTTGGCAGACAAAATAGAATGGCTACAAGATGTTTTGACATTGCAGATCTCCTTTCAAGAGAGATCAGGTATAGCTATCGAGGCCTAGGAGAACAAGCAGAAACCATGAAACGGCCCAATCCGGGTCTATGAGTTTCAATTGTTATTCAATTGGTGGACTCGATGCAAAGAAAACGTTATAAGAACCTATAAATGCAAGGGAATTGAGGATTGTCTATGAAGCTGCAAACGGTGCGAGGAACCCGCGATATTTTTGGCGATGAAGCCCAACTTTTTAGCGAAATCGACCAACAATTTCGCCAAACGGCTCGGCTTTACGATTTTCAGGAAATGGAGACTCCCATTTTCGAGTTCACTCAGGTGTTCAAACGGACCCTTGGCGATGAGTCTGATATCGTTAACAAGGAAATGTACACCTTTGAAGACCGCAGCGGTGATTCGCTGACCCTTCGCCCTGAAGGCACAGCTTCGGTGGCTCGGGCCGTCATATCCAACAGCATGCTGCGCGACCTGCCTTTAAAACTTTTCTATTCCGGCCCCATGTTTCGCCACGAACGCCCACAAAAGGGTCGCTATCGACAATTTCGCCAGTTTGGTGTCGAGTTGGTGGGTGTGGCTGACGCCCTTGCCGATATTGAAGTGGTGGCCTGCGCCTGGAACTTCTTTAAAGCCTGCGGTCTAACCGAAAAAGTGAGCCTTGAAATTAACACCCTGGGTGACGATCAAAGTCGCGATGAATACCGCAAAAAACTGGTCGAATATTTTGAAAAATACAAGTCGGACCTCTCAGAGGACAGCCAAAAACGTTTGCAATCCAACCCCCTAAGAATTCTGGATTCAAAAGATGACAATGACCAAAAAATCATTGTCGGTGCCCCTGAGTTCGAAGACTCACTAAGCCCAGAATCAAAGACCTTTTTCAAAGAGGTGATTGAAGGATTAGAGACTTTGCAAATCCCCTACAACATCAATTCACGCCTGGTGCGAGGTTTGGATTATTACAATCATACGGTTTTTGAATTTGTGACGTCTCACTTAGGATCGCAGAATGCCGTTCTTTCTGGAGGACGTTACAACGGATTGATCGAAATGATGGGTGGACCGAGCACGCCAGGCGTTGGCTGGGCGGCCGGAACCGATCGCTTGGCTTTGCTATTGGAAACCCCCAAAAACAAGCACGAAACCGTGGCCGTGTTGGTGGCGACAGACTCTGCAAAGTCTCACCTGCTAGAAACATTGGAAATGTTGCGTGACCAAGGGATTCCGGCGCAAACCATTTATTCCGGCAATATTTCAAAGCAAATGAAAAAAGCCAATAAGCGTGGCTGCAGTCACGCCATAATTCTCGGCGACGAAATTCAATCCGGAGAGTATGTTTTGAAAGACCTGCTACAGGGCACCCAAGAAACCTTAAATTGGGAAAAATTAAAAACCCAATTGAAAAGTCATTATGCCTAAACAAATAATCTTAGCCAGCCAATCGCCTTTTCGAAAGATGCTACTGCAGCAACTGGGTTTTGATTTTGATTGTATTTCTCCCAACATTGACGAAAGGGACATTGAAAAAAATTGGCAAGGTCATCTGGTTGAACTCCCGGAGCATTTGGCTTTTAAGAAAGCCGAAAAGATTGCCAACCAACATCCCGACCGCGTGGTGATTGGCTCCGACCAGATGTTACTTCTGGCTAGTGAAAGCTTCTCGAAACCTGAAAGCAAACAAGCCTGTATTGAGCGCTTGCAGTTCTTACAAGGTAAGACTCATGAGCTGCACACTGGACTCTGTCTCATCCATCAACAAAAAGTCGAAAAGACCACCGTGATCGCGCGTATGACGATGCGACCACTCACCACCGAACAAATTACCAAATACGTCGACCTCGACCAGCCCTTAGGCTGTGCCGGCGGTTACAAGATTGAAGAAAAAGGTATGAATCTGTTCTCTGAGATCGAAACCAAGGACCACAGCTCGATTGTTGGCCTTCCCCTCCTCTCTTTAGTCTCGATCCTTCGCCAATGGGGCATTTCCATACTCTAGTCTGGTGATTCTTTTCTTCAGCATGCCGATATGAGGGTATGGGATTAGCTGCTAAAAAAGATGATGTTGTTGTACCCCTTCGTTCTCATATTAACCTTGAGAAGCGAAGACTGGGCCGTTCTGAACTGATGGTCTCTCCCATTTGTTTTGGAAGCCTTCGCTTAACACCAGAAAATGGAATCTACAAAGAGACACTGTTTCAAGCACTAAGCAGTGGTGTGCACTTTATTGACACCAGTGGTGCCTATGGCAATGGAGCTTCTGAAATCGTTATTGGTGAGGCGTTGCGGGAATATCTAGCGCTTTACCCGAAGCAGAAAGAAGAAATCGTTCTATGCACAAAGCTTGGTCTTGTTCAGGGTGCGACTCTACAAGAAATGCAAATGCAAGATCAAAGAGGCGCACAGATCCCTGGTTCCTATAAAATCAATGATCGACTCAGCTATTGCCTGACTCCTGAATACATCGAGTCACAGCTGACTCTTTCTCTTCGTCGCTTACAATCAGAAAAAGTGAATCTTGTTTTAATTCAAAACCCAGAACATCTATTAAAGATTTTAAAATCAAAAGACAACTTTATGTCGTACTTACGGCGAGCCTTTGAACACTTAGAAGTTGAAGTGGCAAAAGGACGTATCAATCATTACGGCATCAGTTCTAGTGGTTTTTTGAAAAAAGAAATCTCGAAAGACTTTTTAGACCTAGAAGAAATTATTGCTTTGGCAGAATCGATCTCGCCGAATCATCATTTCTCTGTGACTCAAGTGCCTTTCAATCTGTTCGAGACATCTCCACTTTTTCAACAGAATCAGAACAAGAAAACGTTTTTTCATGCGGCAAAATTGCATGATATGGGCGTTTTAACCTGTCGCCCATTAACCAGTCACCACCGCGACAAAGTTCACCACTTTATCACTTTCCCAGGCAAAGACGAAGTCTCTGTTAAAGGCAAAATGCATAAAGTTCTTATGGAAGTGATTGAGCTTGAGAAAGAATTGTTCGAAAAGCTTCCTGAACACAAAGAATTAAAATGGGGCCACCTGTTGCGCACCAATTTAAATAAAATCAGTGATTGGTGGAAATGGAATGTTTATTTGCAAAAGCAAATTATGCCCAGCATGCAGTCGAGCATTGAACGTCTCCCCCACTCACCGGAATGGAATCACTGGAAGGTCAATTACGTCAATCGCCTGCATACCTTGTTTGGCTTAGTCACCGAAAGCCTACAGGGGATTGCCAATTTACGAACCAACCAGATTTGTCTTTATCTCAACCAAGAATGCAAGGTGCTGGAAGATGAAAACAAGCTTTCGAACAAAGTCACACGCTTGTATTTGTCACTTCCTGAAATTCACTCAATTGTGATGGGATTATCACACCCCCAACACGTGGCTGATCTTCTTGAATTGGGAGAGGTTCCGGACGAAGAAACCACCCGAGAGATTCTCGACAAAGTCAAAATGCACTTCTAAGCTGCATTTCGTTCATCCGATTGACCAAAAAATTCTTGCGCTGAGGTTTTGGACATTCCCATCATATCAAGACTCCGGTAAGCGTGACGCGCTTTCACCCGAAGGGTGAAATACCGACAAGGGCAGGAGCCCGGTCTTGATATGATGGGAATGTCCAAAACCTCACCGTAGAATCTTCTAAAGTGAGGCTGATCGCTTGTTACAATGATGGAATCGTTCGTTCGAACTAAGCCGCTTGCTTGGATCGCGTCGGTAAAGAAATGATTCGCGAGCGTTTTTGGTCTTCCAATAACTTTTGGTAGGCTTTGGTGAAAACTTCAACCAACTCCCCGTCAAACTGCGATCCCGAGAATTTATCCAATTCTTTGTATACCACATGCATCGGTAGGCCTTTACGGTAGGCTCGAGTTTGTGTCATGGCATCAACTGTGTCGACAATCAAAATCAGTCGCGAAATATAGGGAACCTGTTCCCCGTCCAACTCGAAAGGATAGCCTTGCCCGTCGACTCGCTCATGATGATGCAGAACATTCAGTCGCACTTCACGAAAAAACTGGGACTCTTCTAAAGGCTCAATCAACTCGGCACTGAAAATAGCGTGACGTTTCATCAGGCCGTACTCATCGTCTGTTAGTTTGCCTGGCTTGTTCAGTACATTGATGGGAATTTTCATTTTCCCCACGTCGTGCAACAACCCAGAGAACTGAGCTTTCAATTGATCTTCTTCTGGAAGTTGAGCGGCGTCGGCTAAAAATCGACACAATTGCGACACCCGCACGCAGTGCTGGTAGGTCGCCATATCATACTTCTTCAGAGCTTCTAGAATTTGATTCACTTGCAGCATCATTGGCTGCGGAATTGTGTTCCAAGTCATATCTTCCCCATGTTACCCAAAGTTCTCATCGGCCTTGGTCTAGGATAACTAAAACACTTGTATCGATTTTTTAGAAAAAAATGAATTCCTTAGGCCCAGGTCTGTATCGAAACGAGATAATTCTCAAAAAGAGGCAGTCTTTTCGATAGAATAAGGGGGACGAGGTGAGAATATGAAATTCATCAAATACTTAAGTTCATGGTCCCCCAAACACTTTCTAGGAATTTCGACTTTTATGGTCATGGGACTTGGAACTTTTATTATTTCGCAGGCCAACGAAAATGCCAATGCGGCCGCCAGCCGCGCACCAGCTGCCATTGAAGATCTCAATCGGTATTTACCCAATCTGAATCGTGCTCACAGAAACTGGGTCGGACAAATGATTAATCAAAATCACTGCAACGGCACCACAGCTATTAATTCAAACACAACACCTTGTGTGGCTCGTCGTTACAACAACGGAGATCCTAATTTCAACTGGAACCCCTACTTTAACCGAATTCCCCCAGGCACACGGGTAGATGTCGATATTCAATGTGATGCCAGCTCCGGACAATTCAGAACCCAAGTGGTTCTTCGAAATGTTTGCCCGCGGGTTTGTCAAAGCCAGCAACGAGGCGAAGTCTGTCGGGATCAGAACCAAGACTGTGGCGATACCTATTTCAACAATCCTTACGACGATGGCGTCGGTCCCTTCTCAACCCAACCGACAAACTGGCTCACTTCACCGGGAGCTTGGAACGAACTCGACTTCACCCATTTTCGAAGAATTTCTGACGAAAGTGTTTTGGCAGAAGCCGGAGGCAATATGCTTCGTCTGAACCCAGCCGGAACAATCACCAGTGGTGGAAGTAACCTGGTCAACGAATTGCACCAGGTGACGGGTGAAGGACGATCGGCAGCTTGGGCCGATGCATGGATGACCAATGTTATTTGGGTGGATGCGGCCAACGACTTTGCTATCCACGGAAGTGAAGATGTCACAGGTTACCCGGCCTCCCGTGGCTGTGTTCGATTGCAGCCTGCGAATGCCAAAGCACTTTACGACTTGGCTCGCCGTGTGGGCCATAACAATATGAACTTCCGCTTCGGTGGCTATGGACCGCCTTTGGCTCAGTACGGAGGTCGCCCGGCGTGTTCTTTTGACCGCGACGAACGTTTTCGTATGGGGCGAAACGAGCCTGTTTCAGGCAATGCTCAGACATTCACCCAAGGTCAAGTTGATGCCCGCAATCGTGAGAGCGAAAGAGCTGTCAATCCCTTCAGGCGATTCTTCAATTGGGTGGGCGGACTTTTCGGTGGTGGCAACCGACAACAGCAACGCCAACCTGTAGAAAGATAATCTTTCGATTCAATTAGAACGAAAAAAGGGAACCTCAGGTTCCCTTTTTTAATTCTCGTTTTTGCAGCGTTAACTATCGCTCGCTGTCGTACTGGTTATAGTCCGGAGTGCGACACTGTTGTTCATACTTTTGGCGACAGGCATTGTTACCCTGGTTCGCTAAACGTGCGATGTTGTTACAATCTTCTTTCGGACAAGTCTCACCAACAATCTGTCCAAAACCAGGATCTTGTGGTTGAGCCTGCGGATAAGCTTGCGGCTGAGGTGTTCCACCATTGCGGCACTGCCAATGTCTTTCTAGAGCTTCACAAATATTGCGACCCTGTTGAGGACTGAGGCGACGGCCAAAAGCGTGTTGTCGGGCTCGTGGATGCTCAACTTTCCAGTAGTAACAGGATTGAACGTTATGGAAACATCCCGCTCTGTTGTAATCATAACCACGGCTAGGACGACAACGGTTGGGGTTCCAACGACTGAAGGACGTCACCATTTGACTGGAGCTAAAAGGAGGAGTGCGGCTGAGGACACAACTTCTGCGATTGCCATTTCGACCACAGTTTCCAGAACGACACTCACGCTCGCCGGCACTTGCTGGTGTGGCGCAAAAGCTATATCCAATCAATCCACCGATTCCAGCAGCAATCAGCAGAGGGAAAATGGCTTCGGCACGTTCGATAAAAAGTCTTTCGAAAGGACGACTGTTGCTAACCATGGCCCCTTCAACTTTCGCAAGGAAAGCTCGAAAACTCATGCCTTTTTTAATATCGATTCGTTTGCCATTCATTTCAAAAGAACGACCGTCATTGGAAACCGGCTTAAAAAGAGCCTGCACTTTTCCATTCACGCGAAAAGCTATCGAGTCGCCCTGGACTTCAAATCTCCAAAGCCAATTTTCCGAAAGCTTTTGCATCTTCACAAATTCATAGTTGATGACTCTGTGATCTTCTTGCGTCGGGAAAACGTCCTTTAATGAATCAGCCATAAATTGCATGGTAGCCGATTGATTCAGTTGCTTTAATTGCTTTCGATCATAACTGACGCCTGCAAAGGCTGTCTGTACGACGAGACTCAAGCAACCCATCATTGTTAAAAACAGCTTAAAAGATTTCATATTCATTCCTTTGTCGGATATATAAAAATGCTACAAAGTCTTGTCGGCGAGCTGAATTTGAGACTTTAGCTACTGAGCCCTCAATCTAGACCATTGACGAGGGAGTTCTTTTCTAAGCCGCTTGTTTTTCTTGTCGAGCCGATTGCTCGTAAAGACCATGGTAGGCCTGGACCATTTTATCGACAGTAAAATGCGACTCAAAACGCTGGCGAGCCGCCTCCCCCATTTTTTGACGTAAATCGGGTTGGGTCGAAAGTTCGTTCAAAGCTTTGGCCAATCCCTGATGGTCGTTAGGCATTACCTCTAAGCCCGTCACGCCTTGATCGTTGACCCACGGCACGCCGGAATAAAGCTTGGTAGTAATCACCGGCTTCGCGCAAGACATCGCCTCGATCAAAACGATTCCAAAGGCTTCCGATTCGTTTAAGGAAGGCAAAACCAAGCCTGTGCAACCGTGCATGTAGGCGGCAAATTCATTGTCGTCATCCACCCGTCCGATCATTCGCACCTGGTCTTGCAACCCTAAATCTTGTGCTAATAAATACCAGGATTCCCAGCTGGGACCATTTCCCAAGACCACCAATTTTTCATTCACCTGGCGCATGGCATGTAATAAAACATCGACGCCTTTATAAGGATGCAAACATCCAACAAATAAGAAGTAATCGCCCAATTCGTCTTTAATTTTTGTTAAATGAGAATTCATCTCTGGGGTGGGCTCGGCATGTTTGGCGCGAACTCCAAACGGAATCACTTCACACTTGTCCTGAAAGTCTTGCAAAGCTGCGCAATACTCTAAATGGTTTGGTGTTGAAACCACTATCTTATCGGCTCGTTTAAGAATCTTCTCTTGCACGGGCTCATAAGCTTTATGCAAAACTGTTTTATCAACCACATCACAATGATACGTTACGATAAGAGGTTTGCTTTGATCTTGTAAAAGAAAGGCAACCTCTGCCAACGGGTTGGGAATATGGAGGTGAACCACATCCGCCCACTGCAACCATTTTCTAGCCTGCCAAAGCAAGCCAAAAGAAAGAGGTTGTGAAAAAGCTTCCGCCAATTGCGGAAGGCGAATCACTTTGACCCCCTCCACGTCTTCTTCTAGGTACCGACGATTGTCATTGCAACTTAACACCACAACTTCGTGGCCGGAATCCACCGAAGCCACTGCGAGCTCGTTGGTTACTTTTTCAATTCCACCTTTGATAGGTTCATAATATTTTGCAATATGTAGGATCTTCAATGTCGACGGCCTTGTTAGGGGTTGAACTCTCCCTGTATTTATCGTCAAAAAATGAAAAAACATAAAAAGTTTATGAGAATTTGTTGATGGCCTCTAAGGAAGCGGCAACCAGGCCCAGAACAATTGTTCCTGATTAAGACATGTATGTGATTTTCATATCTTCAAAAGCATGAACCATCTGTTGACGAATGTCCTCTTTCAGTTTTTTCATATCTTCAATGGGCACATCTTTGGTTTCTATCGGGGGTAAAAATCGCACACCCACTTTGCGCGACCACTTATTTTTATTCACCAAAATTGAACCCTTGGGCAAAGCCCGATCAACACCGCTCAGAACCACAGGAACGATGGGCATTTTGGCATTAATAGCGAAAATAAAAGGCCCAGATTTAAAGCTTTTGATTTCATCTCCGACTCGGCGTCCGCCTTCTGGGGCCAATGCAAAAGCCTCCCCTTTAGCCACCCGTGCTTCGGCCTCTTCGTAGACCTTCATGACCTTACTCCGATCCTCGCGCGTGATTGGCAAAGTTCCTGACAAGTGAATGGCATAACCAAAAACTGGAATTTTAAAAAGTGAAGCCTTTGATCCAAAACGAAAACTTTTAGGAGACGCCCAGAATAAGGTGGGAATATCCATGTGACTGCTATGAGTGAAGAGGTAAAGAAAGCCGGTTTTTAACGGCACATTCTCAGCCCCTTCCACCACCGGGACAATCCCTGAAAATCGCACCATTAAACCACACCAAATAGGGCCAATGACAATATCAACAACCTTGCGGGGGGCGCGCAGCAAGAGCAATGTGATCACCACCACTGAACACCCGAGCGTGTGCAGAGCAAAAAAAGCCACCATGAACAGCGAACGAATAAATGCAAAAAGGGATCCCATGCCCGTAATATGACGCCAACTGGCCTTTAGGTCAATCAAAGCTTGTCTAGACCGATGTCTTAGTTTCACAGAATCGTATTAACAATTACAGACAGTGCACCGATATGAGACTTATGAGGACAACAACATGACTTTCGCGGATATCACCTCTAAATTTTTAGAATTGATCAACCATTCCTTCTTCAAGCTTGGTAATCAAGAAATATCTTTTAAGATTGTCATCGTCTTTTGTGCATTGCTTTTCGGATTCTCTTGGCTTTCGAAATGGATGGAAAAGTTCATTCACAAAACACTTCTCTACAAAGACATTGACCCCGGTATCAAAGGCTCCATCGAGCGCTTCTCGCGCTACTTTATTCTGATTCTTGGAATTCTTATCAGTTTAGGCTCTATTGGAATCAATTTATCCAGCCTGACCGTGTTTGGAGGATTGGTCGGGGTCGGAATCGGTTTTGGTTTGCAAAACATCACCCAAAACTTCATGTCAGGTATTATCATCCTCTTGGAGCGCCCCATTAAAAAAGGCGACATTGTACAAGTGGGAGCCACATCGGGCCGCGTTCTCGATATCAAAGCCCGTTCGACCCTGATTTTGACCCGGGATGATGTGGTGATGATTGTGCCAAACTCGGACTTCATCACCAAACAGGTGGTCAACGACAGCTTTTCAGGAGACAAACTCCGATTGCATGTGGAAGTGGGTGTCGCCTATGGGTCCGATGTGGACAAAGTGACACAAGTGCTTATGGATGTGGCATTGGCCCATGAAAAAGTTTTGAAATCGCCGCCGCCAACAGTGGTTTTAAAGAACTTTGGAGATTCGTCTCTGGTTTTCAATCTGCGCATATGGACCCAAGAATTGTGGTTTTTCGACCTCCTTCTGTCTGAGCTTCGCTATGAAGTCGTCAGACAATTTCATAAAGAAGGTGTCACCATTCCGTTTCCACAAAGAGACCTGCATCTTAAATCCGTTTCTCCAGATACTGGGTTTGGTAAGGGTGCCTAAGGCGACTGTTAAATTTTTGGTGACTCAATACAGCAAATACTGATTTATAGGGCATTAAAGGACAATATTAAGAAGATCAACAATTCGAAAAAGAGGAGGAATTGTGAAAAAACTTTTCGTACTTACTGCGGTTGTACTTGGCTTAGGTGCTTGTAGTTCAGCGGAAAAAAAGCCTATGAACGAAACAAATGATAAGGCAACAACGACCGAAGCCCAATCAAATGATAAAGAAGACTCCGCAGACAGCGAGAACAAAGAAATGTCCGCAAGCAAATCTTCTTGTACTTTGGATAAAGACACTCGAGTCATTGAAGTCACTAAGACTGAATCTGGTGGTTGTGAGCTTTTCTATACAAAATTTGGGGAAGCCAAATCGGTGGCCTCTTCTGGCTTCGGCACTCAATACTGTGAGGAAGTTAAAGATCGAATCGAATCGAACTTGAAAAAAGCCGGATTTTCGTGCGAGTAAACTTACCTCGCAAAAAAACAGGACGACCCTTCGGGCTCGTCCTTTTTTTTGTCTTTTTTTTATCAACATTTGCAAAAGCTGAAAGCATCCCTTCACTGGGACCGGCCGACACCCTCCCTTCGAAGTGGGCTATTGGTTTAGGTACGGGCTGGCTGGCCGATTACCCTGGAGCGGCACAAGGCCGTCTGCGTTTTTTACCGTTCCCGGTTTACCGCGGAGCCTTGGTTCGCTTGGATCGAATTTCCGGAGTTTCGGGTCAAGTTTTTAATAATTCAAAATGGGATTTTTCTTGGAATTTTATTTTTCAGTTTCCCACAAACTCAGCCTCAATACCGGTGCGCGAGGGCATGCCGAATCTCGACTGGCTTTTGAGTATCGGTCCGCAGGTCAAATATTATTTTTACCGAGGCACTTTTCATCGCACTTACTTTCGAATGCCCCTACGAATTAACACCTGCACCAATTTTTCAACTCGGACTCAGTTCTGTGGTCTTACTTTTAACCCAGGGGTGCGTCACTCGATTTGGATGGCGGACTGGGGTGAAATCACCTTTCGCTGGGAGGCGTTTTCCCACACCAGTGAGTATCAACAGTATTTTTATGAAGTGCAGTCCAACTTTGCCACCCCGACCCGTCCTTCGTATCATGCGCAAGCCGGTTTTCTGGGCTTTGTTTATGGTTTTTTTCACTCTCTACCGTTTGATGGCTGGGAGGTTTCAACCTCGGTTAATCTTTATGATTACAGTTTAGCGGCCAATCAAGACAGTCCACTTTTCGTTCACAAAACCAACTATGGTGTGTTTTTAGCTTTCGTTTTTGACATTAACCCCGTCTTTTAACGAGCCACTTTCAACGTGTTTGAGAAAAAAGTCTGACCTTGCACACCTTTCGCTTGCGTTTTGAGGTGATAGACGTTGGCATCGACGTCTCGGTCAATCTCCATCAACACATAATTCCATTGCCCACTGACGGCACTCAGGCGCCGCGGGTTTTTATGCTTACGGGCGGCATCTTGGTAGACCGTGCTATGAATCGGACTGGAGGTGATCTCAAAGGTGTCTTGCCCGACCTGACCCTTGGAAATCTTCATGACTTCACTCATGTGACGATCGCCGGAAATAAATACTGTCGGAACTTGCAGGCTTTTAATCTTTTGCAAAAAATTTTGAAAAGCTTTTTTATGCTGCCCCTCGAAAGATTCGAAAGGATGATACCCACCAAAAAATTGATCACCACTCACCAGCCAATTCAAATGCGTTTTTTTCATTCGACTTGTAGCCCACTGGATTTGTTGAGCACCAAAATGAACCTTATTTTGTTGAGCCTCGGCAGGAGCCCGAAAGCTGCGGTTGTCGAACAAAACAAAATTTTGCTCCCCAACTGTCAGTTGTTTGGCCACACCCGGGCCACTCGAAAAATTATTGGTTTTCAAAAGCATGGGAAAGAAGGCCGAAAACACTTTCGCGCTCTCCTTTTTCAATTTGAAGTCGCGCCCGCCATTGTTTTGTCCATAGTCATGGTCATCCCAGGTGGCGAACACCGGCCTCAAATCTTGACCACGAAAAAACGCAAGCTTGTTGCGAGTTTCCATATGCCGGTCCCAGAGGCGCGCGGCTGTCATCGATGACACCACACCCTGAACACCAATGTCAGCGTAAGTGTTATCACCGATCATCAATACCAACTGCGGCTTGTCGTTGCTCAACGCCTTCCAAATTTCATTGATTCCCTTAAGATCATCACGAGCACAAGACACCACCGCTAGACGCAGGCTCTTGGGATTTCTTGGAAATGTTGAAAACCGCCGCTCATCCACCCAATTTCCGACCTCACCCTTCAGGCGCAGACCGTAGGAGGCGCCTGGGATCAATTGCGAAAAACGAAATTGGATCAACTTCCACTGGGAATGCTTAAACTCAATGGCTGATCCAAGCGTTTTTAAAAGCACCTTACTTGGTTTTTCCGACAACAGTTCTACTTGAACTTTTTCTTGACGAGGAACCGCGACTACAAATTGAGCTTCAGTATCAGATGTCGCCCCTTGCATAACAGCCACCGCTCCGAACCCCTGGCTGGTTTGCGGTGACGACGACAGAGCGCAACCGATTGACCAATAAAGAAGAAAGAGACAAAAGGCACGACAAATCATGAAAACTTGGTGAGTAGAAATTCAAGGGTCTTTTGTACTGGCAACGAATGACTTCGATTAATGACCGTAGCGATACTGATTTTATTGTGTGATTCTTTTCCTTTTGAATCAAACTCATGCAGCTTATACCCCTGTTCCACCAATTTTTTGCCATGGTGCCCAGGTAAAACGCCGACCCCAAGACCGGAGGTGATAAATCGAGAAATAGCCAAAGCGTCGGCCACATAGGCTCGAACATTCAAGTTGATTTGCCCGGCCTTTAGATGTTGGCGCAACCAATGGCGCAATATAGGTTCGCCTTTTTCATAGGCAATATATTCAAAGGCCTCGTACAACTGTCGCCCTTTTAAGCCAGCCACTTCCTTTTTCTTCCTTTTATAATAGTCCTCAGAACTGTAGAGAGTGAGAACTTCGTCGTAAACCCCTTCGGTTTTGATCTGGCTGTCCATATTGAAATCATCGACAAAGGCAAAATCCACCTCACCACTCAACAGTTGATTGTTAAGAACTTGCCCTAGTTCAAAGCGAACGTTGAAAGTGAGCTCTGGGTGGATTTCCGCAAATTCTTTTAACAAAGGCAGGACCAGGTTAAGTCCAAACACCACAGGCATACCGATTGTCACTTCTCCACGAAGCATATGATCTTTGTCGGTGACACTATGAAGAGCCTGCTCCAAGTTCTTCAGTTGCGGGGATATACTTTCATAAAGTTTTTTACCCGCAGCCGTTGGTATGAGCTTCTGTTTAATACGATCAAATAGTTTAATTTCTAGAGAATCCTCTAAAGAACGAATGTGCTGACTGATCCCTGACTGAGTAAGATGCAGCTCCTGAGCCGCTTGGGTCATGCTTCGAGTACGATAAACGGATTCGAAGATCCTTAAATAGTTGAGGTTAATATTATCTAGAAGCATAGTTTTCCTACTTTTTGACCCTTTTAAAGGCCCGTAAAAAGTTCGACAGTTAAACGCCCTTTCTTATAGAGTGTTTATAACTTTTTCGACAAGGTTTAACATTCATCTCAAAAGAATCAATAATCAGCCCATATTATTCAAAAAGTTGACAATGCAAATTAAATAAATAATTCAAAAAAAAAGCTTTCCTTAATTATTTTAGATAGTTAAGTCGCCTCATAGCGAGGCATATCGAGATTACCTCGGCCATTCTAGGCACTTGCAGCCATTTTAATCTTTAGACCAGGCGTCTTAAAATAAAGCCTAGAGATAAGGAAAAAAGGCCTTCAATGGAAGGGACGAGGGATACTATGGAAACGTTAATGAGACTCAAATGGATTTTAGTACTAGGATTTGCCAGCTTACTCACCGCTTGTGGTGCTGACACGGGATTCACTCTCGATAGTGATCAGAATGTGTTCAGACAAAGCGTCACTCGAACTCAAGTGAAGGTCGATATATTGTGGGTGATCGATAACTCCGGTTCAATGGAGAACTCACAGAACAATGCGGCTGCCAATTTCCAATCATTTATTGATAAGTTTCAACAGACCAATTTTGACTATCAAATGGCTGTTACAACGTCCGATGCCTACCGGGCCGATTTAGTGACTGATCCACAAGAGATCTATGATTACGCGCGTTTTAAGGACGGTACAGATGCGACATCGCACACTGGTGTGACAGTGATCCAACCGGACACTCCTAATTTAGAAGACACATTTATCACCAATATCTTACAGGGAATCAATGGAAGTGGAGATGAACGCAGTTTACAAAGTATTCAGACTGCTCTTTCCTATCAAGACAATCTGAACGAGCCCTTCCCTCGTCAAGATGCCCTGTTAGCGGTTATCGTGTTGACAGATGAAGCTGACGGCTCGGCTTTACAAGCCGATCCTGGAAATGACCCGACTTGGTTCCAGGACAAAGACTACTTTGACTTTCTATTTAATTTAACCGGAAGCCAAGAAGGCAACCTGAACTTTATGTTCAATACTATCGCCATTCTCGATCAAGCCTGTTTGGATTACTTAAACAACACAGAGACTCAGTTCGCTGGTCGAGGCATCGCTGAGCGCAACATCGCCATGTCCGATTTAACAGGTGGATACAAAGGCAGCTTGTGTGATGATTTCTCGGATGTGATGTCAGGAATCTCTGATCTTATTATTGAAAAATCGACAGGTTTTAAATTGGATCGTGAGCCCATCGTAAGCTCCATCGTTGTTAAAGTTGACGGCGTTGTCATCCCAAATGATCCAGACAATGGATGGACTTACAACCCTAATGAAATGCTAATTACCTTTAATGGTTCAGCTGTACCAAATGCTGATGCCGTAGTGGCGATTAACTTTGATCCAGCGGGCTTAAAATAAAACAACCCAAAACACCCCTTACTGTCTCTAAAACCGACAAAGACTGGCCAAAGCCAGTCTTTGCTTTTTTAAAAAACCAAAACCCATCCAACATTTTCACCACAATATAAAAACACAACGAAGCCACATGGATAAGTTCTTACAAAAGCCCTTGTAACCTCTTACCCTTTGAAGACTCCGGTAAGCGTGAAGCGCTTTCACCCGAAGGGTGAAATACCGGCGAGGGCAGGAGCCCGCTCTTCAAAGGGTAAGAGGTTACAAGGGCTTCCATGTAAAAACATCAATGTGCCAGTCCCACCCGAAGGGTGAAATACCGGCGAGGGCAGGAGCCCGCTCTTCAAAGGATAAGAGGTTACAAGGGCTTCCACGGAAGAACATCAATGTGCAAGTCCCACCCGGAGGGTGAAATACCGGCGAGGGCAGGAGCCCGCTCTTCAAAGGATAAGAGGTTACAAGGGCTTCTACGTAAAAATATCAATGTGCCAGTCCCACCCGTAGGGCGAAATACCAAGGTCCTTAAAAGGAAGATTCTTAGAATGGCGGCGTGGTCGTGAACAGAATGTCCAGAGTCCCAAGGTTATTGGGCATCGGATTACTGATTTCTTCGTTGGTTGCGGTGATTCCAACCAGTTCCATGGTCAGCGTGTAACGCTGGTCGGGCTGGATCACCACGGCCCCGTTGGGAGTGATGGGAACCATGAAGCGGCCAAATTCACAGAGATTGTCTTCAGCGCCTTGCCCGACAACCTCTTGATTGCCAAACCCCTCTCGAAGTTCCCAAACAAAACTATGTTGTTGAAATTCACCAGTTCCACACAGTCCACCCACATTGAAGTGGCCAACATTGAGAGTTGAAATTTCGATTTTGTAGGGCTCGTACTCGCGGATGGTCATCCACAAAAAATCTGCGGGTTGTAAGCAACTGGTTGTCGGACAGGTGTCAGAACCTAAAACATTCTCAGTTTGCTGCAACAAACCGGTATTTCGCGCCGTCTCCCCACAGTTTTGGAAAGTCAGAACAATACCTGAAATGAGTATTAAAAGTGCTATGGCTTTCAATTGTCCCCCATGTCCTTTCATTATCGTCACTTTCAGAGAAAAAATCGAATGATTTCAAAGATCCATGTATCTTGACGCCGTTTTGGGTTATAGAAGTCTCAAAATGAAACATCTTGTTTTTTTATTGTTGATTATTCAGCCTCTGCTAGGGTGCGAATCTAAAACCTCCCCCCCTCAGGCCTTTAGCTTTCATTTGTTTATGGAGCCCCAGCACTTGGACCCAGCTCGTTCCCGTGCGTCTTCGGCGAGCTATTTTTTCTACAACACCCTTCGTGGAATTTATAAAATCAACTCCGATAATATCCCGGTCGCCGAAGGTGGAGACTGCCAATGGAAATCGGACAAGCAATTAATTTGCCACCTGAAAGACGACAAATGGTCCAATGGCGACCCGGTCGTTGCCGAGGATTATATTCGAAGCTTTCGACATCTCCTGGCTCCTGGCACCGGATCCCCCCGCTCCCATTTATTGAAGTTCGTCAAAGGCAGTGAAAGCATCTTGCAAGGGCAGGCGCCAGTCACCCGTCTCGCTGCGCACGCTCGAGATTCCCGCACACTAGTGATTGATTTTGTTAAACGGGATCGTGAATTCTTTTATAAATTGGCCAGTACCGCACTCTACCCCACTCATCCAAGTCATGATGCTGACAAAAGATCCTTTGCCAAGTTTATCGTCAATGGTCCCTACAAGGTCACAGATTGGCTCCCTGGAAAAGTGCTGAACCTGATCCCGAATCCAGAGTACACTCGGGGACATCCCGACCGCCCTCCTTTGCAGATCCATTTTATTGACGACGAACTGACCGCTTTTCGGCTCTATGAGAAAAAACAGCTGTCGTTTCTTCGCCGTATTCCCTCTCAGTTGATCCCGTCTTTACAAGATCGCGACGATTTTTTTCAACAACCCATGTTGCGCTTCGATTATATTGGATTTGGCGAAAATGTGATGAGTCAACCCGCCTTACGGGCGGCCTTGGTGCAGTCCATTGATTATGAAAAATTAAAGCTTCTGCTCGGAGCCCTTGAACGCCCGGGATGCCCGAGCATTCCCAAGCAGTGGCTGGTTAAACAAAAGTGCCACAATTTCAATCTAGAGAAAGCGAAACAGCAACTGCAAAAGGTTTCGCCATCGGCGCGAACGGCCACCTACCAATTGAAAGTCAGTCAGATGGGTGGCAATGATATAAAAAAACAAGCTGAATTCTTACAAAACCAATGGAAAAATCATCTTGGCTTAAATATTCAAATCAGCCAGGTTGAACAAACCACTTTTATCAATGAATTGAGAACGTCCCCACCCGATATCTTTCGCAAAGGCGTTGGCCTGGATCGGCCAACCTGTATGAATGCTCTAGAGACTTTCTCTTCGGATAGCCGACAGAACTATATCGATTTAGAAGCCAGTCAGTATCAAAGTTGGGTCAAGGAGATGTCCCGTCATGAAGTCCAAACCCCGGCCTATAAAAAACTGTGCCAAAAGGCGGTTGATTTTTTACTCGACGATCATCGATTGATTCCCTTGGGTGAGATGCATTTCACGCTCATGGCCTCTCCCACCTTCCAAGGCTGGACTTTGAACGGCATGAATCAGCTCGACCTCAGTCAGGTGTATCCTGTAAGACCTGAATAAAAGGTTAAATATTTGCCTATAGACTTCCGAAAAGAAAAATAGGCAATTATGAAGAAAACAAAAAAGAATGATTACATGAAAAGATTGCGCAGTCTCATCGAGATCGGCGTCGCTTTATCTTCAGAGAAAGAGCTGAATCGCCTTCTCTCGGTTATATTGGATAAAGCGCTCACCGTAACCGATGCCGAGGGTGCCAGTATTTATCTGTTGCATGAGAAAGCAAAACACGAGGTTGAAAATGTTGTGTCTCTGCAAAAAGAATCAGTTCTTCGCTTTTTAAAATCCACCAACCGACGGGACGGACAAAAAGACCGAACCGGTGTTCTTCCTATCGACAAAGGCTCTGTGGCAGGCTACGTGGCTGAGACAAAAGAGATTTTGAATGTGGAAGACTGCTACAATATTGCAAAGGACTCGCCTTTTCAGTTCAACCAATCCTACGATCTTGATTCGAATTACAAAACCAAATCGATGCTCACCATTCCAATGATAACCGCTGATGGCAAAGTGAGAGGTGTCCTTCAGCTTGTCAACAAACTGCTGCCCGAGGGCCTGAAAAAATTAGACGAGGGTTCCACTCCCAGTGAAAAAAGCATTACGACTTTCACCGAAGAAGATGAAGAGTTGATGCGGGTGTTTGCCAGTTATGCTGCGATCGCTCTAGAGAATTCGCAACTGACTGAGAATATAGAAAACCTTTTTGAAAGTTTTGTTCGAGCATCGGTCAAGGCCATTGAGGCTCGAGATCCGACAACCAGTGGCCATAGTGACCGTGTTGCTATGATGACTGTTGAATTGGCTTTGGCCACACACAAGATTGGCGAGGGTCCGTTCAAAAACGTGCAATTCTCCGAAGAGCAAATCAAAGAGATCCGTTACGCCTCTCTGTTGCATGACTTTGGTAAGATTGGTGTCACCGAACAAGTCTTACTAAAAAAGAAGAAGTTGGCCGATCGCGATCTAGAATCGGTTCTTCTCCGTTTTGACACTCTTGGGAACCATGAAGAAACCCGCATTTGGAAAGATCTCTGTGAGAGAATGATCGAAGCTCATCGCAATCAAGCCACCAGCCGTTTTGATGCTGATCAAGCTTTTAAAAATGCTCAAAAAGAAATTGAAATGCTCCAGTACCGCATTAGAACCATGCGCAGTAACGTGATTACAGCCAACGAGCCGCAAGTCATGAGCGATGATTTTGATATCGATCTCTTGGTTGAAAAAATCACCCGTGCTAATAAGTTCTTTAATAATGCGGTTTTAAATCAAGAAGAAATCACAACTCTATCGATTCCAAGAGGAAGTTTGAATCTGACGGAAAGAAAAGAGATTGAGTCCCACGTGTCTCACACCTACGAGTTCTTAAAGCAAATTGCATGGACCGACAACTTAAGTCACGTGACAACCATCGCCCATTGCCATCATGAGAAAATGGACGGCACAGGATACCCTCGACAGATTAAAGGTGACGAAATTCCCATTCAATCGAGAATGATGACCATCGCTGATATCTACGATGCCCTTACCGCTTTTGATCGGCCCTATAAAAAGTCTCTGCCCGCCTCGCGCGCTTTGGAAATTCTTATCAAAGATGCACGAGCTGGTAAGGTCGATGGCTACCTTTTGAAAATCTTTATTGAGGCCGGAATCTTCCACAACGCCACTTTAGGGACCCATAAAAAAGCGTCTTAAGGGCAGCTTGGAATTTTTACACGACATTGACAGGATTGATCCATTATCCTGGTTGGCCACGCACAGCATTTAGATACCAGAATCTATTTTTGTGATATTTAACTAGTCATGAAACAAGTTATCGTCACTGGAGCGAGCTCCGGAATTGGAAAAGCCATCACTCAAACCTTTTGTGAAAAAGGCTGGGCCGTCACCATGATCGCCCGCAGCGCTGATAAACTTAAAGAGTTGGAAGCCCAGTGGCCCAATTGCCGTGCCCTGCCCTGCGATCTGTCGGATGCTAAAGCGATTCACAACTTAAAAGACCAAGTGGCAACAATGCCGGTTGATGCTTTGATCAACAACGCCGGTATTTTTCAACCCCAGTCCATTGATGATGACGAAGACAGCGTTTGGGAGAATCAGCTGCAAACCAACTTAATGGGAGCCATTCGTTTAACCCGTCTTTGTTGGCATTCCCTCAAACGACAAAACGGTTGCATATTAAATATCTCTTCCACTCTAGGGATTCGACCAATCGCTCATACTGCGGCCTACTCCGCTTCAAAGGCAGCCATGAACAACTGGACCCAGTCTTTGGCCATCGAGGGTGCCGAGCATGGTGTTCGGGCCAATGCCCTTTGTCCTGGAATTATTGATACTCCCATTCACTCTTATGTTGATAGCACCAAGATCGAAGACCAAGAAATCTACCGCCAAGTTCAAAAGGCCCAACCCCTAGGGCGTACCGGCCAACCGATGGATGTGGCTGCCATGGCCTTTCATTTCTGCCAGCCCGAAGCCCAGTGGATCACTGGAACCCTTCTCAATATCGATGGGGGCATATTACTAAACAGTTGACCGTTCCCGGACCGACGACCTGTTTATAATTGAGACGCTCACTCCGATAAGTGTCTAAGATGTTTATGAGTTTTTTCTTTTTTATCATCACCTTGCTGACTTTTTTGTTCAGCCATTTTTGGGCGCGGAGAACGCAACCAAAAGCCCCTTCTGATTTTCAGTGGGTGAAAAACTTCTCGGGTGATCGATCGGATTTTCAAAAACAGATTGAAGCTGCTGTTCAACAAAACTCCCAACTTTTGATTTTAGAAAAAACCAAAGACCGATACTTAATTAGTGAGTCGCCTTCTCTCTTTGAATATGGTAACTACTATCACATCCAGTTTGTGGAAGAGGGTGACCAGCCGGTTGTCAAAATGCAGGTTCAAGCCAAACTGGTCAATCCTGACACCAAGAAAGTGCAGGCTTTCTTCGATACCATTAAGGATCCCCATGCCAGCTAACTTAAAACGCATCAATAAATATCTTGCTGACCGTGGTCTTTGTTCCCGCCGTGAGGCTGAAGAGCTGATCAATAAGGGATGGGTCAAGGTCAATGGCGAAGTGTTAAAAGACCTCGCTTATCGAGTCGCCCCCACCGACAAAGTTGAAGTCGACGAAAAAGTTCAGAAACATTTAAAAAAGAAACTAACGATTATTATCAATAAACCACTGGGCTACGTGTCAGCCCAGGCCGAAGGCGAATACAAACCGGCGATTCGCTTAGCGACACCAAAAAACTTCTACGGTGGCAAAACCGCTCCTCGCATTCAATATCAGGGCTTTGCACCAGCCGGTCGCCTGGATATCGACTCCACAGGTTTGTTGGTTCTCACCCAAAACGGTAAATTGGCCAAACAGATCATCGCCCCCGATTCAGAAGTGGAAAAAGAATACATCGTCTTTACTAAGGGCGACATCACTCCCCAGAAAATAAAAAAACTGGAATTCGGCATGAGCCTTGATGGCAAGAAACTTAAAAAAGCCATCGTCACTCAAGAGGGCAATAACAAATTACGTTTTATTTTAAAAGAGGGTAAAAAAAGACAAATCCGCCGGATGTGTGAGATGGTCGACTTGCAAGTCACCTCATTAAAACGCATTCGAATCGGACAATTGAAATTGGGCAATCTTCCTGTCGGTCAATGGCGTCTGATGAAACACAATGAAAGAGTTCTTTAATCTACTGAGAAAACATTCGATGTTTGTTGATTTTTAAATTATCAATCTCCGATTCGCTAAAACCGGCTGCTTTTCGCAATGTCACACTCACCTTGTCTTTTCGAGGATGGCGCAGTAATAATTTTTGGGTCAAGCGATCAAAGAATTGCAAACTATCGACATTCTGCTTATCGGCGTAGTGTTTAAACCATCGACTTCCAAAACGCACATGCCCCACCTCCTCTTCAACAATGGTTTTTACAGTTTGCTTGACGACTTTGCAGGGAATACCGCTGAGCCTTCGCAAAAGGGAGTCACCGGAGTCGAGCCCTGAACCTTCCAGGTACCGATGGACAATAAATAATCTTTCAAGCAGGCTGTCCTTGCTGTGGGTGGCCTCCCATAACCCCAAATGCACCGGCCACTGTCCCCAATGTCCGCCAAGGGCTTCCAGAGATTGCAGACACATTTGCAGATGCCTCCCCTCCTCGCGCACAATTTGCGCCAACTGCTCGCGCAGGTGAGGATGACTGTCAGGAAACTCAATCAAAGTTCTTAACCCCAATTCCATGGCCTGCAGCTCGATATTGGCCAAATCATGAAGCAATTTTTGGCGGCCGACCGCTGTCGATAAGGCCATGCGCTCTGGCAACTGATGGAGGGCATAAACCGGCACATCGCGTCTCGGCTGATCGGGCACTGTCATTCTGTGTCCACTTAAAAGCTGGTGCAAGGTCGAATCAAGACACCCCAACTTTTCTCTGACATCATTCGTGCTTAAAACCATGCCTCAGACCTATTGAAAGGCGTGCCGACGAGCAACCTTTTCTCCCCATGGCGCATCTGGGCATTGGTTGGCTCCAGTAGACAGAATTTCCTGCCCCCATTAAATTGGCCCTTTGGAAAGGACGTTTTATGGGAAAGAGTTGGAAAAACCCCTTTAAAGAAGCCAACGCCGCAAAAAAAGGCGCGCAAATTTCAAAGCTGGCCAAAGAGATTTCAGTGGCTGCGAAACTGGGTGGTGGAGATCCCGAGGCCAACTCCCGACTTCGCTTGGC
The DNA here is from genome assembly GCA_964588335.1 of uncultured Pseudobdellovibrionaceae bacterium. GTDB lineage: Bacteria > Bdellovibrionota > Bdellovibrionia > Bdellovibrionales > JAGQZY01 > JAGQZY01. The sequence continues at coordinate 9,406 of CAZPOV010000014.1, read as the reverse complement.
AATTAATAGTGCCCGGGCAGAGTCTGTTCCCAAAGACACCATTGAACGAGCCATTAAAAAAGGAACCGGCGAACTGGATGACGGCAAAATCATCGAAGAGGTGATGTACGAAGGGTACGCTCCTCACCAAGTGGGCGTGCTGGTTGAATGCCAAACCGACAACCGTGCTCGAACAGCTCCAGACATTCGTTACATTTTCAAAAAACACAAAGGCCAAATGGGTGAGCAAGGAAGTGTGGCTTGGATGTTCGAGCGCATTGGCTTGATTGAAGGCAGTGCCCCTGAAGGCAAAGAGATCGATCCCGAAGAAGAGGCCATTGAAGCCGGCGCCAACGATGTTGAAAAGACAGAAGGAGAAGAAACTCTTTTCGCTTTTTACACTGAGCCTGATGAATTGGACAAAGTGCAAAAATCTCTGCAGGACCGCGGCTGGGATATTAAAACCAGTGAGTTGTCCTATCTTCCAAAAAACAAAACCGAAGACCTCTCAGACGAACAGAAAAAAGAGGTTTACGAATTTTTAGATGCTTTGGATGACAACGACGACACAGCTCGAATTCACTCAACCCTTTGAAGTGAGTTGAAAGGCTTGAGCATAAAGCATAATTTGCTTCACCATCGATAAAAATCCATTGGCACGACTGGGCGAAAGAGACTCTTTAAAGCCCAGGTCTTCTATAAATTTCGGCGGAGCTGATAAAATTTCTGAGGGTTTTAATCCTGAATAAGCGCGAAGCAATAAACTGACCAATCCCTTAACGATCATGGCATCACTATCGGCTCGCAACTCCACCTCACCCGCATCGTTTAACGAAGCGTGCAACCACACTTGGGACTGGCATCCTTTGACAAGAAATTTGTCATTGTAAAAGTCCTGGCTCTGCTGAGGGAGGTCTTTGCCAATCTTAATAATATACTTGTAGCGCTGCTCCCAGCCTCCCAGGCTTTCAAACTCGGCAACGATCTCTTGCTGTCTCTGCTCGGCTCTTTTTTCCATTCCACTGACCTACCACACTTCATCTCAGAGAGCTATCTCTGCTGAGAATTCAGCCAAACCTCGCTCTGTAAGTACCAAGCGCTGGCCGCCGCCCAATTATCGAAGATCAAAGATTCCGGGATTTCGACAACCGGCTGCGGCTCCATGACCAAGCCCCATTGCGCCCACTCTTCCTGGCTTCCACCTTGTTCAAAAAACCAGCGCTGTAAGAGTTCCGCCTCTTTATCTAAGACATCGAGTTCCATTCTGTTCCATTTCCCCTTTTTCTCAGTCACACAGAAAAAGAAAAAGCAGATTGCCGGACGCTGAGCCCAGATTTGGCAAGCCTTGGTCTTGCGATCAAAAAACTGGCAAAGACTGTGAGAGATTTCACGATGACTATGATTGTGAATCAGACCCAATCGCGTGGCGACCAAGTGGTTTGGCTGTTGATTGTAGATCGACGCCAGGTCGACTCCCTGTTTGATCAATCGGCCCAGGGCGAAACAGCTGACAAAGGGTGAAAACTCACAACATTTGGTTTGCTTGTTGTAGGGATGAGGGCTTGAGGTCGGTTTCACCACTTGGCACTCCTTACAGTCGACTGCCGCTTCGGAAAGCTCGGGAGGCGACTGTTTTTGCCATTCATAAAACCACTGCATAGCCCTGATTACCACAAAAGCGGGGGTTGACCTAGAAAGTGACACTCAAGGGCACTTTCCCGAGGGATAAACACCCCGTCTCACATTGATACACAGAGAATTTACAGTGATAACAGCACTTTACCGAATTTAGCTGATCTGGCACTTGGCCTTAATCTTGCCCTTAATAAGGGTGTAAAGACAAACCCAGGGGGGACCCATGATTAGAAAACTATTAATGATTACCTTATATGTTATCATCGGCTTTCAAGCCAAAGCTGTTAATTTCACACCGATGACGTCTCGGATGCCAGCCTCAGAAATGGCCGACGATCAACGCACACCACAGACGCTCAAAAACATCTGTATGATTCACGCCGGCGATATCGGCAAATTGAAATACAAAGGGAAAAGCTATGAAGATGCTTTTTCGAAAGTCACCGATGAATGTTTTCAACGTCGTACTCAACAATATGTAAAATCGAGAAACATGCAGCCCGACCAGGATCGTCAGATTCAGTTTGCCGAGTCCTGTGTCAACAACATCACTTGTATCTAACATCCTGCTACATCTGAAGATCCATCGAAAACCCAGTGAATTCACTGGGTTTTTCTTTTTCCTTCGGATATTTTTGCGCACCGTCAATCAGGCAATTCTGTAGACAGCCCGCGAGTTTTTTGGATAGATGGAAGGCATCGGAGGAGTTATGTTGAAAGCCATTCTAGGGTTCCTTTTTGGAAAACCGACCAATATTTTCAATAAAAATGGGCGTGTCCAACATGACCTGGGCCAACAAAAGTGGGAGGCTTGGAACAACCGCTTGGCTGAAAACCCCAAATACAATTGGCGCAATCACAAAGGCAAAACCGGTGCCGGTGTTGACAACCAACCTCCAGCAAAAACGCCTTAAAGTTTAATCTTTTTCATCAAATCTTCTTTTTGAGAAATCTTTTCTTTCAGTTGAATTCTGTAAAGAGTCTTTAATTGCTTGGCAATCTCAGGCCCGGGAGCCACACCAAATCCAATAAGATCATCTCCGGAAATTAAAAGCTCTGGCAGATGCCCCTTCTGAAAAAACTGTTCCGCCGCTTTCAGCTTATCGAAAAAACTGTCTTTAATACGCCCCTGATGCAAAGCTTGATAAACCTCCACCGCCAAACGCCCATTGGGTTTGGCTAAAAATATAGCCAGGTCCACCGCCTCGACGTTTTGTATGTTGCGAAGCTGTGGCAGACTTTGCAAACAGTAGACCATGGATTGAATCAATTTTTTGGGAAGCTTCCAATGAATCGCGATTTCAGCGAGCTTTTCTTTTGATTCTTGGCAGTGAACAAGAAACCATAAAATCCAAGCCTTTTCCGAATCCGACGGTGGAATACTGAAGAGCTTTTTATATTCATCAACCTGCAAACGCCAAGTGCCAAACAGAGGACTCCAAAGACCCAAGTCGTAGGTGCGCTGAAAACCACTGATGGCATGGGGTGCGAGCAGTGTTTTCTGCCATTCATCGCGAATCCTCTCCATCGAGACCTGATGAATTTGAATGCTGTGTTTGCGAATGGCTTCAGCGGTGGCAGGATCGATGGTAAAGCCCAACTGTGCATGAAAGCGAACGCCTCGTAAAATCCTTAACTTATCTTCTGAGAAGCGTTGATCAGGATCGCCAACAGTCCGCAGGTTTTTCAGCATAAGATCTTTTTGGCCACCAACGAAATCAATCACTTCATTGTTATCCAAGTCATAAAACATGGCGTTGATCGTAAAATCCCGCCTTAATGCGTCTTCTTTTTCACTGCAAAATTCAACCGAGTCCGGCTTGCGGCCATCCGAGTATTTTCCATCTTTGCGGAAAGTCGCCACTTCCACATCCTGTCCTTGCAAGATCACACGCGAGACACCAAATTCTTTACCAACCATCACGGTTTTATCAAAAATTTGCTCAACTTGCTCCGGTGTGGCGTTCGTGGCAATATCGAGGTCGTGAGGATGGCGCCCCAAAAGAAGGTCGCGGACGGCTCCTCCAGCGATTAAAGACCGATAGCCAGCCGATCGCAAAGCTTTATGTATCTCTTGGATAGCTGGCCATTGCGGATGGTTGTTAAAGGACGTCATAGACCTATTAGAAACGAAAAAAGGAGATCTGTCCATTCCTAGCCCCAACCAGATTCAACAGATCCTGAATGACGCCGACGTCGACGCCTTTGAACTCATCCCATTGCTTCGCCCGTTGAGCTTTGACAAGTATCAAACTTGGCTGACCCAGCAAAAACACGGTGAGATGGACTTCATGGAAAAAAACAGCCATGTTCGCGAACACCCGGCGCAACATTTCCCGCCAATGCGCTCAATGATTGTTTTCACACAGTCTTATTACCCGCCCAATGAAGAGCCTGACCGCTATTTTAAAAGTTTAAAACTCGCCCACTACGCGCGCAGTAAAGACTATCATATCTGGTTTCGCGAAAAGTTGAATCATATCATCCATGGCTTGAAAGCTCGCTGGCCCGATCAGGAGTTTCTTGCTTTTACAGATGCCGTGCCTCTGTTAGAGAGAGATCACGGAGCCCAGGCTGGCTTAGGCTGGATTGGCAAAAACACCTGTTTAATTCATCCTAAGCGCGGCAGCCTGTTTTTTATTGGCGAAATTCTTTGCAGCTTTGAAAGCGATCAAACGGTTCCACCGATGCATGATTTCTGTGGAAGTTGTACAGCCTGTATCGATGTCTGTCCCACGGGCGCCTTGGACACACCCCGTGTGCTGGATGCCAACAAGTGTCTGGCTTATTGGAACATCGAAAGTCGAAGCGTTCCGCCTGTTGAGATAAGAGAAAAGATGGACTCTTGGTTTTTTGGCTGCGATCTTTGCCAAACAGTCTGCCCATGGAATGTGAAGATTTTTAAACAACTGGAAGACTTCCAGCAAACCACGGAAAGCAGTCAGAACACTTTGGATGATCTGGCTCATATTCTCAATTCCTCGAACAAAGCCTTGATGAGACAGGTTAAAGACTCCCCTCTCAGTCGTGCTGGTGGCCGTGGTCTGAAACGCAATGCTCTTATCGTCATCGCCAACATGAAATTAACGACCCTGCAACCTGTTGTTGAAGGTTACTTGCAACATCCCGAGTTGGGTGAACTGGCTGAGTGGACACTCAATCAATTGAAAGCGAAATGATATTGTGAGTCGACCCCGTCGATAGACACCCCTTAGGCCTATCTATATAATGCAGACAATTAATTTTAGAACCTTGAAAGGAGGCCAGTTATGGCTATCGAACTACCAAGTTTACCTTACTCCACAGATGCTCTTACTCCCCACATCTCTCCTGAAACTTTGGATTTTCACTATGGCAAACATCATGCCGGCTATGTGAAAAAATTGAATGCCGCCATCGAAGGCACGCCAATGGCCGAAAAGTCATTGGAAGATATTATCAAATCGGCAGAAGGTGGCGTTTTTAACAATGCAGCCCAAGTTTGGAACCACACTTTTTATTGGAATTCTTTGAGCCCAAAAGGCGGCGGTGAGCCCACCGGTGCGATTGCTGATGCGATCAACAGTCAGTTTGGTTCTTTTTCTGATTTCAAAGAAAAATTTACCAACGCTGCGACTTCCCTTTTTGGCAGTGGCTGGACATGGTTGGTGAAAAACTCTGACGGCTCATTGAGCATCGAACAGACAACGAACGCGGGATGCCCTTTGACTGAAGGACAAACACCCATTCTGACTTGTGATGTTTGGGAGCACGCCTACTATATCGATTACCGCAATGCACGCCCCGACTACATCAGTGCCTTTTGGAACTTGGTGAATTGGGATTTTGCCAATAAGAACATGGGATAATCATGTGAGCGGGTTCAATCACTTTCAACCTGCCGATCGCGATTTATTTTTTCAATCGCAAAAAACGGGAGATCCTCGAATGGGAGAGATCTCCCTTTCTTTTGATGCCAACAGCTTCAGTGCTGGTGATTTTATTATCGCCGGCTACCCGGATGATGACGGCATCCGCTTGAACAGTGGTCGCTTAGGTGCCAGCCAAGGTCCGGACGCGATTCGGAAACGCTTTTACAAAACCTCGATTTCAGACTTGCATGGTGACAGCTTTAAACTTTTTGATCTTGGCAATCTGGATACCGGTTTGGATTTGAAAGATCGTCACCAAGCCGGCGCCTCGGCTTGCCAACAGGTTTTGCAAAAAAAAGCGCGATGGATCGGCCTGGGTGGAGGCCACGATTATGGATACCCGGATGGGGCTGGTTTTTTAAAGGCCAATAAGAACTCAAAACTAAAACCTTTGATTATCAATTTCGATGCCCACTTGGATGTGCGTCCCCTTGATAAGGGCCTATCCAGCGGCACACCCTTTTACCGCCTGCTAACAGAAGAGGATCTTCCTGATTTTGATTTCTTTGAGGTCGGCATTCAAAGACAGTGCAACTCCAAGTCCCATATTCAGTGGGCCAAAGACAAAGGCGCTCATATCCTGTTTATGGAAGACATGTTGATGTCTGGTGTGCCTATTGCGAAATATCTGGCCGACTTTTTTGCCGAATGGATGATCAAACCACGTCCGACTTTTGTGAGTATGGATATTGATTGCTTCTCGTCGGCCTATGCCATGGGCTGCAGTCAGGCATGGCCTGCTGGCTTCACGCCCCAGGATATTCTGCCGGTATTAAATTTATTGTATTCACGACTGGATGTGCAAGCCTTGGGAATCTACGAAGTTTCACCGGTCTTAGACCAAGACGAAGCCACCGTAAAATTGGCCACTCAATTGATTCACCAATACACAGGCCCGCTGCGATGACCTTAACGAGTTTTGGCAGTGACAATCATTCTGGAGTCCACCCTCTTCTTTTTGCAGAGATGCAAAAAGTCAACCAAGGATATGCCCCCAGCTACGAGCAGGACTCGTGGAGCCAAGAGCTTAAGAAAGTCATCCGCAAAGAGTTTGATGCGGTCGAGAGTGCCTTGGTTTTCAATGGCACTGCCGCCAATGTTATTAGTCTGCAAGCCGCTCTTAAGAGTTATGAGGCCGTTCTGTGTGCTGACCAGTCCCATCTTGTGCTCGATGAATGCGGAGCCCCTGAAAAAATTGCCGGAGTGAAACTGATTCCACTACCGACCCAAGATGGAAAAATTCTAATTGATCAAATTGAACGCTTCATCGTGCGCAAAGGCGATCAACACCACTCGCAAATCAAAATGATCTCCATCACTCAGCCCACCGAATATGGAACTCTATACAGTCTGGCTGAGATTCAAAAAATCCGGGGCATTTGTGATCAACATAACCTCTATCTGCACATGGATGGTGCCCGTTTGGCGAATGCAGCCGTCGCCCTTAGGACAGATTTTAAGACTTTGGTGGCTGATGTCGACGTTGTTTCTTTTGGAGGCGCAAAAAACGGCTTGATGCTTGGCGAATTCGTTATCGTTCGCAACCCCGCTTTAAAAGAAGGCTTGCGGTTTTACCGCAAACAGTCCCTACAGCTCCCAGCGAAGACGCGATTCCTAACAGCACCCTTCTTAAAGTACCTTGCAAGCGGACTGTGGAAAGAAATCGCCGAACATGAAAACACAATGGCGCAACACCTGTATCAGTCAGTGAAAGATATTGAAGGCATCGAGGTCACTCGCCCGGTTCAGGCCAATGCCGTTTTTTGTAAAATTCCGCAGGCGTTTATTAAACCTTTACGTAAAAAGTTCTTTTTTTATGTCTGGGACGAAAACAGCTTTGAAATCCGATTGATGACAAGCTTTGCAAGCTCAAAACAAGATATCAATTCATTTTCAGAAGAAATAAAAATGCTAACCACAAGCAAGGATTACCTATGAGCACTTACCCTCCTATCCATTATTCCGATTATTTAAAGGTTGATCAGGTCACCAATTTGCAGCAACGGCGCAGTGAAGAGTTTGGCCAACCCGCTCATGACGAAATGCTCTTTATAATTATTCACCAGGTCTATGAACTTTGGTTCAAACAGATTTTATTCGAGCTGGATTCGGCTTTAAGCAGCTTTTCACAGGATAAAATCGACGAACGAGAAATGTTGCAAATTAACAATCGATTGCATCGAATTATAGAAATTCAAAAAATACTGATCGCCCAGGTCGATGTTCTAGAAACCATGACACCGATGGATTTCCTAGAGTTTCGTGATTTTCTTTACCCAGCCTCTGGGTTTCAAAGTGGTCAATTTCGACTGATTGAAAATAAATTGGGATTGGATCAACGCCTGACCTACAACAAGAAAGACTACAAAGAGTCCCTCACGGAAAAAGACCAGAAACAGGCCCAAGGCTCCGAGTCCAGCTATTCACTGTTTGTTCTTTTAGAAAAATGGCTTGAGCGAACACCCTTTTTGTCCGACGAAAATTTTAATTTTTGGCGCGATTATCGAAAGTCGGTGGAAAGCCGCATTGCTGAAAGTCGCGACAAACTGGCGATGGCCGGACTGGATCCTGAAACTGAAAAGAAGCAAGAAAAGAACATTGAGCAAATGGAACTCAGCTTCAAATCGATTTTTGACGAAGATCATTACAAGAAAATGCAAAATGAAGGCGCTTGGCGCTTAAGCCACAAAGCACTAGCCGCCGCTCTTTTTATTTACCTTTACCGGGATGAGCCCATCTTACAGCTGCCATTCAATTTAATGCAAAATCTGCAAACCATTGACGAAAACTTCACCCAGTGGCGTTACCGGCACGCCTTGATGGTGCATCGAATGATAGGCATTAAAATGGGAACCGGCGGCTCCAGCGGGCACAAGTATTTGAAGGCCGCCAGCGATAAGCATAAAGTTTTTCAAGACCTTAATAATTTGGCGACTTTTTTTATACCCAAGTCGGCACTGCCCATACTACCAGAATCGATTTTAAAAAAATTAAGTTTCAACTATTAGGACCGGGGGGTTTATGCTTTTTAGTTTTTTATTTTCAATGGTTCTTGCCATGGACCCGGTTCCCAAGAATATTCCGGCACTGCTCACCGGAGATTTAATTGACAACTCCAAAGCAAAGGATTGGCGAGACGTCGCCCAGAAGGATTTGCTCTACTTGGAGTTAGAAACCGGTTTGGTTCTTATCGAACTGAACGAGGCCTTTGCGCCCCGGCACTTACTCAACATCAAGCAGCTGGCTGAAAACAAGTATTGGGACAGCCAACGCATTTCTCGCGTCCAAGACAACTATGTGGTCCAATGGGGTGGCAACTCCGATGACAAGACCAAATTAAAAAATGTAAAACCAAAATTGAAAGGCGAATACTACTCAACAAAAATTGACGACGCCACAATAGCAAGCCTTGACGACAAAGATGTTTACACCAAGTATGTTGGCTTTTTAAAAGGCTTTCCGGTGGGTCATTACGGTGACAAAACCTGGATGCTTCACTGTTACGGCGCTGTTGGCGTGGGGCGCGACGAGGCCTTTGATTCCGGCAACGGCACCGAGCTCTACACAGTTATTGGTCATTCTCCTCGCCATTTGGATCTGAATATCACATTGATTGGACGGGTTCGTGACGGCATCGAACACCTGTCCAGTCTTCCTCGGGGCCAGGGACCCATGGGGTTTTACAAAGATAAGAACAAAGGCATGAAAATCAAATCGATTCGAGTCGGCACCCAACTTCCTCGCCGCCAGCAAAAGTTTTTACAGGTTCTTCGCACCGACACGCCTGTTTTTAAACAACTGATTGGAGCCCGCAAGTTTCGGCAGGAATCCTGGTTCCACTATCGCTCCGGCCGAGCCAGCATCTGCAACATTCCACTTCC
>CAZPOV010000013.1:87772-108089 GCA_964588335.1 uncultured Pseudobdellovibrionaceae bacterium | reverse complement strand
GGGTTTGAGCTGCTTGGCTTTCTTGATGACGACAACAAAAAACACGGACTGAACCTTGATGGCATGCGAGTTTGGGGTGGAATTGAAGCCCTTGAAACTCTTTTAGAGGAGATGCAGGTCAATGAGGTCTTTTTAGCTGGCCCATTGGATCCCAAAGTCTTGCGCGAAATTGTACAGGTCACCTCAAAAAAGAACATCCGGCCCCAGGTGGTCAAAGGTTTGAGTTCCAGTGCTGTAGACACCACCATTCGCCGGATCAGCCTTGGCGACCTTTTAAATCGCGAGCCGGTGCAGGTGGATTCCAATCCTTTGCGCGAGCTGTTCCAAGGAAAGAAAGTCTTGATTACCGGGGCGGGTGGCTCCATTGGGTCTGAGATCACGCGTCAGGTCTTGGGTTTTGATCCGGGACGGTTGTTGATCCTGGATCATTCGGAATACAACCTTTTTGAAATTGATAGAGAGGTTCGGATCTCTTGTCAGAACTTTGATAAGGTCGTGCCTTTGCTGGTGGATGTAAAGGACACCACCTCGCTGACCTCAATCTTTAAAAAATACTCTCCCGACATTGTGATTCACGCCGCGGCTTACAAACATGTGCACTTGGTGGAGGCCAACCCTTATTCGGCGATTTTAAATAACATCGAAGGAACTAAAAACCTGTTGGATCTTTGTTTGGTCCACGACGTGCAAAATTTTATTCTTATTTCTACCGATAAAGCTGTAAATCCCGTGGGGGTTATGGGCGCCACCAAACGAGTTTGTGAACTTCTCACCACCCTGGCAGCAGTGCGCTCGGGAAAAAGTTACTGCTCGGTGCGGTTTGGAAATGTTTTGGGAAGCAGTGGCAGTTTAATCCCAACACTGCAAAAGCAAATTCAAGCCGGTGGACCCGTGACGGTGACCCACAAAGATATGACTCGCTTTTTTATGCTGATCCCTGAGGCTGTGCTTTTGGTTTTAAAAGCGGCCACCATTTCGTCTCCTGGAGATATTAATATTTTAAAAATGGGTGAGTCGGTTAAAATTTTAGATATCGCCAAAAACCTTATAGCCCTGCATGGGAAAACCGAAGAAGAGATCCCCATTGTTTTTACCGGTACTCGCCCCGGCGAAAAGCTTTTTGAAGAGCTTTATATTCGAGGGGACGAACTTAAGACCGAGCATCCCGATATTTTAACTTTGCCCAATGGGGATTCTGAACTGAATCTTCACAATCCCAATGAATTCAAAAAATTGGAAGCTAAGATCGCTGATTTGATTCAAGCCGCTCATCAATCGGACGAGCAGGCCTTAAAAAGCCTGAATGACCTGATTAAAAGCAACCTGGCCATCGGTGGCACCCTAAACAGAGTTTAGTTATGAGCCTCTGCCAGAAATGGGGCTGAGACATTGGGTGGCTAGCCTTTTTGAGGGTCCAGTTCCTGCCAACAAAACAAGCGAAGGGGAGTCTAGACTGTTGCCACTACAATGCCCTGGATCTTGTATCCCATTGAAAAGCCTCGTAGAATTTAGGTTATTCAATTGAGGAGTTTGCAGCATGGAAGTACAGCACGCCGAGAAAGTTCAGGAAGTGGCCGCAAAAGTTGTGAGCACGGGACCCACCACTCTTGAGATTATAGGAACCATTCTTTTTGCCCTGGCCGTGATGCACACATTTGTGGCCACCAAATTCGAAGCCATGGCTCATAAATACCCGGAAGGTTCGATTCAAGAGAATCTGCTGCATTTTTTGGGTGAGGTTGAGGCCATTTTTGGAATTTGGGCCGGACTTTTTATTGCCATTTTTATCGGCTTAGAAGGTTTTACCATCTATGACGAAAGCCATCGCCTGATCGGTGGAGCCATTCATTATCTGGAAAGCATCAATTATACCGAACCCGCCTTTGTATTTGTAATCATGTGCATGGCCGGAACCCGCCCTGTGATTGTGTTTGCTGAAAAGTGCATTATGACAGTCGCCCGATTGATTCCAATGCCGGAGAAGATTTCTTTTTATATTTCTGCATTGATTATTGGTCCGCTTCTTGGATCGTTTATCACCGAGCCCGCGGCGATGACGGTGACGGCCTTAATTCTTTTGGATTATTTTTTCTCTGGCAAAATGACGACCAAGTTCAAATATGCCACCCTCGGACTATTGTTTGTGAATATATCAATTGGCGGAACCTTAACACACTTTGCAGCTCCACCGGTTTTGATGGTCGCATCCAAATGGCATTGGGGAATTGGTCATATGATGGGAAATTTTGGGTACAAGGCCGCCATCTCCATTTTTATTTGCACGATAGCCACAGCCTTGATCTTCAAAAAAGAGTTGGCCGGTAAACTTCACATCAAACAAAAGCATGACAACTATATGGAACCCTCATTGTGGATCACAGTTGTGCATTTGGTGTTTTTAGCCTTGGTGGTTTACACCGCTCACCACATGGTTTTCTTTATGGGTCTCTTCCTATTCTTCCTTGGTTTCATGACAGTCACCCAAGAGTACCAAGACAATCCCAAGTTGAAAGAATCATTATTGGTTGGTTTTTTCTTGGGTGGTTTGGTCACACTTGGCAATATGCAAGCTTGGTGGTTGCAGCAGGTGCTAACTCAGCTGGGCGATTTGGCCCTTTTTGTGGGTGCCACAGGCTTAACCGCCATCACCGACAACGCGGCTTTAACTTACCTTGGCTCATTGGTTGAGTTGAGTGACAGTGCCAAATACAACCTTGTTGCCGGGGCTGTCGCCGGTGGTGGTTTAACGGTTATTGCCAATGCTCCCAACCCAGCCGGTTATGGAATTTTAAAAGGTTCGTTTAAAGGAGGCATCAATCCCCTGAAGCTTTTAATGGGTGCGGCCATACCAACGGTCGTAGCCTGCCTTTGCTTTCAATTGTTAATGTAAAAAGGCTGTAGAGGGGCGTTTCTGGTCCCTTTTATTTACACGCGGTCGCTCAGTTGTTTCAAAACCCAACTATAAAAGTCGGGTTTTGATGTTGGTTGATAAAGAGCCAATTTCGTTGAACGCCTCGTGGGCACCGGCTTCGATATCCATCAATAGATAACCAATCTCCTCGTCGGTTGAAAGCAACTGCGAGTGAATGTTGATGCCTTTTTGGGAGACGATGCTATTGATCTCTCCAAGAACCCCAGGCACGTTTTTGTGAACATTCATCAAGCGGCGCCCCTGAATGGTTTTTGAGGCCTGTACGTTGGGGAAATTCACCGCACCAATGGTTTGACCGGTGGAGAAATAAACATCCAGTGACTCGGCGACCTCTTGGCCAATTTTGTATTGCGCCTCTTGGGTGCTACCACCGATGTGGGGAGTTAAAATCACGTTGCGGCAATTTTGCAAATTGGTTTCAAAGCCACCGCTGTTTTTCTTGGGCTCAGACGGATAAACGTCAATAGCCGCACCGGCCAGGTGCTCGCTTTCAAGAGCCGCCGACAAAGCTTCCAAATCCACCACGGTGCCACGACTGGCGTTGATCAAGTAAGAGCCTTTTTTCATGGCGGCAATTTCTTTTTTGCCCATCATTCTTTTGGTTTCGGGAGTTTCTGGAACATGCAAGGTGACATAGTCCGACTCTCTCAGCAGACGGTTGAGGCTGCCGACTTGGTGGCTGTTCCCCAGAGGAAGTTTTTTCATGATGTCGTAGTAAATCACTTTCAAACCAAAGGCTTCGGCCAAGATACTGACCTGGGATCCGATGTGGCCGTAGCCGACAATCCCTAAAGTTTTGCCGCGCACCTCGTAAGACCCGGAGGCCGACTTTTCCCATTCGCCTTTGTGAACCTTCGAGCTCATATCAAAAAGGTTTCTAGACAAAGCCACAATTTCGCAAAGCACCAGTTCAGCGACCGAGCGGGTGTTGCTATGGGGAGCGTTAAAAACCGGGATTCCCAGTTTTTTGGCGGACTGCAAATCAACCTGGTTGGTGCCGATGCAAAAGCAGCCAATGGCGTTGAGTTGGGGGGCGTTTTGTAAAACTTTTTCGGTCAATTGCGTTTTGGAGCGTATTCCCACCGCTTCGAAGTCTTTCAGCAAGTCGATCAGCTCTTGGTCCGAATAGGACTGCTTAAAAAGTTCCACTTGATGATTGTTCTTTTCAAGATTTTCCTTGGCGATCGGGTGGATACCTTCCAGAAGCGCTATTTTCATGAAAAACTCCCTTTTCAAAAGTCAGATGGCACGAGGCTCGCGTTGGTTAGAGGTGGAGAATCGCACCCATCTTAACGGAGAGCCCCTGTCTTGCCAATGGCGAATTGATTGTATATGTGTCGTTTTTTTAATAAGATCAGGCACAAATCAACAGGTTAGGTTATTATGAGTGAATCCGGAAAACTAAGATTGCTCGTGGTCGATGACGACCCCTTGGTGGTCGACACCATCGAACTCTGCTTACCGGAGCATTGGACCCTAGTGGCGCAAGATAAAGCCAAGGTCAGTGACCAAGCCTTTTTTCACGCCGCCTTTGTCGATATCCACCTGACCGGCGATCTAGAAAAATCAGAAGGCCTAGAGGTCATGAAAACCTTAAGCCGTCATCAGGGCCTTTCAGAAATTGTTTCCATTTCGGGTGACCTTCGCCGCGAGAACATGGAGGCCGCTCTTAAAGCCGGGGCCACTCGTTTTTTGGCCAAACCTTTGGTGGCTGATGAACTGAAACTGGTTCTAGAAAAAATCGAAACCCTGTGGCGCCTGCGCGGAGTCAAGCTTGAGAACAAAAAAGAGGGTGTGAATTGGATTGGTTCCTCGAAAAGTTCCGATGAGGTCCGACGTTTCGTGGCCAATATGCAGCAGGAAAAAGCACCGATCTTGATTGAAGGCGAGTCGGGGACCGGTAAAGAAGTGGTGGCCCAGATGCTTCATCAAAGCCAATGGGATCGCCCCTTTGTGGCCATCAATGTCGCTGCCCTTTCCGAAAACCTTTTTGAGTCCGAGCTTTTTGGGCATGTCAAAGGCGCTTTCACAGGCGCTGTGCAAAACAAAGCCGGTCTTGTCGAGCAGGCCCACGGGGGGGATTTGTTTTTAGACGAAATCGAAGCCTTAAACCCCAACCATCAGGCCAAACTTTTACGCTTTCTTGAAAACGGCGAATTCCAAAAAGTCGGTGCCACTGAATCTCAAAAAGTTCAGGTGCGCGTGATTGCCGCCACCAACGAAAAGTTGGAAGAGCTGGTCAGTAAAGAAAAATTCAGAGAAGACCTGATGTACCGCCTCAGCGGGCACAAGTTAGAAATTCCACCGCTTCGCGATCGCAAAGAGGATATCAAACTTTTGTGTCAACACTTCCTGTCCCAGCGTGATGTGACCATGAAAAAAAGCATGGGAGAAGATGCCATCGAAGAGCTGCAGACCTACTCATGGCCAGGCAACGTGCGCCAGTTGAAAAGAGTTTGCGAGCATTTGGCTTTGATGGCTCCGCTTCCGATTATTCGCGCTGAAGACGTAAAAGGGATTCTTTACAAGCAGGCCGCTGTTTCGAACACCGATACCGTCAATTTGGATTTGGGCCTTGGGCAATTGATGCAAGACTTTGAAAAAGGCGTACTTAAACAGGCCTTGGGATTGAACCTAGAGGTTGATGATTTGGCGAAGAAACTGCAAATCTCTCGCTCCTCTCTCTATAAAAAAGTAAAAGATTATCAACTCGAACTAAAGAAGTAGGCTAATTTATGTGGGATTTACTTTTTGAACCAAAATTTAAAGAAACGGCCATTCTGATTTTCAGTGTGCTTTTGATAATCAACGTGGTTCTAACTTTTCTTAATCGCAAAGACGATCAGTTTAAAAAGGGTGTTGCCAGCACACTCAGTTGGTTGTTTATCGTGCCCTTTATTTTTCTTTTTGCGGGGATGGCTTGGCCTTACCCACTGGCCATTCTTTGTATTGTTTCGATCTATGGGGCTAAAAACTTTTTTCAAATGACTGGCATGTACCATCGAAGCAACTTTGTGTGGGCCTGTTATTTTGTTATCTTTTTCTCCACTTACTGTATCTATGAACAGTACATTGATTTTTACAATCTTATGCCGATTGTGATGATGTTCGCGGTTTGCTTGATTCCACTGTTGCGGAATTCTTACAAGCACATGGTTCAGTACATGTGTTTAACACTTATGAACTTTTGTTTTATCTGGGCGTTTTTACACCTGGGTTGGATTATGGAGATGAAAGATGGCGTTTACATCGTTATCTATATCGTCATGCTCACAGAATTTTTTGATACAATTTATCTTGGTATCAGCCGTTATCTTAAAAATTTCAAACTGATCTCAAACATCACCCCCAAGCGGAGTCTGGAAGGTTTTGTTTTGGCCGGGATCATCACCATCTTTTTAGGGTGGGCGATGCGGCACCTGTTGCCTGTGCGCAGCGAGTTGTACTGGGGAGCTATAAGCCTGACCTGTGTGCTTTTCGGTAGCACCGGGGATTCGGTTTTGGCTGTGGTTCGACGCGACCTTGGAATTAAGGTGACCGACTCCTTTATTCTGGGGCGTGGGGACTTTTTCAGTCGCTTGGATCGCTTGGTGTTTGTGGCCCCCATTGCTCACTATGTGTTGTTTCTGTTGGGAGAGTTCCAGTGAGTTGGGAGTGGGATTACGAAAACGAACAGTGGATGAAGCTTCCGCCTTATCTGAAGCATCTGCCTCTTTTCACTCGTCACTTTGATCTAACTTCCAAATTTTTTCGAATGCTGTGGGCGATTTTTTTAAAACTTTTGGCCTATCGCTTTTATGTGCGGATCAAGCTGCATGGTGAGTTTCATACTGTAGCCAAAAGTTATCCAAAGCTGATTATTATTTCCAATCACGCCAGCCACTTGGATGCCACCTCCATGGCAGCGGCCATTCCCTTTCGCTACTGGCCCGATTTGTACATCACAGCCGCCAAAGATTATTTTTTTGGAAACCCGGTTTTCGATTTTTTCTCAAAACACTGTTTGGGGGCGATCCCCATTGATCGAAAAGATAAAAAAGGCGAGGCGGTAAAACTTATTTTAACTCTCCTGCGTGAGACCGAGCGCATGTGGATGATCTTTTTCCCTGAAGGCACGCGGTCAAAAGACGGAGCCATTCATGAATTTAGAAGAGGGATCAGTCTTTTTTCGCAAGAGACGTCGACTCCGATTTTGTTTTTGTACATCAAAGGCAATAGCACATTGTGGCCCAAGGGGCAGCTGCTGCCAAGCCCCGGAAAGTTGGACATGTATGTCGGACCAGTCTGTCCGCCAGCCGATAAAGAGACCATTCATGAAAAATACATCACTTGGGTGAAAGAAATCGACCCCGAGGCCGACATCCACGAACCTGTTTGAGCCTTCAATGATTCGTTTAAAAAATGACTGATTTTTCTAAAACCGTATTCTTTTGAATCGCAAAACGTCTTTCTTTGAGAAATTAGTCATGTATTTTCAAATACTTCCGATAAAAAAGTATGAGTGTTCGTGCTGGAAGAGGAAAATATGGGCAACAATAACGAAAACCCAAAATGGATATTGATTGTCGATGATGAGCCTGACATCCGCGAGGCTTTGGTCGATCTCATTGATCAATCCTTTGAGGACAATGTTCGTGTCATTCAGGCTGAAAATGGAATTGATGCCACTCGAAAAATCAATTACCAGGCCTTTGATTGCATCATAACCGATTTAAAAATGCCGAAAAAAGATGGTCATGCTCTGATCAAGACCATTCGACAGAACTCTTTTAATGAATCGACTCCTATCATAGTTTTATCGGGTCATTTGGAATCGGAAATTCAATTGTCCGAGGAAAAGTTCGTTTACTTTTTTGCCAAGCCTTTTAGTGTCGAATCCATTTTTGAAGTCATCGATCGACAGATCAAACTGGGAAGCAATGAAAATAGAATTTCATCAATTTCTCTAAATGATCTTATTCAACAGACTTCCGAATTCATTCAAAGTGTTACTAACAATGACCAAACCGAAAAACTCGATATAAAGCTCAAAAAAGCGGGCGACGCCCTTCCGGCGACTCAGTATTCCACCTTGGAAATGACATCCGGAAAAGTGAGTAACGTTTTCTCCTTGATGGTTGGAGAATGTGAATCAGAGAACGCGACGCCTTCTGAAGATGTCATTCCCCATTTGTGTCGCAAAATCTTACAGAAAAGCCAAAGCCAAGCCCTGCAAAGCCTGCAAGATGCGACGACGGTTCGGGCCCTCAACTACAGTCCGCACCAAACTCAAGAGAAGGCGGGGATTATCGTGACAGTGGGTAACCCAGATTTAAGAATCAGTATTTTTGTGGCCAATAATCGATCCTTTAAATTTGCCTCTTAAAACAGAAACTGCAATCGGTGAGTCCCAGGCTTGCGACGATGGAGATCGATTCGCCGACTCACGCCCTTGTTATAACGGTGAGTGGAAGGTCTGTTGATTCAAGGCCCCAAAGGGAGCGCCTGTCAGAGCTAAATCCGTGAGAATACGAATAAGTTATCAATTGCGTAGTTGAAACCATTGGCGCTTCGTTCTAGACTCTCAGACCTGTGCCTAGCGCGGGAGAAAGAGCAATGGACCAGCGAATCAATGACTTTTCTATGACAATTGCCACGGTCAATGGCAGTGGGAGCCAATCAGCCAACAATATTCTTATGCGCTCCATCTTTCGAATGGGGGTCCCGGTTTCGGGGAAAAACTTGTTTCCCTCGAATATTGCCGGAATGCCCACTTGGTTTTCGATTCGAGCCAATGATAAGGGCTTTGTCGGTCGCCAGAAGATGGCCGATCTGGTTGTCGCCATGAATAAAGATACCTTCGATAAAGACGTTAAACTTTTAAAGCCCGAGGGACTGTTTATTTATAATTCAGGTCTTCGGGGAGCCGAGCCTCCGCAAGGGGTGGAGTCGATTGGTGTTGATTTCAACACCTTGGCGAAAGACGTCACCGACTCCATTCAGTTGAAAAAACTTTTGGTGAACATGATTTACGTGGGCCTGTTGACCGAAATGATGGGCATCCCTGAAGAGGTTGTTGAAGAGACCATTGAGCATCAATTCAAGGGCAAAGAAAAAGTCTATGAGATCAATAAAAAAGCCGTGCACACCGGTCGTGAATATGTGCGCACTGAATTAGCGGGTCGAACATTTCCGTTAAAAATTGAAAAGCGCGAGCTGACAAAAAATAAAATACTGATTGATGGCAACACCTCCGGAGCTCTTGGTTTGGTGTTTGCCGGGTGTACGTTTGGGGCTTGGTATCCGATCACGCCTTCAAGCTCGCTGGCCGAAAACTTTGAACTTTACAGTCACCACCTGCGTACAGAGCCTTCTGGCAAGAAACGTTTTTCTATGGTGCAGGCCGAAGATGAGCTCAGCGCCATTTCAATGGTGGTGGGTGCCGGGTGGGCTGGCAGTCGTGCCATGACCGCCACTTCGGGCCCTGGAATCAGTTTAATGTCGGAAGCCATTGGCTTGATGTACTTTGCTGAAATTCCCGGTTTGATTTGGGATGTGCAACGAATGGGGCCGTCCACAGGGTTACCAACGCGAACCTCGCAAGGGGATGTGCTGGCGGCCGCTTTTTGCTCGCACGGAGACACCAAGCATCCTATCTTTTTCCCAGCCACGCCCACCGAGTGCTTTGAGTTTGCCGGCTTGGCTTTTGATTTGGCCGAACAAGCGCAAACCCCGGTTTTCGTTTTAAGTGACTTGGATATTGGAATGAACTTTTGGATGACCGATCGTTTTGAATATCCGGCGCAGCCCTACAACCGTGGTAAAGTTTTAAACAAAGAGGAGCTGGAAAAAGTCGAGGCCTTTGCGCGCTATGCGGATCGCGACGGCGATGGCATTCCCTATCGAACCCTACCGGGGACCGAACATGATAAAGCGGCTTACTTCACACGCGGTACCGGCCACACTCCGGAGGCGAAATACTCTGAGGATTCGGAGAACTATCAAAACTTAATGAATCGTCTTACGAAAAAATGGCAAACCATAAAAACTTTAGTCCCAGCTCCGGTCATCGACAAAAAGCCGGGTGCGAAAGCCGGGTTGATTTATTACGGCAGTAGCGACATCGTTATCGAAGAGGTTCTGGATTATTTGTCCAATGAGACCGTCAGCACTTTAAGACTGAAGGCCTATCCTTTTCATAAAGATGTTCTTTCGTTTGTTGAAAGCCACGAGAAAATTATTGTGATTGAACAAAACCAGCAGGGCCAAATGGCCGAACTCCTTCGCATGGAGTTCCCACAGTTTGCTAATAAGATTGTTTCTGAGACCAATTGTGACGGAATGCCGTTGTGTCCAGAGGTGGTCGCTGAAAATCTCAACCAGGGAGGACACCTTGGCCGCTAATGAATTAGGATATGATCGTAAAAGTTATATGGGAAGCAAGTCCACGCTGTGCTCGGGCTGCGGTCATGACAGTATTACCAATCATCTTATCTCGGCTCTGTACAAGTCTTCGATCAATCCTTATCAGGTTGCGAAAGTCTCGGGGATCGGATGTTCCTCAAAAACACCGACTTACTTTTTAGACAAAGCCGCTGGTTTCAACTCTTTGCACGGACGAATGGCGCCCTTGGCCACCGGTGCGAAAATGGCCAATCGGGATTTAAAAATGGTGGGCGTTTCCGGAGACGGAGACTCGGCCAGCATTGGACTGGGAGGTTTTTGTCACCTTCTTCGTCGCAACTTACCCATGCTTTATATCGTCGAAAACAATGGCGTTTATGGACTCACCAAAGGGCAATTTTCAGCCACCGCGGATGAAGGTTCGCAAAGAAAAAGTGGCGAGTTAAACACGTTCTCGTCCATTGATCTTTGCGCGGTTGCCATTGAGATGGGGTGTGGTTTTGTGGCACGCTCCTTCTCGGGAGACGCCAAACAATTGGTGCCATTAATCCGTGCTGCGATGGAGTTTGAGGGAACCGCCTTTATAGACGTGATTTCACCTTGTGTGACCTTTGCCAATAATCCTGGGTCGACCAAAAGTTACGACGCTGTCAAAGAAAGAAAGTACCAATTGCAATCCATGGGCTTTATTGAACCTAAAGAAGAAATTTCTGTGGACTATGAAGGTTCGACGATTATTGAGCTGCATGATGGCTCGAAACTCGCACTGGCAAAGGTTGATGAGAATGAGCACGATGTAAAAGATCAATTGGCGGCCATGCAGGTCCTGCATAAGGCCAAAAAAGATCAAAAATTCGTGACCGGATTACTCTATTATAATGAAGACCACCAGAACCTTGTGGAGCAACAAAGTTTGGCCGATCTGCCCCTTTGCCGGATGAATGAGCTGGAGTTACGGCCCACCGAACAGCAATTGGTTAAAATCCTTGATGAATTTGCCTAAGCTTTGATCAAAAATCGACCTCAAGGGAGTTGAACAGAGGCCTGTTTTCGGCTACTGTGGCTCCTTGGTTTGGTGGCGTAGCTCAGTTGGATAGAGCATCTGCCTTCTAAGCAGACGGTCGGAGGTTCGAATCCTCCCGCCATCGCCATTTCCTTGTAACCTTTGTGGGTTTATCCCTTACAAAAATTTCGGACAGGTCCTCGCTGAGTTTTGCTTCGCAAAACTCGCTGTGGAACTCATTTTTGTAAGGGATAAACCCACAAAGGATACGCGCCTGGCGCCCTTTGGTCCAAGAGGTGCTTTGTCGTCTTATTTGAATTTGGTTTACTGTTTTTCTTTCGTCTCTTTGGTTTCTTTATTGGTTTGGTCTATGGGTTGTGTGGGGTTTCTTTTGGTCTTGCTTTGCTTTTATAAAATTGTGTGTAGGTTTTCCAAAAAGTTTTTAGATTTTCTTTTTCGTTCACATTTTAAATACAATCCGGTCAAGTTATCTCCTCTGGTTTTCCGTAATCTGATTGAGTTTTAACAAATCGATTAAGGAGAAGATTATGAAGAAGGGAATGAGTGTCTTAGCGCTAGTCTGTGGAATGGTTCTTTTTACAGGCTGTGACGATGACGATGTTGTGAACAATATTGCCAATGAACCAGACCTCAATGGTCGTTATACAGCGGCATGCAGTGAAGTGCCTGTTATCAATGTTGGTAGCCAAGACACACTTCGTTTTGAAGCTGATTCTAAGTTTGAAAGTTATGCCGAGTTGTACACCAGCGATGATTGTTCGGATGCAGAAATCGTCGGAACTTTTCGTCTTGAAGGTGAGTACCGAGTGGATAACGATGGTGCCCCTGACTCAGAAGGTGGAGCCATTCGTTTAGAACTCAATGCCGCCTTTGTTCGATTGGATAGCGATGCACTTGTCACCGCTGCCAACACCGCTAATTTTTGTGGATATAGTAATTATGAAAAAGGTGTGGAAGTGGAAGTCTCTGGATCCAGTGATGACTTCAACTGCCCCTTTGTCAAAGCAGTCCCTGACACTCTTTATGGTGTGTACCGAGAGGATGATGGTACCTTCTACCTGAATGAAGGTGGTCTATCGAACATGTCCCAAAGCCAGGAAGAACGCCCCCAAGGCTTGGATATGGGAAAACCCTATACAAAACAGTAAGCCACACGGCACTCTTTAGCGTACACATCAGGGCGGGTCTTCCCATTGAGGACCCGCCCTGTCTTTTTTTGACGGACTGTCCCAAGCGGCCCAGGGCAAACAGCTCGCTACAGCGCGGAAGTTATTGAAAACTCAAACAAATCAGGGGACCTTTGTAAATCGATAAGGAGAACCCTATGAAGTCTGTTCTTAGAGTATTCATCGTTGCCGCACTTGTTGCCAGTTGTACCAGCCTCCGCGACAAAGAAGACGACCCCAAGTTTGCTGATTTAACTCAAATATTCCTCGACGAATTTTGGCAAGTCCATCCGTCTTACGCGTCTCAGTTGGGTCTTTCTAAGTACGATGCGATTTTGGAAATTCCTGATGAAGAAAACCGCAAAAAGCGAATCGCTTTTTATGAAAAATATCTCCAACGTTTTAAGGCAGTCGAAGAAGATGAATTGTCTTTTGCGCAAAGAACCGACCGCGAACTGATTTTGAATGAACTGGAAGGAAGTCTTTGGTCCTACAATGAATTCCGTCCTTATGAATGGAACCCTTCGGCTTATAACATTGGGTCCTCCGTCAGCAGCGTTTTGGAAAAGGAAAAGCGCCCCCTTAACGATCGTATCAAAGACATCAGTGAAAAACTTCTTAAGTCGCCAGAGTATTATCAAGCGGCCAAGAACAACATTAAAAAACCCACCAAAGAGCACACTCGGCTTGCGATTAAGCAAACCAGAGGTTTGATCAAATATTTAAAAGGTGATGTTAAAAAGAAGATCGGTGAGTCGACTTTATCAGCTCGCGAGAAAAGCACCGCCAGACAACGAATCGGGTCCGCCGCCGCTGCTGCTCAACGTTACCTTACATTCCTAAGAGGCGTTCTTGCCAAACCGAAGCAGGTGGATGGTTTTCGTTCATTTCGTATCGGCGAAGAGATGTATGCTAAGAAATTTAAGTACGATTTACAAATTGAGTTAAGCCCCTTGGAGCTGTATCGAACCGCCTTGCGTACCAAAGAGGAAGTGCGCTCGAAAATGTTTGAAAAAGCCATTGAGCTTTACCCAAAGTACTTTGGTGAGAAACTGCCTCCTAAAGACCGTCAGGATGTTATTTCAAGTATCATCGAGAAAGTTTCAAAAGACCACGCCAAGCCAGGCGAGTTTGTCGACACTGTCCGCAAGCAGATTCCTGAGCTGACAAGTTTCATTAAAGAAAAAGATTTACTAACATTGGATCCAAGCCGTCCTTTGAAAGTTCGCGAGACGCCGTTGTATGAGCGTGGCTTTGCCGGTGCCAGTGTCGATTCTCCCGGCCCTTTCGATAAAGACCGAGAAACCTATTACAATGTGACTCCTCTTGATAACATGACGAAAAAGCAAAAAGAGAGTTGGTTGCGTGAGTACAATGATTACACTCTGCAGATTTTAAATATTCACGAAGCCATTCCCGGCCATTACGCCCAGCTTGTGTATAGCAATAAATCCAATAGCTTGGTGAAGTCAGTGTTTCGCAATGGTCCTACAGTTGAAGGTTGGGCGGTTTACTCAGAGCGAATGATGTTGGAGCAGGGCTACGGCAAAGACAGCCCTGAACTTTGGCTTATGTATTACAAATGGTTTTTAAGAGTGGTGACAAACACGATTCTTGATTACGAAATCCACAACAAAGAACTGACCAAAAAAGAAGCCATGAAATTAATGACAGAGGATGCCTTTCAAGAAAAAGCCGAGGCTGAGGGAAAATGGCGCCGAGCCACGGTTTCGCAGGTGCAGCTTGCTAGTTATTTCGCCGGCTTCAATGCCATCTACGATCTTCGCGAAGAGATGAAGAAAGAAAAAGGGGAAGACTTCAACCTCAAGCAATTCCACGAATCTTTTCTTAGCTTCGGAAGTGCTCCCATCAAAGAAATCAAAAAGCTCATGCTTTAGCAGACACCATCAGGAGACCCTTCGGGTCTCCAGGTTCGGATTGCGGCTTTGGTCGGGGTAGGGGACAGGGGCTGGACCCTTGTCTCGTCAAAAGATAGACGAATTCATCGGTATTAAAAGCTTCATTTGAATAGACCGAAGAATAGGAATGCAGAAACAAATCTTTCTCTTTCCTTTTTTAGTCTTGCTGATAGCCTGTTCGCCACGCCAAGAAGATGGTTTTTTCACCAAGCAATCCACAAATACCGGTTTGACCTGTCAAAACACTGACGAAAGCGCGGCGTCGAAGGTCACGATCAAGGCGATCTACGGTGAGGACAATCGCTTGGATTGGTTCGAGTCGCCAGGCCTGACCAAAGAGTACTGGGCCAAGGCCACTTTGGCGTTGATTCCCTATGGCAATATGACCCTGAAAAGAGACGAGTACGTTATCAATGCCGCTTCCTATAAAAACACTGTGAACCTTTGTGATGGACAGCCTTTCGAATATCAACCGTCAGCCGCTTACTGCTCTGGCTTCTTGGTCAGCGAAGATTTGGTGGTCACAGCGGGACACTGTGTTCGCGATCAATGGGATTGCAGTAACACCAACTTTGTTTTCGACTTTGCAAAAACAGAGGCCAATCAAGAGGAATACCATATTCCAGTTTCTAGCGTTTACAGTTGTAAGGAAATCGTGGCGTCGGAGACTGGCGCCAGAGACTTCGCTGTGGTCCGTTTGGACCGACCCGTGGAGGATCGAACTCCGTTAAACGTCCGTCGCCAAGGCAATGTGAACCGTGGTGATCAAGTGATGTTGATTGGTCACCCTATGGGTTTGCCATCTAAAATTGCCGATGGTGGTTTTGTGCAATCAGTGGGTGATAAAATTGAAGCCAGTGTTGATGCGTTTGCCGCCAACTCTGGATCAGTAATTCTCAATTCAACAACTGGATTGGTTGAAGGAATACTGGTGGCTGGAGAGGTTGATTTTGTTTACAAGGATGGCTGCCGGGTGGAGGCTCGATGTGGCAGTAATTGCGATGGCGAAGTCATAACACCCATCAATCAGGTCTTATCCTATATCCCGGATGTGGTTTACGACAATCCGATTTGCGAAAGAGACTGATCGAAAAAGAATCAGCCGCTCGGGCAAAGCGTATTAAGGCGCCTTCGGCTTAACACCTGCGCAGAGTTCAAAAGAAAAATTTGAAAAGATTTTTTAACCGACGTTTTTCTTGTCGTCGCTCAAGTTATTTTTCACGTTCTCAACATCACGCTGAACACGCTTGACTTTATTGGCGGTTCTATCAACATCGTAAAGAGACTTTGCGATATCGTTAAAAGCAGAAACGCGGGTTAAACTGTACAATGAACGAAAAAGACTTGCTAGGGCTCTCATGGTTGACTCCTCAGAGAAAGATTCCAGTGGCCCTAGTCTAACAAAGTTGAAGTTTCAATTAAAGGCGAGGCAGTCTATTGTCCTATTTCTAAACACTGAGATAGAACAATTATACTAAAAGGCAACACAGACCTTGGCCCGCCTTTTCAGTCTGCTAGAGATTGAGATCGCAAAGGCGCTCGTTACCAGAGAACGATCCACCAGGCGTTTCACTCATAATGACATCACAAGAGTCATACCCAACAGATTCCATAAAGTCGCGCATCGACTTCAATCGAGAGTTCGGCAAAGTGGGCGTTCGCGATAGAATATAAAGTCCAGAAAGTTCGGGATGTCCGACCAAAGACCACTGGTAGTCCGGGTCAAGATCGATAACCCAATAATCCCCGGATAAATTCCAGAGCCAGGTTCCGAAGACATTAACAAATGTCACTTCAAGTTTCGAATTCACTTGGAAGTCGGCATTCACTCGTGCGCGTCCCTCGGCCACACTCAGATCGCCGTTTTCTTCTTCACAAGAATTGAGAACTTCAATGCTGCTGTCTTCAAGAATTTTATATTCGGCGGTGGTGTTGCGGACACAGTCTTCGGCGAAGTCCTGGGGGATCGCACCCAGCTGGTGCCACAGTCCCATGTAGCGCTCCACCTGCAGATCATTAACGGTATCAATGGCGTAAGTGTTGATTGTAAAAAACAAGCTTGATAGTAAAACCAAAAAAAATCTCATAGAGCTCTCCCCGTAAAGCCGCATATTAAAACAACTGCTGAATTTTTTCTTTTCGAAACTCAAAAATATTTTTCACATCTCCTAAAACTTTCCAGCTGGCCGCCAAGTAGCCAACGGCGCCCAGTGGGATTTTAAAATCCACTTGGTCTGTCATCAAAGTGCCGCCGGCTAAGTCTTCAAACTTATGAATGTGATACCATTTTTTGTAGGGGCCTTTTTCTTGGTTGTCGGAGAACAGATGCGGAGGCTCCCAATCTTTGATGATTGTTTTCCATTGCACAGGGATTCCGTCGATCTTCAATTTGTAGTTGATCTCGGTTCCAGCTTCCATGGGCCCCGAAGACACCGAGGTGATTCTGAAATTTAAAGAGGGGGGGGTGATTTCCTCTAAGTTTTTTGCCTCGGCAAAAAACGGAAACACCTCTTCTTTGGTTTTGGGAATCCACTGTTCAAAAATAAATCTTTTTTCGGTGCCATTGAGTTTTGGAACTCGAGCCGCTATGGACTCTTCAATTTTTTTGTACTTAAATTGAAACCCTTTACTTTGAATTTTGGCTGACCCAATGCGCTGACTTTCGACAAGGTGGGGAGCCACTTCACCAACAGCGATACGTAAGGCAAAATAGGGGACGTTCGGGCCTAAGCGCACGTCCAAGCGATCAGCTATAGTTTGGCTCAGTTCTTTGTTACTGACCGGGTTCGGAGCCGTCGCATTAAAAACCCCAGAGATGGGGTTTTCAATGGCAAACACATAGAGGTCGGTCAGATCATCAATATCGATCCAGCTCATACACTGTTCGCCACCGGCCAGAGTGCCACCGATTCCATTTTGAATGGGAGGGACCATTTCAGCAAGAGCACCGCCCTTTTCGGAAAGCACAATACCAACTCGAAAAATAACGCTCCGAACTTTTTCAAGCCCAGAAACGGCGGCTTCCCAATCTTGGCAAACCTTGCCAAGAAAACCATAGGACTTACTGTAATCTTCGTCGGCTTTTTCGTCGTCGGCCTCGCCGTAGATTCCAATCGCCGAGGTCGATACAAAGCTTTGCAGCTTTTTTCCCTTTTTGTTGGCAAGATCGACCAGCTGCTCGGTCCCCTTGACTCGAGAGTCGTAAATCTCTTGCTTGTACGATTTGTTCCAGCGGCGACCGTTGATACTGGCGCCGGCGAGGTTGATGATTCCTTCAAGCTCAGAAAAAATTTCTGTTTCATTGATTTCATCCCACGTGATCGGAGTTTGGGGATAAGGGCAGTCCAATTCGGCTTTGTGGCGATCGCGAGTCAGAACGAAAAGTTCGTGGCCTTTCTCTGCCAGTTTCTTGCCAATCTCTTTGCCAACCATTCCGGTTCCACCGGTAATCAATATCTTCATCAGTTCACATCCTTGTGAACAATTTCATTGATTTTTGATGAAAAGTCAATATAAGTGGGGTTGCAACAAGGGGTCGTCAGTTTTGTCAAAACACTATGGAATCCACTGGTTTAGAAGAGATTTACGAGTCGCAGGAAATCTCGCTCTGCAAGAAAATTGGCGTCTTAATGAAGGCCGGGTCGTCGGTGTTTTTTGTTTCGATAAAGAGTTTTTAGGTCGCGATGATTTTTCAGCCAATCGTTTTCAGTTTTTTATCAACACACTGGCGGAATTAAAAAAAGAATTGCAAGAGTTGGGGTCGGATCTCCTGTTCATGGACATCGGACCACAAAAGGCTTTTCCTAAACTTTTTAAACAGTTGAAAAAAGAAGAGCGGGGTCTTCCCAAGCTGATGACCTGGGGTGTGGATTACGAGCCCTTTGCCGTTAAGCGCGACTCTGAAATGGAAACTGTTTTTGCTGATTTCGGTATTCAACATCTAAGTCTGCGTGATCACCTGTTGATTCAACCTCACGAACTCAGCAAGAAAACAGGCGATGGCCATTATCAGGTTTACACCCCTTTTTCTCGTCGTTGGTTAGAGATTTATCAAGAGGATGAAATTCAAAACCGGGTCAAGCGCCAAAAAGTCGCCTTAAAGTATCTGGAAAAAAGGTTGAAAGGCTCGGTTGAAAAAAACTTTTCCCTGACTTGGAGTGATTTGCTCAGTGATTTGTCGGCTTACGATTCAAACTTGCCGGAGTACCAGAAAAAAAATTCGCAAAACGTGACCATCGATATTCCACAGGCGGGGTCCCTTGAAGCCTACAAACAGTTAAAAGACTTTGCCAAACGCATTGCCCATTATGGAGATCGGCGGGACAACCCGTCAGTCGACGGAACTTCGAAGCTGTCGATGTTTTTGAAGAATGGCTCGATAACAGTGCCCCAGATTATTGCCTATTTTGATTTTGAACCTTATCAAAAAAAGAAGAGCAATAAAGATACCTTTTTCAGTGAGCTGATTTGGCGAGAGTTTTATTATCATATTTTGCGGCACCACCCACGCGTCGAAAAAGAGGCTTTTCTTGAACAGTATAAAAGTATCCGGTGGAGCAATAGCAAAAAGCGTTTTCAGGCTTGGAAAGAGGGCATGACCGGCTTTCCTATTGTTGACGCTGGCATGCGACAGTTGAAAACAACAGGCTGGATGCATAACCGAGTTCGAATGATCGTCGCCTCATTTCTGACAAAAGATTTGTTGATTGATTGGCGTTGGGGCGAACAGTATTTTATGGAACAGCTTCTTGATGGCGATCTAGCAGCCAACAACGGTGGCTGGCAATGGGCCGCCTCGACCGGTTGTGATCCACAGCCTTATTTCCGAATTTTTAATCCGTGGTCGCAAAGTAAGAAATTTGATCCCGATGGCGAGTACATTAAAAAGTTTATTCCTGAGCTCAAAGACTATCCTGTTAAAAAACTTCATGAGCCCATTTTAGGCCACGATGAATATCCCGAACCCATTATCGATCACTCGGAACAAAGAGAAAAAGCCCTGGAAATGTACAAGCGAGTGCGTGACTAATTTCCAAGGCTTGTAGCCTTTTAATGACGACGTGTCTTAACTCGTAGACCATTCAGGGGACTGTTGCCTTTGGTGTTCAAAAGAACAATCTCAACATTGTTGGCATAGTAACCTTGTTCAGCGGCTTCAACTTTTGAAACATTCGTGAAATCGAAAGCCACTGTTAAAGTGTCATGCTGGTAAGCCACTTGGTTTTCGCTTCTTTGCTCTACGAAATCCGTGTAAACATGGTAATTGTCGTCTGATCCCGATGGAAAGGAATCGGCAATTTGGTTTTTAAAGTGGTGAGGCATGGTAACGCGAATGCGGTTGCCTCCATCCAGCGAATAACACCCAAATCCGATACGCACCCAAATAGAAGGTCCGCCGCCAGTGGTCCCACCATCCAGAGCTTTTTGATATTCCGCAAAGTCTGTCTTGGCCAGTTCGATGTAGTAATCGCTGCCGAAAAGCTCGATGGGGTCAATCTGCATGTGTGCGGCGACCTCGCGAGCGGTGATTTTAAACTGTCTTTCCTGCCTGCAGTCGTTGCCGTGATTGATGCCTCCGCCCAATCCAGCAAAACCGATGTTCGTTGATATTAACGTGATTAAAAAAATGATGGTTTTCATATCTCCTCCTCCAAATGAATTCCCAGGTGCAGGGTTATCAAAACCACGAAGGGAGTAAAAATTGATTAACGCAATGAAGGTATTCCTAAAAGGAATAGTAGATCGGGCCAAACCTTGTCAGATCCAACCCTATAGAGTTGGCAGCCAGTGGGGCTTTGCCAGTCTGGAATCGATTGATCTCAGAACGGCCTGTTCAAGACATGTCAGTTCGAAACCTGTCGGTCCAAGGCTGGTCAGTCCGAGAACTAGAGGA
>CAZPOV010000013.1:0-87672 GCA_964588335.1 uncultured Pseudobdellovibrionaceae bacterium | reverse complement strand
ACATGTCAGTTCGAAACCTGTCGGTCCAAGGCTGGTCAGTCCGAGAACTAGAGGACCGAGACCTATCGGTCCGAAACTTGTCAGTCCGAAACTTGTCGGTCCGGAACTTGTCGGTCGGGACCCTATCCTTCGGAGACCGACATCACTTGGTCAAAACTAGAGAAATCCACGGTGTTACAGCCAGTCATGCCATTTAAAAGCATTTGGGCGGTGGTCACCATATTTGTTAACTCAGCCAAACGGGTGGGTGACAAATGCTCGCTGCTGGCCTTTGAAGAGCGCTCTTTTAGTTTTTTGCAGTCCTTGTGGATCTCTTGCAACATGATCAATTCGCGAGACCGAATGATGTCTAAAATCACCTGAGTGATATCCGAGTTGATCTTGTACTTTTGAGTGCCTGGCTTTTCTTTTTCGACCTCCAGGATCACATTGTAGTGAAGAAGGTCTTTTAACGACATACTAGTCAGAGCTTTAGAGATACCGAGGGTTTGTTTCAAAAAATTAGCATCGACGGGCTCGGGGGAAAGAAAAATCAAAGTCCAAATTTTGCCATGAACTTGCTTAAAGCCCCAGTATTCAATGAAGGAACCAATATTGTTGGCCAAACTCAGGTACTGCGGCGATTCGATAATAGAAGTTGCGCTCATGGGGCCCTCTTGAAAATTCTGTTCGGTTTAGGTTTGTTTAGTATAATTTGAACAAATAGAGGCTTTTTGTCAATCTTTAAGGCTGATCCGGTTCATATGGAGACCCGCAAAATACATTCCAAACGAGCCGACAACGTGCCAAACCACGTGACCGTGGAGAACAAGATTGTTGGGGTTGCACCAAATTCTTTTGATATCAAGGATAGCAAAGGCCTGGGCCACAGCTAAACAAAAGACACACAGGGCAAAGTAAGAATACTGTTTCAGCTTCCCTTCACGAAACCCGGCCGTTAAATCTAAAATGATGATTGGGGCCGCGTTGATTAACATCATCGGTTGAGCCGGCCAATCGACAATGTCGAAAACCATAAACCCAGCGGTGTTCATAAAAACCAAAAACCAGTAAATACTAAAAAAGCTGAGATCTGTTTTCCACAACCGTTTGATATTAAAAGAGAGCAAAAAGGCCATCATCAAAAACATTCCAACAAAGTCGAAAAACTGGGTCAGGTAGTTGTTGGTGGCGTGATAAATAAACGACAACAAGCCCATAATAAAAACCACGTAGGCAAAGTTTCGAAGGGGACTGGTTTTTATTTTTAACAGCAGAGCCAAACCCAAAATCATGTAGGGGAGGTTGCTCCAAGTGTTGGCCGGCTCGTTGATAACAGAGCAAACCGTGGGTTCACACCAATTCACATTGGGGGCGCCATAGGATTGTTGAGCGTCATACCATGGGCATTCGGGTTCAATTGTGAACTCTTTGACTTTGTTGCTGTAGGGACTGTCCATAGCCCCTTTTAGTAAGAAAAATTGTAAAAAGGAAGGTTAAAGTTTTTTAAGTTCGGCGAAGCGACTGTCGCTAGAAAGGTCGAAGTCTTTGTTATCAGTATACTTTTTTCTGATGTCTTTCAATATCGCAATCGTCGTATCAAGAGCGTCTTCGGGGATCGAGCCCTGCTCACGGCAAACAGTCTCCATGTGCTGGCAAAGTTCAGTCACTTCAGGAACTCCGTAGGTGGAACCGGTTCCCTTTAGCTTGTGCATTTCAAGCTCTAGCGAGTACCAATCCTGGCCCTCTAAAAAATTCTTCATCAAATTGAACTTTTCATCAAAACTGGCCAAATACTCTTCTCGAAGTTCGGCCATCATTGCGTTGTAGTTTGCTGAGTTCACTTTTTATGCTGCCTTTTTTGTATGATCCTGTTCAATAATATCAGCCTTTTTCCAGTCGGGTAGTGTAAAAAAGAATGTCGCTCCCTGACCTTCCGCCGAACGCACACCGATGGTTCCGCCATGCTCTTCTATCAAGGCTTTTGAGATGGCCAGCCCAAGTCCTGTGCCTTTTACCAAATGATGAGTTGAGTCAGTGGCTTGGCGAAATTTTTCGAAAATCAAATTTTGATTTTCCTCTGAAATTCCTTGTCCTTGATCGGTAATAGCAATTTCTAGATGGTTTTGAGAATTTAAGAACGACTGCACGCTAACGATGCCATGATCTGGACTGTATTTAATGGCATTGGAGATCAAGTTGGTCAGCACTTGTTGAATGCGATCGGCATCAATTTTCACATCACAGGGAGTTTCGGTTTTTTCTGCAACATGAATTTTGACGTGGGCCGCGGAGGCAAACCCTTTCAAACCCTGTTTTGTTTTCTTTAAAAGTCCTGATAACGGCGTCCACTCGGTTTTAAGGGTCAGCGATCGAGATTCGATCTTGGCCAGATCAAGCATATCATTGATCAGTCGGACCAAGCGATCGGTCTCTTGTTCGGCCACCATAACCATCTCTTTAGAATCGGGGTCTAACTCGCCAACAATTTCGTTGCTCAATAGACCTAAAGAGCCTTTGATCGACGTTAAGGGCGTTCGCAGCTCATGACTGGCAATACTAACGAACTCCGATTTGGCGCGGTCTAGGGCGTGCAATTCATCCATGTTGTTTAAAACTTTCTGAGCCAAAGAATTAAATGTCCTTTCTAGATTTCCTATTTCGTTATTCGGTGGGCTTGAAAAGCGAAAGGTGTACTGATCAATCAGGAACTCCATCATCCGATTGCTAAGACTTTGTAGGGGCGACAGGACGCCGTAGTTAAAGTAGTAAATGAGACCACAAAGCCCTAAAAGAGGTAAGATGGTTGCTAAAATAAGGAAGAATCGAACTTCTTTCTTATGTTTTAAAATATTCCACTGCGCGAACTTGAAAAATCGACGTTCGACTTTTTCAAACTCACTGAGGCGGGTGGTGTAAAGTTTGGCATTGTTGGCGTTATAGGCCTGGATCAGATTACTAACGGCTTCGTAGCGCTCGGTCTGTTGAACCTCTTGTTTTAATTTTTTCAAAGGCTCAAGGTCTTTGCGAACTTTTTCTTTTAAATCAATTTCTTGAACATGATCACGCACCATCAGACTGAAAGACACCTGATCTTGCCATGTTTCGAGCTTCTCATTGTTTTTATAGGCAATAGTACCGAATCCAATAGCGGCACCAAGCATTAAAAACATTGTTAAATTGAGTTTCGCTCTTATCGATTTCACTAGGCAGCCTTTTTCAAGATGTCATCAATCATGTTGCAAAGGCTTTGTGGCTCAAAGGGTTTTTGAATGTATCCCTCGCCAAGGCTTAGAAATTCATTAATGTCTTTTTGCGAAGATTTCGCGCTTAAAAAAATAATTTTTGCGCGTGGCTTTGGTTTTTGTTCACAGTACTGTTTGCAGACTTCTACTCCTGGTAAAACGGGCATCATGCCATCAAGAATAATAAGATCGTAGTCGTTAGCGAGCGCCTTCTCGATGGCTTCACCACCGTCTTTGGCGTGATCGACCTGGTGTTTTCCAACCCGCTCTAAAACCATGATGGCAATCTTGGTAATGTTTAAATCATCTTCCGCAAGTAGTATCTTCATTCCATCCTTCCTAGGCGGCCGTCTTGCCGAACCACTTTTTCGCGGCTTGAGCAAGCATCTGCTGTTCTTTTTCACTGAGGTCGAGAAGTATAAATTCGGTGATCACTTTGTTACCGTTGGTCGAATCAGAATTGAAAATAGCTTTGAATCGGTTTTGTAACAAACCAGCCTGTTTTAACTCATCCAAATTCATGGTGACAATGGTGCCCTTTTCCAGAGGGAACGGGCTTTCGATACTGACTCCAATATCGGTCAGTCGAACCACTTGAATCGGCACTGTCATCTCACCGTTGTATTTCGATTTAACCGGCTTTTGATCTTTCTTTTTACGGTGTTTTTCAGCCAGCCTTTCCATTTTCTCGATAAACAATTCGGGATCAATGGGTTTAACGATGTAGTCTTGCACACCCAATTCAAGAGCTTGTTCAATATCACTTTTTTCACTGCGTCCGGTTAACATCGCAATGGTTAGATAAGACAGTTCCGGGCGTTTGCGAATCGATCGAATCAAGTCAAACCCACTATGAGCTGGCATCGTTGCATCGGTGATTAAAATATCAAATGTAAGATCAGCTAATGTTTGAATGGCATCCAAAGCATTTTCAACACAAACCACCTCATGGCCTTGAAGACCCAGCAGTTTGCCAGCAATTTTTAGAATTGCGGGATCATCATCCACGACTAAAAACTTCATACCTTACCTCTGATAACCTATCGGAAAGATTGTGAAATTCATTGAGTTGCGAAGCCTGTTTTTTGCTCCAGATTGATCTATTCACAGTCTGAACCGATTCGCGGTGGGGGCGATTTTAAGTTGTGGTCGGGGAGGGCTTTGCAATGTCCAATGATTCGACAAAAACAAGCAAATTGGCTGAAGCCCTTGCTGGATCAAAGTCGGGCGTCGATGTCCTTAGACGGAACGGTTTCCAAGGTAGTAGTAGAAAGGGCAGAATCGAAAAGATCCTGTGAGCATAAGGTAAAGTCCCGCTATGTTCCAAGAGGGACCACCGATAATAAAAAAATAAAACATCAAAGAGCCGAAGCCTAGGCGAAACAAGGCTTCGATTCGCGACAGGTTTTTTCTCATGCGTTTAGGATATCTTTGAGTTCACCGGTTTCAAACATTTCCATCATGATGTCACTTCCGCCCACCAATTCTTTTTTCACATAAAGCTGTGGAATCGTCGGCCATTGGCCATAGTCTTTGATACCTTGGCGGATCTCCGGGTCTTGTAAAACATCGACGGAGGTGAAGGTCGCACCCAACTCATTAAGGATGGCGGTGGCTCGGGCCGAGAAACCACATTGTGGCATTTCGGGGCTGCCTTTCATAAAAAGGACGATGTCGTTTTCTGAAAGTAGTTTTTCAATTTGATCTTTTGCGCTCATATAAAAGCTCCTTATTTTTCATCAGTTCGGATGGTCAGGGCGTGAACTTCCCCGGATTTCAGTTCACTGTCGAAAGCGGCCATAACATGCTTGTGACGTTGAATTCGACTCATTCCCTTAAAAACGGCAGAAGCGATGTAAACCGAGTAGTGGTCATGGGTTCCCGTTAAATCGGTCACATCGACGTGGCCCTTGGGATATGTCTCTTCTAATCGTTTTTTTACCTGCTCGGGGGTCATAGATCCTGCCTTTAAGTTACAGAAGGGTTTTAGTCGAAGCCTGTGAGTGAGTAAACTAGCGGGTCTTTGAATAAGATTATTGCGCACTTAGTCAAGACCTGATAGGGTCGTTTTCATGATTGTTCACGGCTTTGTTGATGAAAAACACGTCAAAAAAGAAAAGGCAAAAGCAAGGGAGCTTCGGCGCAGCCAATGGTGGAAGCAAAAGTTGGCTCAAGGGATCTGCCATTATTGCCAAAACACCTTTGCTAAAGAGGATTTAACTATGGATCACAAAGTGCCATTAGCGCGTGGTGGAACCACCTCAAAAGGCAATGTTGTGGTCTGTTGTAAGCCGTGCAACAGCGAGAAAAAATACTTCACTCCCGCTGAAATGTTGCTCAATCAAGAGGATGCCTAAAAAGCCATCATCGGTTTTGGTGGCTCGACTGGCTAGACTTCCTGAAATTCCTGCTGTTACAATGGCCAAGTTATTGAAATTAGGAGCACGACGTTGGCCAAATCGAAAATTACATCCAGTAGTACAGCTGAGTATTTTGCTAAAAACCTGCAGCAGGTGGGCTTTTCATCACCCACAAAAGCCGTGTTAACGACCTTAAAAGAAGCCATTGATAACTCATTAGACGCTTGCGAGGACGCTGGGATCGCACCCACCCTTGATGTCTTTGTTAAAAAGGTGGGTAAGGGGTCTGGAAAAAACACAGATCTTATTGAAGTTGTTGTCGAAGACAACGGACCGGGCCTGGAGCAGGGTGACCTAACCAAAGTGTTTGGGGAGTATTTAGCGTCCTCAAAATTTGGTCGTGGCCGTGCCTCGCGGGGACAACAGGGGATTGGAATCAGTGCGGCGACCACTTGGGCCCAGCTGACCAACGCCGCCGGAGTCACCGTTAAAAGTAAGACCAAGAAAATGCGCAAAGCCATTGAAGGTCAGGTTGATGTCGACATTAAAGGAAACAAAGGCCTCTTTAAAAATAAGAAAACCGTGGATTGGAAAAAAGCCCATGGAACCCGGGTGGCTTTTCGCATCGATGGTCGAATTCAACTCAACGGAGACGGAGGGTTGTTGACCTATCTTGAGGGAACAACTCTTTTAAACCCCCATTTAGAACTCAACTATGAACTTCTTGATAACGAACCGGTCCATATCGAACGGGTGTCCGAAGAGGTCCCAAAGGTTCCGGCGGCGACTTTGCCCCATCCCCATACCATGAAACTGGGGGAGTTCATCACCCATTCAGGGATTTACGGAAACATCACTTTTAAAAAGTTTTTAAAATCGGCTTTTTCTCGAGTCACCGACAACAGTATTAAAGAGTTTACGAAAAATGGTTTACCAAAAGAGCTTTTGAACAAGCCGATGAACCAGGTCAGTGAAGCCAATCTGAAAAAGACCTTTCAAGCGATCCAAAACACTGCCCTGCCAAATCCGTCGACACGATCCGTGCTAACGGTGGGTGAGGAATCCCTTTCGAAATCGATTTTGCGATTAGGAGCGGTTGACTTCTTTAGTGTTGTCACGAGAAAGCCAAAGATTTGTGACCACAAACCCGTGGTGATTGAAGTGGCGTTGGCGCGCTTTTTAGATCGGGGTCGAGAAGATTCCCAAATTCAATTGTTGCGTTTTGCTAACCGCGTGCCGTTGCAGTTTGACAAGGGCGCCTGTGCGATCACGAAAGCGATCGAGTCTGTCAACTGGCGTTCCTACGGTTTAAGTCAGTCAAAAAACAGCCTGCCCACAGGACCTTACGTTTTTGCGGTATCGGTGGTTTCACCTTTTATTAAATTTAAAAACGCTTCAAAAGAAACCATCGATGCTTCTGATGAATTGGTCGAAGAAATTCGCCTTGCAGTGATGCGAGCCGGGCAAAAACTGTCTCGCCATATCAAGCGCGAAAACAAGGCCGCCGACCTTGAGCGTAAGATCAAACACATTGAACAATTTGGTCCGATCTTGGTGGAAACCTTGGCACGAATCACCAATGCCTCGGATAAACGTAAGAATAAAGCCATTGATGGTCTTGAAAAGATTTTAGGTCGCGATTCAAAGGCGGCGAAAGAGGATCTGAACGAAGCTGATATTCGTTTGCAGAAATTAAAAGAAAGAATGAGAGCTCGAGGCATTGGAACTTTCACTGGTAAAGACGCCGATGAAGTCTCTGAAGAAGAGGCGGAAGCAGCACTTTCCGAAGAAGGCACCGAAATGTTGAAAGACGTGGCGGAGGGTAAAACCAGAAAAAAGTCTTCGTCGGCGGCTAAGAAGACAGCCTCCAAAAAGAAATCCAAATCGAAAGCTAAGAAGAAGGTAGCGAAGAAAAAAACGGCTACAAAGAAAACCACTAAAAAGAAAGCGGCCAAGAAAAAAACCACAAAAAAGAAAGCTGCTAAGAAGAAGGCGAAAAAGAAAGCCACCAGCCGGAGCAAAAAGTAGGTAGATTATGTCAAAAATGATTCGCGTTCGAAAACTCACCAAAAACATTCCCAAAGAGGCCCGATTAATCTGTGATCAGATGCTTAAGGACCTGGAAAATTCCACGCGGCCCAAGCTGCAGGCCATAAAATGTGCCCTGGATAACTCGTATTACAACCCAAAAGTGGGGTTCCTCACACCAGGAGATAAGCGAGTGACCACCGAGCTGAATGTGTCTTCAGTGCAAAAAATGGCACGGATGACTTTCTTGCTTGAAATACTTCTGCGAAATATTGATCGCGGTTCCGTTAATACCAAGCGTGAAATTTACTATATGGCGAAAGGTTTGATCAAAAGTGACAAAATCATGAAGCCTTTAGACTTTGACGATCAGTCGGAAAGTGATTCGATTATCGACTTCATTTGTGACCTGATGGAAGTTTACCGGGAAGAGATGAACTGTTTTGCCAACGATCGTGGGGGACAAACCTATTCAAGAGAATTGGTGGTCACCGAGACCATGCCTGATGGCACCACCGCCACCATTGATTTAAGTTTGCTAGGAACCAGTCCTTTTCAACCGAAAAACAGACCGCAATCTTTGGCTCTTAAGGCCAAAAAGAAAATTGATTTCTGTTTGGTGGTCGAATCAGAAGGTACCGCCAACACTTTGGTGGCCAACGGAATGACCAAGCGTCATAAGTGTATTGTTATGGGTGCTCAGGGTGTACCGTCAAACGCGGTTCGAGCTTGGACCAAGAATATCCAAACTCAATTGAAAGTACCGATCTTCTTTTTTGGAGATTTGGATGCTTACACCTTACAGAATATTTTCCGAACTTTGAAAGCAGGCTCAGCGGCCAGCCTTATTCGTAACTCGGACTTCTCGGCACCCGACGTGAAGTTCTTAGGAGTGCTTCCTGAAGATGTTAAAAAGTATGATTTGCACTGTTACGATGTGCGCGAGAGTGACGCCAAGGAAGCCCGGTCTTTGAAAAAAGCCAAAGATGCTTTGAAAAATGACCCTTTCTTCCAAGATAAAAAGAATAAAAAACTGGCGCAAACCTTGAACTGGTTGATTAAAGAGAAAAAGCGTTGTGAGCAACAGGCTCTCTACTCGGTCGATCCCAATGATCCGCAAATTTGTGAAAAAATCATTGTCGATAAAATCAAAAAGGGCAGTTTTATTTAATCCCTTGTTGATCTTATATAGAATCAAACCGAGTCAGAAAGACTCGGTTTTTTTTTGCTTTTTTCTTGAAGTATCGTGAACGGCATTGTTTGTCGAAATTTAAAAATCAAGAAGTCTCTGCATCGGGAGTGTTTAAAACAAACAAATTAATATGGTCGCCAGAAGAAGCAAAATCACTGAAGCCCAAACCCGATAATCCTGCCATTTTGCAAGCCCCGGCTTGGGTTGCACATCGCTCCAAGTTATTTCCATGCTAGAGGCCGAGGTGTTCTTTTTACCAATCGCCAGATAAAACCCAAAACAGATGGTGGTGGTGATGCCGGCGCCGATGGTGAAGTGAATCGAAAGCCACTGCAGTTGGTTGGCGATAAAGAAAACCAACCCCAATAGATGACCAAAAATAAGGGTTTGAAAGGCCAACGGACCAGAACCACGCTGAGTAAAAATCCCCATCACATAAATAACCACAACCGGTGGCACCAGGATGGCAAAGGCCTGTTGCAAATAAAAATACAATCCACCAAGGTTTCCAATAAAGGGGGCCCAAGCGGCGGCGATAATCATAAATGTGAACGTCGCGATTTGTCCCATGCGAAGGCTTTTCTTTTCGCCAACTTTCTTATAGCGAGGAAAAATAAAGTCGTGGAGGACAAGGGTGGAGGCGGAGTTCAAAGTCGAATCCACACTCGACATAATCGCTGCAATCAAGCCAGCGACCACCAATCCACTGAGACCCACCGGTAAAATTTCTTTTATGAGTGTCGGGTAAACCATGTCAGGATTTTCCAAGTTGGGAAACAATTGGATGGCAAAAACACCGGGAAGCACCATGGTGAAAAGGGGAATCAGTTTTAAAAAGGCTCCTAGCAAAGCGCCCCAGCGCGCGTTGGTGACATCTTTTGCCCCTAAAATCCGTTGCGTGATGTATTGATTGGTCGACCAATACCAAAAACCTAAAACCGGTAAGCCCCAAAGAGTTCCCAGCCAAGGCATGTTCGGGTCATCCAAGGGTAAGAACAAAGACAGGTGCTCCGGTTTAACAGAGGCCTGCACCGACTCCCATGAAAACCCAATCTGTTCGAAAACCAAATACGTCAAAACAATTGAGCCCACCAGCAAAGTGATGGCTTGGATAAAATCGGTGTAGACCACCGCTTTCAGTCCACCGATGGCTGTGTAAAAACCAGCGAATAAAGCTAAGCCAACGCAGTACTGCCATATCGCAATCCCCGGAAAAAAGATTTGTAAGGCCAAGGCTCCGGCATAAAGGCCTCCGGCGGTGTCGACAAGGATACTGAGGAAAATAGTGATCCCTGAGTAATAGAGCCTGGCTTTACGATCAAAGCGATTTTCTAAAAGTTCAGGTAGGGTGGTGATTCGGGTTTTTAAGAAAACCGGAATGCAGAAAAAACTCATGAAAACCAAAACCAAAGCGGCCATCCACTCATAGTTGGCAATGGCGATGCCGGTGGTGTAGGCAGCGCCCGCCAGACCGATCATCGTTGAGCTTGAAATATTAGAAGCGAACAGAGAAAAACCAATGGCCTTCCATCCCAACGAGCGGCCGGCCAAAAATAAATCGTCTCCACCTTTCATGGAGCGATTGATCCACACCCCGATAAAAAAGACGATGGAAAAATACAGTCCAATGGCGCAATGATCAAAAAAGGTCACAATGACTCCTTAAATTGCAAAACCCCATGCGCCCCGGGATTCATAATCAGAGAGCCCTTTTCAACGGACAAGCCTTCCGAAATTTCTTCTAGGACTTGTGCTGGCGGCATATCACCAATCTCAATCAGAGCATCTGAAAAGGAGGCCACGAACAGAAGAGTTTTTTCTGAAGTGCTGCGTGAAAAAATCACGGCCTGTTCGTCGTCTCGCCAAAACTGAATATTACCGGTCTGAAGGCATTGTTCTTGTTTTCGAAACGTTAGGAGACGACGACTGAAATTAAGGACACTATTGGCCGTTTCACTTTGTACAGCGACGTTTTGTTGACTGTGTTCCTCTGGAATCGGTAGCCAAGGCTGTGCCGAACTAAACCCCGCGCCTGGAGTTTGGGAATCCCATGGCATCGGGGTGCGGCAGCCATCCCGCCCTGGGTAGTTGCTTTTCATATTTTCACCGAACGGATCTTGCCTTTTATCAGCGGGGAGCAATGCCTCGGTCAGTCCCAGTTCTTCGCCTTGATAAAGGAAAATCAGACCCGGAAGACCGCAAAGAAGTGTCATATAGCCTTTGGCTCGCAAGGCAATCGAAAGGCGATCCGGCCAACGCGAGACCACTCGGGTGACATCGTGATTGCTAAACGCCCAAGCCGTGCTCGGTGAAATCGCAAAGTACTTTAATATGGGATCACGCAAACTGCCTTCAGTCCGATGATTCTGCAACAACGAAAAATTATAGGCGGAGTGAAGGGGGTGACCTTTACGAGTGTAATTGCGCGTCGTCTCTTCTTCACGATCACAGAAGATTTCGCCCACTAAAAAACGGTCGTCGTATTGATCCACCAGTTGACGCATCGACATTAAAAAGTCTTTGTTTTCGGGCTGGCTTTTGTCAAAAAGGTGAGCCTGGTTGAAATAAGGATTGGTCTCATCTTGCACATGGGTGTGACCCCCATGGGAAACCGGATTGTCAGTGAGGTTGGGGTTATGAAAATAACAGTTACAGGCATCCAATCGAAACCCATCAACGCCTTTTTTCAGCCAGTAATCGACCACATTTAAAAGTTCATTACGCACATTTGGGTTGT
This sequence comes from uncultured Pseudobdellovibrionaceae bacterium, assembly GCA_964588335.1. Classification (GTDB taxonomy): domain Bacteria; phylum Bdellovibrionota; class Bdellovibrionia; order Bdellovibrionales; family JAGQZY01; genus JAGQZY01. Next base: position 76,131 of record CAZPOV010000013.1, on the reverse strand, counting down.
GAAAATTTAAATCCGGCTGCTCTTTCAAAAAATTATGCAGATAATATTGCTGTCGTTTTTCGGAAAAGCTCCAGGCGGGGCCGCCAAAAACCGACAGCCAATTGTTGGGAGCTGACCCATCGGGTTTTGGATCCGCCCAAACATACCAATCTCCATAGTCGCCCTCGGGATGGCTTTCACTTTCCTGAAACCATTGATGCTCTTGAGAGGTGTGACTGAGCACGAGATCCAAAATCACTTTTAAATTTTTAGAATGGCAGGTTTGCAGAAGAGTCTGAAAGTCCGTCATGTCTCCAAAAGAAGGGTCCAATTGGTAATAACTTGAAACATCGTAGCCAAAATCCACCATCGGGCTTGCGAAGATCGGGCCCAACCACAAGCCAGTGACTCCCAGGTTTTCGATATAATCTAAATTTTCGATAAGACCTTTGAGATCACCAATTCCATCGCCATTGGCATCTTTAAAACTACGAGGATAAACCTGATAAAGGGTGCCGCCCTGCCACCAAGGCAGAGGTTGGGGTGTTTGCATGGGATGGGAGCCTTTCGTTTTGAGAACGTTTAGCACCCTGACAAGATTTGATTAAGACTAAATCGCGAAATTGTTGGATTTACTCACCCTTTCTGACTCCTTGCTGCGGCCGTTCTAGTCTTTTGGGGTGGAATGTCATACTGTATGCTGCAAACGAATTGAGAAGGAGTCCCCGGATATGGCTACCATTGAAACCACCACCCAACTTGTTGAAAAAACTTACAAAACCACAAGAGAACGTCTGAAAGTTGTAAAAAAAAGATTACAGCGTCCTCTGACTCTGACTGAGAAGGTTTTATATGGTCACTTGGATGATCCCAAGGGACAGGATTTGGAGCGGGGGAAAAGCTTTCTTATGCTGCGTCCGGATCGGGTTGCGATGCAGGATGCCACAGCGCAAATGGCCCTTTTACAATTCATGCTGGCCGGGAAAGACGAGGCGGCCGTGCCTTCGACAGTTCACTGTGACCATTTGATCTTGGCCTACAAAGGCGCCAGTGAAGATATGAAAAATTCCATGGTTGAAAACAATGAGGTTTTTCAGTTTCTTTCCACAGCTTCAAGCCGTTACGGAATTGGTTTCTGGAAGCCGGGTGCTGGAATCATTCACCAGGTTGTCCTTGAAAACTACGCCTTCCCTGGCGGAATGATGATTGGTACCGACTCACACACACCCAATGCCGGTGGCTTGGGCATGGTGGCCGTAGGAGTTGGCGGTGCCGATGCTTCAGATGTGATGGCCGGATTGCCCTGGGAAGTTAAGAACCCAAAAATCGTTGGTGTTCACTTGAAAGGAAAGTTGCAAGGTTGGACGTCTCCAAAAGATGTGATTTTAAAACTTTTAGGAATTCTTTCGGTCAAAGGTGGAACCAACCGAATCATTGAGTACTTTGGCGAGGGAACAGAAAGTATTTCTTGTACCGGAAAAGGAACTATCACCAACATGGGTGCCGAGTTGGGTGCGACCTGCTCTATTTTTCCTTATGATTCGCGTATGAAATCTTACCTGGAAGTGACAAACCGTGCGGAAATTGCCAAGATTGCTGATGCCAACAAAGACCTCTTACATGCCGATTCTGAAGTCGAAGCCAACCCAGAGAAATACTACGATCAAGTGATTGAAATTGATTTGGATAAATTGGAGCCACACTTGGTTGGGCCTCACACTCCAGACCTCGCCCACACTTTGAGCGAGATCAAAGAACATGCAAAAGAAAACGGTTGGAACACCAATCTATCGGCGGCTCTTATTGGGTCTTGCACAAACTCCTCTTACGAGGATTTAGGGCGAGCAGCTCATGTCGCGGAACAGGCCAAAGCGGCGGGTGTGAAAGAGATGCCACAAACTTTCATGGTGTCTCCGGGATCAAACATGATCCAAAACACCATCGAGCGTGACGGGCAAATGGAGACATTCAACGATGTCGGAGCGACGGTTCTTGCCAATGCCTGTGGTCCTTGTATCGGGCAGTGGAAACGTGACGACTTCAAAAAAGGTGAGAAGAACACGATTGTCACAAGTTTTAACCGTAACTTCCGTGGCCGCAACGACGCCAACCCTGAAACTCTTGGGTTTATCGGCAGTCCTGAAACTGTGATGGCATTGGGTCTTGCTGGTCGTCTTGATTTCAATCCCATGACCGATGAACTTGAAACGCCCAATGGAAAAATAAAACTCAATCCACCAGAAGCTCCGGAGTTTCCAAAGGATGGTTTTGTTGCCGACCTAGAAGGGTATCAAGAGCCTAAGGGCAGTGATGTGGATGTTAAAGTGGCCGAGGATTCCCCTCGCTTGCAACTTCTTGAGCCTTTCAAACCTTGGGAAGGTGAAGACTTAAAGGACATGGTCGTGTTGGCAAAAGCCAAAGGCAAATGCACCACCGATCATATCAGTCCTGCGGGTAAGTGGTTACGTTACCGCGGTCATTTGGATAACATCTCTGACAATATGCTGATCACGGCTGTGAATGCTTTTACTGATGAGTCTGGGACCGGGAAAAACCAACTGACTGGTGAGACGGGTGTTCCGTTTGCAAAAATTGGTCGCGATTATAAAGCCAAAGGCCAAGATTGGATCATTGTCGGTGATGAGAACTACGGCGAAGGATCGTCTCGCGAGCACGCGGCGATGTCGCCTCGATTCCTTGGGGCTCGAGCAGTCGTGGTGCGAAGCTTTGCTCGAATTCACGAAACCAACTTAAAGAAACAAGGTGTACTGGCGCTGACTTTTGCGAACGCTGATGACTACGGTAAAATTCAAGAGGATGATCGGGTTTCCATTAAGGGGCTTAAGGATTTTGCTCCGGGTAAAAATTTAACTTTGGAAGTAAAGCACAGCGATGGAAAGACGGAGTCTCTTGAGCTTGAGCACACCTATAACGAAGAGCAAGTAAAATGGTTTGAAGCGGGATCGGCTTTGAATCTTTTAAGGCAGCAAAATAATTAATTTATGGTTTTAAAATGGCTTTTGTTTTTAGTGGCTCTCACAGCTCATATTTGGTTGTGGGGGCAATGGACGCTTGAAGCATCCATGCGCACCACGATGATGTTGGTGGTGCCCACTTTGTTTTTGTTGGTTCTTGTTATCGTACCGTTGCGGGCTTTGTTTAAAAGGCACAATCCCACTTCTGTTTTTCAATCCTACTGGATGATTTCGGTTTATTACCTGTATGTGATTTCGGTTATTGTCATGGGTGTTTTTCATTTTTCAGGCCTGATCCAAGTCCTATTGCCGCTGATCGTAGTCCTCCTAGGATGTTATTTGTATTTGGCTTATAAATTGAAACCGCCGAAAACCAAGCCACCGGAGCCCGTTAAAAATCAATGGGACGCTAATACTATCGATCGACCCTAAGTTTTTTCAGGAAAATTTTTCTTACTAAATGAGATGCTGATTATTTGTATTCAAACAAATAGCGGGTGTGCAGGGAGTCTGGACCGGTCGTTTGGTAAAGTTCAATGACGGGGCCTTGTTTTTTGTAACCGTACTTTTCCAACCATTCTTCGACATAGGGATAAACTTTCATCGGGCCAATCGATGGAGATCCTTCAAATTGCGCCACCACGTATTCTTTTTTCGCCACTTCATCGATTTTGAAGTCGCTGTCGCGAAGGGCCTGTTTTATCTCAGGAGTTAGCATTGGAAAGGCACAGCCACCATGGGAGACAAGTCGATCGTGGGGAACTGTTTGGGGGTCATGTAAAAAGCGCCCAAAGGCAAAAGGGCATGGCACGCCTTTATTCTTCAGTTCCTGTTCAACACGATCAATGACCGGAGCAATTTTGTGATAGGGGCCTTCATGGGTTTTGTAGACCAGGTAAAAAGGGCCTTGGGCTCCAGAAGCGATGGTCACTGGTTTTAAATACCCGGTGCGGTAAATCACGAATCCGGCAAAGCCGAGAAGAATTAAAATTGTGATGGCAAAGGCTTTCGCCATAAGGCCTCTTTAGGTTACAGGTCCATCCAAGAGATTGTCGCTTGGGCTGTCTGTAAATCACAGCGAGGCGAAACTTTCAAGTACTCTCCGTCGGGGAGGCCACCGTTTAAGGCTTCAAGCAGATCTTCTCTTTCGTCGGCGCCGATTTCACTTTGCATGCCCTTTTCAACCGCGATTAAAAATTGGTTATAAAGGTATTTACAAAATTGCGACCACTCGGTGCGATACTTGGGAGCAAATTCTTTAAGAGAAGAGGTTGGGATGTCAATTTGAGGAGCCCCTTCGGCATTCAGACCCAGGCCCACAAAAATAAGGGACTCTTGCCCTTTTTGTTCCACTTCGACTAACAGGCCGCTCAGTTTGCCATCGCCCAAATACATGTCGTTCGGTGCTTTTAAGCGTAAAGGCAGAGACGAATCAAAAACGAAAAGAGATTCGTAAAGTGCTAAGCCAAGCAAAGGTGTTAAGATGGGTTGCGGTGTGGTCTCGGTGCGAAAGCACCATGTGCTGAGTAAAACTTCTCCACCGGAAAGGTTCTCCCAGCCGTTGCTGCCGCGGCCGCGGCCGTTGCTTTGATGATCGGCCAGGTAAAGCGCGAAATCCTTGCCTGATTTGGCGAACTCAGATTTCGCAACGTCGTTGGTGCTTTCGATTTCTGGATAGTAAAATGAAGCCAAATTCTTAGACTGAGCCCATTCGTGGGTGAGTAGGTTTATGGACATTTTAACTCCAATCAAATAGTAGTGAGAAATCAGCGTTTTTTGCCGAATGAGTCAGAGCCCCAACGCTGATAAAATCAACTCCAAGCTTGGCCACATCAGCGATTCGCTCCAAAGTCATGTTCCCGCTGGCTTCTGTCTCGACAGTATCAGGGATTAATCTCAAACATTCCCCCATTCTATCAAGACTCATATTGTCTAACATGATTCGTTGCGCCCCAGCCGCCAGGGCTTCTTCCACTTCTTTAAGGTTCTTGGTTTCGACCTCAATGGGGCGATCGGTGTGGCGTGAGATCTGCTGGACACAGGCCTGGATGCTTCCGGCAATAGCAATGTGGTTTTCTTTTATCAAAACACCGTCACTCAAGTTCATCCTGTGATTGACACCACCACCATCAACCACGGCTTGTTTGCTCAGTTCTCGCATCAGGGGAATGGTTTTACGGGTGTCTAAAATTTTAGTGTTGGTTCCTTCGCAGGCTTTCACAAATTGTGAGGTTTGAGTGGCGATTCCGCTAAGAAGGCCCAGAAAATTCAGAGCCACTCTTTCCGCCTGAATCAGCTGGATCAGGTTGCCACTGATCTGAGCCACCGTTTGTTGATTCAAAACCTCGTCGCCGTCTTTAAAGTGCCAGGTGATCTCAAGTTCCGAATCCAAGTGGTGAAGGCAATCCGCAAAAACTTTCACACCGGAAACAACCAAATCCTGTTTGGCGATCAGTTGAGCCAGGCCATAGGAGTCTTTTTTGTCTAAATAGGCGGTTGTGATGTCGAGGTTGGGACGATCCTCAAGGAAGGCATGCTCAATAAGTTGTTGGGTGGTCATGTGGCTTGTCCGGCACTTTTAAGAGCCATCTCTTGCTGCATGATCTGTTCAAGCTCTTCGCGTACCACCTTTTCAATGGCACTGGGTAATTGATCTTTGATAACTTTTTGAAGTGCCATTCGCACTTCTTGTCGAATAATGGCTTCCATCTCGTCATTGCTCATTTTCATGCTGCCGACCGGTTGAGTTTGGTTGTCGTAGTTGGGAACATGCACGTTGTGAATCTCGCCGGTGCGAGTGGTGGAGGAGATGGAGTCGTGTTCTGGTTCAGGTTGAGCTGTGGCTTTCGTTGCCTGAGTCTCGGGCTTGTATAAAAAATCGTCCAAATTGAGTTTTTTCTCGTTGCCGAGGTCCATGGATTGAAAATTATCGAAATCGTCTTCTTGGGTTCGATCTTGGGTTGTTTCCGATTTCATGTTCGTGTTCAGAGGCTTGGCTTCCCAGTTTTCATCGTCATTTCCGGGGAGCGATTGCTCTTCTGTTTCAGGACTTGGCGTGGGGGGGACTTCATACATATTAAATTCTTCCGGCTCGTCGGCTTGTATATTGAATTCAGAGGTGGCTTCTAACTCACTGGCACTTGGAGCGTCGTCTTCAAGGCTCAGGTGGGGCGTATCGTCTTGGTCATCGACTTCGAAAGTAAAAGGTTCCGAATCGTCTTCAATAGGAGCTTGATTCTGAGGCGCTGTCTGTTGAGGGTTGGTGGGCTGTGTCGGTCGCGCTGATTGTTGGCGAGGCGCAGTTGTCACACCAGTATCGGCTTTTTCATTTTCCTCTTCGACAAACTCAGAGGTGATGCTTTTTGGAAAAGACAGAAAATCAGAAAGCTGTTGTGAGCGAGTGGTTTCGACAAGGCTTTTGATCAAATTGCGCATTTTATCAATATCGAAAGGTTTTTCGAGCTCCGCCTTGGCTCCGCAGGATTTATACTTGCCTTGGTCTAGTTCCATAAAAGAACTCCACATTAAGACAACGGGAGTCATTTTTAAACTGGGGTTCTGACCCACTTCTTCGGCCACTTCGTAGCCATTCTTTTTTTGCAAAAGAATGTCCACAAAAATGATATCGGGCTCGTAGTTCTGCGCCACTTCAATGACATCCAAGCCATTATGGACGCTTTTAACCTCAGCACCGTAATCTTGAAGCCCCATTTGAAAGACTTTGCGAATGGATGCACTTTCATCCGCAAGTAAGACGCGCAACGACATACTTTAAGTAAAAACTTCTTTGAAGTCAGAGTCAAGAACAGAGCCTTACTTGACGCCCTATTTGGCTCCTTTTTACAATGGGGAGTGTTCAACCTTGTCGATCGCTACATTTCGAAAGCCTTTCTTACCTATTTTTTTGCTGGATTGGTGGTTTTCCTCACCCTCTTTTTTGTCATCGACTTTATGACACAGATTACGAGGTTTGATGTCACGTTAGGCACCCTAGGGCGTTATTATGGCGCCTACTGCTTTGAAATTATTTATCAGTTTATTCCGGTTGCCGCTATGGTCGGGGTGGTCTTCACTTTATCAACTTTGAATAAGAGTCGAGAACTGACAGCCCTCTTCAGTTTGGGCATGAGTTTGACTCGGGTTCTGATGCCCATCCTGTTTTGGGTGGTGATATTGGTCGGATTGTCTTTTTATATCGGCGATCAGGTGGTGCCGGTCACCAAGAAAAAGCGCGACTACATTTATTACGTCGAGATGAAAAAGCAGCCGGGACTTTATTCGACGGTGAAGACCAATAAAATTTGGTACCGGTCTGACAATATTATTTTCAATATCAAGCTGCTGGATCCTGAAGATAAAAAAGCCTACGGCGTCACATTCTATTACTTTTCTCCAGACTGGAAGCTACAGCAGGTGATCAGTTCAAAAGAGGCCCTGATCGAGGAGTCGGGATGGAAGTTGGGAAACGGCACCATCACCTTGTTTGTTGAAGATCTTAATACGCCATTGGTTAAAACCTTCGAAAGCAAAACCGTGGCGATGACCGAAGAACTGGCCGATATCCAAACCACAAGCTCAGCCTCCGACTTTTTAAGTTTTCAAGAACTGGGGCGCTATATTAGTAAAAACAAGGAGGCCGGTCTGAACATGACCGCCTTTGAAGTCGACTATTGGAATAAGCTCAGTTTCCCATTTACGATTCTTGTGATGGCTCTGCTGGGAGTGCCGTTTGTGATCACCCATCAGAGATCAGGAGGCATGGCCAAAAACATTGGCTTGATTTTGCTAATGACTTTTTCGTTTTGGGTTCTGCACTCTTCCAGTATGTCGCTCGGCCGCCACGGGCAGGTGCCGCCTCTTTTAGCCACCTGGGGGCCAAACCTGCTGATGATCGCAGCGACTTATTTTAGTTTCCGCTGGACTCGAATATAGACTCAATTCAAGCCAATAATGACAAGCTTGTTTGCCTTTTTAAGGATATTTGGTTATCAGTAAGGCATGGCTTTATTAGAGGTTCTTAAATTTCCAGACTCCCGACTTCGGCACAAAGGCAAGGCCGTTGATAAGGTAACCCCTGAGCTGCAACAGCTGGCCGACGATATGCTTGAGACCATGTATGCTGAAAAAGGCATCGGCCTGGCGGCTATTCAAGTCGGGGTGGAAGTGCGGCTGCTTGTTATTGATATTCAACCTCAAGGAGAGAATGATCGCTATGAGCTTGAAGCCGGGATGACCGACCTTGAAAAGCAAGTGAAACTGCCGATCGTCATTTTCAATCCTGAAATCACTAAAAAAGAAGGAAAAACCACCTACGATGAAGGTTGTTTGAGTGTTCCGGGCTTCTATGAGTCTGTGACCCGCGCCAAATACATCGAAGTCAAAGGCCTGGATCGAGACGGTAACCCTGTTGAATACAAACTTGATGGGCTGCTTTCAATTTGTATGCAGCATGAGATTGATCATTTGGACGGCAAGGTCTTCATCGACCGATTGAGCCCCATCAAATCCAACCGTATTAAGGCGAAAATCAAGAAGTTTGGTTATCCCAAGGCTGACGACGAAGAAAAAGAAGAAGAGAAAGAGCCGGCAACCATCTAAAGACCCTCTGAGGCCGTTTTCAGAGGCGTCCCATTGCAAAACCAGAGACATTCTGACTCCCTATGGCAAGTGCGAGAAGGCCAGGTCGGACGCGCCATTTTATGCTAAAAGACGGCAATGACTTACAAAATCGCGTTTTTAGGGACTCCACTCTTCGCTGTTCCTTCACTGGCAGCTTTGCAGGGAAATTCCAATTTTGAAATTTCTAAAGTTTACACTCAGCCGGATCGTCCTTCTGGGCGTGGAAAAAAACTAAAACCCAGTCCCATAAAAATTGCGGCTCAGGATTTTTCTTTACCGGTCGAAACGCCCGAGAAAATCTCGCAACCCGAGGTCATTGATTTTATCAAAAGTGAAAAAATCGACATCGGTGTGGTGGTCGCCTACGGTCAACTTCTGTCCGAAGATTTTTTAAAAGCGTTTCGCTACGGTTGTGTCAATGTTCACTCGAGTCTGCTGCCACGCTGGCGGGGAGCGGCTCCCATGCAGCGCGCTTTAATGGCTGGTGATGCGGTGACGGGTGTTTCACTGCAAAAAGTTGTCAAGAAGCTCGATGCTGGCGATGTGATTGCCGAGTCCCATCTGAAGATCACTTTGGATTTGGGTGCGACCTCACTTTACGCCACTCTCAGCCAACAAGGGGCCAAACTCTTGGTTGAAAATTTAAAACCTTTTATGGAAGGTCGGTTGGATCCGATTCCGCAAGATGAGTCAGCTGTGACCTACGCAAAAAAAATCAGCAAAGAAGAAGGCTTGGTCGATTGGAAAAAATCGGCCCTTGAGATTCACAATAAAATTCGTGGTCTTGATATGGGGGGACCCTTTGCGTTCAGTCACTTTAAAAATAAAACCTTAAAACTCCATAAAAGCACGCCTATAGAAGGCGACCATCAGGCCCAGCCTGGAATGATTGTCGATGTAAAAAAGGAATCCTTTCTGGTGGCGTGTGGACAAGGGGAACTGGAACTGCATGTGGTGCAGCCAGAAAGTAAAGCAAAAATGAAGGCCGCCGATTTTATTCGTGGCTATCACATTAAAGAGGGAGACTGTTTTGAGTTCTGAATTTATACCCGCTCCAAGTATTTTGTCTTCGGACTTTTCGAAGTTAGGTGAAGAAGTGGCCGCGCTGATGGACGCTGGCACAACCTGGATCCATGTCGATGTGATGGACGGACACTTTGTCCCGAACCTGACCATTGGTGCTCCGGTGGTGAAGTCTTTACGAAGTATTAAAAATGCCTATTTGGATTGTCACCTGATGATCGAAGAGCCGGAACGCTACATCGATGATTTTATCAAAGCCGGAGCCGACAGTATCACCCTGCATGTGGAATCGGCTGGTAACATGGGTGATATGTTGCAGAAAATCAAAAAGGCCGGTGTGCATGCCGGAATCACTTTGCGACCAGCCACCGCTTTGGAAGATATCGAAGCCTACTTGCCAATGGTCGATTTGGTTCTTGTTATGACAGTCAACCCAGGTTTTGGCGGCCAATCCTTTATGGAGGACCAAGTGCCGAAAGTCCGTCAGTTGGCAAAATGGCGCGATGAAAAAAAGTTAGCTTACAAAATTCAAGTCGATGGTGGTGTTAGTGATAAGACCAAACACCACTTGGTTGAAGCCGATGTTTTAGTGGCCGGGAGTTTTGTTTTCAAACATCCCGAAGGCTACAAAGTAGCGATTCAAAAATTAAAGGAAAAATCATGATTCAGTTAACCGGTGAAAACGTTACCATTCAACAAGTCTGGTCGGTGGCTCAAATGGGAGCTCCAGTGGAGCTTTCGGCTGTGGCTCGCCAAAAAATGGAGCAGTCGAGAACCTATATAGAAAGCCGCCTGGAAAGTGGTGAGGCGATCTATGGCGTCAACACGGGCTTTGGTCACTTCAGTGATGTGAAAATCTCGCAACCGCAAATTATTGAACTGCAAAAAAACTTGATTCGCTCCCATTGCATGGGTGTCGGTGCCCCGTTCAGCAAAGAGGAATCGCGCGCCATCATGTTTTTGCGAGCCAATGCCTTAGCGCGTGGTCACAGCGGCATTCGCCCTATCGTTGTCGATACGATTTTAAATTATTTGAATAATGATATCATTCCGGTGATCCCGCAAAAGGGAAGTGTTGGAGCCAGTGGTGATTTGGCTCCTCTTTCACATCTTGCATTGGCTATCATTGGTGAAGGAAAAGCTTGGGGCGATGACGGCAAACCGACGGCGGTGCCGGCATTGCTAAAAGCAAAGAACATCAAGCCCCTGGAATTGCAAGCCAAAGAGGGACTGTCGATGATCAATGGTTGTCAGGTCATGACGGCTGTTGGTTTGTTGAATCTGTTCCGTGGTCGGCGTCTGATGTGGTTGGCGGATCTTTCTGGAGCCATGACATTGGAAGCGTTGAAGGGCACGCGGGCGGCTTTTGATCCGTTGATCTCTGCGACCCGGCCGCATCCGGGTGAGGCCAAAACCGCACGTAACATTTTAAAACTTATGGGGAGCACATCTGGAATTTCTGAAAGTCACATCGATTGCGGGCGAGTGCAGGATGCTTACAGTCTGCGATGTATTCCGGCTGTTCACGGTGCCGCCAAAGACACCTTTCGGCATGTGCAAAAAGTTTTAGAAACCGAGGCCAATTCCAGCACTGACAATCCTTTGGTGTTTGCCGAAGACGGTAAGATTTTAAGTTGTGGTAATTTCCACGGTGAACCGGTGGCCTACGTTTTGGACTTTGCCGCTATTGCGATGTCGGGGATTGGCAATATTTCGGAGTGCCGCATCGAAAAAATGATCAACCCCGCAATGAGCGGGCTGCCAGCCTTTTTAGCGCCTGAGGGTGGTTTGAATTCAGGTCATATGATTGTGCAAGTTTCGGCCGCTTCATTGGTCAGTGAAAACAAAATTCTTTCGCATCCAGCCAGTGTCGATAGTATTCCGACCTCGGCAGATAAAGAAGATCATGTCAGCATGGGAACCATCGCGGCTCGCAAGTTTGGATCCATCGTATCCAACGTTGAACACATCATTGCCATGGAGATGCTGTCGAGCACCCAGGCCTTGGACATGTTAAAGCCATTGACGCCGGCGTCGGCCGTCAAGGCCACCTGGGAGGCCATTCGCAAAGAGGTCCCTTTTGCGGAAAAAGATCGAGTGTTTTCTGAGGACGTAGAAAAAATTCAAGACCTAATTAACAACGATACGATTTACCAAGTCGTTAAAGACACGGTGGGGGAGCTGGAATGGTAAGAAATATTAAAGCACCAACGGGAACTCAGTTAAACTGTAAAGGCTGGCTGCAAGAGGCGGCCTTTCGCATGATTCAAAACAATCTCGACGCCGATGTTGCGGAAGTCCCTGATGAGTTGATTGTTTATGGTGGTCTTGGCAAAGCCGCACGCAACTGGGAATGTTTTGATAAAATATTGGACGCTCTCAAAAACCTTGAGAACGACGAAAGTCTTTTAGTGCAATCGGGAAAACCCATTGGCGTCATTAAAACCCATGCGGATGCTCCAAGAGTGATGATTGCCAATTCCAATTTGGTTCCGAAGTGGGCGACCTGGGACCACTTTCATGAGCTGGATAAAAAAGGTTTGATGATGTATGGGCAAATGACAGCCGGTTCGTGGATTTACATCGGCTCACAAGGCATCGTGCAGGGCACTTATGAAACATTCGTTGAAGCGGGTCGCCAACATTTTGGTGGCAGTCTGAAGGGACGAGTGATCACCACCGCCGGTTTGGGTGGAATGGGTGGAGCTCAGCCTCTCGCAGGAGTTTTTGCTGGCGCCTGCGTGCTTGCCATAGAAGTTGATGAAGAGCGAGTGAACAAGCGACTAAAAACACGTTATGTCGATGAAGTTTGTTACGACCTGGATGAGGCTTGGAAGAAAGTGAAAGACTACGCCGCCAAGGGTGAAGCCAAGTCGGTGGCTTTGGTGGGTAATATGGCTGAAGTGGTGCAGCAGATGGTTGCAAAGAAGTATGTGCCAGATTTATTGACTGACCAGACATCGGCCCACGATCCGTTGGTGGGATACATTCCAGCTGGATACGATTTGAAACAGGCCGCCGAATTGCGAGAAAAAAATCCGTCTCACTATGTTGAACTGTCGAAAAAATCCATGGGCGATCATGTCCAAGGGATGCTGAAGTTGATGGACATGGGAGCCATCACTTTTGATTACGGAAATAATATTCGCGCTATGGCTGAGGACGTGGGTGTCGAGCGTGCCTTCGACTTTCCCGGCTTTGTGCCAGCTTACATTCGTCCTTTGTTTTGTAAAGGCAGTGGTCCGTTTCGGTTTGTCGCTTTAAGTGGCGACAAAGAGGATATTTACACTTTGGATGCAGCACTCAAGGAGCTGTTTCCGGAAAAAACCCACCTTTTAAACTGGCTTGAAATGGCGCGTGAAAGAATTGCTTTTCAAGGACTTCCCTCAAGAATCTGTTGGCTTGAATATGGCGAGCGCGTGAAGGCGGGACTAAAGTTCAATGAATTGGTCCGTGATGGCAAAGTTAAAGCGCCCATTGTTATTGGTCGCGATCACCTGGACTGTGGTTCGGTCGCGTCTCCCAATCGCGAAACCGAAAGCATGCTGGATGGATCTGATGCTGTTGGAGACTGGCCCATTTTGAACGCACTTTCGAACACCGCCTGTGGTGCGACCTGGGTGAGTTTTCATCATGGTGGCGGTGTGGGAATGGGATACTCTTTGCATGCGGGGCAAGTGATTGTCGCTGATGGTACTGACGCCGCCCACCAAAGGCTAGAACGAGTGTTAACCGCCGATCCCGCCATGGGCGTGTTTCGGCATGTTGATGCAGGGTATGATTTAGCAAAACAGACGGCTAAAGAAAGAGGTGTTCACAGCCTGTGGTTGTAGTAGACTATTCCCAAAAAGAAAGGAAGGGACCATGAAGGCTTTGATTTTTTTGGGTATGACTTTGGCTGCAACGATGACTTTAGCAAGTGAAAAACTTGTGAGCAAAGGTGTGGTTTACGACCAAGAGGGTAAGGAAAAGAAATTCACCTACGAGCGCTACCAAAAAATGGATGGCGATAAAACTCTTTCAAGAGCTGTTTACAAAGACATGGATGGCGACGTTTTGACCGAAGAAACCATGGTCGAAAAAGATGGAAAACTGGTGCGCTACGAAATGCAGCAAAAGCAACTGAAGCAGCGGGCTTGGATTGAAGTCAAAGGTGATAAAATCACCTACAATTTAAAGAAATACCGCAAAAACAATTATCCCATCACATCAGACATGAAGAAAAACTTTGTGGTTGGTTTACAGCTCGTTGATTTGATTCGAGCCAACTGGGATGCCCTGGTAAAAGGAAAAGAGGTGGAGTTTCATTTGGGGGTCTGGCACCGTCAAGAAACCATTGGATTTACATTTTCCCAGGAAGCGATGGACGATAAGACGCTGACGGTCAAAATGAACCCATCCAGTATGTTTATTCGAGCTGTGGTCAGCCCTCTTTACTTTACGCTGGACAAAGACACCAAAACTCTCATTCAATATAAGGGGCGTACCACTCCCAAAGACAAACGCGGTCGTGATTTCTATGACTATGTTGGTCTGGTTAAATACGACAAGATGGGAAAAGCAGACGCACCAAAAACCAAAGAGAAAGAGACAAAAAAGAAAAATAAAAAGTAAAGGAATCACGGATGAAAAGTATTTTAGTTTTTTTAAGTGTTAGCGTATTGAGTGTAACAGCCTTCGCGGGTGAGGGTGGCAAGAAGCCTTCTTTAGAAGAGCGTAAGGCCAAGGTCTCGGCTCATATTGAGCGTCGCATTGCAAGTTTGAATGACTTTAAAAGTTGTGTGAGCAAGGCCAGTGAGGGTGAGCAAATCAAGGCTTGTCGTGAAAAACACCAGGCTGAAATGAAGAAAATGCGCGCCGAAAACCCCGGTCGTAAGCGGGGCAAAGGACACCATCGCGGTAAACATAAATAATTTTACCGATGGGGTTTTAAAACCTTATTAGATTTACATTTCTAAAAAATGGGGGACGCGTCTTTCGGTCCAAACACTGCGAGACAGTCCCTCTTCAACAAAACCCACATGCCCACCCTGTTCTGGGGTTTCAAGATCCACAAAGGGATGACCACTGACTTCATCAATGGGATAGCACTTGCCTTTAAGAAAAGGATCGTTTTTGGCGTTGATGATAAGTGTCTTTACCTTGATATGAGGTAGAAACTGCAAACTGCTCGCCTGTTGCCAGTAATCTTGAGCATCTTTAAAGCCATTCATGGGAGCCGTGATTTTATCGTCGAAGTCTTTAAAGTTTGAAAGTTGGGCCAGTTTAAAAAGATCGGGATTAAAATCCGGGAACTGTTGTTTTTTAATCTTAAGTTTGCGTACCATGCGTAAAATAAAGTGCCGTGTGTAAAGAGAACTGATTCCACTGGAAAGGGATTCCGCACAGTCTTGCAAGGCTGTGGGTGTTGAGATGGCCACCGCCCGATGAATACGACTGTCGACCTGCGCCCCTTCCTCGCCCAAATACTTTAGAGTGATATTGCCGCCCATACTAAAACCGACCAAATCAATTTTTTTATAGGCATGGGTTTCAAAAACATGGTTTAAAACCGTTCGCAAATCAAATGAGGCCCCCGAGTGATACATGCGCAGCAGGCGGTTGGACTCACCACTGCAACCACGGTTGTTCCAGGCGAGCACATCAAAACCTTGGGCAAACAGGGCATGGGCCATTCCCATCATGTACTTAGACTGCGAACAACCCTCAAGACCATGGGATAAAACCACAAGCCTCTCGGACCCCTGGCGGAGCCAGTCCAAATCGAGAAAATCATTGTCCTCGGTGCCGATACGTTCGCGGCTAAAGGTTGGAACCTCAACAGAGCGAAGAAAGTAGGGGATCACAGTTTCAATGTGACCGTCAGAAAAAGGATAAGAGGATCGATAGTCCGAGGAAATTAGCACGTCATGGTTATTCCTGATCTTGTTCAAGGACTCAAGAGTTTTTCTTCAATACAAGAGAATTCATGGATGGATAAAAAGGCAGCCTAGCCGCGCAATAGAGACTTTTGCTGGGTGGCCTTTCGTTATTATTCGGTGCAAAGATCGTGGCTGATCCCGCTATCCAAGTTATTCTCCGATTCTAATCTTGAATGCTCGTCATTCGCCTCATTAAGTGCATCCGCGATTGTCCAGGCCGTTCCATCCGTTCCGTAAAAAAACTGAACCTTGATGTTGGTGCCTTGGTCATTTCGAACCTCTTCACGCATAACCCCTGCGACTCGATTCTCGGTAGGGCAGTATTCTGATGTGAATTGATAGAGGGCTCTTGCTTCACATTCTTCTGCAAAGCGATCAATCGATTCTGGATGGTAGCCATAGAACTCGGTACATGAGGTAGTAGCCGTCGACTGTAATAAACAGGAGCCTTGAAATTCCTTCTGCGGAGGCAGACAGCTTGTATTCTGCAGAGCACTCGATTCATTGTTGAAAGTGGCAGGGGTTGTATTTGAGGGCCCGTCACTCCCACAAGCTGTTACCAGTGAGAATAAACCAAACAACAAAGGTAATTGGATCAAAATAAGATTTTTCATAAACCCCTCCACTCTATAAATAGAGAAGCAAACTTAATGCCACTGCACTTGTCTCAGCAACAGTTTAAAAGCGTTTTATTTCAACTGTTTATCCTCGACTCAATTGTAAACAGTGTTTACGACTTAATCAGTGTGTTGTAGATCAACAAAAATAAAAGATTTTAATTGCCGACTCAAAAAAAGACAAACTCGCAATAATTACGACGTTGGGAAAGCCCGCTCTACTGGCTCGTTAGTTAATAAATTAAAATGACAAAGCTTATTTGACCTTCTAAAAGCGTTGGTCAAACAGCAATCGATTCTTCAAACTTTGAATGTGATTGGTTTGATTAAGTTACTTTATTTTTGGTTGCAACTGGGAGCGGATTTTTTGCAAACGTTTTCGGTTAGCACCCATATCAGAATATCCGACTCTAGATTGTGACCGGATTTCAATAATGCCTTCATCGGGAACCAGATGAAACTCGACATCGTCCACAAAGCCAAAAATTTTACTGATCGCAATCATGTGAATATAGTTGGCTTTTTGTTTGAGAATCTGAAAGCTTTTTTTGTCTTTTATCAGATCTTGCAAAAGCATATTAAGGTCATCCCAGGTGCCTTCGATGTTCTGGTCTTGAATCGGTTCGATATAAAAATCACTGGCGGGATCAGCGGTGCTTGAAACGCAGTTGGGTTTCTCGCCGCAAGCCTGAAGATGGCCTTCAGTCACACCCAGTTTATTGTTCATCATAGACGAGCTTTTTTTTCCTAACCAATACATGCGAGCTCCTAGCCCCATAGCGGCGATAATGACAATTCCAACAACCACAATCACAATTTTTTTCAGCATTACAAACATCCTTGATAAATTTGTCGACTGATGGCGATGTCGATATTTCCCTGTTCACCAAGGGCCACCATACCTTTTGACTCCAGGCGATCCAGCATGGTGTCGATATCTTGTTCCTTAATATTGTACTGTTTCATATGGGTTTTGATTCCCATACCTTCAAAAAAACTTTGAGTTTTATCGATGGCTTCGTCTATTTTTTCATCATCGCTGCCGTTTTGAATGTGCCAAACACGCTCGGCATATTGCAGGAGCTTTTGTCGCTTTTGATCTTTCATCACTCGCAAAGTGCTAGGTAGAACGATGGCCAGAGTGGTCCCGTGGGCCAAACCAAATTCGGCCGTGATTTCGTGACCAATCATATGGGTCGCCCAATCCTGGGGAACACCGGCGCCGATCAAACCACACAAGGCTTGCGTCGCACACCACATAATATTGGCGCGCGTGTTGTAATCAGACGGTAGGGCCATGGCTTTTGGCCCTTCTTCGATCAGGGTGGTAAGCAAGCTTTCGGCAAAACGTTCCTGCAAAGGAGCCTCAGCGGTATCGGTAAGATATTGTTCAGTGACGTGGACAAAAGCATCGACCACACCGTTAGCAATTTGTTGTTTGGGAAGCGAATAAGTATGAGTCGGATCTAAGATTGCAAAATGTGGAAACAATTCAGGACGCATAAATCCGCGTTTTTCTTTATTGGCGGCTTTGGTTATGACAGAGGCTTTGTTCATCTCGGAGCCTGTGGCGGGAAGGGTGAGAACGCTCCCCAAGGGAACCGGCTGTCCTTGAATGGCCGCGCCCTCACTGACAATCTTCCAAGGATCATCGTCGACAAACGGGATGGCTACGGAAACAAATTTGGTTCCATCAATCACTGAACCACCGCCAACGGCCAAAAGAAAGTCGACCTTTTCTTTGCGTGCCAGTTCCACGGCTTGCATCAAAGTTTCGTAGTGGGGATTTGGCTCAATCCCACCAAATTCAACGATGTTATAGCCTTTTAAGGCCGCCATAACTTGCTCGTAGACGCCATTTTTCTTGATCGATCCGCCGCCATAAAGAAGCATGACTTTCTGACTTTTTAAAATTTCTTCGTTGAGCTTTTCGACCTGCCCTTCACCGAAGTGCACGCGCACGGGATTCCAAAACGTAAAATTCTTCATGGCGACCACCTTTTAAAAAAAGTCTATTAAGTCCTATAAGAAGGGTTTGTACTCGACGAGGTAGACAGCACCAATCAATAAGACCATCAATATGAGATAAGGCATTTTTGTTGCGCCCTTGCGATAAAAAATCACCGGGTACATTCCGGCGATCAACCAAATGGCGATTTTTCCCCAAATCCAAACTGAGGAAAAATTGTACCCAGCTTTGGCGATCAATCCGAAGCCTGCAACAAAGGCGATCAGCAAAGCGGCGCCATGAAAGGCCATAAAGAATTTTCTATTTTTGAAGTTTTCTTTGGTGCCGCCTTGAAGCTGATGAGAGGCCACAGCCCCTAAGCTCAGAAGCATTACAAACAGGCTTGAAAGGTGGATGAATTTCCAAAAAGTATAATCCATAAAGGGCTCCTCAACTTGCTAATAAGATTGGCAATTTTCAACCAACCTAGTGCTTTCGGGGAAGCTTGGCAACCGGCCTCTGCCACCTTATTTGCTGCCTCGCATTTAAGAGCCGAATTGATGCCTGCAAAACTGACTTCCTCGTTGACAATCGCGTCAATCCCAGCGACACCTTAGTCCTTTAAAATTAAAATAACTTATTGATAAGGAGAATACGTGATGGTTCAGATGATGGACTCCATCGGCTATGTAGCGCCGGTTGCAGGTGGTCTTGGATTGGCATTTGCCATGTTCCTTTATATGGGAATCATGCGCCTATCCACTGGTGATGAAAAAATGACAGCCATTGGTGATGAAATCCACTTAGGTGCGATGACATTCATGGGAGCTGAATACAAAATTCTTTCCGTTTTTGTGGTTATTGTCGCCGCGATTCTCTTTCCCGTTAAAGGCTGGGAAACAGCTTTGGCCTTTTTCTTCGGAGCTGTTGCTTCTGGAAGTGCTGGATATGTCGGCATGAAAGCCGCCACGCGCTCGAACGTGCGTACGGCCACTGCCGCTAAAGAGGGTGGTATTGGACCGGCTCTTCTTGTAGCTTTCCGTGGTGGTGCTGTGATGGGTCTTTCTGTGGCCTCTCTTGGACTTCTTGGTCTTGGTGTTTTCTACGCGGTTTGGGGTCAATTTGTTGAAACAACAGGTGTTATCTCTGGTTTCTCAATGGGAGCATCATCTATCGCTCTTTTCGCTCGTGTGGGTGGAGGAATTTTTACAAAAGCGGCAGACGTCGGTTCTGACTTGGTTGGAAAAGTTGAAGCTGGAATTCCTGAAGATGATCCTCGTAACCCAGGTGTGATTGCCGATAACGTGGGTGACAACGTTGGTGATGTGGCCGGAATGGGTGCCGATATCTTCGAGTCTTATGTGGGTGCTATGGTGGCCACAATCGCAATCGCGTCAACAATGACTCTTGATTCTTTAACAATGATTCACACCGGTGGTGAATCGGCTCGAGCCTTGTTGATGGGTCTTCCTTTAATGTTGGCGGTTCTTGGTTTAGGGTCTTCATTCCTTGGAATTGTTGGAATGAATGTTTTTAAAGCCATGCCTCCAGCCAAAGCTTTGCACATGTCTGAGTATACGGCTGCTGCACTTTTCCTTGGGATGGCCGCTTTATCGATCAGTGTTCTTGGTTTTGAATTTTCAGCTTTTTACCCAATCATCGCCGGAACAATTGCTGGATTGGCTATTGGTTTCGTAACTGAGTACTACACAGCAAAAGGTCCTATCCAAAGAATCGCTGAAGCCTCTAAAACTGGGCCAGCGACAAACATCATTACTGGCTTTGCTGTTGGTCTTGAATCTTGTGTATGGCCATTGATCATTCTTTGTGCCTGTATCTATGCTTCTTTTATGGCGGCCGGTCTCTACGGAATTGCCTTGGCAGC
This sequence comes from uncultured Pseudobdellovibrionaceae bacterium, assembly GCA_964588335.1. Classification (GTDB taxonomy): domain Bacteria; phylum Bdellovibrionota; class Bdellovibrionia; order Bdellovibrionales; family JAGQZY01; genus JAGQZY01. The sequence continues at coordinate 56,164 of CAZPOV010000013.1, read as the reverse complement.
GGTTGGTATGTTGGCCACTGTTGGTGTAACAATGACCATCGATGCTTACGGCCCTGTTGCTGATAACGCTGGTGGAGTTTCGGAAATGTCTGGTCTTGGACCTGACGTTCGAGCCATCACTGATGAATTGGACGCTATTGGAAATACCACAGCCGCCATGGGTAAAGGTTTTGCCATTGGATCGGCGGCATTAACAGCACTTGCTCTTTTCGTTGCCTACGGTTCGTCAGTGAACGCGATTCGTGTTGAGGCTGGAATGGCCCCTTTAACAATGGATATCACTGACCCCATGGTTGTGATTGGTCTTTTCTTAGGTGCTGTGGTTCCTCTATGGGCCGGTGCTATGACCATGACGTCTGTGGGTAAAGCCGCCTCTGACATGGTGACTGAAATTCGTCGCCAGTTCAAAGAGATCCCCGGTCTTTTAGAAGGGACAGGAAAACCCGATACCACTCGTTGTGTTGAAATTTCAACCAAAGCCGCTCTTCGTGAAATGATCATGCCTGGTTTGTTAGCTGTTATCGCTCCTGTGGTTGTGGGTCTTTTACTTGGACCAGCCGCACTCGGTGGAATGTTGGCAGGCGCCACACTTTCAGGCGTCCTTTTAGCGCTTCTTATGTCAAACGCCGGTGGTGCTTGGGATAATGCTAAGAAAGCCATTGAAACAGGTGCTATTCCTGGTGAATCCAAAGGCGGAGAGGCTCACAAAGCCACTGTCGTTGGTGATACTGTGGGTGACCCCTTCAAAGATACAACAGGTCCTGCGATGAACATCCTTATTAAGTTGATGTCTATTGTGGCTCTGTTGCTAGCTTCTGTGATTGCTCTGAAGTAATTTCTTCAGGTAACAATTTCAAACAAATAAAAAAGAGGACCTGAGGTCCTCTTTTTTTATTTAAGAGATGTAATTCATCGTCCTTAACTTTGATAAGCCCCTTATTTCACTTTAAAAACAATCACTGCCCCGGGGTGGAGACATCTTCAATATTTAGTGGTTGTTATTTTGTGAGGGCTGTTTTAACACCAATATATGGCTGTGCTGCGTTCCTTACAGATCCCCCATGAGATTAGCTCTAAAGAGGCTTTGCAGTGGTTTCAGCGCTCTATTTTTGCCAATATTCCCCCTTACTTTATGACTCATTGGAAAACGGGTAAACAGTTCTTCTATGCTGGCGATGCCTTGATTGCCTATGAAGAGACCAAGCATCACTTGATTGTTGCCGGAGAGCCTTTGGTGGCTGCCGGGTCTACTGGTGATGAACTTTATATTGCTTTCACTGAGTTTGCCCAGCGTAAGGGGAAAAAGGTCTGTGGCTATTATGTCGGACGCAAATGGAACTGGGCCCGATTTTTCAAAATTCCCCTAGGCACCAGTATTCGAATCCCCCTGTTGGATTATGATTTTCAAGCTCCGGAAGCCAAAGAAGTTCGACGCTCCCTAAGAAAAGGTCAGTCTCTTAATTATACAGCTATACCCATCTATCGACGACAGCGTGACGACAACACCAAACTGCAAAAACTTTTTAAACATTGGAAAAAGGCAAAGCTTCCTTTTCATTTAAAGTTCTTTCTGTCGGCGCCTCAACCAGAAAACCCCGTCGATTCCTATGAAGAATGGTTCTGTGTCGAGAAAGACGGGCAGGCTTTGGCGTTTTGCAGTCTTTTGCCTTACCTAAGGGATGGGGAATTGGGCTTTTACGTCGATCATCTGATTTACCATCCCGAAAAAGATCCCCATGCCTTATCTTTTTTAATTTCTTTTTTGATCGAGGTGTTGAAGGAAGAGGGTGTGAGTGAGCTGAATTTGGGCCTTAATCCTTTTGCCCGCGTTGATCAATCCAGTTGGATGGGACGATTGTTTGGACTTCTTTATCACATTCCCTTTTTGTATCGCCCCAAAGGCCTTCACTTTTTTAAACGTAAGTTTTCTGGAATTGAAGAGCGAGAGTACTGTTTTTTTCAAAGAAAGAAAAACAAATGGTTGGGATTGGCTGACATGGCAAAGGTTACTTTGCTGAGCGGCCATCCCACACATTCAAGGGGGCATTGATGTCGACCTACGGTATTCTTGGTGGTGTCGGTGTCATAATTTTTCTTTTAACCATCGGTTACTTTTTCTTGATGTTTTTCTATCCAGAATGGGTGGGGATGTCTGGCGAAGACACGCGTAAAACCCTTGAGACCCATAAAGATGAAATGACTGATGATAAAACCACCGCCGATGGATAATGATCCCGACCTCAGTCGCAGAACAAGTGTCGGTTTTTATTCCTTTGTCTAGGTCCTAAAATTACATTGCACCTGCTGATCTGCCGATAAATTAAAACAGGAGAGTTCTGATGTCGGTGCCGAAAATAGGTGAAATTGTTGAAAATTTCAAAATCCTAAAAGACCTTGGCAAAGGTGGAATGGGGCAAGTCTATTTAGCGGTCGACCAAAAGCTTTCAAGAAAAGTGGCGTTGAAATTTTTAGGCCACGGCAATCAAGACACCCCTCCCAGTATAATGACGCGTTTTGAAAAGGAAGCCAAAGCTTTAGCCACTTTCAGTCATCCAAATATCGTCAATATTCATTTTTTTGGAAACTATAAAGGCACTTCTTATTTGGTCATGGAATATGTCGAGGGTGGAACTTTAGCTGATATTATCGAAGTGGGTAGTTTTGGAGTGGAGCAAACGATTCAGGCCATGAAAGAGGTTCTGTTAGGATTGGGGGAGGCTCATAAAAAGGGAATCCTTCATCGTGACGTAAAGCCTGAAAATCTATTACTCAGTACAGAGGGAAAAGTCAAAATTGTTGATTTCGGTATCTGTAAGGACCTCGATGAGAAAGGTGAGAGAATCACCCAAGAGAATCTTTTAATTGGAACCGCTAGCTACATGTCACCAGAGTCGATTCAGCAAGGAGAATCCACTCCGGCTTCTGATATTTTTTCGCTGGGTGTGGTTTTCTATGAGCTGATCGTCGGAGTGCATCCCTTTTTAGGGAACTCTGCGGCCTCGCGTATGGTTCGTATTTGCAATGATCCTATCAAATTCCCGCGCGACTTCTACGACATGGTTCCTGCTGGTTTGCCACCGTTGATTGAAAAAATGACGGCCCTTCATGTCCAAGATCGGTATCAGAGCACCGAATCGGTTCTGCACGACTTGGAAAATTTAGACGATGTGATTATTCCAAGCTTCCAAAGTGTTGAGTTTGAGAAAGACACTGATTATGCCGATCTTGACGAAGCTCAAGACGCCCTTTTGCTGGGAGGCTATGATCTTGAAGAGGCTGAGAAAATTATTGAAGCGGCACAAGTTATTGAAGAGGATGAAGACTCTTTAGAAATGGAAAGACAAGTGGTCGCGATCATGGCGGGAACACTTAACACTTCTCTGGCTGGAGAAGAACGGCTCCGCGATCGCACCGAACCCATATCCAAAAAGAAAGTGGCTCTCGCTCAGGCTGGTTACGATAAGCGAAGAAAAAAAATCGTAATGCCCCCCATGCATACGAAAAGATCTCTGTTAAGTGAACTTGAGTCGTGGATGGGCCACCTGCTTCAACCGAAGGGTTTAATTTTTACAGCTGTTATCATCGTCGGGTTGGCGAGTTGGACGCAAAGAGATCAATTGAAGTCTGTTTTGTCTGCAAACAACGGAGCATTAAGCTCTGTTGTAGGTGACATCAAAAGATCCTTGGCCTCAGTGCCAGAGGCGGTCCCAGAGCCTTTAGAAAAAGGCAATCTGATTAAAATACGACGGGTACGAGAGAATCCACAGACCGACAAAACCTTTTTTGAGGTGGTTGATGAATTGAAGATCGTGAGTGTGAGTGGTGACATTGTATTCTCAAAACTGAAAGATGGTGAAACTCAAACCGAGAGTGTTCTGCAGTTTGCCAAGAATCCTTTTTTGCCACCATTACGTAAAGTGGCAAAGGGTCAATATGACGAGAAAAGTGTTATCGTTCAATCGAGTAAGGATGTGTTGCCTCTTGAAGTGGGTAAAAGTTTTGACTTCCTTTACAACACCACAAAAAATGGCCGCGAGACCCAGTACTCTAAAAGTTGCGAGGTTAAACTGCGCGACAACATCCAAGACACGGAAGTTTATAAAGTCACTTGTACCACCCGTTCAAGGGGGCGGGAGCAGGTTTCCGATATTTTCTATTCTCCCAAACACAACATGATCTTAAGAGAGGTTCGTTTGATTCGAGAGAACGGTCAAAGTTTCAGAGAAACTCACGAAGTGATTGGCATTTAGCGTTTCTTTTTTGATCAAACTCTAGTCGACCTTGAATTTTTTATAGTCCATACAGTCTCACAGAGGCCTGTTCCTCATCTGCCCTGGTATTCAATTTGCTTATAAGAGCCTTGGATATGGGAACTTTGGGCTGGTTGCGCTTTATTGCAATACCATTTTTTATCATTTTTATGAGCGGTGTCCATTGCGTGGCCTCCTCTTCGAAGCCGGCGCAACCTAAGGTTTTGGTGGTGCCTTTTGATCTCACAAAACAGGCCAGACAGCAATTCGAAGAACTTGTTGGTGGTTCTCCTACGCAAGTTATTTTAACCAATAGCCAAAAACCTCCTGCTGAAAGCACCATTGATATTGTTAAATTTTTGCGCGAACAGAAAACGCCATCCCATCTTGTGTGTTTTGATCGCGCCGCTGCTGACTGTGTTGATTCCCTTTTGCTCTATCCAGAGTTGCAAAGCAAAGTGGTTCAGCTGGTGTCTTTGCAGGGAAAGGTGGTTGGCGATGAAAGGTCGGAAGGTGTGGCCCTACCAGAGGTTCAGGATTTTGAAGCGGCTGGAAAGCTGCCGTTGACGACGGCCGTTCCTCACCTGTTGAGTCAAATCAAAGAGTGGCTGTTTCCTCATTCCAATGGAACCTACGCAATGAATCCCCGTAAACGTCAGATCTATATCAAACAGGTGAAACCGCATTTGAAGGAATTGAGTCAAAAAGTGGAGCTTATTTCAATCGACAGCTCAGCTAAAAAATATGGGGTGATTCCCCATTCAAAAGCTTTAAAAATGTCTCAATTTAAGAAAAAGGTCTCTCTCTAGTTTTCACGATCGTCCATTAAAGATACAATATGATTAGGGTATAACGGTACTGAAGGGGGATTCAATCAGTATGAAGTTATGGGGGAGCCTATCTCTTGCGGGGATAGCCTTACTTTTCTTTTTTAATAACTGTGGTCGCTTTGTCGATCGCCCTTACAATGCTTCCACGGCATCGTCTTTAGGTGAGTCCTATCCATGGCCCAATCAATCCACAACAATGCCGACGTCCAATCAAATTGTCTCAAAGGTTCTTTTTGGTGATTTTGATTTGAATACTTTCGAAGATGCTGTGTTTGTTTCCGAATCTCCCGACGGTGGACAAACAATGATTCGAGTGGTCCGCTCTGGGGCCTTTACCGAGCAATTCAATATTATGGCTTTGCCGGCTCGTCCCGATCCTCAAACCAAAATGCTTTTTGTGGATCTCGACTCCAATGGTGGTGATAAAGAATTGGTATATTTAAGTGATGACCGTCAACAGATTGTTTGTCTTGATCTTTCGGGCTCGCCGGGAACCGAGCGCTGCCCCGACTCCTTTGTGATAGAAAACATTCCTCTGAAAGACGAAATCGATTTTACGATTTCGCGATTGGCGACCGGTAACGCCATTGAGATTGGTGGGAACCTGCTGAAATACGGACGAGGTCAGACGATCACTGTAGAATCCGGACTCACTGTTGAAAATGGTGATTGGGGCGATTGGGGCGATTGGTTCGTTTATAACAACGGCACCACGTGTTCAAAAGTCTGTGGCGATGGAATCGAAATTCGCAACCGCGCTTGCAACAACCCAGCACCTCGTAACGGTGGCTCTGATTGTGACATGGACACTGTCGCCACGGCCTGCGCCGACGGCGGAGTTGCGATCAACGGAGTCAATTGTGTCGACACTACAATCACCAACCCACTGGCGACCAGTCCGGATATTATTGGCGCCGTTCATACAAAATTATGTCGAATTCGAGATTGTGCCCCATCAGAGTGTGCTGATAACGAAATTTTTATTAATGGGTCTTGCGATCGAGATCCTGACGCCACCGACCCTTACAATGGAGTCGGTGGAACCGGCGGCACCGGTGGCACTGGCGGAGGCAACGATGATGACGGCCCCGGTGGTGGTGGCGGCGGAGGCATTCAGCAGCCGGGCGATTGCACAGCTGGCCAGGTTTATGATCCTTACTTTTTTCGCTGTTTTAGAGCTTACAATCACAATAATATTTTTCTGACTTATCGACAGAGACTTTACTATGGTCGCGACGATGACGGTCCCCCTTACATCGATCACACCTACCGAATTGGACTCAATCATCGTTTGATGGGGTCGATGTCCACACAAATGGTGGCTCGTGAGTACTGTCGATTTCAAGGTCACTTCGATGTGGTTTCATGGACCACCGGAACTTATTCTGCTGGGGCCGGGGGGAACAGAAATGCTTTCATTCTTTGTAACCAAGCTGTGAATGGTCGTTATCAGAGTTGTCCGGTTCGAGGTCAGAACTACGTGCGATGGGACTATCGCAATGTCGACTACAATTCAGGATCGACGGTTCAATATCTTAAATCCGTGATCTGTCGCAAACGCGACAATTAATTTTTTTCAGGATTCAAAGTCCTCGGGAAAGAGCTTTCGTAAAACGCGGTTCATTTGTTTACGAAACTCTGGCAAGTGCACCAGACTGGCCTTCGCTTTCAGATGTTTCTTAAGGGGAACAAGCGGGTAGCCGCCGTACTGACCGGGCTCTTTTACGTCATTGGCGATTCCAGAAAAACCGGCGACGCTGACATTGTCAGTGATTTTTATATGCCCGTTAATCGCTGAATTTCCACCGACCATAAAATTGTCACCAATGGTCGATGATCCGGCGACAACCACATGCGCTGTTATTAAACCATTTTTGCCAATCACCGTGTTATGAGCCAAGTGGACATGGTTATCAATCTTGGTTCCTTGCCCGATCCGGCTGTCTTCAATAGTGCCGCGATCAATGGCGCTTGAAGCGCCCACATGCACATCGTCTTCAAGGATCACTCGTCCGGTGTGGGGAATTCGATAATGGTTGCCAAACTGATCGTGGGCGTAGCCATACCCTTCGGAGCCGATGCAAGCCTGCGGCATGATTTCACAATTGTGACCAATTTCACAGGAGTGTCCGATGTAGGCCAAGGGGTGTATCGTGGTTTGACTTTTTATGGTGACGTTTTCTTCAATAACGGCGTTGGCGCCGACGAAACAGCCTTCACCAATCTTTACATTCTTACCAATAACAGCATGCGGGCCTATTGTGACACCCAATCCAATTTCGGCTGAAGCGTCGACAATGGCTGTACCGTGAACTCCATTCAAGTAGGCTCGGTAGGGTGTTGGAAAGACCGCGGCTTTTTTTACTTCGCGCGCTGCTAAATCAACGTTGGGAGACAGAAGCCAGGTTTTTTTAGAATTCAAACTTTCAATTTTGTCTTTGAGCTTAATAGGAGCAATGATGCAGGCCAGGGCACTCTCTTCAGCGGCCATCAGGGTCTTTGGGCTGTTTATAAAGCCAAAACTGTTTGGGGTGCTGCTGGAAACCGAAGAAAAGTTATCCACTGTCACATCAAGAGAGCCCAGGCTCTCGGGCAGAAGAGCTCCTCCGATTTCCATTAATTCTTTTGCTGACCATTTTTTTGCCAAATCCATAGTCTGTTTTTAGGGGATTTGGAGGCAGGTTGAAAGTAAAAAGGGACAAGGATTTATGACGCATCGGGGAACGAAAGGCGGTCTGTTCCCATTTTCGTTAAATATTTGCCAAGAATCTAGGGAATCTCTTTTAAACGCTGGAAATCAAAGCAGAAATTTCGTAAAAACGGACCTTTGAAGACCACAGGATTAGAGGCTTATGCAGCAAAAGACGCTAGAGAAATTCGTTGTCGAAAAACTTCCCCAAATCAATTGGAAGTCGGCCAAGGCCGTCATCGAATTGACCAATGAAGGAGCCACGGTTCCTTTTATTGCCCGCTATCGGAAAGAAAAAACCGGGAACCTGGATGAAGTCCAAATCCGCGATGTGATCGATGCGGCTCAAGAGTATCAAGAGGTACTCAAGCGCAAAGAGTTCGTTCTGAAGGAAGTGGAAGAACAAGGCAATCTGACTGATGAGTTAAAAAAGCGAATTTTAAGCGCCTGGGATTTGGCTGAAGTCGAAGAACTGTATCGTCCGTATAAGAAGAAAAAGAAAACCAAAGCCACACTGGCTCGAGAGGCGGGGCTAGAGCCCTACGCCCAATGGATTTGGAATCTGGGCCGTGGCGAAGGCGACAACTCCCTAACTCTAGAGGTCAAAGCGAAAGAGTTCATCAATCCCAGTGCAAAATTTGCAACCTACGAAGAGGTGATGCGGGGAGCTCAGCATATCCTTGTGGAAAAAATATCCAATGACCCGGATCTCCGCGAACAAGTGCGCAGCAATTATTTCGAAAAGGGAATGGTCGAATCCAAACCCGGCAAGAAGGTAAAACCAAAATCAAAATTTGAAACCTATTTTGAGCATTCTGAAAAAGTCACCTCTCTGCTTGAAAAGAAGAACTCTCACCGCTATCTGGCCATGCGCCGAGGCTGGAAAGAGGGCGAGTTGACAGTCACTATTTCAAGCCCAGATGACGAGGCTTTGCTGACCGACTTCGAAAGAGCTGTGGCTCCCAACCCTGACGACAAAGTGAAAAGCTTTTTGCTGACGGTTGCCAAAACAGCTTTCACGGTGCACGTGGTTCCATCAATCACCAACGAGGTTCATAAAAAATTAAAAGATCAGGCCGACCTGTTTGCCATCGAGGTCTTCGCCGAAAATGTGCGAAAGTTGTTGTTGGCCAGTCCCTTTGGTTCGCGCTGTGTTTTAGGGATTGACCCTGGTTTGCGCACGGGTTGCAAAGTGGCTCTGGTGGATAACAAAGGGCAATTTATCTCTCACACGGTTTTAAAAACCCAAGGCGAAAAGGCCGAGGACAATGCCAAAGAATTGTTTTCACAAGTTTTGAAGCAAATTGAAATTGATGCGGTGGCTGTTGGTAACGGCACCGGCGGCCGCGAGGCTGAAATCTTTATCCGCAAAGTTTTAAAAGACCTGGATAAGAATATCCCGGTGGTATTGATCAACGAGTCGGGAGCCAGTGTCTATTCAGCCAGCGATGTGGCTCGCGAAGAGTTTCCGGACCTTGATATCACCGTGCGAGGTGCAATTTCTATTGCTCGCCGTTTGCAAGATCCCTTGGCCGAATTGGTGAAAATTGAACCGAAGAGTATTGGCGTTGGGCAGTATCAACATGATGTCTCGCAATCGACCTTAAAGAAAAAACTAGAATCTGTTGTTGAGGACTGTGTGAACTATGTGGGGGTTGACGTGAATACGGCCTCCGAGCACCTCTTGCAGCATGTGGCGGGTATCGGCCCTGGGATTGCTACTAATATTGTTAAATTCCGACGTGAAAAAGGTTTGTTTAAAAGACGAGATGACCTTGCCAATGTGCCGAACTTCAACTCGAAGTCTTACGAGCAAGCGGTGGGCTTCTTGCGCATTCAGGGCGGAGAAGTTCCATTGGACTCCACCGGTGTGCATCCGGAACGTTACAGTGCGGTTCGCGATATGGCCAAGGAGCTTGGAGAGAACGTATCAAACCTGTTTGGTGAGAATGCAAAAAAAATCGAAGCGCTCTCTGACAAATGGTCTGAGCTTATTGGTGAGTTTACATTTAAAGATATTGTCGCTGAGCTTAAAAAGCCCGGTCGTGATCCAAGGGACCCTTTTAAAGTTTTTCATTTCCGAGACGATATCTTTGAAATCGGCGATTTGAAAGAAGGAATGATCTGCAACGGCATCGTTACCAACGTCACCAACTTTGGTGCGTTTGTCGATATCGGAGTTCATCAAGATGGACTGGTGCATATTTCTGAAATTGCCAACCAATTTGTCAATGATCCTCAAAAAATGTTGAGTCCTGGGGACCAAGTTCAAGTTCAGGTTAAGGGTGTGGACATCGATAAAAGCCAAGTGTCTTTGACCATGAAATTTGGCGACAACGCCAAGTCAGCCGGCAAACCCAAAAAGCGTGTGTCGTTTAAAGGTGATAAGAACGCGAAAGGAAAAGGCAAGGGCAAACCCAAAGGTGGCAAAGGTCCTCGTAAGGGTGGACAAAAAGGCGGTGGCAAACCCAGACGCCCGGCCCAGCCCTTCAACAATCCTTTTGCAGCCCTACAGGACTTGAAAAAAGACTAGATACAAAGCTTTAGGGTCTCTTCAATGAAGGGGCCTCCCTATGATAGGGCGTTTTTTTCAGCAGAGTCTTTGATATCTATAAAAAATCCAATTCTTCAATCAACGACAGACCTAATTTGTTTTAGCCTCTAAGAGAGCTAGGTCTTGTTTGGCTCGGACGTTGAACTGTGGTCAAATAACTGAATGAAGGTTTTTAAAAAGCTTGTCGTAAACTTTTTAGTCTTTTTTCTTCTTCTTGAAATAATCATGAGATTGATAGGTTTTTCGTTAAGTTTTCCCTCTCTGCTGCGAGGTTTCGTTGGTTCGTCTGGTGATATTAAAATTGTCACTTTGGGTGAATCCACAACCGCTGATGTTTATTCGGAAAACCTGAATTCGGCTTGGCCGGTCCGCCTTGAAAAGAAGTTAAGAGGAGATGGGTTTTCGGTGGAGGTAACCAACCTGGCAACGGCAGGGATCACCACGCCACTTTTGTTAAAAAAATTCCAGAATTATGTGAGCCATCATTCCGTTGATATCGTTGTTGCAATGATGGGTGTAAATGATCTGAATGGTGAAATTTTTGTTCCTGATCCTTCGAGAAGAGCAGAAAACTTTTTGAACCAACTACGAGTTGTAAAGATTTTTAATTGGCTAAAGAGTATAGTCCTTAAAAGAAAGGATTCGGAGATTTACCGTCCGGTCAACTTTGCTAGTCTTGACCATTTCCCTAATTCGCAGGAACTGAGTGAAAGATGGAAGACGTTAGGTTTTGAAGGTTTTTTGATGAGCTTAGGTCAAATGGATCGTTGTAAAACAGCTTCTGCTATAGTGACGGCAATGACAAAGAATTTCGAGACACAGGGATATGCATCCCTCCCTGCTTATAAAGATGAGGTTGTTAAAGAACTTTATGATTTATGCCCATCTCGTTCAGACGTCCAATTCTGGATGTCTTGGCTGGCAGCTAAGCCACCTATGAAGACTGATAGTTTAAAAATTATAGAAAAACTATTGTTCACATATGGAACAAACCTTCATGAAAAAACCTTGTCTGAAATAAATGGCGTTTTTACAAATTATCGTCCTCCTCGAATCGAAAGGTTTTTTGCGGACCTCGGAGTCGTACTTTTGCATGGAGAGAGGTTTAAAGCGTTATCTCGAAACTTCGCCTTATTAAAACAAATATGTGAACGCAAAGGGGTAAAGCTTTTTATTATGCAGTATCCGACGCTGTCTTTGACTGAGTTGAAGACGATTCTTGATATAAAAAGGTGGCAGCAAGATGGGGTGGTGTTTGTTGAGAATAGACAAAATTTTTTAAAAGTGCTAAGCGAGCGACCCTACGAGGAGATTTTTATTGATCGCTTTCAACAAAGCTGGGGGCATACAACAGCTCTTGGTCATGAACTGATATCTGAAAACATTGCAGAATCTGTAGGTCACAATTTAAAGGCAAAATAGATCCCGCTAATTGCGAAGCAGGTGGGCGCGACCTTTCTTCACGAATTTAGAGACATCCATCTGTCGGTAATAATTGCCGATTAAAGTGTTGCCATTGTTAAGACTGTAAAGTTGCAAGTAACCGGTTTTACCACCCAAATCGAGGAAAAGAACTTTATCTGAGGCCGCGGTTTTTTTATAGTTTTTGATTTCTCCAGAACCCGAAGAGTGAGAGAAAGCTTTTCCGTTGCGAGAGAGTTTGATCTCATTGTTGCCAACAATAGAACCGTCCTCAATGTGCGCGTCCAACTCCATCACGATCTCTGCCGGTTGAGTTTCAGGATCGTCGTAGTACAAAGTGCCTGTAAAGGAACCCTGCATTTTCTGAAGAACTTTAGCATCAGCGCCAGAGGCCTTAGCAATTTCTGAGAAAAAATCCTTAATTTCTACAGCCTCTAAAAACTCAATGACGTCGTCCTCAGAGCGAATTTCAGAAAGTTTTTTTTCTTGCTCAGTCCATTTTGGGTTTCGGTTGGCTGCAGAAAGCTCAGCGTCGATAACACGCTTACCTTGCTCCTTTGCCAGTTGCTGAAGACTGGGGCAAATCGGACTCTCGGTGGGAGGGCAGGATTTGTTTTCACCAGCGTCTTTTTCATCGACGAGGCTTTGTTGCAAGGGTTGGGTGACCTTATCAATGTCTTTTTGGTTGAGTTTCAAGCTGAGTTCGGCAAGAAAAATCGTCATCATTTTACTGAGAATGGTATTGGCCGATTGGTACTTGGCTTCAAGAGTTTTGAGTCGGGCGTAGTCTTGCAAGTCATTATCGTAGATGTCTTGCATTTGGTTTTTTAGTTCTTCAAGTTTGATCTGGGCTTGTTGAGTTTGTGCCGTTAGATTTTTATTGGGAAACTTCCAGCTTTGACCAATAACAAAAGCCGCGGCGATTAAAACCACCAACAACACAATTTCAATCACTCGCCGGCTCATCGATGGGTCCTAGGAAACGGGCAGACAGCCACCCACAAGCAGGATGGACTCAATGAATTTTCTGAGTTTTTCATCATACTCTGGCTCACAGATATCCCACTGTTCTGCATACAGGATATCGGTAAATTGATTGATCGCATCTGGGTTTTTACTTTTCCAGTGACTGGTACTGAGCATAAATCCCGGCGTTTGATCGCCCTCGTGGTCAGGCCCGCACAGGGGGATTTTTTCTCCGGTTTGAGAGTTAATAAGGTGATTCGGCTCAACCATCATTCCACTGTATACGTCGGCGACGATTTGGGCCGACAGGTAAGGAATGTTTCCTAACCTTTGCTTGATTTGATTGACGGCCTCTTGGGGAGTGTAGGTTTCGTAAGCTGGCACAGCATCCGTCAAAAGAATGGTTCCAATCACTTGTGAGTCACGCAGTTGATCCCAATTGGTTGCAATGGATTCGACGAGACTGGAATAGGTCAACTCGTCGCCACTTCGAGGAATTCCTTTATGTTGGTCACCATCGTGAGTGGGGTGCACAGTATCGTGTGGGAAGGCAATGCGGTCATGAATCTTTTGCGGTCCCTCGGGTGTGTCTTGTGTCACCCAAAGCTCGCCTCCGGGCTCGGCCCACGGGGTGAGACTTGAAAAAGAAAAGTCTTTATAAAGGATACTGCCGACAGCGACTTGAAACTCACATCGCGATTTCTCCATGGCCGCTTTAACAAGGGGAGCCAGTTTTGTCATCTTCATCCGGTGGGGTTTCATTGACGGGCTAAGATCAATAAGAACCAAGAGCGACGCCACGTCTTTTTTAGTGGTGCCGTTGTTGGCGCTAGCGTTCGGTGGTACGACCAAAACCAAAATTGCAAAGAAGATAATAAAAAAGTGAGTTTTCAAAACCGCCTCCATTTTTAAGCAAGGTACCTGTTTTACAGGGGGGCGGGGACCGAGGCGTTTACTTTTGTAATATTTTTAGGATGGCTTTTCCTATTTCCACAAAACCGGCTCCGCCTTGAGAGTCAGAAACAAACTGAGGCAGGTGAGTCAGGTCGGATTGAAACTCTTTGATGTTGGCAACCGCAAACGAATTGGGAAACAACTCAAACATGGGTTCATCATTGGGAGAGTCTCCAGCAAAGGCGCAAACAGCGAGGGAGTCTTTCAGCTCGGTGGAGAAGTTTTGCTTGTAGAAAACTTCGCACATGGATTTTTTATTGTAATCGCCAAACCATCCATTGACGTGAATGGAACTCACTTTGGCGGTGGCGCCATGTTTTTTAAAAATCTCGACAATTTTTGCTATAGAAGATTGTGGCAGAGGCGCGACATCTTCGCAAAAGTCGATGGCTAGGTCGAACAGGCGTGTGAATTGATCGGAGGCGACCGCCGCACCGTCGACATTTTTTAAAACCTCTTCGCGGATGATCTGCAATTTCTGTTGATTGGCTCGACGTTGGTCTTCATCGACGGCAAAAACTCTCTGCATTTTTTTATTTTTATATTGGAAGGCCAAAGCACCATTTTCTCCAACCACACCGAGCACCGGCCATTGTCGAGCGATCATTTCACACCACCCGGCCGGACGTCCTGTTACGGGAACAATAGAGACTCCAGAATTACGCAATTTCCAAAGCATTTCGTAACTTTGGGAAGTTAGGCGGCCATCGGTTGTGAGGGTGTCATCAATGTCAGTAAATAAAACTTTAATCGAGGAATGGAATTGAGAAAGAGGCTTCATGGGCACCATCCTTTTGCATTGCGTTGTCTAAATCGCGATCATTTGTACTATATTGCGTTATAAATTCCCCTTGCAAGCTCAAATTTTAGGTTTCATTGTTTTAGTCGTAACTGCCACCTATATATAAGGACAACGTTCATTATGAAGCTAGTCATCGTTGAGTCACCCACAAAAGCACGAACAATTAAGAAATTTCTTGGACCGGATTATCAAGTCGAATCTTGTATGGGACACATCCGTGACCTACCTCAGTCGGCCAAGGATATCCCCGAAAAATATAAGAAAGAAAGTTGGTCCCGCCTCGGCGTGAATGTCGAAGAAGGTTTTGAGCCGATTTACTGCATTCCAAAAACTAAAACCAAAGTCGTCAGAGAGCTGAAGGCTCTGTTGAAAGATGCTGACGAACTGATTCTCGCAACCGATGAAGACCGTGAGGGAGAGAGCATCAGTTGGCATTTGGTCGAAGTCTTAAAGCCTAAAGTAAAAACAAAACGAATGGTGTTTCACGAGATCACCAAGCCAGCGATTAAAAAAGCCCTCGAGGACTTTCGCGAAATCGACATGGACCTGGTACGGGCTCAAGAAGCACGTCGTATTTTGGACCGATTGGTGGGTTACACCCTGTCGCCCTTGCTTTGGAAAAAAGTCGCTTATGGCTTGTCGGCGGGCCGTGTGCAATCGGTGGCGGTGCGCTTGATTTCCGAGCGCGAAGGACAAAGATTGAAATTTAAAAACGCCAAATACTGGGGGCTTTACGCTCAAACTTTGAAAGATAAAAAATCTTTTGAATCACGTCTTTGGAGTTACAAAGGCAAGAAAACCGCATCCGGTAAGGACTTCGACGCTGACACCGGAAAACTCATCAAATCCAAAGAGGCTGATACTTTATGGGTTGATGAAAAGCTGGTGAAACAAATCAAAGAAGAAGTATTAAAAGCGGATTGGGTGGTTCAGTCGGTTGAAGAAAAACCAGTGAGCCGCAAGCCAGCACCGCCGTTTATTACCTCGACCTTGCAACAGGAGGCCAACCGTAAATTGGGGCTGAGTGCAAAAGAAACCATGCAGGTGGCGCAGAAGCTGTACGAGCAAGGTCATATCACTTATATGAGAACGGACTCCAACGCACTTTCCAAAGAGGCCATCGAAGCAGCACGCAGCCGAATCAAAAGTCTGTATGGCAAGGATTATCTGACTCCAGAACCAAGAACCTATAAAGGAAAAACCGCGAAAGGGGCTCAAGAGGCCCACGAAGCGATTCGCCCGGCCGGAACCGAGATGATTCCACCGGAAGACACCAAGCTTAAAGGTGTGAACTTGGCTCTTTATGATTTGATTTGGAAACGAACAGTGGCCTCGCAACTTCCCAATGCTCAGCTCAAGCAGGTGAATGCTCGAATTGGTGCTGGCGATGCCGTGTTTGCAGCCTCGGGACAGTCCGTGGAATTCCCTGGATTTTTAAAAGTCTATGTTGAAAGCACCGATGATGATGGTGACAACAAAAATGAAGACAGTCTGTTACCTAAAATGAAAAAGGGCGATGCCATTGATTGCACAGCCGCCGAGGAAAAAGAGCATGAGACCAAACCTCCGGCCCGCTACACCGAGGCGAGTTTGGTACAGATGATGGAGAAAGAGGGAATTGGACGACCTTCAACCTATGCCTCAATTATTAGTACTATCATTGATCGTGGCTACGTCAGTAAATCAGGCAACGCTTTGGTTCCCAGTTTCACGGCGATGATCGTGTCTCGTTTGCTTAACAATTATTTGCCAACTTATGTCGATCTTGGCTTCACCACTGAAATGGAAAACAAACTGGATGATATCGCCGGTGGTGAACTGGATTCCGAATCTTTTCTAAAAGATGTTTATTTTGGTGAAGATGGTTTGCAGGGGCAGGTTGAAAAACAAGAAGAGAATATCGATCCCGATCAAGCCCGACAGATTCATTTTGAAACTCTCCCTGAATTAAGCTTCCGAGTCGGTCGTTATGGGGCTTATGTGTGCCGCAAACAGGACGGTGAGGAACAGTGCGCGTCTTTGCCTGATGCTCAGGCGCCGGCTGATATCACATCGGCGGATTGTAACAAGTTGATAGAGCAAAAAATAAAAGGCGCGGATGCTTTGGGGATGGATCCCGAGACCGACGAGCCCGTGTATGTCCTAACCGGTCGTTATGGTCCTTATGTTCAGCGTGGGGATGCCACCGACGACAACGCAAAACCGAAGCGAACAACTCTTCCGGCAGGTTTAGAGCCTGATGACGTCACCATCGAACAGGCTTTATTTTTGCTTTCACTTCCAAAATCTTTGGGAGATCATCCTGAGTTGAAAAAAGATGTGAAGGTGGGGATTGGTCGTTTTGGACCTTATGTGGTTTGCGATGGCGATTTTCGCTCAGTACCGAAAACTCAAAGTTTGTTTGAGGTCGACTTCGACTTTGCAATGGAACTGCTTTCTAAACCGAAGAAAGGTCGTGGACGAGCCGCACCTTTGAAAGAATTAGGCAAGCACCCAGAAACCGAAGAAGACATGAATGTTTTTAACGGACGCTATGGGCCCTATATTAAAATGGGTAAAATCAACGTCTCCCTTCCCGATGATTTGGAAACCGATGCGGTGACAAAAGAAAAAGCGGTTGAGCTTCTTTCTGATAAATTGTCTAAAACCAAAAAGAAAAAGAAGAAAAAGAAAGCCACAAAAAAGAAGACAACGAAAAAGAAAGCGAAAGTGGCCAAAACCGGGTCTAAGGTTAAGAAGAAAGCCAAAGCCAGTTCCGCGAAGAAGACCAGTAAAAAGAAAACTGTGATTCGAAGAAGTGATAGCAACACCTCAGCCGATTAAAAATCAGTCGAAGTTGCTAGGTATTAAAAGGTGAAACATGGGTGAGCCCAAAAGTTTTTATATTTTTGATTTTGACGACAATATAATACACACAGGCTCAATCAGTTACATTTACCACAAAGAAACCGGAGAGGAGGTCAGTCTGACCTCCCATGAATTCGTAAAACATCGAACCTTGATCGGTAAAGAGGGCCTTTACGAGAATTATTTTATTGATCCGTCGCCTGGAAAAACTTTCAAACGATTTGGCGATGAGCCTGAGTCCAATTATTTTCCATTTCTCGAAGACTTAAAAGAGGCCGTCGAAACTCCGGGGTGGCAGGGGCCATCTTGGGATCGCTTCGTGAAAGCCGTTAATCGCGACCGAACCATGTCTATCATCACAGCCCGCGGTCATCATCCGGATCGCATTGCCGAAGGTGTGCAATGGTTGGCCGATGCTGGCTTTCTCCCTAAAATGCCATCGATTCATCGAATCTACGCGGTCACCAATGCTGAGACAAAAAAGCTGATTCGTTGGACCGGACCCGATTTGATCTCCTCCATGAAAAAACAGGCTCTGCATCACTTTATAGAATCCGTCTATGAGGAATTCGGGCATCTTCCGGCCCATCGTTTTGGATTTTCCGATGATGATCCAAAAAACATTGCTTCCACACGGCAAAAGTTCCTAGACCTTAAGCAGAGGAATCCTCACCATAGTTTCTTTCTCTATGAGGCCAGACCTAAGGAGGTTGTCAGTGAGGAAGTCCACTTGTCTCACAATGAGAACCACTGAGATTGATTTTCGGGCCGTCTGGAGCGGCATCCCTTTAATGACCATCTATATAGCGATAAATTAGGCCTTGGTCCTTGCTGTTGAAAATTGGACCAGAACTCTAAAAAGACAATCAAAAAAACGTCCGATACACGTTATACTAATCGAATACAGCTACAAAAAAGGATTGTTTATGAAATTTCTCTCCCTGTTGTTAGTCACGAGCCTCTTTCTCCCTCTTTCAGGTCATGCCCAATGGAACCTGTTTGGACCAGGGAAGAAAGCCAACCTTAAATGTGAAAATTTAAGAGACATTAAAAAAGGCTTTCTTATTGCTCATATCAACACCAGTAAGCAGACTTCAACACTGGAAGCTCGTGTGATCAAACAACATTTGGATTCTTTTGATCCTATGCGTGTTTATTTTTCAAAGGCTGATGTTGAGACTTTAACTAAAAAAATGAAAAACATTTTTAAAAACATCGACAAAGGCAAATGTGAACAGCTTTTTGAAATCCAAGATTTTTATATTTCTAAAGTGAAAGATCGAGTCAAGTTTGCCAAATCGAAGCTCAACAAAGATTTTAAATTTGATAAATCGGTTCGCATTGTCTTGGACCCTGATCAAAGAGGTTACGCCAAGAACAAAAAAGAATTAGAGGCTCTACAAGAAAAGTACATTCACTTTCAAATCTCGAACCGATTGATTACAGGCAAGAAGTTGAAGAAAGCGGTGGAGCTGGTTTCTAAAAGCTACGACCGAGGCATTCGAAATCTGAAAAAATATAAGAAAGAAGATGTCCTGGTCGGGTATCTGAATAGTTTCGCCCATTCTCTGGATCCTCACACCAGTTACTTTTCAGCTGATCAACTTGAGGACTTTGAAATTCAAATGAGTCTTTCTCTTGAAGGGATTGGTGCAACTCTGACTCCAGAAGATGGTTTCACCGTTGTTGACTCCTTGGTCAAGGGTGGTGCAGCGGAACGATCAGGTAAGATTTTTCCCAAAGACAAAATCATCGCTGTTGGGCAATTTAAAAATGGACGACCACAAGCATTTGAGAATGTTGTTGAGTGGGACTTGCGCGATGTGGTTCGCCTGATTCGTGGTAAAAAAGGCACCCAAGTTCGGCTGAAGATCTTAAGAACTCAGAAGGGCAAGTCGGATCATCACACTGTGACCCTGGTTCGTGACAAAATCAAACTTGAAGATGAAGCGGCTCAGTTGACCTATCTTAATAAAGAGGTCAATGGTGTGAAGCGAAAAGTGGGAATTATCAACCTTCCTTCTTTCTACGCTTCAAGCAAAGGCGACCGATCCAGTGCACGTGACGTTAAAAATCTGATCAAAGAAGCAAAATCCGAAAATGTTGATGGCTTGGTTCTGGATATGTCGCAAAACGGTGGTGGTAGTCTCAGCGATGCTGTTGAGCTGGCAGGACTTTTCTTTAAAACCGGAAATGTTGTGAAACAATCTTCAAAAAATCCGCGCTTGAAGCCCATTCCTTTACAGGATGAGGACCCAGAAGTGGATTGGACAGGCCCGTTGGTGGTGCTTACCAGTCGAGTCAGTGCTTCCGCTTCTGAAATCGTGGCCGGAGCCTTAAAGGATTATGATCGAGGCATCATTGTTGGCGCCGATCACACCTTTGGTAAGGGAAGTGTGCAGCAGGTGATTCCATTGTCGCCGGGCTTGGGCGCCTTGAAGGTCACTGTCGGGATGTTCTTTACTCCTGGTGGCTATTCGACTCAGCACCGTGGTGTTCATTCACACATCGTATTTCCAAGTGCTTTGGATGACAAAGACATCGGTGAAAAGACTTTGGACTATTCGTTGCCTCCGAAGAAAATCGATAAGTTTATTTCGAAAAGTGCTTTTGTTTCCCAAGGCAAAGACCGTTGGGAGACGGTTAAAGACACGACCATTCAAAAGTTAGCGAAGCGCTCAGCCATTCGAGTGAAAAAAGATAAGGATTTTCAGGAGATTTTGGAAGAAGTGAAAAAAGCCCGCGCTGAAGAAAAGAAGGGAATTGTTCTTGGCGACTCTTTTGATGATCGCAAAGACAAGAAAGAAGAATACGAAAAGCAAAAGAATCTATCTGATAAAGAAAAAATTGCTGAATATCACAAGCGTCCCGATGTCAGAGAAGCTGTGAACATCTTAGTGGATTTGATTGATGTCAAAAGCAAGGTTCCTTTAAGATTGGCGAAAGACACTAAAAAAAAAGCTCCGGCAAGTATTAGCCCCGGATCTTAATCGCAAACAAAATTTATAAATCAAAAGCCACCTGGGGTGGCTTTTTTTATGTGAAAACGACTGGTTCTTGAGTCTTGAGTCTTGAGTCGTGGGCCTTGGGTGTGGCAAGACGACTGCATTTTATAGTGATGCTTTGATAAGTGGTGGCAAAAGGTACTGGTGCTGCCCAAAGGTCGAGTCAACTTCTTAGGAACTGGAGTCTTTTATTAAAAATGTATTAAATTGTTAAAATTATAGGTGAATTATCCCGAAAAGTAGGAGATGGGAATTTTCGCTTATATAATTATTGCATTAGTGAGTTTGGCGCCATGGGTGAGCCAAGGCGAAGCGGGCACTCCCCATCCTGTTGAGCCGTCCTTTGATGAAGTGACCGTTAACTCTGATCAAGATCAACATCAGTACCTGGATTACACATTTGTCGAGGGTGATTCCTTAAAAAATGTTTTGCGTCGATTACGCCTGTTTCCAATTTGGGGAACCAATGGTTCTTATCAGCACTTTCTTAATCTTAACCCTGAATGGAAAAAAGACACACGAGCAGAAAATCCAGCACCTGTTGGAATGCGTGTTCGTCTTCCTATAGTAAAAGCTCCGTTTCCGACAAAAGATAATAAAAATTGTTGGTTGGTAAAATTTGGCGAGTTGTTTTTTATTAATCCTAAAGCCACAATGACCACGGATCTCCACACTGAGATTTTGAACCTTCGTAATTTAAAGAGGTTTCAAATTCACAGAGATGACTCTTATCCCGGTGACAGGTCCCGGGGGTTGGCGTCTTCGGATCAGTCAAATCTTACAGCCAATGATCTTGCGCAACCGGTTATAAAAATTCCAGTTCGGCCAGACACGCCACTCGCAGCAAAGTTGAATGCTATGGGCTTTTCAATTCCAGCCTTGGTTAAGGGGCAACCCTATGCCTACGTAGAAATCCCTTACCAACATTGGCAACAAGCCATCAGTGGACGTTTTCCCAGTTCAGTGGGACAAATACGGATGCTTGACCCCAGTCAAACTCGCTATCGTTTGGCGGCTCAGGTGGTGACAGCCTCAAGAATATACTCGATCACTGATTCTGGTGGTCAAGACGGTGATGTGGGAATAGCACCCTCTCTTGGTTTGAATCTTGGATTTTCCTATCGACAGAGTCGCTGGTTAAACATTGAAACCTCTCTTAATTATCAACTTGAAAGTTTCAAGCCCGATGACTCAATTGCAATTGATCAGGAGACGGACGCTCGCTTTGATTTTTCAGCGAAAAACTACTTTTCTCTGGGACGTCTTGGATTGGGGCTTGGTGGGGGTGTTTTATCAACGCCCTCGTTTGTCAGTACAACGGGCACTCAACTGTCAGCCAAGCATATACTCAATCCTTATGTGGGTGTTGAGCTTCGCGACTCGTTTCGGGTTTCAGAAAATTGGCTGGCCGGATGGAATGTGGCCTACGATCAGTTTCTTGGGGCCGCAGAAGGTCCCTACAAATTAGACAGTGGCTTTCGCGTCGGTGCGGCTTTCAATTCGCGGTTTCCTTTGACCGAGAATGTGGGTCTGTCAGGTTTGGTTGGGTTGCAGTATCAAGATGACAAGCCCGCAACCTACCAACAGAGTCAGATTGGTGTGCAGGTTTTATTCGGTCTTGAGTGGAGTCTTGGGGGAGAATCCCAGTTTATCGGAGGCCGCTGATGCCTCTTCGCAGAGTTACTCTCTATTGTCTTTTCTATCTATTAGCCACTTGTGCCGAAACCAATTTGGGTGGCAGTCTCTCCATAGAATCCGGAGGTCGCCCGCCTTTTGTTCCGGGGACCGATCTTGTCTTAAACGAAACCAGCTCTGTTGATTTTCAATCCGGAACTCTCAATCAAGTTGCGGCTGATGGATCGGGAGCCCTACGCTTGCAGCGCAACTTTATTGGCGAAACCGGGCGCATTGTGATTAGCAATGAAATCAATATTGTGCCAGCAACCACTATCAATTTTCGCCAATCCTATACCAATCCAGTGATTGTTGCCTATATAGTGACGCGCAATAATCCTGAGCCTCTGGATGCTCGTGTCACCAATGTTACCGCCACCAGCTTTGATATTTTTATCGAAGACCCGAACAACGATGGAATCGGCAGTCCTGAAACGGTTGTCTATATTGTCATCGAAGCTGGTCGTTATGATTTCAGCAACGGACTGTCAATTGAGGCCGATGTTCATTCGACGACGAGCGAACACTCTTCAGGGGATCCTTTTGGCGGAGATGTTGTTGCTTTTTCATCAGCCTTTCTAGCAACACCTGTTGTGTTGCACAGTCTTAATTCCTATAACAATGGTGATTTCAAATCGTCATTGTGTGATTCGGCAACCAATACTCAAATCACTTTAGAACAGGAAACGGCCGATACTGGAACGGCAACTGCTCTTGAAGACATTGCCTGGATTGCACTTTCCGAAGGCAATGGAGTCTTAGTCGACACCGCATTTGATATTGCTATTTTTAATGATGCTGGAAATCACGGAATTGATAATGGTGTTCCGCAAACGATCACCTATGGTGGCTTTGGTGCGGCTCCCGATGTTTTAGTCAAGGGAAGCTCGGGTGGAGGAGCGGATGGCTATTGGATGCGAGGGGCTGGCACATGGACCAACCTGGCCCATGATTCCTATTCGGAAGAAGATCAAGTGGGTGACGCTGAAACCAGTCATGCCAATGAAACTTTTAATTCTGCTGCTTTTACACCCAATAGCAATATCGGTGTGTACTTCGCCAGTGGAAGCCGAGTCTCGGAGGTGATCGATCTTTCCGGGGTCAAAATTGTTGAGAGTTCCTCTCTGATTTACAATGTCACTTTACCGGCGGGTACGACTGCGAGTGTTGAAACAAACCTATCACTTGATGGTGGGGCTTCGTGGAGCGGTTGGGTGACTCATGTCTCAGGGCAGCCGGTGGCGGGTTTGGATTCAGGCGTCGATGTGGCGCAAGGTCAGTTGCGGATTCGAATCAATCTTAACAGCACTGATGAAGAGGAGACCCCTCTTTTGACGGATCTAAATCTTTCGGTCACCGCATCCTCTAGCGAATAAACATTAGATTAATAGGGTTGACTGGTGCACAGGAAAGATTGCTTGTGCAGTGAGTTCCCACATGCATACTAGCGCCATAACCCTGACTGCTTCCGTCTTTACCGGCAAAGCCCCATTGAACCTTTGGATCGCCATGACCTTCAGTGTTTGAAGTGGAGCCCGAACAGTAAACCGCCCCTTCGCGATTGCCATTGGTAAACATGGCATCACCTTCGCCACCATCAATACGATAGTTGTTACTGAGATCACCATCGGTGTCAAAAACAGTCATCACTGACATGTCAGATTCAAACCATCGGTCCTTGCGAATGGCACTGACTCCAGACACCGGTGTTCCAGCAACACCTTCACCGCTGTTGGTATCAAAACTGGTATTGAAAATGTTTGTCGGATTCGACAAAACGGCTTGATAAATTTCACTGAAATAAAGATGCACGTAGGTACTGGTATCAGTGGCGCCATCATCGGGCTTTCCAACGTGCATCAGTAAAGTGGCACCGTTTTCGATAAAGGGAACCAGGTCGGCGGAAGCGATCAGGTTGCCCGTGCCGTTTAGGCTTTGCAGGTCTGTTGTGTTAATAAAGCTTTGTCCAGTGCCTGACGGTAAAAAATAATTGGAGGCATCGGCTTCGTTGCCGTCGTAACGAATCACCAAAGTCCATCCGCCACCTTGAGTGGTCATATCGCAAAACGCACTATAGGACGGACTGCCACCGACGCCATCGGGATCCAGGGGATAGACCCCATCGTTTAAAGTGGGTTCATTTGTGTTGGCTTCATAACATGAGGAATAAAAAAACTTCCAAGGGCTAAGACTGTAAATCGGTGATGAGGTATTTTCACTAGAATCCACAGCCACCACGCGCGTGCAATAGTTTGTGTCGCCTTTTAGATTAAAATTGATTGTTGAATTATCAGCGTCCAAGTCTCCAACCACGGCTTGGTATCCCGAGCCTGAGAAATCAGCGCTGGTTGCAATCGGAAGGCTATCAACGACGGGTGAGGAAAAATCCAGAGCATCACAAACACCGGATGAGTCGTCGACAGCTATCGACAAAAGGTAGTGACTGACCTCTTCATTGTCGATGGCGGCCGCCCATTGTGCTGTCGGACTGCGATCGAATTGCGCATCAGAACTGTCGGTGACAGCGCCCACAAGCTGAGGGGTCTCGGTGTCTTGCGGGGGGCCAACGGGCGTACCACCTGATGTGATCGAGACTTGATCGCTCAGGTTGGTGTTTGAACAGGCCATAAAGATCAGGCTTGGGATGGCAAATCTTGTGAGGTACTTGAAAAATCCTAGAAATTGGCCCCTGTTCATACCCCTATTTATCGGTCATTCATCAGCAATTGATTAAAATTGCGGCCAAAATGCCTCTGATTGAGACAGCCGGCTGATGCGCGGCGCAAAATCCGCCTTTTCAGGCCCATAAAGACTTTCGTTCTGGCTGTGCCTATGAGAAAACTTTGGCTCCAAACGGTATTCTTATAGTTCATTAATTTCAAGGGGATGGATCGAATGGCAAAAACTTCGAAGCGCTCGACCAAAGGGTCGAAAGCCAAAAAGTCCAAGGTGGCTAAAAGTAAAAAAACAAAAACGACCAGCAAAAAAAACAGCGGTAAAAAAGTCCGCAAGGTTGCACAAAAGAAGACGACGAAAAAATCTTCAGCAAAAGTGAAAGGTGGATCCTCTCGTTCGAAAGTGATCGGCAGCAAGCTGAAGCTTGAGAAATCACTTCTCCTAAAGATGTACGATCTTATGGTGCAGTCACGTGTGTTGGAAGAGCGGATGATTCAAGTCTACCGTAAGGGCGGCGCCTACTTTTGGATTGGTGCACCGGGGGAGGAAGCCTTTGGTGTACCCCTCGGCCTTTTGGGTAAAATTGGTCAAGGCCCTCAATACGATTACTGGCATTTGCATTACCGCGGAACACCCACTTTGTTGGCGATGGGTATGGAGCCAGCTGACGCTCTTCGTTTGATCATGAACAAAGCCACCGATCCTTGCACGGGTGGACGAAACTTTTCCAACCATTACTGTTTTCCGCAGTGGAATGTGGTGCCGGTGTCGTCTCCCATTGAAGTTCAGTATTCAGTGGCCATCGGAACAGGTTTGGTGCAACGTCGGCGCAACACTCAAGGTGTGACAATTGTCACGGGTGGTGACGCAGGGAGCGCGGAAGGAGACTTCGCCAGTTGTTTGGTTTGGGCCAGTCGCCCAGGCTCGGAACTGCCGATGTACATCACCGTGCAAAACAATCGTTGGGGCATTTCCACAAGTTATGACACTCAACACGGCGAAGAGCATGTTTCAGATCGCGGCAAAGCTTTTGGAATGCAGACCCGAGTCTACAACGGCAATGATCCAGAGGAGTCCTATCTTGGAATTCAATCGGATTTAAAATACATCCGAAAAACAGGCAAACCTGTGGTTGCCGAATTTCAAGTGTCTCGACTTTATGGACATTCCTCGGCTTCTGGGGCCAATCGCGACCAGGACCAAGAGTGTTGCCTTGAAACTTTTAAAAAGAAACTGATCGATAACGGTGCTTTAAGTTCACAAAAAGCAAAAAGCATTTGGGATGACCATTTTGAAACCATCAAGCGCATGGCAGATCAGGTTGTCAAAGAGGCCGATCCCACAGCCGATACTATCTGGGATCACACTTATGCGAACAACGAAAACGGCGATTGGAGGAATTTCTAATGGCAAATATGGCTCAATCCATTCGAATGGCTTTGCATTACGCTGAAAAAAATCTCAATTTAACGGATGTCTTTGGTGAAGACGTCGGCGCTCCCATGGGCGGTGTTTTTACTGCCACCCAAGGGGTTGAATGCGCCTGGAATTCGCCTCTTGATGAAAGAGGAATCGTCGGTGCGGCAATGGGAATTGCCTTGGCGGGTGATCGTTGCGTGGCCGAAATCCAATTCTGTGATTACATTTTTAATACCATCGATTTACTTAAAATGGCCGGCAACACGCACTGGGCTTGTAATGGCCTTTATGAAATGCCCTTAACTCTGATGACTCCGGTGGGTGCTGGTATCCGAGGGTCGATTTATCACTCTCACAGTTTTGATGCTTGGGCGACCCGCATGCCGGGCTGGAAAATTGTTATGCCATCAACACCCAAAGATGCCTATGGTCTGTTGTTGTCAGCGATCAAAGATCCAAACCCTGTGATGTTTTTAAAACCAAAGGCTCTATTGCGTGTTCGCGGCGAAGAATTGATTCCTGGTGAACCCGACAATGAAAAAGAACTGAAGGCTATGATCGATGCCCCGCTTGGAGACCGATCACAGTGGAAGCCGCAATGGCCAAAAACTGAAGACTATTCTATTGAAATTGGTAAGGGGAAGATCACACGTGAAGGTGATGATTTAACTCTTGTAACTTATGGTCGCCATGTTTTGATGGCCAATCAGGTTGCCGATCAGTTGAAGAAAGACAAAGGAATTGGCATCGAGGTGATCGATTTGCGCTCGTTGTATCCTTACGATTGGCCGATGATCAAAGCCTCTGTGAAAAAAACAAAGCGGGTTCTTTTTGTTAATGAAGACACCGAAGTAACAAACTTTGGTGAGCACCTGGCCTACCGAGCCACCCAAGATCTGTTTTATGATCTTCTTGCTAAGCCAAAAGTTTTGGCGGCGAAAAATGTTCCTGGTATAGGACTTTATGCTGAGTTAGAGGAAAACACTGTTCCACAAAATAAAGATATTATGGAGGCGGCACTTGACGTACTTAATGAAATCCCATGAGAACACTTCGATGGGTAAAAAAGGCAAAAAGAACAAAGAATTTGATAAATATTACTACTACAATCAGTCCGTGCAATCGGCTGATGTTGATGTAAAGTTTTTTCGCGAAAGCTACGAAGAGTTGAAAGGAAAGTTGCCTAAAACTTTCCGTGAGGATTTTTGTGGAACCTTTAAATTAAGTTGCGAATGGGTGAAGCTCAATCCCCATTTTGAATCTTACGGTGTGGATCTTGATCCCGAGCCCATTGAATACGGCAAACAGAATTATTTGCCAGAACTTTTGGAAGATCAGCAGAAAAGAGTTCATATTGAACAGGGTAATGTGTTGGACGCCGGTTTACCGAGCACTGACATTATCGCCGCTTGCAACTTCAGTTACTTTATCTTTAAAGAGCGGGAAACTCTGAAAAAGTACTTCGCAAATAACTTGAAAGCCTTGAAAGACGATGGAATTTTTATTCTCGATATTTTCGGTGGTTCAGAGTGTTACGAGCCCAACGAAGAAGAAACTGAACACGACGGCTTTAGTTACTACTGGGATCAAGACTCTTGGGATCCAGTGACCAACGAAGCCACTTACTTTATCCACTTTAAAGTCAAAGGCCAAAAGAAAGTAAAAAAAGCTTTTGTCTATGATTGGCGCATGTATTCCATCCCTGAAATCAAAGATATTCTTCTTGAAGCTGGATTTAAAAACGTCCATGTTTACTGGGAAGGAACCGACGAAGATGGTGAAGGAGATGGCGAATTCAAACGAGTCACAAAAGGTGAGGACTGCGAAAGCTGGGTGGCGTATATCGTTGCCGAAAAATAGCAGAACGGTTGTTTGAATCCATTTCATTTTTTACACAAGAGGCTTTCTAAGCCTCTTTTTTTTTCATAAAAAATAAAGGGCGTTTTTAGTCCTCGAGATGGTCAAAAATCATCAGGTTTTTTAAGACGTTTGGTTTGAAAACAAGAAAAAAGACAGAAATGGGTCGGCCACAGACTTTTAGGAAGCGAGTCAAAGCTAGCGGCAGATAGTTTTGCTGGGTAGATTAGGGAATGACATATCAAGATTACGAGATCATTTTTTTATTATCTTTGCTAATGCTTTTAAGCTTTGTCTATTTTTTGGGTAAAAAAGGAAGAAAGGACATCAAGGGAGAAGATGGACTACCTTCCGGAGATGCGATGAAGCCTTTTCTGTTTTTAAAAGTATTTTACGTTAATCCCGCCGACCCACGAAGTTGGCTTCCAAAATCTCGTCCTAGCTGGGGGTGGACCGTCAACTTCCGGAACAAGATCAATGCCTTGTTCTTTTTATTTCTCCTGGTGTGTACTGTTTTCTCGGCATTGGCTATGAGTTGGGTTGCCATTAAGGCCTCATCTCTTTAATCACGTTTGGTTTTTGGTGGGGTTTTTGTTTTCGCTTATATTCTGCAGTGCCATCGCCACCGGGAGTGCAAGGCTTACAAGCTATTTCTAAAGTGATGAATAGGGTGCTTTGTCATCCGACAAGATCCTTTTTTCAAAATGAGGAAGGCCGGTCCGCCTTATCGGGCGGAGTCTTTCAGTTGATCCATTGTGAAAAGAGCTTTGAGTTTTAAATCAGCGCCTTCAAGTTTTGAATGGTCGCCCAGGCTGCGATCAATCACGGCCACAACATCAGAAACCTGGGCCCCCTGCTCGCGCAGCATGCCGGTACTGATCACCACTTGTCCGCCGGTGGTGATGACGTCTTCAATCAGACAGATGGTTTTGTCTTGGATGTCAGGGCCTTCAGCAAATTTACAGGTGCCGTATTCTTTGGCCTCTTTGCGGATAAAGACCATTTGTTTTCCAGTCTTTAAAGCGATGGCGGTGGCGATTGGGATACCACCCATTTCCATGGCTCCCAGAAGGTCGAACTTTTCTGGGAGGAGGGGAATCAGAGCCTCGGCCAATTTATTAAGAATCTCAGGTCGGGCTTCGAACTGATATTTGTCAAAATACTCGGTTGAGGTTTTACCAGAGCGAAGTAAAAACTCCCCGGTCAAATGGGCGACATCAAAGACATTTTTCGCTAAATTTTTATCCATGCCTTTTCTTAGCAAATAAAGCTCGGGACTCCAAAGTGAAAATTGATCAAGTTCTGGAAAAAGTGATAATTCTTTCAAAAGTCTAAGAAATTCTTCAATTCAGGCGAAGATCAAAGCTTGGTCCCAGGGCATCGGATATAATCCGCCTATGAAAATCCTTCTCTGTCTTATCCTTTCTCTGTCATCGGTTTCTTGTTGGGCACAGGTTTCCTGCAGTGAGATTTTCGAGAAGACTCACCCTTTTCTTGATTATTATTTGATGCGTGTTGGGTATCTCCCATTAGAAGGAAGAACAGTAGGGTGGAATATAAAAGACAATCTATGGACAGTCTCTCTCTTACGTCAGCTTGAGGATGGCAAGGGCTTCGCCTGGGAGCAAAGAATTTCCTTAAATGATCAGGTCCGCTATTTTGAATTTCCAATGCCCAGAGAAATGATGAGACAAGCGCAACAAAGGGAAACAACAGAAAATTTGACCAAAGATTCGATCGAGTTTGTTTACGAGCAATACAGAAATGAGTTTGAAAATCGAGAAGTCTTTGATCGAGAGTTTGTCCGCAAGCTGCGAGAAGAAGACCAGGCGCGAATTGAAGATAATCTTACGGTTTGGACAGTTCGTGATCTTAGTGGTGATATTGTCGCCAGTTGGGGGCTTTATCGACATGAGGTAGGAGAATTCGCTGGTAAGATAGAATTGATTCGTCTGGCTTCAAGCAACACGCGTTTATTCTCAATTAGAAATCTGCTCCCCTTTGTTTCTGAGTACCTGAATGTCCACAGTTTGGAGACCGGCAGCATTGTTTTGCGCTCTGATCGCGCCGGGGCCCGATTGTACAAACGATTTGGCGCCCGAGAAGTGGATGTCTACGACGGTGGACGTAAAGTCGTTTTGGAAATCACTGTCGAAGCCTTTTTAGAAAAGTTCCCTACTATTGAAGTAGAAAATGGCAATCGCCCCTTACAATTTGTTCGTATGCTTGACGAAAATTTTATTCACTGATTTTTCAAAATCAAAACGATGGATTTCTGGATGGATGCGATCATTTCTTTGTCGCTCAATTTCTTGGTGCTCAAATGATAAAGAAAGCCTCCAATTAAATTCAAATGAATGGTCTGTGCCACCAGTCGCGGCGATGCGGTCGACGGTTTTATTTTAGAGACAAGAGCCTCGATCCGACTGAGGCCTTTATCGGTTGTCAGTTCCATGACTTTCGCAACCTTCGGGTTGCGATGGGCGACTTGGTTCAGAGTCAAAGTCAGAGAACTGAATAAGGGGCACTGCTGTCGCCATTGAAAAGTAGCCACCACAATTTCTAAAATCAATGTCTCAGGAGTCGCTCCAAAGAAACCTTCAAGGTGCTTTAATGTGACGGTTTGGCCGGACTGGGCCCAGGAGACACATAAATCGGCAAACACCGACTCCAGGTCATTGTAATGGTAGGACAGCTTGGGGCGCGAGATTTGCGCTTTGCGGGCAATGGAGGCCAGGTTGAGGCCCAGAGGTCCCTGGTCAACGGCAAGGCTTAGAGCCGCGGCCAAAATGTCTCTTTTGGGGGCTGGTGGTAGAAATTGTAACTCGAACTCAGACATCTTCTAAGTTTATCAAAAATTTTACAAAACATAAAATTTATTTAACAGTTGTTAAAATGCTTGTTATCCATGCAGTACCAATTCAATAAAGGAGAAAGCAATGAAAACCACCCTAACAACAGTTTTATCAGTTTTATTAAGCACTTATGCTTTTGCAGCCCCCAACTATGTGGACTGCACAAACACCAGTGCCCCCATGGTCGAAAAAAGCTATGGCTCTCAAGGCTTTGGAATCATTTATGATCAGCCAGAAAACCCTGTCAGTGTTTGGAACTTTATCTACAGCAAGCAAGGTGAAGAGGCTTGGGCCAATGTGATTGTCGGCAGTAAAATTTATCGCGCGACAGCGGATTGTCAGCAAAAGATCAACAATGGCGTCCTCTGTGTTTTTGATATCGAAAACGCAAAACCAACCCACCAGCGACAAAAAGAGGTGGCGCCTTTAAGCGACTACGTGACTCGTTTTCTAGCCAGCGTTGTCGATAAAAATATTGCTGAGGAACAAGTGGAAGTGATTCTTGGTGTTGATGTAGAAGCTGATCCTCATCAGTATTCGCCAACGAAATATCGCAATCTAACGCCTTTGGATAACTACTGGAACAACACCTGCGTTGGCAAAGACATTATCGAACAGGGATAAGCTTTTTGTCATTGAGACTATCGACACGGTAGCCAGTCATCGGTACCGATTGATTCGATCCCAGTCCTTATTCTTCTGAACCTAAACTTAGGATTCAGATCAATAAGGACTTTTTTATTCTCCAAACTGCTCAGCACCGATTAAAAAGGTTAAATTTACCGGACTAAACTTTACGTTGATTGAGCCTGAAGCTATTCCTTCAGAATAGAATCTTAGCACGTCGTCTTAAGGTGTTTCTTGATTGATCCACTCAAGGAAAGGAGCATTGGTTTTTGACGGAGAGAATTGTAAAATACAAGGGCAGTCATAGGGGTGCAGCCGACTGACCTCAGCCTCCACTTTATCGGCCCATTGTTTTCGTGTTTTTAAGATTAAAATATGTTCAGAGTCTTCTTGGATTTTATCTTGCCAAGAATAAACAGCCGTATGAGCCGGAAGTATGTTGGCGCAGGCAATCCATTTTTTTTCTAGTAAATGCTTGGCAATTTGGGTTCCTGTTTCGGTATGAGGGACTGTCACGTAAAACAAAGTCATGGAATCGATTGTCATAGGAGAGTTCTCCTTTTAAGTGCCGCTGCGTGCTTGTTTGCGCTTTTTCCATTGTTCTAAGGCATAGGCCCGAAGGTCAGCGACAGAATCAAATTCATCGATGATTTCAACCCCAAGAAGGGTTTCGATGGCGTCTTCTAAAGTCACGATACCCATGGTTGAACCATAGTCATCGACCACAAGAAAGATGTGATCGTTTCTGTGGATCAATTGGTCCAAACAAGCCGATACAGAAATGTCCTCTGGAATCGAGTGAAGGCCAGTCATCAATTCGCGAAGCTTCTTGGTGTCTTGGTCGTTACTGGACGCTTCAAGAATCTGATAGCGATGCACCATTCCGACGATGTTGTCCATGTTCTCTTCGAAAACCGGGATGCGTGAGTAACGGATCGGTTTGTGGTCATTAATGACCTCTTCAATGGTTTGGCTGGCGGGTAGAGCCAACAGCACCGATCGAGGTGTCATGATGTCGTAGACAAAAATGTTATCGAGCATGAGAAGGTTTTTAATAATGTTGGATTCTTTTTTCTTCAAGGCTCCGTGGCCGACACCAATTTCGGCGGTGGCGATCATTTCTTCTCGAGTAAATATGTTTTTGTCCTTGCCACCCACAAGCTCTGAAATTTTCTCCATCAAGAAAACCAGAGGGTAAAGCACCCAAATCATCAGGCGAATGGTATAGGCGGCAAGAGGAGCAAAGCGTTTCCAATTCGACGCACCAAGGGTTTTGGGGATGATTTCTGAGAATACAAGCACCACAAAGGTCAGCCCCGCCGAGGCAATGGCCACAAAGTCATCACCGTAAATTTTATTAACCTCAGCTCCCACTCCAGCCGCACCAACAGTGTGGGCGATGGTGTTGAGAGTTAAAATCGCAGCCAAGGGCCGATCGATCGTCTCTTTGAGATTTTGCAAAATGATGGCGTACTTTTTACCCTCTTTGACTTCGCTACTGACGAAGCTGGGGGTAACACTCAGGATGACGGCCTCAAGAAGAGAACACGTAAAGGAGATAAAAACCGCTAAAAATAAGTAGGTAAATAACAGGGTCATTTTCTGTTATTCGCTTTGGTTTTTTGGAATTTATAAGAACTTATTAAAAGCTCGGGGTCTTCGTCCATAGGAGTTTGTAGAATACCAAGAACAGGCCAGGGAAGCAGGCAAAAACAGCTTTGTGGGGCGCCTGGTCAAGTGCTTAGAAAAAGTACTGAATTTCAAACTCTGGATGGATCGATGCCTGACTGGTGTAGCCTGCTGGAAAGCTTTTAAAGCGCCTTTCAGGAAAGCTGAAACTGTAGGTGGTGCTCAATCCAAAACTGATCAGCCATTTAAAGGTTTGCATTCCCAAGCTCAGTCCAGTGTGTAAATAGGGGTATTGATAATTCATGCCCCATAGGCCGACCTCGTAATTGAGGAACAGGGAATCCATGATTCGAAATTCATGTAAAGTTGTCAAATTCAAGGTAAAGGGATCGGGATTGGCAGGATCCATGCGAAAGGAAAAGGGACTGCGGTCATCCCAGTAGTAAAAATAACTTAAAGTGGAATTGAAGCGATAGCCACTGAGAACCTGTTGGCTAAAGGTCAACTTGGCGTTGGCCGCCTCCATCACAAATCCGGTGTAGCCGGTGGTTTCAGGGCAATACACTTCTAGAGTTTGAGGGTTCTGAAAGCAGTAGCCACTGGGATTGCGAATCTCACGACCACCGAAGGTTTTAAAATAAGCCAGGTCGATGCTGAAGCGTCGAGATTTTGAAATTGGCAATCCGATCCTTGTCATCAGATTGAACATTTCAAAGGAGTGGATCACAAAGGGTGAAAGCCCGATCGACCATTCCTCGGTAAGACCGTGAGCTAAGTAAAGGGTTCCAATACTGGTTTGTCCCTTTTTTAAGGTACGACCGTTGGTTGAAAGATTGTGTCCTATAGAATAACTTCCAAAATCATCGGAGCCGGTTTCCAATTCGCTGAAATCAAAGTGTTCGGTCGTGGTCGGTTCATCCTGTGCGAAGAGCGCAGAAGATCCTAGGAATAAAATTGCGATCCCAACCAGGAAGGGCCTCAAATTCATAAAGCAATCTTGGCTCAGACTGTGAGTTAAAACAAGGTTGGTAGGTGGAATTTCCCAGCCATTGAGGCTGTCGATGGAGTGGCCTAAAAACCACCATCTTCAGAATGATTATTTCGCTCATTTTAATAACTTGGCCGTCACCAATGGCAGGCGCAAAACCCGGAGTCTGTTTCGCGCAGCGACAGAAGGTGAGTCCTGTAACTATTATTTTGGAGCCCCCTTATGGGGTGAAGAAAGCCTATTTTCAACACGAAAAACCATCTGACTCGGTTTGATACGTCAAACTATTTTGCATTGTTTTGGATTGTGATCAGTTCCGTCGTTCACTGCTGGTTTATCTGTCTCTGAGTTGGTTCCAAGATTGCAATTTAAAAATGTGTTGGGGGCAACATGGCGAATTCAAATATTTATCATCTTTTTTCATTTCTATGTTTCATAACACTTGCTGGATGTGGTGGTTTTGAGTCCACCTCTGAAGGCCACTCACAGTTTTCTCAAAGTACGCGGACGCAAACTGATCTTCTTGTGGTATCTGAAAAACTGGTTGTGCAAAAAAGCTCGGTTCAAACAGTGGCGGGGGCGACTTTCGATACAGTCAATAAAGCGGCAGCAGAAGGCGACTACTCACAGTTTGAAAAGTTTATCGCTGCATCCGGAACAAAGTGGACAGCCCTTCTTGATAACGAATGTTTGCAAGAGGCTCTTGAGGATGATTTTTCTAAAGTTCTTGCCAATCAAGAATTTGACCTCCGTTCATTGGCGCAAAAGCAAGTCGCCTATTCTTTTAAGCTGCAAGAGGACATTTCCCTTCGCGATCTCGCATTAAAACTGGATGCCACAGGCTGTGCCGTTCGCATGGAGAATGAGATTGATGATGTTTCTGTAACTTATGTGAATGATCCAGACTATCAATCTGGTAAGCAAAATTATTTGAAAGATCTAAAAGCCCAGTTTGCAAAAACAATTCTAAACTCAGTCACTCATTCTCAGGATGTGATTGTAGCGGTTTTAGATACCGGTCTTGATGATGACCACGAAGACATCGACCGTCAGATGCTATGGCGAGATCAAAGAGGTTTTCGCGGAATTGATTTTGCCAACAATGATTTTGATCCCAATGATGGACACAATCACGGTACTTTTGTTTCTTCGATCATCGCCGCTGACAGTGATAACGGTGTCGGTATGGCAGGGGTGGCCACTCAGGGTGTAAAGATCATGCCCATTAAAGTTTTAAGCGACAAAGGAAGTGGAATCAGCAGCAATATCGTTAACGGTATTTACTACGCCATCGAAAACGGTGCCCATGTAATTAATATGAGTCTCGGTTCTGCTAAAGAAAGCGTGATTATGCAAAAAGCCATTCAAGATGCCATTGATAACGGTATCGTTGTGGTGTCAGCAGCTGGGAATTCCGGTTTACCTTTGAGTGACAGTTATTTTATTTCTCCCGCTGGTTATGCTCATCAACAACGGGGGCATATAGCGGTGGGAGCCCTTGAAACGGCAACGACCTTAGCGCGTTTTAGTAACTTTGGTTCCAATTGGGTTGAGCTGGCTGCTCCAGGTGTTAATATCCATGGCGCCAATAAACAGAATGCCTACGCCGTTGCCAGTGGAACTTCGGCAGCCAGTCCCATGGTTGCAGGCGCTGCGGCCGTTTTAATTTATCAGAAACTCAATTCTGGACAGGGGTATACGCCGGGTGAAATAGAAGATTTTATTCTACAAAACTCGACAAAGACCACATCCCTGCAGCAGCAAGTGAGCAACGGTCAATCTTTAAACTTTGAACTTCTGAGTAAAGAATTGGTCCAACGAGGCCCCGCCAGTGAACCCCCTTTGCAAGTTCCAGTGACACCGACACCTGAACCTCCACAAGATCCAGTGTCAGATCCCAGTGCGGCAAAAATTTTCCTGGGTGCCCTTGATAGTGTCGAAGTTAGCGAAGCCGACGAAGCTGTTATTATCAAGGGTTGGGGCTGCCAATACAATGATCTCAGACGACCAACGATTTCAATTTTCTACGATGCTAAAATGAATGAAGATTACACGGACATTGCGACACAATCGGGTTTGCCAAGTCCAACCCAAGTTCACACCGCCTGTGGCAGAGTTGGAGACTTTAACTTTGCCCACTCCATTCCGTTTGCGAAAATCGCAAAGTTGCGCATGGAAGGGATGGCTATTATGGCATCGATTGGAATCCCTGAAATTGATACAACAGGAACTGGAAACTTTCAACTGGAGCGTTCCGGTCAACTGGACATTCCAGCGATCCCGGCTTCGGCTTACGACTTTCTACCACCCCTTGGTCAAGCTCCTGTTATCGAAGGTCTGATCGAAGAGGTTGTCTACCGAACCGATCTTAAGAGAGTGGAAGTTTCTGGCTGGGCTTGCGAAGTGGGAGACCCACTGCCGGCGGCCGTGTCTCTCGCTGGCGAGCGCGAAGATGGAACTTTTATTACCACCGATGTTGTTGATCAAGCCAACCTCGCCAGTTCGAACCTGTCTCGACAAATTTGTAAAACAAACGCTGATCACGGCTTCAAAGCTTATTTCCGATTAAACTCAATTGACACTTGGAACATGGAAGGGCGTCGGCTCAAGGTTCGTGCCAATGGCGCTTACCGAAAAGGAGGCAACTACACCTCCACGTCAGGATTGATTTCCAATGGTCCTGTTGAATTGCCCAACCCCAATAGTCTTTTGATACCCGTGATTACCGAAGCCGAAAGAAACACTCCGGTTCCAGAACCTGTCACCGAAAAAATAGGAGCGATCACGTCGATTCTGTTCAACGCCAACACCAGTAAAGTCGAAGTTCGAGGTTGGGCGTGTGAAGTGGGAGTCAGTGGGACAACTAAAATTGAAATTCTCTCTGAGCTCACTCGGGGAGGCAATGCCAATCGCTATGCCGATACAACATTACCTTCGACACCCGCTATTGAACAACGCTGTGGTAATCAAGAACCTCATAACTTTTTTGTCGAGCAGCGAGCCTATATCGATGATGCCAATCGTCTCCTGTCAGAGGGAGGGCTAAGACTGTTCTTGGTGAACGGACCCAACGGTGAATTTAAAAATTTACT
Organism: uncultured Pseudobdellovibrionaceae bacterium; assembly: GCA_964588335.1. GTDB lineage: Bacteria > Bdellovibrionota > Bdellovibrionia > Bdellovibrionales > JAGQZY01 > JAGQZY01. Next base: position 19,028 of record CAZPOV010000013.1, on the reverse strand, counting down.
TCAGACTTATGCATTGCCAGTCATCCCAGAGCAAGTTCAAGAGCATGAAATGTTGGGAGCTGTAACAACCGTCACTTTTGATCGCGTCGCCAATCAATTGGTGGTACGCGGTTGGTTGTGTGAAAAAGGTTTGGCTGGATCTTTAAATTATCGATTGGATATTATGCGAAATGGTTTGAATTCTCGCGCCTCTTTATCTTACAAGCAGGCCACTTTGGCGAGTTCCAACTCTATCCGCAACACCTGTGAGTCCAATGGTCGATACAATTTTGAGCAAGTGATTTCGGGTGCAGACTTAGAGCGATTTCAAATCACTGAAGGCTCGAAAGTGAGAATCTATGGGTATTCCAATCAGGTTGGAGGTTCCAACAAGATGATCGGCGCTGATGCGAATTATCTAGTTCCCAGTCTCGATTAAATTTGGTTTTCAGAGTCTTTGTAAACCTGAGAACCCACAGACTTGGTTTGCCCTTGGTACTTACCGCGGTAAGGATTGAGGGCCGTGGCATCCATAGTTCCAAAAACCAATTGGCAAATACGGCGACCGGCTTCCAGTTCGATGGGGAAGTTGTTGGCGTTATAAAGTTCTAAAGTGATCTTGCCTTCAAAACCAGGATCAACCCAACCGGCATTTTGAATAAAAAGTCCCATGCGTCCAATCGAGCTTCGGCCTTCAACAAAAGAAACCATGTTGTCGGGAAGTTTGATGTATTCCATGGTCGTCGCCAGTAAAAAAGTATGGGGTGGCAGAGTGATTTTATCGGCCACCACTTCCTTATACTTAATTTCCTGGGACATGGTGAGGACAGAGGTCTCAAGGGGTTCCACCACAAGAAAGTGGTTCCCCAAGCGACAATCCACCGAGGCGGGTTGAATCGATTCAGGAGTGAGAGGGTCAATAACCAACTCACCCGCATCAATTAATTTTTGTAAACCGCCATCGGATAAAATCATGACTTACTCTCTGCCGCTCTTTGCTCTTGGTATTTCTTAGATAGCTCATCCTGGATATTGCGAGGAACGGGAGCGTACTTCGAAAATTCCATGGTGAACTCGCCCTTACCTTGAGTGGCGGAACGAAGATCGTTGGAGTAACCAAACATTTCACTTAACGGAACATCAGCCGTAACCACAACAAAACCTTCTTGAGTCGTTGTTCCAGCAATCATTCCACGACGTTGGTTGATTTGTCCCATAACCGACCCTTGGAATTCCTCGGGAGCAGAAACTTCAACTTTCATCAAAGGCTCTAGAGCGGTTGGGTTGGCACGCTCGTAGGCTTGGCGCATGGCTGCCATGGCACAAATCTTAAACGCCATCTCAGAAGAGTCGACGTCATGGTAAGCACCGTCATCCAAATCCACTTCGACGTTTACAATCGGGAATCCAATAAGTGTTCCCTTGGCCAACTGCTCTTGGAAGCCTTTTTCACAAGCTGGGATGTATTCTTTAGGAATACGTCCACCAACAATTTTGTTGTTAAAGCGAAAGTTCTGTTCTTCTTCAGCAGGAATCGGACGAATTTTACCAACAACTTTGGCGAACTGTCCGGAACCACCGGTTTGTTTTTTGTGAGTGTAGTCGTAATCCGCTTCAGCACCAATGGTCTCACGGTAGGCCACTTGCGGTTGACCGGTTACAACTTCACATTTGAATTCACGTTTCATACGTTCAACATAAACTTCCAAGTGAAGCTCACCCATTCCAGAGATGATGGTCTCGTTGGATTCTTCGTCACGGTGAACGCGGAAGGTGGGATCTTCTTTACGGAATTTTTGCAAAGCTTTTGAAAAGTTGCTGGCATCCGATTTGTCTTTTGGAGCCACAGCCAGTGAAATCACGGCATCTGGAATGTGCATAGATGTCATGGCGTAGTTCACTTTTCCGTCGGTGAAAGTGTCCCCAGAGGCACAATCCACACCAAACAGGGCAACGATGTCACCAGCGTAAGCCACGTCCACATCTTGCATATCATCGGAGTTCATTTTCACAACCCGTGGAACTTTTACTTTTTTGTCGTTGGTGGTGTTAAAAATGAAATCACCTTTTGCCATTTGTCCTTGATAGATTCTCATGTAAGTCAGCTGACCATAACGGCCATCCTCTAGTTTAAACGCCAAGGCAACAAGAGGTTTGTCGTTATCCGTGATCAATTGAACTTCTTCTTCGTCCTTGTCGATATCAAGGGCGACGTTATCAATATCGCGTGGATTCGGAAGGTAGCGAGTCACTGCGTTTAGAAGCAACTGAACACCTTTGTTTTTATAAGCAGAGCCCATGAAAACAGGAGTCAAATCCAAGCTAAGGACTCCAGCGCGAACAGCACTATGGATTTCATCCTCAGTCACGTCCTCGCCTTCCATAACTTTTTCCATCAACTTGTCGTCAAACATGGAAACCGCTTCTAACATCTCTTCACGGTACTTGGCCGCGTCGTCCTTCATGTCGTCAGGAATTTCAGATTCCACAATTTTTTCGCCGGACGCACCTTCAAAGCGGTAAGCTTTCATGGTGATCAAATCGACCACACCTTCGTGGGCGTCTTCGGTCCCAATAGGGATTTGCATCATAACGGCATTATGGGCCAACTTTTCGCGAAGCTGCTGAGTCACGCGGTAGGGGTTGGCGCCGGCACGATCCAATTTGTTGATAAAGGCCAAACGAGGAACGTTATAACGCTTCATCTGGCGGTCAACAGTGATCGACTGTGACTGCACACCTGAAGTTCCGCACAGAACCAAAATCGCCCCATCAAGAACACGAAGGGCCCGTTCCACTTCAACCGTGAAATCCACGTGTCCGGGGGTGTCGATAATGTTAATGTTGGTGTCGCCCCAAAACACGTTGGTGGCGGCTGACTGGATCGTGATTCCACGCTCTCTTTCTAGCTCCATTGAGTCCATTTTGGCCCCAACACCGTCTTTACCTCGCACATCGTGAATGGCGTGAATTCTTCCGGTGTAGAAGAGAATCCGCTCGGTGAGAGTCGTTTTTCCCGAGTCAATGTGTGCAGAAATACCAATATTACGAACTTTTTCCAGTTCCCACTTAGCCATAGCTTCTTTTCCTTGTTTGTTTAGGACCTAGGAGATGGGCGCCCATCCGCTAGAAAGTCGCTGAAATTGTTAATTTTTAAGGGTGTTTACTATCACGAGATGACGAGCAGTGCAAAAAAAATAGAGGTGAATCTGGCGAAGTCGTCTATTATGATGGTTCAATGCAGCATAAGTCATCGGAAAGCCATACTGAACACGCCTGCCACCCGCCATCGGGGCGTCCTGATTTTCTGTTGTGGGGCAGTCTGATCGTGATCGTTATCGGCATATTTTTAGCTTTTTTCGGCTATTTTGCTCGTGGTTTCGTTCTGGGCATTTTAACACAGCCCTACGAGAATCCGGGGCCTTATTTTGTTGGCTTGGTCAACTTTGGAAAGACCATCACCGAATTGATGATCAAAATGTCCTGGGGCTTGATTTTTGCCATCGGATTTGTGGGGATCCTGGATTTTGTTCCTCGCTCGAAATTTCACCAGGTTTTAGGTCAAAGTGGAGGCGTCTCGGGAGTCGCTCGGGCGACCTTGGCGGGAGTCCTATTGGACCTTTGCAGTCACGGCATCCTTTTGGTCGGTATGAAGCTTTACGAACGGGGTGCTAGCTTGGGCCAAGTCGTGGCCTTTCTGGTCGCTTCACCATGGAACTCTTTTTCAATGACTCTCATTCTTTGGAGTTTGATTGGTTTGCCACTGACCCTTATCTTTATCGGTCTCTCTTGTGTGATAGCGATTTTTTCAGGATTTATCTTTGAAATACTGGAAAAGAAGAAGGTCCTACCTAAAAATCCAAACCATGAAAACTTTCAATCGGGCACGAACGAGCCATGGTTTGATTTTCCCAAAGACAAAGGATTTTTTGAACTGGTGGGGTTGGCGTTGAAATCGAGCCTGCACGAATCAAAAATGATTTTGCGCTGGATCTTTTTTGGCGTGGTCCTAACCGCCGCGGTGAAGGAATTGATCAGTCCAGATAATTTTCAAGCTTATTTTGGCCCGGATACGGTGGGAGTTTTACTGACCTTGGTGTCGGCGACAATTTTGGAAGTTTGTTCAGAAGGCTCGGCGCCGTTGGCCTCAGAACTGGTGGTGACCGCCAAAGCTCCAGGCAATGCCTTCACTTTCCTAATGGCGGGAGTGTCCACCGACTACACTGAGATTCTTGCTTTAAAAGAAACCACGCGAAGCTGGAAAATCGCTCTGTTTTTACCTTTAGTAACCCTGCCTCAGATTATCATCATCGGTATTCTAATGAATAAGGTGGGCTTTTAGTGACTCCCCAAGATGTTTTAAAAAAACACTGGGGCTATGAGGCCTTTCGCCCTTTGCAAGAAGAGGTGATAAAAAAAGCATTGGCCGGCGACAACGCCTTGGTCTTGATGCCTACGGGATCAGGCAAAAGTCTTTGTTATCAAGTGCCCTCATTGCTGGTTGATGGCGTGGTTATGGTGATCTCACCGTTGATCGCTCTGATGAAAGATCAAGTCGACGATGCTCGCAAACACGGATTGAACGCCATCTATATCAATTCATCGCTGACAAAAACCCAACGGGAAAAAGCCTATGCCGACTTGGCAGCGGGTCGCTTGAAGTTGGTTTACGTGACACCAGAACGCTTTCGCAAGTCGGAGTTTCTCGATATTCTTAAAACTTTAAAAATATCATTGATGGCCGTTGATGAAGCCCATTGTATTTCGGAATGGGGACACGATTTTCGGCCTGACTACACGCGAATGGAAGAAATTCGTGAAGCTTTGGGAAATCCGCCGGTCATGGCATTGACGGCCACTGCCACTCGCAAAGTTCAAATTGATATTCTTGATAAACTGGGTCTGTCTGTGGGGACGGAGGTTTTTAATACTGGCTTTGATCGTCCTAATTTAGAAATGGAAGTCAAAGAAATGGTGGGGCTTGAGGACAAGGTGCGCGCCTTTATTTTTTTTCACCATCAAACTCCCGGTGCAAAAATTATTTATTTTTCTTTGGTCGATACTTTAAAAAAATTCTCCGAAGAACTCGACAAACTGAATATTGATCATCTTATTTATCACGGACAATTGCGCAATGATTCTCGCAAACGCAACCAAAAGTTGTTTCAGAAATTGCCGGATCCGTTGATCTTAGCGACCCCGGCTTTTGGATTGGGGGTCAACAAATCCAATGTGCGAATGGTAGTACATGCGGAGCTACCGGGAAGTATCGAGGCTTATTACCAAGAGGTGGGCCGAGCCGGGCGTGACGGTTTGCCCGCGCGCGGTGTTCTGCTTTACGACCCCGATGATATTTCCATTCAAATGGATTTTATAAAATGGGCGAATCCGGATCCATCATTTATCCGGCAGGTTTATCGCTTGATCGAAGACAACATCGATAGGGTTCGAGCCCAAGGTTATGATTTTTTGAGGGAGCAAATGCTGTTTTACCACAAACGCGATTTTCGGGTCGAAACCGTGGTCAAGCTGTTCGACCGTTGGGGCGTTCTTGAGAACTTCCACAATTATCGTGAGTGGCAGCTGGTTGATCAGATCCCGGATCATCTTCTTAACCAAGAAAGTCATGAGACTTTTTTAAAAACCCAACAGCAAAAGCTTTTAGAAATGGTGGAATTGACTCGCGATGACGTCGACATCAAAGCCAGAGTCTTGGAGTACTTTGATGTTTCCTGATCCGGAAACAGCCAATCCCGACGGAATCGTCGCCATGGGTGGTGATTTGAATGTCACAACTCTTGAAGAGGCTTACAGCAAAGGTATCTTTCCTTGGCCCCATAAAAACTATCCTCTGCTTTGGTTTTCGCCGCCACAACGGGGAGTTTTGATTTTTAAAGATTTGAAAATACCAAGATCCACGCAACGAAAAATTCGCCAGCAAGTCTTCGAGATGACATTCAATAAAGCCTTTCAAAAAGTTATTGAAAACTGTGCCAAAGTGCCACGCAATGGAGAAGGGGGATCATGGATCACTCCAGAAATGATTCAATCCTACGTGCAATTGCATAAGCAGGGAAAGGCCTTAAGTGTTGAAGCTTGGCTGGAGGGCGAATTGGTTGGTGGAATTTATGGCGTGTTGATTCGTGGCGTTTTCAGTGGTGAGAGTATGTTTCATAAAAAATCGGAAGCCTCTAAAGTCAGCCTTGTTCACATGGCAAAGAAACTTGCAAGCCAGGGCCATGAGTGGATGGATATTCAGATGGTGACGCCACTACTAGAGAAGTTCGGTGGAACCTATCTTGAACGGAAAAAGTATTTGCAGCTTTTAAAGCAGACGCAGAGTAAGAACCCCGATTAGGCTGAAGGGTATCAAAATACAGACTCGGCAGAGTTGCATGGGGTTGTGAAAATCACTCTGTTTTTTTAATGGATAATTTGGTAGGTTTGAAAAAAGGATGGCCATGGTTGTAGGTAAGGACAAAGTCGTAACAATTTCGTATCAACTTTTTTCTCTTGGCGAGAATCAGCAACCGATCCTTATCGAAGAGAGAAGTGTGGACGATCCTTTAGAATTTCTATTTGGGCAGGGGGTTCTATTGCCAAAAGTTGAAGAGAAATTGAAAGGCCAAGCCTACGGTTTTCAAACCGAGGTGAATCTGCACGCCCGAGACGCCTTTGGACTGCATCAGCCCGATTTGCAAACATGGGTTCCCAAGTCAAATTTCCCTCAAGACAAGGACCTTGAATTGGGAATGAAGTTTCAAACCCAAGGACCCAATGGGCAAGTTATTTCGGTGATTGTGAAAGAAATGAAAGACGATAAAGTTTTGATCGACGGCAATCATCCCTTGGCCGGCCTGGGGCTGCGGTTTGATATTAAAATCCTACGGGTGCGCGAAGCCACGGAAGATGAGCTTGTAAAAAAAGAAGTGGATCCGACCCAATTGCATTGATTTTTCCTAATAAATTCTTAGCTCAAGCGTTATGGCAGCAAAACCACTAAGGAGAAAGATCTATGCGAGCGATATTATTGATGATTTTAATAGCAATGAGTTCCATTTTAATGGCTATGAGCGAAAAACCAGCCACGACCCAAAAAAAAGCGGTGCCTGAGAATCCAGAAAACGATTACGAGACATACCGCAGTCAAATGCGCAAAACCTTAGACCGCAGTTGTCAGTCAGATACCGATTGCCAACCCACCTGTATGTTCGGTGCTGTTAACAAAGAGTGGCTGGCCCAACGCAAAGACACTTTTCAAGACTGTTTTGATGGGTGCATGGGGTGGGGGCAAACCTATGCCTGCGTCGAAAATGTTTGTACGACCTTTCAAGGTGGAAGCAAGCAAAAGACAAAAGACAAGGCCTGCAACGACGGATAGTTTCGGTCGAAGAAAGTCGGTTTGAATTGTTGTTTGCGGCCTTCATTCTTACTGCTATATTGAGGCGGGTGACCAGAAATTGTGATTCTGGTCTTTGAGGATGGTAATGACCCTAAAAAGACGAGTTGTTTTAATAACCGGAGCCAGCACTGGACTGGGACTGGCGATTACGCATCTGCTTTTAAAAAAAGATAGGTTCGTGGTGGTTGCCACCTGTCGGCAGTCTTCCATTGAACGATTCGCAAAGATGGGACTTGTTGAAAATGATAATTTTTGGATTCGTCCATTGGATGTTTTAAAAAAAACCGATCGTGATCGAGTGCTCAGAGAGGTGAACCAAAAACTGGGAGGCGTCGACGTTCTGGTCAATAACGCCGGCTATATGTTGCGTGCTGTGGTTGAGCACGTCGGTGAAGGCGAGCGATTTCAGCAAATGGATACCAACTTTCGAGCCCCCATGGCTTTGATAAAACACATCTTGCCAAGTATGAGAGCGAAACGTCGAGGCCATATTATCAATATTTCGTCGGTGGCCGGAATGATGGCGATGCCGACAATGTCGGTTTACAGCGCCTCTAAGTTTGCGTTAGAAGCCGCCTCGGAATCCCTTTGGTACGAGGTGCGGCCTTGGAAGATTCGAGTCACACTTTTGCAGCCCGGGTTTATCCATTCGGAGTCTTATTTAAATGTCAAAGACTCCAGAGAGTGTCACAAAGCAATCACCGACAAAAACTCACCCTATTTTCATCACTACAATTCAATGGCCCCTTTTATTGCGCGACTGATGAAGTGGTCACCGGCCACACCTGAGCAAGTGGCAAAAAAAGTCTACAAAGTAATTATGAAAAAAAATCCCCCATTGCGGGTGGCTGCGACCTGGGACTCCCATGTCTTTGGTCTATTAAGACGTATTTTACCCCGTGGTATTTACCACAGAATTTTATACTACAGTCTTCCTAAGGTGATTCGATGGGGAGAAGAGTGATGCCGGCTACCGAGGTTCAATCCATAAAGGGGCACTTTCGAATTCCGCATTGGCGTACTGGATAACACAAATCAAGTTTCCAGCAGCGTCGGGGTTGAAAAACGCGAAATTGATTGGAGCTTTAGAATTTATAAAACGACTTCTTTGAATCTCTTCGCCTTCAAATTCAATAAAAACCACGATGTCGTCTGTGTCGGAAATTAAAATCGGATTGAGTCGGCACTGGGTTCGAACACCCTTGTCGTTCTCAGAGATTTTGCGGATGAAGACAGCATCCTCTAGGCTGGCGTCTCCACCACTAGGGATCACATCCGTTGCTACCTCTTGTTCAAGGCCACATCCGCAGAGCAATAATAAAACTAAAGAGATGCACACACGCACATTAAAGCAATCCCTCTTCATGAACGTCTATCGGACGAACTGGACCAAAGCTTTGTACCAAAATGAGAAAGTGGCCATTTTATTCACAAAAGATTCTAATTCTTTAACACGACCGCCCAGGTCTAAGAATCTTGTGTCTTATTAGGTCATCCGCTAAGTTAAAGTCCATGGAAATTCGTTCCCGAGATATTTTGATTGTCGCTTTGATTGTGGTTGCCTTCTTCTGGTTTTGGCCCGCTAAAGAAAACTCGTCGGTCCAAGACGAGGCTGAGCCCCAAAACGAGAACCATTTCGACTTTGATTCTAAACCTCAAGACGAGGAACAAGACGCGCCGACAGTGGCGAAAAGCGAACAGGAGCCAAGGCCGTCAAAGCCAGACAATGTGAAGTTGGTGCAACCTCCGAAAAAACAAAATCAACAGGTGAAATATCCAAACCTGGATGATTCTTTTGCGGCCTTTGATGCCCAAGGCCATCGCTTTATCGAGCAAGTGAATCGGGTGGGGAAGCACCTTGTCTATCATGGTGATGTTTTAGTGGGGGATGTTTCTGATCTTCCGAAGCTACTGAAAAACAAAGTTATAAAAGTGGGGCCGTCTCGTAAATGGCCGGGAGGAAAGATTCCCTTTATTATTGATGAAAGTGTGGTTCAGCACGACAAGGTTATCGATGCTGTTGAGTATCTGAATACTTTTACCAACTTAACAATCACACCCCGAGAACAAGAAAAAGATTACGTTCTCGTGACCCGTGGTGAAGCCGACTGCTACTCCTATGCTGGACGTGTAGGGGGGCAGCAAGAGATTTTTCTGGTTCCGGAATGTGGTGTAAAAGAAATTCTTCACGAGTGGATGCACACCATAGGATTTTTTCATGAACAGAATCGAGGCGACCGCGACCAGTATTTGCAAATTATTTGGGAAAACATCGACGACGTAAACAAGCCACAATTTAAAAAATTACCTAACGATTACATGGGGGTTTCGGGGCGCCCCTTTGATTACCAATCGATCATGCTCTATCCTTCGGAGACTTTTAGCATGCACCCGGGGGAGCCGGCTCTTTTAACCAGTGATGGCGACATTATTCCTCGGACAGAGAACCTGTTAAGTGATGAGGATATTACAAGAATCAATCAGACCTATCCAAAACCTTAGGCCATCTTACTCGATGGATCGCAGGCACGGGATCCGCAAGGGTGAAATTTGTGTGACTCTGATGAGCAGACAAAAGTCCTTTCTTGAATGTGGGGACTGGAAGTCTGTCGACGATTTTTGCTAAAATAGAAGAGTTCCCTTATGAAAGTTGTTCTATGAAGCCAATAGCCATCATCCTTTGTATTTTTGTTTTAATCACCTCCTGTCAGACCTCTGAACCGGTACAAAAAGAAAACATGGCAGCACAGGGCTCTCCGTCCCAGAAGCTTGAAACCGCATCGAACGAGAGGGCTCGGTTAGAAAGTAAGGATGCGAAGACTTCTCGGAACAAAATGAGTCAGCCAGTCCCTCAGCCCCAACCAAGACCCTTGAAACAAAATCTCCCGAAAGCTCCTTCTTTTCCCCCAAACACGATCTCTAACTGTCCGGCGGGGATGAATGGGTCTTTAGTGGGGCAAATTGAACAGGGACGATACTGTTTCACCAATATATCAGAGGCCCCTTTGCAGTGTCTTGATCGCAATGATGAACCAGTTAGAAGACAGGCTGAGGTCTACTGTCAAAATCTTAAAAATCACTGGGCCCGCACCGGAGTTTGGAAGTACGGTCCTGATCTGGATTTAAAAATAGGTCAGTTGAAGCGATCGAGCTGTCAGTGTGGCCTGTGGCGTGGTCAGTCTTTATGTAAATCTTTTTTCAAATTCAAATGTCAGACGGTTCGTTTGTGATTGTGTGTTTTTTCAAACATTAAAGTCTTTTCGGTTGAGACTGGCTAGGCTGTCTTTTTTGTGATTTTGAATATCCCATTTTTTCTTGGGCTTGCTGCCTTTGTTGAGTGACAGTTTTTTGATTTTTTTGGTAGCGCTGGGTTTCGCCAATCGCACTGATTCTTTCGAGGCGCATTTTAAAGTAGGACCAGAACCCAAAACTCAGAACCAAGGCGATAACAATTTTAAAAGCAAGCTTCTTTCGGCTCATCAATTTCTACCTTTACACATCGATGTAGTTGTTGTGTTTGTCGTCATCGTTTTTGTCGGCTTGGGCATTGCCTCGTAGGGGAAAGACGCGGGATAACAAAGCTTTTAAATTGTGTCCCATCCCCAAGAAAAACCAAATAAAGCGATTCCAGGCTTGGTCGCGAAGGTACTCGCGGTGTTTTTTTTGCAACTGACTGAGAACTCCAGTGGCGAGCATCTGTCTTTGTTTGGGGTGCAGGTTGATGAATTCGATAGCAACCACTTTGAAAGTTTGTGGCTCACGTGTTTTATGATAGGTACGGTGAATCTCAACTCGAACCACTTTTGCAAAGCAAGCCATCGGCTCGGTATTGGGGCCAGAAAACTCCACTTTGATCTTTTCACCCTCTTGCGGTGCGGTTAAGTAGGGGACCAGAAAGGCCATGCCCGATTCTGACAAATTGAGAATACGGGTGTGCATCGCCTTAGAGCCTTTGGGCATATGAGCAAAACGGACAATTTGATTGTCGCCCAATTCAATCTCATAGCGAGGGGCTCGTGGATACAAGTCTTCCAAGTTTCTTTCTGCTGCCATGATGTCCTATCGGCTTAGACGCGCTCTAGCTGAACAGTTCCAAAATGAAACAGGACGATGGGGAAGGAAGGTTCTCGACATAAGGCTTAGGGTGAGCTAAATAATGAACCATGAGTCAATGGATCAAAAAAGATGACAATCCTTTTAAAGTTTTTAAAGAATGGTTCAATCTGGCCGGGAAGGCCGACAATTTCGAGCCGACAGCCCTGACATTGGCAACCGTTGATGAATCCGGCATGCCTTCAGCGCGGGTTGTGCTTTTAAAGCAGTTTGATGACAACGGACTGTGTTTCTTCACAAACTATGACAGCGAAAAAGGTCAGGAGTTGGATAAACATCCCAAGGCCGCCATGGTGTTTCATTGGCCACTGCCATTGCATCGACAAATTCGAGTGCGTGGAACGATTGAAAAATTGCCCTATGAACATTCCAATGCCTATTTTCAGACTCGTCCTAGAGGCAGTCGAATCGGCGCCTGGGCGTCTCCACAAAGCCAGGAGATCAGCAATCGCGAAGAGCTTGAAAAGAAAGTTCAGGCGATGGAAGAGCGTTTTGCAGAGGATAATATTCCGTGCCCAGAAAACTGGGGCGGGTATCGCCTACAACCCTTGAGCTTTGAATTTTGGCAGGCTCAGGAGTTTCGACTTCATGATCGCATGAAGTTCACCCGCCCTTCATTACAGGGCGACTGGCAAGCTAAGCGTCTGGCCCCTTGAGATACATTTTAGACACCACCGCAACAATCTGACAGATCCCAACTTGCCTGCATTGGCGTCAAGGTCTACCCTGAAAGACGTAACTTTAAATAAGGAGTGAGGTATGAAAAATTGGCTTGTGATTTTAGTCAGTCTAACAGCTTTTTCAGTGGTGGGCTGTGCCCATAAAAAAGGAGACCATCACCATGAAGGTCACCATAAGAAGCATCATAAAAATAAAATGTGGGAAAAAATGGATGCCAATGGTGACGGTGATATTAGCCGTGAGGAGTTTGACAAAGCTCACTCTGAATCCTTTAAAGCCATGGATTCCAACAATGACGGGAAAATTAGCAAACAAGAAAAGAAAGCGCATTGGAAATCAAAAATGGGTGATAAAAAAGGCTGCTGTGGTGACAAAAAACACGGTCACAAACACGGTCACAAACACAAAGATGGCAAAAAAGAAGGTTGTTGCGGTTAAGCCAGCTCGCTAGGCAAAAGGTCCCTCCTGCAAAAGGAGGGGCGTTTCAATCTCTCTGATTTAAAATTCTCTTTTCCCTGTATATCAATGTTTTTCATCACGTCGGGAATCTAGCCCGGGGGCCACTGCATGGCGCGTCCGCCAAGGATGTGGATGTGGAGGTGAAACACAGTTTGCCCGCCATTGTCATTGGTGTTGATCACAATCCGGTAACCATCCTCACCCAAGCCTTGGTCTTTGGCGATTTGATGAGCGGTGACCATAAGGTGACCAAGAATTTCTTTGTCTTGACCTTTGTCGATATCATTCATTGAACGAATTTCTTTTTTGGGAATCAATAAAAGGTGAGTCGGAGCCTGTGGGCTGACGTCGCGAAACGCCAGACAAACGTCATCTTCGTAGACGATGTCGGCGGGGATTTCTTGGTCAATAATTTTTTTAAAAATTGTCATAAGGGTACCTTTTGTTAAAATCCTATTATGCGTCAGATTTATCAAAATTATCAAGGTTACTTCCCCGCCGCTTTTTTCATCGGAGGATTCTTATTTGATATACTAACGACAGATCGAATTGATCAGGCCTTTTCCCTGATCCAGCAGATGGTGTATCTGATTTTTTTGCTGATCTTCGTTTATTGGGAAGTGGTGACGCCGCAAATCTTTTTAAAAGAAAATGGTTTTTTTGCCAAACTGTGGAAATGGCATGTTGAGATTTTGCATTTTCTATTCGGAAGCTTGTTAAGTTTGTACACCATTTTTTACTTTAAAAGCACGTCTTTGATGACATCTTTTGCGTTTATGTTTTTTCTGGCTGGACTGTTGATTATTAATGAATTGCCACAGGTGCAAAAGCGTGGAATTGTTATCCGCTCGGCCCTTTTGGCGTTGTGTTTATCATCTTACTTTATTTACTTGGTTCCGGTGTTAACCGGCGAGATTGGCACTTTGCCATTTCTTATTGCGATGGCGATTAGCATGGCGGTTTATTATCTTCTGTGCACTCGTGTTCATCGCAAAAAAGGGGATCTGCGCTGGGTTCAAAAGAATTTATTGCTGCCTGGGTTATTCATCCAAATCACATTTGTTGTGCTATACGCTGTAAAGCTGTTGCCTCCTGTTCCCATTTCTTTAAAATTTATTGGCATTTATCACGAAATTCAAAAACCCGATGATCGCTATGTCCTGAGCTATGAAAGAGACTGGTGGCGCCTGTGGCAGTCGGGAGCGCAAACTTTTGTGAAGCGAGACGGGGACAGTGTGCACTGCTTTGTCTCCATTTTTTCACCGACACAGTTCTCCGATCAATTGCAATTGGTTTGGTACTATTCCACAGCAAAGGGGTGGAGCCGACGCGACGCGATTCCCTTGCCAATCAAGGGGGGGCGTGACCAAGGTTATCGAGGCTATGCTTACAAATCAAATTTTGAAGAAGGGGACTGGCAGGTTCGAGTTTTGACCTCTGATGAGCGCGAGGTGGGGCGCATTTCATTTGAAGTGGTTGCCGCCAGTCCATCAACGCAACGGGTGTGGCGGCAGGATTTGTATTAATCCTCGGTCGAAGAGTCTTCTTCGTCGTCGGGAAGATCTTTAGGATGGATGGCCTCGTAATTGAAATGCACCATCGTCACCCAGCCGCCGTCGATTTCTTTGTTTTTCTCTAATGTCTGTTTCAGATCGGCTAAGTTTTCTCCCAGAAGATCGGCGTGTTTTTGTTCCAGATTCGTGTAATGGACTAAAAACAATTCGGTTGGCACGATATAACCCAGGCTCTCTTCAGGCTCTTCTTGTCGGCGTTCCTGTTTGGCTGTTTTCTCTTCTCGACGTTCTCTTTTAAGATACATCTCGGTGAAGATACCCACTTTGTAACAGTTGTAGGTTCCGTTCCAGATTAAGGCTTTGACTCTTTTTGCACGAATATCAGCGTGAAGCTTTTCGTCAACCGGCATCGCTTCCCAATCGCTGTAGGCGGGAAAACAACTGGGCAAGCGTTGGTATTTTTCGTTGACGTAGGCCGCTTGTATTTTTTCGGTCACTTTGAAACGGATAATGGCGTAGCGGCGGGCGGGATTGGCGGCGATGTAAGATCGTGTGCTGTTTAAACTGAATTCGTTGAGAGGATCTTTAAGGAGTTGGTTTTTGCTGACGATTTTCATTTCTTCGACAAGGCCGCGCCCCAGAAAAGGAAAGTCATCATTTTCCAGAACCAACTTCAGTTCAGTTCCGACACGAAAACAATTGTCGGCATCGACAATGGCTGTACGCAGCTGATCGGATTGCATTTTGGATTTGGCCTCTGGATTTAAAGCGTCATTGTAGGTGATAAGAAAGTCATCGTTTTCCAGATTCTTACACGAGCTTAACCGCTCACCGAGCTGGGTGAGGTGTTGAGCCTCGGCTTGGTTGCTAAAAAACATGAGTGAAATCAAAGATAAAGCTAAAACGGTTGGTTTCATAAATCCCCCAGATCTTAGGGGTATTCACTTTTTCGAAGAGAGTCAAAGACTAGCTGCGCTCTTAACAAGACCTTGTTTGACGCAGGATTAAAAAAGCGAAAAGGAGCCAAACCATTTTGGCTCCTTTTCTAGGGGATAAGGTTTATTTGAAGAGATTCGTGATGAGACTAAAAATTCCACCCAGAGGGCTGCTGTTGTTGGATCCACCGCCTAATGCTCCTCCAATGGTATTGACGATGTTACCCAAGACGCCTCCGCCTGAGTTATTATTATTGTTATTATTTGCGTTATTGTTGTTTCCGCTATTGGCATTTGGATCAGCTCCAAAAACGTTGTCTAAAAGCGGTCCAGCCAGAGACCCAATGATGGCACCCACAGGTGAACTGTTCATAAACATTCCAAGAGCTCCACGAACCAAAGTTCCAAATAAATTTGTAAAGTCGGCTTTGTCGGTGTCACCAGAGATCAGTCCCAGTCCCATATTGACTAAGTCCATCAGTGGCATTCCAAAAACTTCTTTTCCTTCCAATTGTGAAGAAACCAATGAGGCAATTAAACCTTGTAAAGCTTCAGGATTTGCAGCCACTTGCGTGGTGACTTCAACGCCATTGACAATCATGGCTATTTCTTCCGGGGCACCGGTAAGGTTTTCAATAAAGTCGATCAGTAATTCAGCTCCACCCACTTTCATCATAATTGAGTTGGAACTCACTTCTGTCATTTCAACTGATTCATCAAGAAGATCCTCATTTATCGAGTTAGCCTCTTGTTCAGTAATAACTCCTTCATTAACACCATTTTGTAGTGCGTTTCCGGCAGTCGTTTCATTGGTCTCAAGCTGTCCACAACCAATGAGCATCAAAGCTGGTAAAAACATAGTTAAAACGAACGCCTTCAATTTCATGCCTGTCCTCCTTTAAACATTTCGTGACATGCCTAGACCTTCGGTGAACTTAGACTAAAGTTAAAATCTCTGGACGAGACGTTGGGCTGAATCGAATAGAATTTAGACACCCCTCAAGTGTTTAAAGAAAACGCACACACTGTTTTAAATTTAGTCGGCTAACTTTTTTACGATTCTCAAAAGCGTACAGCAAAAAAAAATGTGAAAAATCCAAGGGTTAAAAACTTTCGACAGTTTTGCCTATAATTACCAGCTAAGAATTGGACGTTTGTGCGGCTCGAAATTCTTAAAATTGTCTCGATATGTGCCGATAGTTTTTTAACAACACGAGGTATCTGCACATGAATCGTTTCTTTTTCTTATTCTTCGTCAGCATGTTCGCAACTTTGATCACCAAAGCGATTCATTTTGGCAGCGCGAACGAGAATGAGACAGTTGAAAATATGCAATACAGCTACGATGATGTAGATCCCGTGGTCTTGGCATCCTACTTTCCGGGGCACACATGGTTAGAAAACAAAATGACATCAAAGTCTGTTAACCTCGCAAAAATCTATCAAAAGAAAGCCTTCACGAAAACTCTGACCAAAAATAGTCACGTTCGCCGTTATCAGAAATCTTACAACGTATGGGTTGAAGAAAAGGTCTGTAACGAGTCTCCATATATAGACAAACCGGTTCGCGCCAACATGACCAGTCGCTATGGGTACCGTACTCATCCCATGTCGGGACGTCGGCATGTTCATGCGGGTATCGATTTTCGCGGTAAAACTGGAACACCTGTTTTGGCGGGAAGCGCCGGTAAGGTGAAGACGGCTCGGCGCAAAGGCGCTTACGGGAAAACAATTATCATTGATCACGGCAATAGCTACACCACTCTTTATGGCCATTTGTCGAAGTATGCGGTTAAAGAAGGGGATTGGGTGAATCTTGGGCAAACCATCGGTTATGTGGGGCGCACTGGGCGCAGCACCGGACCGCACCTGCACTTTGAGGTCCGTTGTCACAACGTCCCTTTAAACCCTATGAAGTACCTGGGAAAAATGGGACAAGTGGCTGAAGTGAAATTCAATAAGAGAATTCAGGGTATCAGTCGTCGACCGCGGCGTCAGCCTGCGGTCGTCAAGCACGATCCTAATTACTACACCCGTATGATCAACTTGCAAAAGTTACGCAAGCTCGATCAAAAAACAAAAAAATTCTAAAGTTTCTTTGATTACGAGGCTTCAGTTATCAGTGTGATAGTCATTGTCTGATTATGAAGTCGTGCAGACTTGCCCTTTTCATGAGGACAAATTTCACCATGGCTGTAAAACCCAGTCAGAGTCGATTCGTCACCAAAAATATCCTTGATTATATCGACTTCATCATCAACATCAGTTCCCATGACGATCTTTCTTCCAACACAACTTACAAGGATAGCGAGACCATTGGCACCATTGTTTTGCTCCAATGCCTGTTTGGCCGCAATTTTTGCACCCTCAACCAATCCTTCAGTTCCTGTGTGCATTAGCTTTAGCTCCGTTCCCTCTCTCACATCGCCGGCAAGAATAAGACTGCCATTGCTTTCGTCGATACCAAGGATTGTTCTGATAATGGGAGGTTCACCGGGATCGCTTTCAACAGCGAAAGGGTAGAGAAGACCCGCTCCAGGCAATTCATCAACTTTGTCGCCCAAATAGGTTTTGTAAATGTCTAAAGCCGGTTCACCATCGATAGTATAGAGAATATTATTCTCTGCCTTTGTGATTTTTCGCATTGGTCCAAAGGCTTGCCATCCCCCTTGAGAGGCAAAACTCACATTGAGCTTTTCTCCACCTAAAGCAATAGCTACAATCATATCCTTTGAAGTTTTTCCATTGAGACTGACGAAGGTCTCAACAAAATTAGCGTTGTCTCCTGCCAGGCCACCAGTGACAGGTATTTCAGTGCCGACGACTTCGCTTATTCCAGCCACGATTTCGCTTCCATTGACGTTGACACCCACAGCGAAGAGCAAAACGGCTTTCATTTTCTCAAAATGAACCTTTTCTCCTAAAGCTTTTCCAGCTGATTTTAAATCTGGATAATCGGAAATACTGACCGAACTCGAACGTACTGCAACATCGGATTGAAATTGACAGAGACTTAATACAATAGATTCATCGTCAACACCATTTTCTGAAATTTCGCCAGAAGTGGAACAGCCAACGATTGGGCATTCGATATTGGCAAAAACTTTCTTTTCCATAACGTCTTTCATTATTTTATTCGAACAAAAAAAGAGCCCAAAAGATTTGTTTTTGAAGTCATTTGACAACTGGCTGGCAAGGTCGTCGACATTTGAAGATGTTATTTGTTGTACAATCATTCTTATCCCCTATTTAGCGTTAATTTTTACAGAAATTTAACCGATTAGGTAAGTAGAATAGCATGTAACGAAAAAGGGAGAAGCTAAATGATTAGCCCCAAGACAAAAGTTTTGATTGTTGATGACTTTCAGTTAATTCGAAAAATTATTAGGGATTCTCTTGCTGAAATTGAGTTCCATGAAGTTGTTGAAGCCGCGAACGGCGAAGAAGCGATGTCAATTTTGAAACAAGAGTACCAAAACTCATCGCCTGTCGGCCTAATGTTTCTCGATTGGAATATGCCTGGGAAAAATGGCATGGATGTATTAAAGTTTTGTCGCTCCTCTGAAGAGTTTAAAAACTTGCCAATTATGATGGTCACTGCTGAAGGCGAAAAAAGACAAGTTCTATCCGCATTTACGGAGGGAGCCACTGATTATATTGTAAAGCCATGCAGTAAGGATATTGTGCAACAAAAGATACTAAATCTTATTGAAAGACTCAGTAAGGTGTCTTAATGGGAGCTGCTGTTTACAAAACTATTGCAACTCAAGAATCTTTAATTGAGATTTTATCTGAAGCTGTAGACAATGTTTTCGCTACAACGTTTGGTGTAGACACAAAGCTTGATCACTATAAGGCTGATCCTTCGCCGATCGCTACAGGTGACTTGTCAGGAGTTATTGGCCTCGTTCAGGAAAAGCAAGAGGGAAATCTAATAATTTCATT